>CANMBS010000012.1 GCA_947496145.1 uncultured Pseudovibrio sp.
TGATTTGGTCATCAAACATTCAACTTGATACGCTGCCTTCTCAAAAGCCCCCATACACCAGATTCAGTTATAGCTCAGCGCGCTGAGGACATTTGCTCCAGTGCAAGTGCCGAAAGCAGCGGGAACCCGATGACCACCCCCAGCGCTACAACCGCAAGGGACATGGTGTCCTGAGAGCCGGGCCGTGGCTGTCGTAACACCACAAGGCAAACGAGCGCTAAAACAGCTGCGATTGAGGCCCGGGCTGAAGTTAAAAATACTGGTTCGAATCCACTTACAGCAATTCTGGTTGCTGGTAAGGAGGCACTGAAAATGATCACCCCAAGCAGGCCATTTCCCCAGCCCGCAGATCGTTGTCCTATAGATGAAGCTTGCATGTCTATCCTCCTCCTGCGTTTTTTACTGAGAGAGGGCTAGGCACAACAGCTACAAAACCATACAATTATGCAAAACTGTACTGATACAACTTCCAATACAAAAATGAGAGACGTCATGGTCTATGGTCAGCAAACACAGCGCGTTATGCAGGCGGTGCGCAGCAAGATCAGCAGCCGTGCACTGGAGCCGGGCGAGAAATTGCCAAGCATACGCGGATTTGCAGCGGTCATGAAAGTCTCGCCCTCAACTGTGGTGGAAGCCTATGACCGACTTGCTGCTGATGGTGTTATCTTTGCCCGTAAAGGAGCCGGTTTTTACGTTTCTCCCAGGACGCAGCCATTTTCAGTTTCTGAGTTTGGCCCGCACTTAGACCGCGAGATTGATCCATTCTGGGTATCGCGGCAGTCTTTAGACACTGGCCCCGACATGCTCAAGCCCGGATGCGGCTGGATGCCTGCGGAATGGATGCCCAACGCATCATTACGAAAGGCCATGCGTCATGTGAGTAAGGCAGATGATCATTTGCTCTCAGATTATGCAAGCACGCGCGGCGGCGTTAACTTAAGGCGCTTGCAGGCCAGGCAGTTTGCAGCAGAGGGTATTGAGGTTGATCCAAACCAGATTCTGCTCACCAATTCCGCCACACAGTCACTTGATTTAATTTGCCGTTTTTTGCTTCGACCCGGAGATAAGGTCATCATTAGTGATCCTTGTTACTTTAATTTCCGGGCTATTCTGGCCGCGCATCAAGTCGAGGTCGTCAGCGTACCTTACACAAAGACCGGTGTGGACCTGATGCAGTTTGAACACCTCGTAGCAGAACATAAGCCCCGGTTTTATATCTCCAACTCAGCACTGCATAACCCGACAGGCGTCACACTCTCACCGCAAGCGGCACATAAGCTCTTAACTGTTGCAGCTCTGCATGACCTTATCTTGATTGAGGATGATGTGTTTGCTGAGTTCCTGCCTGAGACTACACCGCGCCTGACAGCCCTTGGCGGGTTTGATCGCGTCATCCACCTTGGCAGTTTTTCGAAGACGCTTTCGGCTTCTGTGCGGTGCGGGTACATTGCCGCCAAGCCTGAATGGATTGAGGCGCTGATAGATCTGCAAGTCGCTACCAGTTTTGGCGGGCCAAGCCCCATAGCGACCGAACTGGTCTATCATTGCCTGAGTGACGGCTCCTATCGCAAGCATATGGATGCAACGCGCATACGCCTTGCCAAAGCCCGCCGCGAAGTTTCCGCTAATCTGGAGGAACTGGGCATTCAGACATGGCTGATACCGGAGGGCGGGTTCTATCTGTGGTGCAAGCTGCCCGAGGGTATCGACGCCGCAGACCTTGCCCGCGCCGCCCTTCAGGAAAACATGGTTCTTGCTCCGGGAGACGTGTTCAGCCCCACCCAAACCATGGGCGAGTTCATGCGGTTTAACGTGAGCCAGATGGGTAACCCGGTGATCTATGAGATCCTCTCCAAAATGATGTACAGACTTTGACTGGATTTTCTGGAAGTTCAGCAAAACCCCAGAGCATTGCTCCGGGGTTTCTTGTCGTTTATTCAGCAGGTTCATTCGTGAACAGTGCTGTATTGAGTTGAGCTCGAAGGGTTGGGTTATCTCCGGGCTGGAGGTGGATCGCTGTTCCATGTTTGGGAGGTTTCTTCAGTTGAAGAGTGGCTCCGTTTTGGCTGGTGAGTTTGCCATGTCTGGCAAGGTTCTTGAGGGTGCTTCTTGAAATTCTGAGTTCCTGAGCAAGCAGTCTGTCCAGACGCAGGCTGACAGGCAGAAGTGCGTTTAGCGTGATTTCAAGGTTTGTCCAGTCTTCCCCTTCGCCTTCCGCGATTTGTTTGTGAACGGCGATTGTTGTTTCACCAGAGGCGGCAATTGCTGGCAGTCCTGTCGGGTCAAAGGCGAGTTTTTGGATTTGATGTGGGCAGTTGGTTTGCAGGGCTTCCATCAGGCCCGGGGCTATTTGCCTGCGAGCACGACGTTCAAAGACTGGCCGGTTCCATGTGGCATCACAGCACTCGCATTTATAGATGACCCAGGCATCCAGCTTGCTGCCATTGGCGTTCAGACGGAACTTGCCTGATGGTGTGAAAGGTTTGAGGGTACCGCAGTTTTTGCATGGGATGACTGGGCGTGGTGGGGTTTCTGGTTGAAGTGTCCAGACGCATTTAAGCGATTTCGACATGCTTTAAGATTTCCACTTATCAGAAAGCGGATGGACAGCATGACGCCGTTACAGCACACGGTAAGGCTAAGGATTTTATAGAAAGCGGTGCGCAAAAAAGCGCAGGGATAGTGCCAGAAATCACGAGGCCAAACCGGTCTCATGCCACCATCCGCGCAATAAAGAGCGCACCGCAAAAGGATATCTTTTGCAGAACAATGATAGACTAAAAGAGACCGGTGATCACATAGGCAAAATTGATTTCTCGCGTTGTTTAACAAGGCGTTCAGACCTAGCAAAACGCGGCTGCCGAGAAAAGAGGCATTGGACGCTGCGGTTTTTCCAAGAGGCACACTGTGATCTTCTGGCAACTTTTACTTATGTCAGAAAAAGATAATCCTGACCTTAGAATGCAAAAACCCCGGAGCGATGCCCCGGGGTTTTTCTTGAGCCGCAATGTGTGCTGCGAGGTCAGCTTATGCCTTTTTGGCTTTTTTTGCTTTTTCCTCGGCAAGAACAACCACATCCTCCGCGCGGCCCTCTACGTAAACGCGACCGTAGTAGCCATCGAGAAGAAGCTGTTTGATCTCATCGATCAGTGGGTAGCGTGGGTTTGCACCGGTGCACTGATCATCAAAGGCTTCTACTGCGACTTCATCGAGTTTCGCCATGAACTGCTCTTCAGTGATGCCCAGGTCTTTGAAGCCTGCCGGGATTTCAAGAGCGGTTTTGACGCTTTCGATCCACGCGATGAGTTTTTCAACTTTCTTATCGTTGCTATCGCCTGGCTCAACCAGATCAAGATGATCGGCAATTTCAGCGTAACGACATTTTGCCTGAGGGCGGTCGTACTGAGAAAATGCAGTCTGCTTGGTCGGGTTGTCGTTTGCGTTGTAGCGGATCACGTTTGCGATCAGCATTGCGTTTGCCAGACCGTGCGGTACGTGGAAGGCAGAGCCAACCTTATGGGCGATGGAGTGGCAGACCCCTAAGAAGGAGTTCGCGAAGGCTACACCGGCGATTGTTGCGCCGTTGTGAACTTTCTCGCGAGCGACAGGGGATTCTGCGCCCTTCTCATAGGATTCGACCAGATAGCCTTTCAGCAGTTTCAGAGCCTGCAGAGCCTGACCGTCAGAGTATTCGTTGGCCAGAACAGAGACGTAAGCTTCTGTTGCGTGGGTGATGGCATCGATACCACCGAATGCGGTCAGAGACTTCGGCATGTTCATGACAAGGTTCGCATCAACGATTGCCATGTTTGGTGTCAGTTCATAGTCCGCAATCGGGTATTTGATGTCAGTTTCGTCATCAGTCACCACAGCAAACGGGGTTACTTCAGAACCGGTACCGGAGGTGGTTGGGATCGCAACCATCTTGGCTTTTTCACCCATTTTAGGGAACTTGTAGATACGCTTACGGATATCCATGAAGCGCAGTGCAAGGTCTGCGAAGTCCACTTCCGGGTGCTCGTACATGACCCACATGATCTTCGCCGCATCCATCGGAGAGCCGCCGCCGATTGCAACGATCACGTCAGGTTTGAAGGTGCGGCAGAGTTCTGCGCCTTTGCGTACGATAGACAGGGTTGGATCAGCTTCCACTTCGTAGAAGACATCGGTTTCCATGCCCAGACCTTTGAGAACACGTACGGTCTCATCGGTGTAGCCGTTCTTAAAGAGGAAGCCGTCGGTTACGATAAGAGCACGTTTTTTGCCTTCAAGGTCACCCAGTGCGATTGGAAGACAGCCCCGACGGAAGTAGATGGATTCAGGCAGTTTGTGCCACAACATGTTTTCTGCTCGCTTCGCAACGGTCTTCTTGTTGATCAGGTGTTTCGGACCAACGTTCTCACTAATGGAGTTACCACCCCAGGAACCACAGCCCAGCGTCAGGGATGGCGCAAGGGAGAAGTTGTAAAGGTCACCGATACCACCGTGGGATGCCGGGGAGTTGACCAGAATACGGGCGGTTTTCATGCGACGGCCAAATTCTTTGACGCGGTCTTCGCAGCGGTCCTGATCTGTATAGAAGACTGAGGTGTGGCCAATGCCGCCCATGGCAACAAGCTTTTCAGCAATGTCACAAGCTGCATCAAAGTTTTTAGCTTTGTACATTGCCAGAGTTGGGGACAATTTTTCGTGAGCGAATGCTTCTGCTTCGCTTGCATCGGAAACTTCACCAATCAGGATTTTGGTGTCAGCCGGAACTTTCACGCCTGCCATTTCAGCAATTTTAGCAGCTGGCTGGCCGACGATTGCTGCGTTGAGCGCACCGTTTTTCAGCAGAACTTCTCGCACAGCCTGCAGCTCTTTGCCTTTCAGGATGTAGCCTTTATGGGTTGAGAAGCGCTCTTTTACCTGCTCGTAGATATCTTCTACGACGATAACAGACTGTTCAGATGCGCAGATAACGCCGTTGTCGAAGGTTTTGGACATGAGCACTGACGCGACCATGCGCTTCACGTCTGCAAACTCATCAACAACAACCGGGGTGTTACCCGCACCCACGCCGATTGCAGGCTTACCAGAGGAATAGGCTGCTTTCACCATACCCGGGCCACCAGTCGCCAGGATCAGGTTGATTTCATCGTGTGTCATCAGGGCGTTGGAGAGTTCAACAGAAGGAACGTCAATCCAGCCGATGATGTCTTTTGGAGCGCCGGCTTTAATGGCAGCATCCAGAACAACACGAGCAGCTTCATTGGTCGCCAGTTTTGCGCGTGGGTGCGGGCTAAAGATAATGCCGTTGCGGGTCTTCAAAGAAATGAGTGCTTTAAAGATCGCGGTAGAAGTTGGGTTCGTGGTTGGAACGATACCGCAGATGATGCCAGTTGGCTCTGCAATGGTAATGGTTCCGAATGTGTCGTCTTCAGACAGGATACCGCAGGTTGGTTCGTCCTTGTATTTGTTGTAAATGTACTCAGACGCGAACTGGTTTTTGATAACCTTGTCTTCCATGACGCCCATGCCAGTCTCTTCAACCGCCATGCGGGAGAGCGGAATACGGGCATCAGCAGCTGCCAGTGCTGCTGCGCGGAAGATCTTATCTACCTGCTCTTGTGTGTATGTTGCGTAGATTTGTTGTGCTTTCTTGACCCGAGCAACAAGGGCATCAAGTTCTTCGCGGTTTGTGACAGGCATTTTCTTCTCCGTAGGCGTAATCCGAAGCAGAAACGTGACAGACCATCAGTACTTGTCACAGAACAGCTATTGGGAGGGAGCTGCCTTTCTGTTCGACACGAGTATTATTGGGTCACATTGTACTTTAGGCGCATGATTTATGTCAAAAACCTGAGATATATGAATAGGATGTCACAAAACCAGCTACTCAGAACGGTCATAAACCCGAAAATTCCATTACAAGATGGAAATTTGTCACTCATTGCATGGAATTGCATACAGTTTTCATAGCTCAAGGGTGTGATATTTTATTTTATATTCAACACGTTATAGCAATATTAGAACAGATCAATTCTGTCTGCTTTCTAAACAGGCGAGTTTTAGGACAAAAAAGCTTACCTAAGCTGTGAGAAACACCTATCAGTAAAGTATTTCACACGCAGTTACACTTATCACTTGTGAATATCGCAAAACGACAGCTGCAAACTACATATATATACGTAGTTAAAGTGACTCATTTTTACAAATCAGATGACTTTAACAGATTCTACCTGTCTACAGGCACAGGAACGGACAGGGAGCTGTAAAGGTGTTGTATTCACCACCAACAGGGTGGCGCAGTTCGAGAGTTTGTGCGTGAAGGTGTAACCGGTCAGAGAATGAAAGCGCTTCACCTTGAGCATAGAAGCGATCTCCAACGATAGGGTGACCGATTGCCAACATGTGAACGCGCAGCTGATGTGAGCGACCAGTGACAGGCATAAGTTTAACAAGTGTCGTTTTTGCTTCCCGCTCTATAACTTCCCAGCGTGTGAGTGCAGAACGGCCCAGTTCATGATCCACCATCTGCTTTGGCCGGTTGGGCCAGTCGCAACGAAGTGGAAGATCCACTTCACCATGCACTTCAGTAATATGCCCCCAAACACGCGCGATGTAGGTCTTGCGTGTCATGCGCTTTTCAAACTGCAGACCAACATGACGGTGTGCTTCTTTGTTCATCGCCATAACAAGAAGACCAGAGGTGTCCATATCCAGTCGGTGAATTGTTGTAGCTGTTGGATAAAGGGACTGTGCACGGGTTTCCAGACAATCCTTATGCTCCTCCGCCTTACCCGGAACGCTGAGCAGACCGCATGGCTTGTTAAGCACTAAGAGCTGTTCGTCCTGATGAACAACATCAAGAAATGGCTCTGCGGGCGGGGTGTATATAAAGGGGATATCTGGACTATTCATGTGAGGGCTTATAGCGGCTTGAAGGCAAACGTCAACGATGTCACTGGTTGCATCGTATTGCATTGGTTCTGCACGGTCCCATATACGTTTTATCACAGGAATAACGAGGTACTGATGCTCGGCAATTTTTTAGATGAATTTGAGAAGGTGACCGATTACTGGTCCCCTCGTGTTGTTGCGCAGGTTAATGATCAATATGTGAAGGTCGCAAAAATCAAAGGCGTTCTGGCCTGGCATAAGCATGATGAGGAAGACGAACTGTTCTATGTGATAAAGGGCAGTGTCACTATTGAGTATGAAGGCAATGCTGTCACTCTGAGTGAAGGTGACTTCCATGTTGTGCCAAAGGGCAAAATGCATAATCCTGTTGCAGAAGAAGAATGCTGGATCGTATTGGTGGAGCCTGTTGCAACCAAGCACACAGGTGATATCGTGGTAGAGGGAACCGTCCCGATTGTAGATCAGTTGGTCTAGCGCTCAAACTATAGCACTACTAAAATCCCGAATTACACTTATCTGATCTCTTTACAAGCATCACATAGTAAATTACGTTTACGTTAACACGATGCCTGTAGCGTAATGGAATGAAAGCTTTACACTTCACTTTAGGTATCTGACCGAGTTTTTCAAATACTGTAAACTGACAGAGGGAGGAACAGATATGACCATGGACGCAATTGTAAACGATCTGAAAGGCCGCGTTGAATCCAGCGACTTTGACAGCTCAATCAAGTTTGATTGTGGTGATGAGGGAATTCTGGTGATCGACGGAAACTCGATTACAACGGACGATCAGGATGCTGATTGCACCATCGGCGTTTCCTTTGAAGATCTGCAATCCCTGATTGCAGGTGATCTGGATCCGACAGCGGCATTCATGCAGGGCAAATTTACCATTGATGGTGATATGAGCGTTGCCATGAAACTGAGCCAGCTGATCTGAATTCAGCGGCTGCCAACACGCGCATCCGGGCGACATGTCCGGCTGCGCATAGACCAAAGTCTAAAGCACGTCCTGCGGTGTTCGCTCCATAAGTTGCTGCAGGAACTGCGCCCAGTGGGCGATGTAAGCCTTCTTTGACTCCTCATCCATGAACAGACCATCAGAAGTAATCAGGCCCGTCATCATATGACGTGAGGCTGTGATGAGTGTTCGCGCTGTTGCCTGACTGATTTGATCGCTTTCAAAAACTGCGAGAATACGATCATCAGTCACTTTTGCGAAATTATCGAAAGTGGGTTTAATTCGGCGTCGCAGCGTGTCTTCCGTTCGCGCTGCAACAAGAATTTCCATCATGGTCAGGTACTCAGGAGAGGCCGCCTGATTCGCCCACCATTTGATCGTCATCTCAGAAATTGTGCTTTTATCCTCACCGATTTCGTTGAGCCAAGCCAAAGTTAGTCTAACGGATTTCGCAAGTAACCTTTCCAGAACAAAGACCATAAGATCTTCTTTAGACGGAAAATGATGTTGCAGCGCACCCTGAGAAAATCTTGTCTTCTCCGTAATTTTCTTAATAGATGCACGGTGATAGCCGAATTCATGCAGGCAGCTGATTGCGGCAAGAAGTATTTCCTTGCGCATTCGATCACTCTTTTCTGCCTGCGTGGATTTTCGCGTTTTGCTGATGTCTTGAAAATTATTTTTCATGGCCCCTCACAACAACGCTTGTAAAAAAACCATATGCATGTATTTTTTTCAAGACCTACGACGAAACACGTAGTGCATAGTTTAGGGAGGAGAAATTATGTATCGGGAGCGTCAGTCTACAATTGGAACCCTGAGGGAAAAGGTTTCCATGCATACCGTTATTATTGGTGATCCACATCCGGCATTTTCGAGAGCGCTTGCAAGCATCTATTCCAGTGAATGTCATGGCGTGAATGTTCTCGTCACGAAAAGCTTTTCCGAATTGCAAACCTGGGTTGAGCTTCACCCTTCGGCTGTGGTGCTCGTAAACCCACGCATGAAGGGCGCGCCGGGCCTGAGCACTGCTACCACACTTCTGGAAGCCTATGAGATTTCCAGCCTTGTGATGCTGCTGGAACAGGACAACCCTGGTCTTTCTGAGTATTTTGTGGCCCGAGGCGCGAGTGCTGCTATTCCAAAGACAACTGACTTTGCTGTCTTCAAGGCTGTACTGACCGGTGGTAATGTTGAAGTTGCTTGTGAGGAAGAAGAGCAACAGAACGCATTTGACGTGGACTTTTATGAGGGGCTTGCCAACCTCACACGCCGTCAGGCAACCATTCTGACTTATCTTAAAGAGGGTAAGCTGAACAAACAGATTGCCCATGAGCTTGGGATTTCCGAGGCCACGGTTAAGCACCATGTCTCTGCCTTGCTCAGCACACTGGGGTTTTATTCCCGTTCTCAGCTTGTTGCTATGATCAATGAACTGGGCATCAACGTGGATTACCGGGGTGGCAATCGCAAAACGGGTCGCAGCCAGTCCGGGTCTCGTCGTGTGACCAACGGCTATAAGCTTGCAGGTTCCGGCGTTCCAGCAGGTTCTGCATTACAGCCAGCTTATGTAGCGGCTTCTTAAAGTACGGGCAGTTATGCAGGTGAACCTCTGGCTCACCTCCTTCGGAATTCTCTCCTTCCTTTTGAGAGTTACAGCAATGTATGCAGGACTTGCTGTAACTCTCCTGCCACAGCAGCGCACTAGTTTCACCTCTCAGCTTTAATCTGCGCAGCAATCACTTGCCGTAGGGTAATCTTTTCCTCATTATTGATGTACAGGCACCCAAGGCCCGGCTTCAATATTTAGAGGACTAGAGAACTGTGCAGCAAAGCGATTTTGCCAGTTTGAGCGACCTTGAGGTCATTTGGAGTGATCACGGCGGAACGTGCCCAATCCCCACTCGCACGCTGGTTGCGTCTGACTTGCTGTTAAGCATCGGCCCTTCCCCTGACAGAGAGTTTGACCAAAGCTTTCAGCGCATCTCCGGGGCGCTGGTGCTGGCTTATGGCGATCCGCTGTATAATGGCGGGCTTCGAGTTGTTGACGAAGTTGAAGAGCCTGAGCAACAACAGCTGAGCCTTGTATTTTCCTCTAAGCATCGCGGGCATTTCAACACAAGCAACCACGAAGCGTTCTACAATAGTGAGAATGCGCTTTATGTGCCCTTTCGAAACTTGAGTGAGGTACACCCTGAGGAAGACATCGCTGGCTTATTTGGTGACTATTCTCCAGGCATTTTTCTCAGGTATGTGGTGAGCGAGCGTACGCGCTCTTTTCCTGATTTGTTAGCCCGGCTCGCGGAACATGCTACTGGCCTGCAAGTCTGTAGCAAGAACAGATCCCTGCTCTTTTCCTGCCTGTCTGAGTTGCGCAGAAAATTACCGAGCCACCTTGTGCTCGTAGATGGCAGCGGATTTGGCGGGCAATCTGGTGCACGTCAGCAAAAGCGTGCCCTGCTCTACACGACCAACTGGATTTCCCGCGAATTGATTGAGCCTTCAGAACTGCATCACACAGAAAGTGAAGTACCTAGCTTGTTTGACCTGCGACGACGTTTTTCGCTCAGTTCCTAAAGATGCTCAGTCGCAGTTTGACAAGCTGCACAGGTTCCTTTGATTTCGATAGATGTAGACTTAGCCAGGAAACCGTTCGTACCTGCCCATTCACTCAGAATCTCAGCAATATCGCTGTCGGCAAACTCCAGAGCCTTGCCACATTCTTCACATATGGCAAAGCCGACCATCTCCAGAGAATGACAGGAAGGATGAGCGCAAGCGACAAAAGCGTTCATGCTCTCAAGGCGATGCACCAATCCAATCCCAATGAGTTTGTCCAGTGCACGATAGACCTGCAAGGGGGCACGAAGGCCCTCGGCTCTTAGTTGATCCAAGATAGCATAAGCGCTCATTGGAGCGTCGGACGCGCACAGCAAGTCCAGCACCAACCGCTGGTTTTTCGTTAGCTTCACTTCAGCTGTTGCCATTGCCAGATCTTTCCGTTCAGAGCCCTTGTTCTTTTCCCAATACCCCGGTTATGAGTCTGGATGCAAACAGTGATAGCAAAAATAAACAGAGGCTGGCGACTACGATAGATGGCCCGGAAGCGCTGTCAAACTGAAGAGAGCCCTCCAGCCCCAGAACGACGCTGGCTATACCAATCAGAGATGACAGAACCGCCATCTGTTCCGGGGTTTTAGCAAACCATCTGGCCGTTGCTGCCGGGATGATAAGCAGTGCTGTAATGAGCAAGACCCCGACAATCTTCATGGCAATGGCGATGATTGCAGCCATCATGACCATGAAAATCAATTGTGTGACATCCGGGTTAAAACCTTCTGCCTCTGCCAGTTCGCGATTAACGGTGGATGCAAGTAGCGGGCGCCACAAAAAGTACATCAGGCCGAGAATAACCGCTGCGCAGGCATAAATGGCAACCACGTCCTCCATCCCAACTGCGAGAATATCACCAAACAACAGAGAAAGCAGGTCGAACCGGATATTACTCATGAAAGCAATCAACACCATGCCAAGTGCAAGGGCAGAGTGAGATAAAAGCCCCAGCAATGCATCAGTTGAAAGAGAGCCGCGCTTTTGCAAAAACAGCAGGCACAGTGACACTGTAATCGTCACCGCCAGCACGCCAAGCATCAGGTTAATGTTAAGCATGAAGGCCAGCGCAACGCCCAACAGGGCAGAGTGAGACATGGTGTCTCCAAAATATGCCATTCGGCGCCAGACAACAAAGCAGCCAAGGGGCCCGGCGACCAGCGCCAGCCCGGTTCCTGCCAGCATAGCTCGGAGGATAAAATCATCCATGGTTGCAGCAATCTCCGTGGTCGCCTTTGGAGGGGATGATCGTCCCGTCTGCCAGGTGGCTGTGATCGTGATGATGGTGGTAAATCGCCAGAGAGTTGGATGCGGCTTCTCCAAACAACTGCTTGTAGGCCTCTGAGGCAGCGACCTGCTGAGGTTCGCCGCTGCAACAGACATGTCCGTTCAAGCAAACAACCGTATCCGTTTGTGCCATCACAACGTGCAGATCATGAGAGATGAGCAGGATACCGCAGTTCAACTCCTCGCGAATTTTGAGAATAAGGTTGTACAGTGCGATCTCGCCGGAATAATCCACGCCCTGTACAGGCTCGTCCAGCACCAGCAAATCAGGACGGCGCAGAATGGCACGCGCCAGCAAAGCACGTTGATATTCGCCTCCAGAAAGCTGTTGCACGTTGGCATTGATCAGATGCGAAATGCCGGTTTTTTCAAGCACTGCTTCAATTTCAGCTTTTGCGGGCTTCGCAGTCAGGCTCATCAGACGGCGGACTGTTAGTGGCATGGTCCAGTCAACAGCAAGCTTTTGCGGGACGTACCCAACGGTGAGGTTTGCTTTGCGCCTGATTGAGCCAGCATCTGCTTTTAGCACGCCCAGAGCAGTCTTGGCAGTTGTGCTTTTGCCTGCACCGTTCGGGCCTATGAGGGTAACGATCTCGCCTGCGTTTACTGTTAGAGAGACATTCTGGATCAGCCAGCGGCCTTGCCGTTTTATCCCAACTTTATCCATCTCAATCAAATGCACGCCTGATACCTCAATTCATAATGATCTGCACTCTCAGAACAGCCTGAAAGGACACTCGTTATATGTTATGTAATAATATAACACAAATAAAAACTTTGTTGCCAGCAGGTCAAACACAACAAAGCCGGAGCATGGCCCCGGCTCTGTAACCTTATTGAAGTAGATAAGTTTACGCAGGGTTGCGTAATGCACGTACTGCCGTTTCAACACCACGCAGCTCTGCAAGACCGCGCAGACGGCCCACAGCTGGATAACCCGGTGCGGATTTCATTTGCAGATCTGTCAGCATTGCATGTCCGTGATCGGGGCGGAATGGGATTAAGTCGATGGAACCAACGGCTTTTCTGCGCTCTTCTTCATCCACCAATGCAGAGATGACACCAACCATGTCCACATCACCGTCCAGATGATCTGCTTCATGGAAAGAGAGCGGGTTATCTTCGCGCTTGGTTGCACGCAGGTGAACAAAATGAATACGGTCAGCAAAGCGCTTTGCAATCCCGACCAGATCATTGTCCGGTCGCACTCCGAGAGAACCTGTGCAGAAGGTAAAGCCGTTTTCCGGGACATCAACTGCTTTTGAGATGAATTCATAGTCAGCTTCAGTTGAGCAAACACGCGGCAAACCCAGCAGTGGACGTGGAGGATCGTCCGGGTGGATCGCCATAACAGCGCCTTCTTCAGTGCATACCGGAATAACGTCCTGAAGGAACAACGCAAGATGCTCTCTGAGCTTATCTGCATCAATGCCATTGTAACGCTCAAGATGTGCACGGATATCGGCTGTGGTGTAGGACTCCTCAGAGCCCGGCAGGCCAGCCAGAATGGTTTTGATCAGACCTGCCTTGTCTTCCTCAGACATCGCTTCAAAGACTTTAGTGGCGCGGGCCACTTCATCCTCTGAGTAGTCATCTTTCGCGTTTGGGCGTTCAAGAACGAAGATGTCAAAGGCGGTGAAAACATCAGCATCGAACCGCAGGCAAGTTGCTCCGGTTTCGAGTTCATAGTTAAGGTCTGTCCGGGTCCAGTCCAGCACAGGCATGAAGTTATAGCAGATTTTAGTGATACCACAGGCAACCAGATTGCGGATGGTTTGCTTGTACGTTTCAATATACTGCTCAAAATTGCTGGTTCGGGTCTTGATGTGCTCGTGGACGGGAATGCTCTCTACAACGGACCAAACCAGGCCTGCTGCTTCAATCTCAGCCTTACGCTTTTGAATTTCCTCAATCGGCCATACCTCACCATTGGGAATATGGTGCAGTGCTGAAACGATGCCCGTTGCTCCTGCCTGACGGATATCTTTAAGAGTGACCGGATCGTGTGGGCCATACCAGCGCCAAGTCTGTTCCATTTTTAGCTCTTTGCTTTTCGAGTGTTGGGGCCAAAGCCCAGTTTATTTTTTTGATGTATTTATTGTTGTTTCTTGCGGTCTGTCAGCGCCGCCAGCGGGTCTGCGTCAAACAGGTATGCATCAAAGGATGGATCATCCACGTCAGAAAGTTCCAGTAGTGTCTGACGCACATTTTCCAGATGCTGCCACATGGCCTGACGCGCCATTTGCGGGTCGCGGCATTGCAGAGCTGTCAAAATCACATCGTGATCATCCAACCATTTTTTCTGATAGCCTTTGTCAAAGATGCGCTGATGCAACAACTCCCACATGCGGGAGCGTTTACGCAGTGTCCAGAGGTGCACCACAGTTTCAATCAGAACGGAATTCTGGCTGGCCTGTGCAACGAGACGATGGAATTCTTCATCGGCCTGATAGCCATTTGCGCCAGATGCGATCTCCTCGCGCTCTTTGGTCAGCGTTTCTCGCATCTGAAGAATATCGGCCTTGGTTGCCATAGTCGCCGCAAAGGCAGCGATATTGCTTTCAACCAGTTGGCGGGCCTGCAACAATTCGAAAGGACCAATGTCCTGTTCAAGCGAACTGTCGGGCTTTTCATCTCCGGGTATGCGCAGCACGTAGGTACCTGAACCTTTGCGCACATCCACAAGACCTTGCACTTCAAGCATGATCATAGCGTCACGGACTAATGAGCGGCTCACACCTAAGTCCTCAGAGATCTTCCGTTCTGTCGGGAGCTTGTCACCAATGGCATAGGTTCCATTGGCAAGGTCACGATGCAGTTCTTCGGCTACATCCTGATATCGTCTTCTGTTTGGGTCCAATGTCATCGCACACAATCCAGATCAGTTGAGGCTTTCAGCTCTGCATAAAAATCTGCAAGCAGCTTGAATGCTGTTTTTTTTGTTTTCTTATCTGAAGCAATCAGACCTTTTCGATTCCAGCCCTGCTGGAACATATTTTGGCGGCGTTCCACCCGGAAATCATAGAGAATCCATGGAGATATGCCTTTTACAAACTCACGCTGGCGCAAGGTTGCAATTTGCTTGCGATAGACCTCGGCCATGTAGTTTTCACTGAAGAAACCTTTCTCCAGCTTTCCTTCACCAATATATCCATCCGCACCCGTTTCAGAGATAACTACAGGTTTACCCGGATCAGAGTTGTCGAGGAAATCAATCAGGTCGTCGAAGTTCTCTTCGTACCAGCCATAATACTCGTTGATGCCGATTATATTGATGTATTGGGCCAGTCGGTCTTCAATCCGGTTTTTAGTGTGATTCACCAAACACGCAGCTGAAGTAAGACGGGTTGGGTCCATCTCATTTGCCGTTTCCACGAGGTTTTTCATAAAGCTCAGACGCTCATCTGTGTCCGGGTTCTCATTACCAACAGACCAGATGATGACAGAAGCCCGATTGCGGTCGCGCTTAATGAGTTCTTTAAGCTGGTTGGAGGCGTCTTTAAGTGTGTTGGGGCTCTTAAAATCAATCGCCCAGTACACCGGAATTTCTTCCCACAGCAAAATACCTTCACGATCCGCCATTTTTGAAGCGCGTTCATCGTGAGGATAATGAGCCAAGCGCATGAAGTTGCAGTTCAACTCTTTTGCGTGTCTGAAGCGCTGGTGCAAATCTTCGTCCAACAAAACCTTGCCGCTGTACTCGTCATCTTCGTGGACAGAGATGCCCCGCAGAAAAACCGGATTTCCGTTGAGGATGACCTGTGTTCCGATCTGCTCAATCTGACGGAAACCGATTTCATCTTCGATGCGATCCTCACCAATGCTGGCGGTAATCTTATACAGGCGTGGATTTTCCGGCGACCACAACTCAGGCTTTGCCGGGATAGTCAGCATTCCAGAACCGTTTACATCGACCGGAACTTCCGCAATGATGCCCAGCTCTTCCAGCTCAACCGTGACTGCACCTTTGTCTTCACCATCGATCTGAAGCTCTACGGCGATCTTGTCGTAGCAACCATCAGGCACCAGATAGACGAAAAAGTCGGCGATCAGCGTCTTAGGAGTGCGATACAGTTCAACATTACGATAGATGCCACCGTAGTTGAACCAGTCGGTGTTGCGCATAGGTACACGGTCAAGTGTGCGGGTATTGTTTACGCACAGCATCAGCCAGTTGCGACCGGTTCTGACATGCCCGGTCAGTTCCACATTAAATGGAGTGGAACCACCATAGTGATTTCCCAGAAACTCACCGTTTAAAAAGACTTTGCAATCATACTGGGCGGCACCAACCCGAAGGAAAAGGCGCTCATTTTCAGGAAGGTCATCCAGATCCAAAGGACGAGTGTACCAGGCACTTCCTTCAAAGAAATACCACTTTTCCTTTAGCATTGACCAACAGGAGGGAACTGGAACTTTCTCCCCCATATATGGGTCATAGTCGTAGGGTTCTGTTCTTTCTTCCGGCGTTTCTGGTTTGAGATTAAACCATTTCTGGCGCAGGCCGGTATCCAGAAGGTCAACACAGAAGTTCCAGTCGCCGTTGAGTGTCTCAGCTTCACGACCACCGGTGAAAATCAAAGTGTCACTATTCAGATTCTGCTTATTGAATGGGATGTCATACTCCTCGTCATGCAAGCACGCCAAACCATTTTCGGCACCTTCCATCCGTTCAAGCATCACTGATCCTCTTTTTCAATTCCGGTTCTTTGTTCTTGGGACATTTGTCCAGTTGGTTGACCTATTTGAAAACTCAGGAGTAAAGCAGAACATACTAATCAGCATTGAGAGATTGAACTTGAAGCAGTGCCTGATCAACAGTATTCAGGGTGCCGCAAAAGCAACTCACTTCATATCGCTGCACTCTCACAACTCTTTGCTTTAAATCAGCTTTAAAACCAGATGAGAGTTCTTGTTCTCACTTCCTCCATAGAAGTTACCGGGCCTTCTGGTAAACTCACAATTAGTGTTTCAATGTGAATTTCAATTGTTTTAAGAAAACACATTGGCATCAAACTGTTGCTCACGCCGAGGTGTAGAGACAAGAAGATCAACCAAACTTCACTCTACAGATGTCACATTTCTACAAAACTGCGACATTGTCAAACCATTTTATCATATTGGTTGACCAATAGAGAAAAATCAGCAATTAATTACTGGAGAGGCAAATTGGTTGGATTCTGATGATATCCGTAGATTTGCAGAGATCCAGGTGAACCCTTCTCTTGTTACCGATCTCCCCTTGTAACACTGCTTTTGGGGAATTGGTCGCCCACTGTAGGTTCATTCTATAATCGAACCCACGCCTCACCTTGATTAGGGAAACAAAATGCAAGCGCTGACCAAACTTGTTAACACGATCTTGAAGACCGTTGTCGTCACGGTTTTCGTGATCCTTGTCGTTTGTGTCGTCTGGCAGGTGTTCTCACGTTTCATACTCGGAACCCCCAGTACGGTTACTGACGAGCTCGCCCGTTTTATGTTCATGTGGATTGGCCTGATCGGCGCTGCTTATACGCTTGGCATGCGACGGCATCTTGCCATTGACCTTTTGACCGGGTCTTTGACTGGCACAAAAAAACTGGCTTCAGACTACTTTATCACCCTCGCAATTGCAGTTTTTGCTGGTGTTGTCATGTTCTATGGCGGTGGGCAGCTGGTGCTTAAAACCCTTGCTAACGGACAGGTCTCTCCTGCTCTGCGCGTTCCTATGGGTGCTGTTTATGCTGCAATCCCGTTTTCCGGCGCGGTGATGGTGTTCTACTGCTTTGAGTTCTTTGTTGGCCTTTTGAAAGGCACGGGTACAGGCCCCAACGATCCTATGCCTGAAGACGTTGATTTAGCAGCAAAATAAGAGACAGACACATGGAACTTCAAAGCGGCCTCATTCTGTTTGGTGTATTTGCCGTCCTCGTGACTTTTGGTGTGCCAATCTCTTTTGCGATTGGTTTGGCAACCACTGCTACCATCACCTTCCTGATTTCATTCGATCAGGCAATCTTCGTTGTTTCCCAGAAAATGGCGAGTGGTCTGGACAGTTTCACCCTTCTGGCGATCCCCTTCTTTATTCTGGCCGGTAACATCATGAACTCTGGCGGTATAGCCAGCCGGCTGATTGAGCTTGCAAAGATCGTGGGCGGTCGCCTGCCGGGTGCGCTGGCGCATGTGAATGTGCTCGCCAATATGCTCTTTGGCTCAATTTCCGGCTCTGCTGTTGCTGCTGCTGCTGCGATTGGCGGCATCATGTCACCGCTTCAGCGCAAGGAAGGGTATGACCCGGCGTTTTCAGCAGCGGTCAACGCTGCGTCCTGCCCAACCGGAATGCTGATCCCGCCTTCTTCAACTCTCATCGTTTACTCACTGATCTCCGGCGGCACTTCTGTTGCGACGCTGTTTGTTGCTGGCTACTTACCGGGTATCCTGATGGGACTGGGCGTGATGGTTGTTGCAGGTCTTGTCGCAGCAAAGCGCGGTTATCCGCTCATTCCCATGCCATCCTTTAAGGAGATTCTATACAAAACTGCGGATGCCTTTCTGCCATTGCTGCTGATCTTCATCATTATGGGCGGTATCATTGGTGGCATTTTCACTGCAACTGAAGCTTCTGCTGTTGCCGTGGTTTACACATTGGTGCTCGCGGTTGGCATCTACCGGGAGGTCAAGATCACTGACTTACCGACAATTATTTTGGAATCTGCAATCACCAGCTCCATCGTACTGCTGCTGATTGGCTGTTCCATTGGCATGTCATGGGCAATGGCATTTTCTGACATTCCTTACCTCATTGGCGAAGCACTGACGAATGTCTCTGAAAACCCGCTGATTATCATGCTGGTCATCAATATCTGTCTGCTGGTGATCGGAACTTTCATGGACATGACCCCTGCGCTGCTGATCTTCACACCGATCTTCCTGCCTGTTGCTACTGAGCTTGGGATGGACCCTGTGCATTTCGGTATTATGATGACCTACAACCTGTGTATTGGCATCATTACACCACCAGTTGGCAGTGCGCTGTTCATCAGTTGCTCTGTGGGCAAAGTTGCTATTCAAGACCTGATTAAGCCGATGCTACCATTTTATGCCGCGGTGATTTCTATCCTGATGCTTGTGACGTTCATTCCTGAAATCAGCCTGTTCCTGCCACGCGTTATTCTTGGTTATGGTGGCTAACAGCCAGACATTGAGCAACCACAACAACAAACTGATAACTGGTTGAACGAAAATGAAAACGCTTCGGAAGTGGTCCTATATCAAGACTGAACAGAACCGCATTAACCTTAAGGTTGATGAAAAGCACCTGCTTTCGCTGTTCGTTCTGGAAGATAAGCTTGTTCGCGTGCTCCTGCGTAAAAACGGAGAGTTCCGGCAGAGACAGACCTGGTCCATCACTCCAGCAGAAACGCCAATGCCGCTGGAAGGACGTGACCGACTGTCTATGGAGGGGTTCTCCCTTCCAGAGTTTACACAGGCCCTTACGGAGGACACACTGATACTGGAGACTCGGGCTTTGCGTGTCTCCGTTAAAACGCCCCTTCAGATCATATGGGAAGCAAAGAAAGAAGACGGTTCTTACGAGATCATTGCAGCCGAGCGTCCAACGGGTGCTTACATGCTGGGCGTGAAAGACAACAAGGTCTCACATTTCCTTAATCAACCTAAGGAAGATCGCATTTACGGCCTTGGCGAGAAGGCAGGCAACCTATTGCGGAACGGTCGCCGCTTTGAGATGCGTAATCTGGATGCAATGGGCTACGATGCTGAGAAGACGGACCCGCTCTACAAGCATCTGCCGTTCACTCTGACCCGTACAGCCTCCGGCATCTCTTACGGTGTGTTTTATGACAATCTTGCAAGCTGCTGGTTTGATCTGGGGAATGAGATTGACAACTATCATCGTCCCTATCGTTCTTACCGGGCAGAAGATGGCGATTTAGATTACTATTTTCTGATTGGCCCATCCTTATTAGATGTCACCAAAACACAGGTCTGGCTGACTGGTAAACACATCTTTCCGCCTAAGTGGAGCCTCGGTTATTCCGGTTCCACCATGTATTACACTGATGCTGACAACGCACAGGAGCAGTTGGAAGGCTTTGTTGATCTGATCGATACGCATGCTATTCCATGTGACAGCTTTCAGCTTTCCTCCGGTTATACGTCCATTGGCAGCAAACGCTATGTGTTCAACTGGAACTATGAAAAGTGTCCGGCCCCGAAGGTAATGACCTCCAAATTCCTGAATGCGGGTGTTCATCTGGCGGCAAACATTAAGCCATGCCTGCTTCAAGACCACCCGATGTACGAGGATGTTGCAAAAAAGGGACTGTTCATTCGGGATAGCGAGAGTGATCGTCCTGAGCGTTCTTTATATTGGGATGATGAAGGCTCTCATCTTGATTTTACCAATCCTGAGACTGTGAGCTGGTGGAAAGCCAACGTCACAGAACAGCTTCTTGAACGTGGTATCGGTTCTACCTGGAACGACAACAACGAATACGAAATATGGGATTTTGAGGCACGCTGCGACGGCTTTGGTGAAGAAGTTGAAGTTGGTCTTATCCGCCCACTGCATTCCCTGCTGATGATGCGTGCTTCTTATGAAGCACAGATTGAGTATGCACCGGACGAGCGACCCTACCTGATCTCTCGCAGCGGCTGTCCGGGTCTTCAGCGTTACGTTCAAACATGGACGGGAGATAACCGCACAGATTGGAACAACCTGAAATACAACATCCGCATGGGTGTTGGGATGTCTCTTTCAGGCATTTACAATATTGGCCACGACGTGGGTGGTTTCTCAGGAGACCGGCCTGATCCCGAGCTGTTTGTGCGCTGGGTTCAGAACGGTGTGATGCATCCACGTTTCACCATTCACTCATGGAACGATGACAACACGGTCAACGAGCCATGGATGTATCCTGAGGTGATGCCTCTCATTCGCAGCGCGATGCAATTGCGCCAACATCTGATGCCGTACTTTTACACGATGTTGCACAATATGCATGTCGCGGATGAGCCAATATTGCGCCCAACTTTCCTTGATCATGAATGGGATGAGCAAACTTATGCAGAGACAGATGATTATCTGCTCGGCAAAGACTTGCTTGTTGCCTCTGTGGTTGAACAAGGCGCGACAATCAGAAAGGTTTACCTGCCTGACAACGGCGACGGGTGGTACGAATTTGATACCGGTGTTTATCATGTTGGCGGACAAACCATCGAGGTGGAAGCTCCACTAGAACGTTTGCCATTATTCGTCCGGGCAGGCACCGTTGTCCCGCTTGCAAATCCGGCTGCTAAGAACACAACAGAATGTGATCTTGAAGCACTTGCAATTTTCCCATTTCAAGGCACAGGCGAGCGTGAGCTTACGGTTTTTGAAGATGATGGCATCAGCCACAGATGGTTAGAGGGTGAACACAGCACGTTACACATGGCTCTATTGAGCACGAGCAACAAGCAAACCCTAAATTTGCGCAGAAGCGGTGCGCTAAAGACAGATGGTCGTTCGCTTTCCATCTTCGTTAGAGGGCTCTCTCCAAACGGTATTGTTCCAACTGTGTTTGTGAATGGACAGAAGGTTCAAGCCAACATTCTCAGTTTCCCACTCGATGCGCTCTAATAAGGCACTTCCCATGACTTTTGACTTCCAAAAACTCGACCTAGCAGCTCTCCCAGATAATGTGGCTGTCCCGACTTATGATCGTGCAGCGCTCAAGCCGCGCATTGCTCATATTGGATTCGGCGCATTTGCCCGTGCACACGTAGCCATGCACTTGCATGAGACGCTTGCAGCAGACGGCAGTGATTGGGGGATGCGTGTTATTGAGCTTTTCGGCACTGCCGATCTGTTCGATAAACTTGCAGAGAACAACCACCTTTATACTCTGGTTGAAACTGCCGATGAGGGCACGAATGCCCGCCTGCTCGGTGCCGTGTGCGAGACGCAGCATATTGCCCGTGACGGTATTAACGCGCTGATTGAAGGACTTGCTGAGGAGCAGCTGAAAGTCATTTCGCTGACTGTAACAGAGAAAGGCTACTGTGTTGCAAATGGAAAGCTGGATCTGGAAAACCCTATGATCCAGCAGGACCTTGCAACACCGCATGCACCAAAAACAGCTATTGGCCTGATTGTTGCCGGCCTGGCGAAGCGGCGAGCGCTTGGCAATGGGCCGATCACTGTCATGTCCTGTGATAACCTGCCACACAACGGTGTCTTATGCGGCATCGCAGTGCGTGAATTTGCAGCAAAGCAAGACGCAGAACTGGCAGCCTGGATCGAAGAGAATGTCTCCTTTCCATCCACCATGGTTGATCGCATCGTGCCAGCATTGACTGATGAGTCCCGTAGCCTAATTCGCGAGAGCCTTGGTGGTCAGGTTGACCTGAATGGTATCGTTTGTGAGCCGTTCTGTCAGTGGGTGATTGAAGACAACTTCAAAGCAGGTCGCCCCCAATGGGAACTGGCTGGTACCCAACTGGTGGCTGATGTTGAGCCGTTTGAAGAAATGAAGCTTCGCACACTTAACGGCTCTCATTCCTTCCTTGCCTATCTCGGCTTTCTTGGTGGCAAAGAAACTATTGCAGACTGCGCAGCTGACCCGGTCTACTATGCTGAAGCTCGTAAGCTGATGGTTGATGAGCAGTTGCCAACATTGGATGTGCCAGAGGGTGTGGATCTGGTTGCTTATGCAGAATCCCTGTTGAAGCGCTACTCCAACTCCAAACTAAAGCATCAGACCTGGCAAATTGCAGCGGATGGCACTCAAAAAATGCCGCAGCGCTGGCTGAATTCCGTGAAGTTCCATATTGCTAACGGCGGCGATTATTCCCATCTGGCGCTGGGTATTGGCGGCTGGATGAACTACATTCGTGCTAACCGTAATGGTGAGCGTTATGAGGTGGTTGATCCTATGAAAGATAAGCTGGCAGAGATCGTTGCACAGCACGGTGATAACCAGACCGCTTATGTTGATGCACTACTTGCATTGGATTCTGTCTTTCCATCTGAACTTGTTGCTAGGGATGATTTCAAAAAGGCAGTTCACAAAGCCTATCACGCAGTGGCAGATAAAGGTGCGGCACAGGCCGTCGCAGATCTGGCAAACTGAGGTATCAAGTTTTTGCCCGATCCCTGATTGAGCAAGCACACAAATTCCGGGAGTGACTTTGAGGGCGCTCCCACCATTTTCAAGGCAGTTAACTATGAAGCCCTTTCTCGGAACAGACTTCCTTCTGGAAACAAACGCCGCAATAAAGCTCTATCATGACCATGCGGCGGCAATGCCAATTGTAGACTATCACAATCACCTGTGCCCACGTTCTATCGCCGAAGATATTCAGTTTGACAACATTGGCTCCTTATGGCTGGCTGGTGACCATTACAAATGGCGCGCTATGCGGTGGGCTGGGGTAGACGAAAACCTTATCACTGGCAAAGAAACCAGTTTTAAAGACAAGTTCCTTGCTTATGCTGAAGTGATGCCGAAGTTTCTTGGCAATCCACTGTACCACTGGACGCATCTTGAACTTTACCGGTATTTCGGTCTGGAAGGCATCACCCTTTCAGCAAAATCAGCGGAAACAGTCTGGGAAGTCTGTAACTCTAAACTTAAAGAAAAGCAGTTTTCAGCTCGTGGCCTGCTGCGTATGCAGAATGTTAAGATGCTGGGCACTACTGATGACCCTTGCGATGACTTACGCTGGCATAAGCAGATCGCTAGTGATCCCTCCTGCCCGATCATTGTGCGCCCGACATTTCGGCCTGACCCTGCGTTCAAAATAGATAAACCGGGTTTTACTGATTACATGATGAGGCTCAGCAGAACCGTTGGCTTCCATATCGACAAGTTTGAGCGCCTGCTGGAGGCTTTAACCCGCCGCCTTGACCACTTTGGCAGGCACGGTTGCCGGGCAGCGGATCACGGTCTGGACAGCATGTTGTTTTCGTCAATTCCTTCAGCAGATAAGCTAAACCTCATCTTTCATACGGCCCAAAACGGAGATCCTCTTAGCAATGATGATGTAGCTGCATTCCAATCTGCTATTCAGGTATTCCTTGGCAAAGAATACGCTAAGCGCGGGTGGGTCATGCAGTTGCATATTGGAGCAACACGCAACAACCGTACTCGCCTTTTCAAGGCGCTTGGCCCAGACGTTGGCGTTGACGGGATCGATGATCGCGAGCTGGCCAACCCGCTTAACCAGTTCCTGAATACACTGGACAAAAGCAAAGCTCTGCCGCGTACTGTGCTTTATTGTCTGGACCCGACTAAAAACGAAGTTGTGGTGACAACTGCGGGCAATTTTCAGGATGGTTCAGTTGGCGGCAAAGTACAGGCTGGTACGGGCTGGTGGCATAATGACCAACTAGACGGCATGGAACGCCAGATGACACAACTGGCGCAGATGGGCCTCCTCTCCCAGTTCCTTGGTATGCTCACTGACAGCCGATCATTCCTATCTTTCCCTCGCCATGAGTATTTCCGTCGCCTGCTTTGCAAAATGCTAGGGGAATGGATGGAGAAAGGCCATGTTCCCGCTGATTTTGAACTGGTTGGAAATATGGTCAGAGACATTTGCTATAACAATGCTGCGCAATGGTTTCTGGATGAAAGATAGACTGGAGTAAAACGGCGTTTTCAGAACAGCCCATGCGTGTCGCTAGTCCCAACATACTTTTCTTAGCGGCGCGCCTCCTCAAAGCCCTGGATCATGCCTCTGATCCAAGGCTTTTCTTTAACTCAAACGATCCGGGTTTCAATCTTCTTGTTTGTATATGTTCTCTAAAGCATCAGCATGGTTGTTCAGTACTTTTGCGCGGCGAATTTTGAGTGTTGGAGTAAGTTCGCCGGTCTGAATAGAAAACCCGTCTGGCAAGATTTCGAATTTACGAATGCGTTCTACTCGGGAGTGGCGCGTATTAACTTTATTGACACCCGCCTGAATTGCGCTGCGCAGCTGATCTGATTTTAAGACATCTTCCGGATTGATGTTGTTCTCAATTGCAAACCGCTGTGCCATCTGATTATCGACAGTAATAAGCGCACTCAGGAAAGTCTGATTGTTTCCCGCAACTACTGCATACTCAACCAGCGGAATTTCCATCAAGTCGTGCTCAAGCAACGCTGGTGAAATGTTCTTGCCACCAGATGTGATGATGATTTCTTTTTTGCGGCCAGTGATAAACAAATAGCCGTCTTCATCAAGATACCCGAGGTCTCCGGTATAGAGCCAGTCATCACGCAGCGCTTCATCAGTCGCAGCAGGATCATGAGCGTAGCCGGAAAAATTAGTATCTGATTTGCAAAGGATTTCGCCATCAGCAGCAATCTTGATATTGACCCCTTGCATTGGCCGACCAACAGAGCCAAGGCGTGTCGCACCAATCAAGTTAATCGTTGCGCCGCCACAGTTTTCAGACTGGCCATAGACCTCACGGATCAGTACATCCATTCCGGTGAATGCTTCCAGAACACGTTTGGAAACGGATGCACCACCGCTGACGAACATGCGCATCTTATCAAGGCCAATTTTGTGTTTGATTTTATCAAGCACAAGCTTATTCGCGATCTTTTTCTTAAGATTTAGCCATAACCCAGCAGACTGGCCTGAAAGACCAGCTTTATGCCATTCACTGCTCGTTTTCAGGGACCATTGAATTAACCTGCCTTTGAACCCTTTTTCTTTTTTGAGTTGCTTATCAACTTTCTCATGAATTTTTTCAAAGATCCGCGGAACACCGAAAGTAACGGTTGGCCTTACTTCAGGCAGATGCTCACCAAGGGTTGTGACCGACTTGGCATAGTAGACCGGATATCCCGTATCGCAGGCTTGAATGATTGTGCCGCATTGCTCCGCAATGTGTGCCATAGGAAGATATGATATATACCGATCTGCAGGGGTCGGATCGAATGCGGCGTTCAGCGCATCAGACTCTGCGCGAATGGCGCGGTGACTGATCTGAACGGCCTTTGGCAGGCCAGTTGTCCCAGAGGTGTAGATTTGCAGTGCGATATCTGCATCCTGAATGTCATTCAGGCGTTGCTCAAGTTCAGCATCCAGGCCCGGACTGTTTTCTCCCAGAGACATGAACGCATCCCAGGTGTATTGATCCGGGTTTTCAACGCGACCATCAAGACGAATGATCTTGCGCAGATGGCGCATGTTTTCTTCCTGCTCACCAATTCCCTTCAGTTGAGCTTTGGTTTCTGCCAGCAGGATACGGCCTTGCGAATGGCGAAGAATATAGTTGATCTCAGGCGCTGCGGCAGTCCAGTAGATGCCAGTTGGCACAGCACCGATCATCATGGCAGCAATGTCCATGATGGTCCATTCTGGTCTGTTGTAGCTTAAGATGCAAACTGCATCACCGGGATTGATGCCCAGTGCCAGCAGTGCTTTTGCAGCATTGCGCACCTGCGCACCAAACTCTGTCCAGCTAGTGGCTTCCCAGCCCGAGGCACCGCGCACAAAGTAAGCTGGCCTGTCTTGGAGGCGCTTAACGGTTTCCTCAAAAGCTCTTGGAATCGACGTAAACGTTCCTTGGGCTTGTGTTTGAGCAGCGGACCGAGCCTGAGAACTCATATTATTATCTCTGTTATTGTTATTTCCAGAGCTTTACATCCTCTGAACATGTTGGAGTCAAATACATATAGCAAAAATACCCAGCAAACCCACAAGGATCGTAGGTAATAACGCCTATTTCTCGACCTCTGGTTCATGATCTGCGAATATACATCTCCGATTTGATCAAGTTTTTACTGAGTTTCTGATATATCTATTTTTCGATTTACTTTTCGATTTCTTCGATAAGCTCCGCGTCGCAAAATCAGGTGTGGACTTCTTTGAAGATGTTTTGAAAGGAGTTCATTAGATTGGACAAAGCACTCATAAAACACTCTAATACCTCTTTCATGATAAGTGGTGTTGATGCACAGCAAAGAGCAGGCAAAGTTAGCAGATGCAGCAGTTCAGCGTTACACGCGGTTTAACTCTTCCAGATCCCGTTCGCATCAGCCGTTACAAACGTCTACCGGAACTCGGTCCGACACTCCTGTTTTTCAGCGGCGGTACTGCTTTGAACCCGACAGCACGTGCGCTTAAGCACTACACTCACAATTCCATCCACTTTATGACCCCGTTTGATAGTGGTGGTAGTTCGGCTGTGCTGCGACATGCTTTTGGAATGCCTGCGATCGGAGATTTGCGGTCACGTCTTATTGCGCTTGCAGATGAAAGCGTACTTGGGCAATCTGAAATCTATCGGTTGTTCACGCATCGCTTCCCCAAAACTGCCTCGTTGGAAGACCTTCACGGGGAATTGGTTGATTTGCTTGAGGGGCACGATCAACTGATTGCCGGTGTTCCCAATCCCATGCGTGGCCTGATCAGAAACCAGCTGGCATTTTTTCACGATGCCATGCCTTCCAACTTCGATTTGCGCGGAGCCAGTATCGGTAATCTGATCCTTGCTGGCGGGTATCTGAACAATAACCAGAAGCTTGATCCGATTATCTTTTTGTTCTCCAAACTGGTGAGCACGCTTGGGACAGTGCTGGCTACAGTCGACGCACGCCTTCATCTGGCTGTTGAACTGGAATCTGGCGAGATTATTGTTGGTCAGCACAATATGACCGGCAAGGAAACTGCCCCTCTGACCAGCCGGATCAAGCGCACTTACCTGACACGCTCTCTGGCTGGAGGCGATCCTGTGGAAATCGAAATTTCGCCCAAGAAACAGCACATGATAGAAACTGCTGATATGATTTGTTACCCTCCCGGGAGCTTTCACAGCAGTCTGATTGCTAATCTGCTGCCCAAAGGGGTTGGTAAATCTATTGCTCGCAGTCCGAGTCCCAAGGTTTACATTCCCAGTCTCGGAACCGATCCTGAATTATTCGGCATGAGTGCTAATGAAACGGTAGATGCGTTGTTAAAGCACCTGCGTGCTGATGCAGGCGAAGATACGCCAACGAGCAAGCTTCTCAACTTCATCGTAACTGATGAAGAACATGCAGCAGAGTTTGACTGGGCAGAGCTTGAAGCGCAAGGTATCTCGCTTATTGGCGCAGAGCTTACCAGCTTGCACTCAGCACCCTATTACGATGCAGAAAAACTGGTTTGCATGTTGCTGAGCTTCACTTAGAGCCTTTCCGATAGCAATCAACCTACACAATACAAAACTATTTAATAAATACTCATACAAATAGATATTTAAAAAGTATATATCACCGCTTAGAAGCAACTTTACTCAAAAAAGCATTCAGAACCGTAACATTTCATTCGCCAATGTCTTTAATCAAGAACATGAAGACATGTTGACCCGCATAGCTACTTAGATATTAGGTAGCACGAAACTGCATTGTTTCGACAAATAACTAAGCGGATAAAACATGTCGAAGTTCAAGTTTCCGACCGCATTTACAATTCTGTTCTCCCTGATCATTCTTGTTGCAATTGCAACCTGGCTGGTTCCTGCTGGTAAGTATGACCGTGTGATCAATCCCATACTAGACAAAGAAGTTCCGGTTCCCGGGACTTACCATCTGGTAGACCCGTCTCCTCAGGGGCCTGTTGAAGTCTTCATGGCACCTATTGCAGGGCTTTATGATCCGGTTTCCTACACTGCAAATGCCATAGATGTTGCCGTATTCGTGCTTGTTATCGGCGGTTTCTTAATGGTTGTGACGCGCACTGGTGCTATTGACGCGGGTATTGCCAGAATAATGAGCGGACTTAAGGGGCGAGAAAACCTTATGATCCCTATTTTGATGGCATTCTTTGCAGCTGGCGGTACAATCTATGGGATGGCAGAGGAGAGCCTTGCATTTTATGCTCTTATCATCCCTGTCATGATACGCGCCGGGTATGATTCAATGACCGGTGTTGCTGTGATCTTGCTGGGAGCCGGGATGGGAACTCTGGGCTCCACTATCAATCCCTTTGCCACGGTAATTGCATCAAATGCAGCAGGTGTTCCCTTCACTGACGGAATTGGTCTCCGCTTCTTAATTCTGATTGTTGGCTGGCTTGTGTGCGTGGCATGGGTCATGCGCTACGCCGCTAAAGTGAAAGCCAATCATCAAGCCTCTCTGGTCGCAGACATGAAAGAAGAGAACGAGGAACACTTCCTGCAAGGTGTCTCTACAGAAGAAATTCCCGACTTCACTGCAAAGCATGGTTGGATTATGGCGATCTTCGTCATCACTTTTGCTTTGCTGATTTATGGTGTCGCCGTTCTTGGCTGGTGGATGGGAGAAATGGCCGCTCTGTTCCTTGCCGCTTCCATACTTGTTGGCATTGTTGCTCGTCAAGGTGAGCACGAGTTCGTCGACAACTTCCTTGATGGCGCACGTGACCTTCTTGGTGTTGCGCTCATTATTGGCGTTGCACGCGGCATTGTGGTTGTTATGGACGCTGGCTCTATTACTGACACAGTTCTTTACTGGTCAGAACAGGCGGTAAGCGGTCTGAGCAAGGTTGCGTTTATCAACGTGATGTTCTGGCTAGAGCTTGTGCTCTCTTTCTTTGTCCCGTCATCTTCCGGCCTTGCTGTGCTTTCTATGCCGATCATGGCTCCTCTGGCAGGGTTCTCCAATGTTGGTGCAGAGTATGTTGTCACGGCGTTCCAATCTGCCAGCGGTCTGTTGAACCTGTTTAACCCAACCTTTGCAGTTGTGATGGGCGGTCTTGCAATTGGTCGGGTTCCTTACAACAAATGGCTTCAGTTCTCACTGCCACTGGTGATCATCCTGTTCATCCTCATCTCGCTGGCACTGTCCCTGAGTGTTTAGTGACATGCCCGGGAAACGAACCTCTGAACCGATCAAAGAGAGCACAGTCTCTCAAAAACAAAAGAATTCTGGAACGGAGTCTGTAACATGACCGAATTTGGCGTCCATTCGGAAGTTGGTAAACTAAGAGAAGTTATGGTTTGCCGCCCCGGACTTGCCCATATGCGGCTCACCCCTGCAAATTGTCAGGAACTTCTTTTCGATGACGTGATTTGGGTTCGGGAAGCGCAAAAACACCATTATGACTTCTGTTTGCGAATGGAAGAGCGTGGCGTCAACGTGTTGGAGATGCACAATCTTCTAACAGAGACACTGGAAGACCCAGAAGCGCGAAAATGGATTTTGGAGCGCCGGATCACACACAATCGCGTGGGATATGGCATGGCTGAGGATCTGCGCGCATGGCTGCACGAGCAGCCTGAAAAATTTCTTGCAGATCACCTTATCGGAGGCATCGCCAGAGGAGAGCTTGGTTTTAAACCTACAGGTGTTTTTGGCAGCTACTTAGACACCAACGACTTTGTCATTCCCCCCCTGCCAAACACTCTGTTTACTCGTGACACCACATGTTGGATTTATAACGGTGTGACAGTGAACCCAATGTACTGGCAGGCGCGCCAGAATGAAACACTGCTGACCACTGCCATTTACAAGTTCCATCCGCATTTTAAAGGCAAGGTAAACTTCTGGTGGGGCAATCCTGATGAGAACTTTCATGAATCGACCGTTGAAGGTGGCGATGTCATGCCTATTGGCAATGGCGCTGTACTGATCGGAATGGGAGAGCGCACGACACCACAAGCTGTGGGTCAAGTTGCACGTGCCCTGTTCCATAACAAAGCTGCCAACCGCGTGATCGCCTGTCAGATGCCTAAGAGCCGTGCAGCCATGCACCTTGATACGGTCTTTACGCTTCTTGACCGCGATAAAGCTACTGCTTTTACGGGTGTGTGTGATGAGATCCTCTGCTTTTCTATTCGCCCCGGTGACGATGAGAAGACCGTCGACTACCGAAAGGAAAAAGGCCATCTTTATGAGGTCGTTGCGGAGGCATTAGGCATCAAAGAGTTGCATGTGGTGACCACGGGCGGAAATGCCTATGATCAGGAACGCGAGCAGTGGGATGACGGCAACAACGTTGTCTGCATTGAGCCTGGTGTGGTGGTCGGATATCGCCGCAATACCTACACAAACTCCAAGCTTCAGCGTGCTGGAGTGGAAGTTATCGCCATTGATGGCTCCGAACTTGGTCGCGGTCGCGGCGGCGGACATTGCATGACCTGCCCGACTGTCCGGGATCCTGTTGATTTCTAGGTATTTCGAACTCTCACAAAATCAAAAACATCCAGGAGATGGAGACTTAGGAAAATGGCTTTTAATCTGAAAGGTCGTAGCTACCTCAAGCTCAAGGACTTCAGCCAGCGCGAAGTGCTTTACATGCTCGATCTTGCCCGGGACCTGAAACGCGCCAAGTACTCTGGAACCGAACGCCAAACTCTTGTTGGTAAGAACATTTGCCTGATCTTCGAGAAAACCTCCACCCGCACCCGCTGTGCCTTTGAGGTTGCTGCCCATGATCAGGGTGCTCATGTGACTTATCTGGATCCGTCCGGTTCTCAGATTGGACACAAGGAATCTATGAAGGATACCGCCCGCGTGTTGGGCCGCATGTTTGATGCCATTGAGTTTCGCGGGTCAGGTCAGGACGCTGTTGAAACTCTTTCTGAATATGCTGGTGTGCCAGTTTACAATGGACTTACCGATGACTGGCATCCAACTCAGATGCTTGCAGACATGCTGACGATGACGGAACACAGCGCTAAGCCGCTTAATGAAATCTCTTTCGCCTATCTTGGAGATGCTCGTAACAACATGGGGAACTCTCTTCTCATGCTTGGTGCTCTTTGCGGCTGTGACGTTCGTATTATTGGTCCTAAAGAGTTACATCCAGAGGCATACGTCCTGAAAGCAGCTCAACACAATGCCCAACGATACGGCGCACGCGTTACTGTGACAGATGATCCTAAAAAAGGCACCGAGGGAGTAGATTTTGTCCATACGGATGTATGGGTATCCATGGGTGAGCCCGCTGATGTGTGGGAAAGCCGGATCAAACTGTTAAGAGACTATCAGATTAATAAGGAACTGATTGAAAGTACCGGCAATCCTAACACCTACTTCATGCACTGCCTGCCGGCTTTTCATAATCGCGAGACGAAAGTTGGTGAGGAGATCTTCCAGAAATTTGGCATCTCAGAAATGGAAGTGACCGAGGACGTATTTGAATCTGACCGCAATCTTGCATTTGAACAAGCAGAAAACCGCCTGCATACGATCAAGGCAATAATGGTTGCAACGATCGGAGGTCGATAATGCGTGTTGTCGTCGCTCTAGGCGGAAATGCTCTTCTCCGACGCGGAGAAGCGATGACCGCTGACAATCAACGAAAGAATGCCCGTATTGCTGCTGAAGCTCTGGCTCCTCTTTACGATAATGGGCATGAGGTGGTCATTACACATGGCAATGGACCTCAGGTTGGTCTACTAGCTCTTCAAGGTGCCGCTTATGAGCATGTTGAGCCTTATCCGCTGGATGTGCTTGGCGCTGAGACTGTGGGCATGATCGGTTACATGATCGAGCAGGAACTTGGAAACTTGCTGCCCTATGAAAAACCATTTGCCACGATCCTCACACAGGTTGAAGTGGATCCGAATGATCCCGCCTTTAAAGACCCAACCAAACCTATTGGCCCGCTTTACACCAAAGAGGAAGCCGAAAAGCTTGCAAGGGAAAAAGGATGGTCTATTCGTGAAGATGGCGACAAATGGCGGCGTGTTGTTCCAAGCCCTTTGCCTAAGCACATCTTCGAGATCAGACCAATCAAATGGTTACTGGATCACGATGTTCTGGTGATTGCTGCTGGCGGCGGCGGTATTCCAACCATGTACAACGAAGAGAAAAAACTTGTTGGCGTGGAATGTGTTATCGACAAGGACCGCTGTTCTGGTCTTCTTGCCAGAGAAATTGAAGCTGATGTTTACGTCATGGCCACCGACGCAGACGCGGTCTATCTGGATTGGGGGACACCAAGTCAACGTGCTATCCGCTCAGCCTCTCCAGATGCGTTAGATGCCTATGGGTTTGCTTCTGGCTCTATGGGCCCCAAAGTGGAAGCTGCCCAGAACTTTGCAAGACAAACTGGAAAGAAGGCAGTGATTTGCACGCTTTCTGAGGTTTCGCAGGCGGTGCTTGGACAGAAAGGCACATCGATCACAACGGATGCAGGTGATATTTCCTTTTACTAAGCAAAAGCTCCAAGGCTTTCACAGGCCCTGGAGCCTTTTACTATTGAAAACTTAGTCGACAGAATTTAAGTGTCCCGGGCACTGCGTCGCCCGCAAAAAGAAAAAATATAAGGACGAACCGCTTATGGCCCATGTGCCGGCTCCACATCCGCCCAAGATGTCACTTCCCGGAGCTTTAATTCCCGTTGCTGCGCTTGTTGTTTTACTTGCGCTTTCTTACTACCTGTTTGGCGATGAAGCCTCATCCGGGCCAAACCAGATAGCACTTTTATTCTGTTCTCTAATCGCCACTTTTGTTGCACTGTTTCATGGCTATGGATTTGATGAGCTGAAAGATGCAGTCGTTGAAAGTGTAAGCACTGGTCTGCATGCGATCTTTATCCTTCTTGCTGTCGGTTCACTCATTGGTACCTGGGCAATGTCCGGGACCATCATGGCGATGGTTTATTATGGATTGCAGCTTCTCAGTCCGAACTACTTTTACTTCACTGCCGTCCTCATTTGCGCAGTGGTTTCTGTTAGTATTGGTAGTTCCTGGACCGTTGCCGGGACTATCGGAATTGGCTTGATGGGAGTTGCAACCAAGATGGGAATGGACCCGGCAATTACGGCAGGAGCCGTTCTTTCCGGCGCATATTTTGGCGATAAGTCATCTCCCCTTTCCGACGCAACCAATATGGCAACGGCTGCTGCGGGCTCAAACCTTTACACTCATATTCGTGAAAACCTCTGGACTACAATTCCTTCACTTGGAATTGCGCTGTTGCTGTTCCTGTGGCTTGGCGAACCTGGAGATTTTGTTGTTCAAAGTACGTTGGAAAGCATTGAGCAGCACTATGATATTACGCTGCTTAACTTCCTGCCATTGGTACTGGTGCTAGGTCTTGCCCTTGTCCGCTATCCACCATTTACGACAATCTTCATTGGTGCATTGGTTGGCGGTATCTTCGCCGTTGTCATGGAGCCGGACAAGGTTCTGAACTTTATCAATACGCCCGATCTTCCTTATGCTCTTCAGATGATCAAAGGGGTTTGGGTGGCCATGGCCAACGGTTATGTCAGTGTAACGGGTGAACCTTCTATCGATGCATTGCTCAGCCGTGGGGGTATGGGCAACATGCTCACAACAATCTGGCTTATCATGACCGCTCTTGCTTTTGGTGGTGTGGTTGATAAAGCAGGCATTCTGGACCGGATCATTGGTCCGATGCTTCAAGCTGCAAAATCGACTGGAGCATTGATACTATCTTTGGTTTCTACTGCGATCGCGACAAATATTCTCGCAGCTGACCAGTATATTGCCATCGTTCTTCCCGGACGCATGTATCGTAAATCATTCCGGCAACGCAGGCTTCGCCCCGAAGTACTTTCACGTGCTGTTGGCGACAGCGCAACCGTTACATCCGCACTTATTCCGTGGAATAGCTGTGGTGCCTATATGGCAGCAACGCTTGGTGTTCCCACGCTGGCTTTTGCCGGATTTGCATTCTTCAATATTATCAGCCCATTTGTTACAGTAGCTTTTGCAGTCATGGGCTGGCGTATGCTGACGGTCAAAGAACAGGAACCTGAACGGATTGTACTGCCAGACGCTGAGCAAAAAGAGTGATCAGGTAATGAAAAACCATCGATGGCGGCCGATGCAGGAACAGGACCTTGAGCGGGTAGAGCAAGTTATGCTGCACACCTATCCCCATTTGCCCGAGGACATTGCCTGTATTCGCGAACGCTTGCGATTGTTTCCGGCAGGTTGCCATGTGTTGCTGCGGGATGGGGATGAAATGCTGGTCGGGTATCTCATCTCTCACCCCTGGAAGAACAGAGGCATCCCGCCATTATCAAGCCTATTGGGATCTCTGCCCTTTAAAGCAGAGGTTTATTACATCCATGACATCGCTTTGTTGCCTGATGCACAAGGTATTGGTGCAGCTCAGATAATACTTTCTCAAATAAGTGAAGTGGCGCGAGGATTATTCATAAACCGTTTTGCGCTGGTGGCTCTTTCCAGCGCAAAGACGTTTTGGAGCAAACATGGGTTTCGTCCCATTTCTGATAGATTACTTGACCAAAAATTGATGGGGTATGGTGCAGGCTCGCAATATATGCAGCGAGCAGTTGATTAGATTGGCCTGTCTTTGACCTGTTCCATGCACACAAATGTAGATGTTTGCGCTACGTAAGGCATTTCTGAAAGCTTTTCTCCCAATATGCGTCGGTAGCTTCCAATATCTTTTGTTCTGACCTTCAAAAGATAATCAAAGCTGCTTGCTATCATATGGCACTCTTCAATCTCGGGAATCTCACGCGCCGCTACATTAAAGGCTTCCAATGAGCGTGAGCGGGTATCATTGAGCTTAACCTGCACAAATGCAATGTGCCCTGCCCCCAGCTTGGCGTTATCAACCTGCGCTCTATAACCCAAGATATAACCTGCATCCTCCAGCTTTTTCATGCGAATTTGGCAAGGCGTTTTGGAAAGGCCGACCTTTTTTGCCAGATCAGTTACAGTGATACGACCACTTTTTTGGAGTTCTTCCAAAATCTTACGGTCAAAATCGTCCAATTTCTCCATCGTATTCCATTTATTAAATCATATTGACCACATCAATCACTTATCAAAGTCAAATAGTCTTTACCATGAAAAAATACAGGAAACATCCCTATGGGGATTTTGCTAATGTTGGGCCAATAGGTATTAAACAGTAGGGAGAACGGCATGGGTCCAGAGGCTGCGCCGGAAATCATCCGCGACAAAATCAGAGATAACTACCTTCCAAACGAGGATCAGGTTGTTCGTGAGCTTATTGCATCACTGCAAATGGATGAGGCAGCGCGTCAACGCGCCTCCGAGAAAGCTGCGGGGCTGATCTCAGATTTGCGGGCGAATACCTCTCCAACCATTATGGAGAGCTTTCTTGGCGAATATGGTCTCTCTACACAGGAAGGCATTGCTCTCATGTGTCTGGCCGAAGCACTGCTTCGTGTACCAGATGCGCAAACCATTGATGCCCTGATTGCTGATAAGATCACTCCAAGCGCATGGGGAGAGCATCTGGGGCAATCTGCCTCCACACTCATCAACGCCTCCACATGGGCATTATTATTAACTGGCAAAGTACTTGCTCCTGACGATCAGGGACTTGTGGGCACGATCCGCGGTGTTGTGAAGCGTCTTGGTGAGCCGGTGGTGAGAACTGCGGTTGCTCAGGCAATGAAAGAGCTGGGTCGTCAGTTTGTGCTGGGCCGAACTATTCGTGAAGCAATGCGCAACGCACGCGCTGAAGAAGGCAATGGCTTTACCTATTCCTACGACATGCTGGGCGAAGCAGCGCGTACGGAAGCGGATGCAAAGCGCTATCACCTCTCTTACTCCAAGGCAATCACAACACTTGCCAGCAACTGCACTCATGACAGCATCCGCGAGAATCCGGGCATATCGGTCAAGCTTTCTGCTTTACATCCGCGTTATGAGTTTGCGAAACGCGAACGAGTAATGAAGGAGCTGGTCCCACGTACTCTCTCCCTGATCATGCTGGCCAAGTCATCTAATATGGGCTTTAACATTGATGCAGAGGAAGCAGATCGTCTGGACCTCTCACTCGATGTGATTGAAGCGCTACTGGCTGACCCGGCAACCGAAGGCTGGGATGGTTTTGGTATTGTTGTACAAGCTTTTGGTCCACGCGCCGTAAAAGTGATCGAATGGCTTTATGCGATTGCGGAAAAATATGACCGCAAGATCATGGTGCGCCTTGTGAAGGGAGCTTATTGGGATAGTGAGATCAAGCGCGCACAGACTCTCGGGATCGAAGGTTACCCGGTGTTTACCCGCAAAGTCTCGACAGACATCTGCTATGCTGCCTGTGCTGAAAAGCTTCTGGCAATGACTGATCGCATCTACCCACAGTTCGCCACTCATAACGCGCACAGCGTCGCAACAGTCCTTGAGCTTGCAAAGAACCTGCCACGGAGTTCCTACGAGTTCCAACGCTTACATGGTATGGGCGAAGCGCTTCATGAGCGCACTATGAAGAAACACGCCACCAACTGCCGCATCTACGCTCCAGTTGGCGCACATAAGGATTTGCTTGCGTATCTGGTACGTCGTCTGCTGGAAAATGGCGCAAACAGCTCATTTGTACACCAAATTCGGGATGAGAACGTCACTCCAGATGCGATTGCGCAGGACCCGCTGGCACATATCGAGAAGTATGGTGAACACGTTGCCAATTCCAAAATTCCTCTGCCGCCAGAGTTGTTTGGAGTTGATCGAAAGAACGCTAAGGGGTGGGATTTAAGCGATCCGCGTCAGGAAGCAGAGTATTTGGCGAACCTGAAGGCTTTTTCTACCACCAAGTGGCAAGCACATCCTATCATTGCAGCACAAGTTGAAAACGTTGAAGCTGTGCCGATCAAGAACCCTGCTGATCTGCGAGATGTGGTTGGCAGTGTTGCAACAGCAACGCCTGAGCAAATTGAAGCTGCGCTTGCAACTGCACATGATGGCTGCGCTGTCTGGTCTGACATGAGTGCTGAGGATCGCAGAGTTGTCTTGCGCAAAGCGGCTGATCTTTATGAGGAAAATGCTCCTGAGATTTTTGCTCTGCTTACCCGGGAAGCTGGCAAAACCTATATGGATGCCATCAATGAACTACGGGAAGCCGTGGACTTTGCACGGTTTTACGCAAATGAGGCCATCCGTCTGGATGCGCGTGATGGAACTGGCGTACAGCGCGGTCCAATCACCTGTATCTCGCCCTGGAACTTCCCGCTGGCTATTTTCTCCGGTCAAATTTTTGCTGCCCTTGCAGCAGGTAACCCGGTACTGGCAAAGCCTGCTCCTCAAACACCATTGATCGCTGCTTTTGCAACTGGTCTGTTGCATAAGGCTGGCGTTCCGGTTGAAGCGCTTCAATTGCTCCCCGGTGCTGGCGAAGTTGGTGCAGCTTTAACCTCTGATAGTCGTGTGGCGGGTGTGTGCTTTACCGGTTCGACTGCTACGGCACAGCGCATTAACCGTGCGATGGCAAAAGCGCTTGCACCATCTGCACCGCTGATTGCGGAAACTGGCGGGCTGAACGCCATGATTGTGGACTCTACCGCCTTACCAGAACAGGCCGTGCGCGATGTGATTGCTTCCAGCTTCCAAAGTGCCGGTCAGCGTTGTTCTGCTCTTCGTATGCTGTATGTGCAAGAAGACATCTTTGATGATTTCAAAGAGATGCTCTTTGGTGCAATGGCGGAACTGGAGCTTGGTGATCCGGCGGCTCTTTCCACCGATGTTGGCCCGGTTATTGATGAGGCTGCACAAACCAAAATTCATGATCATTGCCAGAAGTGGGCTGAAAAGGGTCGTGTACTCAAGCAGTTGAAAGCTCCGCACAAAGGTCACTTTGTTGCGCCAACACTGATCAAACTTGATGGAATTGAGGAACTGGAGGACGAAATCTTCGGCCCTGTTCTGCATGTTGCAACCTTTAAGGCAGAAGAGATCGACCAGACCATTGATGCCATCAATGGTAAAGGCTTTGGCCTGACATTTGGCCTGCATACCCGCGTTGACAGTCGTGTTCAGCACATTGTTGAGCGGGTTAAGGTTGGCAACCTTTATGTGAACCGAAACCAGATTGGCGCTATTGTTGGCTCTCAACCGTTTGGTGGCGAAGGTCTTTCCGGTACTGGCCCTAAAGCTGGTGGTCCACACTATCTGGCACGTTTCCGCAAGGCGGATACAGCTTCAGGCGAAGCTGTTTCGTTTAACAAGTCCATCACTGCCGGGGATATCTTCAAAACGCAAGGGGCATTACGTACCAGTGCCTGGGAGAGTAATGCCGACAGATACAAAGAGCTGGCAACTTTGTTTGAAGGCGAAGCAGGTTTGCTAAATCGTTTGGCAGCAGAGCAAGCGCATGACTTGCCGGGACCGACGGGAGAATCCAACCGGCTTTACGGTACCGCTCGTGGTACTGTGCTTTGCCTTGGTCCTGATGCAGAAAGCCTGCGCCATCAGGCTGCCATGGCACTTGCAGCAGGCAATGGTGTCGTCGCTGTTGGACAGGACGCTGAAAAGCTTGCGGTGAAACTGCGTGCAATTTCAGCACCGATTGTTGCACTGGAAGGTCATTTGGCAGTTGGAGCACTTACCGAGCTTCAAGGTATTGACGCCATCGCTGCCAACAGCCCGGACGAAGAGCTCCGGGAGATGAAGGCAGAGCTGGCGGAACGAGATGGCGCGTTGATGCAGCTCATCATGGAGCGTAATCAGCCAGAACGCTATCAGCTTGAGAGACATCTGTGCATCGACACTACTGCATCAGGCGGGAATGCAAGCCTGCTGGCTGCGACTGAAGACTAAGCCACTGTTAGTTATGGAAGAAAAGCCGCCGTCTATCCGCTGCGGCTTTTCTGTTTCTAATCAGTGCCACTTTCACGCACCAGCGCGACACCGGCAGGCGGGAGGTCCACGCCATCCAGTTCTGCTGTTTCAGCAAGGCGTAATGCTTTTAAACTCATCTTATGTTTCGAGTAATTATAGTAGAATGTACCAATAGATGTTTTGCAACGGCGCAAGCCATCTGGCAGTTCCACCTTTTCAATCTTTGCCGCTTTAAACACTTCATCCAATACTGCGTCCAGAAGCTTTGGGTCTGCCCATGCGGCGAGGTAATAAGTATTGTTTTCTCCCACCAAAACAGGGTGACCGTTTGTGTCTTCAAATAAAATAGGCAGGCTGGTGCTGATTTCCTCCTGCCAGATGTAGGCGCTGCCTCTTTCCTGATCTGCAAGATCAGTAACTTTTGTGCTGAATTCTTTCGGGCTGGTCCCAACTCTTAAAACCTCAACACCTTCAAAAGGTTTGGGTAGATTTAATGATAGCTGAGAAATCTGATAGTTGCTGTCTTTCTGCGCCAGACGTGGTCCTGCGAGAATGACGCCACCATATTCAACGTAAGCCGCCAAGTTGTCTGAGAGATGCTCAGACATCGCATAGAGTGCGGGAATAACCACAAGCTTATACATAGACAAATCTTGTGAGGCTGGCCGGATGATTTCTACATCCACACCCTTTTGTCTCAATGCGCGGTAATATCCGAGTACCAGCCGGAAATAGCTAAAGTCTTGACAATGCTGCTGAGTTTCGTGAGCCCAGTGGCTTTCGTAGTCCACGACCAGCGCGACAGGTGCTTCCGAAGGTGTGAATGATCCCAGTTCCTTTAGTTCCTGCGCAACCTGAGCAATTTCCACATAGGCCTGTGCTGGGTTGTTATCGGTCTGCTTGAGACCTGCATGCATTTGCTCTTGTGCAAAAGGCGCTTGTCGCCAGCGGAAATAACTTGTTGTTTCAGCACCATGGGCGAATGCCTCCCAACTCCAGAGCCGTACCATACCGCGCAGCGGTATCGGGTTATAGGGTGCCCAGTTCACCGGGCCGGGTTGAAGTTCCATGATCCAGAGGCGACCATGGCCTGCCTGGCGGTAAAGGTCGTGGTGGAAGCCCTGATAGTCAGGATCGCCTTGCTGGAAGAAGTCCTGCCAATAGCCTTCAGGTGTACCAGATACATCTTCCATCTGATATTGGCTATGGAAGCCAATGGGATAGCAATCCCAACCAGAGATATCGAGCTGATCTGCGAGCTTGTAATGGTCAAAGGAGAATGTGTTGCCCATGAAGTTATGCAGGATCGGGCGGTCTGGAGATAACTTGCGCAGAATGTCGACTTGCTCACCGTTGAATTCGGAGACTTGATCAGAGGAAAAGCGTTTGAAATCAAGGCGGTGAGACGGGTTATTCTCTGTTACGGTGAGATTGGGCAGGTCAACCTGCTCAAAGCTGCTGTATTCCATAGACCAGAATACATTGCCCCACGCCTCATTTAAGGCATTGATATTGCCATACTTTTGCGCAAGCCATAGCTGGAATGCCTTGTGTGCAGAAGGTGACCATGAGCGCACTGTGTCGTGACAGCCGTACTCATTGTCGGTTTGCCAGGCAGCGATGGCGGGGTGATTACCGTATCGGTCTGCGAGGATTTCTGTGATGCGGCGGGATTCCCATCTGTAGCCTTCATGTGAGAAGCAGTAGTGGCGGCGGCTACCAAATTTTCGTGGGTTACCGTTCTTGTCAACGGCGAGCATGTCCGGGTGTTTATCCACCATCCAGCGGGGCGGGGTTGCGGTTGGGGTGCACATGATGACCTTGAGACCCTCACTTGCGAGAGTCTCAATTGCTTTGTCCAACCACTCCCATGCAAAGCGCCCGGGTTCAGGCTCGATGCGAGACCATGCGAACTCTGCGATACGCACATAGGTGATGCCGAGTTTTGCCATTTCTCTTGCATCTTGCTGCCACAAGTCTTCCGGCCAGTGCTCAGGATAGTAACAGACGCCTAAGTGTTTCGTATCGCTCATAAGATCACATTTGTAGCTCTAGGTCTGGCAAACCCGGGGTGTCTATGGGGATCGCAAAAACTGAGCCTGCCAGCGGCTGTTTTGCCAGTTGCTCATCACTCAGGTTTTCACGCGCCGTCGTGATAAACAGCGTTTTGTAGTCTGGCCCGCCAAATGCGGGACAAGACGCCTGACTTGCATCAATCTCAACAATGCGATCCACTGTTCCATCCGGTTTGTAGCGCACGACTCGGTATCCGCCCCACTGAGCGTTCCAGAGATATCCCTCAGCATCAACTACGGAACCATCTGGGCCAAATTCTGTCCCGGAAATATCTGTAAACACCTCTGCGGGACCGTCTGGAAGGCCCGTTTTGGGGTTCAGAGGCCATTTGATGATTTGAGATGTTACCGTGTCGGAAAAGTAGGCAATCTTGCCATCTGGCGAAAAACAAAGGGAATTTGGGATCGTGAGGTTGCTGGCGATCTTAGCTAATTCCCCTTTAAAGAAGCGATAGAGACTGCCTGCGCCTTTTTCTGCATTGCGTCCCATGGAGGAAATCCAGAAACCACCTTTGCGATCTGTGCGGGCGTCGTTGGAGCGGGTGATGGGGTTCTGGTCTTCGACAGGGAGGATAAGTTTGCTGGTATGCGTTTTTGGTGACCAGCGGCGGAGGCCGGTTGAGGAGGATAACATGAAGTCATCACTGCCGGGGAGCTGCGCGAAGGCGGAGACGGGTTCGTCGAATCTCCATGTTTCAACAGGCCCGGTTATGCCCTTTTTGAGCACCAGATGGTTGTTGATGTCCACCCAGAAGAGGGCGTGGTGACGGGCACTCCAAAGAGGCCCCTCACCTAAGCTGCATTCTGTTTTTGCAAACACATATGGCTCGCTCATGCGGCCTCTCCATTCGGGAGAGCATCATAGGCGGCAGTCATTTCGCGTGCGTTTTCAGCAACCTGATCTGCTGTGAAGCCCGGCTTGTACAGGTTGCTCGCCATACCGAAGCCCTGACAGCCTGCATCCGCGTATTGCTGGAACTCAGCAGGCCCAACACCGCCCACGGCATAGACTGGTATTTCTTTTGGCAGGACGGCCCGCAGTGCTTTTATGCCCGCAGTGCCAACCTGAAATGCAGGGAAAATCTTGAGGGCATCGGCCCCGGCCTTTAACGCGGCAAAGCACTCGGTAGGGGTAAGAACTCCGGGATAGGACTCCATGCCCAGTGACTTGGTTGTGCGGATAACATCAGAATCATAGTTGGGTGAAACGATGAAAGTTCCGCCAGCGTCCTGAACTTGCCTGACCTGATCTGCGGTTAAAACTGTCCCCGCGCCGATGGAGGATAAGTTTCCAAATTCACGGCGTGCCAGCGCGATGGACGTGAGTGCATCCGGTGAGTTGAGCGGCACTTCGATTTGTGAAAAGCCCGAGTTTATAAGCACTTCTACAATACTCAGGATTTCAGAGGGCTGTACACCGCGCAGAATTGCCATGAGGTTGCGCTGTGGTTCTTGTTTAGTTGTTGTCATTTTGTGCCCCTTTTTTGATGGCGGATAGTCCCTTGAGTGCTGCTGTGTCTGCATCATGCAAAATCGGCTCTATACCGAGATGTTGCATTGCGAGCGCATAGTTTTGAGCGAGCTGGTTGTCTCCCACCACATGTACGTGAAGCTGAGCGTTATCCCCCCGCCGGGTGCGCATCTGGAGCAGCTCGCTACCGATGATAAGAGCAGATAATCTGGAAGCGCCAGCTTGTCTGCTCGCATCATTAAGCAGTTGCCCAGCGCGCAGAGCGAAAAGATCCCCCAGGAGAGTAACTTCTTGATTCCTCAACTGATCTAATGTTTTGAGGAATACATCTTTATCCAGATCAGCTTTCGCATCCAGTGAATGGCGCAGAATGGAATGTTTGGAGAGCAACGCGAATAACTCACCGCTGAGGAAGGTGGAGCTGCGGGTTATTATCCCCTCTTCCACTTCCACCCATTTGCTGTGGGTTCCGGGCAGGCAAATCACGCCTGATTTGTTGGATAACTCCTCAAGAATGCCGAGCAGCTGGGTTTCTTCGCCGCGCATAACATCTGGGTGATGCTGTGATTTTTGGCAGAGACCGGGCACTATGAGAGGTTGCAGACGGGGATTATCCGTCTCAGGTGAAGCCAGATGCTGGTGCAGTTCTGTCAGTTTTGTGGGAAGCGGCACATAAGGGGCCTCTTTCCACCCCTGACGGCTGCCCGCCATGCCGCAAATGAACGCTTGTGTTGGTTTTGCGTTGTTATGTAGCCAGCCTCCGATCAGGTTTAGTAAAACTCCTTCAAATTCAGTAGGTTGCAGCGTTCCTGCACCTTGCGCGGATTTTGCGCTGGTTTGCACGGCTCCGTTTTCGTCGATTAACCATGCGCGAAGACTGGAAGTCCCCCAATCAACCGCGACCCAATTGTATGCAGATGTGATCTGACAGAGGTGGTCTTTTTCTGAGGCAAGTTCTTGCACTTATTCCCCCTGCTCCTTTTGTGGCTATGATTTATGAGTGCCGAAGACTTTTGCTCTTCAGCACGCTGGTGAAACTGCTGTGCTATCCCTTGGTTGCTCCAAGCGTCAGCCCGGCAATGAAGTGTTTTTGCATGAGGAAGAACATGATGACCGGAGGCATAGCTGCAACGACGGACCCGGCTGAAACCAGATGCCATTGTGCAACCCACTGGCCATTGAGCGAGATGATGCCGCCAGTGACGGGCATGGCGTGTGTGCCCTGCACCAGCACGGTTGCCCAGAAGAAGTCATTCCAGATGAAGGTGAAGATGAGAACAGACAAAGCCGCGATGGCAGGTCGCATGAGTGGCAGCACCACATACCAGAAGATGCGGAATTCGGAGACGCCTTCTACGCGGGCGGCTTCTATCAGCTCACTCGGCAGAGCCTTGATGAAGTTACGCATGAACAGCGTACAGAAGCCTGTCTGAAAGGCAACGTGGAAGAGCACCAGACCTGTCACTGTGTCGTAAAGGCCCATCTTCAGGGTGAGGTCACGAACGGGCACCATGAGAATCTGAAAGGGGACGAAGTTGCCAGCTACGAACATGAAGAACAGCCAGAGGTTGGCTTTGAACCTGTAGGTAGCCAGTGCATAGCCTGTCAGGCACGACAGAGCGATGGCTCCAATCACGGTTGGTATGGTGACCTTGAACGAGTTCATGATGAACAGGCCCATGGGGGTGCTCTGAAAAACACTCAGGTAGTTGCTCAGTTCAAATGAGGATGGCACGCCGAAGTAATTGCCCATGGCGAGGTCTGATGCCGGACGGATGGAGGTGACCATGACGCCGATCAGTGGCAGGAGCCAGACCAGTAGTGAGACTGGCAGGGCAACCTTGTAGGCGATGCGGGTTGGTGCTGTTGCATTTGCGACGGGCGCTGGAAACATCTTAGTAGCTCCCCCGCTCGTCTTTCAGCATGCGTACGATAAAGAGGGTGATGAACACCATCATGATGGCGAAGAGCACAACTGCGATGGAAGCACCGTAGCCCATGCGGAAGCCGTATTCTGACAGCGCCTGCTCATACATGTAGTAGGAGAGCACGCGGCTGGAGCCGTAAGGGCCGCCGCTGGTCATGATGGAAACCAGATCGAATGATCGCAGAGCACCGATGATTGTTACGACCACAGCGATGAAGGTGGCGGGGCGCAATTGCGGGAGGATGACGTACCACAGCATCTTCCAGCCTTTGGCTCCATCCAGCCGCGCGGCTTCGATCTGGTCTGGTGAGACGTTGTTGAGGCCCGTGAGATAGAGGATCATGCAGTAGGCAATCTGAGGCCACAGGCCAGCGGCGATAATGCCATAGGTGACGAAACGCTCATCGGCGAGGATGGCGATGCCCTCAAAGCCGAGGAACTCCAGCAGTTTGGTGAAGAGGCCGAAATTGGGTGCGTAGAACCATGAAAAGATGAGGCCGACCACGATCTGGCTGATCACAAACGGGAAAAAGAACAATGACTTGTAGATGCGAATGCCCGTGACAGTCTGATTGAGGAAGATGGCAATCAGCAGCCCGGCGGGCACTGCCAGCATGTAAAGCACAAGCCATAAGAGGTTGTTGTAAAGAGATGTATAGAACGCCTCATCGTCCCACAGCTCAATGTAGTTTTCTATGCCGATAAACGCTTTGGTTCCGATACCGTCCCAGTCATAAAAACTGATGGTTATAGATTGAGCAATGGGCGCAATCACGTAGACCAGAAACATCAGGGCACCCGGCATCAGAAAGAGCCATGGGGCGAGCCGTCGCTGATTTGCGATCCACTTTGACGTTCTGGTCCTGACCTCTTCTCCTGAGGAGAAGGTTCCCCCGCTTTGAGGTGAGGCGGATGCCGCGACCTGCTGGCTCATCTGTGTTCCTTCCGACGGGCAATGCGTGCCATTCACTCAATTCCAGAGTGCGGGCGGCAGTGTCTGGTTGCCGCCCGCACAAGGTTTCCCGAAAGCTGTTTGGGCTGTGAGGTAATTTACTTGTAAACGCGGCTCCTGATCTTCTCGAGACGTTTTAAGATTGCATCGGCCCGCTCTGGTTTAACCATGAACTCCTGAAAGCCTTCCATGCCAGCCTTCGCCATTTCTGCCGGAGCATCCCGGTCATAGAACTGGGCTAAAGCGTAAGCATTGGAGAGCATGTCAAAACCCTGTTGCAGGATGCGCTCTTCAGGGCGTTCTGCGCCGGAGTTTACTGGTAACTGACCGAGTGTGATGTTGGTGGCTGTCTGCACATCTGCGCGGGCCATGTAAGCGAGGAACTTTCTGGCATCCTCTTTGTTTCTGGCTTTTGCGGGGATGTGAATGGTGTCCGTTGGTGCGTCTTCCGCCATTGGAATGCCCGGAGTGATTTGCGGGAATTGCATGAAGCCGATCTGCTCTTCCTTAAGACCACCATTTTTGAACACGTCCACCGCGAAGTTGCCCATCAGGTACATGGCGGCTTTGCCCTGCACGAGATTTGGTACGGCATCCTGCCAGTCCAGCGCCGGGTGGTTTTTGTTGTAGTATCCCGGCTTAACCAGCTCGGACCATTTGTCGAAAGTCGCTTTCACACGCGGGTCCGTGTAAGGGACCTTGCCTGCGGTGAGGTCCATGTGGAACTCATAGCCGTTGACACGCAGGTTCATATAGTCAAACCAGCCGCCGGTTGGCCAAAGGGCTTTTGTGCCGATGGTAAAAGGTGTGATGCCTGCTTCTTTAAGCTTGGCAGATGCTGCAACCAACTCGTCCCAATTGGTTGGAACGGCGATGCCCTGCTCTTTAAAGATATCTTTGCGGTAGTAGATGCCCCACTGGTAATAGGTGTAGGGAACGCCCCATTTTTTGCCATGCATGGTCATGGATGCCGCTGCTGATTTCAGCTGCTCGTTCAGGCCATGTTCTTCCCAGAGATCGGTGACGTCCTCAAACAGACCAGCATTGACGAATGGTGCCATACGGTTACCCGCGTACCATGCTGCCAGATCCGGTGCGTCTGCTGTGAGGAAATTGCGGATGGAGGTTTTATAGCCCTCCTTATGCATCGTGTTGACGATGACGTTCACATCCGGGTTCTCCTTTGAGAAGCCGGAGACAATATCTTCAAATGCTTTTTTGGGTGCCGGGTCCGTCTGGTCAAGATTGATGATCAGATCACCAGCGGCATATGCGCAACTTCCCATTAAAAATATCGCAGCGAAACCGCCCGCTGCTGCTTTGCTAAAATTAAACACCTAACCCTCCCAAGTTTGCCAACGATAAAGTTCCACTCAATGAAACTTAGTTTTGACTATTGGAATAGTCGCGTGATAGTACTTGATTGTCAACCAAAGGAAGCGGGAATGAGTCTTTGCGGGAACCTTCCGTTTTTTGCAAAGAGCGCGAAAGAAAATTACGATGAGCATTCAACCTCAGGAAATGATTGAGGAAACCGGACCGGATCTCACGAGCCCCATATCGAAGGCGCTTGTAGTGCTGGACACTGTGGCGCAGGCAGACTCACCTCCACGGTTTGTGGAGTTACTGAATGCCCTGCCCCTGAGCCGTGCCACCTTGCACCGTCAATTGCGACAGTTGGTGAAGGAAGGCATGCTGGTTCATGATGAGGTGCACCAGACCTACCGCATTGGCATGCGGGTGCTGCGACTGGCGCACTCAGCGTGGAGCCGGGCGAGCCTTGCCAGTGTGGCGCGAGACAGTCTTGACCGGTTGAGTGCGCAGATACCGGAGACCATCCATCTGGCGGTTTTGGACAACAATCAGGTGCTGTACGTGGATAAGCGCTTGCCTCCGCGCAGTGTTTCCATGTTCTCCAGTCCTGGCAAGATTGGTCCGGCTTACTGCACCGGTGTTGGCAAGGCGATGCTTTCTGCTTTGTCTGAGGCGCGGCTGGCGGAGGCGATCAGGGCGCAATCCTTCCAGCGCCATACGGCCAAGACGCTTGTGAGTGAAAAGACATTGCGTGATGAGCTGGCCCACATTCGTCAGCGCGGATATGCGTTTGATGATGAAGAGCATGAGGACTCTATCATCTGCGTGGCTTTGCCGATCCTGAACAAGCGTGGGGAGCCTATTGGTGCGCTTTCGGTAACCAGTACGACCTATGTGACCTCGCTGGACAGGATGGTCGAGAACTATTTGCCTGCCATGAAACAGGTGGTTCAGGAGATTTCAGAGAATGCGCAGATTGCGCTGGGGGTTTGATTTGATGAATTAGAGTGCGGAGCTTGGGGAGGTATCCGCGCAGGTTTTAAGGCATATTGGGGAGGGAAACAGATGACCGCAGTTGTGTTACGCAATCTGAAGAAGAGTTATGGCGACACCCAGGTGATCCATGGGGTTGATCTGGACATTGAAGAGGGTGAATTCGTCGTTTTCGTTGGCCCTTCCGGCTGCGGGAAGTCTACCTTACTGCGAACCATTGCCGGACTAGAGACCAGTAGCAGCGGGACCATCCATATTGCTGATGAGGATGTGACTGATCTCGATCCCTCTCAGCGCGGTATTGCCATGGTGTTTCAGAGCTATGCGCTTTACCCGCATATGACAGTTGCGCAGAACATGGGGTTTGGCCTGAAGATGACTGGTCATCCCAAAGATGAGATTAAGCGGCGGGTGGAGGAAGCGGCGCGTATTTTAAAGCTGGAAGAGTATCTGGACCGGCACCCGAAGGCTCTTTCTGGTGGGCAGCGGCAGAGGGTGGCGATTGGGCGGGCAATTGTGCGCGATCCGAAGGTCTTTTTGTTTGATGAGCCGCTTTCCAACCTTGATGCAGAGCTGCGCGTTCAGATGCGCATTGAACTGGCCAAGCTGCACAGGCAAGTGGATGCCACCATGATCTACGTGACCCATGATCAGGTGGAGGCCATGACGCTGGCGGATAAGATCGTGGTGCTGGAAGGTGGTTACATCCGTCAAGTGGGCAAGCCGCTGGAGCTTTATGATGATCCGGCGAACCAGTTCGTGGCAGGCTTTATCGGCTCACCTAAGATGAACTTCCTGAGTGGCAAGGTTGTTCGCTCAACTGATGAGGGACTGGAAATTTCGGTTTCCGGTTTTGGCGGGCAAACTCTGCTGGTGCCGGGGATTACATCTCCCGTGGTAGAGGATGCTGAGCTGACAGTGGGTATTCGTCCAGAGCACTTCGTGGTTGGGACGAGTGACAAGACTATCGGCGCAGATGTGAGCGTGTCACTGGTTGAGAATCTCGGCGAGACCAGCTACGCCTATTGCAGCTTGCCGGATGGCGTGCAGGTGATCGCTGAGAGCCGTGGTCATCGACTGATGCAGAGCTGCGATCAGTTGCATCTGAACTTGCCTGCTTCCCGCGTGCTGTTGTTTAAGCCAGATGGGGAGAGGTTGCGGTGAGGGTGGAAGCTGATAGGATGGTCAGCCTTAGCGAGAGCAGAGCTAATTGTTTGCCTGCTGTCTTACTCTCAGATTTCAGCTTCATTACATAGCAAGTCCTTAATCACATGCCACATAGTACCCAACCCGTTTTGACAGGCCGCTGCTATTGCGGTGCAACGACTTTTACAACAACGCAAGAACCGCAGGTTGTTTCGTACTGCCATTGTGAAGATTGCCGCCGCGCAACAGGTGGACCCGTTGCAGCGTTTGCAGCTTTTGAAGAAGGGGATGTGAACTTCGAACCGGATGAGGGTCATGAAGTAACGGTGACACCCGGAGTTACGCGAACTTTCTGTGCCTCCTGCGGGTCTTCTTTGACCGGACGTTATGACTATCTGCCTGATCAGGTATACATCTCATTGGGCGTCATTGACCAAGCCAATGAACTGGCGCCCGAAATGCATTCCCATGCAGCAAGCCGACTGACATGGCTTCACATCCACGATGATCTGGAGCAGCTTCCCACTTCAGCTCGCTCCAAACTTAAGACAGGTGTTGAATAGCGACCATTTAAGCAATCTCTTCTGCGAAGAAGCGCAGGTGTTTGCGCAGGCGGATGGATGTGACTTCGCACTTGAGGTTCTCGTCAAACTTAGTGATCTGGCCCAGTTCTTCGTAGTTTAAGTGGCGATACAGGCTAAGAGCGCGCTCGTTTTGGGCAAGCACGGCGATTTCAGCAGTGTGGTAGCCGCGGGCGGCGATGCGGCGTTCGGCCTCTGTTACCAGAGCTGTGCCCAGTCCGCTGCTTTCATAGTCGGGATCGATCCAGAGGTCGGTGATGTAGTTGTCGCCGTGCTCTGTTGCGGTAAAACCGAGTATGCGCTCCTCTTTCACTGCGACGACAATCTGATCCAGACAGGCACTGGCAAAATCTGAGAAGGTTGCCTCATCTATACTGTCATGGGAAATTTGCGGCACAAAGGGGCCAATTCCTCTTTTCCATGAAGCAAGACCGACGGTTCCGATTTGCGGAATGTCTTTTGAGCGAGCACTACGGATTTCGGCGTTTTTCATCGGTCTGTTCCCCCGTTCCCGGAGCTGGCATTGCTCCGGGCGTTGTTTGGTCGCGTTATCCTGCCCGAAAACCGGCCACAGGTTTTCGGGCAAACGCTAGATTGTTTTCAGCATCTCCCGCAGGTCCCGCTTGAGGATCTTGCCGTAATTGTTCTTTGGCAGATGTTCCATCACCACGTAGTCTTTGGGACGTTTGAAGCGTGCAATGTTTTCTATGCAGAGCAGGTCAAGCTCTGCGAAATCGACGGTTTTACCCTGCTCTGGTGAGACGATGGCAACCACCTCTTCCCCCCAATCTTCGTGGTAACGACCGACGACGGCGACTTCGCTCACATCCGGGTGCGTCAGCAGAATTTCTTCCACTTCGCGCGGATAAATATTGGAGCCGCCAGAGATAATCATATCTTTTGAGCGGTCATGCATGGTGAGAAAACCGTCCTCATCCAGTGCGCCCATGTCGCCCGTTTTCAACCAGCCATCAATGATCGTGGAAGCAGTTGCTTCCTCGTTGTTCCAGTAGCCTAGCATAACAGCGTCACCGGATACGACAATTTCTCCAATTTCACCCGTGGCTAAATCTTGCATATCTTCTCCTACCACACGAACGCGGGAGGGAACTTGAGCTACCCCAACTGATTTCAATCTTTCTTTCCAGCGCGGATGTTTTCTGTCGCACACCAGATCACGGCTCAGAACGGTGATTGCCATAGGGCACTCGCCCTGCCCGTAAATCTGCGCAAATCTGGGACCAAGCACGTTCACAGCCTCCACAATATCTGCAAAATACATGGGACCGCCAGCGTAGATGATGGTTTCCAACCCCTCCCCTGTTGCGCCTCTGGCCTTTGCCTCTTCCACCAGACGGTGCACCATGGTGGGGGCTGCGAACATGGAGATATTGCGAATTTTAGGAGCAATCTCCAATATTTCGGCGGGATCAAAACCCCCGGAGGCCGGGCACACATGTCTGCCACCTGCAATCACATGCATGAAGCTGTAAATGCCAGCCCCATGTGACATGGGCGCCGCGTAAAGCGTAGCATCTTCGTGCGTGGGTGTGCCAATCCCGGCATAATACCCCATCATCATACTCTGGATATTTTGAGAGGTCATCATCACCCCTTTGGGGCGACCCGTTGTGCCAGAAGTGTAAAACAACCAGACCATATCCTGCGACAGCATTGAGGCGGGTGTCTCTTGTGGTAGCGCATCATACATTTTCAGGAACTCGTCCTGATCCACTGAGATCACACGGGTTTTTGAGCCTTCCAGTTCCCTGAGCAAATCCTTGCCGGTGGCGTCACAGACAAAAACGGCGGAGGCTTCTGCATTTTCCAAGATCCAGATTGTTTCTTTAGCGTGCAGCTTTGCATTGATCGGGATCGCCGCTGCCCCTGCCCACCAGATACCGTAGATCACCTCCAGATATTCTGTCCGGTTTTTCATGAGGATGGCAACGCGGTCACCTTTCCTGATGCCATAGTCACGTTGCAGACTGGCAGCGATTGCTGCGGATCTCCTTGCGAACTCTGCATAGGAGGCAATTTGCCGTGTGCCATGCAACAGTGCGGGAGCCTCCGGTTTTATTCTGGCAGTTTGTGCCAACCATTCGGCTGGATTCATGTTTATTCCCCCCTCAAACCAGCGTGCTCCTCCTCAAAAGCACCCTGAACGCCGCATTTGCGAGCACGTCTCCCAAGTCTTTTGCTCTGGCTTCTTGCGGGCCTGTTTTACAGGGAAAGTGCTCTTGCGACAGATTACGGTTAGCCGCTTTAAATCAATCTGAGACTGCGAATACTATAGTTTTTTATAGGTCTGGGTATACACCTCTTGTTTAACGTTCTCGTCAATTTCACGTCGCGTTCAACTTCTGCTGTTCTCTTTTATTGCTTCTCGTTCTTCCAGTTCAACCAGATTTTAATCGCGAGCTCTATGAGGAAACCTGCAATAAATCTTTAAAAGATTGAATGCTTTGAGCGCTACTGCTTTATTGACTTGGCATGGTCATCGGGCTTGGCGGTATTTTGACAATGGTTCCCGATCTGGGTGATGCAACCTGTGCTGTTTTTGGCCTTGGGTTTATTCTCTGATCTGTCTGGGCTGGTATTTATCTGCTGAAACGTGGTGAGGCGTGCCCAGGCCTTACTTAAGGACCGGAACCCTGCCCGCCTTCGTTCAGGAAGCGAATAACCGGAGTACTGGTTGCCAGAGAGATTTTGGTTTCATAGCAGTGCGTTGAAGGAGAGTGAAAGACGTTGACTTAGCAACAATCGACCACTCTCCTTCAATCCGGCAAACTTACTCTCGACCTAAGTAACTTCGCCTGATCTGTCTGGGATCAAAGGGCTTGTTTTACAGGTGTTTGCGGGCGCATTGCCTTTCCCTTGGGGTCAAAGGCAGCCTGACGGGATAATGCGCCAGCAAACCGGGTTCCTGCAATGTCAACATTGAGGGTAATTTCTCCTTCCAGCTTCAAGAGGCCAGCTTCGACAAGAGCGAGTGCGACAGGTTTGCCGACCCGGTAGCCAAAGGCTGCGGATGTGGTTTTGCCGATGATTTTTCCGTTCAGGTAGACTGGCTCATTGCCGAGCGGAACGGCGGTTTCATCTTCAAGGATAATTGAGACAACACGCTTTTTGAGCGGCTGTTCTTTGCGCGCCAACAATGCCTCTTTGCCGATGAAGGCTTTTGACCAGTCCACGGCAAACTCAAGACCTGCTTCGAGCGGTGTTAAGTCTGTATCCAGATCATGACCATAGGCGAGGAACTGCTTTTCAATGCGCATAGATGACTGGGCGAAGATGCCTGCTGGCGTGGCCCCTGCTGCACGGAAAACATCGTAAAGTCTGCCCGCATCCTTTGCCGCACAGGTGATCTCCCAACCTGCCTCACCTACATATGACAGGCGAACAGCGCGGACAGAGATGCCTGCAATTGTGGTTTCACAATGGGAGAAGTATTTAAGCTCATTCAGGGCTGTGCCGCCAACTTCTGCTGCGATGCCTGGTGCTTCAGGACCCATGAGGCCGATCACTGCATAGTCCCCGGTTTCATCCTTGATGGTTACGTTTTCGCCCTCTTGCAGATGACTGGTTATCCAGGCGAAATCGCGTTTGAGGGAGATTGTGCCCACATACAACCTGTAATCATCTTCTGCCAGCCGCAAAACGGTCAGATCGCTTTCGATGCCGCCCCGCTCGTTGAGCATGGCAGTGTAAATGGCGCGACCGGGCGCACGGCTCATGTTGTTGGCGCAGATGCGGTTGAGGAAGCTTTCTGCATCAGGGCCGGAAATTCTGATTTTGCCGAAGGTGGACTGGTCAAAGATCGCAGCTTGCGTGCTGGCAGCTTTGACTTCGCGCCCTACCTGCTCAAACCACTCAGGCTTGCCAAAGGTGAGTACTGGTTCTTTATCTTTGTTGAAGTAAAGCGGGCGCTCGAAGCCATAGAACTGACCGAAATGAGCTTTTTCCGCTTCCCATTTGTTGTTTAGCGGGACTTTGCGCAGGTTGCGGGATGTGCTCCACTGACGGCCCGGGAACGTGATTTCATAGTGTTTGCCGAGAACTTCCGGGACACGAGCTGCCAGTGTTCCGATGTTGTTAAAGCAGCCAGCAAACCGTTTGGGGTCGGCTTCGTGCAGATCAGTCGGCGTATGGCCGTTGATGATGCAGTGCGCAAGCGCGTGGCCTGCTCCGCCGCCACTTGCCACACCAATGGAGTTCATGCCGCATCCAAGGAAGAGGCCTCTGGTTTCTGCCGTTTCACCCAGCAAGAACGAACCGTCGGGAGTGAATGACTCTGGTCCGTTAAGCAGCATCCGCACTTCAGCAGTCTCAAGTGCTGGCAGGCGATGCAAAGCGTTTAACATCATGGGTTCAAAGTGGTCCCAGTCTTCTCCCAGCAACCCAAATGAGAAGTTTTCGCCCAGCATATCAGGTGAGATGGCTTTGCCCATGGGTTCGAAGCAGCCGACCAAAAGACCGCCACCCTCATCGCGCATATACAGATGGTTGTCATGATCGGACAGGGTTGGCACGTTGCCAGAGATGCCTTCGATGGGTTTGGTCAGGAGATAGAAATGCTCACAGGCCCACACGGGAATACTTGCCCCCGCCATTTGAGCTGCCTTTCTGGACCATAGCCCGGTACACAGAGCGACGGCATCGCAGCTGATGGTGCCTTTTTCAGTTTCTACGCCTGTTATGCGTCCGTTCTTCGTCAGAATGCCGGTCACACCTGTGTTTTCGAAGATCCTTGCTCCCCGGGATTTTGCACCCTTCACGAGAGCGGCGCAGAGATCAGAAGGGCTGACGCGCCCGTCATCCGGGGACCAGACTGCTCCCAGTACATCTTCATCATTCATCAAAGGCCAGCGCTCTCTGGCCTCTTCGCGGGAGATGGACTGAGCAGCTACACCAAACATATGAGCAAGCGCTTCCTGACGCTTGATGTGAACGAGACGTTCAGGATTAGTGGCAATGGAAAGAGACCCTTTTTGAATCCACCCGGTTGCCTGCCCTGTTTCCTTCTCCAGCTCCGAGTAGAGTTCAACAGAATATTTGATCAGGTCCGTCAGGTTTTGTGATGAACGCAAAGCACGGACCTGCGCGGCGGAATGCCATGTGGTGCCGGAGGTCAACTCGTTGCGTTCGAGCAGGATCGCATCGCTCACGCCCGCTTTGGCAAGGTGATAGAGGGTGGAGCAGCCCATGACACCGCCGCCAATAACGACGACAGAAGCATGGTTGGGGAGCTTGGTTTGGGACATCGAACTGATCTCAACTGGTGTAAGGTTCGTCGAAATCCACAATGACCCCGACAGTAAAACTACCTGCGCCAGCAAAATAAAAAAAATCATTTGTGTCAATAAATAAAATAATATAACATTTGTTTTATTTTGGAACTGCTATGGATTTACAGAAAAGACGAATAATCGCAATGCTGATGGAGGATATGGAGAGCTATCCCCGAAGCATCAAAAAGATAGCCATGTATGTGGTGGACCATCCCGATGAATTCGGCATGGCCTCCATCCGCGACACGGCCAAGGCTGCGGATGTGAGTACGAACAGTCTGGTCCGGCTCGCTAACATGCTTGGGTTTGAGAGCTTCCAGCAGCTGCGAGCCCCCTTCCGGCAGGCTTTGACTCACCGGCCAACCGCTACAGAGCCAGATCAGTGGATTGAAGACCTTTATCAGCGCGGCGGCCCTTCGCGTACCAAAGCCAATGCGGCGTCGAGCGTCATTAGTAACGTGACAAAGGCCATTCGGGACATTTCTCCAGAGACGATTGAAGCTGCGGCCCGAGCGATTCTTCTGGCGCGGAAAGTCTACTTGCTGGGGTCAAGAGCCCCCTATGGATTGGCACATTATCTGTATTATGTGGGGAGAATGGCTCTTAATAATCTAGAAATCGCCCCCCGACACGCAAATTCTGCCGTGGATGAAATATTGCATGCAAGTGAGCAGGATGTGGTTTTTGCGATCTCCATGACACCTTTTACCCTTGACACGATTAATGCGTGCAGGTGGGCAAAAAAGAAAGGTGCAAAGCTCATCCTTCTCAGTGACAGCGCGGCAGAAAGCCTGCCTCTTCAGGCAGATCTCACTATTATCACGCCAATTTCCACGTCAATGTATTTCCCCAGTTTTGTTGCGGCACAGGCTGTTCTTGAATGGTTACTGGAAGAAATAAGCTATCAGGGAGGCCCTCAAATTAAATCACGAATAGAGTCTATTAGACAGATGCGTCTGGATGCGAGTGTTTACTGGCCGGAAAAATAAAATTTTGTTGGCATTTGACTTTAAAAATTACATAAGTAAGCATACCAAGAGAGAAAAAACATAAGGGTTCTTGATCAAGAGTTCTTCGCAGATTCACATCCAGAGAGGCGCATATTTATGAAACTTTCAACCCTGCTCGCCGCAGCAATTTCATCTACTCTTCTGATTGGCTCTGCCGCTCAGGCTGCCGATAGATTTATTACCATCGGTACCGGTGGGGTGACTGGTGTTTATTATCCAACGGGTGGCGCTATCTGCCGTCTGGTCAACAAAGACCGCAAGAACCACGGCATTCGCTGCTCTGTGGAATCCACGGGTGGTTCTGTTTACAACACCCGCACGATCCGTCGTGGAGAGCTTGATTTTGGTGTGGCACAGTCAGACGTTCAGGCTGCTGCGCTGGCAGGTACCGGTAAGTTTGCAGATGATGGCGCGTATGCTGACCTTCGCGCTCTGTTCTCCGTGCATCCTGAGCCAATGCATGTGATGGTTCGTGCAGACAGCGGCATCACCGATGTTGCTGGTATGAAGGGCAAAAAAGTTAACATCGGCAACCCGGGGTCCGGCACCCGCGTTCTGGCTGATACACTGATGAAGTATTATGGCGTGACACCAGCCGACTTTGCACTGGCTGCTGAGCTGAAGTCCTCTGAGCAAGCTTCTGCACTGTGCGATGGCAAGATTGACGCCACCATCTGGGCAGCTGGCCTTCCAAACGGGTCTTCTCAGGAAGCAACAAGCAGCTGTGACGTGAAGATTTTGCCACTGGCAGGGGCTGAGATCGACAAGCTGCTGGCTGAAAACAAAGCTTATGCAGCTGCGACCATTCCAGGTGGCATGTACCCGAACAACGCTGATGACATTTCATCTTGGGGTCCTAAAGCGACTTTCGTAACTTCTGCTCAGACTGCAGATGATGTGGCTTATGCTGTTGTTAAAGGTGTGTTTGACAACTTTGAAAGCTTCAAGAAGCTGCACCCTGCATTCGCACGTCTGAAAGAAAGTGAAATGATCAAGGACGGTCTGTCCGCTGATCTGCATCCTGGCGCTGTAAAGTACTACAAAGAGCGCGGCTGGATGTAATTTCGAGCATATAGATAGCCACTCCCCGGCCAGCGTCGGGGAGTGGCTATTTTCATTATGTGCTCTAGCATTCCTAGATGATCGAAGCGCTCATTCAGGCTCTCTCCAAGCAACACATTAAACAAGAATTTGAGAGACCGTCTGAGCTTATTGATTTCCAGCATGCCCGCGCTCTCAAGGTGCGTGTAATGCTGTACGGCGAGGTAGTATGACCAATTCAACAGACATCGAGAGCGGATTTAAACCGGAGGCCGGAACGAAACCCCGGAATATTACAGTTGAGCCTGTCGATCTGGACAGCATGATCGCAGAGTCAGACACAGGTGCCAGAGCGCCTACTGGTCTTTTCTCTCAGGCTACCCTTTGGGTTGTTCCCTTATTCTGGTCTCTGTTTCAGTTATGGATTGCGTCTCCCTTACCATTTATTCTTGGGGTTGGAGTGTGGAATGACACGCAGACCCGCGCCATCCATCTGGCTTTTGCAGTCTTCCTCGCCTATGTGGCTTACCCAACATTCAAAGCCAGCCCGCGCCGTTATATTCCCATACAAGACTGGGCTTTAGCGCTGATTTCAGCGGGAACTGCGGCTTACATCTGGCTGTTCTATCAAGGCCTGTCTGACCGCGTTGGCGCACCAAGCACTATGGATGTGATTGTAGCGGGTGTTGGCATCGTGCTGTTGATGGAAGCTGCACGGCGATCCCTTGGCCTGCCTTTGATGGCGGTGTCAGCCTTCTTCCTTGCCTATGTTTTCTTTGGCTCGTGGGATGCCCTGCCAGATATTGTGCGCTGGAAGGGAGCTTCCTTTGAAAAAGCCATGTCTCATATGTGGCTGACAACGGAAGGTGTCTTTGGCGTTGCCCTTGGGGTCTCATCCGGTTTCGTCTTCCTGTTTGTTTTGTTTGGCTCCCTGCTTAATCAGGCCGGGGCTGGCAATTACTTCGTCCAGATCGCTTTTTCGCTTTTAGGGCATATGCGCGGTGGCCCGGCTAAAGCGGCTGTGGTTTCTTCTGCCATGACTGGTCTGATCTCCGGTTCTTCTATTGCCAATGTGGTGACAACAGGCACCTTCACTATTCCGCTTATGAAAAAGGTGGGCTTCCCGCCTGAGAAAGCTGGCGCTGTTGAGGTGTCCTCCTCTGTGAACGGTGTGCTCACACCGCCTGTTATGGGTGCTGTAGCGTTCCTGATGACTGAGTATGTTGGCATTTCTTATGTGGAGGTGGTTAAGCACGCGATTGTTCCGGCGCTTATCTCCTACATTGCCCTTGTTTACATCGTGCATCTGGAAGCCCTGAAGAACGATATGGAAGGACTGCCACGGGCGACACCGCTTGGTCCGCTTAAGGCGCGGTTGCTGCGTACCGGCATTATCGTTTCCAGCTTCCTCATTCTGGCCTCCGTGGTTTACTACGTCATTACCTTCCTGAAGATGTTCTTCATCGGGTCTGCGGCCTGGCCGATCATGGCTCTGCTGGTTGCAGGTTATGTGTGGCTGATCTGGCTTTCCTCCCGTGTTCCGGATCTGGAAGTTGAAGATCCGAACAAACCAGTGATGACGCTGCCCGAGTTTAAGAATATCGCCCGTACTGGTATTCATTACGTGGTACCGATCATTGTGCTGATCTGGTTCCTCATCGTGGAATGGAAGTCTCCTGCGTTCTCAGCGTTCTGGGCGACCTTGTTCCTTATCTTCCTTCTCGTGACACAGCATCCGCTCAAGGCGTTTTTCCGTCGCAATCAGAATCTGGGATCTGCCTTCAGGCATGGCCTGAGTGATCTTGGCGAAGGGCTTATAACTGGCGCTCGCAATATGATTGGTCTTGCATGTGCCATGGGCGTTGCCGGTATTATTGTGGGTGCAGTCACGCTTACCGGTATCGGTCAGGTTATGGCTGAGTTCGTTGAGTTCCTCTCCGGCGGCAATCTGCTGGCTATGCTGTTCTTCGTCGCGCTGATCTCCATCATTTTGGGCATGGGCCTGCCAACCACCGCTAACTACATTGTGGTTTCCTCCCTGATGGCAGGTGTTGTGGTTGAGCTGGGTGCGCAATCCGGCCTGATTGTGCCGCTGGTTGCCGTGCATATGTTCTGCTTCTATTACGGCATTATGGCGGATGTGACGCCGCCTGTGGGGCTTGCCTCATTCGCAGCTGCCGCGATCTCTGGCGGCGACCCGCTGAAGACCGGTTTTACCGCATTCTTCTATTCCCTGCGAACAGCGCTGCTGCCATTCCTGTTTATCTTCAACACAGACCTGCTGCTGATTGATGTGGGGCCGCTGCAGGCGATCTTTGTCTTCATCATAGCGCTGATAGCCATGCTGGTCTTTGCCGCTGGAACCATGGGATATTTCTTTACCAGAAGCCGCCTCTGGGAGTCTCTGGCTCTTGTGGCCGTTGCTCTCGTGCTCTTCAGACCCGGCTTCCTACTGGACCAGATCAGCCCTGCCCATTCAATCATCACGCCATCACAGATCAATGAGCTGGCTGCAAAGGCTCCCGACGAAGGGCACCTGCGGCTGAAGCTGGAAGGGGTTAATCTGGATGGAAACTTCATCTCCTCCACCTTTGAATTGCCACTGGGCAAGGCCGGACGAGATGCAGTTGCACGACTGCGTGATGATGCAGGCATTGAGTTCCGCAAGGATGCGGACAAAGTCGTTGTTGATGCCATCAGTTTTGGCAAGCCTGCGGAGCAAGCCGGAGTTGATTTCGACTGGGAGCTGACAGGCATTGAGGTTGCAAATGACCGGATGCCAAAGCAAATCTTCTATATTCCAGCCCTGATGCTACTGGGACTGATCATCTTTGTGCAACGGCGCCGCCGCGCCAGACACACCTTCTCTAAAGGAGCGCTCGCATGACCGGGCCCGTACTTGTTGCTGTGGATCTGCCTCATGTCAATGAGCAGAAATCAATCATTGAAGAGGCAGCACGTCTTGCAAGTCTTGATAATCTCACGCTGAATCTGATCACGGTTATTCCCGATTATGACATGAGCTATGTGGGGGGCTTCTTCAAAGAGGACGCCATTCACCGGGTACTGGAAGAGACCAGTGACAAGCTTTACGCCCTGACGAAAGAGCTGTTAGGCCCGGACCAGAAGGCCCATTGCATCGTCTCAAAAGGCAAGGCCTATGAGGAAATTCTTCTGGCTGCGGAGAAGGTGGATGCTTCTTTGATTGTCATTGGGGCACATGAGCCAAAAAACAAACGTTTTTTACTTGGCCGCACTGCCGCCCGCGTTATGCGTCACGCCCATTGCTCGGTGTATGTGGTTCGGGATTAACATATCGACTTGCATGTTTTAAAATAGAGAAGGCTCCCTGCGGCTTCGCAGGGAGTTAATCGTGAAAATTTTTCAGGTAAAGTTTTAGGTATTACTGATAGTTTTTGGGACTAATTTCAAGTCAATATGACAATACCTTAAATAGTTCAATTTGCAGTTGCGTAAAGTTAGTTTAGTATACGCTCCTCTTGATTTATGAGGATGGCATATATGGCACGAATTCTCGTTACGTCCGCTCATTCCAGAATTGGTTATCAGATTGTACGAAACTTAGGAGCGCATGGCCATCAGTTAGTATGCGCTGGCCGTCATGTTCCTTCAATGTGTTCGGGACTGCAAAATGTCATCACAGACCGACCCTATGGCGATCCCTTTGAGAACCCAAGCAAATTCATAGATAGCATCTGTGATCTTGTTCGGGAATTCCGGATAGACGTGATACTTCCTGCGCATGAAGAAATATTTGTTCTGGCAAAATATGCAGACGAATTGGGAAACTGTAAGCTTGCCAGTCCATCCTATGATGCTCTTTTGCAAATTCACGACAAGTATAACGTATCTTGCATGGCCCAGGCATTGAAAGTGCCATCTCCCGTTACAATCCGCCTCAGTAATCCTGAAAGTCTTCTTGAGGCCGCAAGTCGTCTTAGTTTCCCCTTTATTGTCAAACCCAGATGGGGCTCTGGAGCCGCAGGCGTAAAGCAAATTAAAGATGAGCAATCTCTCAACGAGCTAAAAGATAACTTTGAAACGCTGCTCACGGACACATCCTATATAGCCCAGCAAAAAGTCAGCGGTGTTGGTGCCGGGGTTGGTGTTTTGCTAGATCACGGCAGGGCTATCGCTGTTGGAGGTCACGAAAGGCTGCGGGAAATACCGATAACCGGTGGAACCTCAACAGCAAGAAAAACCCTTCAGGATGAAAAGCTAAAAGCTGCGGCTATTACACTCGCACAAGGCAGTAAGCTACACACGGGCGTGTGTATGGTTGAGTTTAAAACCAATCATGAGACTGGCGAATTCTGGGTTATTGAAGTTAATCCCAGATATTGGGGAGGCATGGCTACAGCATTGGAAGCAGGCATCAACTTTCCATCCCTGCACATGAATGCCCTCATGAATGGGGACAGTCAGAGTATGCATTCACCTGAGGCAGTGAAACTAGTAGAGTCCCGCTGGTTTCTGGGTGAGGTGAGATACATTTTCGAAGCGCTCTCGCACCAGAAATGGAAAGACGTTCTTTCTATGGTTCGTGTTCAGCCCGGCCACCACATGAAGTATGAGGATATAGGACCCGGGCGTTGGCATGTGTTCAGGAAACAGCTTGCCGCCTATATTCATTCCTATCAATGCAACGGCAATTTTGGTTTTCAAAACGCAAGCAAAACCGCATTCTTTAATCAGGCGTACCAATCCGCGTGAGGGTTAACTACGTTCCTCTTCCCAAAACTTTCACCTAACGCCTTTCTGACCATGATTTGTTTTAGAACGCACTTTCTAAGAGATCCGAAATGACTATTCAAAACTATATTACTGATGAGCCAGTTTCCCGTGTAACTAAACTGGTGAACAAGCTGCGCGAAGACGAGAGCCCGTTCTTTGAAATTGGAGGCGGACTTAAAGAAAGCCCAGACCTGCTCCTTAAGCAGAGTCAGGAAATTAAATCTTTTGGAACGGAATATGGCGTCCCCGAAGCCATCGGACTGGTTATGCATGCATATATGACGGCTGCTATCAGTACATTCCCAATCGATGATGATGATCTGGGAAAAACCCGCCAGGCACTGCTTGAATACATAGTCAGCTCGAAAAAGCTGATCGCGAATTCCGGAGCAGATCAGATAAACCGTGCCAATACAGAAGGGACACCTTCAGCACGTGCTGAGCAGGTTAAGGGAGGATACATCATTCATGGTGAGAAATCCTTTGTCTCCCTTGCTAAAACCGCTGATTTCTTTCTGTTCAATGCAACCATAGAGGACGAAGGCGAAGCGTTTTTCCTCGCCCCCATGGATGCGAAAGAGGTTGAGTTATGTGAAACGAGCCTATCCACTCAGTTTGATGTCGAAACTCACGTAGTTCGGATGAATGGACTGTTCGTACCCGAGCAAATGACCTTCCCGAACCTATCAATATCTGATGCAGAAAATGCAGCAATTGATTTTCATAGTTATCAGCGTGCGTGGTTCATGGTGCTCGCTGGATCCGCATATCTAGGCGGAGGCAAACGCGCCTTGCTAGAGGGCGCTAAATTCGCTCAAGAAACGTGCCTTCCTGATGGGACACAACTAGGGCAAATGGATGCGAACCTTGTTGAATTTGGACGGCTAAACATAATGCACGATGCAGCATGGGCAACTCTGGAAGGGGCAGCAAATGCCCTGACTAAGTTTTCCGAAAGCCCATCAGCAGAAACGTTGCAAGCATTTTATCGCGCCGCATTGGTTGCAAAATACACGTGCTGTAATCAGGCGGAGCAGATCGTGGCAAGAGTGAGAAAGCTGGTTGGTACAAGAACATACACTGCAGGAAGCATACTAGAAGATATTTGCACGCACATTGTACTGGGGCCAATGCATCCGGTTATAGATTCAATTGCTGAACGGCACATGGGCGACCACCTGCTTCAAAGTGTTTAATTACATGACAAATCAATTTTCTTGGTACGTTCGTAGCACTCCGGGGTATCTGATAAACCATGTGCTGCCATTATCATGGGCCTATCAAAAGCGCTATGGTCGATCATTGCCGATGGTTTGCTCTAAAAGACCAGAGTTTGTCGATCATTGCCCGACACTTGAATTGTTAAACTCGCGCAAAACGCGCGGTAAAACCTGCCTCTGCTTTGATATTAAAAGTTTTGCTATTGAGAGGCTCAAAGGTAGAAGAGCTATTTTGCTGCATCATAGCTTGATTAGTAAAGGTATACTTGGCCGTTTGAGTATTGGCCTGCTATTGCGAAGTGCCAGCAAAATTATTCTTCCTGCAAATCATATTATGGATGATGTGCATTCTCTTATTCCGCGTAAGTGTTTATTACGCGGACCGTATTTGCCATTTGACTGGAGGCGGGAGCATTTAACAAAATCTCAGCTTGCTCTACTGGGTGAATGGACTGCAAATGATAAACCTAAAGTTCTGGTTTGCTTAGCCCTCAATGATGAGGAAACCAACAACGCACTGGTACAGATCGCAGATCAACTAAAAAGCCAAGACTGCTGTTCGCTGGCATTGAAAGTACACCCTGCGAACCGGGAGGTGCAAAGCAACCTATCAAGTCATCTTATTTTTAAAGACTACCCAACTATACCACTCCTCCGCTCCGCCGATTTGGTTGTATCCTGCTACTCCTCCACGGCTCTGGAGGCTCAAATGCTGGGTACGCCTGTGCGTGTATTTCTTCCAAATAAGCAAAACACTCCCAGAATGACAGAAGCAGATCATTTTATTCTGAAGGATATCGAACCTATTAAAACTGCGGATGACGCACTGAAATTCTTAAAAAACGCAGGAAGTCTTAAAGATAAGACATGTGAAGAATTTGAATCCCAAAAACAAACCATGGGTGATATGCTGTGTAACATGATGGAGCGGGTTCATGTACTTTAAAACAGCTCTTATTTTTTGGATGTTACTGTTTGCAGTCTGGCTTTTGATCGGTATTGTCGGCAAAAAAAAACTGAAAAAAGCCTGTGAGAGATTGCCTGTCTGGGTCACGATAATCGTAATCGAACTGGCCTCTTTGTATTGGCAAACACCTGTACCCATTTTACTTCTGATTGCCGGAGCTGGGTTGATCGCCACTGTGGAAACGCAGGCGATCTCGGGACTACTAACTCACCCGTTGTATCTTTGTGCCAATTTCCTAATCTTCGCTATTGCCTTTGCAGCACCCGAAGTTGGGGCCTCTCTGATCATTTTAAGTATCGCGACTATGATTATTAGCCGGGGTCACCCTTCCCATCAGCGTTTTATTTTTCCTGTGCTCTTCGTTCCTGTCGCTGCGATGACTTCGGCAGAAGTTTTTTATCCCAGCATATCGCTGGAGCAGATCGTAGTCACATTGATGCTGGTGCACCTTGCTGACATTGCTGCGGGATTTTCTGGAAAACTGGGAGGGACCCGACCATTTCCGACATTAAGCCCCAATAAAACAACGTCGGGGTTTCTCGGAAGCTTGGTAGGAGCCTTGCTGCTGGGCCTTATTTTTTCAACAATAGATAAATCATTGCAAAATATAACATTTTACGCATTTGTCTGTGCTGTTGCACTCCTCTCCATCCTCGGGGATCTGACCGCTTCTTACATCAAGCGTAGAGTTGGAAAAAAGGATTTTAGTCAGCTACTTGGTCCTCATGGCGGCGTGGCAGACCGTCTGGACAGCTGTTTACTGGTCCTGTCCTTTTTGTGGCTCATTCCTCATTTTTATCCAGACTTGAGGATTATCACATGAACCGTCTGGCCTTTAGTCTTTTTTTGCTACGCAGTTTTGGCAGCGCTCCGCGAATAACTGTTCAAGCCTTTTTTCCGCAAGTAATCGCTCTTGGTATCTTTGATAAGACTTCCCTTGGAAGCATCTATCTCTTGCAGACAGTCATTGCGGCAATCATCATCTATGTATTCCCAAAGCTTACAATAGTTTTTTCCTTGAGGTTTCTTATAATCAGCGGTGTTATCGGGACGCTTGCAGCATTGATATCGACCGTTCTTGCAAATGAACCTTTAGTGTTCATAGCTGGATTTGGGATTTTAGGCGGGCTGGGCTGGGCACTTCATTCCCTAAGAGGGCCGCAGGAAATTGTAAATTACCTTCCTCGTGACGCCTGGCCCTCGGCGATGTCTGCTTCTGCATCTGGCCCCATTCTCTTCAGCCTCTTTGGGCCATCTTTCGCTCTGTTAATCAGCCATTTTGTTAACTGGCAGGCTGGGCTGTTAGCCATTGCAACGCTCTGCTTAATCAGCGGGCTTGTTGCGATGGGGTTGCTGCATGAGTACTTCTCAGCTGCCTCTCAAAATGAAGCTTCATCAGAACCTGAAAACGCAATCAAAGAAGCAAATACCAGTGTTTCTGTTTTCTTCCTCATGCCTGCATTCTTCATGATGGCCATTTCAGGCTTGTTAAACGGAACAACCGTTCATTTTATAAACTACCTTTCTGAGGCCGGGTTCTCGGAGGACATACTCTCTGTATGGAGCTTTATTTTTGGATTAACAGCATTAGTTGCAGTTAAATTCTGGACGTCCAAAATCGATGGTGAAGCCTTCAACTTCTACCTTATTCTATGCATTCTTCTGGTGGCTGTATCTGGATCGTGCTCTGTGTTTGTGAGTGACCCTGTTCTCAAAGGGGGGCTGCTCTTAGGTTGGCTTACATTTATGCCTGTCCCTTACTTGAGAGGCATGTTTTTTCTAAGAGATCTTTCGGTCACAGAACGTGCCCGTTATTCTGGATATCTTATCCTTTTACAGATGTTGTTTGCAGGAGTTGGCGTTTATCTGGCCGGGGTGGTTGGCGAAAAGCTGAGTTATCAAAGTCTGTTTCCATTTCTCATCGCGTTATCCTTATTATTTGGCTCTATCTATTTTCTATCCCGGCCCCCCATAAAAGAGGAGGCCGAAGCATGACAGACACGCGAAGAGTATTTCAAAAATTACAGTATCAAGGTGCCAGCGAATGGAAGCAGCTGCTTTCAGCCATTGAGAAAAACCGCCGCGCTCAGCAACCAAGCCTCTACGATATACTTAATTGCATCCGTGACATGCCATATGGCAGGCCCGCTCATCGCACCGACATTTATAGTTGCCTGAGAGAATGGACAGGCACCTGTTCAGACAAACATACTCTAATCCATAGCTTGTTGCTTGAGCTGGGATACGCGCCAACTTACTGGATGGCTTCTACCCCAGTTGTTTCAACCAGCCCGGGATTAAGCCAGCAAATGCGCGATGAAATCGCCGTTGCAGGCGGGTTCTACGATGTACACAATTTTGTAAGTTGCGATCTGGGAAACGGGGAAATCATAATTGATCTGACCTTTCCAAGTTACATGCAACAGTTTGGCTTCTCGGTTTCCCAAGACCTCGCCCCCGGCGTCCAGAGTGAAGTCTGCTGTCCCGTTGAAACGAAGATCGCCATCACTCACCTGAGTACCTCGCAACAGGAGAAGAGCTTTTTTCTTGCGCAATTGAATTGTGCTGAATCTTTAGCAAGACGTGAGCAAGTCATTTTAGAGTTTGGGCGCTTTGCTCGCTATGCTGGCAGGTATCAGAATATGGGAAGCGCTGTTGCCGTAACTTTGTCGAGTACAGAAAACCGGGTCAGCGCTCCATGAATGATATGCCTTCACTCCTTAAGCGCTTTAACAGGCTTGGAACTGATCTTCCCTGGAAGTTTCAGCCCAATAAGCGCCCGATTAATGACTTCAATGGCTTGTGTTACTATCTCGATGACCCACTGGCATTCCCCGAAAGCATTAATCTGCCGTGCCTGAATGGTGGGGATGTGCTCAATGTTCTGGCAATCTCTTCGGGTGGGTGTGATGGGGCTTACGGTGCCGGGGTTTTAAAAGGTCTTTCAGATAAAGGAATGCGTCCTGACTACCAAATTGTCACCGGTGTAAGTATTGGAAGCATTCTGGCACTTTTCGCATTTTTAGGACCCAAATATGATGACTATCTGCAAAAGATCTTTTTAGAGAAAAACTCATTAAAATCAGCCACGTCAAGAAGTTTACTACGCTTTGTTTCTGGTTCTTCCTTCTATTCGCCAACACCACTTAAAAAGCTTCTAACTCAATATCTTCCCAACGAGTTACTCAAGGAACTCAAAAATGGGCAAAGGGCAGGACGTAAACTCTTCGTCTGTACGATGGATATTTCTGACTATATGTTATGTGTTTGGGATATAACAGCAATAGCTGCCCTCGACACATCCTATGCTTATGATTTAATTCGTAAAATTCTACTGGCAACCATCGCGTTTCCAGGAGGATATCCGCCCGTAAATTTTCAGGGACACTTCCCTCAGGGATGCAACAAGCAACTTCATGTGGATGCAGGCATTTATTGCGGCTTCTACCTGCCAATAGTACTTACAGATCAGATTTCTGCGCCATTTCAGGCTGATGTCATCATCAACAATCAACTCAGACCTGATAAGTCTATTGTAAAAACACAACTACTTCCAATAGCAATCCGATCTATTAATGCGCTTTCGAAGACTAACCTACGATTTCTCCTAGATCTTTCAGTTGAGAAGTTAAAAACTAAAAATGCAGCGCTTTACTATACATCCATAAAAGAGGACTGGCCCAATAAAAGTGCTATTTTTTTCGATCAGAAATACATAGAGGAAACTAATAGTCTCGGCTATTGCGCAGGATTAGAAAGAAGTGGCTGGGAAAATCCCGTGTCATTCGACCTCACCTGCCCCCCCATAAATTCCTCCAGTTTATGATAGAAATTGATTTTCTATTCTCCGGCTTGTTTTGCCTTCAGAGATTTGGATGACAAATGACAACAGAGAACGACGTTGGGGTGACAGGGACAAGCGGTGGCTTTGTCGCTAAGTTTCATCGGTTTTGTGTTCAGGTGTTTTCGTGCAGAACCGTCTTGCTCTGAAGCTATAGCTTGGGGCTTATTACATTGGCCTGTTTTAAAGGCATCTGACCTGCTCCCCATACCCTGGCAGGGTCGACTGCATTCTTAACTCATGAGCTGACTGTCAATGCGTTTTGGCCCGATCCTCACTCCTAATGTTGCGATTTCGGGCCAAAACATTCCTTCAGGATTTTCTTCAACCTATCCATATAAGCTCTGAGCTAAGCAGCTTCAGCTATTTTACTTTCTGCTCAGCTTTAATTTGCTCCATCATTTTAAAACCCAAAGCGACCAAAGTCAGAGTTACATTTGCTGCGGGTAAAGTGGGCATTACTGCATTGCTTAAGATATATAAGTTATTAATATTATGCACTTTGAAATCCGTATCCACTACACCATCTTCCGGCGAGTTCGCCATACGGCAAGTGCATGCTGCGTGGTCCCCTCTTTGAGGATAGGAACCGGCCTGAATATCATTGAGACCCATTTCGCCCAGGATACGCTTCATTTCACCCACATAAAAATCTGCAGTATCTTGTTCGAACATTGCGATTGGGGTCTCAATTACTGTCTTCGGCAAGAAATGTTTTGTCCGTGACTTATCCGAATACACCCGGTTTTCTTTGAAGGGCAATGGCTCCAGGTTGCCGTAGAGTTGCAGTCTCTTTTTACCTGACACTTTTTCTTGTATAGCTTGCCTGTCATTACCTGCTAACATCAGATCCGCGAAGGGGACAGATGCACTGTTGTAATCCATCGCAATAAAGAACTTCCCGCGTTGCTGATATTCCGGGCTATCATAATGACGGCTGGATAATGTCGGAAAACCAAGTTCATTTTGATAATCATTACTCTCAGAGGTTTCTCCGGAGACATAAAAGAACGGGTTTGCAGACAAGTAGCGGCCAACAAGATCATTCTTATTACCAATTCCTTCCGGCCAGTATTTGTTGCGAGAATCAAGTAATAGCTTGGGGGCCTCGATGGCTCCGCAACATATAAACACCGCGTCGGCAGATAAGGTCTTTAATTTATCGTTGTGAACATCGTAATAGGTTACCGCATTAACTAAGTCAGCCCTATCCATTTCAATCTTCATCACCGGAGAATTCAGAAGTAATTGAAAATTCTTCTGTGTCTCCAGATATCTGAAAGGCTGTGCCCCGTTGAACCTGCCATCAACCGGGCAATAGTCACAAGTACCGGTTGTCTGGCACTTGCCATGGCCGTTTTCAGCCTTTCCATAGCGCGTAACCGGTAACTGCTGATAGGAGATATTCAGACTCTTGAAAGCACTAAGAAACGGTTCAGCGACTGCAGGAAGGGGGGCTGGTTCATATGGGTAAGCTTTTGAGCGAGGCGGGTTTTGGACAAGCGAGTCTCCTGAAACCCCGAGATAAGCTTCTGCTTCACAATAGTAAGGTTCGAGATCTTCATATTTAAACGGCCAGTCGATTCCTCGTCCAGTCCGGGAGAAAAGTTCGAAATCTTCCGGTTTAAAACGCGGTAGCCAGCCTCCGAAGTGTAGCGTTGACCCTCCTTTTCCGAAAATACGCCCACCGTTGATGTACCAGGGCTGCACCCCCTTAGCTGTGTAGTCTTCTGAACTGTCGTAGGACTTAGCATAAGGCGCATCTCCGCCAGTGACAAAATCCAGCCACTTTGCGTAATCACCCATGTTAAATTCGCTTCCAGCTTCCAGCATGATCACTTTATCATAAAGCTCATTGGCCAGAATCTGAGTGGCGACGAGTGTGCCGGCAACGCCAGACCCAATAATTACCGCTGTATTTTTCTTGGTCATGTCAAGCAACTCTATAAGGTGTTGGCGTATCCAGATATCCAGATGAAATATATCCGTCTATATTCTTAAGGCCGTAGGAAGCAAAACCACTTTGTGTGACGTATAATGTCAGAATTTCTTTTAATGTACGTCTAAGCAACTTATCAGATTGTTCTGTATTCGCTGTTTCAAGGATCTTGTCGACTGCTTCTACAGGGCTCAATCCCATTCCGAGAGCTACATTATAGAGATGGCACACCTTTTTATAGCTTCCTAAATTCGACACATCAGCCGCCAACTTGGCTTCCATAAATGTGTGAATCAGTGATCTATCAAGAGGTTCGCCTCCCCACTTGAGCGAGAAGCCAGCCACAACACCAGTAATTGTCTGAATATCACTCTCTGAAAAAGCACTATCTTCAGCCAGACTGATGCCCGCCATTAAGGGGAGACTACCTATAGCTCCCAGCACACTTAAATTAAATTGTCTTCTGTCTATATCCATCTTCGTCTATCTTACTTAATTAAATTGTAGAAATACTATACCTTATCAGTAATTTTATCACGTTTAAATAATAAGTTAATCATCGCCAATAGATAGATTTTCGCAGAACAATTTAGATGAGATAATTTCAGCACTAGTCACTAAAAGAAATTCATAATGATAACTTCATAATCACAACTAAGCTGTCTGAATACTCTTTTAAGTTGCATAGGAAAGGCTTATTGCTTTCACTTGAGTAAAGTTTCGCAGCTGAATGGAAGATTTTAAAGCTCATCATCAGCTTAGCCCGTCGTTTGATGAACCAATGGCCTTACTCAATGATGTTGTTGAGATACTTGGCCTGAAGAATATAGTTATCGATGGCTTGTTCGAAAAGGTCGTAGCAGCAGCCTCATCGTGAACCTCTGAGATCATAAAGTCAGCGATACACACAGTCTGCCATCTCATCTGCGGAATGGTCCGAGGAACACGCCTTGTGTTACCACAACGCAAAAAGGCCCCATTTCAAGCAAACTGCTTTGAAATTTAGCTAATCGCTTCAATCACTTAAGGAAAAAGTTGGCTGGGGTGGTAGGATTCGAACCTACGGTACACGATACCAAAAACCGTTGCCTTACCACTTGGCTACACCCCATCGCGTCGGTGAGGAGGTGTATAGCTTCATGATTTGGAATAGGCAACCACTCAAATTCTTTTTGCTGTGAGAAACTTGGAAGTGTTCCACAGGTGAGAATAAAATCGCTGGGATTGCGACGTGCTGGACCAAGCGCGCACCTTCCAAAAGAGTTGCTCAGTTAACCGGCTGGGTCTGATGTCTCGTCTCCCTTTGGTAATTCGTGGGTCTTATCATCGGGTTGGACCAGTTTGGAACGATCCTGAGCAATGAGCATGTAGACGTTGGGGACGACAAACAATGTAAAGAGCGTGCCGATTGAAAGTCCTGTTGCAATCACCAATCCCATATTGAAACGAGAAGCTGCCCCTGCTCCGCTGGCCATAACCAGAGGGATAACGCCAAGAACCATGGCTGCTGTGGTCATCAGAATTGCACGCAGGCGAATTCTTAGCGCTGCGATCACTGCTTCTCGTTTGGATGCGCCCAGATTTTCCTGCTGCTCACGGGCGACTTCTACAATCAGGATGCCGTGTTTGGAAATCAGCCCCATGAGTGTGATAATCCCGACCTGTGTATAGATATTGACGCTTGCGCCGCCAATGCCGATGTTGATGAACAGCAGTGCCCCCGCAATAGACATGGGAACGGACACGAGGATGATGATGGGGTCGCGGAAGCTCTCAAACTGAGCGGCAAGAGTGAGGAAGATGATCAGCAACGCAAAAGCGAAGGTGACAATAAAACTGTCCGACTCCTGCTGATACTGCCGGGATTGCTGGGCGTAGTCGATGGAGTAACCTTCTGGCAATTCTTGCTTTGCCAGTTGCTGAAGCGTTGTGAGCGCTTCTGCCAACTGAATACCAAAATTAGGTACGCCGGACAGTGTCATGGAGTTCTGCTGCTGAAAATGCGGAATGAACTCTGGTGTAACAGAGGTTTCCAGTTTGGCGATGGTGGACAGAGGAACGAGCGATCTGTTGCTGGTGCGGATGTAGGTGTTTAAAAGCTGTTCCGGATTGAGGCGATCATACTGGATGATTTGCGGGATGACTTTATAAGAGCGCCCATCCAGATCAAAGTAATTGATGTAGCCGCCACTCATCATGTTAGTGAGAGAGGCACCGACGTCAGACATGGTGAGCCCCAGCTCTGCCGTCAGGTCTCTATCGATGATGATTTGTCCCTGAGGCTTGTCGATCTTCAGGTCCTTATCAATAAAGACAAACTTGCCGGTTTCTCGCACCTTTTCCAGCAGGTCACTGCCTACAAGATTGAGTTTGTCGATGGGCTGAGTGGTTTTGATTACAAACTGCACAGGCAAACCACTACTGCCCGGTAAAGGCGGGTTTTGGAACATCACTGTATTGAACCCTGCCACTGCCTCCATGGGAGTTTGCATCGAGTATTGCAATTGAGTTGCTGTTTGGTCGCGCTGATCCCATGGCGTGAGAAGAACACCTGAAAGGACACTGCTGCTTAAGATGAGCTGAAACACGCCTTCCGTTTCAGGATAAGTGGCTGCGATGTCGTAAATCTGCTCCGTATAAAGCATCTTTTGCTGCAAAGTTGCTGACGGTGCCGGAGTGGATTGTGCCAGCACCAGTCCCTGATCTTCCTGAGGAGCAAGCTCCTGTTGGGAGGTAGCGTAAAGAAAGGGGATACACAGGAGTATCAGGAGAGCAAAGGTGAGTACGACGGGTCTGTTATCGAGCGACTTGTCCAGCAAATGCAGGTATTTTTGACAAAACCGGTCATAAACATCATCAACGGTGCGGGTTAATGCATCATCCCAGCCAGACGTTTCCTGAGACCTCGGCTTGAGAATTTTGGAGCTCATCATGGGCGTGAGCGTAAGCGCGACAACGGCGGAGATGGTGACAGCTCCAACCACTGTGAAAGCGAACTCAGTAAACAATGCCCCGGTCAGTCCACCCTGAAACCCGATGGGCGCATATACAGCAACAAGCACGATTGTCATTGCAATGATGGGGCGGCCCAAATCCTGTCCGGCCTGAATGGCAGCCCGAAACGGTGTGGACCCTTCAGAAATATGGCGTTCCACGTCTTCTACAACAATAATCGCATCATCCACCACCAGACCAATGGCAAGTACAAGGGCGAGCAGACTGAGCAGGTTAATGGAGTAGCCGAGAACCAGCATGATGAAGAAAGTACCAATGAGTGATAGCGGGATGGCGATCACCGGAATGGCAACTGTGCGCGGGGAGCCGATGAACAGGAACACCACGAAGGTCACAATGAGCAGTGCCTCTACCAGTGAGCTGATTACTTCATCAATGGCCGCGTTGATGAACAAACCGCTGTCATAGACAATGCGTGCATGCAAACCCGGAGGCATGGCCTCCTGTACCTTTGGCACCAGTTGGCGCACCTTCTCCAGCATGGAAAGAACGTTGGCGCTTGGTGAGGCCTTGACCCCGATATAGACCGCAGCTTTGCCACTGAAGAGCACGGCGTTGTCATAATCCTCAGAACCAAGAACCACCTCACCGATGTCCCTAAGGCGGACTATTGCGGTGTCTGTCTGGCGGACAACGAGTTGGCGAAACTGCTCAACGTCGGTCAGGTTGGTGTTTGCAGTCAGTTCCACCTGAACCATTTGACCTTTGGAGCTGCCTACCCCGGAAATGAAGTCGTTTTGGGAAAGCGCGTTGGCCACATCTGTACCTGTCAGGCCATAAGCTGCCAGTCTGTCCGGGTTGAGCCAGACACGGATTGCAAAACGCTTTTCTCCGTAAAGCTGAGCTGTCTGAACACCCCGAATGGCCTGCACCTGCGGCTGGACTACCCGGACCAGATAATCTGTGAGCTGGTTGCGGTCGATCACGTCTGCGGTGAAACCGATATACATGGCATCGATGGTTTCACCAATCTGAATGGTGAGTACGGGGTTTTGTGTTTGCTGAGGGAGCTGATCCAGTACTGAAGAGATTTGGGTTGAGATTTCGGTGAGAGCCTTGTCTGGATCATAGTTCAGGATCAGGTTTACCGTGATGGTGCTGACTGTGCTGGCACTGGTAGAGGTCATGTAGTCAATGCCCTCCGCCTGTGCGATGGCTTCCTCCAATGGAGTGGTAATAAAGCCCGCGACCGTTTCTGCACTCGCACCGTAAAGGGTGGTGGAGATGGTGATCACGGCGTTTTCTGTCTTAGGGTACTCCAGAACGGGCAGCAAAAAGATAGCCCGCAGCCCCAGAGCAAGGATCATCAGGCTGATGGTTGAAGCGAGAACCGGGCGCCGGACGAAGACTTCAGTAAAACTGTACATGCTACCGCCTCCTATTGCTCTACCGGTTTGGGATTGGGATCGTTTGTGGGAAGCACTTTGTTGTCCACCACGACCCTTGAGCCGTTACGCAGCTTTAACTGACCTGCGCTGACCACCATCTCGTCGGGTTTAATTCCCTTGGAGATAACGATCTGATCTCCGCGCTTCTGCCCCGTTGTCACAAAGCGTTCAACTGCTTTGTAAATCTCTTTGCCGCCTTGCTTCTCAGTGGTTTTCTCAAGCACATAAACGCTTACCCCGTAAGAGTTGTAGGTGATTGCAGTTTGAGGGACTGTGACTTCCTCCTTTGGTGTGGAGACAACGATTTCAACATCCACGAACATGCCGGGAAGAAGGCGCTTTTCTGGATTTTTAAACTTCCCTCGAACTTTTGCATTGCCGTTATTAATGTTCACCAGAGAGTCAATGGCGACGACCATTCCCTTCACCACCTTATCGGGATAGGTGTCCACTGAAAGCTGGACTTCCTGCCCAGTGCGCACGGTGCTCAGGTAGCGTTGCGGAATATAAAAATCGACGAACAGTTCCTCCAGCTGTTGCAGAGAAACATAGGAGGTGCCCACATTAAGATACTGGCCGACGCTGATTTGCCTCACCCCGATGCGCCCGGCAAATGGGGCACGGATGTTTTTCTTTGCGATTAAGGCAAGCTGGTTTTGGACTTGCCCCTGAAGGTTCTTCAGATTGGACCAGTCTGAATCGATCTGTTGCTTGCTGACGGCTTTGACCTGATATTGCTTCAGGTCTCTGTCCAGCGTTTGTCGTGCAAACGTTTCCCGCGCTTGCAAAGATTTGAGCTGGGCAATTTCCTGAGTTGTGTCCAGCTCTATTAAAAGCATACCTTCTGAGACATCTTCGCCGGATGAAAAATTGATGCGTGTGACCATGCCGTCAACCTGTGGGGCCAGCTCTGCGCCCTTTATGGCGACAAGACTTCCAACTGCTGTAATCTTATCTGTCCAGAGTTGTCTGGTGGCCTTGTAGGAGGACACTGTCTCAACCTTGTCCTGCATCTGGGAGATGATTTTGCCAGCCACAAGGGACTTATAGAGCTGAAAAGCATAGAGGACACCAAACGCAGCAGCAACGCAGATCAGCATGATGACCATATTCTTTTTGATATTGGTCTTTTTGCGTTCACTCATTACCAGGCACCACCAAACTCTGTCTGTTGCTGAACGGTGGAACTGCTCCAAGGATCGTAAGCGGTCTTCCATCCCGGTTTGGAGCAGCGAGAGGTCGGTTCCACCACCCCCCTCCAAGAGCGAAGAACAAGGCAACTGTGTCAGTGAAACGAGTCGCCTGCGCCTGCACCAGATTGATTTTTGCCTGCTGGTAGGTTTGGACTGCCAGCAACAGGGTCGTCAGATCAACCGCCCCGAGATTGTATTGTTGCTGGGTGAGGCGCAGGCTTCTGCGGGCAGACCTTTCAGCTGTAAGGCTGGCTTTGAGCGCATGTGCATCGTTTTCTAAAGCGCTGATTGTGTTTGCGACATCTCCGAAAGCTGAAACCACCACCTGCCGGTAGTTGGCCGCAGCCACATCAAATGCAGCAATGGCCTCTTTGCGACGACTGTTCAAAGTTCCAGCATCAAAAATGGTTTGCGCAAAACCAGTGGTAAGCGCCCACGCACCAGTACCGGGATAGAATAAGCGGTTAAAGACATCAGATTCATTACCCACATTGCCGGTTATCTGGAAGCTGGGTAACTGATTTGCCAAGGCGACACCGATGTTTGCACTGGCTTGCCACAACTGAGCCTGAGCAGAGCGAATATCCGGACGCTGTGCAACAAGTTCTGAGGGGAGGCTTAGTGGGAGTTCTCGTGGAAGCTTGAGATCGGAAAGTTCGAACTCCTTCACCTTATTCTGGGTTGGATAAAAACCGCCCAGTGTGTTGATCAGGTTTTTCTGAACCACAAGTTGCTGTTGCAGTGGAGGCAAAGTTGCTTTGGTTTGCTCCAGCGTCGCTTGTTGCTGAAGAACCTGACTCTCGTTAACTCCACCCAGACGAAGTTGGGTTTGCAAAATAGAAAGTTGTTGCTGCTGAACCTTGATGATCTCTCTGGTTGCCCTGATCTGACCCTTGATAGAGGCTTCCAGAATAACAGCGTTCAGAAGATTAGAAGTGAGTGTTAAGTGGGCTGCTTCAACTTGAAACTGAGCGAACTGAATGCCTGCGACCTGTGCCTCGATATTACGGCGGGTTCCACCCCAGATATCCAAGGAGTAGGAGAGAGCCAATGAAACACTATAGGCGGAGAAAAAGGGGTTCAGGTTCGCAACAATTTCACTTGCACCACCCCCACGAATAGGAAACTTCTGTCTGTTGCGGCTCGCGGCTCCGGTGATTATAGGATAAAGCGCTCCACCGGCAGCATATGCATTTTCCTGAGCCTGCCTTAAGGCAGCTTCAGCCTGCGCAATACCGGGACTGTTGGCGACTGCTATACTCACGTAAGCGTTGAGAGGCTCCGATTGAAACAGCTCCCACCATTCGCCGGGGATATCCCTTTGGTTTGAGAAGTTTTGCGACGCCCCACCCTTTATGTCTGCTGAGACCGTTGCTCCCGGTTTTTTCGCGGTAAACTCAGCTTCCGGGGGCACTTCCGGTTGTTTAAAATCCGGCCCAACCATGCACGCAGAAAGCAAGACAAGCAGCACAGGGCTGGCACGCCCGCATGCAGGCCGCGCAAGAGACATTCCTCTTGTTTTTATGCAAACCCCGAACCTGAAACTCAACTGAGGTGCTCCAATGACCTGCATTGTTGTTGCTGGTGTACAAAGCTTTACACAGACTCAATTACAGCCAAGAACGCGACCTCCTTCAGGTTACTTAAGGGGTGTTTTGAAGGTCAAACATGGTTCTGAAGTGCGATAGGTTATCCCACGCTAATGCGGCAGAACATCCTGTTTTACCTAGCTATTTTCAAGGGAAAATGCTGTTGCTTATATAGCACGTTGTCTGTGACAGCACTCTTTAGTCGTTTAAATCGCCTATACGCTCTGCAATCATGGAGAGGAGAAGTTTCTCGTAAGCATCAATTGTGCGCTCCTGCGAAAAGTCCCGCGCCCGCGTTGCCAGTGTATCATCGGAACGATCGCATTTTACTGCTGCGAGAATTGCCTCAGATAGCTTATCCGCATCATCTGGCGGGACTAACCAGCCATTACGCACATCATTGAGAACTTCCCGCGCCCCTGCCCCACTGTCTAATGCAATAACAGGTGTACCCAGTGCCATGGCCCGCACCAGCTCTGCGGGCACACTGTCCTGCTGCACGGTGGAGACGTAGACATTGGCAGCCCTTAAGAACCTTTCTGGTTTAAGCACCTCTCCCGGCATAGTTACAATATCATCCAGTGCGAGGTTAGAGGCCAGCAAGCGCATCTCCCCCTGCTCTTCCTGCTGTCCCAAAAGGTAAGCTCTGAGGTTTTCTCTATAACGACTGAGTGCCAGCGCACGGAGTAAATGATGCCGGGCATTGCTCTTGCCTGCCTCACTTTCAATGCTCACAACAGTGCTTACATCAGTGGTGTCGAACCACTCTTCTGCAATCGGCTCTGCGGCTACTTCAAACACATTCATTTCTACAAGCGGATTGTAAATCACCACAGTCTTTTCGTCGGGCACCTGTGCACACAGATCAATCACATGCTCGATAGATTTGAGGGTGCAGATCACCTTGTCTGCTTCGCCATAAAGCAACGGCACTGCGATGGTGGCAGCGCTTCTTTGGGTCTCCGGCGCCAATGTGTCTGAGATTGTGACCGCAGAATGCAATGTGATTGCCACAGGAACCTTCACTTTGCAGCGTGTTTTCACCGCTGCCAGACAGGCAATATTGCTTGCAGTTCCATGCGAGAGGACAACGTCAGGTTTTTCTTTATCGATCAGTCGGGCGATACCAGCAGCGGCAGAAGATGCCCGTGTTTTTTCCAGAAAGACAGGCGTGACATAAGGGGAATAATGAGAAAGGTCTCCTGGTTTACCAGTCAGCGTTACAAGGATAATGCTGTGTTTGCGCGCGGCAAGACTGTTGGCTATCACCTCGGTTGTTTGGGTAATATCCTTATCCTGGAAGCTTTCTTGTACTATAAAGAGCCTCATGACTCTCCCCCAGCCCAACAGATACGCTGACCGCACCCGTAGGCAGGTGCATGCGGACAGGCGCACAGACCCATACTCTAGGAATCTAGCTTGTCGTTCTCAATCCGGTTGATTTAATACCCAATAAATCTCTAAGGTAATTACTGCCGAGATATTGCGATGCATTTCAGTTCACACACAAGGCAGATTTTGAGGCGTTGAAGCTTATCCAGTTTTACTCATTTCCTTCCTAACTCGCAGCGCTGTTGCTCTCTTTCATCCCAAGTGATTGCGGTGTAAAGCACTGCGCCTCTTTCATCATGCCTGCCTTAACGCCCACAATTGTTTGCTCCAAGCATCAATTTCTGCACTTGATGCGTGTTTTTTGCTTTGAAAATGAAGGACTGCCCCCTATGGTGCGCAGCTGAAACATTAGATCTAACCAACAGAATAAGCCTCCCATGAACACACAGGCCAACTATGTCCTTACTCTTTCTTGCGGTGACAGAAAGGGGATCGTGGCAGCGGTTGCAAATTCAATCGCTTCTCAAAACTGTAATATCTGCGAGAGCGCCCAGTTTGGCGACGCGGAAACTGACCGTTTCTTCATGCGCGTTTCGTTTAACGCCCCTGAAGAAATGACCAAAGAAAAGTTTGAGGAAGGCTTCGGCCCTGTTGCGACTGGTTACGGGTTTGACTGGCGGGTGCATGACCTTTCCAAGAAACCACGGGTGCTCGTTCTGGTTTCGCAGATGGGTCATTGTCTGAACGACCTTTTGTACCGCAATTCTACCGGCCAGTTGCCAATGGAACTTGTGGCGGTTGCTTCCAACCACACCAAGTATCAGGCTCGTGTTGAGCACGAAGAGATTCCTTATCACTATCTGCCGGTTACTAAAGAAACCAAGGCTGAGCAGGAAGCGCAGATTCTGGAACTGGTTGAGAGGGAAAACATCGACCTTGTGGTGCTGGCGCGCTACATGCAGATTCTCTCCAACGATCTCTGTGAGAAGCTGGCAGGCAAAGTCATTAATATCCACCATTCTTTCCTGCCAAGCTTTATAGGTGCAAAACCGTATCACCGGGCCCATACACGCGGCGTAAAGATGGTTGGTGCGACGGCTCACTATGTAACAGCGGATCTTGACGAAGGACCAATCATCGAGCAAGACGTGGCTCGGGTTGAACATTTCCATTCGGTGAACGAACTCATTGCCCAGGGGCGTGATACGGAAAGTCAGGTTCTTGCACGTGCTGTCCGCTATCATCTGGAACACCGAATTCTCCTTAACGGTGATCGTACCGTGATCTTTAAATAGGACTTGCCATGAGTGAGGCTCTTATTATCGACGGCAAAGCCATCGCTGCATCTGTGACTGACGAAATCACAGCACGCGCGGCTCGTCTGGAAGCTGAAACCGGCGTAAAACCAGGCTTGGCGGTTGTGATTGTGGGTGAAGACCCAGCCAGCCAGGTTTACGTGCGTAACAAGGGCCGCACTGCAACAGCCTGTGGCTTTAATTCCATCACGCATACTCTGCCAGTTGATGTGAATGAAGATGAGTTGCTGGCTCTGGTGAGTAACCTGAATGACGATGAGGCTGTTCACGGCATTCTGGTTCAGCTGCCTTTGCCAAAACACATCAACGAGAGCAAGGTGCTTGATCTGATCAAGCCAGAAAAAGACGTTGACGGGTTCCACCCGATCAATGTTGGTCTGCTTGGCAGCGGTAATACAGATCGTGCGCTTGTACCGTGTACACCTGCGGGAAGCGTGTTGCTCGCGAAAAAAGCGCTTGGTGAAAACCTTTCTGGCAAAAGCGCAGTCATCGTGGGGCGCTCCAACATTGTTGGCAAGCCGATTGCTCAGCTTCTTTTGCAGGAGCACTGTACCGTAACCATCGCGCATTCACGCACTCAGGACCTTCCTGAGGTGGTACGCGCTGCGGATATTGTGATTGCTGCCGTTGGGCGTCCTCATATGATCAAGGGTGACTGGATCAAGCCGGGGGCGACTGTGATTGATGTAGGCATCAACCGTATTCCTGCTCCAGAAAAGGGCGAGGGTAAAACCCGTCTGGTGGGGGATGTGGCGTTTGATGAAGCACTTGGTCATGCAGCTGCAATCACGCCGGTACCACGCGGCGTTGGGCCGATGACGATTGCAATGCTGATGAGCAACACGCTCACGGCTGCACGGCGTTTGCTGGGGCTTGATGAAGAGCCACCACTGTTTGAAGCACTGGGCGAATAAGCTGCGCTTTACTGCAATGAACTATAAAAGGCCCTGCGATGATGCAGGGCCTTTTTGCTTATAAATCCATGCGTGCATCCAAGACCTACTTGCTCAGCTTTTCAGCCATGATCTGAATTGTCTTGACATAGACGCCTGCACGGTTCCAGGAGCGGATAACCTCGTAGTTTGGTGTGCCCGGTCCCCATGGCTGATCCGGTTGCCAGCCGTAGGACATGAGGAAATGCGCAGTGGAGGCCAGTGTGTCGGCTGTATTGTAAAGCAGATCACGTTTGCCGTCGCCGCTATAGTCGATCGCGAACTTGATGTAGGAAGATGCCAGAAACTGGGTCTGACCAAGTTCACCAGCCCATGCCCCCTTCATCTCACTCGGTTGCAAGTCGCCTTTCTGGACGATCAGCAGGGCATGATAGAGCTCGTTGCGGAAGAAGTCTGCACGGCGGCAATCGTAAGCCAGCGTTGCGAGTGCGCGGATGGTGTTCATTTTGCCGATACCGCGACCATAACCGGTTTCCAGTCCCCAAATGGCTGTAATGATCTCGCGCGGAACGCCGAACTCTCTTTCAATCCGATTAAAGAGAGCGTCGTGCTTTTTCATCAGCTTACGGCCTTTGTTGATGAGCGCATTATTGACACGAAGTTTGTAGAACTCATCAAAGCTAAGCTTGAAGGACTTCTGGTTCCGGTCGTAACCGATTACTCTTTTATTGTAGGTGACGCCTCGCAAAGCTTTATTCAAGGTTGCCTGAGAAATGCCCTGAGATTGCAATGTGTTTTTGTAGGATGACAGCCAGCGGTCAAAACCTGCGCCTGTATCACCACAGGTTGCAGCCTGCGCAGCAGACACCCCAACAAACAGCAGTCCCGCCGAAAGTATTCGTACTACTTTTCCAGTTTTGAGCCTCACGCTTTTAATAATTGATTCGAACACTTCAAACTCCTGAATGATCACTGAGCAAATTCGTAGGTTAATACGAACAATATTTGTTAAACCGGCGGATAACTGAAAAATTTTGCAGTCCAAATATATTTATTCGCATTTTAACCTTGATCCTAACACCGGCATGTGTCCAACTGAAGATGGCATATGAAACTGTTTTCAACATGATCGGCTGATTTCGACAACCTATGAGCGCAATTTGAAGCACAAGCCAATGCTTAACTAGACTTACGCATCGTAATCTATGCATTTTGAGCGCCGACTTCAAAAGACTGAGTCTTCAGATCGGGCATTCGTTGAAAAACAGACTGGCGACCAGGCAAAATGAAGGTTTCCCATTGGGATATAACGGAGGAATGGGTATGAAATCCATCAAAACCATCGCTGCAACCGCAGTATTGGCAGCAGCAATGAGCACAACTGCTATGGCAGCAGACTTTAAGCCTGCTGTTATCTTTGACATGGGCGGCAAGTTCGACAAGTCGTTTAACGAAGCTGCTTACAATGGTGCTGAGGCTTTCAAAGCAGAAACCGGTATCGAATATCGTGAGTTTGAAGTAACTAACGCTTCTCAGCGCGAGCAGGCTCTTCGCAATTTTGCGCGTCGTGGTTTGAGCCCTATTGTTGCAATGGGCTTTGCACAGGCTCCTGCGATGCAAAAAGTTGCAAAAGAGTTTCCTGATACACAATTCGTAATTATCGATAGTGTGGTGGATCTCCCAAATGTTCGCTCCGTTGAGTTTAAAGAACACGAAGGCTCTTATCTCGTCGGCATGATGGCAATGCTTGCTTCCAAAACCGGGAAAGTCGGCTTTGTTGGTGGCATGGATATCCCGCTGATCTCCAAATTCTCCTGTGGTTATAAGCAGGGTGCAATGGCGACCAACAAGGATGGTGAAGTTATCGCCAACATGACAGGCACAACACCATCTGCGTGGAATGACCCGGTTAAAGGTGGTGAGCTTGCAAAATCTCAGTTTGCACGCGGTGCGGACATTATATTTGCAGCAGCTGGCGGTACGGGTCTTGGCGTTCTTCAGGCAGCGGTTGATGAAGGCAAGATGTTCATTGGCGTTGACTCCAACCAGAACCACCTTGCCCCCGGTAAAGTGCTGACTTCCATGGTCAAGCGCGTTGATGTTGCTGTTGCTAACGCGCTTATGGACGCTAAGGAAGGCAAGTTCACTACCGGCTATCAGACTCTTGGCCTTGCTGAGAACGGTGTTGGTTACGCAATGGATGAAAACAATGCGTCACTGGTGAGTGAAGAAATGAAAGCTGCGGTTGAAGCTGCACGCACCGACATCATTTCTGGTAAGATCAAGGTTCACAACTACGCCAGCGATATGTCCTGCCCGCTCTAAGCGGTCTTTCATTATAGCTTAGAATAAAGATTAGCCCCCGTTTGATCCAGACGGGGGCTTTTATTTAGCCCATCATCGGCCTTGGCATCTCGGCGCTTCCCTGCTGGTCGATGGTTGCCTTTAAGAGTAAGAGCGCATTTTCAAAGTGATTCTGATGAGCAATCGTTGAAAGGCTGACACGTAAAGCGTTGATGTCGGTTCGTGGGATCGCCTGAAAATGACGATGAGACAGTACCTCAACACCGCACATCAGAGCCGCATGTTCTACTTGCTCTGCATTTTGATGGTCGGCTAGTTGCAGCCAGCCAAACAGCTTCTCTCCGCCGCCTTGTACCGTGTTTTGCGGAAATGTAGATTCCAGCAGCGCATAGCGCTGTTTGAGCAACTCTCGTTTTTGCACCAATGTGTGTTGCAGCTCCCCACCCATAATCCATCTGGAAACAATCTCCGCATTGAGTGGTGAGGCCATCCATGTACTTTCTCCGATTGCATTGGCAAAAGCGGTTTTCGTCTTATCTGGTACGTGTATGTAACCTGTTCGCAGCCCGGCAGACAGAGCTTTGGATGGAGAGCCGATGAGGACGGTATTTTCGGGCAGGAGTTCCAAAAAACTCTCTTGCTTTTGCGAAATAAACGGGGTATAGGGGTCATCCTCAATCACCTTAAGGTCGTGCTTTTCAATGACCTTAGCCAGCTTTCGCCGTTCTTTGCCTGTTAACGTATAGCTGCTGGGATTTTGGGCATTTGGTATCAGGAAAACACCACGAACATTGTGTTTTCGGCATGCCTCATCCAAAGCTTCGGCGGAGATTGCACCGAAATTCCCGTGCTCGTCACGTTCTGCTGCGATGGGTATAATTTGCAGGCCCAAGGCTGGGATCATGGATAAGAGAGGAGGATAGATCATTGCATCAACGGCAATCATATCGCCACGATTAAACAGTGCCTGAAAAGCAAGCTGAATACCGTGTTGCGCACCGCAAGTCACAAGTGTCTGGCCAGCTTGAGCCGGAGCGCCATAGAACTCCCGCAGAAAATGCGCACCGACCTCCCGATGCTGGGTTGCGCCCTCTGAAGGGCCGTACTCATTGAGTGTGTTGACCAAGGGGTCCTTACTCAAATCACGAAGTGCTTGACCCAGATCCGGATTTAAGTGCGGAAGGCCCAGATTGCGAGCAAGGTCATAGGGCTGGATACCTTCATCATGTGGCATTAAGGTCAATGGCGAATGCTTGCTGACAGTTTTTGCTACATACGTTCCCCTACCCGTTTCACCACGCACCAGTTTACGGCGCTCCGCCTCAGCATAGGCACGGGTGATTGTGCCTAAAGTGACGCCAAGCTGAAAGGCCAGCTCGCGCTGGGGAGGCAACCGGTCGCCTTCCACAAGGCGGCCTGTCTGGATGTCTTCTTCCAAAGCCGTTGCAATGCTTAGGTATTTGGGGCTTGTGAGCTTACTCGGATTAGGCTTCCACATTGTACTCATAACAATAAAGAGATTGATAGATACGATTATAACAATACTTTAGCACTCATCAGAAATTGTATCAATTGATTGGACTAGGAATATGGATTGGGCAACACTTAGCGCATTTGCGATTTTTGTAGCCATCATGACCGGGACGCCAGGACCGGGAAATCTCACTTTCATGGCGATTGGAGCCAGTGCTGGTTATCGCACCGCCTTTCCAGTTATCATTGCAGCGCAAATTGGAAGCCTCGTGCTGAACCTTTGTGTAGCGTTTGGGCTTGGACAACTCATGGCCCGCGGCGGGCCGACGGTTACTTTCTTTAAGTTCGCCTCCATGGCCTATATGACTTACCTTGCATGGCGGATTGTGCAGCTCAATATCAACCCCAAGGGCAAGGTTACTTTACCAACTTTTTGGGAGGGCTTACTCATTCACCCACTCAGCCCGAAAACCTGGGCGATGAGCCTCGTGGCTTTTACCAGTTTCTTTGCAGCTAATGGGATGGGGCTTTATGAGAACGCTGCGCTTCTCACCACTGGTTTCTTGATCGGCGGCATGATTTCGCACAGCATCTGGGCGATGGTGGGTGTTTCAATCCTGAAGATGATTGGCGAGGGTGCGCCGATGCGGAGCATTACCATTGCAATGGCAGTGGCAATGCTTGGAGCCACTGCATGGTCGCTTCTTCTCTAACGTCCTTTACTGGTAGCGCATTGCAAGTGCTGCCAGACTTTCTTCCAACAGAGATGCCATTTTAGGACGATCAGATTGCTCCATGATGCCGATAGCAAGTGCTTTGGTTTTAGCCTCCCGATCCAGAATCGTAGCACCTCGCGCATACTCTCCCCCGGTCTCAACAAGAACACCGCAAACGACAGATCTCACTATAACTTCAGGATCAAGGATCGTAGCCGCAGCAAGAGGGTCTGGCAGGATCAATACGTCTTCATCGTACCATAACTTGCCACGCACCCGCATGAAATTGCAAAGATACTCAGCGAACTTTACGGGTAATGTCTCTCCCAAACGGGTAAAAATGGCGTCAACCATATCCCCCGGGAGGGCTTCATTCAGGCATGGCTCCCAGGGGATCATAGTAATATTCGTATTTTGAGAGAGAACGATTTTGGCTGCTTCGGGATCACAAAAGACATTGAATTCCGCTGCAGGCGTGATGTTACCGCGCCCGTGACACGTTCCCCCCATTACCCAGATGCGATCAATGCCTGTGGCCAACTCGGGGCATTCTTGCAGAACATGCGCCAGATTTGTGAGAGGTCCGATCGTCAGGAGCTGGAGTTTGGGTCCTCCGGCCATGGCATTTTGCAGGGTATTTTTTAGTGCTGCATGAGCGGCCTCTGTCTCGATCTTTATTTCATGCGGAGGCCGTTTCACCCCGCCCAGACCATCTTTCCCATGGACATCAATAGCTTCAACCCGCTTGCCGCGACTTGGTTCAGCAGCACCTTTATAGACCGGGATATCTGCTTTGCAGACTGCCAGTACATCCAGAACATTCTGCGTGGCTTGTTCCAGATTGACGTTGCCGAATGTGGTGGTGATGAAGTCAATCTTATGACCTGCGCCAATCAGCATCATGAGAGCTAAGGCATCATCAACTCCGCCATCGGTATCAACAACAAAGGTAGAATTATTGGACATGGCTTGCTCCGAGGATAATCAAGTCGAACAGAACCAGTGTCACTAACCAGATCAGGCATGCAAGCTTCTATGACTGTTTACTTATAAAAATACATCAGAGCAGACAGACTTGCTACATCCTCCCCAGGGGGATATGATCGGATATGACTGAAACACACAGACACCAATCCCATCCCAATATCATCAACCGGTTGAAACGAGCCGATGGGCACCTTCGTTCTATCATCGAGATGATTGAAGAAGGGCGTCCCTGCGTAGAGATCGCCCAACAGCTTCACGCAGTTGAAAAGGCCGTAATGCAAGCGAAAAAGACACTGATCTATGACCATTTAGACAACTGCCTTGAAGATGTGCTTGAGAGCACCGAAGCGACATCTGACCAGACACTTGCGGAATTTAAGGCGATCTCCCGCTACTTATAAATGTTGTTTTTTACGAAACCCGTAGCCCATCTTTCTCTGATAGGACGCGGGAAATACAGCCAGAAAAGATAACAAGAAGCCAAAGGAGGAATCGCGTGTTTTCTGTCCTCGCGAATCGCACCTATCGCCACCTGTTTCTTGCTCAGGTTATTGCTTTATTCGGCACAGGCCTTGCCACAGTTGCCCTGAGCCTGCTTGCTTTTAACATTACCGGAGACGATGCAGGCTCTGTTATTGGAACTGCCTTTGCAATCAAAATGATTGCTTATGTGGGCCTAGCACCTGTTGCGGCTGCTTTTGTTGAGAAATTACCCCGGCGAACCGTTCTGGTGGGGTTGGATCTGATCCGTGCCGCTGTCGCTCTTGCCCTTCCGTTCGTTACCGAGATCTGGCAGATTTATGTTCTCATCTTCGTACTACAATCAGCCTCAGCTGCTTTTACTCCGAGTTTTCAGGCAGTTATTCCAGAGGTTTTGCCTGAAGAGAAGGATTACACCAACGCCCTTTCTCTGAGCCGTCTGGCTTACGATCTTGAGAACCTGCTTAGCCCAACAATTGCAGCTGGCTTGTTACTGATGATTAACTTCCATGGACTGTTTGGCGGTACCGTAATCGGATTCCTTGCTTCTGCAGCACTGGTTGTTTCTGTAAGTTTGCCCAAGTTGAAACCCATCGAAAACCAAAGAACCGTAAAGCGTATCACGCAAGGCAGTCGCATTTATCTGAGTACGCCACGTTTACGCGGAATGCTTGCAGTTTATCTGGCTGTTGCAGCAGGCGGTGCTATGGTGATTGTGAACACGGTGGTTATCGTTCAAGGCACCTTTGGTTTGCAGGCTGATGACGTTGCCATTGCACTTGCCTGTTTTGGTGGTGGTTCGATGATCACAGCCCTGACACTGCCGAAAGTACTGGAGCATTTCAAAGACAGAAATGTCATGATTATTGGCGCGAGTGTAATGGCTGTATGTCTGAGCTTTGGTTTCCTTTTAAGCAGTTACACTCAGTTATTGCCACTCTGGCTCCTGATGGGCATTGGCTATTCTGCTGCACAAACACCTTCTGGTCGCGTTCTACGGCGGTCCGCAAGAGGGGGAGATTTACCTGCGGTTTTTGCAAGCCAATTTGCTCTTAGTCATGTGTGCTGGCTGATTGGTTATCCGCTGGCAGGTTGGGTCGGGTCTTCCTTTGGTATTCCCGTCAGCTTTCTCAGTATGGCACTGCTGGCGTGGATCAGCGTGTTTACAGCGATGTTATTGTGGCCTGCAAAGGATGCAATCAAACTGCGCCATACCCATGAAAACTTAGCAGATGATGACCCTCACTGGACCAAGGGGGCAGACAAACTTGGCAAAAGCCACGTGCATGAATTCAAAATAGATGACCTGCACACCCGATGGCCAAATGGCTTGTAATCAGATTGAAAGCTGGCCCAGACGCATAGCAATGGGCCAACTGATTTTCCGCTGTTGTTGCGGTTTGCCCCAAAGCGCTGCAAGTTCCTTACTAAAGCGGGTCATCAGCTGTTCTTTTCCATCCTCTGCAGCAGCTTTTGCAGATGACCATGTGCTAACGTAACCAAGAAACTGCTTTAGCGTCCATTCCCTGTTGATGTACATTGTGGGATATGGCAGCTCATTAAACGGAAAGTCAAAACTGTCATAGCCATTATCGACATGCTGACGCTCCCGGGGCCAGTAAGGGCCGATTTCATCATAGTAAAACTGACGAAATCGGGTGTTGCATCTCTCATTATTAATGGACAGAACACCATAGCTAATCAGTGCGATCATCGCACCGGGTACCGCAATACGTCTGACTTCTCTATAAAAACTCTCCAGATCAAACCAGTGGGCTGCTTGCGCTGCCACGATCAGGTCGACACTACGGTCTTTAGCTGAGCATTCTTCAGCAGGCTCTACAGCAAACTGAATATTGGAGGCAGGAATTACATTTTCAATTTGCGATGCGCTTACATCTGTAGCCAGTACTGCTTTGAAATGTTCGGCAACCAGTTTGCTAAATTGCCCGTTGCCACATCCCACATCTAACGCAAGATTGTGTTGCCTGCATTGCTTTGCGAGAAATTCGGCAAGTTCCTCAGGATACGTGGGACGATATTTTGCGTAGTCTGCACCCGCAGTTTGAAAATGCGTTGCAGCCTGATTGCTTTGCGCCATACACCAGCCTCCCCTTGCTCTGGAAGAGACTAACAAAAAACGCGGCCCCAGCAAGGGACCACGTTCTTAAACTTTCGCCTGCCTGAGACTTAGTTCAGGGGAGACAGAATAATTTCTACACGACGGTTTTGAGCGCGGCCTGCTTCACTTGCATTTGAAGCAATCGGGCTTGTTTCGCCGTAACCTGCGGCAGAGATGCGATAACCATTCACACCCTGATTATACAGGTAAGCGGTAACAGAATCTGCACGGCGCTGAGACAGCTCCATATTGAACTGGGCTGAACCGGTGTTGTCGGTGTGGCCATACACATTCAGGCGCGTCTGCGGGAATTCTTTTGCTACCAATGCAACACTGTTGAGAACCTGCATCGCACGGGAAGACAGAGTTGCCTGACCAACATTAAAGGTAACGTCGTTTGGCATGTTCAATACGATCTGGTTGCCGTTACGGGTTACAGAGACGCCAGAGGACTGTAGCTGAGCCCGCAGTTTGGATTCCTGACGATCCATATAGTTGCCGATACCGCCACCGATGAGACCACCAGCAGCAGCGCCAACGAGAGCACCTTCAACACGTGCGCTTTTACCACCAGCAATCGCACCAATGATTGCACCAGTCGCGGCTCCAAGTCCTGCGCCACCAGCAGTTTTGGAAATGCGGGATTCGCCAGTGTACGGATTGGTTGTTGTACAAGCTGCAACGGAAAGGCCGAGAATGATCGCAATCGCGGCGTGCATCAGTTTTTTCATCTTAAAATTCTCGCATGGTCAATTTCGCAGGGTGGATGCCCCACCATCAGTCTTGAGTCACCTCAAACATTAGCCCTATCAAATGCCAGTACGCACCTAACACAAGGGGCTAAGGCCGCTGTTTCCCTGAATTCCACTGGATTTATTGATGAAAAAGATATTCCTATAGGATCGGGAGATTTCAGGAGCAAAAAGTATAAAATTAACCGGAAATTTTTGACACTCAAGAATTTGCCATAATTCCAGAAAGACTATTTAAAGCATGCTGCTTAACTCGTTTTTTCCCAAACCTGAGAAGACTATAGAGACCCCGGATAAGATAAAGGCAGGGTTCTATGAAGACGGTGCTTACACTTGCTATTTGTATTCTCAGCATAACGTGGTCATTTGCTCAAAACCTGAATCCTGATGATCAGTTGCTATTTGCACCTCAACAGCCTGTTCCTCCGAAGCAACCGTGTGTCACACTCAGCAATAACAAGATTGTCTGCGGTAAGGCAGATGAGAGTGGTAGCAAGCTTTTGAGCGTGTTTAAGGGATTGCAGTATGGTCAGGCAGCCCGCTGGCAATCTGCAAGTATCTTTGATGAGTACGAACCCAACGGCTTTGAAGCACAACAATACGGCGCTCGCTGTCCGCAACCTTTATGGAACCCCAAGAACCAGCTACGCGGTGCGGAAGATTGCCTTTATCTGAATATCTGGGCTCCAGCTGACGCTATTGAAAACAAAAGTACGCTTCCAGTCATGGTGTTTTTCCATGGTGGTGGCTTTGTGGCGGGCGGCGCTGATAAGTTTTATCACACAGCTGATGGAGAACTGATAGACCTTTACACTGGCCGCTCATTATCTGCGGATCAGGACATTGTGCTGGTCACAGTCAATTTCCGTCTGGGGATTCTTGGCACCTTAGCGACAGACGGCATTACCGGGCAGGAACCTGAAAATGGAGGTAACTACGGCTTTCAAGATCAGCAAGTCGCTCTTCAATGGGTAAAAAAACACATCACCTCGTTTGGAGGAGATCCTGATCAGGTCACTATTTTTGGCGTTAGTTCCGGGGCGATGGCGGTGGGCTTACATATGTTTAGCGCGGAAAGCTCCCGTGACCTGTTTCGTGCTGGCATCATGCAGAGCAGTGTTGCCACCTATAAGTACCGAAGCAAAGAAGAAGGGCGGGACCTTTTTCATTACTATCTGAAGTGCCTGCGAGCGGTTATTCGTAATCCTGATTCTGAAGAGTGTGCTCTTACTGCTCAGCTTGAAGATTTGGAAAAGGCGACAACGCGGCAAATTCTTGTTGCTCAGGGACTGCTGCAAAATATGTTGTTCAAGAAAGGCGTGTTCTTAAGTGCCCTGCCCGGCAGCATCGCCTTTTCTCCCATTATCGACGGTAGTTTCCTGAAGGAGCAACCCGACATCCAGCTGCGAAAAGGGAGTGAAAAGCCGCTCCTGCTGGGCTTTAACAAAAATGAGGGCGTGCTGTTTGCCAACTTCATTGATGAGACAGGTAAGCTAAATACTGTGAGCTACAACGGGATTTTGAGCCGCGACTTTGAAGAGTCTATGCTGATCATGCAACGTGGCGGATATGGTGCCCAAACACCTGCTGCTCATGGGTTACGCAAGAAGACACCTGCAACAGCACTGGCAAACCTAATCGGCAACTCAGCCTTCAATTGCTCAGCCATGTCTGCAAATATTTCAGCGACTTCGCCTTCGAACAATGTCTGGCTTTATTACTTTGCTCAAACTTCGGTCGCAAACATGGAAAAACCGCCCAGCAATCCCGCTGTCAATAATGTCTGCGGGCCACACAATGAGTGGGATAACTCTTGCCACGCATCAGAGCTGCCATTCGTGTTTAACAATATGCCTCCCAATGCAAGTGAAGATGACGTAGCTCTTGCTGCGGAGATGAGTGCACTTTGGGCTCAATTTGCGAAAACACCTCGGGAAGGCCCTGCGAAAGACTGGAAGCTATGGGAGTGGCCCAAGATCGGCAACCCAGCGAATTTCAACGTGCTACAGGGAACAGCAGAAACACAAACCTACGAAGACCTATTTGCAAATTCTGATTGCACGTTCTGGCTAGGTGAAATTATTGAGAAGAATGTGAATGCAATACTCATCCCGACGCAGCTAACTGAGGAATGATTCAATGCATAGTATAGAAATGAGAAGATGAAGAACTGGCGAAGCAGAAGATCTCAACTATCTCACTGAGGAGCCTTAAAGAAGAGATGGTACAGACGAGTGGATTCGAACCACCGACCTTCGGAGCCACAATCCGACGCTCTAACCAACTGAGCTACGTCTGCTTGCCAGTGGCGCGGAACATAGGTTTAATTTTTCAGGTTGGCAAGTCCCTTGAATCATCAAAATGAAAAAAGTCCACAACAGTGAGGAAAAAACGCATGCTACCCACTGCCTCTAGGTGATTTCACTCTGCTTTTCAGAGACTTATACACAAAACCCTCTCGCCTGAGTTGCGCCCACAAGACACATCAACCGAGAGGGTTTGTAAATTTTCTCAAAATAGATGCTGAATTTATGCCAGCTTCATCTCTTTCATGGATTTATCGAAAGCTTCTTTTGCAGGCTGAGAGATACTGGTTGCAAACTTAGTTGCAGTTTCCTGCATATCTTTAACCTGCTGGCTCACAGTATCATACTGTTTGCGGCTAAAAGTGGACTGAAGCTCAATTGCTTCAGACAATGTCTTTACACCAAACATTTCACGGATATGCGAGAAGGCAGCTTCGGAATTGTCTTTCGCTGCATCAACAGCTTTCAGATTCATTTCCATCAGGCCGTCGCGTGTCACTTCCATAGTTTCTTCAAGGATTGCTGTCGCATCTTCAGAAGCGGATTTCACTTTCGCATAACCTTCGCGAGCCTGATCAACACTCTTTTCAGTCAACTCCTGAAAAAATGCAGGCACTTCCATTTTACTCATTGTAAATACCTCATTTTCTAAAGCTTTGCTGGCCTTTGGCGCAGTCGCCTCGGATTTGCTTTCGGATTTCACGGTATCAGTCTTAGCAGTAGTCATCGGAATTGCTCCTTATCGTCTTGGGAGGAACATAAAGGATCAAAGGGAGAAGCTTTCTCCCCCTAGGGAACTTGACTCTAATATAAGGGCATTTTTGTGCATTGCAATATAATTTTGCAGTGCAATAATTTCATTTCTGTTTAAGTCTATGAAACCAGATGGGAAACTTTTTTATAGATGGGTGCAAAACCCAATCTTGCAGCGCTGGGTTTTACTGTAAATCTTGAAAATCGCATGGTGGTGACTCGAAATATCCTCTTAAAAATCACCTGCCTTTTTTGCGACTTCCTTTGCGGTCTGAGAGGCTTTTTCTCCCATCTCCCGCATTTGTGCACCAGTCTGCTCCATCTGTTTTTGCAAATACTCTTGCTGAAGGCTCACCATTTCTTCGAGATCGCGTGCCTGACACATACGCTGTGCGAAATCGAAGGCTGAGTTTATGCTTTGCTCTGCAAAAGTGATCGCCTGACGCTGAATATCAGAACTGTCCTCCTGCATGGTGCTGGAGGCCTCTTCAATGCTCGTTACAGCATTTTCAGTTGCGTCCATAAAATGGTCAAACGCCTTACGTGCCTGATCTAAGCTGCGATCAGCAAACTCGCGCATTTGATCAGATACTTCAAAGGGAACTTTTGTCTCTGCCATGTTAAATACCTCCACAGCTATAATCCCGGCTCACTCATGTTGCAAGAATGGCTAATTACCCTTCCATTTCGCTAGTCGTTAACTCAGGTGATGCGATGCTATACTTAACCAATGGGAAAGAAAATAGGAGCTTAAGCGAGCGCTCCGGTTTACGGTGCCTTAAGTATACAATTATTGGAGAGTGAATAATCGAGCATCTCATCCCTATTGGAATTGACAGATGCATTGTTCCTCCTTCTTTTGTTAAAGTCTAAGCCTTTATCAGGATTTAGTTTTTGAAAATCCCAGAGGGTGGGTTGCTATCCAAGGCAAGCTCTGGTTTTTCAAAGCTTACGGAAAAGGTTGTGGGGGCTATAATTGATAAAAAATACCCCTGATAAATTGAGGCAGGTTTCTTTAGCAAGCTTACAGCAAAATTGCTGAAGTTGCTTACATGCCTGTTTCAAACTGTATATTATTGAATTGCACCAGTCGTTCTGTGCCTTGGTGTCTGTAAAAGAGTAGACTGCGTTTCTCAGCCTTTGAGTTTTGAGAGGCCAGCTGAGTAAGGACCTTGTTCGTGGCCGACTTTGTCTTTAAACGCCGACAGCGACCAATCCGCTTCACATGGGAGCTGGATAAGAATGGTTGTTTTCGCAGCTTTTCAAAAGAGTTTGCGGAGCTTCTAGGTCCGCAGGATGCTGCGTTGATCGGGCTTCCGTTCGATGCTGTGCGTAAAAAGCTAAAGATGGGCAAAGTTCCAGCAATCTCTAGAGCAATCAAGAAACAGCGTTCCATCAGTGGGGCAATATTGATGTGGCCTGCCTGTAACACAGACAAGGTGGTCCCACTGGTTCTTTCCGCGCAGACGGTTGAGAGCAAATCGGGCGAGTACGAAGGCTTGCATGGCTTTGGCGTGATCCGAACTGTTGACGCTAAGAAGTCCAGCGACCCTGTCGATCCGCTTGCTGTACTTGCCAGGTTGCGCGCTGACCTTTTAGAAGAACACAGTGAAAACACAAAGGAACTCCAAACATCTGAGAAAGCTGACCCGGCTCCCGAACTTACGATCGAGCATGAGCAACGAGAGTTTCTTTCTCAAGGCCATATTGCACCTATAGACGTACTCCCGGATACCTCCGCTGAACCAGTTCATGAACCTGTTGAAGAGGGTATAACCGCACCCGGCTTCTTGCGGGCTGAACCTGAAATTCCAGAGCTAATCATCAACTTTAACGAGGACGATGAGGAAAAAACCGGAGAGGTGCTGGATGAAAACGCGCACGATGCCAGCAAAGCTGCTGATGTTCCTGAAAACGAGCCTTCGAGCGCGCAGCCCGATGAACCGGTTACTATTGAAGAGCCAACTGACACTTCACCAACGATTGCAGAGACAGAAACGTCAGGTGATTTAGCATCAAGCTCTGAAGACGGCGGATTACAATTCTTAAAAGGTGATATTGAAAGCAAGCCTGAACCAGATGACGCTGCGGGGCTTCTGGAGCTGACAGATGCAGATGTTGTTAAGACTTCTGAAGATCCGCTAGAGGTCATTGCCACGGTTGATCTGCCAGAAGCGAAGGCTGTACAAAGTAATCCTGAGCAAACTCTGTCAGAACCTGAGAGCGTGGAAGCTGAAGATCATATTTCTCACTCTACGAGTAGTTCTTCTGTCATACCCGAAGCGACCAGCAAAGATGATTTTGAGCGGGCGATCGCGAATCTGCCAGATGCACCGAAGAAACGAGTAAAGTCAGGTCCGCGCAGCCTTGCAGAACTGACGAATAGTATTGTCCGTTTGGTTGATAAGCATCCTGTACCTAGAGAAAACGCCGGTCTGTCCAAACCAGAACAGGATGCATTTGATAAGATCGCGCGGGCTCTTGGGGCTGAACGGGAAGATAACCAGAACTCAACAGCGAAAACTGACGCAGAACCCGCCCAGATAACTGAAGAGCATACTGCGCTCTCCACTGCAAAAACTAACATTAACGAAACCAACAATAGCGCCTCACTGAAGGATGCTAAGGTTTCGGATAATATTATTCCTCTGCCAGCAGAACCTGCGTCGCGAGATGAAAATGCTCAGGGCGAACCAAAGGAAGACAACGTAACACACGTCGTTCTTCCTCGCGTTCCACCAGATATCGAGGAAGCTGCTGAACGCGCCCGCGAGAAAACTGGCCGCATTCCTGACAAGCCAATTGTTGCTCCTATCGATCCGCGTCTGTTAGACCGCCTGCCGATTGGTGTGGCTGTGGTTCGTGATCGGGATGTGGTGTACGCCAACGACACTCTGTTGGAGCTTATGGGTTATGAACGCTTCGAAGCCCTGAATGAAGCGGGTGGCCTTGAAGCTATTTTTGCAGAACCGGAGGAGTGTCCTTCTCCAAGCCCGGAAACTGTTGATCGCGTCGTCCATGTGCGTCTTGCTGGTGGCGGAGTTCTTTCCGTCGACGCTCGCATGCACGCAGTGCCCTGGAATGGCGCTCAAGCTCTGATGATCTCAGTGCTTGAGAAAATACAGGGGGCGAACACTTCAACGACACGTACTCCCACGTCATCGGATAATGCATCAGGAAGCGAGAGCAAACACGCCCAACAGCTTCAAGCTCGCATTGATCAGCTCGAGTCGGTGCTTGCTACAGCAACTGACGGTGTTCTCGTTATTGACCAACGCGGTACAATCCGTAGTACAAACAACTCTGCAATTGCACTGTTTAATGCAGACGAAGAGAACTTGCTTGGCGCATCGTTCACAACCTTCCTTGCAGAAGAAAGCCGCATGGCAGCACTGGATTATCTGGACGGCCTCATCGCGAATGGCATTTCCAGTGTTCTCAATGATGGCCGTGAGGTCATTTGCCGAACATTAGATGGTAACCTCTTCCCGGCCTTCTTAAGTATGGGACGTGTTCACAGCCCTGATGATCCGCTCTTTTGTGCAGTCCTGAGAGACATCACTCAGTTCAAACGCGCAGAAGAAGATTTGGTTAATGCTCGCCTTAAGGCTGAAGAAGCTAACGCGCATAAATCGGACTACCTGACTAAAATCAGCCATGAGATTCGCACTCCTTTGAACGCCGTGATCGGATTTTCAGAAGTCATGCAAGAAGAGCGGTTCGGTGAGCTCGGCAACATGCGTTACAAGGAATATACTCGCGACATTCACCGCTCATGTACGCATATGCTAACCTTGATTAACGATTTGCTTGATCTCGCCAAAATTGAAGCAGGTAAAGTCGATATGGCCTTTGAGGCGGTTTCTGCTGCTGAAATTGTCAATGAGTGCGTAGCGCTTTTGCAGCCACAAGCGAATGATCAACGAGTTATTATTCGTGCCAGTACACCACTTTCTGTGCCCAAGGTTGTAGCTGATCCTAAGACACTTCGCCAGATCACGTTAAATCTGCTTTCCAACGCAATCAAGTTTAATCGCTCTGGAGGACAGGTTGTCGTTTCGCTTGTGCTTGATCCCAATGGCGAAGTTCATTTGCGTATTCGTGATACCGGGCATGGCATGTCTAAAACTGATCTGAAAGCTGCATTACAGCCCTTCCGCCGCCTCGACGCATCAGAGACAACGGAAGGTTCCGGTCTTGGTCTTCCATTAACCAAAGCCCTTGTGGAAGCAAACCGTGCAAGCTTTTCAATAAATTCTGAAGAGGATGAAGGTACGCTGGCAGAAGTCACCTTCCCGCCACAGCGCGTTCTTGCAGAATAACCGGCTCCTGTGGTGGTCTGACGATCACAGGAGAATAGCATGCTCACTTTGGCTGCTCTGGAAGATGCTACGCAGGATTTACGGCGCTTTATGGCTCCTACCGCGTTCTACAGTTGGCCATTATTGAATGACGCTTTAGGGTGTGAAGTTTTCGTTAAACACGAAAATCATGCTCCAACCGGATCATTCAAAGCACGTTGTGCTCTCAATTACCTTCTGCGTCAACGTGAACGGCACACCAGATCAACCAGTTTTGTGGCAGCAACACGCGGCAACTTTGGTCTGGGGCTGGCTTGGGCAGCCAAAATGCTGGAGCAACGAGCTGCAATCATCGTGCCGCAGGGAACCTCAAAAGAAGTAACAGGCGCAATCCAAAGTTATGGTGCCTTTCTTATTGAGCATGGTCAGAACTTTGAAGAAGCTCACGCTTTTGCCTGCCAGATGGCAGAGGATTCCAATCAGGTTCTTTCACCGGGCTTTGATTATGACCTTGTTGTGGGTGCCGCAACTTACGCCATGGAGATTTTTCGTGCCATCAAGGATTTAGAAGTCGTTTATGTTCCTGTCGGGTTGGGAACGGGCATTTGTGGCCTGATCTCTGTTCGGGATCTGTTTGGTCTGAAAACAAAAATTGTGGGTGTGGTCGCTGAAAGAGCTGATGGATGCGCTCGTTCCATTGAGGCTGGTGAATACAAGCGAACTACAGTGGCAAACACGTTTGCTGAGGGGATATGTGTACGAGGGCCTGCAAAGGAAGCCTTTGCTCTTATCCGTTCTGGTGCGGAACGAGTTATACGAGTAAGCGATGAGGAAATTTCCGAAGCCATTCGATTGCTTTATCGCACAACTCACAATGCAAGTGAGGGCGCAGCAGCAGCAGCGCTGGCTGGCCTTTCGAAAGAGCGAGCAAGTTTACAAAACAAAAAGGCTGCTTTTATTTTGTGCGGGCAAAATATGAATCGTATCTGGATGTCACGTGTCTTGCAGGGAGACACTCCAATCCCATGAGAGCATGAACTTCTTAAACTCCTGAAGCATCAAAAGTCAGCTCTGTTTTCAACAACTCTGAGTTTTCTGTTCAACATTATAACAGTGAGTTATGAGGCCGCAATTGAAAATCATTCGCAATTGCAAGCAGATAGGCTAAAAAAGCTGAATCTCACAGTTTAGAATAGTTCTATCTCATTGTTTTTACGTAGTTTATTAGTTGACAGGTACAGTCAACTTTACGATATATCGGGAAACAACTGGTGTTTACAGGCACATAAGGTTACTCAGGAGATTTTCCGATGAAGTCGATGCTAAAGGGATTAGGGCTAGCAGCTGCTGGTGTTGTACTTGGTTCTACCGGGCTGGTTGCATCCGCACAAGCTGAAGGCGAAGTGAATATCTATTCTTACCGCCAGCCTGAGCTGATTAAGCCGCTTCTTGATGCTTTTACGGAAAAGACCGGCGTTAAAGCTAACGTTGTTTTTGCGAAGAAGGGTCTGGGCGAACGCATGAAGGCGGAGGGGAAAAATTCTCCAGCTGATGTTCTCCTTTCCGTCGATATTGGTCGTTTACAAGGCGCAAAAGATCTTGGCGTTACGCAACCTGTCGTAAGTGATGCGATAAGCAATAACATTCCTGCAAATCTGCGCGATTCTGAAGGACATTGGTTTGGCCTGACCACTCGCGCCCGTGTGATTTACGCTTCCAAAGACCGTGTAGCTCAAGAGAGCATCACTTATGAGGAACTCGCCGATCCAAAGTGGAAGGGTCGCATTTGTACACGTTCGGGGCAGCATGTGTATTCTATCGGTTTGTTCGCTTCTATGGTTGCCCATAAGGGTGAAGCTGAAGCGCAGAAGTGGCTCGAAAGTGTTCGGGACAATCTGGCACGCAAACCTACCGGTAATGACCGTGCGCAAGTTAAGTCTATCTTTGCTGGTGAATGTGATATCTCTCTGGGCAACACCTATTACATGGGCAAAATGCAGACCAACGAGAAAGATCCTGAGCAAAAGGACTGGGCTGCATCTGTACGTATCCTCTTCCCGAACACTGACGATCGCGGAACTCACGTAAACATCTCCGGCATGGTTCTGGCAAAGCACGCGCCGAACAAAGACAATGCTGTAAAGTTGATGGAGTTTCTTGCCTCTGGCGATGCTCAGGCGATCTATGCTGCGCAAAACCATGAATACCCGGTACAATCGGGTGTGGCGCCATCTGAGCTTGTTTCCTCCTGGGGAACTTTCAAAGCCGATAAGATTTCTCTGAATGAGATTGCTGCAAGCCGTGCTAAAGCAAGCGAACTGGTTGACGTGGTTGGCTTTGATAATGGTCCATCCAGCTAAGCCCTGAAAGCAAATTGAGTTGAAGCCATTCCATGACATCCCGACACGGACATAGTGGATCGCCACAATATAAAACCGCCGCCCCCTCTTCCGGAGGGGAGCGGCTTCTTGCGTTTGGGACTTACTTTCTGACTGGACTGGTTGTTCTGCCAGTTCTTGCTATTGCAATTATGGCTATGGGATCCTCAGGTAACCTATGGCCTCACCTGATTTCGACAGTGCTGCCACGGGCGATCTCAACCACCTTTCAGTTGATGGTAGGTGTGGGGATCATCGTATTTGTGGTGGGAGTAAGTACAGCCTGGCTGGTGACCATGTGCCGGTTTCCCGGTCGTCGGTGGCTCGATCTGGCGCTGCTGCTTCCTTTCGCCGTCCCAACCTATATTATTGCATTTTCCTATGTGGAACTGCTCGACTACACGGGACCCGTGCAAGGCCTCATCCGTGACCTTTTTGGCTTTAAAACCTCACGAGACTATTGGTTCCCAGAGATCCGCTCGCTGAGTGGTGCCATGTTTGTCATGGGATTTGTGCTCTACCCTTATGTGTATCTGAGCGCACGCGCCTCTTTTCTAATCCAGTCAGCTTGTGCACTGGACGTATCACGCACACTTGGGGCTGGCCCGCTGCGACTGTTCTGGAAGGTGGCTTTACCACTAGCCCGCCCGGCAATCGTGGTTGGAGTAACACTGGCGCTGATGGAATGCCTGAATGATATCGGAGCAGTTTCTTTCTTTGGTGTGCAAACACTCACCTTCTCCGTTTACGATACATGGCTCAACCGATCCAGCCTGACGGGAGCTGCGCAGATTGCCTGCATTATGCTGCTGTTCGTTCTAGCGCTTATGTTCTTTGAATACTACGGGCGGAGAAAACAGCGGTTTCATCAGACCACAGGTACCTACCGTGCGTTGCCAAGCTATGAGTTAGTTGGCTGGCGTGGTTGGGTGGCAACTGCTGTTTGCTCATTGCCAATCATTTTAGGTTTTGTGTTCCCTGGTTTGTTGCTGTTAAGCCGCGCAAGCCGCCGTATTGAGGATTTATTTGAGCCAACGCTGTGGGCTGCTGCTGGCAATACGCTTTGGCTTGCAGCAGTTGCGGCAAGCGTTTCCATCGGCATCAGTCTGATGCTTGCCTATCGGCGCCGACTGTTCCCAAGCAAGGTGACAACAGCACTTGGGCGCATTGCATCTATTGGCTATGCAGTTCCTGGCACTATCTTGGCAGTTGGTATTTTGTTCCCCATTGCGACGCTTGACAACATGATTTCAGAGGCAAGTGAAACCTTGTTTGGCTTTGGTACAGGATTGTTGCTTATCGGCTCTGGAACAGCTTTGATTTATGCTTACGTGGTGCGGTTCCTGGCTATGTCTTACGGGCAGATTGATGGTGGTTTTGGCAAGATAACACCCCACTACGACATGGCCTCGCGCAGTCTGGGACAAACTGCATGGGGGACGCTTGGCAGGGTGCATATGCCCTTGATGAAGCCTGTGATTTTGTCAGCAACTTTGCTTTCCTTTGTTGAATGCATGAAAGAGCTGCCAGCAACATTGCTGTTGCGTCCATTTAACTTTGAGACGCTTGCGACCACGGTTTACAACGCTGCCTCCCGTGAGGCGTTTGAAGATGCTGCCTTACCAGCACTTTGCATTGTCATTGTTGGTATTATCCCAGTGATCATGCTTGCGAAAACAAGTGCAGACACGTTTCGAGTCAAACCAAGCGCTAAGCGCCGGACTGATGGGGTCGGCATGGTGCCAGCAGAGTGAAGACGAGTTTTGAAGGACGAAACATAAAAGCCGCTGAGATTATTCCCGGCGGCTTTTCCTTGTCCGATTAATTTTATCGGATGATTTATCTGGTGGCAGTCGCCAATTTCAGAGCCATGCCAACAAAGACAACTGAGGCAATGCGATTCATAACTTTTTGCGCGGTGACTGACTTACCCAAACGCTCTCCGATTGCACCGGCTGCTATAGCAACAGATCCAAAAACCAGAATCACAGAGAGGATAAACACCAATCCCAATTGTAGGAACTGTGGCATCACCGGACCATATGCGGGATCAACGAACTGCGGAAAAAACGAGAGAAAGAAGATCGCGACTTTCGGATTAGTGATGTTCATAATCACACCACGACGAAACAGTGGAAGCAAATCTGAATGGTCCACCTTATCTTGTTTGACCAGCTCTGGTTTTGCGCGAAATGCCCCCCATGCCAAATACAACAGGTAGCCAACGCCAAGTATTTTCACGACAAGAAACGCAAGCTCAGAGGCTTGAAAAATCGCTGAAACGCCAAGTGCAACAGCGGTCGTGTGGAACATAAGCCCTACACACAGGCCAAGGGTGACGGCAATTCCGGCCATTCGCCCACAAACTGCTGATTGAGTGAGGACAAAAATATTGTCGGGTCCCGGCGCTAATGCCAATAAAACAGTGACGGTGAAAAAGCCAGCTAGGACATCAAAAGGGATCACGTGGCGCTCCAAGACCTCTAGTTTACTTCATTTTTCATAGATCATTAATCAAGTGAAGACAAGCTGCCTCACTTTTTTCGAGTCTTAGCGTCCTTTTCTCATGCAATTACCAAAGTAGAGAAGAAAATGAAAAAAACGACGCTAACAGCCCTGGTAATGGGCATATCTCTTATGGTTTCAAGTTCGGTGAGCGCACAAAATGTTGCGCAATATGATCATCTGTCTGCGCTCGACGCACATGAGCAATCGTACTTTGTAGATGATATTTTCTTTCTTGGCGCTGGGAATTTCAAGTCGGCTTTCGTAGTTCCTGACGCTGGTCTGGTTATCAAAACTTGTAATACTCGGGGTAACACTCCCACCAGCTGCCTCTTTGAAATGCAAGGGCAGATCCAAGATTACAATGTTTTAGTACGTGATTTTCGGGATCGTCTTGTTGAATTTTATCCAACAAATACAACCAGAATCAATCCATTTGTATGCGCCGACGTCGACCCAACCGTCCCACAAAAAGACTGTCATTTCATGCTCGAAGAGTTTCTTTATGGGAGTTGGAAGCGTTTGGGCGTCGATTTTGTAAGCTTGGAAAACGACGATACCTGCCAATGGCGTCATCTAACGGACGAAGCCACTTTTGTGCACGAACTAAATCAGGAGATGGAGCCATTGTTCAATGCCGGAGGATATAAAGAGCTGATAAGCTCAGTAAATGGGAATTCCATTGCATCACTTTCAACAACACTTGCGCGTGTCAGCTACGCCTTTGACGATTTGCAAGGCTCATTTACTTCAAACGGGTTTATCATCAGCGATACTGGTGTAGCTGAGGGAGAGGACGATGACCGTGATTGTCAAGTAAACTGGCTCTGCGCACTTGCCAAAAAACTTGACACAGACGCGGAGTGCTCCTTTGTCCAACAAGAAGACTAATCCAATGATCTGGTGGCTTTAATTTCCAAGCTATCAATGAACTGATTTTGCTTGGGATTTACTATAGTTATTCGCTATATGAGCCAAGAGTGGTCCCGCTGACCAGTAGTAGCGTTTGCGGGATCTTATATAATATGCCCAAAATCTATTCGCCGGATATATATACTTACTGAAAAAATAGTAGATCATCTTAACCTGAACAAACGGTTTTACGCCAACAAACCATTTCTTATGCGTGTTCCCAACTCCATCAATGAGAATGAGCCTGATGTCTCCATTGGTCAGTTTCTTTACACAGATGTTCCATGGTCGCAAATCACGACATAACACCGTTTCTTGCAAAAGCTTACGTCGGAAAATTCTCAAAGCAGATTTAAAGCGCTCTTCCTTAGCAAATTGCGGATCAGTCTCCAGAATGCGCATCAATACACGTGATACGTTGCCAGTATCTTCATCTCTTACCAATTCAAATATTGCGCCAAAACCAAGATTGGTTTCCACATTGCCCCGGTAATTTAAGATGAAGGAAAAGTCAGTTTGATTACGCTGCTTCGCCAACTCTTCAAAAAGTTGAGTTTCTGCCCTTGTTACAAACGGGGCAGAGCAGCTTTGAACAGCATCTACCTTTATGCAAAGCGCTGTGTTGTCTGGATGTTGATAGACATGGCGTGCGCCACCCGACGCAATTAACAGCCTTTCATTCAGAGTGATCAAAAGCAAAACACCTTCTCAGAGAAGGCCACTATTTATCATCAAATTTTATATATCTCAAACAATCAGAGCGGACAACATGCCCGCTCTGGTGCTTCAAATGGATAAATCCAAGTTAGCCTACGAGCTTTGCTTCAGTCTTTTCTTTGACTTCATCCATGGTTACGCCGTCGGCTAGTTCAGCGACCTTTAAGCCACCTTCGACCACATCAAATACACCCAGGTTGGTGATAATGCGATCTACACATTTCACGCCAGTGAGCGGCAACGCGCATTTTTGAAGGAGCTTTTTGTCACCTTTCTTATTGGTATGATCCATGATGACAACGACGCGCTTTACGCCTGCTACCAGATCCATTGCGCCGCCCATTCCCTTGACCATTTTGCCAGGGATCATCCAGTTGGCGAGGTCGCCTTCTTCAGAGACTTCCATTGCTCCGAGAATGGACAGATCAATATGCCCGCCACGGATCATTCCAAAGCTGTCAGCAGAAGAGAAGTAGCTGGTGCGGTCCAGTTCCGTAATGGTCTGCTTGCCTGCGTTGATCAGGTCTGCATCTACTTCATTTTCAGTCGGAAACGGCCCCATACCGAGCATGCCATTTTCTGATTGCAAAGTTACATCAACACCTTCAGGGATGTAGTTTGCGACCAGTGTCGGGATACCGATGCCAAGATTTACGTAAAAGCCGTCCTGCAATTCTTTTGCCGCACGGGCGGCCATTTGGTCACGATTCCAAGCCATGATTGATGTCCTCCCTTAAGCTTCACGAGTGGTACGCTGTTCGATGCGTTTCTCAAATGTACCGACCACAATGCGATCAACAAAAATGCCCGGCGTATGGATCTGATCAGCATCCAGTTCGCCAACCTCAACCAGCTCTTCCACTTCAACAACGGTGGTCTTACCTGCTGTTGCCATCATCGGGTTAAAGTTGCGAGCTGTTTTACGGAAGATCAGGTTGCCTTCCTTGTCAGCTTTCCATGCTTTCACCAGTGACAGGTCTGCGGTAAGGCCAGTTTCCATGATGTAGGTTTCACCATCAAAATCTTTATGTTCTTTGCCCTCAGCGATCAGAGTTCCGACACCAGTTTTAGTGAAGAAGCCGGGAATGCCTGCACCACCTGCACGAATACGTTCTGCCAGCGTACCTTGAGGGTTGAACTCCAACTCGAGATCGCCGTCCAGATACTGACGCTCAAACGTGGCATTTTCGCCTACATAAGATGAAACCATCTTTTTGATCTGGCGAGTTTGCAGCAGCAGTCCTAAACCAAACTCGTCAACACCGGCGTTGTTTGAAATGGCTGTCAGGCCGGTTGCGCCGGAATCTCGCAACGCAATAATCAGATTTTCAGGGATGCCACAGAGACCAAACCCTCCGGCCATGACAGACATGCCGTCAAAGGTTAGTCCTTCCAAAGCAGCTGCAGCACTTGGATAAACTTTATTCATTATAAACTCCCAATACATGACTTGGTACTACCAGCGCTTCGTCAACTCTCGAAACGTTCATAACACCGCCCTTTCATGCTGGCGACGGGGTCTGTCCCTCCACCCAGGTCAGCATCAGTCCGCTCCTTTCCAGAGCATCCTGGCGCTTGCTTGCTTTTACACGCAGCGCTTGAGGAAACGGACATAGCAACACCATGTTGATAGACTTGTTTTTAGCCTCAGCCAAGTGATGATTGTGCTGAGCGCGACTATTTACCTACGTAAAACACCAGAAGTACATTCTGCTAATGTATGCGGCGCGCAAACTGACGCAGCGTCGCTCAAATCCTCAGATTTACCAGTTAAATCTACAGATGAGCGGCAGCGAGTCGTTCTTCTTCAATGCGCTTAAGTTTTTGCCGCTTTGTCAGAATTGAGGCAATGATTACGCCGAGAGTTACCAGCAGAACCAACAGGGTGCAGATCGCATTAATCTCTGGTGTAACTCCAAGGCGAACTTGTGAGTAGATTTTCATAGGAAGGGTTGTTGAGCCGGGGCCCGAGTTAAAGCTTGCAATTACCAGATCATCTAGAGACAGTGTAAAGGCAAGCATCCAGCCAGCAGCTACTCCCGGAAAGATCTGGGGCAAGGTAATGCGAAAGAAAGTTCTGACAGGCGGGCAGCCCAGATCCATGGCGGCTTCCTCTAAAGAACGATCAAACCCTGATAGTCGTGATTGTACCACGACAGCCACATAACACATGGAGAATGTGGTGTGAGCGATTATGATGGTCCACACGCCCCGGTTCTGATCAATAGCAACGAACAGAAGGAGTAGCGACAAGCCCAATATAACTTCCGGCATGACCAGCGGCGCATAGATCATACCGGAGAACAACGTACGTCCCAAAAAACGCCCTTGTCGTGCCAAAACCAATGCCGCCAAGGTGCCTAGGATTGTTGCCAGCGTTGCAGAGATGGCACCGACTTTTATTGTAACCCATGCCGCTTCAAGTAACTGCTGGTTATGTAGCAAGGCTGTATACCACTTGGTTGAAAACCCTGCCCAAACCGTAACCAATCTGGATTCATTAAACGAAAATACGATCAGAATGACGATTGGCAGATAAAGAAAGCTGAACCCTAACACCAGTGATGTGAGATTAAACCAGCTTGGCTTTGCGGGCATCACATATCTCCCTCATTGCGTCTGGTTTCATGGCGTTGGAACATCATAATTGGGACAATCAGCAGCCCAAGCAAAACGATTGCTACAGCTGAAGCAACTGGCCAGTCTCGGTTGGAGAAGAACTCAATCCAAAGGGTTTTCCCAATCATGAGAGTGGAAGATCCGCCCAATAAATCAGGAATAACGAATTCCCCAAGTGCAGGAATAAAGACAAGAAAGCATCCGGCAATCATACCGGGCATTGCCAGAGGTACTGTTACTCGCCAGAAGGTTTTCCATGGTGGGCAACCCAGATCTTCTGCCGCTTCGATAAGAGTTGTGTCCAGCTTTTCCAATGACGAATAAAGCGGTAGTACCATGAATGGCAGGTAGGAGTAGACGATGCCAACATAGACAGCCGTACTGGTATTAAGAATGATAAGCGGTTCATTGATCACCCCAGTAAAGAGAAGAGCCTGATTGAGCAAACCATCTGTTTTCAGGATACCAATCCAAGCATACACCCGGATCAGGAAGCTGGTCCAAAAAGGTAGAATGACCATCATCACCAGTGTGGTGTGCCAGGCGCGTGGAGCACGGGCCATTCCATAGGCGATTGGGAAACCAACCAGAAGCGTCAGAACCGTCGAGAGGAATGCAATTTTCAGGCTAGAGGTATACGCCTGCCAATAGAGAGCATCCTCCTTAAGCCAGATATAATTATCCAGTGACCAGCTTTTTGCTACTTCCCATAGGCCCATTACACCTTTGCTCCAGTCCATTAAAGGAAGATAAGGCGGGATCGCAATAGCGGCTTGTGAAAGCGAAATTTTCGCCACGATGAGAAAAGGTATGAAGAAGAACAGTAGCAACCAGAAGTAAGGCACACAGATAAGTGCAAAGCGTCCCCATCCTCTCACCGGATTGGTTGGCGTATTTTCTGGTGCCTCAGGTTCATGACGCAACGGAGGTGTGGTTTCTGATCGGGTCAAATCTTTGGGGAAGAGGTTTGTTTCTGTCATTACAACTCTCTCACCGGGTCAGAATAATGCCTGCATCACTGTCCCAAGACAGCCAAACCTGATCATCCCAAGAGATGGGGCGTTCCACCAAGCGAGTGGTGTTGGCGACGATGGCACGTAAAGTTTCTGTCTCTGCCACTTTGATGTGATAGATGGAGACATCTCCCATATAGGCAATATCCCAAACTTCACCCTGAATAGCATTAGTGCTTTGATCTTCCGGTTTTTCGAAGGAAATCCGCATTTTTTCAGGTCTGATCGCAAGGGCAGCATGGTCACCAACATCAGCAGATGTCGGATAACGCACGCTCAAATGCCCCCCTAATACAGAAGAGAACAGTTGAACATCTTCCCTATGTTTGCGTGTGATCTGCCCATCAAGTACGTTAATGTCACCAATAAACTCTGCAACAAAACGAGAATTTGGTTGCTCGTAGATTTCTCCCGGAGTGGCATTTTGCAGTATACTGCCTTTGTCCATAACTGAGATGCGATCAGCAACTGTCATGGCTTCTTCCTGATCATGGGTTACAATCAAAAAAGTCAGACGTAACTGCTCTTGCAGATTGATCAATTCAAGTTGTGTCTCTTCCCGCAGTTTCTTATCCAGTGCAGCAAGAGGTTCATCCAGCAGGAGCACTTTGGGGCGTTTGGCAAGTGAACGAGCAAGAGCAACACGCTGACGTTGACCTCCAGAAAGTTGATGGGGTTTGCGTTTGCGAAAGCCTTCCAGCTTTACAAGGCTGAGCATCTCATGAGTACGGCTTCTGATCTCTTTGCCTGACAGGCCATCCATTTCTAAACCAAATGCAATGTTCTTCTCCACATTCATATGCGGAAACAAGGCATAGGACTGGAACATCATATTGATCGGGCGCTTATAGGGTGGGACGCCTGCAAGATCATTGCCTTCCAAGAAAATCTGCCCACTGGTTGGTTGTTCAAAACCGGCCAGCAACCTCATTAAGGTGGTTTTTCCGCAACCAGATCCGCCCAATAAGGCATGAAACTCTCTTTCGTAGATTTTCAAAGACAGATCATTGACAGCAACGAAACTACCAAACCTCTTCGTAATATTACGGAACTCGATAAAAGGCTGTTCACCTGGGTCGTCCCAAGGTAGAAATGTACGTCGGATAGGGCCAAGCGGTTTTCTCGCCAATACTTCGTTCCCTTATCTGGGCATTGTGGATGATGGCCCCCGCCAGCGAGCGGCCCATCTTCCATTTAGTGACCGGTTTTTACGGTGGTAAATGTCCGGTTCATCAAGCGCTGTGCCTTGAGTGGTTTGGCTCCAATTGTGTAAAGGCGCTGCTTCACCTCATCTGTTGGGTAGATGTTGGTGTTCAAGGTAACTTCCTTGTCTACTAAAGGTGTCGCATCTTTATTTCCATTTGCGTAAAAGATGTAATCTGACATCCTGGCAATCACATCCGGACGCATCAGATAGTTGATGAATTCGTGTGCTTCTTCAGCATTTTCGGCATCTGCCGGAATGGCGATCTGATCGAACCACATCTGAGCCCCTTCTTTTGGCAAAATGTAAGTGACCTTCACGCCTTTGCCTGCTTCTTCAGCCCGATCAGCTGCCTGAAGCACATCACCTGACCAACCGTAAGCCAAGCAGATGTCTCCGTTTGCAAGAGAGTTTACGAACTCAGAGTTATGAAACTTGCGAATATAGGGGCGGATGGTTTCAAGCAGTTCACCAGCTTTGCGAATGTCGTTGGGATCGTTTGAATCTGGATCGATCCCGAGATAATGCATAGCAGCGGGAAACATTTCATCTGGCTCATCCATCACATAGACACCACACTCCGCAATTTTTGAGAGTTCACCGACGTCAAACAACAGATCCCAGCTCCCGATAGGTGCATCAGGATTTAGAGCAAGCACTTTTTCCTGATTGACACCATAACCAGACGTCCCCCACATGTAGTTAACCGAGTATTCGTTGTCTGGATCGAATATCTCAGTGCGTTCCAACAGGAGCGGGTCCATGTGCTTCAGGTTTGGCAATTTATCCTGATCAAGTTTTTGGTAGACGCCTGCTTGTATCTGGCGTTGCAGGAAAGTTGCGCTTGGGACAACAACATCGTATCCGGTTTTACCTGTAAGGAGTTTGGTCTCCAAAACCTCATTAGAATCGAAGGTGTCGTAGTTCACCCTGATCCCAGTCTCTTTCTCAAAGTCTTTAAGAACTTGCGCATCAATGTAGTCAGACCAGTTATAAACATTAACATGCCTGCCCTCAGCAAAAGCAGAGCACGCAAACAACGTCAATGTCGCTGCCCCCACCAAAAAAAATTGCTTTTGCATTTTCAGCTACTCCAATTTCTTGTGCAGCTATCAGAGTCTTTCGAACACTTGTGAAGCTGCACCTGCCAATGCCGAACTCTATCCTTCTGATGCGCCCTTAATTTCCGCCTACATTCAAGCTCTGCATTTTATTGGAATGCTGCCAGTTTCTCATACGCTGCAGTTCATTTGCCCGAACTCACATTCCCATCCCGTACCACCGACGGGACAAATCACACCCAAGACGCTGTTTTTGCTTATTACTTAACAACGGGCCAGCACTATCGAGCACCTCATTAAGTAAGAGACAACTTCATGAATATCCCAGAGCTCAATCGCCTGATCCGGAGAGGAAACTAACTAGAATTATCATAGTTCATCAGCATATCATTTCAGTTATTTTGGATATTCAGGAACCTTTGATAGACTAAAATCACTTTGACAATTCAGCAGAAGAACTCGTGTATAATCATGGCGCTTTTTATTTGGCCTCTACAATTTCAGAAACCGCCTTGCAGTACAAACCTATCGGATAATCTCCTATGAATTCTGAGATGAACAATGATGATGAACCGGCGCTTAATATGCGGGGTGTGAGCGATCTTGAAGAAGCGCGCACCTGGCTACAAGCCCGAAACATTGGCGATATTGAATGCGTGGTCCCTGATATTGCCGGAGTGCCTCGCGGTAAGATGATGCCAGCGAATAAATTCTTCAGTAGCAATACGTTAACTATGCCGTCTTCCATCTTTGCACAAACCATTTCCGGCGATTACCCGTCAGATGATGGCCGCTTCAAGTACAATCCGACAGATGGCGACCTTTACTTTAAGCCGGACTACTCAACGCTGACTGTAGTACCCTGGGAAACAGACCCGACGGCGCAACTCATTCACGATACTTTCACTAAGGATGACGAGCCGTTTCCCGTTGCGCCACGTAACGTCTTGAAACGCATTCTGGCATTATATGATGCAGAAGGATGGAACCCAGTTATCGCCCCAGAAGTTGAATTTTATCTGGTCAAACCCAATACTGACCCGGATTACCCGCTCGAACCTCCAGTGGGCCGTTCAGGGCGTCCCGAGGTTGGACGACAATCTTATTCCATCTCTGCTTTGAACGAGTTCGACGAGCTGATCGATGACATTTATGATCTTTCTGAAGCTCAGGGCCTGGAGATCGACACCCTCATTCATGAAGAAGGCGCAGCGCAGATGGAGATCAATCTGCGACACGGTCATCCATTAGAACTGGCGGATCAAGCGTTTATGTTTAAGCGAACTATTCGTGAAGCTGCTTTGAGGCACAACATCTATGCCACGTTCATGGCAAAACCCATGTCATCTCAACCCGGGTCTTCTATGCACATTCACCAGTCCATACTGGAAGCTGATACAGGGCGGAACATCTTTAATGATGCAAACAATGAAGCGACACCTGCTTTCTATCATTTCATTGGTGGGCACCAGCATTACTTGCCAGCGCTCATGCCTATTATGGCCCCCTATGTAAACTCCTATCGCCGATTTGCGCGGGATAGTGGTTCACCAACAAACTTATTCTGGGGTTATGACAACAGAACGGTCGGTTTACGTGTGCCAAACTCATCTCCAGATGCACGGCGCCTGGAGAACCGCGTACCGGGCTCAGATGCCAACCCATACCTTGTAATTGCTGCAAGTCTGGCAGCTGGTTTTCTGGGGATTAAGAAGCACATTCAACCGGATAAGCCGCGTAGTACGGATAACAGCGAGATCTTGAGCAACTTGCCGCGTACTTTGCTCCACGCAGTTGATGAGTTTGAAGAAAACGAAGATCTAATGGAGCTTTTCGGTGAACAATTTATTGGCACTTATCGCGCAATCAAACTCGAAGAGTACGAGACGTTCATGTCTGTCATCAGCTCATGGGAACGCGAATATTTGCTCATGAATGTGTGATTCTGTGCTCAAAGAGTGTGGTATTCATTGAAACTGTGGATAGCACACCTAAAAGTTGCTATAGCCTGAACGAATAAAATTAAATTATAATTTTATTTTATTGCGCTAAATTGATAACTACACTGTATGATTATCGTCAATATGATAATACTAAATCGATTTAATCTAAAACTTGAACGATTTTACGATCGTATACAGGCATAGTTCTTGAATAGAACCCCTACCCACAATTGGATTTATAAGTATCTTTACTTACATCATTTGATCTTTACTCGGTATTTAATCGTAGAAATTCTCTCTTTCGGCCTATAAATTGATTTTATTTAAAATTATCACAACTTTATGTCTAATTTTAAATAGATTTCAAATATTGTTTATTACAAGTCATGGTTGAGGCTATTGATAACGAGTAAATCGCTGCGAGCGCAATTTTATTCTCACTTACTGAGTTTTGAGGACATCACATGCCAGATCAAAAAAAGAGTATTCTTCTTGTTGAAGATGCCAATTTTTTTGCTCGCATTACAGAGAGCGAGATTGAACGCGCTGGGAATTATGATGTTGCCATCGCAAAAACATATGCGCAGGCGAAGGCAATTTTAGATGAGAGAAAAGTTAAGCCATTTCTGGCTCTTGTGGATCTGACATTGCCTGACGCACCGGATGGTGAAGTTGTAGACCTGACTATCGCTGCCGGATTACCGACAATTGTTTTTTCAGGTCGCTTTGATGAAGCAACCAGGCATAGCATCTTAAAGAAAGGCATTGTCGATTATGTGCTGAAGGACTCCCCGGCAAGTCTGGGGTATCTGGCTGAACTGGTTCATCGTGTTGATCGGAATCTGAGTACCAAAGTGCTGATCGTTGATGATTCATCTCAGGCACTAGAGACACTTACAATGCGATTACAGCTCTACTGCTTACAAGTCCTGACAGCCAGGTCGGGTGAGGAAGCGCTTGAGGTGCTGAAGAAGAGCCCTGATATCAAGCTGCTCATTATTGATCATCTTCTGCCGGGCGTAACCGGGTTTGAAACTATGACACAAGTCAGACGTACACATAGTTTCAACACGCTTGCTATTATCGGTGTTTCCGGGACGACCAGTCCTGAGTTAACGGCTAAGTTTCTGAAATCCGGTGCAAATGACTTCCTGAACAAAGCCTGTACACCTGAGGAGTTAATGCTGCGTGTTTCACAGAATCTGAACCAGCTTGACCGCATTGCTGAACTGACAGACATGGCACATCATGATCCGATGACAGGTCTTTATAACCGCCGCCACCTCTATAACGTGGTCGACAAATTGCACAAAAAGCAAGTAAACGCAGGGAAAGAAATACGATTTGCCATGATCGATATTGATCGCTTCAAACAGATCAATGATAAATTCGGCCATGAAACAGGCGACAATCTAATTATCTCTGTTGCTCACCGCATCGCTGACCTGTTGCCACAGAATGGTGTTGCTATTCGCATTGGAGGGGACGAGTTTTGTGTCGCTCTTCCAGATATCGATGAACTAACAGCAAAGCAGTTCCTTTCAGAACTGAGAAGTTCAATGCCAGTTACAGATCCGGGAAATGACGAACATACCTTTGCACCGACCATTAGTGTGGGCCTTTCTTCTGGCACGGAAGAAACTCTGACAGGTGCGCTGCGTGTTGCAGACAGGTGTCTTTATCGAGCGAAGAAATCTGGACGCAATCGCATCGTAACCTCTTCCTCTGCAACATTTGATCGTGTTTAATCAGCGTTCCCTGCATGATCAGATGGTTCTGCCACCATCAACTTCCAAAGCTACTCCAGTAATAAATTGTGCTTCGTCTGACGCAAGCCATAGCGCAGCGTTAGCTATGTCTTCCGGCTTGGAAAAACGGCCCAACGGGATGCTACTTCGGAATTGCTCACGCTTTTCTGGAGTATCTTCTCCCATAAACAGCTCCAGCATCCCGGTTTCACCTGCAACAGGGCATAAGCAATTTACGCGAATATTCTGGGATGCCAACTCCACGGCCATGGACTTGGTCGCTGTTATCACCCAGCCTTTTGAGGCGTTGTACCACGTCAGGCCGGGGCGGGGTCTCAGACCTGCGGTAGAGGCTGTATTGATGATAGATCCACCACCCTGTTTTTCCATCTCTGGCACAACTTCCAGTGTGGTGAGATAGATCGCTTTGGTGTTCACTTCCAAAATGCGGTTGAAGTTTGTTTCGTCGACCTGCGTCATTGGACAATTGCGATGTGTGAAACCGGCATTATTGACGATAACGTCCAGACGCCCTGTCTCTCCTACGGCATGGGCCACCATTGCCTTTACGTCTGAACGCACCGTGACATCAGTCTCAATCGAGAATGAATTACTCCCTATATCATCAGCTAGTTTTTTCGCGGCAACCCCATTCATATCAGCTATGATAACCACAGCACCTTCTGCGGCATATCTGCGAGCAATACCTTCACCGAACCCGGCTGCTCCGCCTGTAATGATCGCTGTTTTTCCTTCCAGTCGTCCAATCACACCTATCCCCCCAAGTACCAGTTTTTCTTTGCTGCGAGAGTACACCCGGCAGTGCTATAACGAGTACACTTGAACCCGCACCTCAGGCGTGGTTCATTACGATGGTTTTCAGAACAGAAAACTCCTTAAGTGCTGCAAAGCCTTTTTCTCTTCCGTGGCCTGATTTTTTTACCCCACCAAACGGCAGCTCTATGCCACCGCCAGCACCATAGGTATTTACGAAGACCTGACCTGAGCGCATAGCTTTGGCCACTCGGGTGGCACGGGACAGGTCCTTGGTCCAGATGCCTGCAACCAGGCCATAAGGTGTGCCATTCGCGATACGAATAGCTTCTTCCTCGGTTCTGAATGGAATGAGGGATAGTACAGGGCCAAATACTTCTTCCTGCGCCAACTGATGATCTGCTGGCACCGGGCCGAACACTTTCGCCGTGGTGTAATAACCTTCGGTTGGTGCATCAGGCGCAATTGTTCCTTCTCCAATAAGCGGGATACCGTCTTGCTCCGCCGTCTCACAAAAGGCTTTTACCCGGCGCAACTGACTTGCATTGATCAATGGTCCCAAATCTCTATCGTCCTGAAACCGACCTGCAACCACACTTCGGAAACCAGTTCTTAAGGTTTCAATAGCTTCTTCCCACCTGCTTTGGTGGATAAGTGCTCTGGAGCCAGCTGAGCAGGTCTGACCACCATTCTTCAAGAGGCACTCCTGAATTATCGGCAATGCTTTACTCAAATCCGCATCTTCAAAGACGATCTGAGGAGATTTGCCACCCAGTTCCAATGTACAACCAATGTGGTTGCGAGCAGCAGCAGACTGGATCATGGTTCCAACATCAGGGGAGCCTGTGAAGGTGATGTAGTCTATCTCCGGGTTATAGGAGAGTGCAGCGCCTGCTTCTTCACCAAGGCCCGTGAGAATGTTTATTGTACCTGCTGGGAACCCGGCTTCCAACGCGAGGTGTGCAGTCTCAATGATGGATAAGCAAGCATCTTCTGAGGGCTTCACAACCAACGTATTGCCCATTGCCAAAGCCGCCCCTGCAACACGTGCAAAGATTTGCATCGGATAGTTCCATGGAATGATAGAAGCGATCACTCCATGTGGTTCACGAACTGTCAGAGCAAGATAATCTACTGCTATTGGAAGCGTATCACCCATAACCTTGTCGGCTGCACCGCCGTAGAACCTGAAATACTGGATGGCTGCTTCAATGTCACCATACCCCTGAGCCAGAGGCTTACCTGTATCACGAGCCTCCAGTTGTGCCAGTTTGTCTTTGTTTTCGTCAATCAGCTCAGCAAGTTTGAGCAATCGTGCACCGCGCTCACCTGCTGATAGTCTGACCCACTCTGGTGCATCCATAGCAGCTTTAGCTGCAGATACAGCTTTGCCAACATCTGCAGCACTACACCGGGGAATCGTTGCAAACGGAAATCCTGTACTCGGGCAGATCATGTCCAAGGTTTCACCAGAGGAGGCGCCACAGGACTTTCCATCAATAAGTGCCTTATAGACCTTTAAGTTTTGCGTGGTAAGTGATGTGCCATACCCTGTCATTCCCCCCCTCCCCTGAATGAATAGTACTTTGCCCACAGACAACGCTAGATCATGTTCGGGACTGGTGCAATTCACCTTCCTGATGGTGTTTAGTGATCAATTGAAGTTTCTTCCTGCCTGACACCATAAAACTGGTTGTGCCATAGCTCTGCGTAAAGACCATTTTGTGCGAGCAAGTGAGCGTGCGTGCCAGCTTCAACAATCTGGCCTTTGTCCATCACGATAAGCTTATCCATTCTTGCAACGGTTGTCAGCCGATGCGCGATGGCGAGGGTGGTTTTACCCTTCATCACATCATTGAGAACATCCTGAATGTCAGCGTCAAGCTTTGTATCAAGCGCAGATGTTGCTTCATCCAAGATCAGAATTGGAGGGTTTTTCAGAAATACCCGCGCCAAAGCAATGCGTTGGCGTTGCCCACCTGATAACTTAATCCCACGCTCGCCAACGAAGGCTTCGAAGCCCTTCCGGCCTTTATTGTCCTCCAGACTTTCAATAAACTCCAATGCGTGTGCCCGGCGTGCAGCTTCGCGCACATCTTCAAGTGTGGCACGGTCGTTTCCAAGCGCGATATTGTCGTAGATAGAGCGATGAAACAGCGAGGTATCCTGTGTTACCAGCCCTATGGCTGAGCGGAGAGAATACTGTGTCACGCTGCGCAAGTCCTGATGATCAATGGATATTGCTCCTCCCTCAACATCGTACATACGCAGGAGGAGATTCACGATTGTCGATTTCCCCGCCCCCGAATAGCCAACAATCCCAACCTTTTCACCCGGTTCAATCGTAAAGCTTAAATCCTTCACGAGTGCAGTTTCCTGACCGTAGGCAAAACTAACCTGATCAAACTCTATCAAACCATTTTCGTAGTGAAACTCGATGGCGTTTTGAGCGTCTGACAGCCCATGAGGATGTTCCATTGTGCGGGCTGTAGATTGAAACGAACCATACGAGCGGAATAAACCAGTCAGCTGACTGAATATCTCAAGCAATTTGCTTTCTAAACGGATGGCAAAGCCCAGAACGATTGCGACCTCTCCCGTTGTTATGGCCTGTTGCTGCCACAGCAACAGGCTTAGTCCTGCAAAGGCCCCAAGTCCAAGCGCTCCAATAAGCGCCACCAGCATGCGAGAGGTCACCACCGCTGTGCGGAACCAAATCATTGCATCTCTGAAGATTTTCAGATGATCTGTGAACTGCTTCAAGGCCCGCTCATTACCCTGAAACAGCTTTACTGTTTGGATGTTTGAATAGACATCTACAACTGCCCCACTCACTGCGTGGGCAAGATCAGCTCCTTTTTTGGAGGTATCACGAATGATCGGAACGCGAAGGTAGGCAAGCGCAATAAATAAGCTGATCCAGAGCAACATTACCGCACCAAGATACCAATGCAGCCACGACAGTGCGATCAGCAATGAACCTGCAAAAAAAACGTTTGGGACGATAATTCCAACGCCTACCCAGAACAGCTCACCGACCTCACGCCCGCCAACGAAGGTCTTGCTGGCGAGGTTTCCGGCAAACTCTTTCTGAAAGAACGCCATATCCTGATTAAGAAGGCGCTCAAAAAACGTTACACGGGTCGCAACAAGGATATTGATGTTCAGTGTCAGAGAATTCAGAATTTCATAGGCTATTGAAAACACTGGCTTTGCTACCAAAAATGCGAATGCAGCCCACATAATCAGCCAGATATTTTCCTGCCAAAACAACTCCGGTCCACTGGCCTCCATTTGGTCTATCAGATAACCAACAAACGACAGCAGTGAAACAACAAGAATTGTCTCGACGAGCACTACCAGCAGAAGAAATATTGCGTGTTTAGGATAAATGAACATCAGAGAACACAACTGTTGCAGGTGTGTGCGGTTCTCCCATTTCATGTGATTTTTTGCGAATGGATCAACGCGATTGGATGCCCATTTATATAATTTATGCAGCACGATTTGCTCCGGAAAGCGGAAGGAAGGGGCCCTAGAGTATCCTGCGACTCCTACGAGTTAAACCTAGAAGAATTCATCCAAGTAAATGCCGCGATATTTGCATCCCGATCATCGATCGACCAACTATCTTCAAATTATATATTTTACATCAATAATTTACGTATATATTAGATTTTTCTAATTTTATACTTGTCATTTTAGCATTTTCTAATATTATAGTTTTGAAATCAAAAAAGGATTAGCCCAATGCGTTATCTTTCTAATTTGGGTGAGCGGTATTCACCCCTGTACTTCTTGTCCGCCGTTGGTGCTGGTGGCCTTGCAATCAGCTTCTTCATGTACTTAATGTGGATGACCCCTCACAAAGGCTCTCCAATCGCCAACTTTGCTTCACTGTCGGAAACCTTCAGCTCCGGCTCTTTTGCCATGCAGGCGCTGATCATTATCTCAATACTCGGCATCACCTTTTTCTCTATTTTGCACTATCGCCTGCTGTTCTGGAACTTTTCAGAGTATGGAAAGTGGAAAAAAACAAAGGTATTTGAGGGGTTTAAGAACTCCAATGCCGAAAGTCAGTTGATGACAATCCCGCTGGCTCTCGCCATGACCGTCAACGTGAGCTTCATTGTCGGAGCGGTGTTCGTTCCCGGGCTTTGGGACATTCGCGAAATGCTCTTCCCGTTCTCCCTGCTGGCATTTGCCGCCATTGGTACTTTTGGTTTCCGTATCTATCTGGATTTTATCTCCCGTGTCCTGACTGAAGGCGGTTATGAGTGTGCAAAGAATAACAGCCTTGGTCAGATGATCTCCGTCTTCGCCTTTGCGATGATTGGTGTTGGTTTCTCAGCGGCTGCCGCTATGAGCCATACTAAGGTTATCGCGGCGATTGGTATTGCGGGCACAGCTCTGTTCATTGGTGCTGCGATTGTCATGGGTACTATCAAACTGATCCTTGGGTTCCGTTCTATGATGGAACACAAAGCTGCTGGCGAAACCACTCCAACGCTCTGGATTATTATTCCGTTTCTGACTGTTGTTGGTATCGCGATCTACCGTGTCAAAATGAGCCTTGCCCATAACTTTGATGCACCTGTAACTGCTGGTGGTATCTATGTTTTCCTGATCAGCCTGTTTGCAATTCAGATCCTGTTCGGCCTGATTGGGTGGGCCGTCATGAAGCGCGTTGGTTATTATGACCGCTGGATTGCTGGTCTGGACAAGTCTCCGGGTTCTTACGCTTTGGTTTGCCCGGGGGTTGCACTGTTCGTCTTCGGTAACTTCGTCATCAATGCAGGGCTCGTGAAGCTTGGTGTACTCGGCTCCATGTCCATTACCTACTTTGCACTGTATGCGCCATTGATCGTTGTTCAGATTGCGACAATCTGGTTGTTCCTGAAGCTTAACGGTAAGATGCTTTCTGCATCCAGCCAACTTCGGGCCCAACCGGCAGAGTAAAGTCAAAGACCTCCACCATAGGTGGAGGTTTGAAACGCTTCGCTTGAACCACTAAAAGTGGTTTTCTTAGCGCT
>CANMBS010000013.1 GCA_947496145.1 uncultured Pseudovibrio sp.
TCTATCAACCTTGTCAAAGCCGACACAACGCGCAAGGGCAGCATTAAAAGACGTCGAAAAACAGCAGGATGGAACAACGACTATATGCAAAATATCATCACCTTATAGCTTCATGCGTTAGCCGTGGGGTGTTTACCAGCATGGTTTATGACCTGACGGAGGAAGAAGCTTTTGAGTCCCACGACGCTCAGATCTACCAGCTAGCGCAGGTTGTCGCCCAGTTTCAAAATGACAGTATTTCTCCAGGATATGTGGAGGAGGATCACGTTCTGGGAGATTACTTTGTGGTGATCCGGGGAGCTGGCGGAGAAAAGATTTACAGCTCAGATGACAAACTCGTTTTACCGAAGACGCTCAGACTGGGTGTTCAGGAAATCAAGGTGCATGACGAGACCTGGCTTGTCTGGAGTTTTCCCGGAGAAAAGACAGCTCAAACTTACATTGTAGGCATTATTATCCACCAAGCTAACGAACTTGCTGAGCAAACCGTCGTAACGGTTTCTATTCCGCTGGCTCTGGTTCTGGTGTTTTCCATCGTGGCTACGATCTTTATCGTAAAGCGCGGTTTGAAGCCGTTAACAAACCTGTCGCAAACTCTGGCCTCGCAGGACCCGGAGCGCCTTGGCAAGGTTTCCAGTGATAAGCAACCTGATGAGCTGGAGCCGATCGTGACATCGCTTAACACTCTTTTTGACAGGATCGAGGAATACATCGCCCGTGAGCAGCGTTTCATTGATGATGCAGCACATGAAATCAGAACGCCGCTGACTGTGGTGAAAGCCCAGTGTCAGGTGATTGAGCGCGATAAACTTGATGATGCAACACGCATGCGGTTTGACAACATCATTCAGGGCATTGACCGGGCAACCCATCTTGCTGCCAAGCTGCTGGAACACGCCCGGGCAAGTCAGGATCAGGGCAAAGATTTAGAGCCACACGACCTGTCAGGGGTTCTTCAGGAAAGCCTTGCCCAGCAGGTGCACGCCGCCCATGAGAAGAATGTGGAGCTGCAACTGTTGCAAAGTGAACCCGCAGAGGCGATCACAGACCTGGAGGACCTTTCTGCAATCCTGAGCAATCTGATTGGCAACGCTATCCGCCACACTCCTAAGGACGATCAGGTTATTGTCGTGGTTAGCAATCACGAGGAGCATGTGTGTTTGAGTGTGGAAGACAGCGGCTCTGGTGTTCCTGACGATTTTAAAGACAAGGTGTTTGACCGGTTCTTCCGCATGCCGGGACAAACAGGTTCTGGGGCGGGCCTTGGCCTGTCGATCACACAAACCTTATGCCGTCGCAATAACATAGAGATCACGCTCCACGAAAGCGAACGGCTCGGCGGTGCCTGCTTCCAGCTTAAACTGAAAAGGTAGTGCTGTAAATTTCAGGTAGGTTTCAGCTTCATAACGGAGAACAGGGAGCGCTCAGGATGGTCCGGCCCGATACCCATGTACCTTAACGGCTTGTGATTGTGGGAAGCGGAAAAGTGCCGGTGCCTCCCAACGATACCGATACTTGACCGTAACCTGCATATTCTGAGTGCGCCCTATCAATTCAGACCGAGCACAACAGAATGAAACCACTTGGCCTCATCGTTATCTTCACCAGCCTGCTTCCGCCTTTAACACTATTTGCTGTGGCTGGCGGGCAAGCCGAATTTTCCGCATTGCTTAGTCAGTATTTTGGGATGGTTTCGCTGATTTTGATGAGTTTGGTACAGGTGATGGCAACCCGTATCAAAGGTGTTGAAGCATTCTTTGGCCCGTTGGACCGGGTATATGTGTTGCATAAATGGCTGGCTGTGATCGCAATTGCTGCTGCGTATTTGCACGATAGCATTGACCCAAACGCATTGCCTGAAGTGATTGGTGATGGTGAATCGGAAGGTATTGCAAGCGGCCTTGGAGAGATCGGGTATCAGGGCATTCTGATTTTGGGACTTGGCTCTCTGGCAACCTTCATTCCCTACAATATCTGGCGCTGGACGCATCGGCTGATTGGTGTGTTCTTTGCACTGGCGGCGCTGCATTTTTTACTGATCCCGAATGTGTTTTCATGGAATGACCCGCTTGGGCTTTATCTGACAGCCTTTTGTGCAGCCGGGGTTCTTTCTTTTATCTACCTGACCTTGAAAGGCATGATGGGAGGTGAAGTTTCCTACCGCGTAGAAGATATTGAAGTTTACGGACGGATCACCAGCGTTACTTTGAAGCCTGAAGGAAAGCCCGTTTCGCATATTGCCGGGCAGTTTGCCTACGTTTCCTTTGATCAGAGCAGTCTGGGCGAAGTGCACCCTTACACAATCGCCAGTGCGCCACGTGAAGACGGTAAACTCAGGTTCTGTATTTCTGCGCTTGGAGATTACACGTCGCGCATTCATGAGCTCAAGGTCGGGACACAGGCAAAACTGAGCAAAGCTTATGGCCGGTTTCGCAGGTTCAGGGACAATCAGGATCAAATCTGGATTGCAGGTGGTGTTGGGATTACCCCGTTTCTTGCGTGGGCTCAGTCGATGAGCGGAGAGGAACCGGGACAGGTCTATCTTTATTACGGGGTTCGTAACCGGCTTGAAAACCCGTTTGAAGAAGAACTGGCGGCACTTGAGGCCCGCCTGCCCAACCTGAAAATCCAGTATTTTGAATCGGACAGGGGTGAGTTTATCGAAGCCCGCCTGCTGACGGTTTTGCAAGGTGTTTACTTTGACCTGATGCCAATTGCCTTTTGCGGCCCGAAGGCAATGCGGACGGCTTTGATGGGCGACCTTAAGGCGCTTGGCTATCCACGAGGACAATTTCATTATGAAGAGTTCGAAATGCGTTCAGGTCTTGGTGTCCGAAGGCTGTTTGATTTCCTCAAAGCGTTCATCCTGAAATCAGGTTCACCCCCACAGGCAAAGCAAGCAAGAAGTCAGGTTCTGTGACTATGCTCAGGCTTGTGCTTCCATGTTCCCGGTTGCCTGGTTGTTATCCAGGCGAAGGTGAGCAAAAGAAAAGGCCATGTATTATTACAAGATATCTTTCATAAAGCTTCGTCATAAAGATGCCGAAGCGTGGGTTTAAAGTCCTGCAATCGCGTTCTTAGCTATTAATGCGTTAAGGATGGAGTTTTCCATCTCGCATCTTTCAGCAAAGTGAAGCCTTCGATGCCAGTAGTCAAAACGACCCCAACCGATGCTCAAATGACAGAGACCGAGGACACCTGGGCGCAGGACGTCTTCAAGGAAATCGGAGAGAGCTACCCTTCCCTCGCCCTCGCGTTTGATGAACTTTATGTAACACAGCGTGAGCAGGAAGAGGCTGAGCTTTCAGCAGCTGCAACTGAGATGGATGAGGAAGACAGGATACGGGTGGAAAAAACTGCGAAAGAAGCAGCGATCTCCTCCATGATTCTGGATGATAATGAGCGGATCTCTGACATTAGCCTCGACCTGTCCGCCTACCGTGAAAATGCATCTCAAACAAGAGATGTAGCCGATAGCGACAACGCAGACTTACTTGCAGTCTTAAATACTCAGATCAAAGACTGTGATAAGCAGCGAGAGCTTCTGTTTAGCCAACTTCGAAAATTTGGTGATCTGAAGCTGGAACAAGATTCCTTTGAAACACTTTATGAGCTGAGTGGCCTGCTCATCGAAAAAGCAATGGCTGAGCGTGATCGTGGTGCCTACGAAGCCTGCGACGGCGTGCTTGACGAAACTCAGGAAAAACTGCGCCGCATGCAATCCCTTCTTGATGAAGCCAAGCAACACAACAAGCCTGCTGCACTTCATACTTTAAGCCCTGAATACGTTGGAGACTACGTTGAGTTTGTTCTTGATGTAATTGAGGACATGAATGAAATCAATTACGCAGGTCTGTCCACACGTTTACTCGTTACGCTGAACAAAAATCAGGCAGCAAAAAAAGTCCGCGAGTCCCCTTCCTGGGACACCCTTATGAAGACTGCCCGCGATTGCAAAGCAGCAAAGCTTCAGCTCTCCAATATGAGCAAGTATATTCTTAAGTTGTGCGATAGCATGTGCACCGCAGGACCGAATGAAGAAGCTGATGATATTTATAGCGAATTAACAGGATATCAGAATGACAATAGCAGGGACCTGCCCAATGTGATCCGTTTTGTTTCCGCACTCAAAGCAACTGCAGTGCGCAAGGAAAAGTGGGCTAAACGCAAGGAATGGGTAAAAACCAACCTTGATGTGCGAACACGTAATTACAAAGCTCAACTTGAAAAGCTGGTCATCTTTAAAGACGAAGAACACGTGGAGACGAAAAAAAGTCAAAAAGAAGCCTATGCCCGTGCTGTTGATGTGGAGGGCCTTAACAAGGATGTGATGAAAGACATCCCCAAACGTCCGCATGATAAAACAGCAAAGGCTGTCCCACGTGCAACCGTTGATAGTCTTCTGGAATCGCTTGATTTTCTTGATGAGCTGCAATCCTCAGGCGTAAGTGGCATGGAAACGATTGCTGTTGAGGAGTTCTTAAAGACAGACGAGATCCTGGACGGGATCAACCGAAATCCGGAAGGGTATGCAGACTTACAAAAGCGTACTCAGAAAATGCTTGAAAAAATAGCTGAGACCAAGAGCGGTAAAGAAGGACTTTATTACATCGAAGAAAAGATACGTCTTGTAGAAGATATTCAAAACCTGCGCGAACGGTCAGCAGCTATGAACATCAACACTGCAATTCGAGAATGTCAGGAAATCAAGGACACAAGATTTAATTTACTCCTCAAAAATCTGAAGTACGTGCTCGCATACCGGGATATATTCAATGAGAAGCAGGGAGAACTGGAGAAAATATTTAAAAACATTCCGGTTTTGCTTGCAAAGCTTGGAGCAGCACGCCCTGAGCTTGCCAAGAAGTTCAAGAAGGTGTGGGCTCCAAAGCAGGAAAAGGTGTATCACGGCGAACTTGAGATGCAGATGAAGCAAGCTAAAATTGCTGCTGATGCTGCTTCAACAGCAGATGATTTACGCGAAGCTATCAATCAGCTCAACCGCGTTCACGTTCAGGCGGAAAAATATGTCGAAGAGCTTAAGAAGCGTGTCGACAAACCGCAAGAGATGGTAGATGCGCCATTTTCACCGGACGAAGATGAGTTTTTCCGTAAGATTGAAGCTGATTACAAAGAGGGAGTGCAACTCGCGAAAGACCGCAAGGTTGCCAAGGGAAAATTTAATGAGAAGGCGGGCCCGCTGAAAGATGAACTGGAAATGCTCACCTCAAAATCTGCAAGCTGGAAAAATGTGAAAGCGAAGATCAAAGGCATTGAACGGATAGACGAAGCAACTTTTGATCCGTCACGCTTTAAGGATCTTTTGACAGAAGTGAAACTTCTTGAGCAAGAGTGTGTAGTGAACTCGTCCTATGAAGAGAACATGAGCAAACTTGATGAACTCAAGGGGCTTTATGACGCCACGCGCAGTGAGCTTACGGGGTTTCGTGAGGATATCGCCAAGAGTATTGGAGAGGCGACTGAAAAGTGTGTTACGCGCATGGAAATTGCACAGGGATTTCTTGAAAACTATTTCGTAGATATTGTTCTTGGTAAGGAAGAGGTTGGTGAAAGCTACGTGAATGCGAGCGCACTGAAGCGCTTTGCCGGATGTGTGGCTAAGCCAATTGTGCCGGGTGATTTAAAGAAGTATGCACAAATTATTGCAGATAAACGCCAGCCTATGGATGCCCGAAAGAAAGCACGTGAGGATGCCCTGCGCATTGTACGGCCATTGCTTGCCAGACTTGATAGTGACAAGGCTATCAAGCTTTATCGGCGTCACCCCTTCAGTGATATGGAAAACAACCTGAACATATTGCGTCCTGCTCTGGTTCAGCTTGAGATTAAGCTGCTGACGCTGGCATCGTAACCAGAAAGGCAATCAGCAGCTATTTCGAATAACGTTGATCATGCTTGTCACTTTGAGCTTAATGCCTGATCTAACAACAAAAATGCAGCATTTGGGCTGCAGGTGATCAACACATGCAATGCACAGCGTGATTTAGGTCTTTCGCGAGGGGATTTAGTCTGTTACCTAGCAGACTGCTCAGAGATGAGTGCCGGTCGCAGCCTACCCGGCAACAACTAAAACAAGGACTAAACCTTATGAAGACTATCGTAATCTGCTCCGGCGGATTGGATTCGGTCACGCTTGCCTATAAGGTTGCGCGTGATCATGAGTTGCTTGCTCTTGTCTCCTATGACTATGGGCAGCGACATAAACAAGAGCTGGACTATGCGGCTCTTGCAGCAAAGAAGCTTGGTGTCCCCCACCATATTCTGGATATGAGCCAGATTGGTGCTCATCTGAGCGGGTCTGCCCTGACCGATGACCTTGATGTGCCTGACGGGCATTATGCTGAGGAAAACATGAAGGTGACTGTGGTGCCGAACCGCAACGCCATCATGCTTGCCATTGGCTTTGGTATTGCAGCAGCACAACAGGCTGATGCAGTGGCAGCAGCTGTTCATGGCGGAGATCACTTTATCTATCCGGATTGTCGTCCTGAGTTCACCAAGAGCTTTGAGGCCATGCAAAAGCTGGCGCTTGACGGTTATGCCAATGTGAGCCTTTACACCCCGTTTGTTGAAGTGCCCAAAGATGCCATTGTGGCTGAAGGGGCAAAGCTTGGCGTGCCTTTTGAAGAGACCTGGTCTTGCTACAAAGGCGGCGAAAAGCACTGCGGGCGGTGTGGCACCTGTGTTGAACGGCGTGAGGCGTTTGATCTGGCAGGTGTGGATGATCCTACGGACTATGCGGACCCGGACTACTGGAAATCCGCAGTGGAGCAAGCGGCTTCGTAATGTACACAATCACAAAGGAATTTCACTTTTCGGCTTCGCACCAGTTGGTTCAGATGCCGGAGGGACACCCTTGCGCACGTTTGCATGGCCACAACTATGTGGTGGTGGTGGAGCTTTCCAGTGAGGCGCTCGATCAATACGGGTTTGTGGTGGATTTTACGGAGCTCAAGCCACTGAAACGCTACATTGATGATGAGCTGGATCACCGGCACCTGAATGATGTGTTCGGGCATGATCAGGTGACTTCTGAGTTCCTTGCCAAAACCATCTATGAATTTTGCAAGGGGCACTGGCAGGAGACTTCGGCGGTGCGGGTGAGTGAAACGCTCAAAACCTGGGCGGAATACAGACCATGAGCAAGCTGAGCATCAGTGAGATTTTCGGTCCGACCATTCAGGGTGAAGGTGCTCTGATTGGCGAGCCCACGGTTTTCGTGCGCACAGGTGGCTGTGATTACCGGTGCAGCTGGTGTGATACTCTGCATGCGGTGGACAGCGCCTATCGGCATACGTGGCAGCAGATGGAAAGTGCTGAGGTGTGGCGGCGCGTGGAAGAGCTTTCCGGCGGTCAACCAATCACTGTTTCGCTGTCTGGCGGAAATCCTGCCATTCAGGATTTTTCTGAGGTGATTGCTCTTGGGAAGGCAAAGGGATACCGGTTTGCAATCGAGACGCAGGGTTCCGTTGCGCGGGACTGGTTTTCGGATCTGGATCTGCTGGTTTTAAGTCCCAAGCCGCCCTCCTCCGGTGAAAAGACCTGCTGGGACAAGTTTGATGCCTGCCTTGATGCTACGCTGAACACGACAAACTGCGTGCTTAAGATCGTGGTGTTTGATCAGGTTGATTATGACTGGGCCAAAATGGTGAGTGCGCGTTACCCGCATCTGCCGCTTTATCTGCAGCCGGGCAACCACACCCCGCCCCCACCTGAGGATGATGATGATGCTATTGATCTGGACGGCATTATGGACCGCATGCACTGGCTGGTGGACAAGACCATGGCCGACTGCTGGTACAAGCCTCGCATCCTGCCACAACTGCACGTGCTGCTGTGGGGCAACAAACGGGGCGTTTAAAGCCTGCTGATTAAAACAAGAATTCGAGAAAACAATGAGCAAAGACGATATTTACAAGAACCTGACCATGCTGGGCGGTGAAACTGTGCAGCCGCAATCTCCTGAAGAAGCTGTGCTGGAGCGCGTGCCAAATCCGCAGCAGGGCACACCTTATGCGATCCGTTTTACGGCCCCGGAGTTCACCTCCCTTTGCCCGATCACCAACCAGCCGGATTTTGCTCATCTGGTGCTGGATTATGTGCCTGATGCCTGGCTTGTTGAAAGCAAGTCTTTGAAGCTGTTTTTGACAAGCTTCCGCAATCACGGTGCATTCCACGAAGATTGCACTGTTTCCATTGGCAAGCGTCTTGTTGAAACGCTTAACCCGGTGTGGCTGCGAATTGGCGGTTACTGGTATCCGCGCGGTGGTATTCCAATTGATGTGTTTTACCAGACTGGCGAAGCGCCAAAGGGTGTCTGGATTCCAGATCAGGGCGTGCCGACTTATCGTGGTCGCGGTTAAAAAGAAAACTGTGTTGGGGTTGCGAAAAGGCTGCCAACCCCAACTCTTCTTAGTTTCCTATGCTATCAGAGCTTCAACTTCGGCCAGTGTTGGCGCTGAAAGAGCTGCACCGTGTTTTGTGGTTGAAAGCGCACCACACGCAGCAGCAAAGCGCACGGCTTCGCCCAGTGGTTTACCGCAGGAGAGTGCATAGGCAAGCCCGCCATTAAAGCAGTCACCGGCAGCAACCGTATCAACGGAACTAACTTTGTAAGGCTCGATAAAGCCTTCGCTATGGTCATCCTTATAATAGACGCCTTTGGCCCCCAGTTTCATCACAGCAGCTGCAACCCCTTGTTCGCGCAGCAAATCAGCGGCTTTTGCGGCCTCCTGCGCGTTTGTCGGGCGCATTCCGGTTAAAATCTCTGTTTCCGTTTCGTTTGGCGTAACCACATCTATATTTTGTAAAAGACCATCTGGCAAACCACCTGCAGGAGCCGGGGCCGGATCAAAGATGACCTTGCCTCCTGCTGCGCGGACCTTTTTTGCAGCGCTCAGGCATGTTTTAGCCGGAATTTCCAGTTGCAAAAGCAGAATGCTGGCGTTTTCAAGCAAATCAGATGTGCGGTTCAGGTCACTTTCATCCACGGCCAGATTTGCACCACCGATAACAACAATACTGTTTTCTGAGTTTGCATCCACCGCAATCACAGCAATTCCGGTTCCGTTGTTCGGATCAGTGAGCACATGATCGCTGCCCACCCCCATCTGTGCCAGTTGACTGGTTGCGATCTCACCGAACCCGTCTTTGCCGATGCGTCCAACAAGTCTCGCCTCGCCCCCAAGCTTAGCGGCTGCAACTGCCTGATTGCAGCCCTTCCCGCCCAGATCGATGGCGTAACTGTCTCCAAGCAGCGTCTCGCCCGGTTGAGGCAGGCGCTCGGAGCGTGTGGTGATATCGACGTTGATGGAACCGACAATGACGATGGTCATGGAGCATCCCTGTTTTTGTAGAGGAGGCAAGCTTTGTGCCGCGAGGTGCGAAGCTTTTGTTTCTTTCTGTTTTTAGTGATAGGGGCAAGTTAGCTGCAAACCAATGCGTTTGCGCGGTTTTCCCCTCTTTGGTGCATGCTCTGCAATGACGTGGCTCGTTATTTAATGTCAGATATCTATAATCTTAGAAGGCAGAGCCCCCGTGTTACCTCAAAATATTTGGTTACTCAGTGTCGTTGGGCTTGATTAGCAATCAAACAAAATTTGCGCTGCCCAGAAAGCAAATCTCTAAGAGGGCTGTTTTATAGTCCTTCAGAGCACTATTGCGCATGGGTTTTCACTGGTTTCTCTTGTCGGCCTTTGCTGATGATACTGGGAAATGTGCGGAGCTTTTGAAGAACTCCGCCGTAACACGAATGTAGATAATGGAAAACAAAGTTTCATTATATCGTCCACCAGCACCCTATCCGGGAGAACCAGCAGAAGGCTGGAGAAGCTTTCGCAATTACTTAAGCTCTGACCCTCTTGGGGTGATCCCAAAAAAACTGTATGAGTGCTCGATTTTTCAATTTGATGATCAGGACCCTTGCAAATTCCTCGTAAACGAGCCGAAACTTCTGTCCAGAGTTTTAGAAGAGCAGCAAGCGATTTTTCCAAAAGGCGGGGGTATTTCAGACCTTTTAAAGCCAATCCTTCACAATGGTCTGATGTCTGCTGAAGGGGTTGACTGGCAAGATCAGCATGAAATGGTCGCTCCAATCTTTTCCAACACCAGTGTGAGAATTTCCTTTGGCTACCTGCAAGAAGCGCTGAGTTCATTCGTTGAACGCCTTGAACAACATGCCGATGGCAGCAAGACCATCAAGCTTGCTGAGGAATTCAACTTTCTTGTTGCGGATGTGAACTTTCGCTGTGTCTTCTCAAAGCCCATTGAAATCCAGCTTGAGTACCAGTGTTTCGATTCCATCTTAAAGTATGAGGAGGAAGTTTCGGGGGCTGCGCTGGATTTTGAGCGCTATGCTACTGGTGGCCAGCCAAATTTTAGTGAGGCTGCACTGAAGACAGCAGACAATGTGCGTGATGTGATTTCCAGGATCATTGACGAGCATATGTATAACAAGCCACCAAACTCACAAAACTTCTTTCAGGTGTTTCAGGAGGCGCGTGTCCCGTCCACCGGTAAGCGCTTTACGAAGTCACAACTCGTTGATCAGGTCGCGAGCATTTTCCTTTCCAGTCATGAAACAACCTCAGCAGCGTTGTGCTGGTCCGTCTATATTCTTGCTCAATGTCCGGAGATTGTGGAACGTATCCGCACGGAAGTTCAGCTGGTCACAGCCAGTGGCCGCATCTCCTACGAGCATTTGCCCCGTCTGCGCTTCACACGCGATGTGTTTAAGGAAGTGCTGCGTTTGTATCCGCCTGTCTTGTATCTTTCCCGCTTTGCGCGTGAGGATACAACCCTTGGAGATACGCTTATCCCAAGGGGCTCCATGGTCGTCATCAGTCCCTGGGTCGTTCATCGTCATCGGTCCTTCTGGGAAAATCCGGATATGTTTGACCCGGACCGGTTCTCTCGCGGAGAAGCAAAAGCTACGCTTGGAAGCTATTTTCCATTTGGGCTTGGACCCCGCATGTGCACCGGAGCAAGCTATGTCACCTTCTTAGGAATCAAGGTGATCGCGCGATTGTGTACCATGTTTGATTTTGAAACGGTCAACACGGATGAAGTGCGCCCAGACAGTACTCTTTATCTAAAACCGTCAAGACCTGTTTTATGTAAAGTACATAAAAGGAAGTTTAATAAGTAGCCGGAAGGTCAACAGTAGAGGTTACCCCCATGGATGCCAAAGTACTACAACAACTAAAAGCAAACCTTCAGAAGGCTAGACGCCAGCCTGTTAACTTTGCGTATTCTCCAAATAAGAATCCAAAGGAAGACGATACTTTGATGCTTCATCCCCGGAAGAAGCCAAAAATGCTTTTGGTCGCGGTCAAGAAAGAGACCAAGAACCCGAAGAGCATGTGCGGGGAAATGACCATCAAAAGTAAGGATATGACCATCGAATGTGTTGGTAAGCCACCCACTCAGGGGCTTATCAAGATGATGCGCAAGTTCCTTATCAGTCAGAAGATGAACTTTAAGATTCATGTGAAAGATGAAGACGGGAATCTGGTTCATTCTGATAGCAAGCCCGGCGAAGGTGAAGAGGGTGAAGAAGGACTGCTGAACAAGTTCTCGCATGAAGATGATACGGTTGAAGATACCGGCAGTGATGAAGCCTTCACCGATGAAGAACTTGCAGCCAGTGGCGAAAATCTGGAAGACACCGAGGAAGATGAGGATACATCTGAGCAGGATGCACTGGACGCTGCGGCGGAAGATGCGGCTCAAGAAGAAGCTTTACGCGAAAAACTTGGTGCCATCCTTGCAGCAATCACCAAGAAGGTTCAGTCTGCCCTTGGCGGTGACGAGGCTCTGGATACGGCGCTTCGTCAGCAGCTCGGTATCATTGAGACGGCTGTTAATGCTCTTGACGATAAAGGCACTCAGGCAGCAGTGAAGGCAATTCTTGAGCTTCTGGCACAAAAGCCGGGTGCTAAGAAGGTTGACCAGAAGGCTGTTGCTGCCGCACTTAAAGAGCTTCAGATACAACGTGTCACGGCTGAGTCCAATCTGAAGAGCCTTATGGCCAGCCTCAAGAACCATCAGGACCCGCGTATGCGGCTGATTGCGGCTAAGGGCCCCGGCGAAGGTCTGATGGGCAATGCGAGCCTGCTGAAAGGCCATCTGGATGTGGTGATGCGCGATATCAAATCTTGGGGTGCAGCGCCTGCTGACAAACGCCCTGCTGTTGCGCAAAAACTATCCGGCAGTATCGCAACACTGAATGCGCATCTGGATTCAGATAATCTGATTACTTTGTTGGAGAAAAATCCACTCGGAGTATCGGTTTCCATCAAGAAACCTATTTCAGCTGCGCTGAAAGAACTTCAACAAACCATTTCTACCTGACCTTCCCGCCCCATGTTGCACTCATTGTGACATGGGGCTGTTTTATCTGGTCAGGTGAGACCTGAGCTTTGAGGATCACTGGCATTGGCTTGTTTTTGTTTCTGTCCGGATATCATTCCTGATCTCAACTTAAATCTGATTCCGCCACTCGCTCTTAAAGCAGGTGAAGCGACGAGATTGCCGCGTATTATCGGACCGTCCTTACACATGACACCACTGAGTTCGCTGTTACGGTTTCGACCTTTCAACTTTCTGAGCCTTGCCCAGCTGCTGGCATTAAATGAAAGCATTAATGCACGTCTGGCAGCCGCCGCTGATCTTGCATTACGTCTGACAGATGCCCTCACTTTATCAGCGACCAGAACAAAACTGCGAAAACTTGCAAACACGGCTGCACGGTTCGCCTTGCCACTTGCAGCAGGTCTGGGCAATCTGCCCGGGCATCTTCTTGCAAAACTGGGACTGGTTGCTCAGCTTATCTTACAGATCAAAGGGCTGGGACTTAATCCTTTCAATCTCAGTCACGGTCTTGATCGGCTTACTCTCATTCTTCCGAAAGCCCGGGCTAACCTGCCACTGCTAAGCCTCATTGATCTGGGCCTGAAACAAGGGCTTAACATGCATTCTTCGGCAGATTTTAATAAGCTTTCGCAGATGCTGAGTAGTTTTGGTCGCTGGAACCTTGGGTTTAAGTTTGATCTTAAGCCGGCACTAAGAATTCTTGCAGCACTGAACACTATTGGCCTGCTTGGTCTTGCCTTCGGTGAGAACCTCTTTTCAAACGTGCGCGCCTGGCCCCGCATAACATCAAAGCTGGCATTATTTTCACGTTTGCTGCCACAGTTAAAGCTGAAGTTGCCGACCTCAAGGCTGGACTTAAGCGATCTTGACCTGAATCTGGGTCAGGCAGAGTGGCTTCGCAATGCAAACCGCACTTCGGTCAGAGCAGCAGCACGCGCCTCCCTGAGAGCATCAGCTGGACTGAATCCAGGGTTATTTGCAAAGACAGAGGCTGCTGTTGGATTGGGCTACGCTCTTTCTGCAGCATTGAATGTTAAACCTACAACCAGATGCTGTAGTCGCTGCGCTTTAGTCTTTTAGCCCGATCACTGGCGTCGAACGTTAACAGTTGACCAATCAATTGACGCCATTCCTCAGGAACCGGGTTGAGATCCAGCGCTTTGTTTCTGAAGGCTATCGCAGCCTCGTATGTTTGCTGGATATGATCTTTAAAACCAAAAATTTCGGCAAGGATCAACCCGAGCGCATAAAGGTCAGAAGCTTTTGAAATGACATTGCCACCCAATCCCAGTTGCTCTGGTGCAGCATAATTTATATGTCCTGCAAAGCTGTTGGCTGGCCTTATAAAGGGAAGTTCTTCTGCAAACGCGCAATAAGAAAAATCAAACAAGATCAGGCCGTGTTGACCTTTTGAGCTGAGCAAGATGTTGTTTGGTGCCAGATCAAGGTGTGCGATCTCCATTTGATGCAACTGACCTATTGTGCTGATAAGCTGCTTTGCCAGCTCACTCTTTTGATCAGGATACTCTGGAGAGTGTGCCAGCCAGTCCGAGAGCAACTGCCCGTCTATTTTTTCCATCACTAAAATGAGGTCTTCACCTTGTTGTTTTAATTCAACAAATGCAGGCGCGATTGTGCCATGCAGATGTTGAAGTGCTTTTGCTTCGCGGATCAGAACCTGCTGAGGTATGGCAGTGGAAGAAACTTTCTTTTCTGCCAGTATGCGGCCCGTCGATGAACACTTGTAAAATCTAACAGTACTATTTGAGGTGGATTTTTCAGAGTGGGTCAAGATTGTCTCATGGTGATCATTAAGTTCCTTAAGCACACTTAGTTTTGTCGATCCGGTCAACCAGTTAATAACGATATTAGCAGTTCACCCGGTAACGTACACACAATGAAATAACCTAGCGGAATAAGATGCAGGCATCTGGGGTGAGTACCCTGTTTATTTGGCAACCCCTACCAATATGAAGCGCAAATACTTGGTAGTTATAGGACTTCCAGTCCCATTAAGCAGTCGCAAAACGGGATAGATTTCGAATGGATCCAACGCCTTCCCTTCAACCTATTGAGGAGAACGCACCTTGCGGACCGGATCTTGAGTACGATCCTGATTTCCTAACCATGGAAACAGCGGCCAGCGGCACCCAGGATCACCAGATTGGTGAATCCATCATTAAAGGGGAAGAGCCGGACTGGAAAGAAGCGTTACGTCTTTCAAGCCAGCTTCTTACAAGAACCTATGATCTTCGCGTTGCCATTATTCACGCACAATCCCTGATTGCGATTGAAGGGTTTCCGGGCTTTGCCAAAGGCCTGGACTTTATTGCGCAAATGCTGGACTCCTTCTGGGATACGCTGCATCCGGAGCTTGATCCGGCTGAGGGGCACGACCCGATTATGCGTGCAAACGTTCTGTCTGCTTTGAACGACAGACGTTCAACACTTACTCTGCTCAGAAATGCCGTCATGGTGAAGTCCAAGATCTTTGGTGTATGGTCGCTGCATGAGACCGCTATCGCCAGAGGGGATGCCGAAACACCTGAAGGGCGAAGCCGCCCAGACATTGCGGCCTTTGACGCAGCCCTCAGAGAAGCAGATTTCGAAAACCTCACAGAGATTTTTAATTCAATCGAAACTGCAATTGGAACTTGTGAGCATATTCGAGACTTCTTTGCTCAACATGGCGGGCTCATCCTGGATGAGCTTATCAGAGAGCTGAAACAGGCAAAGTTCCTGCTTGCTCCAGCCATAGAAAACGCAGAACTCTCAGAAGATGGAGAGGATGAAGACTCTACGGAAGAAAATGGTAAATCGTCTTCATCCGGCAAGAAAACCGCAAGTTTTACCGGAACAGTTATAAACCGAACTGACGTGTTAAGGGCTCTTGATGAAGTTTGTGCGTATTACAAGCGTAGTGAACCTTCAAGTCCGGTTCCTCTTCTACTGGGTCGGGCTCGACGTCTCGTTGATCTCGACTTTTATTCCATCATCAAGGACCTTGCTCCTGATGGGGAAGCGCAAGTTTTGAACATCAGCGGGTCACGGCCCGAAAACGACGACGAACATTCTGGTTCAATCGACTAACCCAGGTCTGAATAAGAACAAAAGTACCGGGAACGCGATCATATGGCAAAACAAAGTAGTCAGAAGTTTATTGCGAGGAACAGAGCCCCTCGAGTTCAGATTGAATATGACGTGGAGCTTTACGGTGCAGAAAAAACCATCCAGCTGCCATTTGTTGCTGGCGTGATGGCTGATCTTTCCGGAAAGCCAGAGGACCCACTTCCACCGGTCGGAGACCGAAAAGCTCTTGAGATTGACGTCGACAACTTTGATGAACGTATGAAGTCGATGAAGCCACGTGTGGCCTTTCGCGTCCCCAACACTTTGACTGGTGAAGGTAATTTGAGCGTCGATCTGACTTTCGAAAGTATGGAAGATTTTTCGCCAGCAGCGGTGGCCCGTAAAGTGGATGCCCTGCGTTCCTTGCTTGAGGCCCGTACCCAGCTTTCAAACCTGATGACCTATATGGACGGAAAATCCGGCGCCGAAGAGCTGATCGGAAAGGTTTTGAATGATCCTGCCCTTTTGGAAACACTAGCTGCGGCATCTAAAGCTGATGATGCAGCTGGCGAAGAGAAGGACGAGAATGATGGCTGAAACTGAAAAGCAACCGGAAGCTGAAGCCGAGGAAGCGCAGGTTGAAGCTATTGATCCCAGTAGTTTTGAGGGCCTTCTAAAGCAAGAATTCAAGCCCAAGTCAGATAGTGCCAAGGAAGCAGTGGAAGGTGCTGTTGCAACGCTTGCTCAGCAGGCTCTGGCGAACACAGCACTGGTTTCTGATGATACTCTCAAGTCCATTGAAGCTATTGTGGCGGAAATTGACCGCAAGCTTTCTGAGCAAATTCAACTTATTCTGCATCATCAGGACTTCCAGAGTCTGGAAGGGACATGGCGCGGTCTGCATTATCTCGTCAACAACACTGAAACGGATGAGATGCTTAAGATCCGGGTGATGAACATCTCCAAAAAAGATCTCAGCAAGACCCTGAAGAAATATAAGGGAACTGCATGGGATCAAAGCCCGGTTTTCAAGAAAATCTACGAAGAAGAATATGGTCAGTTTGGCGGCGAGCCTTACGGTGTGTTGATTGGCGACTACTATTTCGACCATACACCGCCTGATGTTGCTTTGCTCAATGAAATGGCAGAGATTGCAGCAGCGGCTCATGCTCCCTTTATTGCCGGTGCCAGCCCAACACTTTTCCAGATGGAGACCTGGCAGGAACTCTCTAACCCGCGCGACCTGACCAAGATTTTTCAGACACCGGAATATGCTGCCTGGCGGTCCCTACGAGAGTCTGAAGACAGTCGTTATATCGGTCTGGCGATGCCACGTTTCCTCTCTCGTCTGCCATATGGTGCCAATACGGAGCCGGTGGAAGAATTCGACTTTGAGGAAGATACTTCCGGTGCGAATTCTTCAAAATATGTCTGGTCGAACTCTGCGTTCGCCATGGCAACCAACATTACACGCTCATTCAAGCTTTACGGCTGGTGCTCACGCATCCGGGGTGTTGAGTCGGGTGGTTCTGTGGAAGGACTGCCTGCCCACACGTTTCCAACGGATGATGGCGGCGTGGATATGAAGTGTCCAACCGAAATCGCCATTACAGACCGACGGGAAGCTGAGCTTGCCAAGAATGGTATGATGCCATTGCTCCATCGCAAAAACTCTGATCTGGCGGCGTTTATCGGCGCACAGTCCTTACAGAAACCAGCGGAGTATACAGATCCGGATGCGACAGCAAATGCCAACCTTGCAGCTAGGTTACCTTACTTATTTGCAAGTTGCCGGTTCGCTCACTATCTAAAATGTATCGTACGAGACAAGATCGGTTCTTTCAAAGAACGACAGGACCTTCAGAACTGGTTGCAAAACTGGATCATGCAGTACGTTGACGGCGACCCGGCCGGATCCAGTGAGGAAACAAAAGCGGAAAGACCTTTAGCTTCAGCCGAAGTTATTGTGGAAGCTGATGACGCAAATCCCGGTTACTATAGCGCAAGGTTTTTCCTACGTCCTCATTATCAGCTTGAAGGGCTCACAGTGTCCTTAAGGCTGGTTTCCAAGCTTCCATCAGCCAAGGGTGGCTAAATCCCGGGCTGAAGAGGAGAAGACGACGGCGTTTTTCATAATACCCATCCAAGACGCCGTCTACCGGCACTATGCCTCACGCGGCAAGCCGTTTAGTGCCACAACACAATAAGAACTAAAGTGGAGCAAGCGTCATGGCAATTGATGCATATGTAATCTTCGAGGGGCCCGGTGCTGGTGCTATCGATATTGAAGGCGAAACCCAAGACCAGGAAATGCAAAAGAAGAAAGCCTTCGAAATCGCCACATTCAGCATGGGTGCTGAAAACACCATGGATATCGGTTCCATGCGTGGTGGTTCCGGCGCAGGTCGTGTGAAGTTTAAAGAGTTCCAGATCGAAAAGAAAACGGACCGCGGTTCACCTGGACTGTTTCTGGCTTGCTGTAACGGCGGCATCTATAAAACCGTATCTCTCATTCTGAGACGTTCCGGTGGTGCCTCCGGTAAATCTGGTGTGGTCTTTCTGACCTTCACAATGAAGCTGGTCGCGATCAAAGAAATCAGCTGGGAAGGTAACGACGAGGAATGTAAAGAATCCATCCAGATGGAATACGGCGCAGTCCAGATCGATTACATCATGATGGATACAACTGGTGCTATGGGCAAAACACTTAGCGAAAAGTGGAGCCGCATCAAGAATACTCGCGACCTCAAAGTCGACTAAGCCCAGTATTTCTATTTTTTCCGAGCTATCTGTTTGCCGGGTTTACGCCCGGCAAATCTATCCCGGCACGTTTGGTGGAGTGATCCCGTATGCTTGCGAAGGAACAGCTTGCCTCAGGTAACCTTAAAGAAGCGATCGAAATCACGCAGGACCTTGTGCGACGTAAACCTGAAGATGTGAAAGAACGTATCCTTCTGTTTCAACTTTACTGCGTCAATGGCGACTGGCTGAAGGCGAAGAAACAGCTTCCCATTATCCGTGAGTTTGATGCGGGTGCTATCCCGATGGTTGAAACCTACTCGCGCCTGCTGGATATGGAACAGTTGCGCGAAGAAGTGTTCTCAGGTGATAAAACTCCCCTTCTTTTTGGAGAACCCAAAGAGTGGCTTTCCTATCTGGTTCAAGCTCTCAAGTTTGACATTGATAACAAACCAGAAGCAGCTGCGGAGTTACGAGACCGGGCATTTGAGGAAGCTGAAGCAATTTCCGGTACCATTAATGGTGAGAAATTTGAATGGCTTGCTGATGCTGATCCCAGACTAGGCCCGGTGCTGGAACTCATGATGAGCAACGCTTATTATTGGGTCCCGTTCTCTGCTATTAAATCCATACGAATTCCTGAGCCTCGTGATCTGCGGGATATGTGCTGGACCCCTGTCAATCTCCTATGGGTTAACGGTGGTCCTGCAAATGGTTTTATTCCAACGCGGTATGTGGAAACCGTTCAGGCAGATGATCCTCATCTCAAACTATCCAGACTGACCGCCTGGCAGGGCGATAAGCCTATCGGACAACGCATGTTTGCCGATGAGACGACAGAAGTTCCTCTTCTTGAGGTACGGGCAATCAATTTTGACAGTGAACTGGACATCCATAAGGAACTTGGTCCACTAGCAGATGACGGTGATCATTCTTCATCTGCGGAGGGTGGCCATGGCTGAACGCCCGATTGCCGACCGGTTGGTTCCTTCTCTGCTGGACCGTCTTACAGATGACAACCCGTTCCAGCGTTTAGAGCCACGTGACGCCCGCGTCGCCAGTTCGGTTAATCTTCGGTATTCAATTCAGCGAGATTTAGAGTGGCTCTTTAACACCACCCAGCTTGCCTCAGACATTGATCTTTCTCCTTACCCGGAAGTCAAGTCATCGGTCCTTAATTACGGAATTCCCGATCTTGGCGGTCTTACAAATAAAAGCGCTGAAGAGATTGAGGACGTGCTGCATGATGCCATCACAGCTTTTGAGCCACGTCTGATCAAAGACACGCTTCTGGTTACCATCGTTGAATCCAATAAGCCACGGCGCGCCAACCGTCTGGATTTTCAGATTGAGGGGCAGCTGTGGTCACAGCCATTACCTCAGGCTTTGTATCTGCGCACCGAGTTTGATCTTGATGTGAACGCAGTTCAAATCGCCAAACCACGCCAGCGAGGTTCCTGATATGAAGCCCTGGCTGCTTCCCTATTATAACAGAGAGCTCCAGCATATTCGCGAAAGCGCCTCAGAATTTGCTGAGGCATATCCGAAAGTTGCAGGCCGGCTGGGCTTGAGTGGATTTGAGTGTGCGGACCCTTACGTTGAGCGTTTGCTGGAGGGCTTTGCCTTTCTGACAGCCCGTGTCCAGTACAAGCTGGATGCTCAGTTTCCGCAGTTTACGCAGCATCTTCTGGAGATGGTGTATCCGCATTTTCTTGCGCCTATCCCTTCCATGCTGATTGCAAACCTTGAGCCGGACATGACACAGGGATCGCTGAAAGATGGTTATGTGATACCTCGTGGTACTCAGTTGCGCAGCCGTAAAAGCGTACGTGGAGCTACCTCCTGCACCTACAAAACAGCACATGATACAGTTTTGTGGCCTGTTACTGTGGAAGCGACCGATTATCTTGCAAGCCCGAGCGAGCTGGCAGCCCAAAAGGTTGAAGTTCGCAACGGGGCAAAGGCAGGTCTTCGCATTCGTCTGAAAACCTTTGGCGGCATTCCCTTTAACGAGCTTGCACTTGATGAACTGCCGCTTTATCTGCGCGGTGGCGGCTCTCAGCCTGTGAAGCTTTATGAGCAGATCGTCGGCAATTGTGTTGGAGTTGGTCTTAGACCCACGGCCCTGCCTACTCCCTGGGAGATTAATCTTTCTGCTGACGTAGTCAGAACACGCGGATATGCTGATAAGGATGCGTTACTGCCGTACGGCCCGCAATCCTTCAGCGGATATCGCCTGTTGCAGGAGTATTTCGCATTCCCGCACCGGTTTCTTTTTGTTGAACTGACCGAGCTACAAGCTGCTGTGCGGCAGTGTGAAACGGATGAACTGGATGTCTTCCTGCTCTTTAACCGCATTGACAAAGATCTTGAGCGCTCTGTTCACAAAGCCAATATCGAGCTTTTCTGCACACCTGCAATCAACCTGTTCTCAACACGTCTGGACAGATTGCACATCAGTGACACTCGAAGTAATCACCATGTGGTGCCTGATCGTTCCAAACCGCTGGACTACGAGATTTATCAGTTAGAGGAAGTGGAAGGGTTTAGCTCGCAAGGTGATGCGCCGCAGATCTTCAAACCGTTTTACAGTCTTTCAAACACAACGGATTTGCAGAGCGAAGGAGCCTATTACACGGTTCATCGCAAGCAGCGTCTGGCGACAGCAAAACGAAAGATCACGGGCGGGCGCAGTAACTATCTGGGTACTGAAATCTTTATCAGTCTGGTTGATGCTAAAGATGCGCCTTACAATCTTGCGCTTAATCAGCTGGGTATTCGCGCTCTTTGCACGAACCGTGATTTGCCGCTTATGATCCCGATTGGTGCGGGGCGCTCTGACTTTTCTTTGCCCGAAGGTGGCCCCGTCCATGCTGTAAAGTGCATTGATGGACCAAGCCGCCCGCGCCCCTCTAACATTTTTGGCGAGACGGCATGGCGTTTCATCAATCATCTTTCACTTAACTACTTAAGTATCGCCGACAATAACGATACTGATGGTGCTCAGGCCCTGCGATCTATCCTGCATCTGTATGCACCTATGGGGGACTCCTCCATCACCCAGCAAATTGATGGTGTGCGGTCCATCAATTCCACGCGTGCAGTGCGCCGGTTGCCCGGACGTGGCCTTTCTTCAGTGGCACGCGGACTTGAGCTGAACATCACTCTGGATGAAGCGGCGTTTGAAGGCACTGGCGTGTTCTTACTGGGTGCGGTGCTGAACGAATTCTTTGCGCGTTACGTCTCCATCAACAGCTTTACGGAGACCGTTATTAAATCCAATACACGCGGTGAAGTTATGCGCTGGCCCTGTCAGGTTGGGAGGCGTCACAGATTATGACTGGTTCTCAACCTCCCTCAACACCGGACGAGCCTCCTCCAAAGCTTCCACGCAAGCCTTCTGCAAGCGGTGAGCATCTACCTAAAACAGAGCAAGAGCTTTCACCTGAAATCCTCTGGAAGCAACGCCTGCATGCTGCTGAGAAAGATTTTCTTACCTATGAGTTTCTCCCGCTTGTCCGGTTGATAGAATGCGCAAACCCGGATATGCCGCGCATCGGGACGTCAAGACGTTGCCAGGACGATCCGGTTCGCTTTTCACATGAACCGCATCTGCAATTTGAAGCTTCTACGATTACCGCCTTCAAGCAAGCCGCGGGAAGCAAGCCCAGCAGGCTGACCAGCCGGTTTTTAGGGTTGTTTGGCCCAAACGGACCGATGCCGCTTCATCTTACCGAATATGCATTTAAACGTGAGCATCAGCATCGCGATACAACCATGCGGGCGTTCGCAGATGTGTTTCACCATCGTGTCCTAAGTTTGTTTTACCGAGCTGCGATTAGTGGAGAGCCCGCTTTCAGCTTCGACCGACCAGAGCAGGACCGCTACTCCATCTATACCGGTGCGCTTGCGGGATTTGGCCCATCGGAATTTCGACATCGAGACGATCTGCCTGATGTGGTGAAGTATCATTTTGCCGGACGCCTTGCGTTGCAAACGCGCGGAGCTGATGGCTTGCTTGCGATCTTAAGCTGTTATTTCAACCTGCCTGTGGAGCTGGAAGAGTTTATCGGAGAATGGTTATACCTGCCGAAGAAGCAGGTAACAGCGCTAAATGGTTTCAAAAACGCAGGGCTGCTTGGTGTTGGTGCAGCACTTGGTGGCCGGGTCTGGTCAAGTGACACAAAGTTCCGCGTGGTGTTTGGACCGCTTTGCCTGAGTGATTATGAAAGCCTGCTTCCCGACGGAGCCTCGATGCCCCGCCTGCTGTCAGCCGTTCGCGCCTATTGCGGTGATGAGCTGGAGTGGGATGTCGCGCTTGTGCTGAAGCGTAAAGAAGTTCCTCCCTTGCAGCTGGGCAATTACGGCAAGTTGGGCTGGACCAGCTGGCTTGCCCCCCGCAAGCAAGGCGACCCAGTCAGAGACCTCAATCTTCGCCCCCGTCAGGTTACTGCAAAATCAAAGATGTCAGAGCAAAGTTGCAGTCGTGAGAAGGCTGCCTAGGAGTTCTTCATGAGTGATATTAAGCGTGCCTCCCTCTTTGGTAAACTAAATCCAACCTGCTATCAGGCCATCGACAGCGCGACGACGTTTTGTAAGATGCGCGGCAATCCTTATGTGGAATTGGAGCACTGGTTCCAGCAGCTTTTAAGTGCGCAGGACAGTGACTTGCACAGGATTATTCGTGATGCAGGGATTGATGAGGCACGACTTGCCAGCGACCTGACGAAAGCGCTTGATAAGCTGCCGCGCGGGGCAAGCTCTGTCAGTGATTTGTCTCAGCATGTTGAAGAAGCGGTAGAGCGCGGCTGGGTCTATGCTACTTTGATGTTTGGCGATAATGCCATTCGCAGCGGTTACCTCCTGATCGGCATTTTGAAGACACCCGGACTGCGCAATACGCTCTTTGGCATCTCCCGGCTTTTTGAAAATGTATCTGCTGATGATGTGGCAGCGCGTTACAAAAAAATCACTGAAGGCTCGCCAGAAGAAGGTAAGGCCAAAGATGGAACACAGCTTGATGCGAGTGAACAGCAGGCAAAAGCTCCGGGCCTGAAAACTGCCGATGAGGCTCTTGATGCTTACACAACAGATGTAACGGCTAAGGCCAAAGCCGGGCAACTGGACCCTGTGATTGGGCGCGAAGACGAAATTCGACAGATTATTGATACGCTGATGCGTCGCCGTCAGAACAACCCGATCCTGACTGGTGAGGCCGGGGTTGGTAAAACTGCTGTTGTTGAAGGTCTGGCGATCCGCATTTCGGAAGGTGATGTCCCTCCTTCCATCAAGGATGTGCGGGTGCTGCTTCTGGATGTGGGTTTGTTGCAGGCAGGTGCTGGCGTAAAGGGCGAGTTTGAAGACCGTTTGCGCAAAATTCTGGAGGCTGTGCGCTCCTCCGTTCAGCCTATCATTCTGTTTATTGATGAGGCACATACACTGATCGGAGCAGGTGGGGCAGCGGGAACCGGCGATGCAGCAAATCTGCTCAAGCCTGCCCTTGCCCGTGGTGAACTGCGCACCATCGCGGCAACCACTTGGTCTGAATATAAAAAACACATTGAGAAGGACCCTGCCCTTGCCCGCAGATTCCAGAATATTTTAGTTGAAGAGCCAGATGCAGATAAGGCGGTTGCGATTATGCGCGGTGTTGCTGCCATGCTGGAAGAGCACCATCACGTGCAAATTCTCGATGAGGCGCTGGAAGCTGCGGTACATCTTTCCATGCGGTTCATCCCTGCCCGGCAACTGCCTGACAAAGCTATCAGCCTGATCGACACTGCGTGTGCTCGTGTCGCTCTTTCTCAACACGCGACACCGGCTGCGGTTGATGATTGTCGTAAGCGCCTTTTAATGGTGGAGACGGAACGGGACATTCTGGAACGTGAGTCACAAACGGGTTTTGATGTGGGCGAGAAGCTTGAGGACGCTCACAAGAAACTTGAGGAGCTCCAGAAAGAGCTGGAGGGTCTTGAGGCGGAATGGAAAGAAGAGCAAACCCTTGTTGCTGATATCCTGAAACTGCGTGCAACTTACCGACAGACCAATGCGGAAGAAAACGCAGATACGGGGCCAATCAAGAAAGAGCTGGATGAGAAGCTGGCGGAACTTACCAAACTCCAGGGTGAGCATCCACTGATCTTGCCGGAGGTTGACGGGCAAGCCGTGGCGACCATTGTTTCTGACTGGACGGGTATTCCAACCGGACGCATGGTGAGCGACGAGATCAACACAGTGCTCCACCTGAGCGATATTTTACGCAAGCGTATCATCGGGCAGGATCATGCTATGGAAGTGATTGCGCGGCGCGTAAAAACGTCCCGCGCAAACCTTGATAACCCCAGTCGCCCCATTGGTGTGTTCCTGCTTGTGGGCCCCAGTGGTGTTGGTAAGACAGAAACAGCGCTTGCCCTTGCTGAAACGCTTTATGGCGGGGAGCAAAACCTGATCACCATCAACATGAGCGAATTTCAGGAATCACACACTGTCTCGACCCTGAAAGGCTCACCTCCGGGCTATGTGGGATATGGTGAAGGTGGTGTTTTGACGGAAGCGGTGCGCCGAAGACCTTACAGCATCGTTCTGCTGGATGAGGTTGAAAAGGCTCACCATGATGTTCATGAGCTTTTCTTCCAAGTCTTTGATAAAGGCATGATGGAAGATGGTGAAGGGCGCAAAATCAACTTCAAAAACACCCTCATTTTGCTGACCGCAAACGTGGGCAGTGACCTCATCTTAGATATGTGTGCCGATGAAGATCTGATGCCAGAACCGGAAGGCATTGCCAAGGCTTTACGCCCTCCTCTGCTCAAAGCCTTTCCAGCCGCATTACTGGGACGTCTTGTGACTGTGCCGTACTATCCGCTTAGTTCAACGGTCATTCATAAAATCATCAAACTGCAACTGGGCCGGATCGGTGATCGTATTCTTGCAAACCACAATGTGAAATTCACCTGGGACGACAGCGTCGTTGCTTTGATTGAAAGCAGATGTGCCGAGATTGAAAGTGGCGGGCGTATGATTGATGCGATCCTGACCAATACGCTTCTGCCGGATATCAGTACAGAATTCCTCAAGAACATGAGCGAGGACAAGAAGATTACGGAACTGAAAGTCGTAACGGATGGTGATGCATTTGACTACAAATTCAAGAAATCTGCGACACCCAAAAAAGACAGAGGTCAGAAGAAGTAGATTTCTTCAGAGGTGAGATAAATCAAACGATAAGAAAAACATCAGGCGAACTTAGATCTTTTTTTACCACAGATACTAACTGAAACAAAACACGTCGGAACTACTTTTCATAGATGACGAGGAGTCCAACGATGCAGAAAATTAAGCAATCGGCAAGGAGACGGTCGACGCGCATTCCTGCGTGGCGTCTTTCTTTACGCCGTGTTGTTCGATCTAATGCATTTCAGTACACCTTCCTCACCCTCATTGTCGTCAATGCCATCAGTCTGGGGCTGGCTACGTCTCCCTCTGTACGCCGGACTATAGGTGATGGGCAGATCTACTTTGATGATGTGATCATCGGGTTATTCATCTTAGAATTCTTCTTGAAGATCCTTGCTTTTGGTTCGCGTTTTTTCAAGAGCTGGTGGAACATCTTCGACATTTCAGTGGTCAGCTTTTCGCTGCTTCCGCAATCTGGCTTCCTGAGCGTTTTACGAGCCCTGCGGGTGATGCGGGCCATGCGGGTCCTCTCATTCCTGCCGCAGTATCGGCAAGTGATGCAAGCGCTTCTGGATGCCCTGCCCGGCATGTTCTCAGTCATGATCGTGCTGGCGCTGATTTACTATGTGTTTGCTGTGATGGCGACAGGTCTGTTTGGAGCAAGCTTTCCTGACTGGTTCGGGGATATTGGCCGCTCGCTATACTCACTGTTCCAGATCATGACACTGGAGAGCTGGTCCATGGGGATCGTGCGGCCCGTGATGAAAATCTACCCTTACGCCTGGGCCCTCTTCATACCCTTTATCTTCCTGACCGCCTTTGCTGTGCTCAACCTGTTTATCGGTCTGATCGTCAGCTCCATGCAGGGCATTTATCAGGAAGAACGCAGCGATGACGTGGAACGTCTTCGCCTGCTCGTATCCGCTGAAAACCGGGCAATTGCGCATCAGTTGGAGATGGCGCAACTGCAGGTGATCAAAACCCTCGAACGCCTCGAAAATCAAATCGAAACCAGCAATAAGAGAGACCGTGATGAGTGACTCTGACAAAGATGATGATGATGCTGATCTTGAAGCCCTGCTCGATGACATTATTGAAGAGAGCACTGCAGTACTGGAAGGCGAAACTGCTGAAAGCGCCTCTGCCAGCGTGTTTGAGCCTGATTTTGGAGAAGTTACCTGTGAAGCTCCCAAGTTGAATATCATGCTGGAGAGTCCGTTCCATCTGGCGGTTATCGGCGATTTTTCTGGCCGCGCAAACCGAATGGCGCTTTACACGGCAGATGAACTTGCTGTGCTTAAAGGCCATAATGTGGATGTGGACACAGCGGAAGACCTGCCTGCTCGCTTTAAGATTAATATTGATCTGGACCTTGCTGGCGATGACAAGGTCATCCGTTTTGAACCACGGTGCATTGAAGATTTCCATCCTGATGAAATCATCGAAGAGTTTGAGATCTTTGATGAGCTGAAGGCGCTACGTTCTTCCTTGAAAAACCCCGGAACCTTCAGCAATGCAGCTGCAACCATTGATGAATGGCTGGAAAACAAAGGCGAAAAGCCAGTTCGCCGACGCAATTCGCGCGGTTCGGTTGTTGCGGTTGACAAGAAGTTGAGTGACTTTTCTGCGCTTATCGACCGCCCGGTTGAAGAACATGAAGAAGCTGACGATCTGAGCGAATTGATCGGGAATATCGTTTCTCCCTACATCACTCAGGCAGATGACCCACAACTGGATGATTATCTGGAAATCGTTGAGCAAGTGATGACCACCACCTTGAGGAAAATCCTGCAAAACGCCGATTTCCAGTCTTTAGAAAGCGTGTGGCGTGTGATCGACATGTTGTCACGACGGATTGAAACCTCCACTTCTTTAAAGATCACACTCTATGACATTTCGGCGGAAGACTTCGCCCATGACCTGAGCGCGACAAACAAGCTTGAAGAAACAGGTTTGTATCGCCTGTTTGTTGAAAATGCCTTGCAGGATGGCGGTGTAGGCACACCAAGCGCAATCGTTGGGCTTTACACATTTGATATGACGCCACCGCATGCTGAACTGCTGGGGCGTATGTCTAAGATTTGCGCCCACGCACATTCACCCTTTCTGACGTCCCTTGATCGCAACAATGCGACGCGGAATTTCAAAGAAGTTCCCAAGATCACAGAGAAGACATGGGACAGCCTGCGGGCCATGCCGGAGAGCAACTACATTGGTGTAAGCCTGCCGCGCTTTATGCTGCGCATGCCATATGGTGCCAAGACTGACCCCATTGATGCCTTTGAGTTTGAGGAGTTCGACGAAAAGGTTGGTTTGAAGGCCATGTTGTGGGGTAATCCAGCCGCTCTTGTTGGTCTTGTTCTTGCCAAAGATTATGAGACCAATGGCGGCGGGATGAAACCCGGTTCTATTCTCACCATCAATGAAATGCCCTTCCATTACGTACACGACCAATATGGTGATCAGGTCGCCTTGCCCTGCACGGACCGGATGATCTCTCATCGCACCGTCGAGCCGTTAATGAAGCAGAGCTGGATGCCTCTGGTGTCCATGAAGGGCACACCAGAGGTTCGCATTGCCTCACTGCATGGCCTTGCAGGGGATGTTGTCTCCGGGCGCTGGTGCGACCAGATTGCCGTTTCCAAGGCTGCTGAATCCCCGTCAGCAACCCCGGCTTCTCGTGTCACTGTCAGCGGAGCCGCTGCTTCACCTGCCATTCAGCAGCCCGCAGGTGCTGTGGTCGTTGAGACTATTCTCGATCCCAAGAAGACGCCGGAGACGATCTTCCGCATAGAGCCAGTAACTCCGGAGCCTGAAGAAAATGAATCTGATGCAGTGGAAGACGCTGACGAAGCAGAGGAGGCTCCTGCTCCAAAACCCAAGGCTGCGGAGCCTGCTGAACCACCTGCTGAGACCTCAGAACTGGATGATCTTCTTGCAGACCTATCGTCCGACGATGAACCAGAAGAAGAAGATGATGGCATGGACCCAGAGCTGGAAGCTTTGCTTGCGGATCTGTGACCGGAGCCAATGGAGAGAAAGATGACTGAAATTATTGAAATAAATAGCGCTCCTGAAATTTACGTCATGGAATATGACGGGAACTATTATCTGGTACGCGGCGCTCAATACCTGGATGACATTCTCTTTGGTAAGGAGCCACTGGGTTTTCCCGTGCTGATCAAGTCTGTGAAAACCTGGGAGGAAGTACTCAACAACTGGGAAAACACCGGCGGCTCCATGCCCTGGATCTTAAATCCCGGAATTGTTGAGCGGATGGAGCGGGACAATCGCAAACTTGCCTCAGACAACTTTAACGCCTGAGACCCGATGAAAGCCCACTAGTTAAGCAGGTCCCAGAATGTGCGCAGGTAAGATTACTGAGAACCGACTGTTTACAATCAACTTCGATGGTGGAGATGACAGTTTTCACCTTTGGAAGATGAAAATGACCAGTGAAATCAGCCAGCTCTACGAGATGGTTGTCGACTGCCGGTCCTTTGAGCATGACCTGGGCCTGGACAAGATGCTTGGGCAACCGCTTACTGTGGAGATCAAAAAAGTATCAGGTACAAGCCTGTCTTCAGACCAGTATCTGAACGGGTTCGTGACCAAAGCTACCTACACGGGTCAGGAACACGGGTATTCGACTTACAGGCTCATCGTCAAACCATGGCTCTGGTTCTTACAACTCTCCAGCAACTCAAGAATTTTTCAGGAAAAATCAACACCTGACATCCTCAAGGAAGTGTTTCAGGACGCTGGCTTCACTGACTTTAAGAATAAACTTAGCGACAGTTATGATCCGCGTCCCTACTGCGTGCAGTTTCAGGAGAGCGACTTCAATTTTGTCTGCCGTCTGATGGAGCAGGAAGGAATCTATTATTATTTTGAGCATGAAGACGGCCAGCACACAATGGTGCTGGCGGATTCTTATAGTGCTCATGAAGAGATTAAAGGTGAATCCAGTCTGCCGTTTTTCTCCGAAGAAGATCACTTCCGTCGCGGAACAGATCACTTTTGGGACTGGCGTCACAACGAGGAAATCCAGACTGATGAAGTGGAGATCAATGACTACGACTTCACGAAACCAACCAGTGATCTAAAAACCAATGCAAGCGACAAGAAATCTCACCAGCTTTCCGGGCGCACACGTTATGTGTACCCCGGCATCTATGAGGAAGTAAGCGCGGGTGAAAAGCGTGCAAAGGTATTGGTGGAGGAAGCGAGCGCGGCCTATGCAAGGGTGCATGCACGTGGCAATGTGCGTGGTCTGCGCCCTGGCTACCTCTTCAAGCTTGATAATTTTCCAGATGATCCCAGTCAGGAGAAGGAATACCTGATTACCAAGGCAATCTGTGAAATCTCCGTTGAGTACGCGCGATATGAAGATCACAGATTTCACGATGCGATTGTCTACGAGATAGAAGCTATCGATTCCAGTGTGCAGTACAGACAACCTTCAACAACGCCCTGGCCCAATATGAACGGATTACAGTCTGCGGTGGTTACAGGTGCTGATGGAGAGGAAATCTGGACTGATGAATACGGACGTATCAAGGTGCAGTTTCACTGGGACCGGGATGGTCAGAACGATGACAAGTCCTCCTGCTGGGTCCGTGTGGCGCAAATGTGGGCGGGCAAAAGCTGGGGCGGCCTCCATATTCCACGTGTTGGACAAGAGGTTCTTATTGACTTTCTGGATGGCAATCCCGACCGCCCCATTGTGGTTGGCAGTGTTTATAATGGTGAGCAAACAGTTCCCTACACATTGCCTGATGAAGCAACGAAATCAACGATTAAAAGTGAGACCTCGAAAGAAGGTGGCGGCAACAACGAGTTTCTGTTCGAAGACAAAAAAGATGAAGAGCTTGTTCAGCTGACGGCTGAGAAGGACTACGAGCGCACAGTTAAGAACAATGAAACAGTTAAAATCGGTTTTGATAAGCAAGAGGATGGCGATCAGACCATTGAGGTTTACAACAATCGGAGCCTGACGATTGATCAGGGCGATGAAACCTACACCATCAAGACCGGTGGCCGTACTACAACAGTCGAAAAAGATGACGCTCTCACAGTGAAGTCTGGTGCTCACACTATTACGGTTGAGAGCGGTGATCAGACTATTTCCATGAAGCAAGGCGCTCAGTCGGTTGAAGCCATGAAAGACATCGGCCTGACATCCCAGACCGGTGATGTGAAAGTGGATGCGTCTGCCGGAAATGTAAAAATCTCAGGAACCCAGTCGATTGAACTGTCCTGTGGCGGCAGCTCAATCAAGATGGATCCTATGTCAATCACTCTGACAGCAGGCCCAAGCTCTTTGAAACTGGAGGCCGCTCAGGCGGAACTCAAGGGATTGATGGTCACTGTGAAAGGGGATGTACAAGCGACTGTGGACGGCACACTGACCAACCTGAAAGGCGCAGGCATTACAAACATCCAAGGCGCTCTTGTGAAGATTAATTGAGGTGCATCATGGGAAATATCGTGTCAAATACTACATTGCTCCTCGATACCTATAGTTCACTACTTAAGAATCGACCGTTTGAGCTTAGTGATGACGCAACACCACTTGTAGAAAAAGACAAGGCATCCATCGAAGTTGTGGATACCCTTGCAGAAGCCGAACTTACCTCTGATGCCATTAAGGTGCTGGCCCACGCCCTGAGCAAACCGCGTGCAGTCTGGTGGGCCACGCAGGTTACCCGCGCCTCTTTCCCAGAAGGAACGAGGCCAACAAAAGAGGAGGAAACTGCGCTAAAAGCCGCAGAAGACTGGGTCCGAAAGCCTGAGGAAGACTTGCGTCGAACTGCAATGCAAATTGCAGATGACGGCGGGTATACCAATGCCGCCTGCATGGCGGCTGCGGCAGCAGGATGGAGCAGCGGAAGCCTGGGTTCACCCGAGTTTGACCCGGCCCCTCCCCCAGAAAACCTAACTAGTATTGCCGTAGGGTCATCTATAGTTTTGTCTGTATATGACAGTAACGTGGAGGACCCGGAAGAGTTCTTAGTCAAAGCTTTCAAGTTGGGACGAGCACTCGCAGATAATGAAATAGAGGCCCTATGAGTTTCCCGGCAGCACGTATGACAGATATGCATGTCTGTCCCATGGTAACCGGCATCGTTCCTCACGTTGGAGGCCCGATTAGCCTTGGAGCACCCACGGTCCTGATAGGAAACTTACCAGCAGCGCGCATGACTGACATGTGCGTGTGCGTAGGACCTCCCGATACGATTATGAAGGGTAGTGTCACCACTTTAATCGCCGGCCTTCCGGCGGCGCGGATGTTGGATGTCACTGCACATGGCGGCACGATCATCCTTGGCTGGCCCACAGTTCTGATTGGGGGCTGAGGATATGAGCGAGACTTCGAATAAGGTTTTGGTACTTATTCTGACCAAGGGGCATGAGTTGGTCGATACAGGCAAATGTACGCGGATTCTGCATCAGGGGCGCTGCGTGATCGGACGTGGCAGCGGTGCGGATTGGGTGCTTCCCGATCCTGCAAATCTGCTGTCGCGCCGTCACTGCGTCGTGGAGTGGACAGGCCAGAAGTATCGTGTGGTGGACACCAGCTCGAACGGTACCTTTGTCAATGACTGGAAAGAACCTGTTCCCAATGGCGAAGCCTGCGATCTTGAGGAAGGTGATATCATCAAGATCGGGACCTATTACATCAGTACACAGTTTCTTCCGGAAGGAGCGGATGCGCGCATCAAAGAGGATGATTTTCTCTCTGCATCGGAAAGTAACGACCCGCTTGCTGGATTGCTCCCCAATGAGAACAAAGAGAGTGTGGATGAATGGATCGATGATGAGGTCGTTTCCTCTGAAGATGAACTTGCTGAGTCTTTAAATGACCCTCTGGAGTCACCTGAATCCATCTTGCGCAAGGCAACTGAAATACTGGATTCAATGCCAGTCAGTGAAGGAAAAGAACCCATTCCGCCCGTGAGTTACGGGTATGAAGCCTACACGTATTCAAGCGCTGTTCCGTTTGACAGCGACAGCGGCGTTTCCAGTGAGGAAGGGGCCAGTGCCTGGGATCACAACCGTACTGAGAGTGATGCTTTCAAACTGCCACGCGCTAATCAGCAAACCATCCCAGAGGACTGGGATTTAGACCCAAAGAGTGACCAAGAGAACAAAGCCCGTAAACCAGATGACGATTAAGCACATTAAATGTATTGCGTATGTTTTGCTTTTAAGTATCGGCCTGGCGTCCTGTTCGGCAGAAATGCCTATGCCTGTCATGATTACGACCACGGTGATCGCAGATAAAGAGCTGAACCAGAACGCTCAGGGCAAGTCCACGCCGGTTCAGGTCAAGATTTTCTATCTTACTTCTGATGCCGAATTTAAGACTCACGACTTTTTCACGCTGTTTGCAGAAGGTGACAAGGTTTTGGGCAAAAACCTGCTTGCTATGAAGGAAGTATTCATAGCTCCCGGCAAGATCATGAAAGTGCCGGTTAAGGTAGATCCAAGCGTAGCCTTTGTTGCTGTTCTTGGGGCCTTCCGTAAGGTTGATACCGGCACATGGAGTTCGGTGATGATGGTCCCCAACAACAAGCCTTCCTCACTTATCGCGTATCTGAGCAAACTGGAAATTACTCTGCAACCCGACAAAACTGTAAAAGAAGGATGGTTCTATTAATGACCACTCATAACAAAGTTGTCTGGTCAGAAGGCCTGTTTTTACAACCACAGCATTTCCAGCAGCATGACCGCTATCTGGAACAGCTGGTGAGTGACAGCATCTCTTGTATCCGACCACACACGTGGGGTCTTACGGAATTGCAGATCAATCAGGAGGCTTTGAAACTCGGTCAGTTCGCTCTTAATCTTGCCAGTGGTCTGATGCCGGATGGCACGCCTTTTAAAATGCCGCAGGAATGCGACGCACCAGCCTCAATCCAAGTCCCTGAGAGCGTCAAGAATTCGGTTATTTTTCTTGGACTTCCGATCCGGCAGCCGGGGGCGTATGAGTATGAGTATCCAGGAGTGCAGGAAACGGCTGCACGTTATGTGGTCCATGAATCTGAGGCACGGGATGCCATCACCGGCAGTGATGCAAGCGTGCAGATGGAAACGGGGCGTCTGAGATTTTCATTTAAGTTTGATTTTGAGGATCTGGAAGGCTGGATTTGCCTTCCTCTTGCCCGGGTGGTTGAAGTTCGAGCTGACAAACAGGTTATTTTGGATGATGAGTATATTCCAACCTGCTTAGCTTCTCATTCCTCCTCCGTGCTTTATGGCTATATTCGCGAAGTTTGGGGCATGTTGAGCCACCGTGCTGATGCACTTGCAGGCCGTGTTTCCAACTCCGGCAATAAGGGTGTGGCTGAAATTTCGGACTTTTTGCTGTTACAGACAGTCAATCGTTATGAACCATTGTTTGCTCATTTCTCGCAGACCGCCCTGCTTCATCCTGAAGCCCTTTACAGAATTTCTATTCAGCTGGTTGGTGAGCTTGCAACGTTCACAGCAGCGGTGCGCCGCCCGGCAACACTGAAACCCTATCGCCACGAAGCCCTCACAGAAACTTTTGAACCTGTGGTTGCACATTTACGGCAACATCTTTCTGCTGTTCTGGAGCAGACTGCTGTGCCAATTCCTCTTGAAGAGCGCAAGTATGGCGTGCGGGTTGGTATGTTGTTGGATCGCAGCCTGATCAGGTCAGCGCGGTTCGTGCTTGCAGTAAGTGCTGATCTGCCTTCAGAAGCAATCAACCGACACTTCCCGGGACAGATTACAATTGGCTCAGTAGAGCAAATCCGTGACTTTGTTAATTCGGCACTGGCAGGCATTGCGATTAAGCAGCTCCCGGTCGCTCCAAGACAAATTCCATATCATACAGGCACAGCCTATTTCGAATTGGATCCGGCTTCTCCTCACTGGGATGAAATCCGGGTTTCGGGCGGTCTGGCTTTGCATGTTGCTGGCGATTTTCCAAAGCTTGTAATGGAGCTCTGGGCGATCAGAGAGCAATAGGCGGCGAACGAAGCGAGGAGTTTAGAGTATGGCAAAGAAGGATTTCACTGCACTTTCGGTGGATTCAATCGACACCATCATCTCTACAGATGCGCCCGATGCTGAACAGGCTGATGCTGGTGCTGCCAATCTTCCTGCGCAAACTCCTGCTGGCTATTGGTTCCTTGGTGCAGATGACATTCAGTTTGTACCGCTGGGAAACAATCCCCTTGTGAAATCTGCCTGTAGTCTGCTTGCTCTTGCGGCCCGTTTGCGCAACCACGCGCAACACCGGGATGTGAATGCCTTGCGCTCCCATGTAATTTCCGAGATCCGGGCGTTTGAACATAACGGCATGGTTGGCGGCATTTCCTCTAAAACCATTCGTATTGCGCGCTACGTCATTTGTGCAACTCTCGACGATATCATCCTGAATACTCCATGGGGAAGCCGTAGTATCTGGGCCAGCCAAAGCCTTGTCAGCAACTTCCATAAAGACGTCTCCGGTGGTGACAGATTTTATGATCTGTTAAGGAAGACGCAGGCCAATCCAAGTCGTGACAAAGATTTGTTGGAATTGCTGTATCTTTGCATTTCTCTTGGGTTTGAAGGCCGGTTACGGATCATGCCGCAGGGAACCAACACCCTGTCGCGTTTACGCTATGGGATTTCACGTCTCATCCGGTCGCTGCGCGGAGATCAGGACAGTGATCTTTCACCACACTGGCATGGATTGGAAGACAGCTACCGCCCTCTCAAGTGGTCTATGTCTGCGTGGGGTATTTTCTTCAGTGCAGGCCTTGTTGCTGTGCTGGTGTATTCCACACTGGCTTTCCTGCTTGGAGAGAAGAGTCAGCACATCGCTTTTCAGTACGAAAGTCTAATCAATACAAGCCCGATTGATCTGACGCATCAACCAGCTCCGCCACGTGCCGCTCTGCCAAATTTACCGCAGAAGCAAGCGACCCCGAAATCACCTGAAGCACCGCATGTTGTTCGCAGCAGCCCCACCAGTGCTTATCAGCAGATAGCCGGTTTCCTGAGTACAGAAATCCAACAGGGCCTTGTTGTGGTGATGGATATGAACGGAAATGTGGTTGTTCGCCTGACCGGTTCTGGCATGTTCGCAACGGCTCGCGATACCTTGACTGCCCGCTTTATTCCGGTGGTGAACCGTGTGGCAGAGGCGATGAACACGCGAGCCGGCACCATTAACGTGGTTGGTTTTTCTGACAATATACCTATTCGAAATGCGCAGTATCCTAATAACGTGGCCCTTTCTAAGGCGCGAGCGCAGACTGTTGCAGACCTGATGAAGGTTCGGCTGACCGATAAAGGTCGCATCAGAGCTATTGGCAGAGGATCGGCTGATCCGATTGCTTCTAATGCAACAGCTGAGGGACGTGCAAAGAACAGGCGCATTGATATTACGCTTATACCGAGTTCTGGCCGGGGAGGTCAGCAGTGAGCAAGATTAAACGCTTTTTCCCATTCTGGCTTGTCACGCTTCTGATCACTCTGCTCTTGTGCGCAGTTATCTGGATTTATGGACCAAGCCTGAAAATCTCTGGTGCCACTCCGTTAGGTGCCGCCTCTGTCCGTACCCTCATCGTGGTGGGACTGCTTCTAATCTGGGCAGCTATCAACATTGTACGTCTCTCACGACGTGCGCGTGAGGCTGAGGCAAAGAACGAAGAGGAAGAAAGCGAAGAAGAGCCTGAAATTGACGCCGATGAGCTGGCAAAAAGTGAAGCTGCTCTTGTTAAAAGCAAAGTAGAAAAGAGCCTTGCTATTTTAAAGACCGCAAGTGTGGATGGGAAAGTCGGTCGCAAAATTATCTACCAACTGCCCTGGTACCTGATGATCGGAGCAGCTGAGGCTGGCAAAACCACCGCACTTTTGAGATCTGGCCTGAAATTTCCGCTGTCTCATAAGCTTGGGCAGAAGGTCGACGCCGCTAAAGTGGAACCAACTGCTGAATGTGAGTACTGGTTCAGCAACAATGCCATTATCGTAGATGCAGCCGGGCGTTACGCCATGCAGGATCAGGATGAAGTGATTGATGCATCGGGTTGGAACACCCTGCTTTCACTCATTAAGAGAAATCGCCGCCGCCAGCCACTCAATGGCATGATTATCGCGGTTAACCTTGCTAAACTGACGACCTTACGGTCAGATCAGCGTCTGGATATGGCGCGTACATTAAAGCAACGCTTCAAGGAAGCGGAAAAGAAACTTGGCCTGCGGTTTCCTATTTATGTCATGTTCACCAAACTGGACCTGATCGCGGGTTTTTCTGATTATTTTCAGGTTCTTGGGCGCGAAGAACGGCATCAGGTGTGGGGCATGACTTTTCCGCTGGATGATGGCAAGTCCCGCGAAAGCGCCGTTACACATTTTGAAGAGGAATATGAGCTGCTTATGGAGCAGCTCAATGCGCGTGTTTATGACTATCTAAACAAAGAGACCGACATTCAGCACCGCAGCATGATATTCAATTTTCCGCAACAAATGGCCTCGCTGCAAACAGTGCTTACTGACTTTGTGACGGAAATGTTCCGTCCTAATCGATATGAAGACAGAAGCCTCCTGCGAGGGGTTTATTTCACCTCTGCGACACAAGAGGGACAACCTGTTGATTTGCTGGCCGGCTCGATTGCGCAGGCCTATGGAATAGGCCGTCAGGCCTTGCCATCCGCCCCCTACGAAAAACACGGCTATTTTCTGAAGAGGCTATTTCTTGACCTGATTTTTTGTGAAGGCAACCTTGCTGGTGAAAGCCAGATGGTAAAACGCAAACAGAAGATCAAGAAACGGCTTGCTCTGGTTGCTGCTGTTGTCCTCATCGGCTTCCTGAGCACAGTCTGGCTCATCAGTTATGAGCTAAACGAGGAAAACATTATCAATCGTGCTCAGGCAGACTTAAAAGAGTATCCGAAGTTCGCCGACCGAATTGATGCAGTACGTGTAAATGATGCCAACTATCTCTCCGTTCTGCCTTTGCTCAATTATCTGCGTGATTTGCCCGGCGGCTACGCTGACCTGCAAAAATCACCACCACAAAATGAGCGCTGGGGTTTAAACCAGATTCCGAACGTTTCTGAAGATGCTGATGCGCTCTATCATAATGGTCTGGAGCGTTATTTACGACCACGTATGATGTTACGCCTTGAGCAGCAGATGGTTGCCAATATCAGGAACCCTGAGTTTCTGTTTGAAGCTCTGCGTATCTATCTTGAACTGGCAGACAAAGGACCAATAGAACCTGAAACAATTCAGCGCTGGGAAGAAACAGACTGGGCTACGCTTTACAACGATCCACGGCAAGTCACCGAGCGCGAACAACTCGCAAATCATCTTGCAGCATTGCTTGAACAACCGTTCAAGGTGCGCATTGATGTGAACACGCAGCTTGTCAGTCAGGTCCGCGAGATCTTAAATGCCACACCGATTGCAGAACTTGCTTACTCCTTCATTAAGGCCGGACAAGCTGCACAAGCACTTCCTGAGTGGCGTCCAGATGAGGCCGGAGGTTCAGCGGTTACACGGGTCTTCAGCCGATATTCAGGCAAACCGATGACTGAAGGTATCGCCGGGCTTTACACTTATGAAGGGTTTCACGGTGTCTTCCTGCCTCAGCTGGTCGATAGCATTCAAAGCTTTGTCCGAGAAAGCTGGGTCCTTGGGCCAAACGGGCAACTTGATAACAAAGAAGAGACTGTAACCCGCATTGAACGCGGTGTTCTGGGGCTTTATCTGGATGATTATGCCCGTATGTGGGACGCTATGCTTGCGGACTTTCACATCGTTAAGTTTACCAGTCTGGCTCAGGCAACAGATGTAATCAACACGGCTTCCGGTCCCAACTCTCCAATTCGAAATATACTCGTCTCAGTTGCAGAGCAAACCCAGCTAGCCAGAAAAGAAGCCCCGGAGGGGGCCACCGGCATTGCACAAAACATAGCTGGCGGGGCAGCCCGAATTGCACAGGAAGAAGCACGCGCAACAACAAACCTTCGCCAACAACAACTGGTTGAAGTTTTAGGTGAAGCTGTGCCTACCAACGAAGGGGGGCCGAGACCTGTCCCTCCTGGTACGTCAGTACAGACACGATTTGAAGCGCTCGACAACTTTACTCTTGGTTCAGGCAGCGGCACCACACCGCTTGATGCACTTTTGATGCAAGTTACAGACCTTTACCGCGAGCTGAACCGGATCTTACTTGCCAACAACAGCCAGCAAAATGCACTAAGTTCCATTCTTGGAGGTGGCAGTGATGCGGTCAAAACGCTTAAGGATGAAGCACCAAACGTCCCGATGCCGTTGCAAGACTGGATCTTGCAAATGTTACAGTTATCATCGCAGGTGACTGTGAATGACGCTCAAAAAGCTATTAATGCGGCATGGAACACTGAAGTCCTGCAACTTTGTGGCACTGCATTGCCAAATCGTTATCCAGTTGCAGATGGTCAAAAAGCCTCTGTAATGCTGGATGACTTTTCTATGTTGTTTAAGCCCGGTGGCAAGATTGAGAGATTCTTTAATACCAACATCAAGTCATTTGTCGATACTTCCAGCACTCCATGGAAATGGCGTGAGGGGGAGAATGCAAATATTGGCGTAGCTCAAAACAGCCTCCAAATTTTCGAAAAGGCTAACAATATTCGCAACGCATATTTTGCAAATGGGGGGGATAAACCATCTGTGTCCTTCACGATGACACCTGTGGATTTAGACACTTCGTCAACCCGGGTTGCGTTAGCCGTGGATGGTGACACTGTGAGCTATGCACATGGCCCTTCACGTCCTGTTGAATTGAATTGGCCGGGACAAGGAGTGCCATCTGCAAGTATTGCGTTTTTCCCTGAAGTTCCTGGAGAAGCTAACTCCATCAACCTCAGCGGCCCATGGGCTTTGTTCCGTCTGCTGGAAAAAGCACGTGTGACAAAAACCGATGTGCCGGACCAGTATAAGGTGACGTTTACAATGGGTAATCGTTTTGCGACGTTCAATCTGATGGCAACCAGCGTGAACAACCCGTTTGCAGGGCAGTTGCTTCAGAATTTCAGTTGTCCAAAGGAGTTAAGCACTTAGTGTAGACCCTGCGCCTTAAGCAGTTTTCTCCTTTGTTTTCGGCTCCTGCAGAATTCAGGAGAGTTTCGCTTTTATAAGGCGCACACTGCATCGCTTTACGGTTCTTACAAGAATAAAACTAAGTGGAGCCTATAATGTCTGACCCTCAACTCACACCCGATCAAATAGAATGGGTGAAATCCATCTATAAAACGATGGGCCTGACCTATAAGGAAGAAGAGGAAGCTGAGCGTGAGACCCGTGCTGCCCTGAAGGAAAAAGAAGCCAAAGAGATTGCACAGGCCACTGCTAAGAGCAAGGCAGAAGACGACAAGAAAATCGGCGCTGCGGTTATTGAAGCGACTGCCGCACGGATCACTGAAGAAAGCAGCGAGAAACTTAAAGACGTCAGCTTACAACTCACAGAGTTGAAGGCCGACGTGAAAGATCACTTTACGCATGAAAATGAAGATACGGATTCAGACGCTTTAAGCGCCCTCACCTCACAGACCAAGCAGTTGCTTGATCGCATCACCACCGTATACGCCAATAAAGGGGACTTTGCGAATTTTCCAAATGAGGCGATCGCTTTTGATAAGAGCCATGAAAGTGCGAAGGCATTAATCCAAACAGCTGCCCTGGAAATAAAGACCAAAGACACTGACGGGGCGCAGAACAGCCTGCTTGATGCAGAGTCTGCAATCACTGACATGCAGAATTTATGGCAGGGTGTGAAGGCTGCGGCCCAGACACAGCCACCTGAACCACCTGTCCCAGCTGAGCTGAAGCCTATGGTGGCGGAAGTAACAGCTGGTATCAAGGCGATGACGAATATCGGCTTTTCCGGTCCGGCACAACGTCTTGGCAAATCCCTTAAGGATGCGCGGGCCGCTAACCTTCCCAAGACTGATCTCGCCTGGGAAAATCTGCTTTATGAAAGCGAAATGGCTGTTAAAGCGGCTGATGAATTTGAACACATAAAAGCCCATATTCTGAAACTTTGCCAGAGCCTGCGCAACTCCGGGCTCAATGATGTTGCTGGTGACATTGAAAACACGCTCGACAATTATATGTCTGATGCGTCACGTGCCATCCGGACTATACGCAGCTTGCTGACTTCACTTAAAGCATCTGCTGTTCATAAGAATAAGCTGCGCAAAGAAGCGCGCTGGGACGCTGCAAATCTTGGGCAGCGTACAGAAGACTATCGCAACGCTCTCAAAAAGCTCGTTCTTTATGACAAGGACGGCAATATGGTCACCAAGCCGGATGAGCGGCGTGCAGTGAAGCGTGCCGGTGACGTGCCCGGTCTTGATCAGGACATCATGATCCAGATTCCACGGAGACCACATGATGCAAAAAGCATTCCGCGCGGGGCGCTGAACAACCTCTTGAAGTCCTTTGACTTTCTTGATCAACTGAAAGCTTCCGGGGTGACTGGTGTTGAAGACCTTGCTGTTGCAGAGTTTCTTAAAGCAGAAGCTATCTTATCTGGCATTCAGAAAGATCCGGGTGGCTATAAAAAACTGACCAAGCATCTGGATAAGTTGCGCACTCACATCGACAAACTCGCAAAGGGTAAAGAAGCTGCCTATTACATTGAAGATCGGCTGCGCCTAAAAGACGATATCGATGAACTTGAAGAAGACGCCTATGAGATGAATATCGAAAAGGCGATGGCAGCAGGGGTTGAGTTGGAGGCCAATCGGCTGCACCCGCTGGAAGAAAATGTGCGCAAGGCCATTAAGAACCGTGAATTGTTTGATAGCAAAGTAAAGCGCATTGAAGACCAGTTCACTAAGATTCCCAAGTTGCTTGCGCAAATGGGCAAGGCAGATCCGAGCCTTGCTTCAACAGTGGGATCCCTGTTTGCTCCAGATGAAATCAAACAATATCATGGTGAGTTAGACGTCTATTTCGATCAGGCGAAAGACCTTGCCTACAACGCCACCACAAATGATGAGCTGGCTCATGCGCTTGATCTGGCAAACAGACAGATTTTCCGCGTGGATCGGTTTGTACTGGAACTGGAGGGGCAGCTAAGCCATTTACATAAGCTGGCAGAAATGGCAGCCAAGGGCCAGAAAATCGCGGCAACAGATCGGTTCAGTGCTGAAGAAATGAAACACTTCAAAAATCTGGAATCTGATTACAAAAAAGGTGTTGCACGCAAAGAAGAGCAGAAAGAAGCTAAGGAGGCGTTCCTGATGAAATCTGGTCCGCTCAAGGACGAGCTGGACATGATGACCTCCAAAGACATCTCCATTAATCGCCTTCTTGCTTACTACAAAGGTATTGAACGTGTGGATCCGTCCAAGTTTGACACCTCCCGGTTGCTGGAACTGCGAGCGGAGATTGCAGAGCTGGAAGAGCAATCAGATGCGGCACACTCACACAAAGACAATATCGCCAAGCTAAAGGAACTGGAAAGCGCACTGGATGCGATGCGCGGTGAAATAACTGGATTTAGAGAGGACATTGCAAAGGATGTTTCCAAGTTCTCTGAAAACTGTATTTCCCGGCTTGAAAAAGCGAAGAAATATATCGACAGCACCTTTGTCAATGCTGTGAAAGACAAGCAGGACAAAGGGGAAGAAGCGGTTGATCTGGCATCCTTGCGAAAGTTTGCCAGCAGTGTATCTCAGCCATTGGCTCTTAACGACCTGCCTAAATATGTTGAAGTGATTGCTGATCGGACAAAGGATCTTAAGGAACGGAAAAAAGCGCGAGAAAATGCTCTGCGTCAGGTCCGGCCCCTGATCGCGCAGTTGGATAGCAGCAAAGCGATCCAGCTTTACATGCATCATCCTTTCAGTGATTTACCTAATGACCTTAACATATTGAGACCGGAACTGGTGCAGCTGGAGGTTAAACTCCTCGCGCTGGGTAACTAACAGGAAGAAGGATCGAAAAAGATCCCGTTACGGAGTTCAAAATGACTTTAACTCCTTCGCAAATTGACTGGCTCTCCCTCGCTCAGGGTGGGGTGGAGCAGTTTGTCTCTGACAGCGAGAATGAAGAAAAAAAGTCTGCTGAGCTGACCAATATCCTCGCAAAACTGGATGCGGATAAGGATATCATTAAACAGGCGCAGGGCTTCCAGATTGATATTGCCCGACATCCAAAAGCCTTCAAGTTACCGCATCAGAAAAGCAAGATGGCGTGGATGACCGGTGATATGCAAAGCGAAGTTGACTCTTACGCTGATGTGAAGCCCGACACGCCTCTTATCCCGGCAGAAAACGTTGACGCTTTGAACGCAGCTTTTGGTAAAATCCTTGATCGTCAGGCTGAGATGATTGCTGCAACCAAGAAAGATGGCAAGACACGCCTTTTCAGTGATGAGGACATCACCCGTGAACTTTGGACTCCCCTGGTACGTCAGGGTATCATCCCGGCCAATATCGTCCCGGACAAATACAGCAAGTTTGTGCAGATGTTCAAAGGTGCCTCAGAGATCTATGAGGACAAGCTTGCCCAGCACAGTGAGACAGCTTCCAAATATGAAAACACACTGGAAGCGATCGGCTTTGCCAGAGATGTTGTTTCCCTTGCAGGCAGTCTGGGCAGCAGTGCGCTTACAATCGCTCATTTTGATGATCAGGCGCAATCTAATGCAGATAAAAGAGAGATTGCTGCCAAACGTGAAATTCTCAAAGGCAAACAAAACCAGATAACAACTGATCTTGGCGAGAAGCTGGGCATGGATACTTCAGCTTCTGACGCAGAAATCTTAGAGCGCGCGCAGGCTGCAGGGGGATTTGAAGCAAAGATCAAAAGCTATCAGAACATTGAGGATGCTCAGATTAAGCTGGTTGATAAGCTTATGGGACAGAATAAGCTTTTTGAGGAAGAAAAAGCTCTTCTAACCATGTCAACTTCCTTGCTGGATGGTGGTCTGGCTATGGCAGAAAAGGGTATTCGTTATGCAGATAGCGAAAAAAACGCACGCAATACTTTTGCTTTCGCTCAGGATGTTGCCGATACGGTCTTAGAACAGGTTAAAAGCGTTTTAGAAGCGACCAGCAAGACCTATGAGCACGAAAAACATCAGACTACAGATCAGATACAGTTTGAAGGATCTGCAGACAAGGAGACGCTGCAAAATCTCTCGTTTGCTGCGGGAGCTATGAGTGCTGCTATTGAGGCCAACCAGTTTGCCCGGCAGGTTGCACTGGCAACGAAAGCGAAGACTCAGAAGGAAAAAGAGAATGCTGTTCTTCAACTCGCAGGCTCTCTTGCAGACTGCATTGCAGAAACGCTTTTCATGGCTGGCGATGTACAAGGCTATGTAGACACGGGAAAACAAGATTCTAAACTTACACGCGCAGATGAAAGCAAACGATATGCCTATGGAAGTAAGGGGCCAGGGCCTGGCAATGAAGATGACCAAACTGAGTTGGTCGGAGTTTCTATCAAGGCATTCTTCGTAGTTAGCGTTAACTTGGGTACTGCTGTCAGGGCGCTTTATGACCGAGACTACAAGACCCTTACTCAATCTTTGTTACTAGGTTTTATACAGGCCGCCTCTTCTGCTACGACAGGCCCACTTGCCGAGATGGCAAAGCCAGATATTCCTCTTAATACGGATGAGGAAAAAGAGGAGCTTAGCCAACTCAGCGCACGGGAGTTGCTGGACCAGAAACTTGAGCGTTCCGGGTGCCATTTTACACGCACTGAACGGGAAACATTCCTCGACGGGTTTCAGGACCCGACTTATCTGCATGAGATTACAAACAATGTTCGCGAGATGCAGGACGCTTTTCGAGAACGAAACGAAGCCAGCAAAATGTCTGCTGAATTGGAAAAGCGGACAACAGCAGCCATTCAGAAAATGGAGGCGCAAAAATCCTGGGATGCACTGGCCGACTTTAAAAAGAAGCAGTCCAGAAAAAAAGACCGCGAAGAGTTCATGAAGAAGCTCGAAGCGGATGTTGAGGCAGAAACTAAAGCCCTAAAGAACCTGATTGAAGAGGCTTCTCCGCCCCCAAACCCCAAGGATGCTGATGAACTCAGGAAATCTATGGAAGCAGTTGAGCGGCTAATTGCTGACATCAAAGCCTCAGAAATGAAGTACAAGCTCATTGAAAAAATCGCCAAGGGCGGTGTTCAGGTTCTGGTGCGCGTTGTGCCTGCAACGGGAATGGTGGAGGCTTGTCGAAAACTGGCGTTTGACGCGGTCGCTCTTGGGAAAAAGGCTGCTGAGGTAGAGAAATGGCGTAAAAATGTGAAAATGGCACAAGCCGCCAACTCTGACTATTATCACGCTGTAAAAGAGCGGCATACCCAAGCCGCTGTTCAAGTCAGTCAAAAGACAATCAATACGTTTCTTTCTATTATCGGAGTGGCTTCAGAAGCAGCTCGTCTGGGTGATGCAACACAAGCAGCCACTGGCCTTTCTGTAGCAAAGAACATGGGGCAAGCGCTTTCGGACTTTGGCTACAAGACTTATGGGCGTGCGAAAATTGTTTTTGGCTGGCGCAAGTATCTTGATGCCCGCAAAAACCCTGAAAATCGCAAGAAAGCCCGTGAAGCAATTGCATGGAACTCGACGCTGGCAAAATGTGTGTTGGCCTACGGTATTGTTGAAGAGCGTGATCCAATTGCTCAGCAGGTTGGCAGAAATTGCGGTTTAACACCGGAAATTCTGATTTCTCACAGCAATGTCTGTGCGGCTGTGGTGCGCTATTTCGAAACGCTTTACAGCGAGGACCCAGTAGTGCTGCGTCGTGTGCCTAAAGTTGCCAACTGGCACCCGGGGACTCCCGATCTGACACTTAAGAGCTGGTTCAGCTTCAAGCGTGCAGCCTCCCAAAAAGCCTATCCGCTTATGTCCAAGGAAGATTGCAAAACACCGGCCATTGAACAGGCACTTAAAGCACTACACACGCTGTGCCGGAGTGATCCGTTTAACTACCCATCCATCCGGGACAACATGCTTGCTGAAGACAATTGGCAAGAGAAAATTCTCAGCTATGCCAAAGAGGTCAAACTTCATCTTGAAACACTTGAGAAGGAGTTCAAGGCGTATCGTCCTTTGACTGCTGAACCGACTGATCCGAAAACCCAGGCCTGGCAAGGTGGCAGGTTGCATACCGAAATGATGGAGGTTGCAGATTCCCTAAAGGCGCAAGCAACCCTGATTTTGCGAGATGTGAACTCGGACCTGAAAACCTACGCCGCATAACCCATAACGGGCTAGTTTGGAGTTTATTATGACGTTTACAGGAAAACAGCTTGAATGGCTTAAATCAGCACAAAAGGGTGCTGGAGATTTTGCACAGGATGCAGAACGTGTTGCAGCGAGAGCCGGACGTTTGAACGACATTATGACCAAACTGGATGGTGATAAAGAAACCATTCGCGAGGCACAACAGTTTGAAGTCACACTTGCGCGTAATTCCAAGAGATTCAAACTTCCCGGTTCTGGTACCAAGATGCCTTGGATGACCGGAGATATGCAAACTGAGATCGACACCCGTGCCGATATCAGAGCAGACAACGCTGAGATTAATGCTGAAACTCTTCAGAAGTTAAATGCATCGTTTGAACGCATTCTTGCGCGTCAGGCAGAGATGATCGCGGCCAAGAACAAGAATGGAGATCCGATGTTTTCTGAGGAAGACATCACCCGTGAACTCTGGACGCCCCTGGTCCGTGAGGGGATCATTCCGTCAAATATCGTCCCATCCAAGTACAGTCAGTTTGAAAAGATGTTCAAGGGTGGGGCAAAAATCTATGAGCAAAAGCTGGATGAGCACAGCGAAACCGCCTCGAAGCATGAAAATGCGCTGGAAGCAATTGGCTTTGCCCGCGATGTGGTCTCCTTAACCGCAGCGATCGGCACAAATGCAATCACGCTTGCCAATCTGGATGTGGATGCGCCTGATAAAGATCAGGTTTCTGCTAAGCAGGAGGTTCTCAACGATCAAAAAACGCAAGCCACCAATGAGTTGCGCACCTCACTTGGTATGGACAAGAATGCAAGTTCAGAGGATGTAATTAAGGCTGCAAAAGATGCCGGGCAATACACAGATCAACTGCAGAAGGTTAGCAACATTGATGGCGCATTAGATAAGCTCAGCGATAACTTATCAAAGGATGCAAACTGGGTCGCAGAGCAGAGAACCCTTTTTACAGCAACAACAACCTTACTTGATACAGGTCTTGCCACTGCAGAAAAAGGCATTGTTTTTTCAGAGCAAAAAGGCAAAACAGCAGCTGATAAGCTGAACTTCGCAAATGAGGCGGGCGAAATTATTGGCGAAGAAATCAAAAAGGTCCTTTCCGCCGGAGCCGCTTTTGACAAGTCATCCTCTGATCGCAAAGGTGATGATGATCATGGCGATGTTTTTGAGGGTGTCTCAGGTCTTATCGACGTTGCTATGGCAGGGGGCCGGGTTTCTGAAAAAATCCTGCAAGCGAGCCAGGCGCCTGACGAGGAGGCAAAACAAGAGGCTGTCTTGTCCATTGTAGGAACTCTGGCAGACTCTCTGTCTACTGCGGTCTCCTCCACTGCACAGTTGACTGGTACTGAATCGAACACACCTGCCATCGTTGGTGAAGCCCTGAAAGGAGCGATGATTGCCACAACTGATGCCCATGCAGCCGTGAAGGCCCTGAAGGATGGTGATTACACAGCTTTTGCCGAAGCATTGACTGGTGGCCTTGCCAACCTTGCAAGTGCGACAGGATCTGATGCGATTGGTGAAGCGATCACTGATAAAATTCAGCCAGATCAAGGTGAGTTGACTGAGGAAGGCCAAACAGAAGCTGAGAGTCTTACACCACAGCAGATGCTTGAGAAAAAGCTGAAGCTTGCTGGACCTAATGCAGGCGTTCAAAGCGTTGAAAAAACCATGGAGCTGCTTTCTGATGATGACGTCATGGCGAACGTCAACGAGCTTTTGACGAAGGGTCTGGACAGTCTCAAAAAGCCGGGTCGCGATGAGAAAGACGAGGAGATTGTTAAGAAAAACACTGCGGCAGCACTGAAAAAGATTGAAGAAGAAAAAACCGGTGACGCGCTAGCGAACTTGAAGCAGAAGCTGGCTGATCCGAAAGAACGCAAAGCCTATATGGATGAGCTGGAAAATGCAGCGGATGAAGAGCATAAAGCACTTCAGGATTTGATTGCTGAGGCATCTTCTCCTGAAGATCCAAATGATGAAGAGGCTGTTAAAAAGTCCTTGCAGGCCATCGATGTTTTGCTTGCGGATATCAAAGCTTCGCAGATGAAGATGAAGATGATCGAGACCATCGCGAAAGGTGGTGTTAAAGCGATCACAACCATCTTTCCCGTGACCGGACTTGCAGAAGCTATCCGAAAACTGACAATGGACGCTATTGCGCTGGCTAAGAAATCGGCAGAAGTCGAGAAATGGCGACGGAATGTGAATCTGGCTGAAGCCAGTAACTCAGTCTACTATCATGCAATCCGTGAGCGTCATACTCAGGCCGCTATTCAGGTTAGTCAAAAGACCCTGAACACTTTCTTCTCAGTGGTTGGTGTCGCTGCTGAGATCGCACGCCTTGCAGACGCAACACAGGCTTCAACTGGTCTTTCGGCTGGCATGAATATGGGGCGTGCACTCTCTGACTTTGGTTACAAAACGTACGGACGCGCAAAGATTGTTTACGGTTGGAGAAAGTATCAGGAGGCCCGCAAAGATCCTGCCAACAGAAAAGCAGCACGAGCAGCAATAGCTGGCAACTCAACACTTGCCAAGTGCGTTCTGGCCTACGGCATTGTTGAGGAGAAAGACCCGATTGCCCGTCAGGTTGGACGAAATTGCGGTTTAACACCGGAAGTACTGGTCTCCAGTACGGATGTGTGCTCAGCAGTGGTGCGGTACTTTGAAACGCTTTACAGTGATGACCCTGTGGTATTGCGGCGTGTACCTAAGGTTGAGAACTGGCATCCCTGCCCGCCTGACCTGACGCTTAAGACATGGTTCTTGTTTAAGACGGCAGCGACAAATGTTGCGTATCCATCTATGTCAAAGGATAGCTGTTTGACACCAAATATCGATCAGTCATTAAAAGCACTTCATAAGCTTTGTAATGGCGACCCATTCAACTATCCTGAAGTTCGGGATGAACAGCTTTCAAAGCCTGACGGCGTCAAAGCAGTTGTTACCTTTGCCGAGCAAGTTGATACGGAACTGGAGAACCTGAAAAAAGCTCTGGGTGCTTACTCACCAGTAACTGGAAAACCTGAGGACCCAGAACGAGACAAGTGGTCGGCAGGCCAGCGACATTCCGAAATGTTGTCTGTTGTGGACGCGATGGAAGCGCAGATTGAACTGGTACACCGTGAGATTACTGCAGACCTGAAACTCTATCAGAGTTAACTGGCACTGCTATTGTTGTTGGAACTCCTGCCAGCCTAACAAGTTGGCAGGAGTTTTTTTCACAAATGTCAAACGCTGATCAGAACCTCTTCAAAAACCTCATGAGCACTGGCCAGTGGTCGCTTGCACCCTGATTGTTGTCGGGGTTAAAGCGTTTTGGGCGAACGCGATTGCGAGCATCCTGCGCGTATTGGCTTGGGTGGGTTACGACAGTATGGAAACTACCTAAATCTGCGAACCAAGTACTGTTGCTGTCTCTGTCCGGACGAAGGGCACCGGAAACCATGATCATATCCAAAAACGACCAGCTTTGGTCCTTGTAATAAAACGCACTCCCCGGAGCTGCACAACCAACAATTTCTGGCGGATAGCTCCAGCGACCTTTCCTTGCCAGAGCTTGAAACTCGCCATTTTGCACATCAACACAGGTAAAGTTGAAATCTCCGGCAGCAACGATGTTCGCATCTTCGGGAAGCTTTGCCCGCTCGTCGTTGAGCACCTGCATAGCATCTTTTCGGCACTCGTAAGCAGCACCAGAAGGGAAGTGAACGCCAAATACATACATGGTTTCACCGTCCGGCATTTCAAATTCCGCTTTCACGATATCACGTGTGGGCTTGCAGTTGTTGGGGTTAGGTTTGTCCTTAGGAAAAACTGTGATGGCTTCTGGCGGCGTCTTTAAAGGAAGCCTTGAGATGATGCCTACGTCGATACCGCGGTTCTGCTCATTATCAGAAGTATCCAACTGGATCACTGACTTGTAATCAAGCCCCTTGAGGGCCTTGTTGATCAGATCATCCAGAACCAGTTTGTTTTCTGTTTCCGGCAAGACCAGAATGTCCGGAGTTTCCGGAAAGGAGCGAATGACAGCACCGAGGGTCGCCAACTTCTTGGCATAGCTCTCTTCACCCCAGTTCAGTTCTATGCATTGCTTGTAATAGTGGGAACCTTTTTCATCGTAACTCTCGCACACTGCTTCATGCTCTTTTCCCCGTGCTTCTTTTTCCTCTTTGGAAAGGTACGTGTCATCACGTGGATTACTCTTGTCATCGACCGTATCAAAGAGGTTTTGCACGTTGTAACTGACGATGGTGACTGGCGCATTGGCAGCGAGGGCTACCTTGATAGTCATGCCAAGGATTGTGGTGCACAAGAACAAAGACTTCATGGGGGTCTCCCGCTTTTTTTGCTGGGAGTACCAGAGATGAGTTAGCTGCCGGTTTTATGCGGGTGTGCAGTTTTAAGTTTCTACTGCTCAGGACAAAAAAAGCTGGCCCGAAGACCAGCTTTTTCGCATTTTACATTGGCTATTGCTGTGACTTATTCCGCTGCAAGCGGCACCACTTTGAGAGCCAGACCACCTTGTGAGGTTTCACGATATTTCGCCAGCATATCTTTGCCGGTTTCATACATGGTTGCGATTACCTTATCTAACGAGACAACCGGGTCGGAATTACGACGCATTGCCATTCGCGTCGCGTTGATTGCCTTGACGGATGCCACCGCATTGCGTTCGATGCAAGGGATCTGGACCTGACCCAGAACAGGATCACATGTCAGACCGAGATTGTGCTCCATACCGATTTCAGCAGCGATACACACCTGTGCCGGGCTTGCGCCCAATAGCTCTGCAAGGCCAGCAGCTGCCATGGAGCAGGCAACGCCTACTTCACCCTGACAGCCAACCTCTGCGCCAGAGATGGAAGCGTTGGTCTTGTAAAGGCCACCAATCGCGCCAGCAGCGAGGAAGAACTTTGTGTAATGCTCTGCTTCCAGGCGTTCAACAAACTTGTCATAGTAAGCCAGAACGGCTGGAATGATACCTGCTGCGCCGTTGGTTGGTGCAGTCACCACACGTCCACCAGCTGCGTTTTCTTCAGAAACAGCAAGTGCGAACATGTTTACCCAGTCGACGGTGGACATCGGGTCGTTAGTGTTGCGCTCAGTTGCCGTCAATTGACGACGCAGTGCAGCGGCACGGCGCGGAACCCGCAAAGGACCTGCCAGCAGACCTTCGGTGTTGCTCCCACGTTCGATGCCATCGCGCATTACATTCCAGACACGACCGAAGCTTTCACGCAGCTCAGTTTCACTGCGGATTGCCTTTTCGTTTTCAAGAACCAGCGCAGAAATGCTCATGCCAGTTTTTGTGCACTGATTTAACAGCTCGGAAGCAAACTTGTAGGGATAAGGAACGGCTACTTCGTTTTCGTCCGACTTACCGAAGTTTTCTTCATCAACGATGAAACCACCGCCAATGGAGTAATAGGTTTTAGAGAAGATCTTCTCATTGCCGGCGAACGCATGGATGGACATACCATTTTCGTGCAGTTCAAGCGCAGGGCGATGGAAGGTAATTGCGTCATTTGGGAAGTCAACCACATGACAATGCATGCCGACCGGAAGGCGACCGGTTTGAGCGACGCGCTCAATAAACTCAGGGATGCTGTCGATGTCGACAGTTTCAGGACTATTGCCACCAAGACCCATAATAATCGCAGTGTCAGTATGGTGCCCCTTACCTGTAAGAGAAAGAGAGCCATAAACATCTACAGCAATACGTGTCACATCACGCAGCTTTTCCATAGCGCGAAGGCTATCAATAAACTGCTTTGCTGCTTTCATAGGACCAACTGTATGGGAGCTGGAAGGACCTACACCGATTTTGAAGATGTCAAAAACACTGACCATGACGAGAACCTTAGTGAAAGAGAAAAACCGGCGCCCATGGGCACCGGTTTAAGTTTTTTAAATCGACCTTCTTAGAAGAGGCCTTTAACAATCGCAGAGATTGCGATGATGCCCATTACGGTGATGAAGATGTTGGACAGCGCGCCGTCGTACTTCTTCATGCTTGGGACTTTCTTGATTGCGTACATTGGCATCAGGAACAGGATTGCTGCGATGAACGGAGCACCCAGGCTTTCAATCATGCCAAGTACGGATGGGTTGAGTACTGCAACACCCCAAACGGAGAAGAAGAAGAATGCAACAAGCAGAGTGTTGAATTTCTTTTCGCCCATGCCTTCTACGGCTTTAGGAGCTGCTTTCTTTGCGATGCCTGCAAGACCTTCTTTTGCACCAAGGTAGTGGCCGAAGAAGGAAGAGAAGATTGCAAGGAACGCAACCAGTGGACCCATGAAGGAGATCAGCGGGCTTTCGAACACATTTGCAAGGTAAGACAGAACAGGCAGGTTCTGCTGTTTTGCTTCCATGAGCTGTTCAGGAGACAGTGCGAGAACGCAGCTGAATACGAAGAACATTACGAAGCCGAGAAGCATTACAGATGCACGCTTCAGAATGATGTCGGATTTTGCAACTGCATTATCGCCATGCGCTTCACGCTGAGCCAGAGCCATGGAGGATACAGCCGGGCTGTGGTTGAAGGAGAAGATAAGCATTGGAATGGTGAGGTACACCACTGTCAGCAAAGTACCAACTTCCGGGATATTATCGAAGCTCATTGCTTCGAAGGACCAGGATGGAATGAGGTATACGGACATACCAAAGAGGATGAACACCAGCGGATATACCAGAAGCTCAGTTGCAACGAGCATCAGGCGGCGGCCAAGGATCATCACACCCATCATCATAGCAACAAGAAGACCGGAGAGAATCCAGCGTGGGATTTCAGGGCCAGCAAGCTGGTTGACGATGAAGCTGTCAACAGTGTTGGTGATTGCGTTACCGTAGATCAGCACGATTGGGTAAATCGCGAAGAAGTAGAAGAATGTGATCAGCAGACCTGCTGTCTTACCGAAGTGCTCTTCAACAACATCAGTGATGTCTGCATCTTTGTTCTTGGAGGAAAGAACAAAGCGAGCCAATGCGCGGTGAGAGAAGTAGGTCATAGGACCTACAAGTGCTGCGATCAGGATCAGAGGCCAGAAACCTTCCAGACCAGCGCGAATAGGAAGAAACAGAACGCCTGCGCCTACCGCAGTACCAAACATGGACAAAGACCAAGTAAGATCTTGCTTAGTAAATTTTGCCGTTTCTTTTGGGGCGACTTCTGACTCGGTCGCATTGATGCTTGTCATCTTTTCATTTTCCCATGTGCCACTCATATACCCTAGGAGAGTTTCCCGATCTCGCTAGGATTTCGACCTGATATACTTAAGTTAAATTTTTAAGGCCATACGTTTAAATACACATCATCCTTGTCAAATTAACGCAGGGAAAGAAAAAGGTGCGACAGCAAACATTCTGAGATTTTTTCTGGATGCTGCAATCTGCCGCATAATGCTAAGCAGTTAAATTAAATGAGAATTTTAAATCTGAAGAGCGGCAGCGAGCGCATCGATTGCATCAAGTGGCTTCTCAAATCTGAGAATGCCTTTTTATGCAAGCAAGTAACATATTGTTTTAAAAGGGTATATCACTCACTCTGCGTAATTTAGAAAAACTCTTGGTAAAGCAATTTTGTCTACTTGCTCATTCGGAGGAGCAAGAAACAACTAAATCTCATATGTGAGGAAGACGACAATATGCCACTTGCATGCGCACTCGGTGCACTGCGCTATGAACGCAAATTTGCCATTAAATACAAATGCATACATTAATCATAATTTGAGGAAAAATCTACGAGAGGTTCTTTTTCACGGTTTTTCAACCAGAAGATTATGATGCGAGCCAGCACACTTTTGATCACAGCAGCTTCCAGATTAATGACATGGTCCCAATCATCCCAATTGAAACCAGTAGTATCCCTTAGGTTTTCCCCTTGACCTCAACTTAACCTGAAAACTAGAACAGATTCTATCAGCAGGTACACACCTATGAGGAATAAGAGATCATGCTTATTTTATGAAAATGGTAAAGCGAAACATCCTCATTTGACACTTTGATGATCTTAATGTTGCTAAACAGCTGTGTGAGCTTGGTGGTGTCGATGAGCAATATCTGACCCGCAACCGCGAAATCACCGATAATATCAGAGAACTCCGCTTTGCTCTTGGGTCAAAGCTTATCGGAGATGAAAACATCGCCAGATTCTTCAACCGAGATGTCCACCCGGACCTGCTTCTTGAAGGCAAGGGGCCAATTGCTGGTGAGGATGTATTTCAGGCGCTCTACACGTCAGGACATACGGACAACAACCTATGCTTTTATTATGCCTCGCCCACTGGAAAGAATTATCTGTTTACCGGCGATACGATCTATCTGGATAATGACCGCTTCAAAACTCTGGTGATGTCCCGAGATGGTGGCGACGAGCGAGAACTCACAGGCCAATGAGGAGCCGGAGTGACCACCCCCCGGCTCTTCGAAGTTACTTTTCTTATGAATTATGCGATGCGCATTTCAGAGGATGGATCAAACGGGATTGCTTTATCCATGTTGATCGCGAAGGGTACGTTCTGACCAGCTGCAACCTGTGCATCTGCACGCATACGCGCATTGCAGTCTTTCCCGCCCAAAGAAGACATCACGTAGGTGTCAGAACCAGCTGGTTCGGTGACGATAACGCGGTTGGTGATCTGTTCGATATGCCTGGCCTTACGGTCTGCCCCTTCCGGATCAGTAATCGCTTCCGGGCGGATACCCAGAGTGATTTCCTTCTGATCAAACCCTTTGAGGGCTTCAGTCGGATTAGAGAATCTCAAGTTCACCTGCTCACTTAAGCCTGTAGAGAGCTGCGCAAAGATGCCGTCCCCATTGGAAACAACTTTTGCAGGCACCAGATTCATGCTTGGGGAGCCCATAAAGCTGGCCACAAACAAGTTTGCAGGCGCGTCATAGATCTCTTTTGGTGTGCCAAGTTGCTGAACGTAACCGCCATTCATCACGGCGATGCGTGTGGACAGCGTCATTGCTTCGATCTGGTCGTGTGTCACGTAAACGATCGTTGTGCCAAGCTTCTGGTGCAGCTTCTTGATCTCTGTACGCATATCAACGCGCAGTTTTGCATCAAGATTGGAGAGCGGCTCATCGAATAGGAACACGTCGGGGTCACGCACAAGCGCACGGCCCATGGCAACACGCTGGCGCTGGCCGCCTGAGAGCTGGCCCGGTTTACGGTTCAGCAATGGCTTGATCTGAAGCATCTCAGCAACTTCATTCATTGCCTTTTCACGCTCAGGCTTGGCAGTACCATGCATTTCCAGCCCAAATGTGATGTTCTGGCCAACGGTCATATTCGGGTACAGTGCGTAGGACTGGAACACCATGGCGATGTTACGCTTAGACGGGTGAACCCCGTTCATAGTCTGCCCTTTAATGGAGATGGTGCCGGAAGTGATATTCTCCAGACCGGCAATCATGTTGAGCAGAGTGGATTTACCGCAACCGGACGGCCCGACGAGAACGAGGAATTCCCCCTCTTCCACGTCGATATCGATGTTGCGCAGCACCTTTGTAGAGCCGTAAGACTTGGTCGCGTTGTTGATTTTTAAAAAGCTCATAGGACTTATCCCTTCACCGATCCGGCCATCAGGCCTCTTACGAAGTAGCGGCCAGCCACGATGTACACGAGCAGTGTAGGCAATGCGGCGATGATCGCTCCGGCAAAATGAACATTATATTCTTTGACGCCCGTTGAAGAGCTGACGAGGTTGTTCAGAGCAACAGTCATTGGCTGACTGTCAAGGTCCGCAAAGGACGCACCAAACAGGAAGTCATTCCAGATGTTTGTAAACTGCCAGATGACAGAGACCACGATGATTGGGCCTGAGCTTGGCAACATAATGCGCCAGAAGATTCGGAAGAACCCTGCCCCATCAATCTGCGCTGCGCGGATCAGCTCTGTTGGAAACACCTGATAATAGTTTCTGAAGTACAGCGTAGTGAAGCCAAGACCGTAGACCACATGCACCAGAACAAGACCCGGTGTGGAACCCGCGATGCCAAGGAAGCCAAGAACTCGTGCCATCGGGATCAGAACGATCTGGAACGGAATGAAGCAGGCAAACAGCATCAGGCCGAACAGAATGGTGTCTCCCTTAAAACGCCATTTGGTCAGGACGTAACCATTCAAAGCCCCCAGAACGGTTGAGATCGCGACTGCCGGGAACACCATCTTCAGGGAATTCCAGAAATAAGGCTTCAAACCTGTTGCTTCAACGCCGACCTGAGCACTGTTCCAGGCCTTTAGCCACGGTTCTAAGGTAAAGACCTGCGGTAACGACATCATGTTACCACCTGTGATCTCAGAGAGCGGCTTTACGGAGTTGATGACCATAATGCCAAATGGCAACAGATAAAACAGTGCGAACAGGATCAGTAGCAGGTAGATAAATGTGCGTGTAATACGGCCCGTGTTGATGGCAGTTTCTGTCGAGGCTACGGACATTATTTCTTCTCCCGCAGTTCGGCATAAAGATACGGCACCATGATCGCAGCGATGGTCATGAGCATGATCACAGCAGAACTGGCACCGATGCCCATCTGGTTGCGCGTGAAGGTGTAGGAGTACATGAAGGTTGCGGGTACTTCAGTTGCACGGCCCGGTCCACCACCTGTCAGAGCTACGACAAGGTCATAGGACTTAATGGCAAGGTGAGACAGGATCACGAATGCGGACAGGAATGCGGGGCGCAGCTGGGGGATGATGATGCGGCGGTACATGTTCCAGTTGGAGGCACCATCGATCTGGGCTGCTTTGAGAACTTCGTTGTCGATACCACGCAGGCCAGCAAGGAACATGGCCATAACGAAGCCACTTGTTTGCCAGACGGCAGCAATCACGACGGTATAGATTGCAAAGTCGCGGTTCTTGATCCAGTCAAACTGGAAGCTCTCCCAGCCCCACAAATGCATAGTGTGTTCAAGGCCGATGCCCGGATCGAGGAACCATTTCCAGGCCGTACCAGTCACGATGAAACTGAGCGCCATGGGATACAGGAAGATTGGGCGCAAGAAGCCTTCACCACGGATCTTCTGGTCCAGAAAAATCGCAAGACTCAGGCCAATGGCCGTACAGATTGCAATGTACAGACCGGCGAAGATGCCGAGGTTTTTGATGGCAATGGACCAATGCCGGAGCCGGAACAGCTTTTCATAGTTCTCCAGTCCTACCCAGTCATAAACTGGCAGAATGCGGCTTCCGGTGAAGGAGAGGTATACGGAGAAAATAATGAATCCGTAGACGAAGACCAGAATCAAAGCCAAAGAGGGTGAAAGCACCAGTTTGGGAATGAGATTTTGTAGTCTTGTCCGCAAGTCCGGTTTAACTGCCGTTGGCGTCGCGTAGTCAGCGGCCATAGCAACGGATGAAGTGGTCTGGTCGACCATGATCCCTGCCCCCAGATAATACGTTGCTTTGGGAAAAATGGGGCCAGTACACCGGCCCCACTTATAATTACTTCGCGATGGAGACAGCGTCTACCAGCTCTTCAACAGCGGTAGCGGAGTCGTATTCACCGTTAAAGTGTGCGGTTACAACGTCATAAATGGCGTTTTTCACGGATGCAGGTACAGAGTAGCCGTGTGCCATGGAACCGAAGAGGTTACCGCTTGCAGCAGCTGCAGACAGGTCTTTCATGCCCTGTTTTGCACATGCATCAAACGCTTCGTCGGAAACGTCGGTACGTGCAGGAACGGACCCCTTCACCACGTTAAACGCAGACTGGAACGATGGAGACAGGATCGCGCTTGCCAGAGCTGCCTGCTCTTTGGAAACAGAGCCACCCTGATCGAACATTGCAAACTGGTCTGCGTTGAAAGTGACCTGTTTCTGGGTCCCCGGGAAGCGGAAGCAGAGGAAGTCTTCGTCCGGTTTTTTGCCAGCGCCGAGGAACTCACCTTTTGCCCAGTCGCCCATCATCTGAAAGCCTGCTTCGCCATTGATTACCATTGCAGTTGCAAGGTTCCAGTCACGGCCCGAGAAGTTCTCATCAACATTCGCGCGCAGGACTGCCATGCGGTCGAACGCTTCTTTCATGGTGTCGGAACCAAGAGTGGTTTCGTCCAGGTCGATGAGTGCAGCCTTATAGAAGTCCGGGCCACCCGTGCTCATGACAATTGCGTCGAACAGAGTTGCGTCCTGCCAGGCCTGACCACCGTGTGCCAGTGGTGTTACGCCAGCTGCTTTCAGCTTATCAAGCGCTGCGGTGAACTCTTCCCAAGTGGTTGGTGCAGCAATACCGTGCTTGTCCAGCACTGCTTTGTTTGCCCATACCCAGTTGGTGGAGTGTACGTTCACTGGCGCAGCGATCCATTTGCCATCGTACTTCGCAAAACGCTGAAGAGCTTCCGGAATAACTTTATCCCAGCCTTCTTTTGCAGCAACTTCATTCAGGTCAGCCAGAGCGCCTTCTTTCGCCCAGTCCTGAATGTCGAAACCCAGCATCTGCACTGCAGTTGGTGCATTGTTTGCAGTGACACGAGCACGCAGAACTGTCATAGCGGCAACACCGCTACCACCTGCAACAGGCATATCTGCCCAACCGATGCCCTGAGATTCCAAATCTTCCTTGAGAACGTTAAGCGCAGCTGCTTCACCACCTGAAGTCCACCAGTGCAGCACTTCTACGTCTGCTGCCAAAGATGTACCTGCGGTTGCTGCCAGCAACGCCAGAGCGGATGTGGTTTTCACTAGTAGCTTGTGCATGTGTTGCCTCCCGATCACAACTTAAATTTCTACACAAAAATACGACTAACATATCACTTATAACGTTATAAATATCAGTTCTGTCAATGCCAAAAGTGAAGCCATTGACTTGAATGATCTTTTTTGTATCAAATGTTACGTGAAGACAATATTGCATCGTTATAACAAAAATTCAGGTGACTTGCATAAGGTAAGCTAGATTTACATGCCGACAAAAAAGCCAGGAAACTCCTCCTCTCAACCGACCTCGAAGCCTACTCAGAAGACAATTGCAGAGATCACTGGTCTTGCGGTGACAACTGTTTCCCGGGCGCTCAAGGGAGATGACAAGATTGCACAGGCCACCCGCCTGCGCGTAAATAAAGTTGCAGATGAGATTGGCTATTTTCCAGACCCGGCGGCACAGCGACTACGCACTGGAAAGACCAAAATTGTTTCCCTGATACTCGACCCTCACAACGAGATTCTTGGATTTGGAAATTCTCTGATCACTGGCGTTGCGCACAGATTAGCTTCTACCGACTACCATCTGAATATCACTCCGCAGTTCCTTCAGGAGGATCCCATGGAACCGGTGGAGCATATTGTACGCAACAGACTGGCTGATGGCCTTATCCTTTCAAGAACCTGCCCATTTGATGAGCGTGTACGCTTCTTGCGGGAGCGCAACTTTCCTTTTGCCACGCATGGACGGACTGAGTTTGGCTATCAACATTCTTATGTGGACTATGACAATGAGAAATTCGCATATGAATCGGTCTTGCGACTGATGCAAAAAGGACGTCGGCGCATTTGCATAATTTTACCCCCGGCCCAGTTCACATTCTGCCAGCATCTGAATTATGGCTATATGCGTGCAATCCGGCAGCAGGGGCTGGACTGTCATATTCCCAAGGGCATTACACTCGACTCGGACATGCCAGAGGTTTTTGAGTGGGCGCAGTCCATTGTTCAACAAGAGAATGCTCCAGATGGCTTTATCTGTCCGGGTGAGACATCATTCCTTGCCATTGCAAATGCCTATCGTCAGGCAGGAAAGGAGCGAGGCCGGGATTTTGATGCGGTTGTGAAGTCAAGCTCCACCACCCTCAACCAGATTGATCCTCATATTGATACGATCAATGAAGACATTCAGGAGGCAGGTCTGTTGCTGGCAACAAACCTGTTAAAAGCCATGGAGCAGCCGGAAGGTCCCTTTGCTCAGACCATTCAAAATCCTGAAATTACGTTTGAACCACTGAAGACCAACAGAACTGATCGCTAAGAGTGAGACAGTGCGGTCTCTTCATCAATCCAGAGTTCATTTTCAACCGGATAAGTGAAGCCTGTTTCATTTGCCAGTTGCTTTAAAAAAGCAATCATGAAGTCAGTGCGTTCACGAGCGACCTGCCGTCCCTCTTCTGTCTGCATGGTCTTGTGAAGCTTTAGCAACTTCAACGCGAAATGATCAACCCCGTATGACTTATCATCAAGTTTGCGGTGTTCTGCAAACAGATCACCACCATGGAAGAGATTGGAATCCATAGCTTTTGCAATGTAGAAGGTCCGCGCGATGCCAATTGCACCCAGAGATTCTAACCTATCTGCATCCTGCAATATTTTTGCTTCAATGCTCTGCGGAGTAAGGCTGGCAGAAAAACTATGAGCTTCTATCGCGTGCTTGATCTGATCAATTTTCATTGAGCTTACACCCAACTCACGAAGGATTGGCTCTGCAGCATCTGCCGAGTATCTGGAGGCTTTTGAGCGGTCAGGTGAATTCTTGGGGACATTCACCAGATCATGCAGGTAGGCAGCAGCAATGAGTACTTCTTTATCCCCTTCACCCCGGCGTTCTGCGATTTCCAGAGCGGCCAATTTTACCCGGCGTGCGTGGTAAACATCATGACTGGCATCCTCACTGCCATCATGGGCTTTCAGTGCGGTTTCCAGTTTCTTCTCAAACTCAATCATAAAAACTCACAGTGCAGCTATGGGATGGCAAACTTAAGCCAATGCCACTTTCATTTCGAGTAGTCCATGAAGGTACCCCCCAGGATTTCGCAGATCACATGCTTCGCAAAACCCTCCATATTGTCTCTGCTGTTTTGGTAACACGCGAATATTATTCCTTTCTGCTTGCCGCATAAGTCATAACGTTGAATATGTAATTCTGCTCAATTGTTCCCGTAAATAAGTGTGCCCACGGGCCTCTTGCGTAAAGCGCTACATCCTCACCTGAATGTGTCTCTGAAGCTATGGGAAGCAAGGACTGCTGCTTATAATCCGGACCCGTCGCCTCCTCCTGACTAATTACGGGGCGAGTACCAGTCCAGCTGTTTTCTTCTGTCAGAATTGAGCCTGGTCCATTTAAGTAGCCCGCTACTGAATATGGTTTACCATCAAGCATTAAGTTCAGTTCATCAGTGTGTTTGGTACCATTGTTGTCTATCCCCATGCACAGTCCGTTGATTGGAGATCCGCGCCCGCAATAGCCGTTGAAGGAAAGAGTATGTGCATGATCTGCGGTCACAATTATCAGCGTATCCTGATCACTTGTCATCTCTTCGGCCATGGCAACAGCTTCGGCAAAGGCTATGCCATCTGTGAGTGCCCGGTAGAGATTTCCGGCATGGTTCGCATGATCGATGCGTCCACCTTCAACAGTTAAATAGAAACCTTTTTCGTTATCTTTGAGTGCATTGATGGTCCATTTTACCATTTCGGCAAGAGATGGCTGGTTGGTGCGATCATATTCATATTGCATGTGACTGGCTGCAAAGACACCCAGTGCAGGTTTACCGGCTTTGACATCCAGAGCCTGAAATGAGGCTTCATCCCACGCATAGGTCGCTCCAAAGTCCTTTGCTTCCTTAATCAGATTGCGACCATCCCGACGGTTTCCCGGTGTGCCCTCAATTGTTTTCACCGTATCTGGAAGCATATAGCGCTGCCCTCCTCCCATCGCCACATTGATGGTTCCAGCTTTGATCTGATCAAGGAGCTGCACCGCGATATCAGGAACCTTACATCCTTCAGGCACTTTGGTATCGTCTTCAAACCGACGGCTGGCGACATGAGCATAAGCAGCGGCTGGTGTTGCATCTGTCAAACTGGTCGTTGTGATTATACCAACAGACTTCCCGGCGGCTGAGAGGGCTTCTGCGATGCTGGTAACACGAGCAGTTTCAACGGCAGAGCAGTCTCCTACATTTAGCGTTTCATCAACGCCCAGAACTCCGGCTTTGGTTTTTACTCCGGAATGAAAAGCTGTGGCGGTACCTGCTGAGTCTGGAGTTTGAGCGTTCACATTGTATGTTTTAACCAGTGCACCATAAGGAAATCTCTCTTGAGGGAGAACATTTTCTTCCCCTAACATATCCTTCTGCTGGCCTTGAAAAATGCGCGTGGCATAGTTGGTGGCGATCCCGTTTCCGTCTGCGATCATCAAAATGATATTCTTGGCGGGCTTTGTGATGGGTTGTTCAGCCAATCTTTTTTGAAGCTCGAACTCTGCCTCTTCGAACCAATGATTGTTTTTTTGAGAAAACTCGACTTCTGCCAATGTGATGGTAGTGGAACAGGTTAACAGAACCGCAGCAAATGTCGCTCTCATCTCAAGCCCTCAACAAGTGGTGTTTTGAAGGCTGGTGTAGTTTACAATTCTTAGGGATTGCTTTGGTGAACACACTGAATTCGAATTAGATTTCGCCTTGATTGCATCTAATGCCCTCGACTGCGACAATCCCGCGCAATACATAGTTTTATGTAGCCCTGACAGGCTTCGTGTTTCAAACTCGTCTTTTTGAGCTTGCGATCTTCGAAGGGGAACGATTTGAGCGAGATAGACGAATTACTGCCAGTTACAAACGAGAAGCAGCAATTTCCGGAGCATCCATTGCGTCAGGCAATTTTAGAAGAAGTGCATGCCCGACCATTTGTGCCAATCCACGGAGAATGGCAAATACGACAATATGCCTTTATGGTTGAACAAGATCAAAGGCAGCTTGAGAAGGATAAACTTTACCGTTTCATCAAGGATGAAACAGGCACCTCCTTTAACTCTGGCGAACACTACTTTCATCATGCCTTTGAGCAGTATTCATTGCGATGGGAACAGCATAGCGAGTTTTCAACCTATGCCATTGAGACAGCAGTTTCTGACAACGGGCACTCTCAAACCTCTTCAGAGAACTCTTTGTTTTTATTGGAAAAACTTGGAGCACCGGGGGAACTGATTGCCGCTGTCGAGCTCACGATCAAACAGACCGATCATGCTTTTTCTGAGGAGCTGCTCGATGGTTTTGATCCGTCGAGTCTCAGCATTTCACGAGTGACTTCTGAACGTGCAACACTGGTGACAGATTTTCAGGCAAGTGAAGATGGTGTGATTTCCTTTCTCCTTCTCGATCATGGGCTTTCACCTCTTGAACTGGGAGCAACAGTGAGGCGTGTTCTGGAGCTGGAAACTTACAGAACTCTTTCCTTACTTGGACTTTATGAGGCCCGAAAGCAGCAAAAAATTGTAAGCCGTATTGAGCGAGAACTGGTACAAATTACCTCTCAGTTGCGCAATTCAGGGAGCCAGGAACCCAACTCATTGGCACATAATGAAGAATTGCTTGCGGACTTATCTGCTCTTGCAGCAGATTTAGAGGCGGCGGCAATGGAAAGCCTGTTTCGCTTTGGTGCAACTCGTGCCTACTCTGACATCGTGCGGCGGAGGCTGGAAACACTTGGGGAAACGCATCTTTCAGGTTACGACATGATTGGTCGTTTTCTTAATCGCCGGCTTGCACCTGCTATGCAAACCTGCCGGGCAATTGAGGAGCGGCAGGCCAATTTATCGCGAAAACTAACCCGTGCCGTTGGATTACTGCGTGCTCGTGTGGATGTGGAATTAGAACGGCAGAACCGGGATCTTCTTAGTTCCATGGATCAGCGGGCAAAGTTTCAGTTACGTTTGCAGGAGACAGTGGAAGGTCTTTCTATTGCAGCCATCTCTTATTATGTCATCAGCCTGATTGGCTATGCACTTAAGGGAGCGAAAGCTCTTGGGTCACCGCTCGATCCTGCCGTTGGAATGGCTGCCTCGGTTCCATTTGTAGTGGGTGTTCTGTGGTATTTCCTGAGAAAACTGAAAGCCAATCATTGAGGGTAATACGGCTTTATCATAGTACTCAGAGTTATGGTGCTTTTCGCAACTATTTCAACGTATTGGCGTTAAATTCATAAAATGAAGTGTGGCGGGCAGCAGGCTGCCCGCTTTTGCTGTGCTATCCTGTTACGACTACGCCACCATCTATCACAAGTGCCTGACTTGTCATCATCCGGCTGGCTTTTGACGCTAAAAACAGTGTCGCATCAATGATATCATCCGGTTCGAGGTGCTCTTTCAGGCATTGCTTTTCCAGATGAGCGGCCAGATCTTCAGGTGTCGCCCATAGTTCTTTCTGCCGTTCTGTGAGAACCCATCCTGGCATCAGTGCATTAACCCGAATATTGTCGGGTCCCAGCTCCCTTGCCAAAGCGCGTGTCAGACCCATGATCGCTGCCTTTGATGTTTCATAGGCCGGGTATCCGGCGTTCCCCATCATATAAGAGATGGAGGAGAAGTTGATGATGCTTCCGCCGCCAGCTTCTTTCATTCCCGGCGCTACGGCCTGCGCTGTGAAGAAGTGTGGTCGCAAGTTCACATTCATCGCAGTATCCCATTGATCTGGCGAGAAGTTTTCAAGAGTGTGGCGGGTATCATTAGCAGCGTTATTTACCAGTATGGTCACCGGACCATGTGTATTTTCAGCTTGCCTGATTGCACCTTGCAATGCGTCTACATCGCTCACATCACATTGAATAAACAATGGCGCGCGACCGTATTTGCTCTCCATTTGCTTTACAAACTCAGACGCATCAGAACGCTGAACAAAAGCCACTTTTGCCCCTTGCTGCAAGAAGCCTTCCGTCAGACTTGCGCCAATACCAGCACCTCCTCCGGTAATGAATACGCTTGCATTTTTCAGGTCGTGAAAGGTGACATGGTTCGACATTTATTCCCCCAATCAGAGTTTGATCTCTGAGTCTCATTTGCTATCAATCTAGAGCAGAAAAACGTTTCAGCGATCCGCATTTTCCTGCAGTTGTCCAGAATTTTAAACCCGACACGATCTGTTCCCATGAAGTTCCGGCGGGTTACATCTGCAGCTGTGCAAACACGCATCTTTCAATAATTACAGTATATTAAGATAACATTTGAAAGCAGAATGTGAAGTTGCATCAGTTTTGCGTTGTTTTGTAAAACTTTGCGTTTTTTTGAACGGAATACGCAAACTTATCGTTGTTTTGCGTTTCACAAGCTCTATTGCAAACACAAGCCTGTTTTAGCGGTGAGATGATTACTACACAATGACACATGAAACATATTTGCCGTAAAGTTCTTCAGGCTTCGCAACTTTTGCAAAGCACACATGTATTCGTCAATTATTTCGTAGCTCACAACAAAGAGATGATATAGTTTGAAACTGCAAAGTTTACCCATAAAACAGAATAAACCTCCAGTTGAGTTCACACTATGAAATCATACAGGCCAAAACAAAAAAGAGGCTATGAGGCGGAGCAAAACTTTCTGGAAGCGGCGAAAACCATTTTTGCTCGGGAAGGGGTCGCGCGAGCACGCATTTCAGACATTGTAGAGCTTGCCGGTTCCTCAACCGGAAATTTTTATTTCCGCTTTAAAAATAAAGAAATGCTCTTTGAGCGACTGTTCCAGATTTATGAGGAGCAAGCTCGGGCGACGATTCGAGAGATCCGTGATCCAATCGGATCGCTTGAAGGTGTGATCTACTTTGTGACTGCCCTGAACCAGAAGGTTTTGCAGCGAAACGTCGGGCTTTATCGCGCCGCCCATGAAGTTTCTGCCAAGCAGCCGGAGATCTGGCTTCGTTTTCAGCAACTTACTATAGAGACTGCTGACCGTATCGTAGAACTATGCGCAGCCTACAAAGATGAAATACCCGCCGATGACTGGGAGTTGCATATACGCCGGTGTATTCAGCTTATTACCGGGTTTACGGCAAATCAGGCGATCCGCAACGCTGGCCCGGCCCGTTTTGGAACTCAGGATATGGTTGATATGCTGTTTATGGCTGCTATGGGTACTCTTGGACTGGCTCCGCCAGCTGACTTGACCGGGCTACAGCAAAAGGTCGATGGGATACTCAGGCATGAACAATATGCTTAGGGCATAAACTCGGAAAATTATGTAGAGTGCGCGTATAGGTTTTAATTTTGGGAGGAATTATGACTGACACGCTTTATGCTCCGGCGGGAACACCAACAACGTTCACCAGACCTGTTGACGTGAATGCCTATACATCTGTGGTCGAAATGTTTGAGGAGACAAACGAGCGTTTCGCAGATCAGGTTGCATTCACCAACTTTGGCCAGACACTTACCTATAGCGAGGTCGACGAGAAGTCCCGCGCTGTTGCTGCTTATCTGCAAACCACGCTTGGCCTGAAAAAAGGTGATCGCGTTGCAATCATGGTTCCGAACATTCTGGCATTCCCGGTTGTGATGTTTGGAATTTTGCGAGCCGGCCTTGTGCAGGTGAATGTGAACCCACTATATACGCCGCGCGAGCTGAAGCATCAGTTGAATGATGCAGACACAAACACGATTTTTGTATTTTCAGGCTCCACTGATACACTTGCTGAGATCATTGGCGAAACATCCATTGTGAATGTGATTGTTGCCAATACAGGTGATGCGAGTGGAGCAGAACTCCCCTCCCCAACTACACATGAGATGTTTGCAGAAAAGTACAGCGTGAATGATGTTATAGCCCACGGTGCTCATTTAAGTTTTTCTGCACCAGACATCCGGCCAGCGGATCTGATTTACTTGCAGTACACCGGTGGAACCACAGGGCTTTCAAAAGGGGCTGCGCTTAGTCATGGCAACCTGATTGCAAACCTCATGCAATTTGAAGCAGCAATGGATGGTGTGATGCAAGAGCGTGGTGAAATCATAATAACTGCGTTGCCGCTCTATCATATCTTTGCGTTAATGGTGAATTGCCTGACGTTTTATCGATTTGGCGCCCGTAATGTGCTCATTACCAACCCTCGGGATATGCCCGGTTTTGTCGCTGAGCTGAAGAAATGGAAGTTTAGCGTGATCACGGGTGTGAACACGCTTTTGAATGGCCTGCTGCATACTCCCGGCTTTGATCAGCTTGACTTTAACAAGTACAAGTTTGCCATGGGCGGTGGCTCTGCTATTCAGCGTGCGATTTCGGACAAGTGGAAGCAAGTCACCGGACACCACATCATTGAAGGTTACGGACTGAGTGAAACCTCTCCTGTGCTTACGGTAAACCCATTTGACAGCACTGAGTTTTCAGAGACGGTTGGTCAGGCTTTACCACAGACTGAAATCCGCTTGCTGGATGCTGAGGATAATGAGGTTGAGCGAGGTCAGGCTGGCGAACTTTGTGCACGCGGCCCGCAAATTATGCAGGGGTACTGGCGCAGGCCGGAAGCTACAGCGGCTGCCATGACAGCTGATGGTTTCTTCCGCACCGGTGATGTGGCCATCATGGACAAACACAATAACTTCAAGATCGTGGACCGTAAAAAGGACATGTTGCTTGTTTCCGGGTTCAACGTTTATCCGGCGGAGGTTGAAGCAGTTATTGCAGAGGTTTCCGGTGTTGTTGAAGTTGCTGTTGCAGGCACGTCAGATGAGCGTACCGGAGAAGCGGTGAAAGCGTTTGTGGTGCGCAACAGTGAAGACGTTACGCCTGATCGTATTCGGGAGTACTGCTCCAAGGCTCTGGCGGCTTATAAGGTACCCAAGCACGTGGAATTTCTTGATGAACTTCCAAAGTCAACGGTCGGCAAAATCTTACGGCGAGAGCTTCGCGATCACTCTTAGAGCTTGTTGTGTTCATTCGTATTCACGCCTCAAGCTCTAACATCATTATTTTGAGAGAACTCTTATCATTTGATTGAATTCAACGCTCTAAGGTATGTGGGCGAATACAAAAAGAAGCCGCAGTCTGAATACCTGCGGCTTCTTCCGTTTCAGTTTCAGATCAACCGAAGTTCAGGCTCCTTCAACGATCAATATATTGGCAATACCTGCGTTTTCGCGATGCTTCCTAGCTGCCTGATATTCTGCGCTGTTGTAGCATGCCATTGCGGTTTCCATATCTTCAAACTCAATCACCACGTTACGCGGATGATTTGTCCCTTCCAGATCTTCGAACCTGCCGCCCCGTGCCAGAACATTAGCATTATATTTCTTAAATGCCTCTGACGCGCCGTCGGCATATCGTTTATATGGTTCGGGATCGGTGACAGTGACCTGCGCAACCCAATAGGCTTTTGGCATATTCTTTTCCTTTGAACAAAAAAGGAAGCGGCGTTGAGGTCGCCGCTCCCGCGCTTAATTGCAGTTGATCTGTCGCATCACTTATTCAGAATTTTAGCCAGAACCAGATAAGCAATACCTGCAACAAACAGCCCTACGAACCATGCGTATGTGTAAAGCGTTGCAAAGAGCGGTGAGACCTCGCTGGCAAGACCGACACCGTGCAGGAAGCCGGGCAGGTTTGGCAGGATACCAATCACCAATGCCAGCACGCCTGCCCAGTTCCAGCCATTTGAACCAGAATAGATGCCGTTGTTTCGGAACAAGTCCTCAACATTGAGCTTGGTTTTACGCAGCAGGTAATAGTCTGCAAGCATGATCCCTGCAATTGGACCCAGCAGTGCAGAGTAAGCGATCAACCAGCCGATGATGTGATTCACGAGGATCCAGGGGAACATCACCAGACCAATCAATGCTGTGATGTAGCCCCCCATCCGCAGATTGATGGCCTTTGGTGCGAGATTGGAAAACCCGTGTGCAGGGGCTACAACGTTTGCTGCCAGATTGGTTGTCAGTGTCGCAACGATAAGCGCAAACAGGGCAACGATGATGCTTATGCCCCCCATTTTCTCAGCAAGCGCGATTGGGTCCCAGATTGCTTCTCCAAAGATGACAACGGTTGCGGATGTCACCGCTGAAGCGATGAACGCAAACAGGGCCATTGGGATCGGCAAGCCAACGGCCTGCCCCATAAACTGGTCCCTCTGACTTTTTGCATAACGTGTAAAGTCGGGAATATTCAGTGCAAGAGTTGCCCAGAAGCCAACCATACCTGTCAGGCTTGGCCAGAAGACCACCCAGAACTGACCTTCCTTTGGCTGGCCTTCGGCAAACTGACTTGGTGTTGACAACATTGCGCCAAAACCACCTGCATTCATGTAGGCCCATGCGAGCAGCGCAAGGCCCATGGCAAGCAGAAACGGCGCGGCATAGGTTTCCAGCCAGCGAATGGATTCCGTGCCGTTTTTGATGAAGTAAAGATGCAGCCCCCAAAATGCCAGAAAACAGACGAACTGTCCTGCATTGATTCCAAGGACTGGCAGGGGATCACCTACAAGTGCCCCGTTCATCAAGGTATTCAAGATCACATAGATCGCAGAACCGCCGACCCAGGTTTGAATACCGAACCAGCCACAGGCGACAACGCCACGCGCAACTGCCGGAATTTTTGCGCCAACCGGACCAAATGAAGAGCGCAGCAGAACCGGAAACGGAATGCCATACTTGGTTCCGGCATGGCCCACCAGCACCATGGGAATAAGCACAATCGCATTGGCCAGCAGGATGGTCATTACGGCCTGATCCCAGCTCATGCCTGCACCAATCAGATAGGAGGCAAGCATATAGGTTGGAATACACACCACCATACCCACCCAAAGGGCAGAAATGGAAACCCAGTTCCATGTGCGTGCAACAGGTGCTGTTGGCAGCTGGTCTTCATTGTAAAGCTCAGCATCAATACCCACAAGCTCTTGATGAATAATACCAAACTCGTCCGGAACAGTGTTACCGGCGGAGCCCAGAGTTGAATCCGACATCGGATAGTTCCCCCTCAGCTATATGAAAGCAACGGCCCCCTGAAAGCATTACCGCTGCTTGTTATGGCTGACCCCCGCACCCCACGAGGGCCTGCATACGCATGAAGCGCACATATGCACTTCATGCCAGGACACTTTCGCTTAGCGTTTGCAAACCTGATGATGGGTCAGGCGCTTCAATTCAATTTGCTTACACACCAGCTGGCATCAGCTCAGGGCGACGCTCAACTTTACGAGGTGCTGTAATCTCTTTCCATCTGGACAAGGCAGCGCCGACCGGAGCATTTGGTTTACGGCCAACAAACTCGCCATGGCCCGGCTCTGTTTTGACCGTGCTTTCTTCAACCGCGACTTTCCCGCGTGTAAGCGTAAAGCGCGGTAACCCGATGACTTCCTTGCCTTCAAACACGTTGTACTCGACGCTGGATTGCTGGTTTTTAGAGGTGATGGTTTTGGACCGATTGGGGTCCCAGACCACGATATCAGCGTCTGCGCCTTCCAAAATTGCACCCTTTTTGGGGTACATATTCAGTATCTTGGCGATATTGGTGGACGTGACTGCAACAAACTCATTCATGGTCAGGCGGCCTGTGCGGACACCTGCTGACCATAACATGGGCATGCGATCTTCCAGACCGCCTGTGCCGTTCGGGATTTTGGTGAAATCGCCAACCCCAAAGCGCTTTTGCTCCACTGTAAAGGCGCAGTGATCGGTGGCAACCACTTGCAGAGAGCCAGCTTGCAAACCTGCCCACAAGCTGTCCTGATGCATCTTGTTACGGAAGGGAGGAGACATGACACGCTGTGCTGCATGGTCCCAGCTCGGGTTGGCATATTCACTTTCATCCAGCGTTAAATGCTGAATAAGCGGTTCACCGTAAACGCGCATTCCTTTTTGACGGGCGCGGCGGATCGCTTCATGGGCCTGCTCGCAACTTGCATGCACAATATATAAGGGTACACCTGCCATATCGGCGATCATGATTGCGCGGTTGGCTGCTTCGCCTTCCACTTCTGGCGGGCGAGAGTAAGCGTGCGCTTCAGGGCCGTTATTGCCTTCGTCCAGCAGCTTTTGCTGCATGGTGGCGACCACGTCTCCATTTTCGGCATGGACAAGAGGCATCGCCCCAAGAGCTGCACAACGCTGGAAGGATGCGAACATCTCGTCATCATCAACCATCAGAGCGCCTTTATAAGCCATGAAGTGCTTAAAGGTGTTGATGCCGCGATCAACCACCTCCTGCATCTCATTAAAAATCTGCTCGCTCCACCAGGTAACCGCCATGTGGTAGGAATAGTCGGAGCAGGCTGCCCCTGATTTTTGCTGCCAGATGGCAAGCGCTTCCATCATGGACTGACCGGGCTCAGGCAGGCAGAAATCAACCACCATGGTGGTTCCGCCCGCAAGGCCAGCTCTTGTTCCGATTTCAAAATTGTCTGCGGAATGCGTTCCCATAAACGGCATTTCCAGATGAACGTGCGGGTCAATACCACCGGGTAAGACGTAGCATCCGTCTGCATCCAGTGTCTCGTTGCCTGTGAGGTTTTCACCAATAGCGGTGATTTTGCCGCCTTCAACAAGCACATCTGATTTGTAGGTTCTGTCGGCTGTTACAATGGTGCCGCCTTTAATAACTGTAGACATTTGCGTCTCTCAACTCATTAAAATAAAAAGGATTTATTCGGCTGGCTCAGTGGTGTCCTGCTCAATTGATGCGTATTCGAGCACTGCATGGAACAAAACATCTGCTCCTGCTGTCGCCCATTCCTTTGAAATTTCTTCATCTTCGTTATGACTTAAACCATCCACACAAGGGCACATAATCATTGCCGTCGGAGCCACACGGTTGATCCAGCAGGCATCATGACCTGCCCCGGAAATAATATTGCGATGTGAGTAGTTCAGACGTTCTGCGGCATTGCGGACAGCAGAAACACAGCCTTCATCGAAGGTGACCGGATCAAAGTGACCAACGGGCTCAATTTCAATTTCCAGTCCAAGGGCTTCCGCAATCTCTGGCGCTTCTGCTTCAAGCTTCGCCTTCATGCCATCGAGCACATTTTGATGCGGAGAGCGGAAGTCGATGGTGAAAACGGTTTTGCCGGGGATCACGTTACGGCTGTTCGGATAGACATCACAATGTCCGATCGCGCCAACGGCTTCGGGCTGATTTTCCATAGCGATCTGATGCACAAGTTCGGTGATACGCGCCATGCCGAGACCCGCATTGCGTCTCATAGGCATGGGTGTGGACCCGGTGTGGCTGTCTTTACCTGTGAGTGTAACCTGCAACCACCACAGACCCTGCCCGTGCGTGACGACACCGATATCTTTTTGTTCTATCTCAAGAATTGGTCCCTGCTCAATGTGCAATTCAAACATTGCATGGAGTTTGCGCTGGCCCACAGGTTCATCACCCACATATCCGATACGCTTCAGCTCATCGCCGAATTTTTTGCCCTCAGCATCTTCGCGATCATAAGCCCAGTCCTGCGTATGCATGCCAGCAAAAACGCCAGAGGCCAGCATGGCAGGTGCGAAGCGGGTTCCCTCTTCGTTTGTCCAGTTCACAACCTCGATGGAACGTTTTGTTTTTATGCCGCGCTCACGCATAGAACGGATAACTTCAAGACCAGCCAACACACCAAGGACACCATCATATCTTCCGCCGGTGGGCTGTGTATCCAGATGCGAGCCGATCATGATCGGGTCCAGCGCCGGGTCTTCTCCTTCCAAACGGGCAAACATGTTTCCCATGCTGTCGACATGCATTTTCATGCCTTCAGCCTCGCACCATGTGGTGAACAGTTTCCGGCCCTCGGCATCTTCATCAGTGAGCGTTTGCCTGTTATTGCCACCGCGAACGCCGGGTCCGATCTGCGCCATATCCATCAGGCTTTGCCACAATCTGTCGCCATTAATACGATGATTTGAGCCGAGTTTACTCATAGTTCTCTCCCAATAACGCCTTCACGACGCTGTTTTATTTATCAATCCCGCACTTGCGCTTTAAAAATACAACAGAATTCATAGTAATTACGCTCCACCCAAAACCTGTGGTGCGCAAGTATTTTGAGGATTTTAAAAAGCTCTCGCTATAAATTTCCAGCTTTCTCACAATTGCCCGGCACTTACTGACCAAACAAGTAAACCAGAAACAATCGACCCACCCCAAAGATCATTTCGACATCTGATAGTGGAATAGATGTAGCTGACATATTTTACGCAAATCAAGCTGTTAAATTACAGAGGAAATCTTAGATATCGCCCTCCCAAAACTCAGGGTAAATTGGACCAAACAGTCAATTATCTGTCAACCCACTTCCAAAAATGGATCATTTTCGACAGATACTCTGAGTAAATACGTGAAATTGCAACAAGAACTCTCATATCTGAAAGATGCCTTAGCAAATTTCATCCCTTTTAATCTTGCCACACTCCACAGTTTCGTGAATTTTAGCCCTAATTTTATACAGATCTTCTGAAACAGAGATACACTGCCTGCTTTGGCAATAAAGCAATTCTCCGGCGAGGTAGATATTTCGTCATGCACCAGCGTAAATTCAGAAAAGTATATAGAAAACATCCAAATATTGCGGAGCACAATTATAAAAGTATCTGTAATATATAAATTTTATCGCTTTACATAATCAAAAATTGTGCATTTAATATTTTCGTTGCAATATAAATACATCAAAATAGAGATATTTCACGCTTGACTCATTTTGGGTTGCAGTTATTTTTTGACCGGGAGGTAAAAAAATATGCTGACGGCAGAGCAAGCGCGACAACTGGGGCATGTGAGAGGATCTGATCTTCGGGATCTGATGAGGCAGGCCGCTGCTATAAAGCAACAGTATTGGGGAGACACGATCTCCTACTCTCGTAAGGTTTTTGTCCCTCTTACGAACATGTGCCGGGATACATGCACCTATTGCACATTTGTGAAGCACCCGTCATCACCTGACGCTCATATCATGACTTTAGATCAGGTGATGGCAACGGCTCGAAAAGGTGAAGAGGCAGGATGCAAGGAACTGCTTTTCAGTTTGGGCGAGAAACCAGAGCTGCGTTATGAGGCCGCCAGAACTGCACTTTCCAAGCTTGGGCACACGACGATGACCAGCTACCTTGCGGAGGCTTGTGCCATGATATTACGGGAGACGACACTTCTGCCTCACGTCAACGCTGGCACGCTAACCGATGACGAGATTGATCAGTTACGCCCGTATGCTGCATCCATGGGTATGATGCTTGAGACCACAAGCAAACGCCTTATGAAGGCAGGTCAGCCCCACTATGGGTGCCCCGATAAATCTCCGGTTCAGAGATTGCGTACGCTGGAAAGAGCCGGGCAAAAGCGAGTCCCTTTTACCACTGGCCTGCTCATCGGCATCGGTGAGACCTGGGAAGAGCGCATCGACGCGCTTGAGGCGATTAATGCTTCTCACAGACGCTACGGACACATTCAGGAAGTCATCATCCAGAATTTTCTAAGAAAACCGGGTATTGGTATGGCAAATCATCCAGAACCAGCACTGGATGACATGTTGCGCACTCTGGCAGTTGCACGGTTGATTTTGTCACCGGACATCAGCCTGCAAGCCCCCCCTAACTTGAGTGAGCGTCACACAGAATATCTGCAGGCTGGTATCAATGACTGGGGCGGAATCTCTCCTGTTACAATCGATTTCATCAACCCTCAGCATCGCTGGCCTGTGATTGAGGAACTGGCGAGTTCCACGCGAGCTTGCGGGCAGAGACTGGAGGAACGCCTGACCGTTTACCCGAGTTACATGCAGGATAAGACAGAGTTTATTGATCCGGCTGTTCTTGCAAAGTCACAGGGGCTCTGGAGCCAGATGAATGGCCGTGACTGGCAGCTTGACGGAGTTTTGCTATGAGGCAACACGGCTTTCCTACCTTAACAACCAGCGGAGATTTTGATTTTTCCTGTCTGCCTCCCCAACTGCGCTCAATCCTGACCAAAGCACTGGCAGGCGAAGAAGTGACACAGGCGGAAGGTGAGCTGTTGTTTCGGGCTGATGAACTGGAGTTTGCCGCGATTGCCTTTGTTGCAGATGCACTGCGGCAACGTGTGAACGGCGAGCAGGTTGGCTTCGTTGTGAACCGCAATATCAACTTCACCAATGTATGTTACATGGGTTGTAAGTTCTGTGGTTTTGCAAAGCGCAGTGAAGACCCGGAAGCTGAATGGCTGTCTGCGGAGCAAATTGTAGGCCGTGCGCAGGAGGCGTGGGACCGTGGAGCAACGGAAGTCTGCATTCAGGGTGGGTTACATCCCAAAATGGAGGGCACCTATTATCGGGAGATTGTGCTGGCGCTGAAAAAAGCCTTACCGGACATGCATATACATGCGTTTTCCCCTTTTGAGATCTGGTATGGCGCTGCAAAATCCAAGCAAACTTACCAAGCATTCCTGCGGGACCTGAAAAATTGCGGTCTCGGTTCCCTTCCGGGTACTGCGGCTGAAATTCTGGACACAGACATTCGCCAGCAATTGACCCGCAATAAGCTCAGTACAGAAAAGTGGGTTGAAATCATCTTAGCAGCCCATGAGGCTGGCCTTCTGACAACTGCCACCATTATGTATGGCCACATTGATGGCCCGGAGCATTGGGCTGCACATATTGCTTTGCTACGCGATATCCAAAAGCAAACGGGTGGTTTCACAGAACTGGTCCCACTGAGCTTTGTCCACTCTGAAAGCCCGCTCTTCACTGACAACCCTGCTCAAGTGCGATCGGGGCCGACCGACCTTGAAGTACGTAAGATGCATGCAGTTTCGCGAATTATGCTGCATGGATGGATTGACAATATTCAGGTTTCCTGGACCAAACTAGGGCCGGAATTTGCGGCTAACCTGTTACGATGCGGAGTGAACGATTTAGGCGGCACGCTGATGAATGAGAGTATTTCCCGATCTGCTGGCGCATCGTATGGACAGGAAATAACCGCCTATGAGATGTCTCAGATTATTAACGAGGCGGGACGGACTCCAGTTCAGCGAAATACGCTATATGACATTATCGATGACTTTTCGGCAGGGCTTCCTGAGCAACAAGCGCCTCTTGTGCCGCGTAAAAATTCACCCCTTTCACATTTTCTTTCACAGGACAGAGACAAGCCTTTGCGGGCTGCAAGAGGTGCAGCATGAAGCACAATGCACCTTTGAAAGTAACCCTGATTGCAGGTGGCGTTGGCGGTGCCAAGATGGCGGAGGGGCTGTATCATCTTGATGATGTGGAACTTTCCGTAATTGGCAACATTGCTGATGATGATGCTTTTCACGGGCTCTGGGTTTCACCCGATATTGATACCCTTATCTATACACTGGCTGATGTGATCGATCGCCAGCAAGGGTGGGGGGTGGCAGATGAAAGCCATCATGCGCTCCAAACCCTTGGCAAACTGGGGGATGATACATGGATGTCCCTTGGAGATCGTGATTTTGGTTTGCATATATACCGCACACATCGCCGGCAGATGGGGGACCGGCCAACGGATATCACAGGAAGTATAGCTAAGAGCTTTGGTTTGACGTGTGACTTACTTCTGCCAAGCGATGATGTTGTGCAAACACGTGTTAAGACCGATGAGGGCTGGATCAGCTTTCAGGAGTATTTTGTCAAACTGCGCTGTCAGCCAGATGTAAGAGAGCTACATTACGAGTGTATTGAAAATGCGCAACCGACACCTGAAGCTCTCAGGGCTATTCATGATGCAGATCTGATTGTCATTGCGCCAAGTAACCCACTTGTCAGCATCCTGCCTATCGTAAAGATACCCGGTATTTTGCAGGCTTTACATACAACTGAGGCGGCAAAGATCGGCGTATCACCGATTATTAATGGCGGCGTTGTGAAAGGCCCTGCAGACCGGATGCTTACCTCACTTGGGTATGAAGCAACGGCGCTCGGGGTTGCCAAAATTTACTCTGACTTTCTTGATGTTTTCGTCACCGACACTGCTGATGCCAGTCTCAAACCTGCCATTCATGCGCTTGGAGTGCGAGCAGAGCAGGACAACATCCTGATGCAAACGCGAGAGGACAAGGTGCAGCTCGCACGCAAGCTTCTAGGCTTTGCTGAGAAGTTGCCAATACATGGTCATCTTTCAAAGGAACCTTATGCATGACAGGCGCACTAAAACGAATGCTGGTGGTGGTGCCTGTTAAAGATTTCTCGCAGGCCAAATCAAGACTTGGGCCTGAGCTCAAACCTTCAGACCGTGCCGCTGTTGCCGCTGTTCTTTTTACGCAAACCATTGATTTTTTAAAGAATCATCAAGAACAGAGCGAAACCCCTTTTGACATCGCAGTGGTTACTGGTTGCTTTGAGGTCGTGCAGATGATCGAGGACCAGACTGTGCATCTCATCTATGACTGTCAAAGGGGTGGGCTTAACGATGCGCTTCATCTTGCTGCTGACTGGGCAACAGCGCATGATTATGACAGTCTTTGTGTTTTACCAGCCGATATTGCAGCACCACAGTTTGAAGAGTTTGAATGGCTTTTGAGCATGGCTTGCTCGGGTCAGTCGCTTGTGCTGTGTCCCGCCCATGATTACGGCACCAACGTTCTGATCGTATCGCCACCGGATGCAATCACCTTTGCTTATGGCACAGATTCATTTGCCAATCATCAGGCACAAGCGCTGGAGCATGGGCTGGATTGCATTATTGCCCCTGCCCCCTCATTTTCGAAAGACGTTGATTGTATGGAGGACCTTGCCGAGGTTGATCCAAAACTGCTCCCGAAAAGCTTAAGCCGGAGAGTTGTTTGATGCACACACTTTCCATCCACCCGGTTCCGGGAATTCCTGAGATTAAACCGGGAGATGATCTGGCGGCAATCCTTGGGGATGCGCTTGATGCTGCTGGCTGCTCGTTGCAAGACGGAGATGTTTTAACGTCTGCCCATAAGATTTTCTCCAAGGCTGAAGGGCGCATTATTAGTCTTTCCAGCGTGACACCTTCAAAAGAGGCTGAAGATTATGCCAGAGAGCTGAACAAGGACCCGCGCAAGGTTGAGGTTATCCTACGGGAAAGTACCCGCGTGGTGCGGCATTTCAAGCGTCCTGCACAAAATGAAGGCACAATGATCTGCGAGCATCGGCTTGGTTTTATCTCTGCCAATGCAGCGGTGGATGAATCAAACAGTGCGCATGATGAAACGCTCATCTTGTTGCCCAAAGACCCGGATGCCAGTGCGCGGCACATGCAAGAAGCGCTTTCAAACCGCTTTAACGCTCAAATCGGCTTTTGCATCACAGATACATTTGGACGGCCCTGGCGTCTTGGTCAGGTGAATGTGGCTGTGGGACTTGCGGGTATTCCGGCTACCGTTAAAGAGCAGGGCAAGACCGACGCTCACGGCAGGCTGCTTAACGTCACCGAGCCAGCTTTTGCAGATGAGCTGGCGGCGGCCTCCGGTCTTGTCATTGGCAAGGCGGCGCAAACACCACTGGTTTTGTTTCGTGGTCTTAACTGGGAGCCGTCAGCCAGCTCAGCACAAGATTTAATCCGATCAAAGAAGGAGGACATGTTCCGATGACATTAGCAATTATCGGAGGAACAGGACCGCAGGGACAGGGGTTGGCGCTCAGGTTCGCACGTGGTGGGGTTCCGGTTGCATTAGGATCCCGGGATGCAGCACGCGGCAAGGAAGTTGCTCAGGAGCTGGCCTCCAGACTACCGGAAGGCTCAGCCCCGATTATTGGGATGAGCAATGAGAGTGCGGTTGCCGCTTCCACTGAATGTGTCATGCTTGCGGTGCCTTATGTTGCGCATGATGCAACACTGGAGGCCCTGAAACCTCATCTGACTGGTAAGATACTGATCGATATTGTGGTTCCGCTAGCGCCAGGCGATCCAAAAACCGTAGAAATGCCACCGGAAGGGTCTGCCACCGAGGCTGCTCAGGCGTTGCTTGGTCCTGATATTCCCGTCGTGGGTGCATTGCACAATGTTTCTGCAACCACGCTGAACAACATGGACTGGCCTATCAATTGCGACATACTCGTGTGCGGCGATAGCCTTGCTGCGCGTAAAGTGGTCATGGAACTGGTTAATAAGCTGGGCGTGAAAACTTATAATAGCGGGAATGCCAAGTCTGCACGCTGCATCGAAGCTATTACGCCGATTCTCATACGTCAGAATATTTCCAAGGCTGTGCCATTCACACATGCGGGCATCCGCATCTGGGCACCAGAGCACTGAATTCCTGAGGGGGAGGCTCTCCACTGGAGGGTCCGACACTATTGCTATTTATCATGATTAGGTTTGTGGAGGAGAGACAAATGGATTTTGGTATTTGCTTTAAGGGGTTTGTGGAACCAGATCGCGCAAGAGCGCTGGTTCGGCAGGCTGAAAATGCGGGTTTCAAGTATTGCTGGTTTTATGACAGCCATATTTTGTGGCGTGAGAGCTTCGTGGCTATGGCAATGTGCATGGAACACACAAAAAACATGCGTTTTGGACCGTGCGTAACCAATCCGAATACTCGCGACTGGTCACACGCAGCAAGTCTGTTTGGTTCACTTGCAAAGCAATCTGGCGGGCGGTTTGATATTGGCCTTGGCCGTGGTGACAGTGCGGTGCGGGTGATGGGCAAAAAACCTGCGCCATTAAAACGGCTTGAGGAGTTCACCCATGTGGTTAAGGCGCTCGTTCGCGGGGAGGAAGCCCATTACGGGGAGTGTCCAGAGCCTGTAAAATTCCCCTGGGCAGACGGATATGAGCTGCCAGTCTGGGTGGCGGCTTATGGACCAAAAGCGCTGAGCTCTGCCGGGCGTGTGGGGGATGGTCTTATCCTGCAAATTGCCGAGCCGGGCATCTGTAAATGGCTTGGCGATCAGGCGATTGCAGCAGGTAAGGCTGAGGGCCGAGATATGAGCAGCTTTGGCATTATGGCTGCTGCACCGGCGCACACGGGCAGTCTTGAAGAGGGGATTGAGAAGACCAAATGGTTCCCGGCAATGGTTGGCAATCATGTTGCTGATATTGTTGAAAAATACGGCTCGGACAGTGATCAGGTGCCAGCCTCGCTCACATCCTATATTGAAAACCGCCGGGGCTATGATTACTCAAAGCATGGTCAGAGCGATAACCCTTTCCTTGACTTCATTACGGATGACATTGTTGAGAGCTTTGCTGTTCTTGGCCCGCCAGAAAACCACATTGAGAAGCTGAACAAGCTTAAAGATGCAGGTATTACGCAGTTTAATATCTATCTGGACAGTGGTGATGAAGAAAAGATCATTGCTGACTATGGCGAAAAGATCATTCCTGTGTTTCAGGCGGATGAAATCAAAACACCGGAAAGTGTCGGATAACCAGAGAAAAGGTCGGGTTAAACAGCCCGGCCTTTGCTTCGGTTGACCACAATGCGAGCTGGTCAACTTGAGCGCCTGACGTTCTTTAGGCTTAAGTGCCTGTTTTTACTTTCCTGACTGAGCTTTGCTTGCTATGAGCATTTCTGTTTTCGCGGTCCTTCTGCAGGCTCCTTCCCGCCGGACCCGACCTGTTAAGTTTGACGTGACTGAAATCTGGAAGAGAAAATGGCAAAAGCTTCTGAAGCAAAAGGCAAAACCCGCATTCAGATGGAAAAGACCGAGAAGATTCTCGCCGCTGCACTGGATGTATTTTCTACATACGGATTTCGAGGTTCAACAATTGATCAGGTGGCACAGCAGGCGGGCCTGTCCAAGCCGAATCTGTTTTACTATTACGACAGCAAAGATGACATTCATGCGGAGTTGATTGAAAGACTGCTTTCCGTCTGGCTTGACCCGCTGCACCAGTTGAACCCGGAGGGTGAGCCGATTGATGAAATCTGCTCCTATGTAAAACGCAAGCTGGAAATGGCTCGCGATTACCCCCGTGAAAGCCACCTGTTTGCCAACGAGATTTTGCAGGGTGCGCCGCGTATTAAATCCTTGATTGCAGGTCCTTTGAAGACGTTGGTGGATGATAAAACTGCTGTTATTCAAAGCTGGATGGATGCGGGAAAAATTGCGCAGATGGACCCGTATCATCTGCTTTTTTCCATCTGGTCCACCACGCAGCATTACGCCGATTTTGACAGTCAGGTCTTAGCTTTGCTTCCGCCAGTAAAAAGTGACAGGAGGTTTGAGGATGCAGCAAAGTATCTGGACCACATGTTCCGAAAGGTGCTTGCACCGAGCTAGTCTGAACTGCACCTTTTGTGAGCCGGAGCAACGCTTACAGTGTGTTTTCAGATACGTGCTACAGGCGTGATGATTGGCCCCTGCTTTGTATGCTGAATATCTGTTTTAACGTTATAGACCTGCTGCACCCGTTCCTGTGTCAACACGTCTTCTGGTGTGCCATATGCCACCAGTTTCCCATCTTTCAGCATTGCAAGGCGCGTGCACAGGCGGGCGGCGTAGGTCCAGTTGTGCAAGCTGACGAGCATAGAGGTTCCCCGCTGCTGCAAGTCCTCGAAGATCTCCTGAAGTTCCAGCTGGTGTTCCGGATCAAGTCCCGCTGTTGGTTCATCTGCAATGATAAACGGCGTGTTCTGCATTAAGGCACGGCCCACCAATGCTCTGGCCTTTTCTCCTCCAGATACATGCAGGATGGAGGCTTTACGGATACCCTTCAGACCAAGGGCTGCGATTGTTGCTTCCAGCTGTGCCTGATATTTTGGCATGCGCACTGTGCCGCCGATTGCCTCGCACCCAAGGGCTAAGACCCGTTCCACCGACAAATCCCAGGCAACATCACGCTCCTGCGCCATATAGGCCACATGCCTGGAGAACTGCCGGGCAGATATGGAGCTTAGCGGTTTGCCGCTGTACCTGACCTCTCCTGATGATGGGATCAAGCCAACCATAGCTTTCATCAGGGTGGACTTGCCTGCTCCATTCGGGCCAATCAGGCCGACAATTTCTCCTTTGCCAATGTGGAGTGAAACATCGGACAGCACCTGTTTGCTGTCATAGCTCACGGAGAGGTCTTTGAGTTGCACAACCATCAGATCAGCGTCCTGCGTTGCTTTAGGATGAGCCAGAGAAAGAACGGAGCACCGATGATCGCGGTCAGCACGCCCAGCTTCAAATTGGATTGGGGACCGAAGAGTTTGACTGCAATATCGGCCAATGTGAGAAGGCATGCACCCGCAATTGCGCTTGGAACCAGAAGACGTGATGGTTCTGAGCCAACCAGCTTGCGCAACAGGTGCGGGACGATCAGGCCAATGAAGCCAATGGTCCCTGTTACGGCGGTGACTGCACCCACGCTCGCCGCAGTGCCTAAAATGGCACAAAGGCGCAGGCGGGGAAGTGAAACGCCCATGGTGTGCGCCGTTTCTTCTCCCAATGAGAGCGCATTAAGCCCCCTGCCCGTTGTCAGCAGCAGGCCCCATCCACACAGGATGAATGGTGCAATTATGTAAAGGTGTTGCATCGATCTGTCATTTAATGAGCCAAGCATCCAGAACACGATTTCCATGGCAGCAAATGGGTTCGGAGACAGGTTCAGCGCCAGTGACGTGAGCGCTGTTGCAATGCTGGAGATTGCGACCCCTGCCAGAATGAGTGTGAGCGTTTGCCCTCTGCCCCCTGCCAGCAGCGGCAAAAGAAGCGCAGCGATGCCTGCGCCAAGCAAAGCAAAGGCTGGTAGCGCGAATGGCAGTGATACCGCTAATCCGGTATAAATGGCGATGACGGCTCCAAGGCTGGCGGAAGAACTGACACCAATTAAGCCGGGTTCTGCCAGCGGGTTTCGCAGTAACCCTTGCAAAACAGCTCCGGAAAGTCCGAGGGTTGCCCCGGTGATGAGGCCCAGAACGGCCCGTGGGACTCTGATTTCCCAAAGGACGATGGAAACGGGTGTTTGCTCTGATGACAGAGCTGCATCAAGCATCTGCGACAAGGTGAGATCTGCTGCGCCAATCATGAGCGATATGAAGAACAACAGAACTGTCAGCAAGCTTAATGCTAAGATTAACAGGGCGTCCGGGTGGTGCTTCATTTTGCATCTTCCCCAGCGCTTCTGGCTTGTGCGGAAAGGTTTGCCAGCGCTTGTGTGACAAATGGAAGGCCGCAAATTGTGTATTTGTCTTCCACCAGCACGCGCCCATTTTTGCCAAGAGTCTGCTTTAAAGCAGGGTGGGCAAGCAGTTCGAAGGCAAGAGCGGGTTTATCGGAAAATTGCGTACCTTCCACCAGCACCTGAGGATCTTCAAGGATCAGAAGCTCCAGAGGTAGTTTACTGGTGCCCTTCAGGCCAAGGTTTGTGGCAATGTTATGCAGTCCGGCTGTGTTGATCAGTTCATTGACCAGACTGCCATCCCCCGCAGTGTATCCGTTGGCATAATAGGCCCCTGCCCTTGGTTTGATTGCAGGTTGAGCTGCAATGAAAGAGCGAACATCTTCTTCAAATGACGTTGCTATCTGCTCAGCTTTTCTTTCTGTTCCCAGCACTTTGCCCAGTTTTCTCAATTCACTGGCTATGCCTGCGATGGTTCTTACTGGCGGAACCTGAACGACCTTAATGCCAAGGTCACGCAGCATCTGAACACTCGTCTGATTGGTGTAGGTACCTGCAATAACTAGATCAGGGTTCATCAGAAAAATCTCTTCTGCCCCACCGTAGTTGATGGGATAGGCTTTGGCCTCTTCACTCATAACAGAGAGTCTGGGATCAGATGCCAGCCTTGAGACTGAGATTAACTGGTCTTTTCTACTGAGCAACATGGCGAACTGATCGGTGCACAGGTTCATAGATACCACCCGTGCAGGCGCATCGGCCAGAGCGCTTTGTGCGTAAGCGGGCAAAGAGCCGGAGACAAAGGCCAGCAATCCAATCGACTGCGCGATCTTTTTTATTTTACTTCGCATAATGACCTTTAACTGGTCCGTCGTTTCGCAATGCCTGAAGGCTGCCCTGTGCCCTGATAAGCACCGCCCGGACTGAAATCCGGGCGGTATTCTTACTTAAAATGTCGCACTCAGACCAGCATAAACTGATAGCCCGGGTGTCTGATAATCTCTCGCACGTTCATAATCCTGATCAAGCAGGTTTTCACCACGGACATGGAAGCGCAGATTTTCATTATACTGGTAGCTTGCTTTTGCGTTTACCAGAACGAAGTCGTCAAGGTCGCCTTCATCCTCAACACCTGCAACATAGCTCCCATTGAGGTTAAGGGTCAGAGCCTCAATTGGTTTGTATGTTACCCCCAGATTTACATCATGAAGAGGCACACGACTTAAGCGTTTTTTGTCCGGTCCAACGGCCCAAGTGTATGTGTAGGCACCATTGAAGCTTAAGTTATCTAAAACGTCCCAGTTTGCGGAAAGCTCAGCACCCTGACTTCTGGAGAGACCTTTAACCTGCGCAAAGTTACCTCCTGCAAATCCGATTAAGTCTTCCGTCAAGATATGGAAGTAGGTTGCACCAAAGCGCAGTTTACCATCTATGAAATCCTGATCGATACCAGCATCAAAGCTCAGGCTTGTCTCAGGCTTCAGATCTGAGTTGCCCCATTTTCCAAAAAGCTCATTCAGCGACGGTGCGCGGAAGCCATTACCAAAACTTGAACGAAGGCGCGTACTCTCCAAAATCTGATAGGATGTGCTGGCCCGACCCGACCAATAGTTTCCAAAACGTGAGTGGTGATCAAAACGCGATGATACAGAAAAGTTCAAGTCTTCGGATGCTTCGATCATCGCATCCACAAAGCCGCCAAAAATCTGACCTTTGCCATAATCTGAATAGTCTTCATGCACCCAGTCACCACCAAAGTTGATAGTCAGCGTATCTGTAGCCTCATATGTATTGAGAAGATCAAATTTGTACCGCATGCCCTTGAAAGTAGCAGGCCGATCATCTTTATTTTTTCTGGTGACATGAGCAAGCTGGACTGAGGTATCAGTTGTTAACCTGGTATCAAGCCAAGTGAAATTTGCTCCCAACTTTCCAGAATACTGCCTGAATTCACCTGTGTGATGGGCATTAGGGTCAGCGGAAGCATCATATTCACCATGTGCATCTGTACCGCGACCAGCAAAATACAAGTTCAGGTCCTGCGTGACATCATAAGAGCCTTTGGCTGAAATTGTAGTGTTGTCGTAGCTGTCGTCATCAGCCTCTCTTCCGTCGGGTTTAACTGCGCTAAAGCCATCACTATGGAAACGCTGAATATTTACTGCAAGATCGGCTGTCTCTGAAGCTGCTTTAAAGCCATAGGAGGCGTTGGCCGTTCCATAACTGCCGCCTTCGGCTGTCAGGTTATGTTGAACTGTGCCCGGTTCTGCACGTTTTGTGATGATGTTAATGACACCACCAATTGCCTGCCCACCGTAAAGCGCACTTTGAGAACCTTTTAAGATTTCAATCCGTTCGACATCAGCAAGCATCATATGTTCAAGTCGCGCTTGCACCCGCAAACCACTTGGGTCAGCGATGTCGATTCCATCTACAAGTACCTTGATGTACTGGCCTTTCAGACCACGCATCCAAAGGGTTGTTGCTCTACCTGCACCGCCGTTTCGCGAATAAGAGATGCCCGGAAGTTTTGAAAGGTATTCGGTGACGAAGCTGGCACCGTCGTTTTTCAGGTCTTCTTCTGTTATTACGTGTGTCGTGGAGCCGACCTTGCCTGCTTCAGTTTCTGAGCGGTTGGCAATCACGATGATTTCGTCAAGGCTTATTTCGCTTGCAACGGTTGAAACCGGTAAGAGAAAAAGGGCAGTGAGAGCAACGCCGGATTTAAGTGTTGCTACGCTCAAAAGTGTGTTGGGCACAAATTTAGTCCATCATTCACAGCAGGTTAGCCTGCTACGTTGTTTTCTTATTCTGCGCATTAAAGAGGAATGACTCTGTTGTTTGAAACAAAGCTAGGGTCCATGCCTGTTCAAGTGCACTGTGAATGTCACCTGAACGGAGTACCGCCCCTTAGCACGCCCCGTGCTTTGGGTGAGTGACTGTGTCTGGCAGGTCTCCTGGCTTGCGTGTCGTCGCTTTTGCTTCGCCTTCCCAACTCTGATTTAAACATCATTGCCAGTGGCATATATGAGCAAAAGCTCTGCGCTTACAGTTGCGGGGGCAGCCACGGCTTCTTTCAGACTATGCTTGTCCCTTAAGACTGGCACAAACATTGACCTGACCGTGTTCCCTTTTATTTCTATCTCAACAGATACAAATACCAAACACGATTTCATTGACCATATTTAATAATGACCCGTCAACTACCTGTCTGGCCCAGTGGCGAGATTTCGACAACTTGCCACCTCAGCAGATTTCACTTTTGCTAAGTCATGAAAATCATGGCGCAGCCCATAATCACCAGCAATGCTCCAATCCATGCGCCAATTGCAGGAAATTCTCTGGTTTGCCACCACAGAACCGGCAGCATCATTGCAGGGCTGGTTGCCGATAACGTGGAGATAATGCCAACTTCACCACCACTTAATGCAAATAAAATAAGCGTCATGCCCAAACCCATTCCGAGCATACCGGAGACAGAGGCCAGCGCGATGATGCCTTTGGTGACAGGATTAGCCAGACGAAACGGTCTGCCTGGCAGAAAGAACAGAGCAAGAAGCCCAACAGCGGCAATCGTGCAGCGCATCAGAGAGATGGCAACAGGGTCTGCACCACTGGCCATGACTGGCCGGATAATAATGGAACCAACAGATTGAGATAATGCAGCCAAGGTGCCGAATAAGATGCCAATCGCAACAGGGCCTCTGATAGCTTCCCACTTGTGCAACTGGTCTTTTCGCTTCCCAAAGGCAATGGACAGAATAACGCCAGCAAGCACGCTCAAAATTCCTAAAACGGACTGAAACGTGAGATCTTCAGAAAGAAACAGCCACCCTAAAAGAGCTGAGATGGGTGCATTCATGGAAAACAGAATTGCCGTGCGGCGTGGCCCCATGCGGTTAAGCGTGAGGAACAGTAATGTGTCCCCCATAAAAATTCCAATGAACCCGCTTAAAAATATGAGGGCTCCATGATCTGCATCCACTGTAGCCCATACGCCTGTGGCAAAGACGTATGCACCCAAAAACATCACAACAACCCACATGCGCATGCAGTTGAAACCGATGGCACCCAGATGCGCAGCAGGCTTTGCAGAAATAAGACCGCCCACGGCCCAGGACGCAGCTGCACCCAGCGCGGCAATTTCGAATAAAAACATGGGATAACCTTAGTGATGAAACTACGGCAGCGGCGTAGAGAATTGCGAAAACCCAACCAGCACTAAAGCTCTTGGTTTCAAGGTGCAAGCGCAGTTTTGTCACATGACACTGCGACTAACAACAATCGCTCAATCACCTTGATTTGCCCGCGTGATTTTACCTGCGCAGTAATATGGAAAATCAAGTAGAAATGACAGGAGGTGAGTGAGAGCATCTGCCTCCTTGCAAGCTTGAACATTTTATTCGCATTGGGTAGAGGTTCAGTGCGCAGACCCTATTTCTGCCTGTCTGATCTTTTGTCATCGGCTTTTTGTTTACCAGTTGAAGTTTGGAGATTTTCCATGAAAGATATTGAAATTGCTCGCGCGGCGAACATGCAACCTATTGCGCGTATTGCTCAAGATCTGGGGATCCCGGAAGCTGCGGTTGAGCCTTATGGCCGGTACAAGGCGAAGATCAACCTTGATGAAATGCCGGAGCTGAGTAAAGCAGAAAACGGCAAGCTCATTTTAGTCACGGCTGTTTCGCCAACCCCGGCAGGTGAAGGTAAAACAACCACCACTGTTGGTCTGGGTGATGCGCTCAATCATATCGGGCTGAAGGCAACAATTTGCCTGCGCGAACCATCTCTTGGGCCTTGCTTTGGCATGAAAGGCGGCGCAGCAGGCGGCGGATATGCGCAAGTGGTGCCGATGGAAGAGATCAACCTGCATTTCACGGGTGATCTGCACGCGATCTCAACAGCACATAATTTGCTCGCTGCCATGATTGATAATCACATTTACTGGGGCAATGAAGAGGATATCGATCAGCGGCGCATTGTGTGGCGACGGGTGGTGGATATCAACGATCGTGCTTTGCGCTCTATCACCACAGGTCTTGGGGGTGTGAGCAACGGTTTCCCGAGTGAATCAGGTTATGACATCACTGTCGCTTCTGAAGTGATGGCGGTTCTTTGTCTTTCTGAGAGCCTTGAAGATCTTCAGGAGCGGCTGGGCCGCCTGTTGATTGGCTACCGGAAGGACAAAACACCAGTCTATTGCCGGGATATCAAAGCAGACGGAGCAATGACCGTTTTGCTGAAAGATGCATTCAGACCAAATCTGGTTCAGACGCTGGAAAATAACCCTGCGTTCATCCATGGCGGTCCCTTTGCTAACATCGCGCATGGCTGCAACTCTGTTATTGCCACCAAGACAGCGCTGCGGCTTTCCGATTATGTAGTAACAGAAGCTGGCTTTGGTGCAGACCTTGGGGCCGAAAAGTTCTTTAACATCAAATGCCGTCAGGCTGGCTTATCACCAGACGCTGTTGTTGTGGTGGCGACTGTGCGTGCATTGAAAATGCATGGCGATGTTCCTAAAACCGAGTTAAACGTGGAGAACGTTTCTGCGCTTGAAAAAGGCATGAGCAATCTGGAGCGTCATGTAACGAACTGTCAGGGTTATGGCGTCCCGGTGATCGTTGCAATTAATCGATATGGGCCTGACACGGATCAGGAACTTGCGGTTATTACATCAAGGATGGCCGAACTTGGTGTAAAAGCAGTTACCTGCACGCATTGGGCAGATGGTTCAAAAGGAACTGAGCAACTGGCCTATTCTGTCTCTGAGATTTTGCAGAGTGCTCAGTCCGACTTCAAGCACCTTTACGAGGATGATCTTGAGCTTTGGAAGAAGATCAAACGGATTTGTAAGCAGGTTTATGGAGCTTCCACGGTTACCTGCGATCAGTCTGTACGTGACCAGCTTAAATCCTATGAGGATCAGGGATACGGCCACCTATCCGTTTGCATGGCAAAGACGCCTTACTCCTTCTCAACGGACCCTTCCCTTCTTGGCGCGCCATCTGACTACAGCATACATGTGCGTGCTGTTCGTCTGTCTGCCGGAGCAGGTTTCATCGTTGCTTTGACTGGTGACATTATGGTGATGCCCGGGCTACCGCGTCACCCGGCAGCAGAACACATCGGCCTGGATGAAAGCGGTCAGGTTGAGGGATTGTTTTAGTCCACATCTGAGCGATGCGGTCCTCTGCGAAAGCGATCAAAATACACGGTTGACTGCAAATCATCCCGGTCATAATCGCGGTAATGCCCGAACTTGAAGTATTGGGTATTACCTGCAAACTCGTCGTTCCCGATATATCCGGTGACACGGGCAATAAACTTGCCGTTGGCCCAGATTTCAATCACTCCCATCCCTTCTCTACTGCCTTTAACCCGGTAGCGCATATCCACCCAGTCAAGTGTCGGGTCCGGCAATATGGGATTTTCTGAGAGCTCTATCTTGATGCCGGGATAATCCATGTAGGTTTGCGGGTCGACGAGAAACGGGAACTTAGAGGTATCTTGTGTCTCAATAGCTTTTTTCAGCTCAGCAATGGTCAGACCACTGCCCAAAAACTCATCGGATGTTCGCTCTGCATCACTTTTGTTACGAAACCCCTGTCTGTCCAAACTAAGCATTTGCTGCAATTCTCGTGAAAACCCGCCAAAGTCCTGCTGATAACTGCCCTCAGCCTGCGCGACCAGTTTGCGTATTTTGTTGTGCTGTACGGTTATGTGAAAGACGCCATTATCGAAGCGTTGGGCAAGAAACGGGCTACCACCGGAATCTTCCTTCCACTGACCGATAACCCAGCGCGTCGAACCAACAGGCCATACTGTCCCGTCAATTCGGAAACTAAAGGAATACCAGACTTCGTCGCCGAACTTGCAACGTTTCTGGTGTGCAATCCAGAGTTCGTTCTTCAGGTTGCCTTCTGAGTCCAGCTCGTCATCCCCAAAGACTGTGATGGCAAGAGCGTGCCCGCCTTCTCTGACCACATCGCTTTCGATCTGGAAATTCTCAGGCTTGTTCATTCGGTGAACATCCCAGTTTTTAGAGCTTGGGTACTCATCAAAATCATCAATGATCACAGCACAATTTGTTTGTTGCTGCATCTGGTCAATGTGCAAGCTGCCATCTTGCGCAGGTGTGACGATCACATCTTCCTTATATGAACCGGAAGGTTTTTTGACTGGTGTGAGATCATTGCCTTTGACTGATGTGATGCTCAAAAGCAGCATGAACACAGCCGTGATGAAAAAGTTCTTTTTAAAGGAGGCGCAAAAAAACGGAGCCAGCATTTTATCTCCCACTTCAATGCAGGATAAAGCAAACACCTTCATACCCTAGTGAAGATTTATTGCTGTGCTCAAAAAAGAGCTGCCGGATTTTTCAAATGATTTGATGAAAAAGCTTTACAACACTGATGTGTAGATATTGTTTTCTGCTTCCTCCTGCGTCATTTCAACCACTTGCCGGGAGAGCGAGTAGGAGAACCCTGCCCGGATGAGGCTTCCCAGCTCTTTCTCACGGCGCTCTTCTTTGGGCTTTGTGCGCCATGGTCCCAAACGCCTGCGTTTGGCGAAGGCGAGTGCAGCGCGTTCCTCATCGTGGTCTTCATCTTCGAAGGCTGTTTCGATATCCTGTCCTGAGACACCTTTTACACTCAGCTCCTGTCTTATCCTGTTTCCGGACTTTCCTTTGGTAACTCCCGCTCTGATTTTGCTTTGTGCGAAACGTAAATCATCTACGAATTTATGTTCCCGGCAAAAACTAAGTACAGGGTCAATGAACTCATAATGCTGATCGGGTTCTTCTCCAGCCTCTCTGGAGAGCTTATCAATTTTGCGCTTCAAGATGCGGCGTAGACTTTCCTCCGAAGCGCTGTATCTGTTGAGATAATGCAGTGCGGCGCGGCGAAGGTATTCTTCAGAAACCTTTCTGCTCAAGAGGCAAACTCCTGTCAAAGCAATCCTTAGTCTTCAGGAGTTCAGGACCTACTTTAAAAACGCTGGAAGAGTTAGCCAACAAACGCGCGTTCAACAACAAAATCTGCCGGGTGGTTATTTGCTCCTTCTTCAAACCCACGCTTTTCCAACAGCGACTTCGTGTCTGCAATCATATGCATGGAACCGCAAATCATGGCCCGATCTTCTGCCGGATCAAGCGCTGGCAATGAAAGGTCTGAAAACAGCTTTCCGCTCTCAATCAGATGCGTGATACGTCCTTCACGGGTAAAGCTCTCTCGGGTAACTGAGTTGTAAAGATGAAGCTTACCTGCGGCAACCTCCCCGATTAGCGGGTCCTGAGAGATATCAGCAACCAGTTCCTCACCATATTGCAGCTCTGCAATTTCACGGGTGGTGTGTGTCAGGATGACTTCCTCAAACTTTTCATAGGTCTCCGGATCCCGGATGAGGCTGGCGAATGGGGCAATCCCGGTTCCGGAAGAGAACATGTAAAGTCGTTTGGCGGGTGAAAGAGCATCCAGAACCAGTGTGCCGGTTGATTTCTTCTTTAATAGAATATGGTCGCCTACCCGTATTTTCTGAAGGTGCTGTGTGAGCGGACCATCGGGAACCTTAATGGAGAAAAACTCCAGCTCCTCGTCCCAGGCAGGGCTGGCCATGGAATAAGCTCTGAAAAGTGGCTTACCGTCAAGCATCAATCCGATCATGACGAACTCGCCTGACCGGAAACGAAAGCTTGCAGGGCGTGTGATCTTAAACCGGAACAGACGATCTGTGAAATGTGTCACCTCCGTCACTGTTTCTACAAAGACGTTTGCCGGAAGCGCATTTTCCAATCCCGCACCCTTTATGATCTGGTTCATTATCAGCCTAGCTCCGAGTTCGTAAAGTCAGTAAAGGCTAACGCAAGCGATGGGCTGCTTTGAGGTACATGCAGCTAATTAGATGCATTAGAGTGAATATTTCTTTTAGGGTTTCACGTTTTAGTAGAATTGCATCTCTCCTCCTTCAGAGCTTCTGGCAGTGAGGGCCAGAAGGTGGAGGTTTACCGTTCAAGATATCAACCACTCACCTCGCTTAATTATGGAATTATTTCATATTATTCAAATTGATGCGATAATTTATTCGCGCACGGACACTTCTAATCCCCGCAGGAGATCAGCTTAGGTTGCGGTTAAATATAGGGTGTTTGTGGATTTATGCCTGTTCTTCATCGGCGGCTTGTTCTAAGGACTTACGCATTTCCTCAAGAGAGCGAACCGGATTTGCTCGGTCAGAGAAAATATCCTCGGCGAACTCCAGATACTTTCGTGCGGAAAGTGGTCTGGAGAAGATGTAGCCTTGCGCTGAGGAAACGCCCAGCTCGCGAAGGAGAGCGATCTGCTCATACTTTTCAACGCCCTCTGCGATAATGCCCATGTTCATGGTATCAGCCAGTTCTGCAATCGCATCCACGAGCCTGAATGCATTTTCTTCGCGCCCCAAAGGATCAATGAACATTTTGTCGATCTTTACGATGTCCATGCCCAGCTTTTGCAGGTAGGCCAGACCACCGTGACCTGTTCCCACATCATCTAAAGCAACGCGAATGCCGTGAGCTTGCAGCTCAGCGATAATTTTTCTGGCCAGATCAATATCTTCAAGCGGCTGGCGTTCGGTGACTTCCATGACCACCTGATTAAGTGCAATGGCTGACCCTTCGTAGATATCAAGAATGTCATCAACAACAGACCGGTCATTAAAGTGACCAGCAAACAGATTAACCGAGACTTTCAGTTCAGGGTGTCTGGAATAGAGCTCTCCCAGATCCTCAATGGACTGGCGCATGATGCTGCGTGTCATCTCGAAGATATGGCCGGAGGTTTCTGCATAGGTCATGAACTGACCCGGCGAGATCACCTTTCCATTGGGAAGCTGCCATCTCATCAGCATTTCACAGCCGCGCAGTTCCCCGGTCTCAATATCCACCACAGGCTGATAATAGGGAATGAACTCATTGTTGCGGATGGATGCAACGAAATCGTCCTCAGCATCCTTCTCCGGTTTCCAGGAGAGCCAGACACCAAGAGTTATCAGGAAAATTGCAACTCCTGAACATGCGATCACGGCTATGATCTTGAGTTCTCTTACGAGGCTCATGACTGCATCCATATCACTTCTGACCATAACACTGATCGGATAGATATTAGACCCGGCAAATTCCTCGATATAGTTTGACCCCATGATCACGGGGTGGCTTGGATTAGTGACCGGGTTTACCCAGACATGATCTCGTCCTAAGCGAACTTCAATCTCCGAAGCGCTGCGCAGATAATCGGGTCCGGGCTCAATTGCCAGAATACTCGGTGAAATATTGGCAACCAGTCGCCAGCCATTTTTGAGCTTCCAGGATACCAGCGCCGTACGAACCCCCTGATATTCTGCCCAGGACATTGCAATCCCGACCCTCGGAGCGTCTGGCTGCAAGGCTGGCAAGATGCTCGACCCGGGATTGAGCTGGGAGGGCACATAGCACATGGGCACACCACGCGGATCAACGATTCCAATGGCGTTGATGACCGGATTTTGCGCAAGTGTCTTTTCAAACTCTGCCTGATTTTGTCTGGTACAGGACGTCAGCCCCTTAACCTGCATCTGGCGCAGGCCTTCTACCACATCCGAAATTGCGGTTTCACTGCGGGTGATGTAGCGATCAGCGATCGCACCCATCTCATTGCGTGCCTGATGCACCGCAAAGTTCTCAAGGATCATATTGCCGATAAGCAACGGCAGTAATGATAGTCCCAGAGCAACCAAAATTGCGCGGACAAATACGAAATAATGGCGAGACACAGCAACGACCCTAAGAATACAGTTTTCGTCCAATCAATTCTATGGGTAACGTGGATACAAATCGGTTAAAATTATTCAAATGCCTCAAACCATCCCCAGATGCTTTTTGCATGAATAGAGAGGAGCAGACACTTCCTCCGGAATTTTATGTTGTAAAATACACGTGGCCCTAACTTTCATTGTGCCAGATTGCTTTGCAGACGTCACTTTGTAGCAAGACCGGAGTGAAAGATGGAAGTTGTCGCAATCAGCCTGAAACGAGCATCTATCGTCTTTTTGGGGGCGTTTATTTTTCTGATTGCCGTTGTGAGGTCAGGAGCAACCCAACCCGTCTCAGATAATCCGGTTGCACAGGCATTTTTTGAGAACCTTGAGGAGCGTGGGTTATCCCTAACCAGAGCTGGTCCAATTCACGCTGATGGTGATGTTTTAAAAAATAGAAGGCCTTGAAGGCCATCTGCGCGACAACCCGGAGAAGCGTTTCGAAGTGAATGATCTGGCATTTGCACAGGCGAACGTGAACAGCGTTGGCCGTATCTTCATTGGTGCATTTGCTGCCTCAAAACTTCAAATCATTGAGCCTGACTTTCAGTTCACCGCAGAAAAAATCGCAATCACCGACCTTTATCTGCCAGGCATTTCAAGGAGGAGTAACTCCGCATCAGAACTAGCCAGCTCGCTTTATACTTCAGCAGAGATGCTGGGACTGGTGTTTCAAGATCGTCACACCGGACAATCGCTTCCTATAGAGCGCTTCACTGTTACGTTTGATAGTGACAACGATGACTTTCCGATTTCTGCAAGTATTCAGGTAAGTAATATCGTCCTGAGCCAGTCCATGTTTCCCCCCAGTCAGCAGTCTCTGCTTGACGGGTTGGGGTTAAGGCAGGTGGAAGCAAACATTAATTTTGAAGGTGTGTGGGATGGTGAACTCGGTGCCGTTAACATTCCAACTGCCGAAGTCGCTCTGAAAAACTTATTCACCCTACAATTGTCGCTGGAACTTAACGGGCTGACAGATACGGTTGTCGATCAAAGCTTCGAACTGGCCAGCAAGGATAATGTAATTGCTCTTGATCTGTTGCAAGGTGTTGCGATCTCCAATCTCACACTCTCTCTTATTGATGAAGGCGGTCTGGATCAAATGATCATACAGCAAGCGAGGCTGAACGGATTATCTCGCCGTGCCTATGTAAAGCAACTGACAGAAAAAGCTGAAAGGCAATTTAAGCAGATTCCAGAGAGAAGCAAACAACTGGAGTTTACAGAAGCTCTTTATAGTTTTTTGCAAAATCCTGAGAGTATTAGCCTTTCAGTTGCTCCCAGGTCACCCGTAAATACCGCACAAATCCTTGGGGTAACTGCCTTATCGCCACTTTCACTCGTTTCTTTGCTTGGCATAACCATGGAAGCAAATGTAGACTAGACGAGAACCGTCCACTGATAATAACAGGTTTGATTAATGCCTTTAAAACGCTTCAAACGACAAAGTCTTTTTGCTGTTTCAATCGCAGCTTTAAGTCTTTCCGCTCACCCTGCACTTTCCAGCCCTGCTTCCGACCTGATTGATAAATACAATGACTGGTACCTCGCCAGCGGCTTTGAAACTGCGGCTTACGAAGAAGTTATTGAAACTGGCGATACAACAGAGATCCGCAATTACAACGTTGCTGGTGTCTTCACGATCACCGATGATGATGGCAAGCCTGAATTCTCATTTTATGCTGACATCAATATCCCTCAAATGATTTTTACCGGCTCTGAGGTAAACGGCGACGTCTATTCCTATGACAGCATGGTGGTCGATACCGCCAACTTTACATTTGGTGCACTTGACGATGAGAATACGCCCAAGGATATGAGCGCAATCGCTTCAATGACACCCCTTGGAACTTTATCAGGCACCATGAGTGATTATCATGTGTCTGGCTACAGTGAAAAATGGGCAGATCATCCGGCTTTGAGCCAAGACATGACGCAGGAAGCCATTTTTCGGCTATTGGGTATGACTTTGAACCAAAGCTACGGTAGCTCTTCTATCGCCAAGTTTGTCAGTACAGTCAAAGTCGGTGAGCATACGCTCACGGAAAGCACATCAACCGGATTTAAAACCGGCTCCATTAAAGATGGGGTCATCGAACACATAAGTGTCGATAATTACGACACAAAGAACACCTTGTTCATAAGCGCAGAAAATGCGGACAAGAGCGTTTCTCGCAGCACGACAACATCCTATGAGAATGTTCTGATAAAAGCGTTGGATTTACGTCCGATTCTTGCCCTCTTTAAGATCGCAGATGCGCCGACACCTAACTATATTGGCAGCTATTATACAGAAAACCTGCGTTTGGAGACGGTTGTGAATGAAGCTGAAGCCTACGAGCCATTTGGCCTGCTTAAGGTATCAGCGGCATCAACGTTTGCCAAAGATCTTGCGATTGAAGGTGGCGATGGATTGAAGCTCATCTCCATTTTCAACGAATTGAAATCCAATCCTGAAAAAAAAGAGGAAGCCCTTCTTTCTGAGCTGTTTGGTGCAATTGGCGACTATCGGCTGGGTTATGGCGATATAAAGAACCTAGAAGTCAAATCATGGAGCCCAGTCAGAGCGAAACGTATCAATGAAGTTGATCCGAGTTTTGAAATGTCCCTTGAGACTACCGCAATCCATGATTTTTCTCTGAGTAGCATCGGTAGGATTACTTTTGAGAACTTACATGGAGCGGTTGAGGGTGACGACGCTATTTTTGATGTTGGCAGCTTTGAACTGGCAGATGTGGCCTGGCCAGAGCTGAGCAGCCTAGTTGAAAAAGTCATGCTTGCTAAAAGCAATCCTCAAGCTGCGTTGGACCTGATCCCGACAGTTGGCAAACTCTCCATCAAAAACGTTGAGGCTAACTCCAAAGATCTTAACTCTCCGATTTCACTGGATAACTTTACTATAGAGATGAGTGATCATATCGGTCCGATCCCTACAAAAATCTCCGAGGTTATCAGTGGTCTACGCTATGATGCTGCCTTGATCCCTGATCCTATGTTTGCAGGTGTTTTTGAACGCCTTGGCATAGAACGTGTCGAAATCAATGACAGCATTAAGATCCACTGGGATGAAACTACGCAGGACCTGTCGCTGGAGGAACTGGAATTTGAGCTGAAGAGTGGTTTGACGGTAAGAGCTAACCTTCATCTGGGCAACATTCCGCGCACGGTCTTTAAAAATCCGTTTGAAGCAGAAGCTGCAATTGCTCTTGCAACCTTCAAAAGTGCTGAGTATGAAATCCTGAATGCTCCTCTCATAAGCGAGCTACTTGCTGTTCAGGCGGAGCAGGCTGGCGTTCCAGCTGAAATGCTTGCTTCCATGCTGATTGATGGATCAGTTCAGGAAACTGGCCCGATTGCACAAACAGACTTTGCCAAAGAACTGGCAGCATCAACGAAGAGCTTTGCAGTGAATCCAACCAGCATTCGTGTGACTTTCAATCCGGCTGACCCTGTTCCACTTATGCAGCTTGGCGGTATGGCAGCTCTTGCACCTGAAACGCTTCCCGAGATGCTGGGTGCTAAAGTGGACTACAGCGAATAAAGCAACCAACTGACAGAACAATAAAAGCCGCTGCGACATACCCTGTCACAGCGGCTTTTTGATTTTAATTATGAGAAATACACCCTCAACTCTACTTTAAAGCCTTGGTGTCCTTGTCATTTTCATTGCTGCTTGTGAACTGGAGCTCACATAAATGGCGGTAATAGCCATCCATCTCGTAAAGCTGGTTGTGCGTACCGCTTTCCAGAAGCTTGCCGTGTGAGAGGACATGGATCGTGTCTGCATCACGCACTGTTGCCAGACGGTGTGCTATCACCAGCGTAGTCCGTCCCTTCATCAGACGAGTGAGCGCAGAATGGACTTTGCTTTCAGATTCAGCATCCAATGCAGATGTGGCTTCATCCAGCAGCAAAATTGGCGCGTCTGATAGCATGGCACGGGCAATAGCCAGACGTTGACGCTGCCCACCAGACAAGCGTGTTCCGCCCTCACCAGCCCGACTTTCATACCCCTGTTCCATCTTCTCAATGAACTCATGAGCATTCGCATTTTTCGCTGCGGCTATAATTTCATCGTCAGTTGCGTCTGGTCTGCCAATCAGAATATTTTCTCTGATTGTTCGATCAAACAGGAATGTGTCTTGCGTAACAATAGCGAGTTTGGAACGCAGGCTTTCCATATTAAAATGACGAATGTCCTGATCATCAATCAGCACTTCTCCCTTGTCGATTTCATAAAACCGCTCAATAAGAGAAAAGACTGTCGACTTACCGGCACCAGATGCACCTACAAGTGCTGTTACTTCACCCGGCTTTGCCACTAAACTCAGGCCATTGAGTGCTTTGTTTTCACCGTAATCAAATTCAACACCTTTAAACTCGATGTGGCCTGCTGTGACTTTAAGATCTGGTTTTTCGGCAGTTTTCGCGTTTTCTTCCGGCATATCCAGAAGCTCATACATCAACCGCACACCAACCAGTCGCGTGTTCAGATTTACCTGAAAACGAGCCAATCGCTTTATCGGTTCGTAGGCAAGCAGAAGTGCTGTGATAAAGGCGAAAAATGCCCCAGGATCCTGCCCCAATGCAATCACACTGTAGCCGCCATAAAGGATGATGACAGCGATAGCGATGCCGCCCAGAGTTTCCATCAATGGTGAGGTTCGGGCTTGTAGCTTAGCGATTTTATTGGATTGCACCTCAACATCGCCTACTGCACTTTTCATGGCAGAGTGCATGTTGCTTTCATAATTGAACGACTTAACAACACGAATGCCGAGTGCCATTTCCTTGACCAGGGACAGGATCATGGTTTGTGAGACAAACTGGCTCTTAGCGATTTTCTTCACCCGCCGCACGAGTTTAGAAACTGCATAGACTGCCGGAGGCATAATTGTCATGGAGATGAGGGAAAGCAGCGGGTTCTGCCAGATCATCACAGTGACCAGACCGATCACAGACATCACATCACGACCCGCTGACAATACGATCAGGTCCATCACACTGCGCGCTGCACCGGTGTTATGGCTAAAGCGGGTTGCCAGATCGCCAAAGGTTGTGTGATCGAAATATCTGACACCCAACCGGGTGACTTTTTCGAACATATCGCGCTGAAGCTTAGCAATGATGGAATTGCCAATTTTACTTAGCACGATAGTTTGCGCATAGGTTGCAAAACCTTTGGTCAGGAAGATTGTCACAACGGCTGCTGAGATCACATAGACCATGGTGATATCACGATCAATAAAGACCTGATTGATCACGTTTTTCATAATTGCAGCGCTCGCAGCACCAGCGGCGGCGGCGATTATCATGAACCCGAAGGCAATCATGTATTGATATTTATACTGCCCGAAGTTTTCTTTCAGAAGGCGACGGATAAGGGCTGGTGCGCCCTCCTCATCTGCGAACAGCTTTTTGCTTATGGCGTCAAACACCTATAACCCTCAGCTTTTTAAAGCGACACTCACTGCAACCACATAAACATTGTGCGTAGGTGCGGCCTTGAAAGCCACAGCTGCATTTCATGAGGTCGCTCATTTGCTACCGGTAGAAAACGGAGGGGCGACCGTATACCTACGACCGCCCCCTCCATGAGATTTATAACATTATGGCATGAATCGCCATACCTGCTTTTCTGCCAGCGATCCTTATGCTTCTGGCAGATTCAGGCGGACATGCAGATCACGCAGCTGTGCCGGGAACACATTGCTTGGTGCGCCCATCATCAGGTCCTGTGCCTGCTGGTTCATTGGGAACAGGGTCACTTCACGCAGGTTCTTCGCGCCAACCAGCAGCATCACGATGCGATCTACACCAGCAGCCATGCCACCGTGCGGAGGGGCACCGTATTGGAATGCGCGGAACATACCACCGAATTTTTCTTCCAGCAGGCTTTCGTCATAACCAGCGATCTCAAACGCTTTCTTCATGACCTCTACCTGGTGGTTACGGATTGCACCAGAGCCGATTTCGTAGCCGTTACAAACAATGTCGTACTGATAGGCGTTCAGCTCCAGCGGATCGGTGTTTTCCAGACCGTCCAGTCCGCCTTCCGGCATGGAGAACGGGTTGTGAGAGAAGTCAACTTTCTTGTTTTCTTCATCCCATTCGTACATTGGGAAGTCTACGATCCAGCAGAGTGCGAACTGCTCTTCGTCGATCAGGTTCAGCTCTTCTGCTGCACGGGTGCGTGCTTTACCAGCAAAGTCAGCGAACTTTTTAGGATCGCCAGCAGCGAAGAAGACTGCATCGCCCGCATCCAGACCAAGCTGGGTGCGAACTGCTTCGGTGCGCTCTGCGCCGATGTTTTTCGCAATTGGACCAGCGCCTGCGATTGTATCTTCTTCTTTACGGAAGAAAATATAACCCAAACCTGGCTGACCTTCGCTCTGCGCCCATGAGTTCATGCGGTCACAAAATGCACGAGAGCCGCCCTTAGGAGCTGGGATTGCCCAGACCTGAACCTTTGGATCGCTCTCGATCATGCGTGCGAAGACTTTGAAACCCGAGCCAGCAAAGTGTTCGGTTACTTCCTGCATTTCGATCGGGTTACGCAGGTCAGGCTTGTCGGAGCCGTACTTGCGGATCGCTTCTGCATACGGAATGCGTGGGAATTCTTTGGTGACAGGTTTGCCTTCGGAGAACTCTTCAAACACACCACGGATCACAGGTTCCATAGTGGTCAGCACGTCTTCCTGAGTGACGAAGCTCATTTCCACGTCGAGCTGGTAGAACTCGCCCGGCAGGCGGTCTGCGCGTGGGTCTTCATCACGGAAGCAGGGTGCGATCTGGAAGTATTTATCGAAGCCAGACATCATAAGCAGCTGCTTGAACTGCTGAGGTGCCTGTGGCAGTGCGTAGAACTTGCCCGGGTGAATACGAGATGGCACCAGGAAGTCGCGAGCACCTTCTGGGGAAGAGGCTGTTAGAATTGGTGTCTGGAACTCGTTGAACTCAGCATCGTTCATGCGCTTGCGCATGGAGTTGATGATCTTGGTACGAGTCATCAGGTTTGCATGCAACGTGTCGCGGCGCAGGTCAAGGAAGCGATACTTCAAACGAATATCTTCTGGGTATTCCAGTTCACCGAATACTGGCAGAGGTAGTTCCAGAGAGTCGCCGAGAACTTCCATGTCACGGATGAAGATTTCAACTTCACCGGTACCAAGGCTTTCGTTGATGGTGTCATCAGAGCGTTTTTTTACTTCGCCGTCGATGCGAATGCACCATTCGGAGCGCACGGTCTCAGCCATTTTGAAGGCTGCGGAGTCAGGGTCGACAACACACTGCGTAATTCCGTAGTGGTCGCGCAAGTCGATGAACAGCAGGCCGCCGTGATCGCGTACACGGTGTACCCAGCCAGAAAGGCGAGTGGTTTCACCCACATTGTTTGCCCGCAGTTCTCCGCAGGTATGGCTTCGATAACGATGCATAGCGTCCTCAGTGGTAGTCTTGTGAATCATGTCATTCAAAACGGGTTGACCCATTCAAAAGGTCATCCGGCTGGAAAAGACATGTCAGAGGACCAAAGTCAAGTAAGACTGCAACATTGGCGCGGTTTCTTGCGCACATTTCCCGAGTTTCCTTTACCTACGTGGAATTCGCTGCAGTCTGGTTGCGACGGTTTGATGCAATCAACGCAAAAAACGGTAATTACAACCACTTGACCCCAAAACAAGAAACTTAGATAGGGACAACGCTGTTTGCTTGCGCTATAGACTTTGTCACCATGAAGATGATCACGACCACAGAAGAGCTTGCGCAAGCCTGCGAGAAGCTCGCAAATTCAGATTTCGTAACAGTTGATACTGAGTTTTTACGGGAAACAACTTTCTGGCCGAAACTCTGTGTCATCCAGATCGCCAATCCAGACCACGCTGTGCTGGTGGATGCGCTCGCGGAAGATATGGATCTTGAACCGTTTTTTGCTTTGATGCGCAATGCAGACATCGTCAAGGTGTTCCATGCAGCTCGGCAGGATATTGAAATTATTTACCATCTCGGAGGCTTCGTACCCTCCCCGCTGTTTGACAGTCAGGTAGCGGCGATGGTCTGCGGTTTTGGAGATTCTGTCTCCTACGACCAACTGGTATCCAAGGTGACCGGAGAGCGGATAGACAAATCTTCCCGCTTTACTGACTGGTCTCGCCGCCCGCTGACAAACAAGCAGCTTGCTTATGCGCTGGCGGATGTAACGCATCTGCGTGATGTCTATCAGTTCCTGAAGAAGCAACTTGAGCAGAAGGGCCGCAGTCACTGGGTTGAAGACGAGATGGCAACGCTGTCTTCTGTCGATACCTATCGTAGTGATCCTGCAAAAGCCTGGCAGCGAATGAAACTGCGGGTTCGCAAACCTCGTGATCTGGCTGTGCTGAAGGAGCTGGCGTTCTGGCGCGAAAAAGAAGCTCAAAGACGCGATATTCCCCGCAACCGGGTCATCAAAGACGATGCGATCTTTGAAGTTGCGACACAAAAGCCGCGCACTTCTGAAGCCCTCGGCCATTTGCGAACAATTCCGCGCGGTTTTGAGCGCTCCCGGCACGCTGATGAAATCCTAAACGCAGTAAGACGTGCAATGGATATCCCGGAGGCAGACCTACCAGAAATTCCAAAGGGACGCCCGTCTCCAGACGGTGCCTCCGCAGCTGTGGACCTTCTCAAAGTGCTTTTGAAGATGAAAAGCGAGAGCTTTGGGGTTGCTCCGAAAGTGATTGCAACTGTGGATGATCTGGACAAGATTGCCTCTCAGGATGAAGCAGATGTGCAAGCTCTTTCCGGCTGGCGGCGAGAATTGTTTGGTGAGGACGCTCTGCGATTAAAGCGTGGTGAAGTCGGGCTTGCATTTAACGGACGTCAGGTTGTGCTTGTAGAACAGGGTGAACCAGTGGAGCGCGTTTCAAACTCCTCTCGCCGCAGGGGTGGGAGCAAGGGAGAAAAGGCAAAAGCCTGACTTTAGAATAAGATTCCAGTTTTTGCTCTATATGGTTGATAAATAAGAAAAACCCCGGCACATGATGTCGGGGTTTTCTTTTGGTCGCTGATCCGTTTTCGAGCTTAGAGCACCCTGACTTCGGCTTGTAAATCCATCACTCGCCCGAGTTGATTCAGCCGCTTGGTCAAACGATCTCCCTGCATGTCAGCAAGCTCTGCCGGTAATGCCAAAACGAGCCTGTCATTTACCAGTGACAACTTGGTTTTAAGCAGAACGCCATTCATGGACGCGCTGAGTAAAGCAGCAACACGTAAGGTGGCCCCCAGAATACGAGCGAGCTTCATGAGGCGCGGATTACTTAAACTACGTATCGCCGGCGAAAGCGCTTCATCCATCAAACCTTCATAACGATAAAAAACCGTGAGCGCCAGATATGCCCTGCCCGCATGGTCAATACCTACGAAACCGCCGTTAGAAATCACATTAAGTGATTGTTGTCCCCGATAATCCGGGTGTGCACGCCAGCCGATATCGGTGAGCTGGCAAGCTGCGAGGCGCAGGCGGCGTTCGCCTTCACTTTCATCCACTCCGGCAACGCGCAGAGCTTGCTCACTCCATTCAACAACTTCAGCAGAGTAAGAAGGATCTCTTGCCCGCAATACACCAAGTTCATGCGCAGCCGCTATGAGCGGGTCTTGCTTTTTGCCCTCCTCATCCAGCTGATCGTACAGGTAACCCTCGCGCACACCCAGCGCAGAAAAGACCACCTGATCGGCCTGACAATGCAGCAGAGCCTGCCGCATGACGGTCGCCCCATACGGCAAAAGTGCCCGCCGCGCTTTAGAGATAACCTGAATGCTCGGCTCGTTGCTCAGGTCCTCACGCATCAGCTGCTCGCAGAACTCGATCATGACTTCTGCAGGTACGGTGTAATCATGCATTACATGCAGCGGATAGCCTTGCTGATATAGATGCAAACGTCCAAGAGAACGCCAGGTTCCACCGATTGCGTAAAAATTTCTGTCCTTGGCTTTTCCGAGCCAGTCGGCTTTATCCAGCTCTTCGCGGGCAATTTCGTTTGCCAGTGCCAGATCTTTTTCAGAAGCCTCCTGCAAGCGAATACCGCCAAGCGGAAACGTGCGTCCATCTCCTATTCCGTGGGCGCTGATGTCAACAAGCTCCAGCGATCCTCCGCCTAAGTCCCCGACGAGACCATCTGCACGCCAAAAGCCTGAGAAAACGCCCATGGCGGAATAGTAAGCCTCATCGCGTCCAGAAAGGATTTGCACCTCGGTTCGGCAGATTTCTTCAACTTTTGCAATGAAATCAGGGCCATTTTCAGCTTCGCGCGCTGCGGCTGTTGCTAAAATATGCAGGTCAACCACGCCTACGTGATCACAAACACGGCGAAAACGCACCAGCGCACGCAGTGCAGTGGCAACGCTTTCTTCTGCAAGACGGCCTGTTGCACCAACACCGCGCCCAAGGCCCGCCAGCACTTTTTCGTTGAACAGCGCTGTCGGATTTCGCGCCAGTCTTTCATAAATTACAAGACGAACAGAGTTGGAACCAATATCAATGATTGCAATTGGTCCCGGCTGTGTAAATCGGCCTCGCGGCTCATCATCATTCGTCGAGATATCTGTCACTATTTGATCGCTCTACAAAAAGCTTAGGGCTATCACCCTGCAGCGAGCTACCACGACCAGACAGAGATGGGTTTGTCATAAAGAATTTGTGTGCATTGAACGGATCTTCATCAAGCTCAGCAACAATACGTTCATGATTACCGTCTGGTAGCAGGCGCCAGCTTTGTTGGTTATCTTCTAGGTTCGCAACCATGATCTGATCGAGAATTTGCTTATGAACTGTTGGCGTCTTAACAGGCACAAGCGTCTCAACACGACGATCCAGATTGCGCGGCATCATATCCGCTGAGGAGATATAGACATGGGCTTCATCAGAGGGCAACCCATGACCATTACCAAAGCAAAAGATACGGCTATGCTCCAGAAACCTTCCCACAATTGATTTTGCACGAATGTTGTCTGAAAGGCCGGGCACGCCCGCGCGCAGACAACAAATTCCGCGCACAACAAGGTCAACCTGAACACCGGCCTGACTTGCCCGGTAAAGTGCATCAATGACACCCGGATCCACAAGTGAGTTCATTTTCATCCAGATTTGACCGGGACGCCCTGCTTTTGTGTGGGCAATTTCTTCTTCAGTGTGCTGGATAATACGCTTGCGCAAGCTTTTTGGAGAGACTGCAAGCCGCTCAAGCTCACCCGGCTCTGCATAACCTGTGATGTAATTGAACACCTTAGCCGCATCACGCGCCATTGCAGGCTCAGCTGTGAAGTAAGACAGATCTGTGTAAATGCGCGCTGTAATTGGGTGGTAGTTACCTGTGCCAAAATGACAATAGGTGCGCAAGCCACCCTGCTCTCTGCGCACAACCATGGAAACTTTCGCATGGGTCTTCAGCTCAAGGAACCCGAAGACAACCTGTACACCTGCACGTTCCAGATCTCTGGCCCAACGGATGTTGGCCTCTTCGTCAAAGCGGGCCTTTAGCTCCACCAGAGCTGTCACGGACTTGCCTGCTTCCGCCGCTTCTGCAAGTGCTTTTACGATTGGTGAATTATTGGAGGTCCGGTACAACGTTTGCTTAATCGCGACCACATCCGGGTCCTGCGCAGCTTGCCGCAGGAACTGGACTACCACATCAAAACTCTCGTAAGGGTGATGAATCAAAATATCTTTTTGCTGGATCGCAGCAAATGCATCCCCACCATGCTCTCGGATGCGTTCTGGATAGCGCGGACTATAAGGTGGGAATTTGAGATCGTCCCGTTTTACATTGACGGCCTGAGACAAGTCATTGAGCGCCAGCAGGCCGTTGGCAAGGAAGGTTTCTTCTTCAGTCACCTCAAGTTCGTTCGCAACAAATGCCCGCAGACTTTCCGGGGTGCTTTCTTCAATTTCAAGACGAATTACAGAGCCGCGACGACGGCGTTTTAGTGCGGTTTCAAAAACGCGCACAAGGTCTTCTGCTTCTTCTTCAATTTCCAAGTCTGAGTCACGCAGCACACGGAACGCGCCTTTACCGCAAACTTCATATCCCGGGAAGAGCTTACCAATAAACAGCGAGATAATCGTCTCTATTGGAATGAAACGAGTTGCTTTTGGACCTGCATCGCGTGGGGTTGGTAGCACCACAAAACGACCGATCTGGCTTGGCATACGCAGCAAAGCTGTCATGCCTGCACCGCCATCTACCGGGCGCAGATCGAGGATCAGCGAAAAGCCCAGATTAGGAATGAACGGGAACGGATGTGCAGGGTCAATAGCCAGTGGTGTCAGAACCGGAAAAATATGCTGGAGGAAATACTCTTCCAGCCAGTCTGTTTCAGCCTGACTCATGTTTTGCGCTTCGACGATGAAGATACCTTCATCTGCCAGTTCAGAACGAAGCTGACGGAAACGGGCCTGTTGCTCGCTCTGGAGCCTGCTTACTTCAACAGAGATCTTTTCAAGCTGTTCTGACGGTGTCAGGCCATCGTCGGAAATAGTAGTGACATCAGCACGTTGCTGTCCACGAAGCCCGGCCACACGCACCATGAAGAACTCATCAAGGTTGTTGGCAGAAATAGACAAGAACCGAAGCCGCTCCAGCAATGGGTGGCTTGGGTTCATGGATTCTTCGAGAACGCGCCGATTAAATTGCAGCCATGAGAGCTCACGGTTTACAAAGCGCTCAGGCTTTTGCATAAGAGCCAGCCCTGCTTGCACATCAAGATCTGCAGCAGGAGTGCTCTCGTCATCCAAAGCGTTCATTTCCGTAAACTCATTCATTTTTCGTAGACCTCCAAAGCGCGTGAACCAGCTTACCCTTTCGGGCTCACCTTCAGTTAAGATTATCTGGCGCTTACGCTCGCAATTGTATGATTCTCGTCATTTAGACCACACATTTTTGACGGTGAAATAAAGACCACTGCTTATTCTGCAAGGTTCTCCAGTAATTTTGCCGCCATTACACGTGAGATTTTGCGTCCTGTTGCAAGGGCGTGTTTGTCCAGTTCATCCACGACATTACGTGCTGCATCCAAAGAGCGCTCAATGCGAACTACCAGATAGTCTATCACCGTAGAGTCAACAGTTACCTGACGATCTGCAAAATGTTTGGTCATGACCATTTTTAGCAGCATATCATCCGGCTCTTCCAGCTGGACTGGTGCTGCGGACCTGAAACGTGAGGCTAAGTCCTTGGTTTGTAGCGCAAATGTGTGGGGCCATTCGCGAGTGGTCATCAGCATATTGCCACCTGTCAGCTTCACCGCATTGAACAGATGGAACAGAGATGCCTCATCAAACCCGGCGTGCAGATCTTCCACTGCAACGGGTCCCGCCTCTGCCAGTGCTGTCAGGTCCAGATATTCCAGTTCGTCACCACCCACAATCTGCGCACCGCTCAGCTCCTGCCATGCGTTGATCAGATGTGTTTTGCCGGAACCTACTGGCCCTTGCAACGTGACGATTGGAGAAGGCCATTCCGGCCAATTGGTTATCAGATTGAATGCAGCCTGATTTGACGTAGAAACCAGATAATCATCAACCCCCAATGCCTCCTCATGGGGCAAGACCAAAGGCAATTGTTGTGGCCCTGTCGATCCTGTCATTCCAGTCCTTCCGTCTTATTGGTATTTTTGTAGTGACCTGCATATAGTGAACTAGCAAGATATTGCCTTAAAACAAATCTTGCTAGTACCCCAACCACTGCTGCGGCCGGAATTGCTATCAACATCCCCACAAATCCCATCAGGGAACCAAAAGCGAACAATGCAAACATCAACCAGACGGGGTGAAGGCCGACACTTCCACCTAAAAGTTTGGGCTGTAATACATTTCCCTCTAAAAATTGTCCCAGTACGAAGATCGCGAGGACTGCACCGATCATGAAGAAATCGGGCCAGAACTGAACGAGGGCGACACCGATGGACAGGCCGAAGCCGACGATGGCACCTACATAGGGGATAAAGCTGATCAGACCGGCTGTCAGGCCGATCAGCAGGCCGAACTTGAGGCCGATCAGCAACAAGCAGATGGCGTAAAAGCTTCCTAAAATCAAACACATCATCACTTGCCCGCGCACGAAGCCAGCGACGACGCCGTTCATTTCTGTCGCCAGAGAACGGATGGTGTGTTGATAGTCTCGCGGTAACCAGCTGTCGATGCGCTCAATCATGTGGTCCCAATCGAGCAGCAGATAGAAGGCAACGACGGGCGTAACTACCGCTAAGCCTATGATAGATATAAGAGCTTGCCCTCCGCTCCAGATGGAGGAAAGCAGTCCACCGACGAAATTTGCGGCCTGTCCGGCAAAAGCGCCCCAGTCGATTTCCGTGGGCTGGCCAGAAAGAGCGGTGAGTTTGTTTAACTGCGCCCCAAAGTTATCACGCAGCAGCGTTTCTAAATGTCCTGCTAATTCAGGGAGATAGTTTAAAAACGAGATGAGCTGGCGACCCAGAACAGGAACCAGAACGAGCAGGAAAATGATAAAAACAACAAGGAATAACAAGAGGATCGTAACTGTTGCCCATGTTCTGCCGAGACCGCGCTCCTCCAGATAGTCTGCAACCGGGTCTAACAGATAGGCCAGAGCCATGCCTGCAACGAAGGGCAGGAGGATACCCTGAAACACCATCAGGAACAGGATGAAGGCTGCAAATGACAGTAACCAGAAGAATAACTGTTTGTTTGTACTCATAAACTCAGCTCCAGATGGAGAAATACACTTTGCTTTTCAACCCGCTCCATCTGATAGGCTCTGCGGGGATAAACATATTCAGCTCTTCAGATGGTTGTAGTTAGTTTCCTGCTCAATCGTCAAGTCGTGGCATTGGGTTTGCCAGAGGACGCTACACTTGCTTTTCGCCCTCGTGATTTTTGGGGTGCGGGGATAAGTGAAAATCTTTCCCCGCAGCGAAGGGATTTTCAAAGTTCTTTTTATTCCCATGAACTTAGCTGGTTCTGCACAGGTGAGACGATTTTCTGGCAATAGCATACGCATTCCTACGGTTTTCGGCCTTGCAATTCGCTGCATTTTTGGTTTTATGCCGCCAAATACAGAGGCGGTTCAACCGCCAGACTCATATTGAATCGGAGCAGTCTCCATGAGCCAGAACCAGACAGGCACCAACGGCCTCACCTATTCACAAGCGGGGGTGGATATTGACGCGGGCAACGAGCTGGTCAACCGGATCAAGCCGATGGTCAAGGCGACACGCCGTCCGGGTGCTGACAGTGACATTGGCGGCTTTGGTGGCCTGTTCGATCTGAAGGGGGCTGGCTTTAAAGACCCGATTCTGGTGGCTGCCAATGATGGCGTGGGTACCAAACTGAAGATTGCAATCGATACCAACGTGCATGCTGGCGTGGGCATTGATCTGGTTGCCATGTGTGTGAACGACCTTATCGTGCAGGGCGCGGAGCCACTGTTCTTCCTTGATTATTTTGCAACCGGTGCGCTGGACGTGGATATGGCAAGCGATGTGGTTGCCGGTATTGCTGAGGGCTGCAAAATCTCAGGGGCGGCGCTGATTGGCGGTGAAACTGCTGAAATGCCCGGCATGTATGCAGCGGGCGATTATGATCTGGCAGGTTTTGCGGTTGGCGCTGCTGAGCGCGGCGAGCTGCTGCCTTCTAAAGACGTTGGCGAGGGAGACATTTTGCTGGGTCTTGCCTCTTCCGGCGTACACTCCAATGGCTTTTCGCTGGTGCGTAAGATCATGGAGCTGAATGGCCTGAGATGGTCTGATAAAGCGCCGTTTGACACCAATAAAACCCTTGGTGAAGCTCTGATGGAGCCGACCCGCATTTATGTAAAGCCTTTGCTGGCTGCCATTAAAGAAACTGGCGGCATCAAAGCACTGGCACACATTACAGGCGGTGGTCTTCCTGAAAATCTGCCTCGCGTACTGCCTGAGGGTATCAGCGCACGCATTGATTTAGATGCTGTTTCTTGTCCAGGCGTGTTTGGCTGGCTGGCGCAGGCAGGTGGCATTGAACAGTTTGAGATGCTGCGCACGTTCAACTGTGGTGTTGGCATGGTGGTTGCTGTTGCAGCAGATAAAGTTGATGCGGTCCGTCAGGTGCTTGAGCGTGAAGGTGAAACCGTTATCACTCTGGGTGCGCTGGAGGCTGCTCAGGATGATCGTGAACAGGTCGTGTTTGACGGTTCTCTGGGCTTTGCAAAATGAGCACTCAGCCCAAAAAACGAGTTGGAGTTCTGATTTCAGGACGCGGCTCCAACATGCTGTCTCTGATTGAGGCAGCAAAAGCGCCTGACTATCCGGCTGAAATTGTTGTGGTTGGCTCTAACCGCCCGGACGCACAAGGACTGGAGCGCGCAGCCGCAGAAGGCTTTGCCACTTTTGCACTGGACCACAGGCTTTACGGCAAGGACAGAGAGGCCTTTGAGCAGGACTTGCATGCAAAGCTTACAGAACACAATGTGGATCTGCTTGTTCTGGCAGGTTTTTTACGCCTGCTGACACCGTGGTTCGTCAACCAGTGGCAGGGCCGGATGATTAACATTCACCCTGCTCTGTTACCAAGCTTTCCCGGCCTGCATACCCATGAGCGCGCGCTTAAAGAAGGCGTGCGTATTCACGGGGCCACCGTTCACTTTGTTACCGCAGAAATGGATGTCGGACCGATCATCTCACAAGGTGTTGTCCCCGTTCTGGACGGGGATAACCCGGAGGATCTGGCTGCGCGGGTGCTGGCAGTGGAACATCAGATCTATCCGAAGGCCCTTGAAGCGGTAGCCAGCGGGAAAGCTAAGACTGAGGGTTTTCGCGTGAAGATTGAAGGCTCTACTCCATCGAAAGAAACTTTTATTTATTAGTTAGATAGAGTGTTTTTTTAATGTATTTTATCGGGCTGCAGAGAACTCACTCTGTGGCCCTTTGGGGTTTTGCACGGAAGTTTGCGTTGGTTTGCACGGTTTACGCTTTTTATGCGTTGAAGATGAAAGCATACAAATGGCCAAGTGTTGAGCACTGTTCGCGGGCTTGAGAGCAATCTGAAACCTGCTCATTAGCGAGGCTGGGGTTGGAAAATAATGTAAAGGTGACCGGTTGTTCCTCCCCCCCAAGTCGCCGACCTGGAGCCGCATAAACCGGGCACATCACAAACATATGTATTTTCGACACCGTCAAATAGCTTGATGTGGTTGTGCTTCAGGTACGATTGAGATATGCGAGCCCCAATCCCTCCTGAAAAGACAGCACCATTTGTATAGTAACCCAAATTCCAGATGGATTCATCAAATGCACAATCAAAGCCTGAGCTCTTGCTCTCCACATAACCAACGTTGACGCAAGAGACCCCGGATTTAGTGACGGTTAAAGACGCGCCTTTGCCTATGTTGTTCATACAACGATCTCTTCTGTCTCCTGTTTGGAAATAGAATTTGATCGGCGATGCAGGAGAATGCTTCATATTCACACAGGCATGTATGTTAGCACCGGCTCCAGCTAAAGCAGCAGAGCTGGCGATTAAGCTTGAAATCAGTACCGAATTAAAAAGTACATTACGCATTTTAAAACTCCAATCAGTTACGGCTTCATATTGCAGAAACCTGATTGAATGGAACTGATGGCAACTTACTTACCAACCCACATGCAATCAATGACGCCAGCCTCAATCACATCACACCAAAATAAATAATAAACCCACATCAACATGATAAATTGAAGAATTCAAACGAAACCCACATGGTCAACAATTAAAAATTCAGCTATATAATAAATATAGCACAGTAAGATATTAACAATTCAAATCATAATAACGTAAATTCAATTAATATGCAAAATATAGCTACAGATGCAATTGAAATAAATTGATTTTACTATCAAACATTTTGTAACATCACTACCAAAGCAACCACTATACTTAGACAAAAGAGCAAGCGCTTCGCAAGCACTCACCCTTTTTAAAAACTTTAGTTTGAGCAGTCTGATCGCTGTTACCAATCAGGCTTTTCGCAGAGCCACGCGGATGTCATGAAACGCGGCTCCGCCGAAGGGGGCGACCTGATCGGCGCTGGTGAGGGTGTTGATGCCCTGCCCGTTTTCGTGGGCGGCATTGGGCCAGATGCCTTCTGCGACGATGGTTCCCTGTTGCGGGCGCTCGCCAACGGTAGCGTACAGGCAGACTTCTCCGCGATGGTTGGAAAGGATAATCCTGTCACCTTCCTCAATGCCCAGCGCAGTTGCATCTGCTTCATGGAGTATGGCGGTTGGCCGATTTTCCTTTTTTAATGAACTTGGTGTCTCATTGAACGACGAATTGAGGAACGAACGCGCCGGAGACGTGACCAGCCGGAATGGATGGTCCTGTGTTGGCAGTTCGTTGACATCCCAATGATCGGGCAGCGCTGGCATGGACTGCCATGGTCCCATGGGACCGTTGTTTGGTGCTGGTACTGTGGGCCAGTCCGGTTTGAAGCGGAACTTGCCATCTTCATAACCAAAACCATTGAGGTAGTGGGCTTCTTCAAACTCCGGCTGGCAGTCGAGCCAGCGGTTTTCTTCCAGCTCTTGCAGTCCCCCCGGATATTTGGAGTTAACAAGCATCCAGTCGATGTGGTCGCGGGCGCTCATCTGGTGCGCTTCGTGCTCTTCACCGCCCAGGCGTTTGATCAGCTCATTAATCACATAAAGGTTCGGCTTTGCTTCTCCCGGAGCTTCGACAAGCTTCGGGCCAAACAGGATGTTCTGGTGTCCGCCGCCTTTGTAGATGTCATCATGTTCCAGAAACTGGGTTGCCGGCAGCACGATGTCGGCCATCATGGCGGTTTCTGTCATGAATTGCTCATGCACAACAGTGAAGAGGTCTTCACGGGCGAACCCTTGCTTTACAAGCGTCTGCTCAGGAGCAACAGAAACGGGATTGGTGTTCTGGATCAGCATGGCGGTGACCGGAGGACCGTCCATAAGGGCAGTCTGGTCGCCGGTCAGGATACGACCGACCTGAGACATGTCCAGTTTGCGGATGGCGCTGTCATGCAACGAGTGGGCTTCGATCATTGCCATGTTAAGACCGAAGATCGCCCCGTTGTTGTGGAACGCACCGCCGCCTTCGTACTGGTAGTGACCACCGACAACTGCAATAGAACTGGCTGCATGCATGGAGACCACACCATTGCGCTGGCGCGTAAAGCCATAGCCAAGGCGGAAGAAGGTTTTCTTCGTTTCACCAACCAGTTTCGCAAACTCTTCAATCTGCTCAATGGAAAGGCCCGTGATCTGGCTTGCCCATTCAGGACTGCGGGTTTTCAGATGCTCTTCCAGCTCAGCCGGGGCATCAGCGTATTTTTCCATGTAGGCACGGTCTGCATACCCATCGCGGAACATAACGTGCATGACGGCGCAAGCAAGTGCTGCATCTGATCCCGGCTTCAGAACGAGGCCGATATCTGCCTGTTTCATGGTCTCGGTCTTATAGACATCAATGGTGACGATCTTTGCCTTGCGGGTTTTACGCGCCTTGATGGCATGGGTCATAACGTTGACCTGCGTTGCCACCGGGTTGGTGCCCCAGATCACGACCACATCAGCCAGTGCCATTTCACGCGGGTCCGGCCCAGCGAGCTTGCCTGTGCCTGCAATGTAACCTGACCATGCCATATTGGTGCAGAAACTCTGATACATGCCGGAATAGCTTTTGGCATTACGCAGGCGGTTGATGCTGTCGCGCTGCACAAGGCCCATGGTGCCAGCAAAGAAATAAGGCCAGACCGTTTGAGGGCCGTGCTTTTTTTCTGCCTTGAGGAACTTTTCAGAGATTTCCTGAAGAGCGTCTTCCCAGCTGACCGGTTCAAACTGACCTGAGCCTTTGGGGCCTGTGCGCCGTAATGGTGTGGTTAGTCTTTCCGGGTGATGCAGGCGTTCTGCATAGCGGGCGACTTTGGCGCAGATCACGCCAGCGGTATAATCATTATCGCGTGCGCCGTGGATACGACCGATACGCCCGTCTTCGCGTACTTCAACTTCTACCGCACATGTGGACGGACAGTCGTGAGGACAGGCGGAGGCAAACCTTTGTGGCTTTTCTGGCTTAGTCATGATTGGCGCACTCAATATCTGGCAGATTGTCCCCCTTACCTGCGTGTGCTTATCAGGCCGGAAGAGGATAGCTTTGGCTTTTATGGTTGTTTCACTGTTCAGCAATCACGGTTCCCGGCCAGCTTGTCAAGAATAGCAGTCACAAAAAACCTGAGAATTGACGAATTCTTGATAGCAGCCCGGCACTCGTGGATTGAGGTGAAGTGTTTTTATAGTTTGACGGGTGGAAAGCTTGCGTGTTCACTATATGTTCTCAAGCGTAAATAATATCAAAGAGAATGCACTTCAGTGAGGGCGAGCAGATTTTACTTTTTGACTGCCTCCCATGCCATTTGCACCAGAAACTCCCTGTCCTTCTCTCTGACAACACGTTCTGTGCTTAAGAGCGTGTAGGCTGGCCCGACAATAAGAGCAGAGGCGACGGACCATGGGATCGGCTTTACCGCTCCCAGCACCTGCCATGTTGCGTAAAGAGCCTCTCCCTGAAGGTGGACCTGTTCCATTTGCTGCTTGATAGGTTCAAAGTCCTTTTCATTTTGCGCCTTAACCTTCAGCTCCTCAAAAAGGCGGTAGAGATCGGGGTTGGCACTTCCCCAGCGCAGCAGACCGTTGACGGAGGCTTTGATGGCATCCTCTGCACTTGGACCTTGCGGTGTGTTGCGTGTTTCTCTTGTCCAGCCAGCGACGGCCTGATCCCACAGGGCAAGTGCAATCTGGGCTTTGTCTTTAAAGACATGTTCCAGCTTCGCCACGGGGGTCTGGCAGTCCTCACTGATCTGCGCAAGGGACGTGCTGGTGTAGCCGTTTTTGAGGAAGAGCTTTAAAGCACTGTCTAAAATAGATTGATAGGGATTACGTTTGCTGGCCACGGGCGCACCCTTTCTCATCTAGCCAGTCTGCACCAGCACACTCTCAGTTTGCCTTACGCAGGTGATTGGACAGAACTTCCAGACTGAGGCTTGCCATCTTGTACAGATCGTTGTGAGACATACCATGCTGCACCATTACAGAAAGGCCCTCAAATACGGTTGCATAGTACTGGGCCAGTGCCAGAGCCTCTTCGTGATCGTGAAGCTCGCCCTTGCACTGGGTGAACTTGGAGGTGAAGTGATCCATGCCCTCCACTTTCAATGCGCGCAACTCTGCGGAAAGCTCTTCATCCAGCTCCACAATATCCATAAGGGTGTGGAAGCGCAGCGCTGTTCCGGCGGTGTATTGTTCACGGGACAGCTCTATGAACTCGTAGAGGACAGCTTCAACTGCGGGGTAAAGCTCTGAATGCAGTGCCAGCACCGATCTGAGCTGCCGGTAGAATTTGGTGAAGTACCAGCGCAGTGCCGCTGCACAGAACTGCTCCTTGGTGGCGAAATGCTCCTCAAGGAAGTCTTTTGACGTACCGCTGGCGTTGGCAAGGTCTTCCAGAGTGGCATGTTCAAAGCCTTGCAGCATAAACACTTTCACACAGGAATCCAGCGCGGTCTCCAGTTCAGGTGAAAGTTCACCGCCATGTATGGGATCGAGAGATGACATGATACCACTATAGGGACTGCAATCCCCCCGGCAACGATGAGTTCAGCCTATGGGAAATGAGAGGAGAATCTACAAGGGGTGTTCCGCCTTGTTTCTTTCATGTTTTGGAAAGACGGGCCGTACAAGGCAATGATTGAGCGTCCTCCTTCGTTCACCGGGCTACCCTGAATGCCGGTCTGGCTGACCGTATTTTAGTTTTGTCTCGATCACATTGAGGCTGAGGATCGCGACTTTGTACATCACCTCACGGGATTTCCCAAGCTTGACCAGTTCATACAGGCCCTCAATCACGGTTATGACGTAACAGGCAAGTATTTCCGCATCCTCCGGGTTTTTCAGCTCAGATCTGCACAGACTGAATTTTTCCAGGATCTGAGCTTCCCACCCGTCCTGAAGTTCCTGATAGGCTTGCAGGACCGTGTCGTCCACATTGGAAATGTCGATGAACGTGCGAACGAAAAGCCCTCTTCCCGTCTCCAGCTGATCAAAGCAAATGTCGATGAAGGCAAACAGGGTTGCTTCCATCGCCGCATAGATATCCTGATGTATTGCCAGTTCTGAGCGTATGTTACTGCTGTACTTGATGTAGTACCAGCGAAGTGCTGCGGCAGTCAGCTCGGACTTGGTCGGATAGCGCTCTTTCAGCCAGTCTGGCTCGCATCCGGCTGCCTGCGCAATATCATCCATTGTGCAGGACTTATACCCCTTTAACAGGAACACCCTTACACATTTATCGAAGATCTCTTCGACCTTTTCAGGTGGATCATCTGGTATGCTATCACGCGCTGTCATGATGGGAGTATATGGCGTGCACCTCCGGCCTCAATTCAGTTCTGGTTACATAGGAAACAACAGGGCAACGATCTGTCATTGAGTGCGTCATTCACATTCATCAAGTGTAAAGGTTTGAAAGGTCAAAGGCATGCATTTATCGTGCATGTTAAGACCAGAAGTTTATTATCATTTTTCATCGCAAGGCCGCACTAAAGCAGTTCGCGTTTAAGCTGAAACGCTTGATCTGCTTTAGCTTTTGTTTTCGCGTATATTTATCTGAAAACCGGTGTCCACTTTTCAGAGATACGCACTAGCTGATCCTGTAGGAATCGAGAACTTTCATGCTCAGGTCCACCACGCGGTAAAGCTGCTCCTTAGAAGCGCCATTGCCGCTTTGGCTGGCGACACCCTCCAGAACAGCTGCATAAAAACGGGCGACCGTTTCGATATCTGTGCCTTCTTTGAGGCACTCACGACAGTTGAACAGTTTTCGAGAGATTGCTGTGACGATTGTTGCGTGCAGCTCTTCAATTTCCTTTGCTAAAATGGCATCCTGATTGGAGGTTTCCAGAAGACCGGAGGAAAGCAAGCATCCACCCGGCGCATCCTTTTCGCACAGCACATCAACACTTTCGTAAAGTGCAACGCGGATTGCATCACAACAATTGGAATGCAGCGCAAAGCCGGAAAGAAGGCGGCGACCATAGTTCCGGATGTACCACCGTGTTGCTGCAACATAAAGGTCTTCCTTACTGGAGAAGGTATCTTCTACAAACTCCCGGGAAACGCCCATAGCCGTAACAATGTCATCAAAAGACGTAGCTTCATAACCGCGTTTCCAGAAGGTTTTGACTGAAGCTTCTAACATGGCCTCAATATCTGGAGCTGGTGTTGCCACTTTTCTTCGCTTTCCTTTTAAAACAGTTGTATCATACGCGACCCATCGCAAAGCACAAACGCTTATTATATATAGATAATTTACAATTAAAGCAGGATAGAAAAGACCGGAGCAATTTAAGGTAACCTTACAAAGCCTCACCTTTAAACTGTCGTCCTGGCCACTTACTATAAGATGCTGCTGCTTCCTTTATAGCTTAGCTGAAAGATCTTATTAAATGCATGCATATTTCATTTGATAGGTACGCAATTCGCTCACTGCAGACCTGCTGAAAGCTGTTTATTGCGGGCCGCCTTAATTCAGGACAGGATCACTCTCCAGTTTTTCAAGGCTGGCATCTGCCAGATCATAAAGATGATTGCGGCTAACCCCTTCACAAGCCTGCTTGACGAGGATCACCATCACATCTGTGTAGAAGCCTGAGAGTTCGTCAGGGTCAAAGTTTGCAGAAAAGCGTTGCTTACAGCTGTCCAGTTTTTGGAATATACGCGCCTGTGCATGTTCTTTGAGGCGCGTCATCTCCTGCGCGATCACTCCGTTCCTGTCGGAAATCTTCATCAACTCAACAGAAAGCAGGCTGCCATGGGGGCAATCATCTTCGCAAAACAGTTCCACGCACTCATAAAGGGCGAAACGGATTGCCTCGATTGGATTTGAGTGTAAAACAAAACTGGAAAGTATCAGGTGTTCGTACCTGACAAGATACCACTTCACTACGCTGGAGAATAAATTCTCAGTATCATGAAAGGCTCTTGCCAATCGTTCTGAGGGGATACCAGTTGCCTTACTGATCTGGGTTAGTGAGGTGGTCTCCACGCCATTGTCATTGAAGGCGCGAATGGATGCCTCGAAGGTCTTCGTCAGACAGATTGGCGTCGGACTGCTTGTTTCAACGGTCTCGATTTGCATCGAATTTCTCCCGATGCGCTACTCCGGAAGCCTCATATATTACGCCCTTTCACGTAACCAACAACCTACCTGTGAGTGAAGGAGGGCCATGCTTAACCGATGGTAACAGCCGCTGCAAAGACTTGTGCTAAATCCCTGTCAGTTTTTGTGGCACCGATTACTCAAAGGTCAAAGAAATTTTCGAAACAAAGCAGGGCCTGCATCATCTATGGCTAATATATGGCAAAAACTTGCGCCCAGCCCTGAACCGATGACATTTTGCGACAGAAGACAACTCTGTTTTTTCCCGGAAGTGAAAGGATTTCCGGGTGACTGACCAAGATCAGACAGCTCTGCGCCATGCACCGCGTTTCCGCTCTTCAACTTCTGGGTGTTTTTAATGGAAGGCCTCCTGAAACAGCGGGCCTTCTGGGCCTGTGAAAAGGCAGGAGGCAAGTCAAAGACCTCCACCATAGGTGGAGGTTTGAAACGCTTCGCTTGAACCACTAAAAGTGGTTTTCTTAGCGCTTA
>CANMBS010000014.1 GCA_947496145.1 uncultured Pseudovibrio sp.
CAGTATCCATAAAAAACCTCCCTGCTCATACAATGAAAGGCCACGCCAATGGCCCAGGCAGGGAGGTCTCTTACTCAGAATGTAGAACTCTTCCAGTCCTCCACCGGAGGTGGAGGTTTATTTTGCTTACAACAAAAAAGCCAGACCCGCGATCCGGATCTGGCTTTTAATAGTACACATGCACAAGGCCGACATTCAGTGCCGAACGAATTGCACAGGTGAGGCTAAGTGGATTAGCCTACGATTTCGGTGCCGGAGAACCAGTAAGCGATTTCTTCAGCCGCTGTTTCAGGAGCGTCAGAACCGTGTACGGAGTTTTCGCCGATGGACAGAGCGAATTCCTTACGGATGGTGCCTTCAGCAGCGTCTGCCGGGTTGGTTGCGCCCATGACTTCGCGGTTTTTCGCGATTGCGTTTTCACCTTCCAGAACCTGAACGATGGTTGGGCCGGAAGACATGAATTCTGTCAGTTCGCCAAAGAAAGGACGCTCTTTGTGAACAGCGTAAAAACCTTCTGCTTCACGCAGGGACATCCAAACGCGCTTGGATGCAACAACACGGAGGCCAGCTTCTTCGAGCTTGGCGGTGATTGCACCGGTCAGGTTGCGCTTGGTTGCGTCCGGCTTGATCATGGAAAACGTGCGTTCAATCGCCATCGTTATTACCTGCAGTTTGTCATGAGCTTCCAATGGGCAGCTCTTTTAATGAACCTTATCCCCCAGTGGATTTACGTGCACCAGAGGGTTGGGGCGAGATATACTTAATCTTTCCCTTAAAACGCAAGTGGATATATCCGTATTCCCACGTTGTCTTGCAGAAAAATTGCAGAAAATCACGGCGTTGCAGTACCCCTGACCTACATTGTGCTCCTGGTGCAGGCTGCTTCATCCTGCCTCTTCAGAGCGTTGCGGCCCCTCCTTGAAATGTAAGGGGAAGGCAACTTAAGTATAAGGCGCATGGGCAAAACACCTATATCGTGAAAAGTTTTGCAGTTCCAACGGCTTCCTGCATTTGCATAACAGGTGTGCAGATTGAGTTGCGACGTCACGTCTCTCCTTAGAGCAGCTTTTGTTTGAGATGGGTCAATTTGCAGTGTTCCAAAGGCGGGCATTGTTGTTTCACGACACACGCAAGAGGAACCTCAAATGAAAGCTGCATTTGTTATGTACGCCGCCTATAACCAGTGGGCGAACAATTTATTGCTTAAGGAATGCGAGGAAATCACGGCGGATGAATACCACCGCGACCTTGGTGTTTACTTCAACTCCCTCCACGGCACTATGGACCATCAGTTTGTGGCGGATAAAGTCTGGCTTTATCGCTTTACCGGACAGGGGGACCCGATTGACAGTATTGATGAGCAACTGACCGGCGATTTTGCCACTTTAAAAGAAAAACGCATTTTGCTTGATAACCGCATTTGTTCTGTTGTTGACCAGATGCAGGAAAAAGACCTTTTACGCACAATCATTTATCGCACGGTCCGCAAACCACTGGTTATGCAGCAGCCCCTTGGTGCGGCGCTGTTCCACTTCTTCAATCATCAGACCCATCACCGTGGTCAGGTTCATGCCCTGCTGACCCAACTGGGTCGCTCTCCTGAGCCACTGGATTTGATTTACTTCCAGCGGGAAACCGGTCAATGGATGGCTAAGGAAGAAGATCTGGTCAAAGCTTAAGGCACTGTGGTTTTTCCGGTTTGATCAACCTGAAGACGCGCTCTTGTTTATATCTGAAAAACTCATTTATGATCCATAAGCGATACATAGTCTTTTCAGAGATGATTGGATGGAGCGTGTGAGCGACCTCAGGCGACAAGCGGAAGAACCTCCTTTCAGTGGCGAGGTTGCGCAAGTTTTTGCCAGTTACCCGCAAGACAAGCGCGCCTTTTGCTGGAGCTGCGCTCTTTGATTTTTGAGTGCGCCCAGCGCCTTTATGGCCCGGCTTGTCTCACAGAGAGCCTGAAATGGGGTGAACCTTCTTATCGCCCCCCTCCCCCCAATTTGGCGGAACCGCCATTCGCCTGCACTGGAAACCAACGTTTGGTGAAAAGGCTGGCATTGAGGCTAACTCTTCTAAATTCGTTACATCTTCGATCAAAAGTATGATGAGTTCCCTCATATGCAATTCTTTTGACATAAGCACACCAATCGAAAAATTTAAGTTGGTTTAAAAACAAAGCCTACTACAGAACTCCATTTCAGTAACGCAGCTTCCTCAGAAATCCGGCAAAATCAGAACCGATCTCTTTTCGAAATAATAATCAAAGAAATCGCTTGTAAATCTCCAAACCGCTGCATGTTACCCCTTGCCAAGCGCATCTTAAGGGGGCAAACAGCTTGGCATGCTTCAGGTTTCTAATCTTACATACCGCATTGCCGGGCGTCTTTTGATCGACAATGCCTCCGTGACTATTCCAAGTGGTGCGAAGACCGGTCTGGTTGGGCGCAACGGAGTTGGCAAGTCGACGCTGTTCAAACTGCTGTGCGGTGAGCTGGCTGTTGAAAGCGGCAGTGTGCATATGCCGCAAAAGGCGCGTGTGGGTCAGGTGGCTCAGGAAGCGCCGGGCACGCAGGACACGCTTTTAGAAGTGGTTCTGGCAGCTGACACTGAACGCACCGCTTTGCTGGCAGAAGCAGAAACGGCTGAAGATGCACACCGGATTGCTGAGATTCATATGCGGTTAGTGGATATTGAGAGCCACAGCGCTGAAGCGCGGGCCTCTGCTATCTTAAGCGGTCTTGGTTTTTCGCCTGAGCAACAACAAGAGTCCTGTGCCAACTTTTCCGGTGGCTGGCGCATGCGTGTGGCTCTTGCTGCGCTGCTGTTTTCCAAGCCGGACCTGATGCTACTTGACGAGCCGACCAACTATCTGGACCTTGAAGGGACCATGTGGCTGGAAAACTTCATTGCACGCTATCCCTATCAGGTTGTTCTGATCAGCCACGACCGTGACCTGCTCAACAACGCGGTGGACAGCATCGTGCATATGGATGCGGGTAAGCTGACCTTCTATCGCGGCGGGTATGACAGCTTTGACCGCCAGCGCCGTGAGACCATTTTGCTGCAGAAAAAAGCGGCAGAGAAGCAGGAAAAGCAGCGCAAGCACATTCAAAGCTTTGTGGATCGGTTTCGCGCCAAGGCGACCAAGGCAAAGCAGGCGCAGTCCCGCATCAAGATGCTGGAAAAAATGCAGCCGATTTCCGTGCTGGATGAAGCATCCGGACTGGAGCTGCATATTCCGCAGCCTGAAGCCAAGCTCTCTCCGCCGATCATCAAGCTGGAGAGCGCCTCTGTTGGCTACGATGATAAGGCCATTTTGCGGGGGCTTAATCTGAATATCGACCATGATGACCGTATCGCCCTGCTGGGTGCCAACGGTAATGGTAAATCCACCTTTGCCAAGCTGATTGCGGGGCGTCTGGGGCTCATGTCCGGTGATATGACCTGCGCCAACAAGCTGAGCACAGCGTTCTTTGCCCAGCATCAGCTGGATGATCTGATGCCGGAGAGCAATCCGATTGAGCATGTGCGGCCTTTGATGCCGGATGCTCCAGAATCCAAGCTGCGTGCGCGTGTGGACCGGTTTGGCCTGCCGACTGACCGTATGCTGACGCCTGCAAAAGACCTTTCCGGTGGTGAGAAGGCCCGGTTGTTGCTGGGGCTGGCAACATTTCATGGGCCGAACCTTGTCATTCTCGATGAGCCGACCAACCACCTTGATATTGACAGCCGCGAAGCGCTTGTGCACGCAATCAACGATTATGAGGGCGCGGTTATCCTTATCAGCCATGACAGGCATCTGGTGGAAGCGTGCGCGGACCGCCTGTGGCTGGTGGCTGATGGGGGCGTGAGACCGTTTGATGGCGATATGGCTGAGTACCGCCGGTTAATCCTGAAAGGTGAGCTTAACTCTAAGCCTGAAGGAGAGGCCGAAACTGAGGCGCAGACTGAGCGCAGCAACGCGCAGGCACGGCGCAAGGAAGCGGCTGAGCGCCGCGCTAAGCTGGCACCGCTGAAGAAGAATATTGAAGCGGCTGAAAAAGAGATTGCCAAGTTCCAGAAGTACATCAAGAAGCTTGATGCTCTGCTGGCTGATCCGCGTATCTATACAGAAGCACCGGATAAAGCCAAAGAACATGCCATCCGCCGGGCGGCCTATGTCAAGGTTCTGGAAGAGACTGAAGAAAACTGGCTGGAAATGTCCGCTGAGCTGGAAGAGCTGTCTGGGGGGTGAGGTTTTAACCTCACTCACTGGAGATTTATGGAGCCGAAATAGTATTCTATTTGCGGAACAACTGTTCTCATAGAAATCACCTGATTGAAATCGGCACCGTGACCAATACTGTTAGGTTCCTCATAATATTTTTGAATTCGTTGCTGTGCCTGCTGGTTTTGAGAAAAAATCCACTGAACCTTGTCCATAAAGTACGCTTCGTTCAGTTCAGATTTCTCTTTTTGGATTTTTTCGTTAATCCGGCCCTCCAAGCGTGTAAACAAATATAGAAAATACGCCTGATCGTTGTGAATATTCTTCTGAGTGCACGTTTCTGCTGTCTTTAAGTCCTCGCTTCTCACAGCCTCGCCGTGCTGGGTAGCTAAAAACTCATTCAGCTCGCTGTAAAGATCTTTCAATTCAGAAAAACTAAGAGACATTAAGAAAGCAACCTTTCGACAACCTCATTGTCGAAAGGTTTAGCCTCCCAGCTCTTTGGAGCAAATACCTGCCAAATTGGGGGCTTTCCAACCTCGGCCTCATCAATAAGCTCAAACGTCCCCTCTTTTGTGAGGATGTCGATCCTACCATTTGCGCCCAACACCCAAAGACCGATGGGCTGGAATGAAGCTACAAAATCATTTTTTCGATGAATATTGAGAACAGGCAGTTTCACGGGTCCCAAGCCGCAATCATACATTGGTTTTTCATAGAGGTTTGCCGTCATCTCTTCAGAGAAAGACAAGTCTGCACTGTCTCCTGCACATGAACGAACCTGCTCATACAGATCTTGAATTCTTTGTTGCCAGTTTTGGATATAGCTAACAACATTATTTTGATTAGCCTGTGGCATCTCAACCCTTGGTCGTTCAAGTACCGCCTCATCAACCATACAATGACCTTCCTAAAAACAGGCGTAGAAACAGGTTCAAATCAGGCCGCTCATATTAACCCAATCAGGTCTTTATGTAATGCCTCAGATATCGACAGGCGGGGAACACAGAGCAGTGAAGTGCCAGGGAGTTACTGGTTGCTGACTAACGTACTTGCCACTCCTGAATAAAACAATGCCCAGTACTTTGGGGGTATAGGTCGGTTTCAAGTAATATTTAGATTGCATTAGACAGCCAGATCTTGCAGAACCTGCGTAGATTATGAAAGTGTAATTGCTTTTGTACTTTTAGCTAACGCTCCTGCAAGGTTTTATCTAAATGCTGAATTTCTCCAACCTGCTGACCGCAGGTTCTTTTTCAAAGATCGCCAAGGCTATGGTGGTCGGTTCCACACTGTTTCTGGCCGCATGTGGCACCACTTCAAAACTTGAGGGAACATCTGGTTCCAGTGCTCCATCACAGCCAAAGCTCACTGCATTTGAAAAAGTGTATGTGGCGGATACAACCAGCTCTTATTCCGATGAGAATTACAGTGCTGAGAAGATGGCGAGCATCGGACGGGAATTTTCTGACATGATTGCCGGGCGCACACGCGCGACAGGTGCCTTTCGTGAAGTACGCCGTGTAAGCAGTGTAGAAGCTGCACGTGCGCTTGCGGAAAAACAGAGTGTGCCTGTAGCTCTGGTACGCGGTAACATTACCCGTTACGAAGATGGCAACGCGCTGGCCCGCGCTATGATTGGCTTTGGCGCTGGCAGCTCTTACTTTGATGCTGACATCACCGTTTCTGACGCGAAAACCGGAACTGTCGTCGGGCGCATTAAGGCCGACAAAAACAGCTGGGTTCTGGGCGGCGCAATTGCGGCTACTCAGGATGCAAGAAGCTATATGCCGGGTGTTGCTTCCAAGGTGGCGTCTGAACTGAAAAAGGGCAAAACTGGAAAATAACCAGTTTGCAGATTTCACTTTATGTTAAACCCTCTGAAACTCTGTTTCAGAGGGTTTAATTTTTGCGTTGATTACACAAGATGCCTGCTATCAGGTTTCAATCGCTGGCAGCTTTGAACTGCCTGTTGCCTGAAGGTTATCCGTTCCGCTTCAACTCCAGCCAGATATGTGGGATTCTGCGTCCGTCATCTTTTTGCTGGATGAATGTTTTCTTTACAGCTTGCTCAAAATCACCTTCGCAATAGATTGATACCTCAGAGTCAGTTAAAGGCCATGGTGGCCCCGGTCGTTCTCCGGTTCCGTCAAAAATATCTGGCAAGGATGATGAGCGTGCCGCCGGGCGCGACAAGGCTCTTTAACGGCATGGCAGCATCGCCGCGCATTTCAACACCGATAGCCTGAAGCGTGAAACATTCGTAGACCAGATCGAACTTGCCCACCCAGTCTTCTGGCGGGTTGAACAGATCGGCGCAGCGAAAATCGATAATACCTGCCGGAAAGCGCTTCTTTGCCCATTCGATGGCCGTTGGAGCCACGTCGAAGGCCGAGGTTTTCCAGCCAGCTTCGTGAAGTGCGTTGGCGTTGTCGCCCAACCCGCAGCCCACGTCCAGCGCAGTGCGCCTGTTGCCTTTGTTGGTCTTTAGCCACTCCACAAGCGGGGCTTTGGGCTCCAGCTCTGCCCATGGGATTTCGCTGGTGTCGCCACGGGCTGTGGTATAGACCTGCTCAAACCAGTTTTTGCGTGTGTCCCAATCCCCGCCGCTTGATCCGGTGAGTGTGTCTAAACGGGCGCGCAGCTTTGCCTTATGGTCAAGAAGTGCTTCAGTCATGCTTTGCGCTCCCACCCACCGCTATCGGTCTGAGCCCAGTAAGTCAGCTCGTGATCGCTGTCTTTGACGTCTTTCCAGCGCTGGCGGGCTTCCTGCAAGGCTTCCTGATCATTGCCATCAAACATATAAACCACGCGCTTGTACTGTGCCGGGTCCGGCAGAGGCGCACGGTCTACGAGAAACCGAACGATGGCTTCATTGGGATTATCCTGCTCTGCTGTCAAATAGATGGGCTGGTGCTCCGGATACCCTTCCTTTTTAGTGCCATGAGGCAGGAAGCCATCATCAGAATAGGTCCACAGATACGCATCAATAGCGTCACACCGTTCTTCTGTTCCGAACTGGACTGTAACCTTCCAGTCCCGTTCCAGACACTTTTCCAGCATTTTGGGCAATGCCCGTTCCAGCGGAAATTTTGAGAGCTGATAGAACAGCACTTCACTCATATTCTGATTTCCCATTTATTCAGCCAGAGTTACATTAACCAGAAGCACCATGACATTTGCTTGAGCTAAGCAATCTTGTTGCGCGTGGAATATGTAAAGACCAAATCACTGTATTCTTCAATTGATCACATCTTAATCTAAAAATTGTCGGGTTTGATCCCGATAAGCCTGGGATACCCGCAGGAATCGTTGATAACCCACACCCAGAGCAATTAAAGGGCTGGACTTAACGGTGCTGCTGGGGAAATTCAGTGTGGTGTTAAGCTTGGCTAAACCAACAGGTTTCATAGAAGATGCAGTGCCTTCAAACTATGTTTAGTTTACAGGCGCTTGAGATTTTTGACATTCGGGAAAAGACCAGATGGCAGCGCGTATTGTTTTGTTCTTTGCACTTGTAACAGGTCTGGTTGGCGTAACTGCAGCCGTTGGCGCAATGCTGCCAGAGCAAACCGGAACATGTGTTCATTACAAGAGCTGCTGAAGTGCGATGTATCGTTGATTATCGGGAGTAATCTAAGGTAATCGCGGGATTTTCGCTTTCACGTTCAGCCTTAACGGATCGCCTCGTTTTACTTTAAAGCGGGGCGTTTTGTGCGTCTGGGCGATTGTTTTATGTAATTGCCCTGCACAATTTTCGCAGGCTCTTTGCCAACCACAAAAAAACCGGCTCCCCCTATAAAGGGAAGCCGGTCTTGATCCTCTTGCCTTTCGGGCCAACGACAGGCTTTAACCTTCGTAGTGGTCTTTGATCATGCGGTTAAGGGCGCGCACGCCAAAGCCAGAGGCCCAGCCTTGCGAGATCGCATTTTTCTTGGAGCCCATGGCAGTACCTGCAATATCAATGTGCGCCCATTTGGCTTCATTGGTATGGCGCTGCAGGTAAACGGCTGCTGTGCTGGCACCACCCCAGCGATTACCGCCAGTGTTACGCATATCAGCATTCGGGGTGTCGATCATTTTGTCATATTCATCACCCAGTGGCAGGCGCCACATTTTTTCTGCTGTGGTTTCACCGGCGTCACAAATCTGCGCTGCCAGTTCATCATCATCAGAGAACACACCTGCGCGATGACCACCAAGTGCGACCATGCAAGCCCCGGTGAGCGTTGCAAGGTCAATCATGAATTTTGGTGAGAAGCGATCCTGCGTGTACCAAAGCGCATCACCCAGCACTAAACGACCTTCAGCGTCTGTATTGAGGATTTCAACGGTCTGCCCGGACATGGTTTTTACGATATCGCCTGGACGAATGGCGTTGCCATCGGGCATGTTTTCAACCAGACCTAGCACGCAGACTGCGTTGACCGGAGCTTTACGACCAGCAAGAGCTTTCATGAGGCCGATTACAGCAGCTGCGCCGCCCATATCGCCCTTCATGTCTTCCATGCCTGCGCCCGGTTTGAGAGAGATACCACCTGTATCAAAGACAACACCCTTACCGATGAAAGCAATCGGCGCGTCCCCTTCCTTACCACCGTTCCATTGCATGACTGCAAGGCGGGATGGACGAACAGAGCCCTGACCAACTGCCAGAAGCGCGTTCATGCCCAGCTCCTGCATCCTTGCTTCGTCGAGGATTTCAACTTCAACGCCAAGTTCAGAAAGGTGCTGCGCTTTTGCTGCAAACTCAACCGGCCCAAGCGTGTTGGCCGGCTCATCAACGAGGGTGCGTGCAAGCAACGTTCCTTGTGCTACAGCTTCTGCCTCTGCCCAGAATGGCTCAACGGCGTCAGGCGATTGCACTTTGAGAGTGATTTCGCAGGCTTTGTCATCATCTTTTTCTTTTTTAACAGTGCGGTAGGTGTCAAACTTATAACCGCGCAGCAGTGCGCCCTGCGCGAAATCAGCAGCCTGTTCGGCGGTAACTGTAGCAGGAAGCGTTACTTCTGCATTTTCAGCTTTCAGAGCCAGAAGCTTGCCGGCGACTTCACCGCCCAGATTGACCCAATCCTGCGCTTTCAGATCTTCAATTTTGCCAAGACCGGCAACAATCAGACGCTGTGCTGCCATGTTGGCTGGGGCAAGCAAGTGCATAATTGCAGATTTCTTGCCTTTAAAGTCTGCGGTTTTTGCAGCGGCTGTTACGTTTTCAAGAGCAGCCCCCATCACACCCTTGGCTTCAGCAGCAAATTCGAGTTCTTCAGCAGCAAAGATAACCTGTGCAGATGCAACCGGGTCAGAATACTTTGCGATCTTGATGGATGTGAATTGCGTCATTTTCTAGCTTCTTTCCTTTAAACGACCTGGTTCAGGCAAGTAGCAGCATTATATGCCAGTCATCGTGCTGAGATGCTTTGCCAATGGGTGGGTAATTTTCTACGCAGAACATGGCGCGATCCAACTTAAGTTTCAAGGCTCTGTGAAGAAACTTGCGAGTTTATTCATTAAAAGATCCTGTCATCCGACTTTCCGCCTGATTTCATGCTATTGAGTGATCCAGACTCAATTTGTAGCAAGACCTCCCGTAGAATTAATAAGAAAAGGTTTCGGTACACGGCATAATGAAAACGATCGAACGTTACATCATAAAGCGCAGCTTCGGTGCCTTTATCATTACACTGGCAGCAATGACTGGCGTGGTCTGGTCGACACAAGCTTTACGGCAGCTGGATCTGGTGACTTCAAAAGGCCAGACACTTTTGCAATTCGTCTATATTACGTCACTGGCTCTGCCTTTCCTTATTGTCATCGTTGCACCCTTTGCGATGATGCTGGCGTTTGTTATCGTCCTTAATAGCCTGTCTCGCGACAGCGAGCTTATTGTAATAAACGCCTCTGGCGCTTCCAAATGGCTCGTACTGCGCCCGATTCTGGTCTTTTCACTCCTGATCACTGCATTGATGTTCTTTTTGTCCGTATATCTCTCACCTCTTGGACGAGCTGAAATGCGTCAGGAGCTGACGCGGGTCCGCGTGGATCTGGTAGCCAATATCATCAAGCCAGGAAGGTTTTCATCTATTGAAGAAAACCTGACATTTCATATTCGCAATCGCAGTGGTGATGGTGTTCTTGAAGGCTTGTTGCTGGATGACGCGCGCGACTCTGAAACTTCTTTTACTTACACAGCAGAAACCGGACGCATTATCGAAACTGCTGAGAAAACCCTTCTTGTGATGTTTGACGGTACGATCCAGAGACGACCTCAGGGGGGGCAGGATATTTCAATCGTCAGCTTTGAGAGTTATGGCTTTGATTTGTCTGCAATGATTCCTGAAGCCAAAGAACCCACTTATAAGCCCAGTGAGCGCCCGACACTGGAACTCCTGAATCCTGACCCCGATGATTCATATGCAAAACGATACCCAGACAGGTTAGTTGTGGAATTCCATGATCGCTTAAGCGCCCCGTTATTCCCAATTGCCTTTGGTCTGATTATCTATGCGCTTCTTGGAAGCCCCAAGACAACGAGACAAGATCAAGGCCTTGCGATTACTACCGTAATTGCTGTGACAGTCCTGTTGCGAACTGCGGGTTTTGGAGCAAGAATTGCCGTAAGCAGCGACCCTGATATGTACCCAATCCTCTATGCGATCCCAATAATCGCCATTGCATTTACCGCGTGGTCGATTAGCCTGACCAGCAGACCCAGGTTTGTTCAGCGTCTGGTCGATCGGACACAAGGCCTCATCGAGAGTATTGGTTACGTGATCTCGAAAATCACACGCCGTAAAAACCAAGGGACAGCAAGATAGTAATGGCCGGAAGAACGCTTAGTCTCTACATTTCCAAACGGTTTCTGAAAACGATTTTCGCCATGTTCCTGTTCGCAGCAGTTCTGATCCTGCTGTTTGATGTTCTGGAACTGATCCGGCGTGGCGGTGACAAAGAAGGATTTTCCGTTTTAAGGATTGCTGCAATCTCCGCATTGCGCGTCCCGCTGTTGATGGAACAGGTTTTACCTTTTGCTGTTCTGTTTGGCTCCATCTGGGCTTTTGTATCATTGAGCCGCAGCCTTGAGCTTGTGGTGGCTCGTGCAGCCGGGATTTCGGTCTGGCAGTTCACGGCCCCTGCTCTGCTCACGGGCTTGTTGATCGGGATTGCTGCGATCATTGCCTACAATCCTACTGCCGTTTATCTGCAATCCAAATCAGATCAGCTCGCGGAGGGTATTTTCAGCATTGAACAGACCTACCTGCTTGAAGGGTCAGGTGAGATCTGGCTTCGTCAAAACGGGGCGGATGGCGAGTCTGTTATTCATGCACGTCACACAGCCGGACAAGGGGTCACCCTTAACGGTGTGACTATGTTCACCTTTGACCGCGAAGGGGAGTTTGCTGAGAGAATCGAAGCACGAAAGGCTATCCTCACGGAAGGAATGTGGCGACTAAGTGATGTTGTGGTCTACGCTTTGGACACTGATCCACAACATTATGGAAGCTACACCGTCAGCACTTTTTTGACGCCAACAGAGGTCAAAGAAAGCATAGGTTCGCCGGAATCCATTAGCTTTTGGAGTCTCCCACGCTTTATCGAGCTATCCCAACGCGCAGGCCTTCCTGCTTATAGGTATTCTTTACAATATCAAACTCTCCTAGCCAAACCGCTATTACTTGTGGCAATGATTGTCATTGCTGCTGCTGTTTCGCTGCGTGTATCGCGTTTTGGGGGGATCGGTCGCCTTATTGTTTGGGGTATTATCTGCGGGTTCTTATTGTACGCAGTCTCTGAAGTCTCGAAGGATCTGGGTGGAGCCGGGATCGTCCCTACCACGGTAGCAGCATGGGCACCTGGTGTTTTTGGGGTACTTATGGGTTTTACTATTCTGTTGAATCAGGAGGACGGTTGATGAACTCGGCACGTTTCCTGAAGCAGAAAATTAAGCGGGTTCGAACTGGCTGCGTATCGCCAGTGTACCTGCGTACTGTCTCTGCACTGGCTTTGCTGTGCGGCGCTGGCCTTGCGGTTCTCAGCGCGCCTGCGGCTGCGCAGATTGATCTGGCTCAGTCAGCTAAGCAGTCGTTTGACACTTCACAGCCAATGATGCTTGAGGCTGATGAGCTTCAGTATGATTTTGACAACGACGTGATCACTGCCTCAAATGGCGTTGAGATCTATTTTGATCAGTACACGCTGCAGGCAGATCGTGTTACGTACAATCGCAAGGATGGCACGTTTTCCGCACATGGCAACGTGCGAATGACAGAACCAGATGGCAATCTCATTCTGGCTGAAGATCTGACGCTCAGCGATGATTTTGCCTCCGGTTTCATTCAAGCTTTGCAGATTGATACGCCGCAGTTCACTCATTTTGTCGCTGAGAGCGCTGAACGTACTGAGGACAATGTTACAATTCTGAGAAACGGCACGTATTCCGTTTACAAAAAGGCTCCGCGCCCCCCTTTATGGCGTATCAAATCAACAACGATCACACACAATCAGCAAGAACGGCGTATTTATTTTGAGGGTGCGTCTCTTGAGTTGTTTGGCAAATCGATTGCAAAGATCCCGTATTTCTCGCTTGCAGACCCCTCGGTCTCGCGTAAATCGGGCTTCCTGCTGCCGCGTTTTGTAGCCAAAAGCCGATTGGGCTACGGTGTTGCAATCCCGTATTACTGGTCGATTTCGCCAAGCTATGATCTGACTGCGACCATTACCCCACTTACGAAACAAGGTGTGTTAGGACAGCTGGATTGGCGTCAAAAGCTTGACAGCGGGTCCTACAACATTTCTATCGGTGGCATTTCGCAGGCAAATCCAAGTGATTTTAACGGCTCAAGCGGTGATGTTCGCGGCCGTTTTATCGTTAATACGGACGGTAGCTTCAATCTGACTAAACGCTGGGAGGCTGGCTGGGACTTAACTTATGCCACTGACCGCGCCTTCCGCCAGGATTACGGGTTTGCGAAGTTTGGTAGTGCGCAGGAGCTTTCGGAACTTTATTTACAAGGCGAGACGAAACGTAATCTTTTTGATGCGCGTGCGTATGCCTTCCAGATTTCTCAGGAAGACAATCCTAGCCCCACGCAACCAATGAACCCTATTGGACCGTTTTCTCAAGTGAATGCGGATCTCCAGGAGAAGCAACCCTTCGTCCACCCGGTCATCGATAACTCAATTTACTTTGAGCAACCTCTCCTTGGCGGACAACTGAATTATGATGGCAACCTGACCAGTCTGACACGCCAAACTACCGATGCGTTCTCAGTGAATGGAACAAACCGTTTCCGCGGCGTGGAAGGTACATTCACGCGCCTGAGTGCTAATCTGACCTGGCAACGTACACTTATCGATCCGATTGGGCAGGTCTTTACTCCGTTCGCGTATGCAAAGACAAATCTGTATTTCCTTGCAAATGCGGATCGCAATGTGACACAGCTTTCTGATGATGCGGTCGTTTTCCGCGGGATGCCTGCTGTTGGTCTTGAGTATCGTTATCCATTCCTTGCAAGCTTTAATGGTGGCAATCAGGTCATTGAACCGATCGCTCAGGTTATCGTGCGTCCAAACGAGGCTGCGATTGGCGAGCTGCCAAACGAAGATGCTCAGTCGATTGTGTTTGACGCATCAACTTTGTTTGAATGGGACAAATTCTCCGGGTTTGACCGAAATGAAGGCGGTACTCGTGCTAACGTTGGCCTGCAGTACAAGTTGCAGTTTGATAAAGGCTCCTTCATTAACGGGTTGATTGGCCGTTCGTTCCAGCTCGCGGGACGTAACTCTTATGCAGTCCCTGGCATTCTTGATTCAACCGGCGATTCCGGTTTGCAGACCTCTGGCTCGGATTATGTAACAAGTCTTTATTTCGATACCAACACCGGCTTCCGCATAGGCGGCAATGCTCGCTTTAATGAGCATGGCTTCGGTGTCGAGCGCGCTGAAGTCAGCGCCGGTGGCCGTTATGGACCAGCTTCAACAGTGCTGTCCTATGCGTATCTGGCAGAACGCCCTGATGCTGGTATCGACCAGCAACGGGAAGAGCTGGTTGGTTCTTTAAACCTGAACTTGCAAGACAGCTGGCGCGTGTTCGGTTCTCTTCGCTATGATCTGGTCAATGAGAACATTGTTCAGGATACTGTCGGTATTGGCTATAACGACGAAGGCTTCTCGGCTTCAGTCTCATATGGCGAAGACAGAAGCCGGAACAACGGTGAGCCTGTTGAGCGAATCTTCTTCTTCCGATTCGGCCTGAGAACCATTGGTGATACCAGCCTCTCAACATCCACGTCCACTTCATCCCCTAATGATTGATTAGGTATTTTGGACTAAACCTCTGGCTGTACACAAGAAATGGCCAGAGGTGGAAACAGATTATCGCCTTCATTTGCTACTATGAGTTTGATTAAATTTTTCTGGGCTGCACCCTTCTAATTTATGTCAAGCTGTGCCAAATATGCATCAGCGATATTTAGGGAGCGTCCATAGGAGGCTATTGCCTTTGGGACGGAGAGCTTAACAAAATGAAACTTACTCGCGTCTGTGCTTCGCTTGTTGTTGCTGCCGGTTTGCTGGCACCACTTGGTCCGATGCTTACTACTGCGGAAGCTGCAAGCAAAATCGTTGCAGTTGTCAATGGTCGTCCGATTACCAGTTACGAGCTGACACAGCGTTCCAAGCTGATTTCACTGACAACCCGCGCACCTTCCAGCATAGCGAAACGAAAAGCAAAAGAAGAGCTTATTGATGAAGCGCTTAAGCTGGCCGAAGCAAAACGTGTAGGCGTTTCCATTACCGACAATAAGGTCGATGATGCGTTTGCGATGATCGCACAGCGCGTGAAAATGTCTCCTGCGAAATTTAAGCAGGCGCTGAAGCAAAGCGGGGTGAACCCGAGGACACTTCAAAACCGTTTGCGTGCTGAAATCACATGGTCGGAGGTGGTTATGCAACGTTTTCGTGCCACCGTTAAGATTAATGAATCTGATGTGATTGCGGCCCTTCAGGGAAAGCAGGCAAAAGATGACAGCGGCGCGACCAGTGTTGAATATGATCTCCAACGCATTATTTTTGTGGTGCCCAAAAACTCCAGTAAATCTTTTAAAAACAAGCGTACTTCTGAAATGAAGAAGCTGCGTGCCCGCTTTACATCCTGTACTGAAGGCATTCGCCTTGCTTCCGGCCTGAATGAAGTCATCATCAAGCCTGTCGGTAAACGCCTTGAGACTGATTTGCCTGCACCTTTCGTGAAAAAGCTGAACGCTATCTCCATTGGCCGCGTCACAGAGCCTACCCCCGTAGACTCCGGATTTGAGATGATTGCTCTTTGTGGTAAAGAAACAATCAACAGTGATGCGACTGCACGAAGCACAATTGAGGGTGAGTTGCGGAATAAAAAAGGCCAACAGCTTTCACGCCGTTACCTTCGTGACCTTCGCTCCAACGCTGTTATCGAGCAGCGCTGATCGCCCGATCAGCCAGGAGATATCTTTAAGTTATGCGTAGAGTGAAATTGGCGCTTGCCCTGACCATGGGCGAGCCAGCAGGCATTGGGCCTGACATTACGCTGAAAACATGGAAACTGCGCTTTGAACGGGACGTACAGCCGTTTTATGTTCTGTGTGATCCTGAGTTGCTTAAGGCTCGTGCAAAACATCTGGGCCTGAAAATTCCAGTGAAAGTCGTCGAACCCGAAGAAGCGTGCGACTGCTTTGACGAAGCGTTGCCAGTCGTCCCGCTTTCTGGTCCGGTGCAGGTTACTCCCGGGGCTCCTTCTGGCACAAACGCCGCGCTTGTTATTGAGTCCATCGAAACTGCCGTGCGCCATGTGAAAGAAGGCCGTGCTTCAGCTGTCGTAACAAATCCTATTTCCAAGAAGATCCTTTATGATGGTGGGTTCCATCATCCGGGACATACAGAGTTTCTTGGAGACTTAGCTCAGTCTTACTGGGGGAAGAGCGCAGAGCCGATTATGCTGCTTGCCGGCCCGGAACTGATGGCTGTACCGCTGACGATCCATATTCCTTTTACGAAGGTGCCGGAGCTCATCACTAAAGAGCTGATTGTTGATCGTTGCAGAGCGATCAACAAAGACATGATTGAGCGGTTTGGGATTACCTCCCCTCGCATCGCCATTGCCGGTCTGAACCCTCATGCGGGTGAAGGCGGAGCGATGGGCGAGGAGGAGATTGAGATCATCTCTCCTGCCATTGCTCAATTGCGCAGCGAAGGTATTGATGCGCGTGGGCCCCTACCGGCAGATACCATGTTCCACAGTGAAGCGCTGGATACCTATGATGTGGCTGTAGCCATGTATCATGATCAGGCTCTCATCCCGGTGAAGACACTGGCCTTTGACGAAGCGGTAAATGTGACGCTTGGCTTGCCTTATGTGCGAACCTCGCCAGACCATGGCACGGCGTTTTCCATAGCTGGTACTGATAAGGCTTCTCCAAACAGTTTGATGGCATCGCTGCGCCTTGCAGCTGCCCTTGCCCAACCAGAGCTTGTTTAATGGCACAAATTGACGACCTGCCACCGCTTCGCGAGGTAATTGCGGAGCACGGGCTGGATGCTCGTAAATCTCTTGGACAGAACTTTCTTCTGGACCTTAATTTAACCTCCCGCATTGCCCGCAGTTCCGGTGATTTGAGCAATTGCACAGTTGTGGAAGTTGGCCCCGGTCCGGGCGGTCTGACACGCGCATTGCTTGCCGCAGGCGCGAAGAAGGTTATTGCCATTGAAAAGGACACTCGGTGCCTGCCTGCGCTTGCGCAAATTACAGAGCATTACAATGGTAAGCTGGAAGTAATTGAAGGGGATGCGCTCAAATATAACCCTGCAGAGCTTGCTGACGGCCCTATCAAGATTATCGCCAACCTGCCGTATAATGTGGGCACGCAGTTGCTGCTTGGCTGGCTGACAACTCCGGACTGGCCTCCTTTCTGGGAATCTTTGACCCTGATGTTCCAAAAGGAAGTTGGACAGCGGATTGTAGCTGAAACGGGCGATAAAGCTTATGGACGCCTTGGGGTGCTTGCGAACTGGAGGTGCCATACGGACATCCTGTTCGATCTCAACCCTAAAGCGTTTACACCGCCGCCCAAAGTGACCTCTGCCGTTGTGCAGCTTCACCCGCGAGAGAAGCCTCTGGACTGCCCTTTAAAGGCGCTTGAGCGTGTAACAGCACATGCCTTCGGGCAACGCCGGAAGATGCTCAGAGCAAGCTTAAAAGGGCTTAAGGCTGATGCTGAAGCCCGGATTGAAGCGGCAGGACTGAAACCAACAGCACGAGCTGAGGAAATTGATGTGGCTGGTTTTGTTGCACTGGCGCATGCTTTTAACGAGGATTGAGCAGGCTGTCGCTCTTAAGAGAGTGAAGGCAAAAAAAAGCCGGAGCAGCGCCCTGCTCCGGCTTTTTCAGATTTGGTTTTCGTTCCGTCACTTTTCTTTGCGTGAGCCTGTAATCATAGGCGTAACCAGATTCTCACGCTTCCAGAAGCGATAGAAGAGAATCGCCAGAACGTGCAGGACGACGACAAAGAGTGTGGCCTTTGCAAGAATTGAGTGCCAGGCCAACGCGGTGCGTGCGCCTTCAATACCTACCCAGTCTGCAAGAGGGCCCACGTTCAGATAATCCTCAGGGTCCACAAAGAGGCCAAGGGCGGCCTGAGCACCAATGACACCGAGCAAAATGAAGACGAACAAGCCGCCAAGCGGGTTGTGCCCTTTCCAGTTACTAGGTTCGCGCTTTGGAAGTTTAGCAAGGTACCTTGCGACTGCCTTAGGGCCATAGATGAAACTTGAAAAGCGCGCCGTTTTTGAGCCAATAAAGCCCCAGATCAACCGGAACGCCAGTAGCGCGAGCACAGCATAGCCAAACCAGAAGTGAAGCGTCATTACATCGGGGCCGAACTTACCCAGCCCCCATGTAATAGCCACACAACCTGCAAAGCTCCAGTGGAACAAGCGAAGTGGCAAGTCCCATATACGAGTTGATTGCTGAGTGGCTGGCAGAGGTTGATCCTCTGTTATATCTACCATGGTTTTAGAAGTCTTTTGCACGATACTCTTTGTGACAGCCTTTGCAGGAGCCGCCAAGTTTACCAAGCGCTTTGCCCAGAGCCGGACGCCCTTCACCAGCGACTCCGTTTAGTGCAACAAGGGCCTCATAATAGGCTTTACCCTTTGCCTGAAATCCTGCCATATCTTCCCAGATTACCGGAAGTGCGCGCGTTTTCCCCGGCAAGTCAGCGTTTGATGTACCCGGAACGAACAGGCCTGCCGGGCTGTAGCTGGTGAGCGCCATCAAGTTACCCGCTGCGGTTTTCGCCGATTCAGCGCTATATTCCACCTCACCTTTCGCCATGGCAGCGAGAGTACCCATTTCATGACCTATCAGCTTATAGTAGGCACGACGGGCTTCTGCGACATCCTCTTTACCGCCTTCGGCAGCAAAAGATGCGGTAGCAGTCATGGCGACGAGCGCAGTGATCAATAATTTACGCATAGTTTCTTCCTGTTTAGCAATTTCAGTGTTTTTGATGAGGACAACTTATTTCTTATCATCCCTGAAAATGAGCTGCTTATCAGATAGCCTAATGAAGCAGTTCATTCATGGAGGAGCAGTGTGCCGTCTTGCAGCTGGTCTATCTATCTGACTACACAGTGCTTTGCGCAGAGAATAAATGAGCTAACTGAGGCTTCAATTGAAACTTTGTAATAGTTTGTAGCAGAATGTAACAGAGTGAACGGCTCAAAAGTGACCGGGCAAAACACGCACAGCATCAAACACCGCATTTCTTAAACAGCTAATTTTTGCTTCATTAGTTATGCCGCAGCAAAAAGCCCCGAAACTCTTTGAATTACAGGGCTCATCATGAGTACTTTTCGCGTGTATTTTTGCGCCTTACTCCACCCGGAGGAAGGCCGTCATTCCACTTTCCTGATGTTCGATGATGTGGCAATGCATTAGCCAGTCACCTTCATAATCCGGGCGTACAGCGACTTGCACGCGCTCATCAGGCAACACGAGCGCCGTATCTGTCCACCATGGTGGCAATTGGCGCTTGTTGCTTTTAAGGAGCTGGAAGGTCATGCCGTGAATATGGATCGGATGGGTATGGGGCGTGCGATTGATAAATTCAAACACATAGGATCTGTCAGTCTTCAGCACGACCACCGGGTCCAGCGGACTGCGATTTGCACCTCGCCATGCCTTTTTGTTGACCGCCCAGAAGGAAAACCCAAAACCGCCACAGATCGGGTTTGGTATTCCCTTTTCTGCTGTTGCTGAGAACTCAAGCGGAATGTATTCAGCATTCTTTAAATCTGGCTGTGGCACCGGATTTGCGGGCAGAGGTTTGATTTCACGGAGATCGCGATTTTGTGACTGTCCAATTGCCCTCAGGAACAACACCGGCCATGGGGATGAGGATGAAAAATTGGTGAGTTCAATCTGCTCCCCTTCACCATCTGGAACACGTATTGCTATGTCTGCCCGCTGCCCCGGTCCAAGGGCAAGCCTGCTAACTGCAAAAGGCTCGCATGGGTGACCATCCATAGCGATCACTTTTGCCTGCGCGTCTTCCGGGAACGAGAGTTTGTAGATGCGGGTTACATCTGTAACGCATAAGCGAAGTCGCACAAGAGAACCAGCTTTCACATCCATAACCGGCGCAGGTTGCCAGTTGGTTGTGCGCAGCGTGCCGAACGTACCTGCCCTTGCAGATTTTCTGGGCTGATACAATTTGACAAACTGACCGTCGCTGCCAAGACGGAAGTCACGCAGGTTTACCGGAATATCATGATCAAATCCCGGATCTTGCTCTTCTTCGATGATCATCATACCCGTCATACCGTAGGAGAGCTGCTCCAGCGAATTACAATGGGGGTGATACCAGTATGTTCCCGCATCGTGCGGTGTAAAACGATAATCAAAATGATCGTCTGTGTACACGTAATGCTGTGTCAGGAACGCAACTCCATCCATATTATTTGGCAGGCGCTGGCCGTGCCAGTGAATAGTGGTTGGCTCTCTGAGCTTGTTAATGAGACGGGCATGGAACGGCTCCCCCTGCCTGATCCGCAGGGTTGGAGGCATGGCATCACCAAATGTGAACATATCTTTGGTGGCAGGAGCATCTGGCATCAGTTGATGCTCAATATGCCGTGCAATCATATCATGACGCTTTGGAAGCGCCCACAAACTGCTTGTACCTGCCAGACCGCCTGCAACGGCAGCTCCTCCAAATAACGCTGTTTTCAGCGCGTCGCGCCGTGTGATCATTGCTCTCTTGTCCTCAAGTTCAGCGCGCCTTTTGTCTTTGGCTGATCAATGGCTATTCACTCACGACGGCTGCTGCATTAGAGCGCGTTCTTATCACCTGATTGGGCATAATCAAATGGAACACGCTTGAAAGGCATCTTTTCTTTCAAAAAGATGCCTTGCTTATATTTTGCTCATAAAATGATTCAAGTCATTCACAATTTATGTCAGAAAACTCTACTAACCTATTGAACTTATAGAGTTTCATAGTTTTACTATTTGCTTATGGCTGCATTCAGGTCTGTAATCATCCCTGTCATTTTATCTGCAAGCTTGGGAAGTCTGACACGCTTCAGCCGCTCTGCCTTTATGATCGCCTGCACAGTTTCAACGGCTTTATCCAGATCATCATTGACGATGATGTAATCGAACTCCTGCCACCCTGCGACTTCGTCTAATGCAGTTTTCATACGCCGCTTTATCGCAGCTGTGTCATCATCCCCACGTCCGGTCAGACGGGCATGCATTTCTGCTATGGAAGGTGGCAGCACAAAGATTGCAACAACGTCATCTCCGGCTTGCTCCTGCAACTGGCGCACACCTGCAATATCAATATCGAACAGAACATCCTTGCCTGCATTCAGGCTGGCATCCACGGGTTCACGAGGTGTCCCGTAGTAGTTATCATGCACCTTTGCCCATTCCAGCAGTTCGTTCGCTTTGATTTTGCGCTCAAACTCGTCTGCCTCATGGAAGTAATAGTGCACACCGTGTTGCTCAGCAGCGCGGCGCTGACGGGTGGTCGCTGACACAGATAATGCAAGCTTATCATCATCAGCCAGCAATCTGTTTGCGATAGTTCCTTTACCAGCACCGGAAGGAGCTGCCAGCACAAGCATAAAACCGCGGCGCACGTCTTCCAGATCCTGAGCTGATACTGTTGTTCCGGTTGTCTTATCTGAAGTCATGATGGCTTTATCTTCTTATCTTGCTTATTCAATATTCTGTGTCTGTTCGCGAAGCTGGTCGATAACAGTTTTCAGCTCAAGGCCAATAGCTGTGAGTTCCACACTGTTGGACTTGGAGCACAACGTGTTTGCTTCACGATTAAATTCCTGCGCTAAAAAGTCCAGACGACGACCGATGGCCCCGCCTTTGGTCAGCAAATCCCGAACGGCTTCCACATGTGCGTACAGACGGTCCAGCTCTTCGCGGATGTCGGCTTTGGTGGCCAGAATGGCGGCTTCCTGATGCAAACGCTGCGGGTCAAACTGACTGCTTGCGTCCAACAGCTCCTTCACCTGCGTCTCCAGACGAGCGCGGATGGCTTCCGGACTGCGAGAAGGAAGGGCTTCTGCCTGACGGGAAAGGGCGTGGATGGTCTCAATCTGGCCTTTTAGCAGCGTGGCAATGGCATTCCCCTCACTGCGGCGCATGGAAATGAGTTCATCCAGCGCTTCGTCAAAAGACGATAGCAGCGCAGCAATTTGAGCGTTTTTCTCTTCCTCGCTGTCTTCAGCCTCTTCAAATTCCAGAACACCTTTATAACCGAGAATACCATCGAGCGTTGGTTCTGGCGCGTTGGGCAAGCGGTCACGCAAAACAGAGATGGCTTTCAACACCTGTTCCAGCGCCTCTTCATTGACCACCAGTGCCGTATCAGCTTGTGAGCGCTGCATTTGCAGACCAACGGAAACATTACCGCGCTTCAGTCTGGCAGAAATGCGCTTGCGAACTTCCGCCTCCACGCCGTCAAGCCCTTGCGGTAAACGCAGGCGAGTGTCGAGCCCTTTGCCGTTTACGGAACGCAACTCCCAGACCCAACGGGTGTCGTTGTGGTTGCTTTCGACGCGCGCAAAGCCGGTCATGCTTGCCAGTGCCATCCCTAGAAACTCCTTTTATGGGTGCTGCCCTGATTCTGGCGCTCTCTTTTTTAGCAAAAAGCCTGCCCGGTGCGTACTGGGCAGGCTTTTAAAAATGTGTCCTGCAACGTTTGCAGATCAGTTCTTCTTCTTTTCTGCAGCTTGTCTGGCACGAAGTTCTTTTTCAACTTTGCGCCAGTTGGCAACATTGCGCTGGTGCTGTTTGTAGGTTTCGGCAAAAGCATGTCCGCCCGTTCCGTCTGCAACAAAGTACAGATCTTTGGTGCGAGCCGGATTGGCAACCGCTTCCAGCGCAGCAACACTTGGATTACCAATCGGGCCCGGAGGCAGCGCTTTGATCTGATAGGTGTTGTACGGGTTCTTTTCCTTCAGCATGGAGCGGGTGATCGCGGAGCGGTCTTTGGTCCATGCGTTACCACCAAACAAGCCATAAAGGATTGTTGGATCGGACTGAAGCGGCATTCCTTTACGCAGGCGATTTACAAAAACAGCAGCAACGCGCGGATGCTCATCCACCTTAGAGGTTTCCTTCTCCACGATGGAGGCAAGAATGACCAGCTCCTCCGGCGTATCAATCGGCAAGCCCTGAGAGCGTTTTTCCCAAATCCGGGCGATATTCTCATTCATGGACTTTTGCATTTGCTCAATGATGCGTGCCTTGGAAGTTCCTCTGGTGAAGGTGTAGGTTTCCGGCATCAAAGAGCCTTCAGCGGGGATTGTGGCAACATCACCCTGCAAAATCCCATTTGCCTGAAGCCGGTTGATAATCTGAGCGCTGGTCCAGCCTTCCGGGAAGGTGACGGAGTGATAAATTGCACGACCTTCGACCAGATCCTCCATAACCTCCTGCATGGAGATTCCAGCAGGGAATGCGTATTCGCCTGCCTTGATCTTGTTCTCTTTTTTAAACAAGCGTGTGCCAGCTTCGAAAACCAGTGAATTGGTAATAATTCCCTCGTCTTCAAGCTTAGCGGCGATTTGCGGGAGGCTTGTGCCGCCGGCAACTATGAAGACTTTTTCCTCAGTCAGCGGGCCTTTTGCATCAAACTGACCCTTGCCCCAATAGAGCGCAGCCCCTGCTGCAATGATGGCAAGTACCGCCATGGACAGCACAAAGTTAATCGTGATGACAATTGGATTGCGCGCATGCCTTGAGCGCACCGGTGGTGGCGGCGCAGCCTCTGGCTGGATGGCGCGGCTTGGACTGCGTGGTGCGGATGGACTACCCGGTTGAATATGAAGACCAGAGCGATCTCCAGAGCCATTTGAGTTGTCGTCAGGCGATTGAGCCATAGTAACCCTCTATAAAGGAGCACCGAGGCGCTCCATTCTTAGTGTATCTTTAGCCGAAACCCGTTGCCTGTTTTTCAACGATACACTTTACATACTCATTACAAAGCCTAACCCATTCGGGAGCCGCAATAGAAAAGGCCAGAATCCGCAGGAAGCGGACTCCGGCCCTATTATTCATCAGTCAAAAAGACGGGTTAAGCCTCGACTTTTTTAAGAACCAGAGACGCATTTGTGCCGCCAAAGCCAAATGAGTTAGACAGAGCGTAGTTAATCTCCATCTTCTTGGCTTTATTAGGGACCAAGTCGATCTTAGTTTCAATTGATGGATTTTCTAGGTTGATTGTTGGTGGAGCAACCTGATCCCGGATTGCCAAAGCTGTGAAGATTGCTTCTACCGCACCAGCTGCACCCAGAAGATGCCCGGTTGCTGACTTGGTTGAAGACATTGTCACGGTCTCTGCTTTGTCACCAGCAAGGCGCTCAACCGAACCCAGTTCAATCTCATCGCCCAACGGGGTAGATGTTCCGTGTGCGTTGACATAATCAACATCACCAAGAGAAATGCCAGCGCGTTTCAGTGCGGCTTCCATACAGCGGTATCCGCCGTCACCGTCAGATGCTGGTGCTGTGATGTGGTAGGCGTCCCCAGACAGGCCATAACCAACAACTTCAGCATAGATTTTTGCACCGCGAGCTTTTGCGTGCTCGTAGTCTTCCACAACTACAACGCCTGCGCCCTCACCCATTACAAAGCCGTCGCGGTCTTTGTCGTATGGACGGGAAGCTTTTTCCGGCTCGTCATTATAGCCCGTGGAAAGAGCCTTACAGGCGTTAAAGCCTGCAATACCGATACGGCAAACGGTACCTTCTGCACCACCTGCAACCATGACATCGGCATCACCTAATGCAACAAGGCGTGCTGCATCACCAATTGCGTGAGCGCCGGTAGAACATGCCGTCACAACAGAATGGTTTGGACCTTTAAGGCCGTGCTTGATGGAAACGTACCCGCTTGCCAGGTTGATCAGACGACCTGGAATGAAGAACGGGCTAACGCGGCGCGGGCCTTTTTCTTCCATCATAAGAGCTGTGTCGGCAATTCCCTGAAGGCCGCCAATACCAGAACCGATAAGAGTACCTGTGCGGCACTTGTCTTCTTCCGTTTCCGGCTTCCAGTCTGCATCTTCAAGGGCCTGATCAGCAGCTGCAACTGCGTAGACGATAAACGGATCTACCTTGCGCTGCTCTTTGGGAGCCATGTAGTCATCTGGATTGAATGTGCCGTCAGTGCCATCGCCACGCGGGACCTGGCAGGCAACTTTGGTTTGAAGATCATCAGTCTTAAAGTTTTCGATGCGACCTGCACCGCTTTTGCCTTCAAGAATTCGCTGCCATGAAACTTCAGCCCCGTTGCCAAGCGGACTGACCATGCCAATGCCTGTGATAACGACTCGACGCATATTTCCTGCACTTTAGATTAGATTGGCGCTGCCAGCCTTTTGCATCGCTCTCATTGGAGATTCTTAGTTGTCACTCACAGCGACAGGCATGCAGCTAAAAATAAAACAGTCGCGGCGAGTGCTAATGACCCACCGCGAACCTGACTTTTTAAACAGGATTAGCCCTGCTTGGATTCGATGAACTTTACAGCATCGCCGACAGACTGAATGGTTTCAGCAGCATCGTCTGGAATTTCAACGCCGAATGCTTCTTCGAAAGCCATTACCAGTTCAACAGTGTCCAGGCTGTCTGCGCCCAGATCGTCGATGAAGCTTGCAGATTCGACGACCTTGTCAGCCTCTACGCCGAGGTGGTCGACAACGATCTTCTTTACCTGTTCTGCAACATTGCTCATTTTAAGTCCTCAATTGGTTTTCAAGGTAGTGTTTCGGTCCGCTTAACGGGGCCTATTTTCACTTGGCACCCGTGTTGCACACTCTGGTTCTTTTGAAAAGACGCAACGGCCTAGTTCTTAAGCCGCTTCCAAAGAAAACCGCAGCTTTTCCGTTCCTCTTTCCAAGAGGCCACTTCTAATCGGCGGGTTCCTAGCACAAATAGCGCAGGTTTACCAGCCGCCAGTAGTGATTGCTCTTTTTGAACAGGCACGAAACAACTGCGTGTTTCCTTATTAAATCATCGCCATACCGCCATTCACATGCAGTGTCTGGCCAGTAACGTAAGCTGCTTCATCACTTGCGAGATAAACAGCTGCACCTGCGATTTCTTCAGCAGTGCCCAAACGACCAGCTGGAACATTGCCCAGGATCGAATCGCGCTGCTTTTCATTCAGCTCATCAGTCATCGCAGTTGCGATAAAACCTGGAGCAATTGTGTTTACGGTGATCTTGCGGGAAGCCACTTCCTGCGCCAAAGACTTGGACATGCCAATCATACCAGCTTTTGCTGCTGAGTAGTTCACCTGACCTGCATTGCCAGTTACACCAACAACGGAGGTGATACCGATGATGCGGCCCTGACGGCGCTTCATCATGCCTTTGATAGCTGCACGGCAGATGCGAAAAGTTGCTGAAAGGTTCACTTCCAGAACCTGATCCCACTCTTCGTCTTTCATGCGCATGAAGATGTTGTCGCGGGTGATACCGGCGTTGTTCACCAGAATATCGAGGCCACCCATCAGTTCTTCAGCAGCCGGAACAAGTGCATCGACACTTTCACGGTCAGACAGGTTTGCCGCTTTAATATGAACGCGGTCACCCAGATCAGATGCCAGTGCTTCCAGTTTCGCTTCGCGTGTACCAGACAAAGTCACGGTTGCGCCCTGAGTATGAAGAGCACGGGCGATCGCTTCACCGATACCGCCAGTCGCACCAGTTACGAGTGCGCTTTTACCTTCTAAATTGAACATGCCGTTGGTCTCCTCGGCTCGTAATTCATTTAATGAAAGCTCTTAGGGAGGAACTATAGGTTCCGTCTATACGCGCAGCGAAATGCGACGCCTATGAACCCTCAAAACCTGTGTATTAGCTCTCAGCGCCTTCAAGACGCGCAACGAGTGCATCTATGTCTTCTGCAGAATTGACTGCAACACCTTCCAGAGAGCGCACGATGCGGCGAACCATGCCAGTCAGAACTTTGCCGGTTCCGATCTCCACAAGAGTGGTCACGCCATTGTCAGCCATCCAGCTTACAGACTCACGCCAGCGCACAGTGCCAGTTACCTGCTCCACCAGACGAGTGCGGATTTCTTCCGGGTCGGTGATTGGGGCTGCAAGCACGTTTGCAACAAGTGGAACTGCCGGAGCTTTGATTTCGACCTCAGCCAGCGCTTTTTCCATTGCGTCCGCCGCAGGCTGCATCAAAGAACAATGGAATGGTGCTGATACCGGAAGAAGTACCGCACGGCGTGCGCCTTTACCCTTCGCAATTTCACAGGCGCGCTCAACAGCTGCTTTGTGACCGGACACAACAACCTGACCGGTTGCGTTATCGTTTGCCGCCTGACAGACTTCGCCTTCAGCGGCTTCCTGTACAACTTCCATAGCCTGCTCAAAATCCAGACCGAGGAGAGCTGCCATTGCCCCCTCACCCACTGGAACAGCTTTTTGCATGGCATCACCACGAATCCGCAGCAAGCGTGCAGCGTCAGCGATGCTCAAGGAACCAGCTGCTGCCAGCGCAGAATATTCACCAAGTGAGTGACCAGCAACGAAACTTGCTGATCTGGACAAATCAACGCCTTTTGCCTCAAGCACACGCATGGTGGCGAGGCTGACAGCCATCAGAGCTGGCTGAGTATTTGCAGTGAGGGTCAGCTCGTCTGCCGGACCGTCCCACATAATCTTGGTCAGAGACTGACCGAGAGCTGCATCAACTTCCTCAAATACAGCTCGCGCTTCCGGGAATGTATCGGCAAGTTCCTTACCCATTCCCACTGCCTGGCTACCCTGTCCGGGAAATGTAAATGCAATAGTCATTTATAAATTGCTCCTGCGCATCGGTTTGCGTCTTTTAACAGCAGTCGGCATCAAATGTGGGTGCCCCACTTCTTATTCCAAGATGGGGCGGCTATAAATTCACCAAATGCGTGCAAATTATGACCGCCACAGAAATAAGTAGGAGCGCCTATATCCTATTGGTCAACTGCCTACACCTGCGATAAACCTAAGGTTTTCCTCGGTTGCTCGCGTGTTCTGGAGGCGACATGAGCCGCCTTGCACAGACAAAGTCAAGACATTGACCGGAAAAAAGGCATTTTTCCCCGATAGTACTTGTCTTTTGCAGGGGATTGGCTATAAAGCCCCTCTCGTTTCCGGTATTTGGCCGGAGGCTAAAAGGAAGGCATTTCGTTAAGAAATGTAGGAATCGCTATTGCTCTCCGACTTCCCGTGTCTCCGCTCTTGTGAAACATCTTCTTGCGGCCTTTTTCTGAGGGCCATTCGAAGGGGCTTTGCGCCGATACCGGGATTGTTAAACTCAGAAAGGCAATCACATGGCGCTCTATGAGCACGTGTTCCTGGCACGCCAGGACATTTCTACCCAGCAGGTTGAAGCCCTCGTTGAGCAGTTCAAAACTGTTCTTGAAGAAAACGGCGGCAAAGTCGGCAAGATCGAATCCTGGGGTCTGCGCACCCTGACCTACCGCATCAACAAGAACCGCAAGGCTCACTACATTCTGATGAACGTAGACGCACCTCACGCGGCTGTTGCTGAGATGGAACGTCAGCAGGGCCTGAACGAAGACATCCTTCGCTTCATGACCCTTCGCGTAGAAGAGCTGGACGAAGAGCAGTCCGCTATGATGCAGAAGCGTGATCGCGACGATCGTCGTCGTGGTGATCGTAATGATCGTGGCCCACGTGGCGATCGCGGTGACCGCGCTCCACGTGAGCGTCGCCCTGAAGCACCAGCAGCGGAGTAATTGAAAATGGCTGAATCTTCTTCCGCAGGACGTCGTCCATTCTTCCGTCGTCGCAAGACCTGCCCATTCTCCGGTGCGAACGCTCCGAAGATTGACTACAAGGACATCCGTCTTCTGCAGCGCTACATCTCTGAGCGTGGCAAGATCGTTCCTTCCCGTATTACCGCAGTGTCCGCAAAGAAACAGCGTGAGCTGGCTCGTGCCATCAAACGCGCTCGTTTCCTCGGCCTGCTGCCTTTCGTAATCAAGTAAGTCTTGATTATCGGGTCAGGGCGTTATGCGCCCTGACCTTTTTCATGATTCCAGCTCAGCCTGGAATCACGGTTGAGAGATTGATCGCGACAGCGAAAAAGCTCTCTCTAACTGCGGATCACACTTTCCGCAGGACAGCAAAGGAGAAATTCCATGAAAGTTATCCTTCTTGAGCGTGTGGCTAAACTTGGCCAGATGGGCGAAACTGTAACTGTAAAAGACGGTTACGCACGTAACTTCCTGCTGCCTCAGGGCAAAGCACTTCGCGCAAACAAAGCTAACCTTGAGCGCTTTGAAAACGAACGTGCACAGCTGGAAGCTCGCAACCTTGAGCGCAAGACTGAAGCTGAAGCAGTTGGCGAAAAGCTGGCTGGCGCAAGCATCATCGTTATCCGCGCCGCTGGTGAAACCGGTCAGCTTTACGGCTCCGTGGCAACCCGCGACATCGCGAGTGAACTGACTGAAGCTGGCTTCACCGTTGTTCGCTCTCAGGTTTCCCTGCGCGCACCAATCAAGACCATTGGTCTGCATGATGTAGCTATCGTTCTTCACCCTGAAGTTGAAGTTGAAATCTCTGTTAACGTTGCTCGTTCTGAAGACGAAGCTGAGCGTCAGGCAGCAGGTGAAGACCTCACCGTACAGGAAGACGACTCTTTCGAATTCGACGAAGATCTTGATGAAGATGAAGATCTGGAAGAAGGCGAAGAAGCTGCTTCTGAAGAAGCAGGCGAAAGCGAAGAAGAAGAAACTGAAGAATAATTTTTCTTCATTCCTTTTTAAAAAAGGCGGGGTCCACGACTCCGCCTTTTTTGATGGCCTACACCTGATAGAATCGGCAGACGCTCCTGTGATTCTATTCACGGAAAAACGCTTTGTTAATAATTGTAGTAGAGGCGAAAATCCGTGAATATATCTGATTTTAAACAATTATTCTAATCTTTTTGCGCGTTAGAAGAGCGGTGAGTGTCAATTGGCAACCTGCAATTTTCCCCGCTGATTTAATTTTGTTAAAGAACTGGGTTTAAGGTGTGTTCCTCCCCTTTCCCTGTACGCCTTTAGGCTGTAACCAAGTTGCCAAGCGGCACGAGGGCGGAATGAAGGGCACAGTCCAAAAATTAGAGAAGGCGAGTGAGACCATGCGAGTGGTTCCACATAACGCCGAAGCGGAGCGCCAGCTTCTGGGCGCTATCATGGTAAACAACGAGACCTATTATCGTGTCTCGGAATTTCTAGAAGCGCGCCATTTTTTCCTAGCTCCTCACAAGGATATCTACGACAAATGTGGCGCACTGATTAAGGCAGGCAAGATCGCCACGCCTGTTACTCTTAAAACGTTTTTTCCAGCAGACGAGAAGATTGCTGATTTGTCTGCAACTCAGTATCTGCTGCGTCTTGCAGGCGATGCGACCTCTGTTATCAACGCAGAAGATTACGGCAAGACCATTTATGATCTGGCGACCCGGCGCAATCTGATCACCATTGGCGAAGACATGGTGAACATTGCGTATGACGCACCGATCGACATGCCACCTTCTGATCAGATTGATGATGCAGAGCGCCGGTTATTCGAACTGGCTGAGACTGGTCGTTCAGATGGTGGTTTTCAGGATTTCGGCAGTGCACTGACCGAAACCATTGAGATGGCCGCCGCAGCTTTTCAGCGCGAAGGTGCACTTTCGGGTGTTTCCACCGGCTTGCGCGATCTGGACCGCCTCATGGGTGGTTTACAGTCTTCAGATCTGGTTGTACTGGCGGGTCGTCCTGCGATGGGTAAGACATCGCTGGTAACAAACATCGCCTATAACATTGCCGAGAATTATCAGACTGAAGAGATGCCTGATGGCTCTGTGCGGACTGTGAACGGCGGCGTTGTTGGCTTCTTCTCTTTGGAAATGAGCGCTGAACAGCTGGCAACACGTATCATTTCTGAGCAGACCGAGATTTCGTCCTCCAAGATTCGCCGCGGCGACATCAACGAGATTGAATTCGAGAAGCTTGTGGCTGCGACTCAGCACATGCAGCATGTTCCACTTCACGTTGACCAGACCGGTGGTATTTCCATCGCCTCTCTTGTCTCCAAGGCCCGTCGCCTGAAGAGACAAAAAGGTCTGGATATGATCGTGGTGGACTATATTCAGCTTCTGACTGGTTCCTCCAAGAATCAGGGCAACCGTGTGCAGGAAATCACTGAGATCACCACGGGTCTGAAGGCATTGGCGAAGGAGCTTAACGTTCCGATTATCGCCTTGTCCCAGCTTTCCCGTCAGGTCGAAAACCGTGATGACAAGCGCCCTCAGATGTCTGACCTTCGCGAATCCGGTTCAATCGAGCAGGATGCGGACGTGATCATGTTCGTGTATCGTGAAGAATACTATATGGGCAAAAAAGAGCCACCTGAAGGCACTCCTGAGTACGAGGAGTGGAGTTCTAAGATGGAGCAGTTGCGCGGCAAAGCGGAAGTTATCATCGCCAAGCAGCGTCACGGCCCAACTGGTATCGTTGATCTCCAGTTCCAGGGCGAGTTCACGCGCTTCTCCGATCTGGCAGAGGACGCACATATTCCTGACAGAATCATGGAATAAGCCCCAGATCATCCTTCTGAACAGGCAAATGACCCGGAGTTACGCGCATCAGTTGTGCAGAGCTTCGGGTCTTGCTTTTTAAATTTAGGATTTTTCGGTAATTTAGCGGGCAAAGAATGAATCTGAAGGTTTTCGCGTGACACAATTTGCTGCTCAAACCTCTAAGCATCCGCTTTTGTCTGGCGGCGCAGCCCGATTGACAATTGATCTGACTGCGCTGCGCTCCAACTGGTGCTATCTGAATGGCAAGGTTGGGAATGATGTAGCCTGTGCTGTGGTGTTAAAAGCCAACGGATATGGCACGGGTGCTGGCGAGGTTGGCAAGGCACTTTATGCAGCGGGTGCACGTGTTTTCTTTGTTGCGCTTCCTGAAGAAGGAATCGCTCTTCGCAAAGTATTGCCCCATGCAGAAATATTTGTTCTGAACGGGTTGTTCCGTGAGCGCGAAAAACTTTACTACGATTTTGAGCTAAAGCCTGTTCTCAGCAGCCTTGAGGAGATTGAAGAGTGGTCTTTGTTTGCTCAAAGTCTGGATGAAGACCTTCCCGCTGCGCTGCACTTTGATACAGGAATGCACCGCCTTGGCATGGCCCTTAATGATGCTGTTGAACTTGGGCAATCTCCGCATTTCCTGAAGGGCATTCGCGTTGAACTTGTCATGAGCCATCTGGCATGTGCAGATACGCCAAAGCACGAGCTTAACCAGAAGCAACTGAATCGTTTCCAGCGTCTATGCGAGTTATTTCCCAATGCTCGCCGATCTTTGAGCAATTCAGCCGGTATCTTTTTGGGTTCTGATTATCATTTTGATTTAGTTCGCCCGGGCATTGCACTTTATGGCGGTAATCCTGTGCCGGAGCAGACCAACCCCATGTTACCTGTTGCTCATGTTCAGGCCGAGATCATCAGCCTCAGGCAAGTTCCACATGGTGCTTCTGTGGGTTATGGGGCTTCCCGTGTAACACCGCGAAAAAGTCGGATTGCGACCATAAATGCAGGTTATGCAGATGGCCTTCACCGATTGGTTGGTAGCTCTGATGATCAACCAAATGGTGGGCGAGTTTATATTGGTGGGCACTTTGCACCGATCTTTGGGCGGGTCTCCATGGATATGCTTGCGGTTGATGTGACAGATATTCCAGAGGAGCATTTGTCACGGGGTGCGCCTGTTGAAATTATGGGCGCACATGTAAACGTGGATGAACTGGCTAACTTTGCTCAAACCATTCCATATGAATTGCTGTGTAGCCTTGGAGCACGCTATACACGCCACTATAAACGTTAGGCCCGACACTTTCGGCAGGAACCCGATTTTACTATGGCGAAACGCTCTCTTTCTTTTGTCTGCCAATCCTGTGGGGCGACCACCCTCAAATGGGCAGGCCGCTGCGAATCTTGCGGTGAGTGGAATACAATTCAGGAAGAGCAGCAGGCTGGTGGTATTGGCGCGGGGCCTAAAACAGCTTCCCGCACCAAAGGGCGCGTTGTTCCGCTTGTGGGGCTATCAGGAGAAACCAGAGAAGCACCACGCATTGTAACGGGTGTTGCAGAACTGGACCGGGTGACGGGTGGAGGTTTTGTGAAAGGGTCTGCACTTCTCGTTGGCGGCGACCCGGGCATTGGAAAATCTACTCTTCTTACTCAAGCCAGTGCTCATCTTGCTTTTCAGGGACACAACATTGTTTACATTTCTGGCGAGGAGGCGGTGGATCAGGTCCGCCTGCGTGCAGAACGCCTTGGATTACGTGACGCCCCGGTTCAACTGGCTGCGGAGACAAGTGTTGAAGACATTCTGACAACGCTGGAAGCCAAGAAAGGGGATGAGCGCCCTCACCTTGTGATCATCGACAGTATTCAGACACTTTGGACGGAGATGACTGATTCTCCGCCGGGCACAGTGACACAGGTTCGCGCCTCAGCGCAGGCTTTGGTTCGCTTTGCCAAGAAGACTGGTACCACTGTGGTGATTGTCGGGCATGTGACCAAGGATGGTCAGATTGCCGGACCTCGGGTGGTAGAGCATATGGTTGATGCTGTGCTTTATTTTGAGGGTGACAACGCGCACCAGTACAGAATCTTGCGGGCAGTAAAGAACCGCTTTGGCCCTACAGATGAAATCGGCGTTTTTGAAATGTCAGACATGGGACTGCGTGAAGTGAAAAATCCCAGTGCCATGTTTTTGAGTGAACGCAGTGCAACGGCTCCAGGTTCAGCCGTATTTGCAGGTATAGAAGGAACACGGCCTTTGCTGGTAGAGATGCAGGCACTTGTGGCCCCTTCTCCGCTTGGCACGCCACGCAGGGCTGTAATCGGGTGGGACAGCGCACGTCTTTCCATGATTTTGGCCGTGCTTGAGGCGCGCTGCGGTGTTAAGTTCACACAGCATGATGTTTACCTGAACGTAGCTGGAGGATTGAGGATCAATGAGCCGGGAGCAGATCTTGCCGTGGCGGCAGCTCTTATCTCATCGCTTAGTGGGGTTGCTCTTCCTCTTGAATGTGTCTATTTCGGCGAAATCAGCCTGTCTGGCGCGGTGCGTCCAGTTGCGCAGGCCGCCTCCCGATTGAAAGAGGCTCATAAGCTGGGTTTTGGTCAGGCCGTTATTCCTGACGGGAATATGAAGGAAGGTTCCAAGGCGCTCGATCAGGTCAAAGGGCTTGAAGAGCTTGGGGATTTGGTAGCAAATATTGCCGCCAGTGCGCAGAAAATGGAAAACGCTTAAGGATTAACCTAGGCTGATTTTAACCGGCAGGCCATTATATGATTGTGCCTGCCTGTCAAACAAGGGACATGTGTCGACAGATGCCGATCACACTCTTAGACGGAATTTTACTGGCTATCATGCTGATCTCTGGCGTTCTTGCGATGATTCGCGGGTTCGTACGTGAAGTGCTCTCCATTGCATCATGGGTCGCAGCCTTCGCAGCAGCCTGGCTTCTTTATGAAACCATCACGCCTTTCGTCTTGCAGTACATTTCAAACAAAACGCTTGCCACTTTTGTAGCAGGCGGTGCGGTGTTTCTGGTAACATTGATTTTGGTGAGTTATATCACCATGCGCATATCAGATTTCGTGCTGGACAGCCGGATTGGCGCATTGGACCGGACACTGGGTTTTGTATTTGGCGCAGCACGCGGGTTCTTGCTCGTTGTCGTGGCCCTTATCTTCTTTAACTGGTTTGTTGCAGCACCGAGACAACCAGCCTGGATTGTTGAGGCCAAATCTCACCCACTCCTGCAATCAGCTGGCGATAGTGTCATTGCAGCGCTGCCATCTGATCTTGAGAAGTTTATTTTGGAACTCATTTCCAACGGACGCGCTTCGAAAAATCGAAATGGCGCTGTTCCGAGTGATGAGGAGGCCCGCTATTCACCCAGTGAACGGCGTGGGCTTGACCAATTGACGGCCTCTGGCAACGGCCGCAATTAAGCTTATTTTATGCCTAAGGAAGAACCAAGGAGTGATGCCATGAGCGGTGGCGTATCAAACAATTCTGCCTCTTTGAAAGAGCAGGAAGCAGATTTTGACGGAGATACCCTGCACGAGGAATGCGGCGTTTTTGGCATTCTTGGACACGATGATGCTGCGGCGCTGACAGCCCTTGGGCTTCATGCGCTTCAGCATCGCGGACAGGAAGCTGCTGGCATTGTTACCTTTGATGGTGATCAGTTCCGCTCTGAGCGTCATATGGGACTGGTTGGCGACCATTTTACCCATCAAGAGACCATTGATAACCTGCAAGGGCCTTATGCGATTGGTCATGTGCGTTACTCAACGACTGGAGAAGCAGCGATCCGTAACGTGCAACCACTGTTTGCGGAGCTGGATGGCGGCGGTATTGCTATCTGTCACAATGGCAACTTCACCAATGCACTCACACTGCGCCGTCAACTGATCAAGGATGGTGCGATCTGCCAGTCTACTTCTGACAGCGAAGTGGTTCTGCAACTGGTGGCGCGTTCTCGCAAACAGAAGATTGTTGACCGCTTTATCGAGGCGATCAGCCAGATGGAAGGTGCTTACTCTCTTGTTGCTCTGACACAAAAGAAACTGATTGGTGCCCGCGATCCTCACGGCATTCGCCCGCTGGTTCTTGGTGACCTGAATGGGGCTCCCATCTTCGCCAGCGAAACCTGTGCGCTGGATATCATTGGTGCAAAGTTCATTCGCGAAGTTGAAAATGGTGAAGTTGTTGTCTGCACTCCTGGCGGCATTGAAAGTTACTTCCCGTTTGGCAAACGCCCTGCGCGTCCTGATATTTTTGAATACATCTACTTTTCCCGGCCTGACAGCGTGCTGAATGGTCATTCCGTCTATGACGTACGTAAACGCTTTGGTCAGGTACTGGCGCAGGAGAGCTCTGTCGAAGCAGACGTGATTGTACCTGTGCCGGATTCTGGTGTTCCTGCGGCGCTTGGGTTTGCGAATGAAAGCGGCATTCCGTTTGAGCTGGGCATTATCCGCAATCACTATGTTGGGCGGACCTTCATTGAGCCAACGCAGCAAATCCGTACCCTTGGTGTTAAGCTAAAGCATTCTGCGAACCAGGCACAGATTGAAGGCAAGCGCGTGGTACTGGTGGATGACAGCCTTGTGCGTGGTACGACAAGTTTGAAGATTGTACAGATGATCCGTGATGCAGGTGCCAAGGAAGTTCACTTCCGTCTGGCTTCGCCGCCGATCAAGTTTTCCGATTACTATGGCATTGATACACCTGTTCGCGAGAAGTTGCTTGCGGCCAAGTACGATCTGGAGGGCATGCGTAAGTACATTGGCGCAGATACGCTCGCATTCCTGAGCATTGATGGTGTTTATCGCGCGATGGGTCATGAGAATGGTCGTAATAACGACAATCCTCAATTCACTGATCATTGCTTTACTGGGGACTATCCAACCCCACTTACTGATCTGACTGACGATGTGGACACTCGTCAGTCTCCCCGCCTTGTAGAAACTGGTTGATTTCGATGAGTTCAAAGAGACTTGAAGGTCGTATTGCTGTTGTCACAGGAGCATCCCGTGGCATTGGTTATTTTGCTGCAAAGAAGCTTGCAGAAGAAGGCGCACATATTGTTGCAGTTGCGCGTACCGTTGGTGGACTGGAAGAACTGGATGATGAAATCCAGAAAATGGGCGGCTCAACCACACTGGTACCTGTTAATCTGACAGATTTTGATGCCATTGACCGGCTGGGTGCTGCTATTTTTGAACGCTGGAAAAAGCTGGATATTCTGGTCGGCAATGCCGGTATTTTGGGGCCTATGTCCCCGCTTGGGCATATCGAACCGAAAAAGTTCGATGAAGTGATGCAAGTCAACGTGACTGCTAACTGGCGTCTTATCCGATCACTTGATCCGTTACTGCGCCAGTCAGATGCTGGTCGTACGGTCTTTGTAAGTTCCAGTGCACCACGCAAGTGCAAGGCTTACTGGGGGCCATACTCCATATCAAAAGCTGCTTTGGAAGCTCTTGTGCGCACATACACAAACGAAACGCTGAAGACCAACGTAAAATCTATGCTGATCAATCCTGGCCCGGTGCGCACTGCAATGCGCGCAAAGGCAATGCCGGGTGAAGATGAAAACACATTGCCACATCCTTCAGAGATCTCCGAGGATATCTTGCGCTTCTGTCTGCCCACGAGCGACGAAAACGGAAGGCTCTATGATTTTCCTAGCAAAGAGATCCATGATTTCGTTTAGGTGACACACGTCGTAAATTACGATCTGCTCACAAATAAGCCCCGGTCATTTTGCCGGGGCTTTTTCATTATTGAATTCAGCTCAAACTATCAGATGAAGCACTTATCGGTCAGCGCTTTGGTTTGCCCGAAGACATTCGGACCAGCAGTCACCACCTTACAGCCATTCATGACCGCGTGGTTGACGTCAATTTCCTGACATATACCACCTGCCTCTTCAACAAGCAGCAGTCCTGCCATGCAGTCCCACGAGTTCATGTGCTCTTCAATGTATCCGATAAGGCGACCAGAGGCTGCATAAGACAGCATCAATCCGCCTGAGCCATTTCGGAAAAAGATGCCGCCTTCGTCTAGCAACTTATCAATTGCGTCTTTCACAGCCTGATTGCGACCGCGAGAAGAAAACCCAAGACCAATTATGCCGTCGGATAAGGACGCACTTGAAGAAACCTGTATTGGCTCTCCATTCAGCGTTGCGCCCTCACCTTTTTTCGCTGCAAACAACTCGTCGGCACATGGGTCATAGATGACTCCGATGTATTTTTCATGGTTCCTGACACAGGCAATGATTACACACCACTGCGGGATACCTGAGACGAAGTTTGCAGTGCCATCAATTGGGTCAATAATCCAGGTGTATTCAGATGTTCCCTTCTTTGGTTCATCCTCTTCACCAACAATGCTATCATCCGGAAAGCTTGCTGCAATTGCATCGCGAACCATGATTTCGGTGTCACGATCTGCTTCAGACACCATGTCCTGATGACCTTTGCTCTCGATATTGAGCGTATCCAGGCGCAGAAAATACTCGTGCGCGAATTCGCCTGCGCGCTTAACCAGGTCTTTGGCAAACGTAAAACGGTCTTGTGACATGAGATTCCTAGTAAAATTGAGGGTATGGGAAGCGTGGGTGATTAAAAGCGCAAACAAAAAGAATTGCAACTTCTCAGGTATCGTCAAAAACCCGGGTGTGAGTAAGTTAATCTGACTGACTAACATTTTGACAAATAAAAAGAGCAGCGACTTGCTGCTCTTTTTATGGACCGACAAAAGTCAGTTTCTTTTCTTATGGTAAGGGTTGTCACCTTTTCGATAGGACAAGCGAACCGGTGTGCCCTTAATGTCAAAGCGCTCCCGAATACCATTGACCAGATAACGAGTATAGCTTTCTGGCAGGTTATCAGGTTTGGAGCTGAACACCACAAAATGCGGTGGGCGCGTTTTTGGCTGAGTCATGAAACGCAAACGCACACGGCGACCGGATACAGCTGGTGGTGGATGGTGGATCAATACGCCTTCCAGCCAGCGGTTCAGGCTGGATGTACCAATACGTTTGTTCCACATCTCATAGGCACGGAATACAGCTTGCATGAGCTTATCAAGCCCCTGCCCGTTGATACCGGACATAGTAACGATCTCAACACCACGAAGCTGGTTCAGATAACGCTCCTGAGAGTCCTTGATGTGTCCCCAGGCGTCTTCGCGGTCTTCAATCAAGTCCCACTTATTGACAGCAATGACGATTGCGCGTCCTTCACGGGCACACAGATCGATGATCTGAAGGTCCTGCTTCTCAAAGGAAATGGTTGCATCAAGTGTGACAACTACGACTTCCGCAAATTTCACAGCACGCAACGCATCTGCAACAGACAGTTTTTCCAGCTTTTCCTGAACGCGGGCTTTCTTGCGGATACCAGCAGTATCAAAAACTTTGACGTGATGATCCTGCCATTCCCATTCCACAGAGATACTGTCGCGCGTGATGCCAGCTTCAGGGCCTGTCAGCAGACGCTCTTCACCCAGCATCTGGTTGATAAGGGTCGATTTGCCTGCGTTCGGACGACCAACGATTGCCATACGCAGCGGGCGTTCGCGCGTACCAACAGGTTCATCGATCTCTTCATCTTCCACATCAACGTCTGTACGGGCTTCACTGAACTCCAGTGCGTTATCAAGCTCTTCGGCTTCATCAACGATGGGGCGCAAGACGTCATACAGCTCTGACAAGCCTTCGCCGTGTTCGGCAGAAAGGGCGATGGGATCACCAAATCCGAGTGTGAAGGCGTCATAAAGCCCTACGTCACCAGCTTTACCTTCTGCTTTGTTGGCACATAAGATAACCGGCGTGTCATTACGGCGCAGAAGATTTGCAAAATGCTCGTCCAGCGGCATTAAGCCTGCGCGGGCATCAATGAGGAACAAGCAAACATCCGCTTCCCGGATCGCTTCTTCCGTCTGAGCGCGCATGCGCCCTTCAAGGCTTGATGCCTCAGCTTCTTCAAGGCCGGCAGTATCAACGATCTTGAATCGCAAATCCCCCAAGCGCGCGTCACCGGACCTGCGGTCACGGGTAACACCCGGGGTATCATCGACAAGCGCGAGGCGCTTGCCCACAAGGCGATTGAAGAGCGTCGACTTGCCAACATTAGGTCTGCCAATAATGGCGACTGTCGCAGTCACGCGAATACTCCTCGTCTGGTTCGCAGCGGACAGAGTAAACTGCAATTTTTACAGCCAACTCTGAGCCTTTATTTCTTTTCGTATCCCGTTGCCGAAACCTCGGCTGATACGTTTTAATTCAGCGCTGCAACCGCTCCGTCACTGGTGAGAACAACCATACGTCCCCCAGCAACAATTGGTGATACATATACGCCACTGGTCACTTTGCGTGAGGCAGAAGTTTGCCCAGTTTTCGCATTTACAGATGCAAGATAGCCGTTACTGGATACAGCAATCAGCTGACCGTTGGCCAGAATTGGACCTGCCCAGTTGACATTCTTGTCCCCGCTTTCGCCCGTTGGCAATGAAGCAGTCCAGATAAGGTTGCCAGTCTTGCTTGAGATTGCATGCAATTTGTCATCCAATCCAATCAAGAAGACTGTTCCTCCGGATACGACAGGTGTGTGAACAGCACCGAAATCCGATTCCCACAGTCGCTCACCATCTTTCAGTGAGATCGCAAGTGTGCGCCCTGCAACTGAAGAAGCAAACACTTTGCCGCCGTCAATCACCGGGCTGCCAGAGACATCCGTTAAACCAGAAAGTGCACGTGTGCGGAATGATCTTGCAACGGTATCGATCCATTTAGGCTCACCACTGGCAATGTCAAGTGCCATAACTTCACCTGAAGAGAATGGAACAACAACTGTGCTACCCGAAACAGCCGGATTTGCGGAGGACAGCAGACCTGCTTTTTCTGAAATTCCAGCGAAGGACCACGCCTGCTCGCCGTCAGTCTGATTGAGTGCGATCACTTCGTTGTCTTGAGTTACAACAATAACCTTGCCATTTGCTGCTGCCGGAGCACCACGAACCGGTGTTTCCAGCTGCTTGGACCAAACTACATTTCCGCCTTTATCCAGCGCGTAAACATAGCGGTAAGCAGTTGCGACGAAAATTTTGTCTGCATCAAGTACGACACCGCCGCCTGCTGCGACCTCGTTTTCGCCTTCCAAGCCTAAGAACTTTGTAAAGACCTTGGCGCCACCCGTTGTCAACGCAACCAGATTTCCATCTGATTTATAGACATAAATGCGCTGTCCGTCAGAAACCGGGCGAGCTGCGGTTCTTGGATTTGAAGATCCCATACCAAAGATGCCGGGAGAGCGAACCTTGCCGATGCTCGTTGTCCATGCAACTCCACCGCTTACATTAATCGCAACGTTACCAGGATCGTTGGTCTTCGGGCCTGCCGCTGTTGGCCATGCTGACCCACCTGATGCAGCACCAATCTTTACCTCACCGCCAGTCGCAGACGGCCTTACAGCCCCCTGATAGAGAGGCTGACGATCGCCTTCAAGATACTCATCGTCCTTAGCAAAGGGATTTAGACCGGAAAGAGAAGAACAACCTGCCAGCGTCAGCGCAAGTGCACCGGTTCCAATTAAAGCCTTCCAAGACTTTCTTTTGGTTTCGCTCACTTATTCAGTCCCCTTCTCATTCACGCCCAAAGCAGAAGTAATCAATTCCAGATAAATCTGCGCCCGTCCGGAAACATCGGAAGGAGCGGCTGCATCATTTGTAATTTCGTTAAAGCGTTCACGCGCAGCTTCCAGGTTGCCGTGTTTGTACTCAGCGACCCCCAGAATCTCCAGCGCAGAAAAACGCCATGTGTTGCCTGCTATTGTCAGCACTTCAGTGTGTTTTTTCACCGCAGCAAGGTCGCCTGTATCGAGCAGCAGATAAGCTGCACGAATGTTGGCAAGACCTTTATATATTGGCGGTGTGTTGCTGTCGGTTGCGACGGCTTCAAAAGCCCTGATCGCTTCGTCAGACTTGCCTTCCAACGCCAGCTCTGTACCGATGCGCATCTTTGCCATCATCGGATATCCGCCGATGCTGCCTTCCATGGAGACAAAAGCTGCCTGAGCCTTACCGTACTCACCTGCATCAGAGAGCTTAATTGCCTCTAAAAACTCTGTACCAGCGGCTTGCGACTGGGTATTCTGCCAGTATTCGTAGCCACGATAACCTGCTGTCCCGACCACGATGAGACCTGCTGTCAGGTATACAACCGGAGCAAAGCGCTTCCAAAGTTTTGAATACTGGTCGCTTCTTACTTCTTCATCGACTTCGCGAAAAATGTCCGACATAACTTCAAATGTTCCTGCAGCAACGATTCTTAACTGTTGTGGTGTCCCAACGGGCGGCGTCACATTAGAACTAAGAGCGCCGCAGTCAAACCTCTTTATCTACCTCTTTCAACCGATTAGTGGCTTTATTAGGGCAAGATAAAAGATCCTGCCAGAATTTACTAAGGTAAATGCTGAGGGAAACCCCTTTTCCTAAATGCCTTGAAACCTTAAGCAATGTCAAAGGTCAAGTTATGATCGGCACACCTATCAAAATTGAATGCAGTTTCCACACGAACAATCCATAAAGGAGTGCGCCCAGAATAACTGAAATCACATCGTTTCTCATAGCGTCAGGATAATTATGAACTGGACGGGTGCCCCGCTCGCGGCGTGCGATCGATAGTCTTACGATGATTGCCCATACCAGAAATGATCCAAATAACAGCACTGAATATGGCTCACCATTTGCAAACAGATGTGCAAGCGCCCACAATTTGGTGGCATTGATCAGCGGATGTTTGGTCACACGTGTGATGTTGCCTTTGAGTTGTGAGGCAACCATTAGAGGAAACACTGGTAACATCAACAGCATCGTTACGTGACGCCCCCAACTTGGCGCGATGTACCATGGAGCATAATCGCCATGCCATGCATCAGCGAACCCCCAAATAGTTGCGATCAGGGCTGCAATTGCAAGGAGGGTGAATACTCCGCGATATCCGTTGAAGGTAAGGCGCTGAATCAGGTTCTCACGCAAACCGGTAAAACTTGGGATCAAATGCACTGCAAAAAATACAGCCAGTCCCGCACTTAATATTCCCATAACCTCACCTCCTCCCAATGCCTCAATAACGCAACGGTATTTCACGTAGGTATCATTTGCAAAGTAATCTTTGTGCTGCGATGTATTTGCTTCTTAAAAAACAAAAAACCTGTGTGATCTTGTATTCACACAGGCCTTCTGCTTTAGCTTTCGAAGCTCACTCACGTCAGAATTGCCATTCCGATGAGGATTTCGTGTAGTTTCCAGATAAACAATCCGTAGAGCAAGATACCAAGCCCCACGCTAATGGTGTCATTGCGCAGCGCGTGCGGGAATTCTTCGACATCCGTGTTCTTGCGGTTGAACTTCTTCAATGAAATGCGTGCCCAAATCGCCCAGACCAAGAATCCAGAGAATAACGCTACGGAGTATGGCTCTCCATTGACAAGCAAATGAGAGATTGCCCAAATTTTAACGGCCAGAATGACTGGATCCTTTGTCCACTTTGCGATGTTCCCGCGGATAAATTTAGCGAACACTAAAATAAATACAGGCAACATAAGCGTCATGGCCAAATGACGCATCCAGAATGGCGTTATATAAAGAGGAAACAAATCCTCCTGTCGTGCCGCGATAAATCCATAAATGATAGAAAACAGCCCTGTAACGACGATAAGTGAATAGATCACACGGTAGGTGTTCAGGCCAATGCTGTTAACTATGGAGCTACGCATTCCTGGCAGTGAGGGAACGATATGAATACCAATAAAAATGAATAGCCCAATCAACAGAATCGTCATAGAGCGCCCTTTTTGTTCTTTATTTACGTCAATACACCTAGTTATCACAGCCAGAGGCATGAAACACTGCAATTTATCAATAGGAATCACAAAGGAGGCGCGATAATATTCTGTATTTACCCAACTCTTTTTCGCAATAACCCTTGAGGAAGCGCCTCTTTTTTCGCTACACCATTGAGTGAATTCGCCTGTGCATACCATAAGCTGACTAGTTAACTCAAGTTTATGATGTAACGCCGGACTTTGAGCAACAGTAATTCTGGACCGCCTTAAATGAGTGACAGTGCACCTGAAATTGTTGAGCGTCGCCGGGTACGCAGACCACGCACTTTGAAAGAAGGACGGATTGTATTTGCGCACCAATCTATGGTTTTCGACTGCACCATTCGCGACCTGACCGAATATGGCGCTCGTTTAAAGATGGAAACCACCATCGATATTCCTGATGAGTTTCTGCTTTATCTTGTACACCTCCGCCAGAGAGTTAAGGTTGAAGTGCGCTGGCGTACAGCCGATTCACTTGGCGTTGAGTTCATGGCGGAAAAAGAGACCGTTTCGAGTTTGATGAAGATCTGATGCCTTGGATTAAAAGGCAGATCATCAACCAGCCTCAACAGTAGTTTTATCCCTTTCAAACGCTCGATCCCTCGAGCGTTTTTTGTTTTGCTTGCACACTTTTGATTTTCCCGCGCATACTGTTGCTTCGTACCTTAATCCATTTGGCAGAACGGCTGGAAGGAGAGTTGATGCCCTTAACAAATGAACAGGCACGAGAGATTCTTCTTGCCCGTAAGAGCGAACTCACCGAACTGACAGAGATTACCGAAGAGGATCGGGCGACAGTTACATTAGACCAGCAATCTGTAGGACGCCTTTCGCGTATAGATGCCTTGCAGCGACAAGCTATGGCCCAAGCAAATGACCGCCAGCGCCTGCGCGAGTTACAGCGCATTGACAGCGCTTTGCAGCGAATTAAAAAGGATGATTTTGGATATTGTCTGGAGTGCGGCGAAGAGATCCCGGAAGCGCGCCTTCGCATCGACCCGGCTGCGCTTTACTGCGTAAGTTGCGCGAGCCTTTTTGGCTAGTTATCTGAGACGCAGACATACTTTCAGGTTAACGAGCGCATCTTCCATATATTGCGGACGCTTTTTTGCTTTCCAGCCGGAAGCAAATCGAGTTCTGTGCCTATAAAAGTTACTCCGACAGCTCCATTGCGAATGTCCAGAGATATAGTGCTTTCTTTCTTCGTAATCCGCTTTAGCTTTTTAAAATAGGCAGAGACAGGAAAGTGCCAGCCATATGCCGTTCACAACGGCTTATGGCGCACCGCAGCAAACCGTCAAACATACATCCAGTGATTGCTGCAAAAAACCGGGAAGACTTCCCTCCCCGGCTTACAGATTACCTTACTCCCACTCAATGGTCCCCGGGGGCTTGGAAGTAACATCATAAACCACGCGGTTAATGCCGCGAACTTCGTTGATGATGCGTGTTGCTGCCCGACCAAGAAACTCCATATCGTAGTGATAAAAGTCAGCTGTCATACCATCGACAGAAGTCACCGCACGCAGAGCGCAGACAAATTCGTAGGTACGACCATCACCCATCACGCCCACAGTCTGTACCGGCAGAAGAACTGCAAATGCTTGCCAGATAGCGTCGTAAAGGCCTGCCTTGCGGATTTCATCCAGATAGATGGCGTCTGCCTGACGCAAGATATCAAGCTTTTCGCGGGTAATACCACCCGGACAACGGATCGCAAGACCCGGCCCCGGGAATGGATGACGCCCAATGAAGCTGTCCGGAAGGCCCAGTTCGCGACCGAGATCACGGACCTCATCCTTGAAGAGCTCTCGAAGCGGCTCAACCAGTTTCATGTTCATCCGCTCCGGCAAGCCACCAACATTGTGGTGAGACTTGATAGTCACGGATGGGCCGCCTGTGAAGGAAACACTCTCGATCACGTCAGGATACAGAGTACCTTGTGCAAGAAAGTCTGCACCACCTAGCTTCTTCGCTTCTTCTTCGAAAACTTCGATAAAGAGTTTGCCAATGGTTTTGCGTTTGACCTCCGGGTCGCTCTCACCTTCCAGCTGACCGATGAACAGATCAGAAGCATCTACATGCACCAGCGGGATGTTGTAATGATCGCGGAACATGGAGACAACCTGTTCGGTCTCTCCAAGACGCATCAAGCCATGGTCTACATAGATACAGGTAAGCTGCTCACCGATGGCTTCGTGGATCAATACAGCAGCTACAGAGCTATCTACGCCGCCGGACAGGCCGCAGATAACCTTACCGTCGCCAACCTGATCACGGATCGCCTGAATAGCTTGCTGACGGTATTCCGCCATTGTCCAGTCGCCGGAGCAACCTGCAATTTTATGAGTGAAGTTTTCGATGAGTTTCGCACCATCTGGCGTGTGCACCACTTCAGGATGGAACATCACGCCATATTGCTTCTTATCTTCATTTGCATAAGCGGCAAATGGAGCACCTTCTGAAGTTGCGATTACTTCGAAACCTTCCGGCAGTTCGACCACACGGTCACCATGGCTCATCCAAACCTGATGTTTGGAGCCAATTTCATCCCAAATGCCGTCAAATAGCGGGCTTTTCTCTTTGATTTCCAGAAAAGCACGGCCAAATTCACGATGGTCAGAACCTTCAGCTTTGCCTCCATTCTGGACACAAAGGGTCATCTGGCCATAACAAATTCCGAGAACTGGAATGCCAGACTCGAATACGATCTGGGGTGCACGCGGGCTCCCCATTTCAGTCGTGGATGCCGGTCCGCCTGACAGGATCACCGCTTTAGGATTCATCTCTTTGAAAGCAGCTTCTGCGGACTGGAACGGAACGATCTCTGAGTACACACCTGACTCGCGAACACGACGCGCAATCAACTGAGTGACCTGAGATCCAAAATCAATAATGAGGATGCGGTCAGTCATGCAGCGCTTCTACTCTGATCGCTCCGATTTGGGAAGGTCTTTTACCCGGAAAAATGGCAGTTACGTGAAGTCTGTTAGGTGTTTTTCTGTGCGCTTTAGCTAAAGCTGAGCAAGGCTACAAAATTGCCTGCTCGTGTTCTTCAATACAACTCATCATCTGCCCAAGCCGTATACGCTCCTGCACGTCCAGCTGAGGCAGTAAATTCTTCTCCAGCTGTTCCAATTCCGCCTCCAGAGAGCGCAGCACAACACGACCATCTTCCGTCAAGTTCAAACGCACCAGACGACGATCTCGCGGATGTTCTTGTTTCTTGATAAACTGTGCTTCTGACAAGCGTTTTACCGCGCGAGATACAGCAACAGTATCCAGACCAATAACAGGTCCCAATTCGCGAACGGAAACAGCCCCTAACCGTTCTAACGCACCAAGTACGAGCCAGGAAGGCAGTGACAGGTTATAGTTTTTCTGCAAATGCTCAGTAAGACGGCGTTCGATAAAACGGCCAGTGGCGATAATGCGCAAAGGCAGATAATTTATCAGTTCGACGTTATGCTCGTCCTCAAACAAGCTTGCCTGCGTCATTACTTTGGCACGGTATTTTTCCGCCATATCCCTTGTGACCTGCGCCTGATACTTTACTTCACCCCATTGCCCGGACAAGAAAACCGGAAAATGGTTAAGCTGTCTTGAATATTGGTGAATTTTATCAGGCTCTAGTCCTAGATTGTGGTTTTGATAGGATCTGCATCATCTTTCCACGCCTTCCTTCACTGTAAGCCCCTTTCCACCTTTGACGCTGATTTGCCAAGCGCTTAGGCTTCCTCGTGCATAGATACGAATTTGATTCGCAGAACTGCCTGTCAGCAGAGCCTTGCTTAAGGTTCTACGGACGGCACTGCCCAAACAAGGGGGTCCGTAAAAGATGACAGAGACACTGCGTGGTACTGCGGATACTGGAAACCGGCAAGAAAAGATCAATGCCGCATTAGATGCAATTGCTTATCTGGAACAGCAAGAGCGCTATGATGAAGTGATCCCGGTCTACGAGGATCTCGTGGGACGCTATCCAGATGATGTGGAGCTGCTGTTTCAGATGGCAACGATCATGCTGCGAAACGGAAATCTCAGAGAATCTGTAGCTCATTTGCGCAAGGTATTGTTTATGAAACCTGAGCACTTACCAGCACGCGCCAATATGGGTAATGCACTGCTGTTGCTTGGTTACATGGAGCAAGCCCGCGAAGCGTTTGAAGCGGTTGTTGAAGCCCAGCCTAAGAACCGGAATGCATTGTACGGGCTGGCAACTATTTTAATCAAGCAACACGAACATGCTGCTGCTGAACCTTACGCGCGTGGCCTTGTCCAGCAAATTCCTAACAGCCCTCCAGCCTTGACACTTCTCGGTGACGCGCTCAGTGCTGAAACTAAGGCTGAGGCGGCTCTTCTAAACTACCGCAATGCAATCAAGTTAGACCCGACCTACGTCCCTGCTCAACTGGGCCTGGCACGTCTTCTTATCATTCGCAAAAAAGGCGAAGAAGCACTGGAGCATCTTAGCGACGCTCATAGACTGCAACCACGCAACGTGGATGTAATGATCGCCATGGGGCATGCTCATTTGCTTCAAGATAATATGGGCAGTGCCATAGAGAGCTTCGAACTTGCTCATGCCTGTGAACCTGAAAATGCCGGGGCTCTTGTCAATCTGAGTATTGGCAAACGTAAAATGGGGCTGGTTTACGCTGGTGTCTTACATGCGGCGGCGGCATGGCGTTTGACCCCAGGAAACAAGCAGGTCGGTAATGCATTGGGCGCTGCACTTGCAGCTGCCGGAGCCACTGATGCTGCACGAGATGTATTAGTGTCCTTCTCACGCAACACTGGACTTTCGGAGAAGACAACCACAACGATTAAGGAGATTGAGTACCTGGCCGAGCAAGGTTACGAGCGGCCAATACGGGAAGAGCAAGAAGAAACCAATAATGAGGATGTGTCACTCAGCCAGCCATCAAGCGAGCCTTATAATGAAGTCGAACAAGACGCTGTGACTAATGAAGATCCGCAAATTCTTCTTGAAGAAACTGGTGAGCTGTTCGAAGAGAGCGTGATGGCCCCTGCTGAAGAGACAGAGGCTAATTCGGGCAGCTGATTCACTGCCCTTATCATTGTTATGCAGTCCAAAAGCATGCCGCATTATCCTGCTGCATGCTTTTTTTCTGCTTTGCGAACGAACTACACCCGTTCCATCATTGCGATGAAGAAACCATCGGTTCCGGTGTGATAAGGAGTTAGCGTTACCATGCCTCTATCCCGGATCAATGGACGGCGAGACGTCTGCGCACCAAAATGCTCGTCCCATGCGGACGACAGATCTATCAGCTTGAACTCATCGTGATTTTTCAGGAACGCTTTGACTTGCAACTGATTTTCTGCAGGTATCAAGGAGCAGGTTGCATAAACAAGCTTGCCACCTTTACGCAGAAAGCGTGCTGCATTTTCAAGCACTTGCGCCTGATCTTGAATACGACCACTGAGTGCATTTTCTGTCACCCGCCACTTTGTGTCCGGGCGACGACGCCAGACACCGGTCCCAGAGCATGGGGCATCGACGAACACCCGGTCCATTTTGCCTTCACAAATGTCCAGCGTGCCAGTCTGGGGATCAATCGTCTGGATGTTACGAACGCCTGCCCGCACCATACGGTCATAAAGCGGAGCAAGACGCACCTTATGGGCATCGTAGGCGTAGATCTGCCCTTTGTTTTCCATCTGGGCAGCAAGAGCGAGGCTCTTCCCGCCGCCACCTGCACAAAGATCCAGCACCTGTTCCCCGGGCTTAGCACCAGACAGGATTGAGGCAATCTGAGAAGCCTCATCCTGAAGCTCAAACCAGCCTTTCCGGAATGTTTCTTCAGCTTGTACATGAGGTGATTTGCGCGGCCCCACAACTGGTTCCAGACGTACTCCAACCGGAGACAAACCGCTCACGTCAGCATTCAGATGTGAAAGTCGCTTAAGCACTTTATCCTGAGTGCTTTTCAGCGTGTTAACCCGCATGTCAATTGGAGCACGCTCAGACAAAGAGCAACCAACAGCGAGCGCATCTTCGCCAAAGTTCTCCTGAAAGTGCGGCCAAAGCCATTCGGGGACGTTTGCAGAAATCTGCTCATTGTCACCGACCTGTTTGCTTGCAAGCAAGGCTGTACGTTCAGTTTCAGTCAGAGGTTCTGGTGCATGATGATCCTGCTCCATGACCTGATCCAGTTTCTCAACCGGATTGCCCCAACCCCACACATAAGTAGCGAGTACGAGAGCACGTGCACTGTCAGCTTCCATAGCCTGAGCATGGGAGAGCTTATGGCGCAGAGCATCAAAAACGAGATTCCCAATGGCGACACGATCACCGGATCCTGCAAACCTATGCTTGTTACCCCAATCCTTCAAAGCTTCTTGCACAGGACGGCGGAGCTCATTAATCTCTGTCAGCACTTCGATTGCAGCCGCAATTCGTCCACCGTCACGCATGAATGATCCTTAACTTCTAAGAATTAAATTTACGATTTTTTCGTTTGGCTTTGCAGCGTTTATGCCAATCCTGCGGGCATTTCAATAGTGCATAACATCACAGAAGCAAAGCGCACACCTTGTTGCCCAGTATTTCATTTTGCTTCGCACTCTGCAAACAAGTGGTTTTTCGAGTAAGTTACTTAGGAAATAAAGGCTTAGTGATTTTCAGCAATAAATTCTCAAGGAATTTTGAAAGCGAAACAGAGGGACATACCCAACCCACTTCATAGTGCAAAGCAAGTGCGGCCACAGGAACCCTGCAGCCGCACTTGTTGTTTACTTACTTGAAACAGGAGACTTACACAGCGCCGGGATAATTCGGGCTCTCTCGAGTAATTGTTACATCATGCGGGTGATTTTCTCTTAATGAGGCACCAGAGATGCGGACGAAAGTTGCTCGCTCCTTGTATTCGCTGAGAGTTGGGGCACCTACATAACCCATAGATGCTCGTACGCCACCTGCGAGTTGGTGAAGAACAGATGAGAGTGGCCCCTTGTATGGAACCTGCCCTTCAATGCCTTCTGGAACCAGCTTTAGTTTATCAGAAACTTCCGCCTGGAAGTAGCGATCAGCAGAGCCACGTGCCATAGCCCCAACAGACCCCATGCCTCGGTAAGCTTTGTAAGAGCGCCCCTGATGCAGATAAACTTCACCCGGGCTTTCCTCTGTTCCAGCAAGCAGGGAACCCACCATGCAAGAGCCAGCGCCAGCAGCGAATGCTTTTGCCATATCACCTGAGTACTTCAAGCCACCATCAGCAATGATCGGCACATCTGCCTTTGCAGCTTCTTCTGCACAATCTAAAATCGCAGTGAGCTGCGGGACACCGACGCCCGCAACGACGCGCGTTGTACAAATGGAACCTGGACCGATGCCTACTTTGACTGCATCGGCACCTGCGTCAATCAGAGCTTTTGTTGCCGCCGGTGTTGCAACATTACCAGCAACCAGCTCCACATTTGGATAGCGTTTTTTGATCGCGGCAACCTGATCAATGACAGCCTGCGAATGACCGTGCGCGGTATCAACCACCAGAAGGTCCACGTTTGCTTCAATCAGCGCCTCAGCGCGGCGCATACCTTCATCACCTACGCTGGTTGCAGCCCCAGCGAGCAAGCGTCCCTGCTCGTCTTTTGACGCATTCGGGTTGAGTTGTGCTTTTTCCATATCCTTTACGGTGATCAGACCAACACAACATCCATTTTCGTCCACAACCAGCAGTTTTTCGATGCGGTGGTGGTGCAAAAGGCGTTTGGCTTCATCCTGACGGACGTTATCGCGAACTGTGACCAGACTGTCGCGCGTCATCAGCTCACAAACCAGTTGCTCTGGATTGGAGGCAAAACGAACATCACGGTTGGTGAGGATACCCACGAGACGACCTGTAGAGATACCACCACGACCACCGTTTTCAACGACTGGGATACCTGAAATCTTATGGGTTTCCATCAGGTCCAGTGCGTCTTTCAGTGTTGCATCTGGTCCAATCACCAGTGGGTTGACCACCATGCCACTTTCGAACTTCTTCACCTGACGGACTTGCTCAGCCTGCCGCTCCAAAGTCATATTTTTGTGAATGATGCCGAGACCGCCTGCCTGCGCCATCGCAATTGCAAGGCGCGCTTCTGTTACAGTATCCATCGCGGAAGAGAGGATAGGCAAGTGCAAACTGAGATTGCGAGAGATGCGCGATTGCAGATTAACCTGCGCCGGCATGATCTCAGAATGCCCTGGTAGGAGCAGAACATCATCAAATGTCAGCGCTTCGCGACCTGAAGATGGTTCGTAAAATGTAGGCATTGCCAAGTTCCCTTCGGGTATAAATAGACCGCCCTGATCCACTCCCTGCGCAAGTGGATGTAAGTGCAGAGTTGCCTGAAATGATAGAGAAGTTGACGCGGGTCACTACCATGGCTTTTCCGATTTGAAAAGAGGGTAACTGGCAATTTCGAAGGATAATTATGAAACTCACAGCTATCCATTTGTTTTTATTAACCTTCACTGCTCATTACTGATTATTGGTAGAGGTCACTTCGCTAGAAGTATTCTGACCCAGAAATTGGCAGGTTTAACAAGTTGCTGGACAATATCAATTCATCAATAAGAAAAGCAACAATCTGAGCTTATGCCTCATCGCCTTCGCATCACAACTATCGTAGTTGGCCTAACGCTTTTGCTCGTGCAGTTGGATGCAACTGTACTCGGGATAGCAATTGCCACCATAGCCAGAGATCTGCAAGTTGAGCCTCTGGCGCTCCATCTGACAATTTCTCTTTATCAGCTTACCCTTGCTGTTTTCATTCCTATTTCGGGCTGGCTTGCAGATCGCATTGGATCAAAACGGCTATTTGTCAGTGCTACCCTCATGTTTATGATCATGTCGATCGCGTGCGCAATTACGAGTGAGTTGACTTACTTGTTTGCGGCACGCGCTGCACAAGGCGTAGCTGGTGCCTTTCTTATGCCGGTTGGCTGACTAACTGTCATTCGCATGGCTGGCAGACGCAATCTTGTTGAAGCAATGGTTTGGGTTGCTACACCTGCTGCACTCGGAATTGCATTTGGCTCTTTTCTAGGTGGCGTTATTGTACATTATCCAAGTTGGCGATGGATCTTTTTGCTTAATCTTCCAGTTTGCATTGCTGTTGCGATACTAAGCAATTTTTACTTCCGCAACTACAAGAGTAAGACAAAAGCCCATTTTGATTTTTCAGGCTTCCTCTTACTTGGGGGGACTGCATCAACGCTTCTGGCAGGTCTTTCAAGTATCACCAAATTTTCAGGGAGTATTATCTTATCGGCGGGACTTTGGGGTGCAAGCCTACTTTCTATATTTATGCTCATCTATCATGCTCGACGTGTGAAACACCCGGAAATCGACTTAAGGCTTTTCAGAAATGCCAGTTACCGAATTTCTATTGGAGCAGGTGTTCCTCTGCGCCTGGGAGTTGCCTCTTTTGCATTCGTAATGCCGCTCATTCTTCAGATCCCAATGGGGTTTGACAGTTTAACCACTGGCATGCTTATGGGAACTACTGCTGTTGGCGCACTGCTTTCAAGGTTTGTTGCGCATCGCCTTATCAAAACAGTCGGCTTCAGGGGCGTCTTGCTTCCATTCACTCTGGTGCTTTGTCTGCTCACAGTCTTCATGAGCTTCATCTGGCTGCCCCACTCACTGCTTGCGGTTACGGGCCTCATCTTACTTATCGGCTTTTCCCGCAGCCTTGTGTTCACCAGTGTGAATACAGCAAGTTATGCAGACCTCAAAAATGCCTCATAAATCACGGCGTAGCTTTTGCTGGATTAGCGCAACAGCTTTGTATTTCACTTGCTGTTGGATTTGCGGCTGCGGTTTTGCATATCCGCCAAAACCTAAGCCACGAGAGTATACTCACAGTCTACGACTTTACATGGCTGTCGATGTGCACAGGCTTATTTACACTGATTGCAGCCATGTGTTTCTGGCGACTGCCTCATCACATCGGGAAAGCGGAAGTTAAGCAACAGGCACATTTACACCAGTAATAATTCAGCAAAAAGGCTGGTCGTGACCAGCCTTAAAAACTGTTACCTTGAGCCTTTATAGCCCTTAGCGAGAATAAACATCTCCGGGCTTCCTTTACGGCTCGCGGGCGGCTTAATGTGCGCTACAGACTTAAATTCCTTTTTCAGTTCCTGCAAAAGACTTGCCTCAGCACCGCCTGCAAAAACTTTGGAGAGGAAGGTGCCGCCTTCATTTAAATTTTGCCGGGCGAAGTCGATGGCAATCTCAAACAAATAGGTTGTTCGCAGGTGATCTGTCTGACGATGACCAGTTGTCGGGGCTGCCATATCAGACATAACAAGGTCTGGTCGATGACCACCCAACGCCCGCATCAGTTCATCTGGAGCATCATCATCCAGAAAGTCCTTTTGCAGGATCACCACACCGGGAATCGGCTCAACTTCAAGATAGTCGATACCGACTACCAAAGGCTCTTCATCTGTTGACCCGACTATCGGAGCTGTGAGCTGTGACCACCCCCCCGGCGCGCACCCAAGGTCTACGACACGCATTCCGGGTTTCAGGATTTCGTGTTTTTCGTTAATCTCAATAAGCTTGTAAGCTGCACGAGAGCGGTAACCGTCTGCCTTTGCACGACGAACATAAGGATCATTGAGCTGGCGCTGTAGCCAGAGTGTTGAGGAGTTGGACCGTTTGCGCGCAGTTTTAACGCGCTGAAACATACCGCGGTCGCCTGTTCCTCGCCCACTTGAGTTGCGGGTCATTTGTTATATTCCTTTCTCGGGGCGCGGCGGCGCTTTTGGTTGGAGTTGCTCCAGACTTTGTCTGCGGCCATCATCTCCATGAGTATACCTTCTCGCAGTCCCCTATCAGCCACACGCAAACGCTGACAAGGCCACCTACGCCGTATACCTTCCAAAATCGCACAACCTGCAAGCACCAAATCTGCTCTGTCCTCTCCAATACAAGGGTTTTCTACCCGTTCCTGATAGGACATATTCAAAAGCTGGTTAATCATGGCTGAAACATCTTCCTGCTCCATCCAGGCACCATCAACCCGGCGACGATCATAGCGCTTCAAGTCTAAATGGACTCCAGCCAACGTCGTTACAGTTCCAGACGTTCCAAGCATATGGACATTGCCGCGCTCTATAGCACGGGACAGCTCGTTGCCAAGAGGAAATGTCTCCAATCGCTCAGTTACATCATCCACCATAGACTCAAACATTTGTGGCGTCACATGAACCCCACCATGCCTTTCAGCCAAGTTTACAACACCCAACGGCAATGAAGTCCATGTCCTTACAAATCGTGTTAGCGCAAAGCCTCTGGCACCATAACGGTTCCGCAGGTCCAGCCAGACAATCTCTGAGGAACCACCGCCAATATCAAAAAGCAAGACACCATCAGCTTCGGGATCGACCAGAGACACACAACCAGCAACAGCCAGACGCGCCTCAGTTTCCTGACTGACAATTTCCAACTGCAAGCCAGCTTCTTTTCTTGCCCGTTCAACAAACTCTGCACCATTTTCAGCAGCACGACAGGCCTCGGTTGCGATCAGGCGAGCGCGCTGCACCCCGCGCTCGGTGATTTTTTGCTGACAAACCTGCAACGCTTCAATTGCTCTTGAGATCGCATCCTCTGAAAGACGCCGGTTTTTCCCAACCCCTTCGCCCAGACGGACAATTTTGGAGTAAGCATCAATCACACGAAACCCGCGCTGCTCCGGCCTTGCAACCAGCAGACGACAGTTGTTTGTTCCCAGATCCAAAGCCGCATAGAGTGCCTGCGATGCTGAAGCCTGATTACGATGACGTGTGGGGAATCTGTTTGTGCCATCGCTACGCATATCTGAGTGGCGGTGGCGGCCTTTATCTTCTGATCCCGTAGACCTGTATTCTTGTGCGTGCCGTAATAGTTTTTGCTCCGATGACTTGCCTTGTCGTCCATGCGTCGAAACACGGCTTTTGGCCCCCTCCTTCACAGGAGCAGGCTGAAGAACCTCTACAGATGTGCCGCCCTCATCAACATTGACGATGGGCGCTTGTAGCTTCTGGTTTAAGAGCGCACGTCTTTCTGCCCTATTAGGCTTTGCTCGACGTGCTTTCCTCTGCCGCTTGGCACCTTCTGGACGAGAACTGCCAGTCTGTTCCGCCTGAGTAGCAGAATGACTCAGCTCAGAGCGCTGTGCAGACACATTTTTAGCGTCTCCACTCTGGCGCTTCTTATGGCGTTGCTTCCGTTTACCCTTCTTCGAGTTTTCCGGGACGCCGGGCGTTCTCGTTCCATCAGAAAAGGAGCGCTCACCCGTTTTTTTCAAGTGCTATGCCTTTATGCAGCCCGAGGAGGTGAACTCCTTGGCGGACTGAAGTCATTTCAAGTTGGCATCATTGTAACAGCTTACCGACAAACAGCAATCGCCTCGATTAACTGGTACAGTCTTTAATTTAGTTGGCTTTTAGAAAATCAGTTGCGACTTCAAAGTGGTTGCATCGCCACATGTCTTCGGTAGGCACTTAATTAGCTTTTCTAAAAGGAAAGATCTGCGCAAAATTACAGAGTTCCTACCCGCTTTTACACAAGTGCATCGTACAAAATCGCCATAGCCTACTGATTTTGTTAAAACTCATGAGAACCAAGTTGACAAGGTAAGGTACGGACACTAAAAGCCCTCTCACCGACGAATTGAGCGTCTCGCGTCACTTCGTGCGGCAGCAGTAGGTTACGTGCTGTATTGCTGGGGATTAGTTTAATGGTAGATGAGCGCACTACCGCAGGTTTTCCCCATTTTTCTTGTAAAACTTATCTTCTAAAACGGGTCAATAGCGTGGCTATTGTAAAACTTTACCGATAGAAGTTTGCACGATTTCGTAATCACATTCCCCATCACAGTTCACTGAAATGATGTAATCTAAACGAAAAAGACCCGCCGAGTTTCCTCAGGCGGGTGTGACTACATTTCATGGGATGAGGCTTTCGGCTCACACATGAGAGTGAGACTTTGCCATGTTGTTGGATGCCCGACTGGAGCCGCTGCCTGAAAACCGAAAGCGTAAAATTATTGACAGAGCCCATATAGATCAGTTGCCCTTAACTCGCTTCTTGTAACTACTTTCGATTACATATTGTTAGAATGAGATACGCTCCTTTAATTGGTCATGCCACTTTCTCGTAACGAAGCCCGTCGTTTCGCGATACCCCAGAAGATCGTTTGACAGACAGCAAACACACACCACCAAATCGCCATCCCGCTGAAATTAACCTCAAGACTTGCCTCAAAGGCCATGAACAGCGCGTAGACAGAAAGACCTGTCAAAGCCACCGCGCCTACCAACCAGGCTGCAATTTTCAAACCCGCAAACCGATTAGACAGATGAGGCGCAAAAGCACTCGTATTTCGCATAGTTCCCTCCGTACAATTGTCAAATGCATCTATCCTGAGGTGGGCCTAAGAAAAAAAACCCCCTCAAATACCAAGTAAAGCGGTCACACTGAATTGAAGATGATGAAAAATTCTAAATTTCACCAGTATTAACAAGCATAAAATCATTTTTTATCGCCAGATAATAGATAATAATAGCACAAAATAAGGCCAATAATTACCATATATAAAGATATGAATTAAATTTACGCATGAAAGATCGCTACCCCCACCGCAAGGTAGCGCTGGTTTTACTTCACCTCTACAGCCCCGTTTCTTATTCTTAAGCTGCCCTTTTTCCTGTAAATAATCTGATCGCAGGCTGCTTCTGAAATTGGTCTGACCTTCAAGTGATTGCAAACATGCATACTCTCCTCATCTGACAAGAGCTTCAAAGTTCCCAATGCATGATTGATCGCCCCTTCCTCATCCGCACCAAGGCCCAGAATTGAAGTTCTGTAAACTGCAACAAACATGAAAAACTCCTAGTATTGACGTGTAAATTATTTCACACATGCGCATTAGGAACCGTTTGCCATCAGTAGGTTACTGCTGAGAATAACAGGCGATTTTGAACGGCTTCACGTGTTCCCGCTTTTCACAGAAACTAGTCCGTTCGTATTATACGCCTATGGAGGCTTTGGTTTGCCGGGACGGGAGCAGACGGGTTGGATAAAAGTGGGATGTGTGACCTTATTCGCTTACCTTTGGCAGTCTGGGATTCTCCCGCCACCTGTGGGCAAGCTTAATCAGTCCTTCAGAAAGAGCCAGACCACACAGCCCAAGCACAAAGCCTGTTGCTCCTTCAACGTTAGCCCCCCTTCTTGAACCAGACCTGATAGATCTTCGCAATGATCTGAACAGTGATCCAGACGGTACCCAAGATGGGCAGGACGATTTGCGCCTCTTGGGCAAGCCATTCAATCTGATCGTGAAGACTGGGCCATGCGAGAGCACCGGCTGCAACCGGTATAGTCATTTTATCCTGAACGTTCATAACAGCCTTCGTCCTCTTCCAATTCAGTGATGCGATCAAGAGATTTTGCGAGCTCGTCAGAAACGGCGTCTGCGTCTCGTTCTTCCCACCGGATTTCTGCCAGCAGCGGACAAGGATCAAAGGCCGTAGGTGGAGGTCCGCGTTGCACGCTCACGCATGCGCTGACGGGAAACAGCAGTGCTGCGGTTAACAACTTTCCGGCGAACCTTAGCCAGCCTATTGGCCTGGTCGAGTTTGATCGTTTTAAGAGCGTCATGGCGTATTAGCTCCTCATGGCGCTTGTCTTTAAGCCAGCCACGAAGGAAGTCCGTGACCAGCTTAATGAGAAGGTTCCAGATCATGCTGTGGGGTCTTTCTGTACGGTGAGAGACTTGTCGTCCTTCACCACACCGATCACGCCATCACCATTGAGATCTTGCTGCAACCGCGCTTCAAGAAGTTCCGTCAGGCGCTCTGAGGAGAGTTTGAAATAGTCGATCGCAGCAGGAACAGCCTTCACTGCATAACTGGCAGCATGCCCTATGAGTTCATTCTTCGCTTCAATCGTAAGGGATCGGGTGCTGTATTTTTGCTCAACCCTGGACCTGCCATACCTCACCCCGTTCATCAGGGCTTCGTTCAGCCGTTCCTTAAGCTGAGCATCCAGTTGAATGTTGGTTCGTTCTTCAAAGGCGTTCAAAGCCCGCCTGACAAAGTAAAGCAGCACAACGCCGATCACAGGAAACACAATGTCGAGCACGGATGTAAGGAGCGGAGAAAGGTCTATGGTAGCTGCCTGAACAGGGACAGGTGTGAGCACAAACGCAAAACAAACAGATAGCATCACCGCGCCTGCAAGAGCGCAGTTAAAAAGGTTCTTAAGCATGATGAGAGTTCCTCAGACTATAATGGAAGGGAGTTTCAGCGGTGTTTAAAGAGCTGCCGCTTTGATCAGCCCACGCAGCTTATCGCCCACTTCAAGTGGGGTGCCGGGACGATCCATACCCGGAAGCCAGGTGATATCCCACTTATTGCGTTGCCGGATTTTGAGTGTCGGCTGTACCTCAGCGTGAGTAAGAACTGTCTGGCGTGTGACGGGGATTTTGTAGGTTTCACACAAATCAGCAATGACACTGGTAAAGGCGGTAACTTGCATTTCCGTAATTGGATACTTGCCCGGATCAAAGGGGCGTTCTTTGGCACCTGCCATGGCATCCATTGCCACGCCTATGGAGCCTGTATTCAGCGCTCTGGTATGGGCAGCGTACTGACCGTTCCGGCAACTCTCGTTCGCTTCAGGTTTCAGTGCCCCCATAAAGACCTTACCAAGCCGGTCCACAATGACATGGTAGTGACTGCGCTCAAGATCGTTCACGCCATCAGCACCTGCTGTCCAGTGCATGATGATGCGGCTCAGTCCTGTTTCAGGATGCAGGCTCTCATAGTTGTCTGCCCCGATCCCTGCGGTTAACAGGGCTTTGTGTGTCAGAGGACCGACAATTCCATCAGGAGATAATTTGCGTGAGCGTTGAAACTGGATAAGCGCTGCCTTTGTTTTAGGGCCAGCAATTCCGTCAAAAGGTCCTGGGTCAAATCCAGATTTGTCCAGCGCTTGTTGTACCTTCATCCAGTCCATAGATTTCCTCCAAATTTCAGGCATAAAAAAAGCCCGCAGAGCGGGCTGTTGAGGCGGTGGGCGCAAAAGCTAATCCCATAGTGGCGTGATGCTTTTCACAGTGCGTGCAGGTCGTGGGGGCAAGGTGACCATATCACCTGCAGAAAGCCTCAGTCCTTTCGCTGCAAGGTGCTTGTTGTTGTCCAGCAGGAGTTCCAGTGTGCCGTCATGGTCGCCATAAAACTTGTAGGCAATCAGATCCACCATGTCCCCATCTGAGGCTTTGTAGGCATGACTGCCGTCTTTCAAAGGAATGAATTTCATCTGCCACCTATTCTGGGCCATCGCCTTCATTTAAGCCAAGGTTGCCCTCATTAGGAGCGTAGGGGCTTTTAGGCTTGGGCTTGGGCACATTGGCTCTTGTTTTAGAGCTACTGCTCCCCTCACCGTCTTTGCCCTTTTCAGCAGCCTTCTTACGGCCCATTGAAGGCACCTCACATTCAATGGTGTTGTAGTAAAGGCTATTCCCGCTGAAATGATGCGTGACGGACGTACTGGACCACAGGCCGTCCACCTCGGGCCTTATGTTTTTTGCAAGCACAAAGCAGCCAGCCTGCACGTTGATATCGCCGCGAACGGAAAATGTGGCCTTTCCGGCAGCACGCGCCAGCTCAGTTGCTTTCGACTTTGCAGCTCTCCTGGCTTCCTCCTCAGAAGGTAAGACTTCTGGAATTTCGAAGTCTGGCCCGTCCTCAACGGTTTCTTCTTCCTCAACCTTCTGCTCGGCTTTCTTGCGATCATACCATTTGGCTTTGACCTTGCCATGTTTGGGGCGCTGAAAGTCATCTGTCGAATAGCCACTTGGCTCCAACAGGTTGGAATCAGGCTCAATGACGTATGGCCCGACCTCTTTTCCGGACACGGTCTTGCCAGTGCCCTTCTTCATGACGACCAGCTTGCCATCTTTTACCGAAACACTGGCGTCAAATTGCAAGCCAAGCCGGGTTGCAAACTGAATGTCGTCTTCTTCTGACTGTGCTTCATAGCGGTTTACTTCCACGGCAATTTCCTTGCCAAGCTTCAGCTCCCACTTGTTGCGCTTTGCGATGTCCTCAAAGATCTCTTTGTAGGTGGGATGTGTTTTGATCTTGTAGGCCTTCGTGCGCTTTTCCTTGGCCCTGGAACTGACATCTACTGATTGCGCAGATACCTGAATCTCATGCGGATAGCCGCCAAGTCCAATCTGATCCACTTTGAACTTGCCAAAGTCTCTTTCGGTCCGTTCGCCGGATATTGGGTCAATCACTCCTGCGACAAGGGAGAACGTGGTTCCCTTGCCAGGTGGAGTGATCTTTGCTTCAGGATCAGTGATCGCAAAGGTCACGGTGTCAGAGTTACCGCCAGCATTTTCGGTGACAGTGCATTCCACGCCATGCGTGCGCATACGCCCTGAAATGTCCTCACCATTGGACCAGACTTCGAAAAATGGGGTCATATCGATATCGAGATAAAGCTGTTTACGGCCTTCTGGCGTTCAGAGTCTTCAGGAGCCACATACTGAGTAAGCTCCATTGTCGTCTCAAACTTTTCTGGGATGGGGTGAGCGCCCCAGAAGGTTTCGTTTTCATTGGAGATGCGACCAACCCATAGGCCAAGCACGCTTCCAGACCCATGGACCAGAAGCGCAGGCTTTTGCGCCCTTATAGCAGCCTGAATACCGCGCAGCTGTGTAATGCCCATCTTGTTCAGGTGATGCGGGTAGAAGGTGCTTTGCAGCGTAATCGTATCGGGATTGGCACCAAGGGTATGGACTTGTGCAACTGCACCGACAACCGGCACGGGCACCACACGGCCTTCCACTTTCCGTTTCAGCTCCTCAATGGAGTATGTTGGAACAGAGAACCGGAACTCTCCCCAGCGCATCATTACAGGCATGGTATCACCTTATCCATAGCTGGACCTGCCGCTCATGGAGATCTGGGTGGAACGGTTCAGCTGGCGCTCCATGATCTTGAGTACCTGACGTGCGAAATCTTCAGGGCTAACGGCTTGAACGTGGAAATGGTTGGTGAAAGAAACAGGTCCGCCTGCCATCCCGCCGCCGCCAGATACATTCGCGATCTGATTGTTCGGGATGACGTTTCCATCACCTTCCATTTCCAAAACTTCAGGACCGTCCTCACCGACAAGAAACAACCCGCCTTTCCAGACTGGACCACCTTTGCGCCGCGCACCGTCAATCTTTCTGGCAGGCATTGAAGCCCCGGCAGGACCGGTAGAGCCAAGTCCTTTAAGGCTTGCTCCCAAACCGGAAACCTTAGCTTTTGCTGCGTCGATGCTGCTTGTGTCTACATTCGGTTTAACAGTTACATCCAGATTTGACTGGATCTCAGAACCAGTCTTGCTTGCTTTGGCACTGAGCGCATCCAGTTCTGTTTTGATTTCGTTCAAACGAAGGCTTCGCTGCGCAAGTGCTCCTTCCTTCCAGCGATCAGAGGCATGCAGGGTTGGTATCCTGGTAATGGCCTGCTCTATGCGTTGACGCTCTGCCAAGAGATCATCAATCTTCTTTGCCGTGGGAGAACGTGTGTCCTTTGGGAGCTCATAGGAAACGGCCCCCCAATCTGGTTGCTGCCCCTTGGCCTCCAGCTTCTTCATGTTGTCATTAAAGTTGCTGTAGAAATTTGCGATGCTTTCCGGGTACTCCGCACTGATCTTCGGATCAGTTTTGAAGGCAGCTAACCAGGGGATTTCTTTTTGCACCCATTCTTTAAACTCAGTGAGGAGCTGCCGTGCATACCCAAGGTTGAGATACTTGTCCCAGCCAAGAGGTTTGATGATCAGGTCCCATGCAAGTTCTCCAGCAAGCGCAGCCCAGCCAATGTAAGGAATTACGCGCAGGGCCTTCCAAGCGAACGCCCTTATCAAGGATGTCCATTTAAGGCTACCTGCAATCTTCAACCATGGGATTTTCTTAATGTACGTTTTCCAGTTCAGGACGCCATAGATTAAAACTCCCCACTCAAGAACGCGCAGATAGTCTTTCCAGTCGAACGTCGTAACCACAGCACCCCAGTTGATCGGCTTGATATAGTCCTCCCAGACTGGTGAGATGATGATGTTCGACCAGTCTTTGAGTACCGGAATTACATCTTCCCAGGCAAAAGTAGCTGCGGCCTTGATAGCGTCAACAGGGCTTGAAATCTTCCAGTCCCAGTTTTTGAACCATTCTTTCAAATCTGCGAAAGTCGCTTTGGCTGCATTTATGCCTTCCGTGGTTTTATTCAGCCCCCACGCAACCCCTTGTCCCATCTTGCTACCCCAACGCCTCCAGCTGAAGGTATTGGTATCGCCAGTAAGTGTCGTGAACAAAGACGAGAACGCATCCCCTATGTCGTCTAGGAGTTTTAACGTGTCACTGCTCAAGCCAGTGGTAAGGCCAGCCCAGAAGCCATCTGCGGCAACTGAGAACTGTTTCCATTTAAGGTGAACGAATTTTGCAAAGCCCTTGAAGAACTGAAGAGCCGGCCCTTTGATCTGGTCCCAGTTCATAGCGGCGATTGTAGCAAGCCCTGCCCCAACCCAGGTGAGAGGGTTGAGTGCAAAAGCCGCCGTTGCAGCAAGGCCGCTTAACAAGAACCCGAGAGGCGCAAGGGCAGCAATGGAAAGCACAGCATAGGTGCCAAACTTCAACAGTTCTGGATTGGTTTTAGAAAGCTCTGCTATACCGGTAGTGATTGAACTCAGGACATCTGAGACTTCTTTCAGCATTCCTGTCTTGGAAAGGGAGATGTTAAAGTTCTCCCAGGCAGCTTGCAGGCGCATCCAGACACCCACAATACCTTTCACGCGAATGCGTGCCATCCGGTCAGCTGAACCGCGATAGTTGGCCTCCATCTCAGAGAGCTTGGCTTCAACATCACCCGCAAGCAATGCCATGATCTTTGCAGCGTGGCGCTTGCCAAAGATATCGTTAAAGTATGCCTCGGCATTGGGGTGCTTCCTGAAGGCCCGTAACAGCCCCCTGAAGTCGATCTGTGTTCCAAGGACTGTCAGGGACTCAGTAAGACTGTCTGCAAGGATCTTCCGGTCAATAAAACCATCACCGCCAAGTTCTTTGGTGATCATATCCCCCATGGCAGCAACGAGTTTCAAGGGCGCTTTGTTCAGGCCGGGATCATCCAGCAACTCCTGCATCTGAGGAATGAGCGTACGAGCATCAATCCCATCTAAAGAAAGCTGCTCTGCAAGAGCTGTAGCTGATACCTTCTGCGCTCCGGTGATGAAACTGGCTGGATTAATGTTCAAAGCCTCAAAGGCCTTCATAGCCTTCTTGGAAGGCGCAATCAGGCTCATAAGAGCAAAGCGCAGTCCGGTACCAGCATTTGAAGCTTTAATGCCGTTGTTCGCCAGCTCCATGGAATAGGCAGCAAGCTCTTGAAGACTTTGACCCGTTGCAGCAGCAAGAGGAGCGACATACCGAAAGACGGTAGACATCTCCTGAATGTCAGTATTGGACTTGGTTGCTGCGTAGGCTAGCACATCCTCAACTTCTTTCATGCTGGCTGCAACCTGCTCACGGGTTGCCATCGGTAAACGCATGGCCTGCGCAATGTTAGTCATGATATCGGCGGTCTCAGGTATCCCGATATCGCCTGCAAGCGAAACATTCAAAGTAGAGCGCAAAGACCCCATCATCTGCTCAAAGTTCATGCCTGCACGGTTCAGCTCAAAGGCCGCACCAAGAATGTCTTTGTTTAAAGCCGGGAAGTCTGTGTTGAGCACCATGGCGTACTCTTCTAAAGATTCCCGCTGCTTATCAGTGAGCTGGCCCACGGCTTGCGCCGCATTGCCCATTTTCTCATATTGGTAAACAGCACGAGCAGAAGCCGTTGCCGCCATCAACATGCCAGCAGACATGGGAGCAGTACTCACGGCTGAACGGCGTGCTGCCTTTCCCACTGCACCTACAGCAGCAGGCACAGCCAGAGAGGCGGCACGCAAAGACTTTGTGGCGGCTGTGACAGTTGCAAGTGACCCGGCAACAGCTTTGCCGGGACCACTTACCTTGTCGATCAGCCGCATTATCAGCTTGGCTTCGCGAGCAGAGGACATGCCATTCTCTTGGATTGTTGTTTAGAAATGCGCGTTGCGCGTGGGTGCCAGTACCCGATCAGCTCATCAAAGGGCGTATCGAGCAAATCTTGCCGGGAGAACCCAAGCTCTCCTGCGACCTGTGCGGCACAATCAAACCACAGGTCAGGGATTTCATCCCATAAAGAGATTGGAAGCGTTACTGGTCTTCCGGTGTGCGAGCTTCCTGCGCTTGCTGGATCAAGCGCGCAGGCAAAAAAGGCACCGCTTTTTCCGTGATGGTCATGAAGTCTTCACCATCCAGTGCATCAAACTCTTCGGCACTCAAACCGCAAACAGCAGCAAGCACGTTGGTATCTTCAGCCTGAGCTTCAATAATTGTGCGCCCATAGGGACGAGTAAGAGTGATGCTGGAAATCTCTCTTACCAGCTTGTCGTTCTCGTAAAACTCAAGGGGGAACTGAAGCTCAATCGTTACCGGCCTGGGAGCGCCACGGCGTACAATTTTCCGTTTTAAAGGGACTTGTGGGGCAACAGAAGCAACCGGCTTAGCTTCACCGGAAACGGGGATTTCTGTCCCGTCGTCAGCAAAGAAACCAGCAGACCCGTCAGATGGTTTCATCTGCATTGCTTTTTGCATCTCAGTTTCCATCAGCTGATCAAGCTGTTCATCTGAGTTGAGGTTGGGGGCATCATGATCGAACATGCAACACTCCTAATGAGACAAGTGGATTTTCCAGAATTTGGGATAGGTGAGTTTAGTAACCAAGCGCGTGGTTGATTTCTGCCAGCTGGTTCACACCATTGATGGTGCGTTTTGGCGGATAGGCATTCAGATGATGGATTACACGATCACCAGCCATGCGCTTGTAGTAGGTTATGCCCTGGATCAGAACATCAAACCCGGCTTTTTCACCGCGTTGCAGGTCATCTGTGGAATCGCCGTTAAACTCACCTTCAAGGGCGACGACATGCGGGACCACATTGCCATGCATTCGATCCCGCACAGCAAGACGAAAGGTTACTCGTGTTTTCAACCCTTGCTGCTGAGCAATAAGGGAGGAGATATCCGTGTTAAGGCCAGCCAGTTTAACACCGGCCTCCATGGGCTCCAACGCTGCCATGGGTTGGTTCACTGCCAGATCCATACCGCCGCCACGGTATTCCTGTGTGACGGACTTGGGCATTTGAAGTTTTACCGTTTCTGTATCAATGCCATGATCGTTTCCGGCAATGAACATGGTGAAACCCAGCATAATGTCACGCATTAGCTTGTCTCCTGATTTTGGGATTTGAGAGGGAAACGAAAGAAGTTGTCGTGTGTCTTAAGCTGCGACAGAGTTCATACGCGCAATCTCTGCGACCACGTCTTCAGCAAGCTTGCGGTAGTACCCACTGTTCCGGTTGAACTCGAACACGATGGTTTCCAATGGAGCTGGAGCTTCAGCATCATAAGAAACGTAAAGCTTGCCAGACTGCCAGGTCAGAGGCGTGTTGAGCTTAGGATCAAACCACACCTCACCCCCCAGAGTTGCACCAAGCCCCACCCAGCGGCGCAGCGCACCATTGACGGTCTCAGCTATGTCAGTGAGGGTTTGCAGGCCAAATGGTTTGTCGATAAAGATGGTGTGAGCCAGCTCAACACTTTCAATCATCACATCATGAGCGCGGCGCACGGACCAGAACTTATTGAGTGGATCAGAGCTTAGATTGCGTGCACCAAAGAGCTTGAAACCGCCCCCTTCCGCCCGAACAACTGTAGTGATCGCATTCCGGTTGAGGTGCTGAGATTCGGCAGACATATCAAAAAGTGAGTGTTCAATGGGACGACTTGTACCAAGTACACCTTCAAGAACCTGGCTGGATGGGGAATGCCAGAACCCTTTTTCATAGTCCAGACGGGCCTGCAATCCAGCTGCACGAGCAGATGTTGCTTCGGAAACAATCTGGGCACCCTTTTGAACTTTGACAAACGGGTCAATCATCATGAAAGGGCGGTCACTGTCAAAGCCAAGACGGTAGTCAATGGCATCTTCAAGAAGACCATTTGGCCCATCAACAATCACACCGGCACGCAGGCGGCGAGACAATGCATGAAGACCGGCAGCAATTGGGTTGTTGACCGTTCCAAGCGTGGCTGTGGCTGTCGCCCCAGTGCCACCACCACCAGTTAGCGTCACCGTTGGAACAGAAGTAAAGCCCATCCCCGGATTGACGAGTGCGATTTCTGTAACTTCACCCGTCTTACTGTTGATCACAGCAACCGCTTGCGCACCATGCCCGCCGCCATTTGTGATCTGTACAGTTGGTGCTTCAGTATACCCGCTCCCTCCATCTGTGATCGTGAAGGATGCAATACCGTCGGTGGGCTTATTGGAGGTAAAGCCAGGTGCAACAAGCAGCTTTGGACGCACTCTGAGCAGAGTATACGCAAGGCGTAAAGCATGCATACCTGTCCGGGTCGCAGAGTTACCTAAAATATTGGCCTGGGTTTCAGCAAGTGTGTCTTCTTCATCAACACGCACAGCAACCACTGTCTGGCTGACTTTCCGGCTACCTTGCTCATGGATCGCTTTGAGATACTGCGGCAGAGTACCGCTTTCACCCAAACCCGCCATGTCATCCCCGTCACCAAGGATAAGTTTCCCCTTATTCGTGGGCCAGAGTTCATCATTAGCATCTGGTGCCGTGCCAATGATACCAATCACGCCTGTGTCAATGGTTTGAACAGGACGAGGGCCGTTGTTCCTCTCGACCGTCTCGATGCCGTGAAGTTGAAGGTCAGTCATGATGTCCTCATGATGTGTGGTCCCGGCATCCAAGTCCGGGCATTAAAAAACCCGCTCCGGCGAGAGCCGTGCGGGCGGGTTGAATGTGTTTACTGTGTGTGTGCTTAAGAGGCAGGCAGCGCTGCTTTGGCCTCAGCAAATGTTTTGCTGACATCCCAGAGTGTGGCGGATGTGACATTGATCTGCGGATGATCTTGCTGAAGCTGGTCCAGCTCATTTTGAATTTCAGCAGAGCGTGTGATGATCTTTGAGCGGTAGACACAAGCAGCGTTGTAAAGCGCCTGTGCTTTTTCCTGAGTGTCAAACTCAAGCAGAACACCTGCCTGCGTCATCGCCTTTGTCTGGCTTGCTTCTGGCAGTCCGGCCTTAAAACCATCAATAACTTCGCGAAGGCGCTCAACGCTTCGTTCATCGCACTTAAACTGGATACCGTTGATCTGAGTGCCTTGTTCAATCAGAACCTCTGCATGATTACTGACCGTTGCTCTACCAGGTTCAGGTCGTTCAGGTTCTCCCTCCTCGACCTCAACACCAATAGCAGCCAGTTCCTCTTCGCTCAGACAGCGAAAGGCAGCAGCCGGGTATCTGTTTCCGTCCGTGCCCATAAAGGATTTGCTGGTATCCAGCTTAAGTTTCCCGCCCTCAGTGTTTAGAAAATAGTGCTTCATAACTTCACCCTGTAAATCCCATACATGACATCATTTGCATCGGAGGTTTCTGGATGATGAGAGCCCTTAAAGTAACGCCATCCATCAAAATCATGAAACGGCCCATCTCCAGCAACCGTGGTGACTCGCACATCATTCCACCAGATAAATCGAACCCCTAATACTTTGCTGAAAAGGTAAATGAACACAGGGCTGCTATCTGCTCGATAAAACTCCCCGTACGCAGGTTCTTTGTTTCTATTGGCTGGCAACAGATGATGCTTCAATCCTGGCACAATCATCAGTAGACCACCGCAGTTGCCAAGATCGTTGATGATGACTGCGCATAAAAAGAAACCAGTGTCAGTCCCGTGACGCTCGGCACTACATCCTCTGGAAACTTCCAGATACCTCCCCAGGACACAACTTTCTCTTCAGTGGTTGAAAGTACGATCACACCAGAGACACCCTGCTTTACATTGTCAGGATTACTGATCGTCAGGTTACCTGTCAGGCTGTACTGAAAGTTCACCTCCTGCTCAAAGTCAGGAGTAACTGACCCGGTTGGACTGCTTTGTGTAGGAGCTGCTGCATTGGAGGCAAGCTCCAGCAGATTTCCGACGTGTAAAATTGCGTGCTCTCCAACCTTTGGCACACCTGTAAACTGCGGGGCCTCCAGTGGAGCCTTTTCATCAAGGGCGTCCTGTAATGCGCTCACACTGGCACCGGTTGCCAAAGTCCCCGCCAGCGTTTGCAAAGCTGCAATTGCTTCATTAGCCGTGCTCAGGTCTGCCTGCTTTGCCCGCAGCGCAATGGCTGCATTGATCGCGGCTAAGGAGGCATCAGAGCTGTCTTCATGAGCCTTGAAGGCTGCGGCAAGTTCAGAGATTGTGTCCCGTTCTTCAGGTGTCAGCCCGCCCATGATTTTGGCATGAAGCGCATCATCGCCAGCCTTGATGAGCGCCTCAATCTGAGCCTGTGCAAGGAACCCTGTTACAGCGGCCTCAATGAGAGCGGTCAAAGCATCTGCTTTAGGCCGGGCGTGAAGCTCTGCATCAAGCTTGTCCAGATTGCTGGCCATGTTTGGAACATCAGTAAGACGCGGGCTGTTGTCTGCATGGGGCTTTTTCAGCCCTAAATGCTGTGTGGTTTCAACTGTCATGGCTTAAACCTTTGTTGCCCGTGCCGTGATCCCGCGCACCTGAGGGCGTGCATCAGGCGTGCCCGTTAAGCTCAGTTTCAGGCGGACCTCGCTCTTCTGGGTGCTGGCAAGCAAATGCTCGCGCTGCGTCCAGCCTTCGCCTCTGGCAAGGTGTTTGTCCGGCGTCAGAGCGCTCCAGTCACCATCCCCGCCAATGGCATGAGATACTGAGGCCTCTCCCGGTGTCAGCACATCAAACAGGGTCCGCACTTTAAGCGCCCCGTCAGCACTCTCAAGAGCAATGGCCTGCGAGTAATAGTCCGCACTTTCCTGCAAGGTGCCCATCTGCAAAGTCAGGCTCCCGGCAATAAGGGGCGAGCGTGTTGCTGTCCCGGTAAGCACAAGCGTGACTGCCCACTCACCATTGAGATAGCGGTCAAACTCCACGTGGGTGTTGGGCTCAAGGGGGATTACTTCCCCGTCTTTGGCAAGCTCAACCACAACACTTGTCTGCGGCCCCATAAGCTCAAACTGCAAAGCGGCAACAATGTCAGAGACCTTGGTAAAGGTGACACTGCCAGCTGCAATCCGGCGGGTGGCAGAGGTAAAACGAGCGCCGATAATCCGGTGGGTCAGATCCTTGTCAGGATGCAGTATCCAGCCTGCATTATTGGGACTGGTTGCCATCTGCCCGCCAACCGGGTTCTTGCGCACCCATTTCTGCTTGCGCTTGTCAAAGCCTTTAAGGTCATCGCTGTCCTGTTGGCTACCAAGCTGCCCAAAGGCAACAGAGTGGTTAGCATCATCACAAAGCAAAGCAAAGGCGCTGCGTTCACCTGCTTTGCTCAGCAATGGCAGCTTCCAAAGAATACGCGACCAGTTGCTTTCCTTATCTACCTCAGCATCACCAAGAGCAAAACTTCCAGCAATCTCACCTGAGGCCAGAACATTGCCGGCAGGCGTGTCCTGAGGCGCTGAGCGCACCTCACAGATCACAGGTTTGGATGCATTCCCGCGAGCAGTAAACTCCACATCCACCCCAAGCAGCATCCGCTCTTCAGCAAGGGCAAAGCTCTGGGAGACAGGATCAACACGGCGCGGACGCTCCTGAGGACGAAGCAGAACCGTGGTGACACGCCACTGCTCTGTGACAATGGTGCCCTGCCCGATAAAGACGGCAGATGCTTCAGAGCCAGCCTTGCCTTTGATTTCCACCCGCTTTTGCCCCGTCGGCACATTGGCAGGCACATTAAAGGAGCCGGTCACAACACCTTGAGCATTGGCAACTGCCGTTTGAGCAATGGCAATACCGTCAAAGCTCAGTGTTTCCAGTTCCTCACCCGGCCCGAAATTCTCAGCCCGGTAGGCAACGGAGAGGGCCGGAATGAATTCAGCTTCACGCTGTGAGGCACTGATGCGCTCATTAAGCGTCTGGGTTCCCGCTGATGCATTCCAGGCCACCATGCGCACCGTCTGGGCATGCAAGGTTTCTGTTTCCACCTCAGTCCAGTAGTGGGCAGGCGGTGTCAGTTGCAAGGCGGCAGGCACAGGCTCAAACGCCATATAAGGGTTGATCTTTGTTTCCCCTGTTCTGAATGGCTGTTCTTCAATCACCTCAGCGGTGTAAGGAAGCGTGTACCAGTCTTGCGACAGGTTGATGTGGTGCAGGCTCACTTCAACCGGCAGGCGGAGAACACCGCCCACCGCCGCAACGGTTGGGTTAAGCCCCAGATCCATCTGCGAGCGGTCCGTACAATTGTCGCTGAAATAGCCTTTGTGGCTGGCCGGGTCCCGCTCGGCGGCCTGCTGGCGCAATCCGATCTTTGAGACCTGCTCTGCCAGCACCAGCATATCGTGATGCATGGCGCGGGCCTCCACCTCTTTGACCGCCACAAGGCCGATCTGTTCAATCACCGGCGTCTCACCCCAGCGGTTATGGATACGGGCTAACGGGCACAGCTCATCTGCCACAAAGGGGGATTTGGGGTAAAACTCGTTGGACACCCCGGTAAGGTATATGATCTCGCCTGTCTGGCTCACCGCAAGGATATCCGAGCGCCCCAGCTTGAACTTATAGCGGGTAGCAACGTTGCGGCCTGCAACCCCGCCCCCAATCACAAAGCCATCGGCATCCACGCTCTCAGGAGTGGCTTGCGTGGAGTATTCCAGCACAAGGTCAAGGCTCGATCCCGGATCCGGCTCAGTCCCGTTTAATGACCAGTCCAGCTTATCGCCAACACGCTTAAAGTCGGTGCCTTCCGTGTAAGAAACGGACCCCACCTTAACCGAGGTAATGGCATAGATGGACGGCACCCCAATGCTGTCCAGTCCGCCCGCTGTGCCATGGGTGATGGTTTTAGACATGGAGGCAACAATGGTCACCTCAACAATCTCATCAATGGGGGCACGATTGGTTTTGATCTCACACTTGCCATCCCCACGATCCACATAGGCGGTGTTTTCGGTCCGCACCAGAGAAAGCTCAGGCTGCTCCGACATCAGATAGGAGCTGTCCACCGTGCGGGTCACCAGAACCCCATTGGCCCGCAGTTCACCGGCTTTGAGGATAAAGCGGTGGTCATCGCCCTGCTTGCCACCATAGGCTACCTCAAAGCCTTTGATGATGTGAGAGCCATGGGTCTGGCGCACATGACGGGCCACAAGCTGCTCTGCGATATCGCCTGCAGGCGGTTCAATCTCGTTTAGGGCCTGCCCATCTTGCAAGGTATGAACGGGATGGAAGGTTCCTTCACTCCCGTCTCCTTCAACGCCCCACTGCGCAAGGTAGCAAAGCCGTGCAGCAAGCCCTTTGCCATAACTTGCCGTCCCGGTGATGATACCTTTAAGGCTCGGGTCCTCTTCATGGGTGATCACATGCGAGCGCACGTAAACACCAACAACACACGGGCCTTGTGCGGGCACGGTAAGTGTCTGTTCCGGGACCTCAAGCAGTGCATTTTCTGCCCAGACCCTGCCCGCCTCGACCAGCACAACGCCAGTTGATTGCGGAACGATTGTCCCGCCTTCGCGCAACGAGCTTGTGCCAACCAGCATGGTACCCACATCACCAATGCGAGCTTCAGTGATCTGCTGTGCTTCATTGGCTTCGGCAGATTCCACAAACTGGCGACCACGGAAGATAAGGCGCTGAAACCCCTTTGAGCGGTCATAACGGCTCCTGGCATCAGTCAGGCCGACCTTTGCCATCAGCTCTGAAAATCCAATCATGTCAGTACCTGTCAATGAAGAAGTGGGAAAGACCGTGCCCGGCAAACAGCGGCACAGGTGTCTGGTTGATCACACGGCAAAGCGTGCCCCGATCAGTAACGTCCTGTGGTTCCAGAACCACCTTTCCGGGAGGAACGCCATCAGCAAGCACCGGGGAGGAGTAAAGCGCCAGCGAGCCGAGCAATTGCCCGTTAAAGGTTCCAACCGGCGCATCAACCCGCACAAAAACCGTATCCGTCGGCTCTTCGCTCACCATGTATTTCAGCACTTGCCCGTCCGGGGTCTGGCCTGCAACCGGTCCGTTTTGATCAGGTGTCAGAAACCCGACCGCAAATGAGCGCAAAAACAGAAAAGGCGCTTCAAGTGCCGGATTATCAAAGTCCGGTTCAGGAGGCGTTCCATTCCAGTCTGGAGAGGGTGGGCACAGCGCAGCAATCCATGTCTGTTCAGCCAGCACCTTTGTAACGGCAAGGGTCGCGGCCCGCGTGCGGACCTCGTGATAGATCGGGGTGCTCATTGCCACCTCAAGTTTTAGGGATAAGAGTTATTCGAAGATGTCTGGCCGTGTCGCGATGAGGTGCGGCTTTGCTACCTCACTCCAGTCATCAGGCCACCAGTCAGGCCAGCCGGAAACCTCATAGGAAAGCACGCTCCCGCTCGTCAGAGTGCTGGAATGTAAAGCAATCACCACCTGTTCAGGATGATCATCAAAGATAGCTTCGTCATAGCGAAGGCCCTTGTCAGCCTCCAGCACCGTTGCAAATGAGAGGAGCGTGCCTGTTACAGGAGCCAGATGCCCCTCACCCATCACATGGGCCTGAGACACGCCCACTGAGATGAGAGGCGATCCCTCCCACATCTTTAAGCCCGAATACCCGTCAAAAAGCCCGTCATCATAACAGTGCTCATCCATGCGCACCGGGCGGTGGTCAAAGTCTTCAGAAAAGATCCGGAACAGCTCGCCTTCTGCGGCCTGCGAAAGCCTTGATAACCCCACAAGCTGCTTGAGTTGCTCCAGATCGCTTGGTGATTGCGTAAACCCAAGCTGATACTCCCACCACATATGCCGCCCATCAGGCGCATCAATATAGCCCTCTGAATTCAGCCAGGTAAACGCAATCTCAAAGGCCCTGTCCGTGCCCCGTGTGCGCTGCCATTCCGGCCCCTCAGCAAGCACCCGCTGCATATCGCGCACATAAGGCACCACCTCTTCAAGACCGTAATCCCAGATCAGCCAGGGCACCCAGTCTTCAGGGGTAAAGGTCACACCGATGTGCTTGATCTTGTCGATGTGATGAGCATAGCGCCCATGACTGTCCAGCATCCGCGCAATGGATTCAGCGGTAGATGTAGTTCCGAACGGCAAAAGGTCCTTCGTCATGTCAGGGCTCTTTCAACGTGTACGTTGATATCGCCAAGACTGAAGGCTTCATTTGATGCCGCGAACCTGTCGATCCACCCCGGAAGTTCCACCTTTTGTGTTCCAGCCGTATGCAGATGCCGCTCAAGATAGCTGCGGGTAAGGTCAAACCCTTGCTTTTGGTCTGCAATGGATTGCTTGCGAATTTGCGCGGCCATCTTAAGGCCCTGCGCTTTTTGAGAGATCTCCTGCTCTGTTCCGGCAATGTTCTCTTTGCGGGCTTTAATAAGCGCCTTAAGAGCAAGGGCTTCAATCTGTGTGTCTGGGTGATCGATTTGAGCAAGCAGCGCTGAAAGCCCGCTTTCGCCACTTGGGAACGGGGTTGCCGGGTAATAGGTAATGACAGCGCTTACATTCACCTTCGCAATAACAGCAGACACCACCTCAACATGAACAAAGCTCCTCTTGAAGCTTCTCTCATTACAGCTTGTAAGAATGCGTTCCAAAAGAGCTGCATCTGCAATACCACCATTGTCATGGGTAAGCACTGAAAGCACGAGCCAGCGTTCGGTAATGTTTCTGGTTTCACCAAACACCTGAACATCCCGAACCCGGGCATCAACACCAAGAGCACGGTCCTTGTAGTAATCATCAGGTCCGCCTGAGCTCTTGCCTTTCTGGGCAATCCTCTCTCGCTTTCTCAAGGCTTGATCAGTTTCACCAGTCAGACGTTTAATGCCGGATCGCTGCACTTTCAAATCAAGGTCAGCACCTTCAGCAAACTCAGAAAGATGAACAACGCGAACTGCATCGTTCAGTCTTGCAATCCAATACACGTCACGCGCCGCCCCTGCTTCTGCGCCGATATTCAAGACATCAGCCTGAATATTGATCGTATCGGAAGCCATCCCGTTCGCTTGTAAGCGGTTCACTTCATCCTGAAGGATTTTTCCTTTTTCACTCTGAAAATCCAGTTCAGCAGTAATCACAGGACGAGGAAAATCGTAGGGATTGAAAGCGCTCATGTTCAGGCTCCGGCGATCATGGGTGCCATATGCACACCTTCAGTAGCTTGTGTCAGGAAACTGGAGGCTGTGGCGTCCTCCGGGTTACTGAAATCGCTGTGATGTCCACGGGGGAAATAGATGCCATCAACTGAAAAACTCACCTTAGCGGGAACGGAGGGATCAATGTTCACTTTCATCAAGTGGAACCGGGGTTCTCCATACCACGTCCCCCGCACGATCCGGGGGCGCAGCGCCTCTCCCACCTGGTAGATGAAATCAATGATGTGGCGTTCATTCTGGGGCTTATCGAGAAGATTGGTGATGGCAGAATTCCAGTCCCTTCGCCACACAAAGCGTCCATCTGCGTATCTCAGGTTAATGTCCATGCACTGGACAACGTGAGGCCACCCAACGATAAGCCCTTCACCCCGCAAGCCAACCCCAACGCTGGACATTACTTATCAGCTTCACTCTTGGGTTTAGAGGTAGAGCGTGTAGACACAGCCTTTGCTGATGCTGCCTCTTTTTTGCTAGTTGCAACCTCCTCAGCCAGATTGCCCACGCTCCGGTCCATTTCAGTTGCTTCAGGCGTGCTGGTGATGATTTCATCTTTTTTCCGGTAGAGGTCATCGAACCAGAAGTCTTTTAAGCAGCGATACTCTTTCATGATTATCTCCATGTTAAACCGGCTCACCTGTATTGGCTGGTCCCGCGAGAACGTCTTTGTGTTTGTGGTCGTCACCAACGTTCTTGCTGTTATGCGTGAGAACGTCGCCCTCAATCTTCACGTTGCCAACGAGCCTGATAGTGGTTGCTGAGAGCGTGAGTTCTTCATCCGTCATCTTCATGCTGGTGCCGGAAACGCCCTTAAACCACTCACCAAGCTTGTCATGTGGTTGCCCGAAATTATCCGTGTAGCCGCCGGGAAGGACGAGCCCGCGACCTGCTTCGCCAGTTGGGTTCAGTACAAGGACGCGCTCTCCTTCCGATAGCGGTGCCCATTCTGTGAGATTTCCCGCTCTGGTAAGCTGGGGCAGACGATCACTGGCTAACCCCTGCATATCAACTTCGACGGTGCCGTCATCAAAAACCGCAGTAACTTTGCCTTCGCGCAATAAGTTGTTCTTAGCTCGCAGGAGTTGCCGTATGACGGTCTCAATATTCTCCAAACGATCAAGCAGGGCACCAGTGAAACCTGCCATGATTACCCGTTGCCATCCGCATTCAGGTAGATGATCGCTGGCTGCTTGGAAACAGGAGCATCAGGCCGAGTAATTCCGAGAACATCGCGTACCTTCATCGGGTAGTTTCTATGGATAGCGTGTTGTGTAGCGGTAGGGAGGTTTGCGCCGAATTTATAAGCTTCCAGAAGCTCATCAACATAGGCACCATACTCACCACGGCTCTTCAGTTCATCCAGAAAAGCCGCAACTTCATCGCATGGTTTACCAACGAGTGGATCACGAGCACATTCCACCTCAACTGTGATTTGCCGTGCTGCTATCTTATGCCCGCCCTCAGCCGAAGCACCCCGCCGGCTGATGACATTGTCATAGCCATCAATCAGCGAACGATAGGCATCACAAGCCTTGCTATCACCGTGCAAAGATCTGAAGACCTGCGCTTCCAGCATGTCGAGCGAGAAATCAAGCTCAAGATCAGTGTTGGGCAGTTCCAGCTGAAATCCGTCATCAGATTTCTTAAATGCACCAATAAACATCTCAAAAGTGATCGTAACGGTGCGCTCGTCTTTCTTATAAGAGTTAGCTGGTGGCCCGTTGTGATCGTAATCAGTGTAGACAACGCACATCGGATAGACCTGATCTTTGCCTTCACCTTCAACAGGTTCAACTTTGCTATCGAAAATCAGCTTCCCGGCAATGGTCGGTGACGGGTCTTCCATGTAATTGGAAAGAGCGCTCACCACGGCCCATCTCAAAGCTGTTCTGTTTAGGATCATGTCTCAACGTCCATTGCTATGAGATCGCATTTCACGCGAGATTTGCCGTCTGGCTTTACGGCAGAAAGCTTGAACCTTCCCCACTTAGGGTAGTCAGCAAAACTGATCAGATCGCCTTGCTTCAGTTCATTGTCGCCAAGATAAGCCCTGTCAATCGAAACGTAAAAATCGCGACCGATAGAGACGGTTCTGAAATCGTTGGACTCACGGTAGGTTTTACGAACACCAAGCTGAAGACCGCTCTCAACACTCAGAAGTGATAGAATGCACCTACGGCCAGAGAACTCTGCTCTGTTCGGATCGGCTCCAGCTCTTGAGTTAGTGGTTGCTTTTAACTGCGGGTAGACCGTGAATGATCCGTCATGCATCACCGCATCAACTGCTCTTGAGCCAATGCGTTCAGCTCTGTCGAAAATGCTCATGATCTACCCGTAAACGTTGCTTAGAAGGACCGGTTCAGGCGTACTGTAGATAACTCGCTATCCGTGGCATGATCACCATATGCAACGCCAATCTTAAGATTGGAGCTTTTGACCTTGGTGGCTTTACCCTCCGAAGCGTTCCAGTAGATGAGATCAAAGCTGCCCCAATCCTCAGCTTTGATCTTTGGAATATCCTTAAAGACCCCGCCTGTCGCCAGCTCAAATTCCTCACCTTCATCAGCAGAGATCGCTGCAACACCAAACGCGCCGCCAATGACGATAAACTGACCAGACTTTACACCGCCAGCAGGGGCAAAGGCTGTAAGTACATCACCCTTTTTATAAAAATTTTGCATGATGGTTTCCTCAAAATATGGGCAAAAATAAACCGTCGCGGACGACGGTTGCTTCAATACTTCAGGTTCGATGACCTTACTTTGTTGGAGTCTTCTGCATGCCACGGTGATCAATAGCACCGGCACCGAAGTCATGATTGATCTTCAGCTCCATACCGTCGATATCCCAACCTTCTTTAGTATCAACCCGAGCTCCTTCCTGACCAGAAAGGAATGCATAGTGGACGGTATCAATGGTGCTTGGATCTGCGCAAGCAAACCATGGCATGTCCGGAGCATCGTCAAGACGTGGCTCCACCACTGACGTGAGGCGCTTAATCGAAGCTGGCACGTTCTTCGCCGTATCGTCGGAAGGAAGCGTACCCATAAGTTTCTCAACGGCGTATTCAAATTTGGCCGGGATAGCGAGGCGAGTAATGCGCAAGTTGAGAGGACGCTTACCACCAAGTCCTTTCTGCTTCCGCATGTGCAAACGTGCAGCGGCAATAGCATCTGCGCTTGGATCTGCCTTCGTCCGCAAGTTGCCATGTTCTGCACCGAACAGTGCCTTGCCGTCGCTCATTTTCGGGTTATTAAGAAGAACATCCCAGAAGATATCATTTTCCAGTTCTTTGGCTTTTGCGCCAAGCATCTGAGGAACCTTGGTGAATGCACCCTGCTCATCGTTGATGAGTGCACGGCGCGTAAAACCAATCATGACGCCAAAATCATCAATGGACAGGCTCTCACCCGCCTCTTTCATAGTACCGCGACCATACTCACCATGTTCGTTAATGCGTTCCAGACCTGGCGCATCACCAAGGCGCATAACTTTCTGAGGCTTAAAGTTAGCAACAGTGGTTCGTGTACCAAACATCTCATAGGTGCTTGGATAGGTTTCGTAGGCCTTTAGGAACGTAGTGTTTGCCACATTGCCAAGAATGAGCGGGAAGTCACTTGTGGAGTGGAACATACGTTTGGCAACTTCCACATCCGACATACCGCGAGTGCTCTGGCCGCAATCTTCCAGATAGCTTCGTGCGATGCCAACCAGTGACATGCCCATCCACTGGCGAGCTGCATCATCCAGTTCAAAGGTACCAGGGTCATGGCGATATAGAAGAGCATCTGAAACTGCTTTACGGCGTGTCTCAGTTTCGTCCTGCCCGCCAGTTGGCTGGGCAGGAGAAGCATTCGAAAATGTTGGCATTTCGTCTTCGTTTTTAATCTGGGCATCAAGAATAGCAGCACGGACAGTGTTCAGGTCACTGTTTTCATCAATGTGCTTCTTGCGAAATTCATCACTCATCTTATGGTCATTGCAAAGGCGGGCAATACTGGAGGTACGCTCTCGTTCTTCATTGCGGGCTTTTTCAGCCGCTTCTTCAGCAACCCGTTTGCTATCTTCTTCGGCTTTGCGCTTTGCCTCTGCGAGGGCTTCATTTACTTTGCGCTGAGCATCTTCTTCAGCCTGGCGCTTGATGTCATCAACCGTGTTCTCATTTGAAGGAGAGTTTGGCATTTCATCATCCTCTTGATCAGACGCCGTTTCGGACACGGCAGGTTCGTTGCGCTCCATCACGCACTCATAGGTTTCAAGGTCTTGTCCGTCCTGCTCAGATCGTGAGTGAGCACTGGCATCAGCAGGCACAGGTGTTGCGGAGATTTCGTTGGGTTCCCAGTCCACCGCCGTCCAGTCAGGTGGCGCGCCTTCCCGCTCTTCTTTCACAAATTTATGGACGTGATATCCGACACTCACTGGGAACGGATGGCCGTCTTTCAGGTCTTGGTAAATGCGCTCGCCCATTTCGCTCTTGTTAAGCTTTACCAGGCAACTTCCTTTGCCCTCCGAAAGCCTGATAGAACCTGGTACGACTGTTCCAATACGGTCTTTCATATCCCAACTCTTGTGCGAGTTGAGAACAGACATTCCTTTGTCCAATCGCTCCATACGAATGGCATCAGAGGACATTTTCAGGATTTCGTTATAGGGGCCATGCTGCCAGCTATAACGCAGAACCGGGGTTTCAGTTGCCCAGATGACCTCTACTGTGCGTTCTTCCTCATTGAAGCTCTCAGAGCGCACAAGGCCCTCTCCGCGCACCGTCGGCACGCGGATTTTCTCAATTTTGGTCGGCATGGAAAATCCTAATCTTGGTTGCTGGGAGCTTGATCGACTGTGGGTTAATGCTTGTGCTTCTGTCCCTGCTGTGAGACATAACGAGGATCAGAATCCAAAATGACCTTGTCTTTGTCCAACCGCTTATGATCCTCTACGGTTTCTTCATGAACCTTGGTTGGGTCGCCGCCATTTTCTAAAATGACTTGAGGTCGGGACTTGAAACCTGCCCTCACCGATTTGATGTCAGCCTCAACATCATCAATCGGGTTTATGTGCTCAAAGTTTGGGTAAACCCACGATACAGAGATAATTTCTTCTTCTCTGACAAGCCCAATCAGTCGAGCATATTCAAGGAACCATCGCCAGACAGGCACGCAGAATTGAGGGACAACAATAAGTCGTTGCATGCGTCGCACAAACCGACGATAGCCAAGCATTGCTGATCTGGAAGATGAGTAGTTGACGTTCATGTAGTCAGTGCTCATCAGCTCATAAGGACAGCGTATTCCTGCCGCGATCCCGCGAATGTACCGCATTACAACGGGATCAAACGCTGCGCTGATCATTGGGTTATTGAACTTCAGATCAGCACCACCCCTTGCAATCACATAACTACCAGGCTCCATTCGCTCCACTGGTGATCCATTGTGATCATAGATGCCCGCTCCAAGGATTGGCTCTTTCCCACCTTCTTGCTGTGGCCCGATCATTGCGTTGTCATCATTCAGCCGCAAGACCCCGACGTTACACGCTTCAAGCTTCTTTCGGTAAATCTCGGAGTTCATGTAGTCGGCAAGATCACGTGCATTTGTAATGACCGGCGTCACCCATGGCACACCGCGATGCTGAATGCGTTGTGGCTCATAAAGGTGCGCTACATCTGAAGCAGGAACCCTTTTGGATGCACTACTGCCGCCGCCCAAGCCTTGCTCACTCGGGTGGTTAGCGAACATCCAATATGCAAGTCGGTTGTTCCGATTATCGAACTCAATCCCGTTGACAATCTTTTTGGACTTACCTTTGGTTTCGTTTTTCTGTTCGTCGATATATTCCGGCTCAAATAACTGGACCTGGAATGGAACTGTGAGTTCGTCAACAAACCGAACTACTCTTTTTCGAGCAAACACCTCACCGGATTCGATCATCGTTTGCACGGCCTGAGCTTGCTGACCATAAAAGTCCAGCTGCCCGCTTGGATCAGCCCTCTCACTCCACCGTGCAAAGGCTTCTTCAATGAGCTTATCGCGCTCATCATTGCCAGTAGAGACTTTGGGAACAATGCCAGTACCCACTATGTTATCAACGTGAGTGTTGATCGCTTTAGTGATTAACTCATTGTTTCGCGCAAGATCATGAGATCGTGCTCTTAGGATCTTGATGGATGCTGCAATCTCGTTGTTTACCGACCCTTCTGAGGCTTTCCAGTCAAATCGTGGAGAGCGAGCAGCCCCCTCAAAACCTCTCTTGACGATATTCATCTTCTGGCGAGCGACAGCTCTCTTCAAACCATACTGAGGTGAGAAGAGTTCTATTGTTTTATCAATAAGGTTCATGATCAGTTAGAACCCGCTACTGAAACTTGCCATGATGATATTGCGCCGTTTGGGGCTTGGTGAGATCAGCTCCTGCAGATCTTTGATTGCTGCCTGCATTTCATCATCAGACTTAAACTCGACATCACGATCATCAAATTTGACACGCTTCACACCGGAGAACCTAGCTTCGACCAGCTCCTTCAGCAGGGCTTTCCGCTCTTCCATCGATAGGATTTGGATGTCAATGTTCACCAGATTGATCCTCTACTGTCTAACCAGCCGGGTTTAGATTTACGGGGTGGCGCTTTCTTCTTAGTAATCCGCAGAACCGGAGAGTTCTCACGAAGTTGCATCACGTTTTCAAGCTTGCCTGCCGCTGCTTGCATGGCTTCGCAGTCGAAATAGTGATTGTCCTTTTGACGCTGAACCCATTTCACTTGGCCGCTAGCTTTCTTCAAACGCGCTTCGGAGACAATCTGCTTGCAGTAGTCCTCAGATACATCATCTGGCAGGAGCCAAGCTCCAAGCTGGTCCTTGTCCCAGCTAAGACGCTCATGCACCCAGCGCTTGAAGTAATCCGTGTTCAGCCGGTAGTGCTCAATGGCATTCTTGCGAATGACGCCATTTACATTCACATCCACCTTGGTGGTTGCAATAGGTCTGAGCATGACTGATGAAGAACCCTTGGTGGCTCTTGCTATCCGCTTGTTACGCTCGCAAAACTCATAGACCCGATGGACTGGAACCTCTGATTTCTTACCCGGACGAAAACCAGCATCAACCAGCGCCAGCTTAATCGGGATGCCGTCAAAGTCCCGTGCAAGCAACTGCTCCAGATCCTCCCAGACATGCCGCTCTTTGGTTTCACCATAGAGCTGACCATATTCCAGAAGCCATGAAGTAGCCCGAGCCCCCCAACCACGAATGGTGTAGTAAAGACAGTTCTTCTGTACATCGATAGCAGCGGTGATCTTCTTTACGCCGCCTGGAACCTGCCCAATCACATAGCTTGGGGACGCCAGTTCCTTCACCTTGGACCAGCTTGGAACCTCACCGCCACCGGGAGCATAAAGCTCACCCATGGAAGCGTTGATGCACACCTGAATTTCATCAGGATCACCTGAGTTCACTGCTTCAACAAACTCTGCCGCCCTTTCCCCCCAAGTGACAAAGGGAGAAGCCAGTCCGCTGACCCAAAGACTAAAAGTCCAACTCTCCGGTTCAGCACCGATGACTGTCCCATCCTGCTCAATAGTCTGGCCCGGAGCGACCAGAACACCACGAGCGTTCATCTGCTTTTTGTGTGAATGGTCAATTGGAAGGCCACAACACCCACACTGCACGTAGGCAGTTTGCTTAGCTAGAATTGGGTCACCACGGAGTTTATTTCCATTTTCATCTACTGGAGTATCCCATTTCAGGTTCCGAAACCTTGGAATGAAGTACTCATCGCAGTGCGGACAAGGCCAGGCCCAATGGTGGCGTGTTCCCGACTGCCACATACGCCAGATCGTGGACTCTATCTGATCGCCTTCCTGCTCAGCCCAAAACTCAAGCCCGCTCTCTGGATCGCGCTCAACCTCAGAAGGCCCGATTGACGGGGTAGACACCGCAGCGTGAACAAAATCACCGTAGGTTTCACCGCGCTTGTCGATAAGGCGGATAGGATTACCCTGCCCCTTAACGCTTGCCATCAGTTCATCGACTTCATCGGTAACAGCAAGGCCAAAGGAGTCTGATTTCAGAGCAGAAGACGAACCAGCATGAGCCAGTCGGATTGCAACACCAGAACAGACTTTCTTTGTCTTGGTCTGGCGTTTGGTCTTACTCAGCTTTGCTGCAAGTGCAGCTGTCTCATTCAGGAAGTCGTCTACACGCGGCTCTAATTGCTCCTTTACGAATTGCTTCGTGGGTCCAGTAAAAAGCACTGGAACCGGCGACGTGTCCAAACGCTCACCGATAATGTCGAAGAAGCCGTCTGTCTTGCCGCCCTGCGCAAACATGGCAAGGACGCAGCGACGGTGCGTTCTCGCCTGTACGCGGCGCACAAACGGGATGTTGTAAGGCGTTAGATCGGGGTTACGAGGACCTGGATGACCGCTTGTTTCTGGATAGACACGATTATGACGGCCCCACTCATCCGGCGTCATCCTCGGTCGTGGCTTCAACAGCTGCGCGACCCTGCTGTAAAGACGCGGCAATTTTGTCGAAACGTCCAGAAAGTCGGTTTCGTTGTGCATCACAGATGTTTTCAATACGCTGCCGCTCTTCCAAATCCCGAGTAATCTGCGCAGGTAGGGTTGAGAACATGGTCAGGAATTCACCAACTACTTCTTCAATGGCTTCTTCCGCCTCTGACATGGCAATAAGGTCACGGTCTTCCCGAGCCATTCTGCGAGCAATCTGTTGCTCCTTGCGGTGAGCAAGCTTATCAGCACCACTCGGTGCCATCTTGGCGACCTCACCCTGCACCTTAAAATCGATGAACGCCTTCACATTGAAGATCAACGGAAACTTCCCGCGCCCTTCTTTTCGAATGACACCTTGTGTAACCAGCTGGCCCAGTCTGCGTGGAGTAATTCCAAGACACTTTGCCATCTCCGCAGAGCCGACCATTTCGGGCAACTTTGCATTTGCAGCAGGCCGTTTGGTGCGCGGTTGGTTCTTAGGAAGAGGCTGGCCTTCCCGCTTAGCTTTCGTTGCCATTCATCGCTCTTTTGAAAAAAGACAGGTCCGTGAGATTGGCATGTCGCCACTTCCAAACGTGGGTTCATACATCCCGCGTTTCGCTGGAGGCGAAAGTATCCTCCTGCTGCCGACGCCTGCCCGCCGACTCCTCCTGCCCCTTGGGAGGAATAAGAACCTCCACACACGCCTACAAATACTTCTGATGGAACCAGAACCTTCAGTGTGCGCAGAGACTATTTCTTCATCCTGGAAGGTGAGACATAACGATTACTCACCTCCCGGAAACCGGAGGCACCCAAAGGTGTGCATCATGTTCACCTGAAAGCAGAACACGCCCCAGTAGAACTCAAAGACTGACAGATGCATCATTTTGATGCCAACTTGCTAGACATGTCCAACGTGGTCACACCTGCAACCGCTCCAATCAGTTTGCTATATCCGAGACGTAGGTGTTCTCTGGCTTCTGACAGTTGTTGGGTATCAATGGGCACTGTATCGTTGCGGATACAGGTATCTTCAATCCCAATTGCGATCAGGTTCACTTGGAGAGCGGACTCCTTAAGCTTCTGAACAATTAGCTGCTCCCAATCCTGAAGAGTTTCAAAACCTGATTTTTGCTCTTTCGTGTTCCCATTACAGTCAGACATTTATTGGCCTTACGCTTGAAGATTGATGATTGAAGACGCTAGAACGTGGTCGGTTGAGCAACACCACGAACAAGCGCCATAATGCCTTGTTGTAAGTGTGTTGTGCCGATAGCAATCCATCGCTGATCGAGCTTACCAGTGACGTTCAACTTCGCCGTCAATTCACCAAGCTCTTCACCCTTTGCCTTAATCTCGTTCATTAGATCAATCTCTTCCTGAGAAAGATCGCGATATCCTTTGATTTTCTTATGCTGATTGTCCATTGGGCTGTTTCCTTTAGTTGGGGGAGTATTGGGGCTGCTTCATGATCAACCCTGCTTTAGAATTTCACGAGCTTAGCGATACGCTTCTCGACTTGGATCTTGAGTTCTTTTGGCGCTTCCCGCTGGAATGTTGCCAGCGCCTGGTCTTTTTGCATTTCCTTGCCAAGAGCAGGGCCAAACAACTGGCGCACCCGATAACCGGGCCTCTGTGAAGTCTTGAACCGACCTTTGCTATCTCTTGGCTGCGATGCTTTCTTGCCATAAGTCCAAAACGCCTTAGGCAAAGCACTTGAAGTACGTCCACCAGGGATCAAAGCAAAGAACCCGCCATTGGAAGAGAACGAACGCTTAAAGGTTCGTGGTGCATTCCAGACGCCAGACTTCACAAATCCTCGATCATCTATAGAGCGACCTGAGTTGTACTTCTTAGCGGTGCGCCCTTTAGCTGACAGAGCCTTTAGCCCCTTGTAGATTTCGATCTTGCCACCCTTATTGCTGGCAACGATCACACCAGCAAGTTCAGCAGGCTGCGAAAACGCCCGGGTGTTCGCTACGACATAGCTTTGGTAGTTCCCAGATTGCAGCGCCATCTGTTTGGTGACGGCTCTTTGCACCTTGGTCTTCACCTTTTTGGTCGCCTGCATCACCCCACGTTGGGCTTCCTGCTTCCATTTCCCATTTGAGAGCAGTTCAGAATGCTTCTTGTAGCTCACTAAGTGCTTGGTTTTGAGCGTAATTTCGACCAGCATCGCCATATTCCAACCTGTATCGTTTTCGGAATGGGAAATCCGAAATAAAAAAGTCAAAAAACGTTCAAATACTGCGCTGCGGCTGCCCCGCGGTGCACCCCCCTCCAGAAGGAACCTATGGGGGCGGAACAAACCGGGATCAGAAGAAAAATATCGCGGCTAACGCATTGAAATACAACATTTTTTTGCAACGTGCAGAACGCACTGCCTCGCACCGTTTCCGCACCTGGCACGCGACTTGCTACGCGCAATGCACGGGTTCATTACCCGCCCTTGGGAGCGCGTGAGCTGCGGCACAGAGTGAGCTGGAAGCCGTGGGGCTGGCTGGCATGGGGCTTGGCTGGTGATAGGCTTCAGAGCGCTTAGGCGCTGCCCTGGCCCTTCCCTCTGCCTCACTGGAAGGCAGGCAATAAAAAACCCGCCTTGCTTGGGCGGGTGGCTTTGACTGGGAAGTGATCAGACTCTCTCAATCTATGCGTACTTGTGACTCGGTTTTGGGTATTCGTCAAACGATTCGGGCCACCTTTTCCAATTTTCTTTCATTTTTATTTCCTGAAACTTCAGTGACTTATCATTTAAACGTCATTTTTTGACTTTTAATCTATTTACATTCGTCAATTTTTGACGCTTAATGCAAATCACCGGACGAAATACACCGGTTGATCGAAAGATCAGTTCATTGACAAAAAGCCAGCACGAAATTCCAAGCTTTGGAAGGTTTGCGCCAAACGAGTTTAACCGCTCACCAGTGCAGATTGAACAAAGCAAGGGCAAAAGTTTCAGGTTGTCGCAATAGGGGAACCTACGTGAACGCAGGACAAAGCGTTGGCAGGGAACTGAGGGGTAGCGTGCACCCTAACGAATAGCAGCACGACGGAGTTTCTCAGAAGGACTGAGACAACCAGACAGCAAAGCATGCGGTTACGTGCTGAAGGGTTGCCAACTTGGCATTGGATAGGGCGGCGTGTTCTTGAATAGCGTTTTAGTGAACGAGTTGGAATTCCTAGACGCCATGGGTCAAAGGCTCATGGCGTTCGGTGTTCTAACCGGGGTTTATCATGTTCTCACTTTCTGAAATCAAAAACCAAGTAAAGCGCCACACAGCACCAAACGGCACAATTACCCTGCGCGGTGCTGTAATAGCGCTCAAGCCTTTTGGCATTACAATCCATGCACGTTACACCGACGGCGCTATGTGCAAAGACTCCTCTCGCTCCTTCATTGCAGAACGAGTTAGCACAACACACAACATCTATCGCGCCAGCGATCTGGTTGCCTTCCTCTCCCAGCAGTTTGCTTAAGCAATACCTCTTGAATTGCCGCCATTCGTGGCGGTCTTTCTGGAAGTATTACGCACTCTCATTCAAAGGAATATTCTCATGACCTTCAAAGTACTTTCCGGTAAGTCTCTCTCCCGTGCTATCACAGGGTATGGCAAAACAGCCAGCACGTTTTCACAGCGTACACACCAGCTCGCCTACTGCGCACTCCTTCACGTCGAGAACCATAACTGCGCGTCTCACCTCACCAATCTTTATGCCTCCTCACCTACCAACTATCGCGGACAAATCCGTGAATATGCCTGTGCGCTTGGCAAGGTGAAGTTTGATACCGAAAAGCAGGAGTTCGCCTACTCCAAGGGCAAGCAGTCTGACCTCGATACAGCCCTCAAAGTCTCACCAGCTGAGTTCCAGCGCGAAAAGAAGAAGGCTGCGACCTCCGCCAAATCCTTTGCTGATCGCCTCGCAGCACTGGCAGAAAAGGAACTGAAAGAGGCAGGCGGTGATCACGAGCTCGCCAAGAAACTCGCCAACTTCCTCAAGGCGAATGAGCCAAAGGCTACCCCTGCCCCCGCCAATGATCAGAAGCAACTCGATCTGGCCTCCTGACACCCAGCACCACTCCCTCTATTGGGGGGTGGTGTGGCTCCCTGTAAGCACGTCGCAGCGCGTGTTTCCATGGCGTCACACATGCGCCTCTTTCCCACCTACCAGCCAACCTTTTTAAAAACACCAGAGATTTAGACGGGAGGAGTCTGTCTGCTGCCTGGTGCAATGGAGGAATCTCATGCCGCGTTACCACAAGCACTTTGAGACTTTCGCTCAAAAACAGCGCCGTGATTTTGAAGATGAAATTTCCGCTTTCGTCGCAGACGCCAAACTTAAGCGCGTCCGCTACCAGTCCAAGCGCATCCTGACCAACATCTGAAGATGCAGCACCAGCTTCGCCTGACTGTGGCCGTCCTCGTGCTCTGCATTCTGGTGGTCATCCACTCCCTGATTACACACCCAATACTTCACTAACCACACTGAAAGGCCTGTATGACAATGGCCCTCGTTTTTGATAGCCTGTCCTTTGCAAAAGACCTTGAGAAAGGTGGTGTGCCCCGCAAGCAAGCTGAGGCACACGCCAGTGCAGCGCGGGACTACATAATGAAAGACCTCGTCACAAAGCAAGAGTTACAACACGCCTTAGACACACAAACCCTTCGTATTGCAGGCATTTTTGTTACTGTCATGGGTGCCTTCGTTGTAATCGACAAGCTGTTCTCCTAACCGCTTTTCTCTACCTCACTCAGTTTTGATATGCGCTCCCATCAGGGGGCGCTTTTTTTATGCCTGAAAGGATGCGCCATGCCTGTACTCCTCCAGACTTCCGCCTATTCCCTCAATGAATTGCCGAAGAACGTACAAACCCGCGTACTTGAAAAGTACCGTGCACTGCCCGTGCATGAAGACTGGTTCCAGTCCACCTACGAATGGGCAGATCAAGCCGCTCAGCTTCTGGGCATTGCCATAAACCGCAAGCGTATCAGCAAGCACTTTGTGGACACGACACCTGCTATCTACTTCACTGGCTTTGCCTCTCAAGGGGATGGTGCGTGCTTTGAAGGGCATTTTTCCAGCCCCGGTGACAGTGCTCAGATTGCCCGGAACATCGCCCGGTTCAGCCCCTCTGATGTGGACTTACTGAACATCGCAAAGCGCATCCAGCATCTTCTGATCCTCACAGATGACCGGTTGACCGCTTCCCTCACACACTGTGGCGGGTCCCATACCTACCCCATGATGATTGACGTGGGCGCAGAACTTACCTTCGAGACAGACGACACCATCACTGCAATCAGTGCTCCCAACAGCATCGAAACAGAACTGAGGGATGTTCTGCATCACTTCATGAACTGGATCTACCGCCAGCTTGAGCAAGAGTTCGAACACCTGACGAGTGACAATCAGGTCTTCAAGGCAATCAATTGCGGCGGCTTCCTCTTTACCGAGTTTGGCGAGCCAGCTGCCTGACACACCCCGCTTTTCTCAACACGCTTTTTTACAAGGACGATTACCGATGAATGCTATTGCCGAAATTCCATCTGTTTCGAATACGCTTGCAAGCCGTGCAATGCTGGTCTCAATCTCCATAAGCAGCTGGTCAGGTCGCAAGCTTGATCGCAAGGTCACAGATGAGGTCAATACTGCTCGCGGTGCTGCATCTGATGCTGGCCGCTACAACAAACTCCTGCTCCCCAAGGAAGCCCTTGATGCGATCCATAAGAAGGCATCAAGCATCCGCAATGAGTTTTATGGCCGTACGCTCCCATGGATGGACGACGGTCAACGTATCATGGCTGCAAACGCCTACCTTCAGCACACACAATGGATTGCAAGACAGCGCGCCTCTTTCGAGCAGCTGGTTGAAGAGTTCCTGGCCAGGTATCCCGATTATGTTGAAGAAGCCAAGCAACGCCTCAACACCATGTTTGTAGCCGCCGACTACCCACCTGTTGAACTGCTCCGTGAAAAGTTCAGCATCAACGTGATGGTGCTCAACGTACCAAACGGAGATGATTTCCGTGTTGCCATGAGTGACGCACAAGCAGAGCAAATCCGTGCCGACATTGAGAGCAAGGTGACCGAAGCCTCTCAGAACGCCGTGAAGGATGTTTACAAGCGCATCACTGAAAAGCTCACTCTCATGGTGGAACGCCTGAACAACTATAAACCCGGCACTCGTACAGAACGTGCGCAAGGCGTGTTCAAAAGCAGTCTGGTCGAAAACATCCGTGACCTGATCAACGTCATGCCAGCTCTCAACATCACTGGAGATCCTGAACTGGATCGCCTTGCCGAGCGCTTGAAAGATGTGACTGTCTATGACGCCAATGTGCTGAAAGCGAACACGGCCAAGCGTCAGGACACAGCTGCCGAAGCGCAAGCCATCCTCGACAGCATGAATGACTTTGTCGCTTAAATCGAACTCCGTTTAGCAGTTAGGCAAATGATTATTCTTCACATCGACGACACTCATCTATCCAATTCAACACATGATGCGCTGATGACTGATGATGTCTCCATCGACTTCTTCAGTTGTGACTACAGGGGTGGACGTTTTCTCACAGTTCCAGAGAACTTTGAGGACCATAACGAACTCCCTGAAGATTTGATGGAAGTCTTGAGCTTTGCAAGCAGCAAAGGCTTCCCCTTTGTATTCATCGACCATCACGGCGCAAAAATTCCAGAACTCAAAACATTCTGACCTGCCTCCACCAATTATTTCCAAGCCTTGGAGTATCATTCCATGACCGCTGTAACCATTTCACGCGCAGCCACTCTCCTTGAACATTACATTGACAAAGACATGCCGGCCTTTCTTTGGGGGGACGTTGGCATTGGAAAATCAGAGAGCGTGGAGGCTATCGCTCAAAAGCACGGTGCGGACCTTCTCGATATCCGCCTTTCCATGTTCGATCCCGTAGACCTGCGCGGCCTTCCTACCATTCAGAACGGTGAAACCGTGTGGCTCAAACCTGCCATCTGGCCGAAGGATAACAGTAGACCGACATTCCTGTTCTTTGATGAGTTTGACCGTGCCTCTCCTGCGGTTCAGTCAGCAGCTCTTCAGATCGTACTGAACCGCCGCATTGGCGAGCACAAATTGCCGGGTAACGTGCGTATCATTGCAGCTGGTAACGGCAACACTGACCGTGTTGGAACGCAGCGCACATCAGCTGCTGGAAACAACCGCTTTGCTCACATTCAAGCCGAAGCAGATCTGGACTCGTGGCGTAAATGGGCGGCAACATCAGGCCTGCATCCCATGGTGATTGCGTTCATTTCCTTCCGGCCTGAACTGCTGCACAAGCGTGGAGATAAGAACACCAAATCATTCCCCACACCTCGTGCATGGTCATCTGTCGCTGAGTTTGCAGATGCAGCCGATGATATCAGAATGGACCTGGTCACCGGCTTGATTGGTGAAGGACCCGCAGCCGAGTTCGAAGGATTTGTACGTGTCTTCAAGAACCTGCCATCACTCGATGCTGTGATTGCAGACCCGACTGGAGCTAAGGTTCCTTCCGATCCTGCTGCACGGTACGCAATCACCGCTGGTCTTGCTGTCAAAGCAACCATGCAAAACTTTCAGAACATCATCACCTATCTGGACCGTCTGCCCCAGGAGTTTTCCGTCCTTGGTGTGACTGATGCATGCCGCCGTGATCCTTCCCTTTCACATACACCGGCCTTCACCCAGTGGGCCGTTGATCATCAGGACGTAACCCTATGACTTCACTTGATGCTATCACTAAGGCACGAGCCAAACTGATCTTGCAGCACCCCTTTTTCGGGTGCCTTGCACTCTTCCTCACTCCAGAGATGGAGCAAGGTCTCGACACCATGGCAACGGACGGAACCAGACTGTTCTTCGACCCAACCTGGCCCGCCACTTTGAGTGAACAGGAACTCATGGGCGTACTGGCTCATGAAGTCATGCATGTTGCTCTTGAGCACACCCTTCGGCGTGGTGATCGCGATCAACGCCATTGGGATGAGGCTTGCGATTACGCCATCAACGCAGAACTCATAGAGGCAGGGTTTCAGCTGCCCAAAGACAGGTTCTATCGCAAAGAGTTTGCTGGCCTGACCGCAGAAAGCATCTACAACCAACTGGCAGATGAGCGTCAGAAGAACCAGCCAGACCAGCCGCAGTCACAAGGCGGGTCGCAGAAAGATCCCGGCGGGTGTGGCGCTGTACGTGATGCCGCTCCAGCTCATGATAAAGCGGGCATGGAAGCCATAAGAGCAGACATCCAGGCAAAGGTGCGGCAGGCCGCGATGCTGGCCCGTAAAGCTGCTGGCGGTGATCTTGGAGAAGGTGTTGAACGTCTTATCAAGGAGATCACCCAGCCCCGCATTGACTGGCGCGATATCCTGCACCAGTTCATTAATGATCGTGTCGAGCAAGACTACTCATGGCAACGCCCTAACCGGCGCTACATGCAACACGGGATCATTGTTCCTGATCTGGTGGCCAATGGGATTTCTCATGTGGTGGTCGCCGTTGATACATCGGGTTCTATCGACCAACGCGCCCTCACTGCTTTCACTTCAGAAATCTCTGAGGCTTGCGAGAATGGAGCACTCTCCAGACTAACTGTGGTCCATGCAGATACGCAAGTTCAGAAGGTAGAGGAGTTTTTAGGAGGAGATCCTGTCGCCATCTCACCAGTGGGAGGCGGAGGAACAGAGTTTGCCAGAACCTTTGAGTGGATTGAAGACAATGCAGATGATGCAGCAGCGGTGATCTACTTTACAGATCTTATGGTTAGAAACTTTGGAGAAGAGCCTCACTGTCCTGTTCTTTGGGCAGTCTGGGGCGATGAAAGAAGGTTTGAAGAACTTGCCTCCCGTCCCCCCTTTGGAGACCCAGTCTACCTTGCCGCTCATTAGTGTGCAGCTTTCTTAACTCAGCCAATCAAACACAGATAATTTCAATTACTTACCTGAACAGACCGGGAGGAAGTACAGCCATGACAACTATGTTCGAAGTCCGGCCAGTCATTAAGTTAGATGGTGACTGCGTCTCCTACACAAACGAAACTGACTACCGGCAGGCGCTTCACAGTCTTTGCGAAGAAGTCGAAACCCCTGCGTTTAAGACGTTCTGGACGGTCTACATGCAGATCGGATCAGGTTTCTGGGAGGCCCTTGCAGACAGCAACAGTCAGGCAGAGGCAAATCAGCTTATAGCGCGGTTGTCCGGTTTGATTGAAGACAGTCCAAAGGACATGATCAGGACAGCAGCGTGTGTCTGGGAAGCTATCATCACTGGCTCTTGTGAAAATAATGCCCTTTGGGAGGAGTGGCGTACAAACTTAGGATCATGTGAACTACGCGATCAGGTTTACACCCTCACCCAGTGGGTGGACCAGGTCCGAGAAGTTTGCCTGAAGTTGGATGCAGACACTACGCTTGAGAAACCCTTCGATTGGGAGTTTGTTCCCATCGCCCTAGGCTTTATTGAAGCCAAGAGCAAGGATGAGTACCCCGGGCCAGAAGATTACCCGATACCCGAAGACATCGCACCTCAAGTCATTGCCAAACTTAAGTAGCCGCCGCAAGGCGGTTTTCTGTATCTTCTAGCCACGGTTTCAATCGGCTTTAAAGTCAAAGGTCACACGTTCAATGCTAGGCCTTTGCCCGACTCCCTTGACACTTCCAATTACATCGAAGTTACAACGGCTATCTCGATCCATACAATGGTCGAGCAAGGGCCGGACCTTCGGCATGTCCTCATCAGAGAAATCAGCCCAGATACTGGCAATCAGTTTACCCTGATAAAGAACAATGCAGCTCATTCCATCGACACCTTCCAGTAACCAACCACATCCTGTGAGCTGAACTTGCTTCCCGATCATGGCCTTCTCACCAAAGACCAGATCCAAACCGGTTACTCTTTCAGCAGCGCTCAGTGGTGCAAGAGATAAAAAACTACCCAATACAAATGAAATAAAACGGCGCATTTGCCCCTCCCAATATACGCCAATAGTGAACATCGCAGTTCACTTCGCTGTCAATACTAGCCCTTGAGGAGAATTTATGGTTGCAATCACCCTTCCAGAGAGTTTTAAAGTCACCCCAAACAAAGGTGGCGACATGGACAAGCAGCAAACTGACTTTGAAATTTGGATGCAGGCAATGGGCTTTAATGGAAAGCAGATTGGTGAAGCTGGCGCTCGCATCGGCTTAACAAACACCAGTGCGAGGATGACCAGAAGCGGCAATCGAGATTTGAAGCTTGTTGAGCGGTTAGCTATGTCAGCAATCCGCGCAGGTTTGCCTCCATGGTCGCCTGAAGATGACGCAGAAGTTCATGGAGTGGGTTCGCTAAAAGAAACACTGGCCTCTTTACAGTCTTCTAAAGATTGACCCCACTTTTCCCAAAACTCATGCCACGGTAAAAGCTGGTAGTGCACGGCTGCATAGTCTAAAGCCTTCTGCACGGCTTCAATCATCCGGCGCTTGTGTTTGCCCGCCTCTTGCTCCCATACCCATTCATCATTCCAGAGGACGCGCTCCAGAAGCCTGTAGTCATCCTCAGGCATGAACTTTACGAGCTTGTTTATGGACTCCATGGCATCCAGCTTAGAACCAGCAAGGGAGCCCGGACCGCTCTTGCCAGTCGGCTCACTCATCCAGTCCGGAGAGCGCAAGCCAGAGATTTCAGCAAGGCCCATCTCTTTTCTGAATGAGCAACCCGCATCTGCCCTGTCATTGGCAATGTTCTTATTCATCTCAGGATCATGCAGCTTGTCGTTAAAGACCAACCATTCAAACGGAGCAGAGCTTGCATCCTGAACCAGAATGTTATTCCGGCTGATACGCAGATCTCTCGCTCGTCCGCCCCTGCCCGCTTCTTTTTGTGTTGGGGTGTGCGCCTTAGATTTTGCGATCCAGTTCTCAAACTGGAACTCCCGCGCCATCGCTGCATAGAACCGGTAGCGCTTGCCTTCCTGCTCATCTGAGCGACGATAGAAGCCTGCAAGGGGAACGACGATAGGAGCACCATCAACACGTTTGATGGGTGTCGCAGCTTTGAGAGCCTTGAGGATAGCGTTCATCGGTTCTTCCTTTGTATGATCACCTTTCGTCTGTAAGAAAGTCTGCTACATTAAGACTATGTTGATCTATCGGTATCAGCGGACTATGAGCATGCTTAGCACTGGTAGCGACCTCTTTAGTTGCAAAGCCAATCTTGGGAAATGTCTCCAATACTTTAAGTAAATCGTTTGGATAATGGGATGGCCCTACACTTCCGGTCTTCTTGAACCTAACTATTTGATCATTCATGAATACATTCCTTGCTAGTTTCATTCCAATGGAACAGCGCACCGTCTCTAAATCTGTATTCTCGGCTGATCTCGCCAATTAGAGTATTAGGAGAACCCAACTCCTTGTAATGTATTGAGAAATATCTGAAGTTGAGCTTCAAGTACCCGTCAACAATTCTATCTACGTTTATGACTTGCTTGTATTGCAACCTGTTAGTCTCATCTTTCGGATGTATTTCTTCATGCCCCATAAAAAAAGGGGAGGCTATTACATCACCTCGAGTGGTTAGGTGCCAACTTGCATTTATTGGTACTTTGTTTTCAAAATCAATCACCAAGACGAAATCAGACTTACCTTCTAATCGTGCCAGAAAAACATCAAGCTGGGGCGGAGTATTCTTCCAAGCTTCTTCTTTTTCGGTTTCAAGGTGTGTTATTCGCGATTGAACAAAATCGCTAAAATACTTACCAGAAGCCGCGAAGATTACCCCCAAAATGATCTTGATGTACCCGCCTAGTAAAGCAATAAGCGCTCCCACAACGATAAAGACATACGGACTGAAACGCGCCATTTTTTTTAGAAAAGGTATGTCATTGTAAAATGGCATGTTTGCGGTACCCTTCTCCAGAATTTGTGACTTACATTATGATGGCGTCATAGTGAGCGATCAAAATCTTTAAATCAACGTTCACAGTGCTGGTTTTGTCGTTCATCAGACGAGTTTTCATCGGTTCTTCCTTTGATCCTTACAAAGCGGCTCAATCGTCCAGTCAAAATCCTTTAAACGCCCCCCACAACGCGGCTTACCCTGATCATACTGGATCCGTTTCAGATTGCTCAGCTCCTCCTGTCTGGCCTGATCTCCCATACCTGCACGATCTTTCCATGGGGAGCGAGCGATGATTCCGGCAACCTGCTTCTTAGAGTGAAGGCCAGCGGCTAGCGCTGTGGTGGCTTCTGTATGTCCCTTGAGCCACATGGCATAGACGATGAAGAGTGTTGCTTCTGAGTGTTTACTTTTTCTGGGCATCAGCACTCAATCTCCCGGCAGCGTCCTGCTGCTCCATCAAAAATGGCGTCTCTCATGATGGTGTCGCCTTTACGCCGCTTCAGGCCATAGAACTCGATCTTCCCTTTGTATTTCTTCATTTCATCAAGCCATGCCTTGAACTTGAAATCGTCTTCCGGCGCTGTGTTGGGAGGAAGTCGCGGCTTGTTGTTCTTCAACCACTGCTCAGGGCGTGCCAGCCCCAAAACCCAGTCCGCATCCTGATCTACCGACGGGCCTGCATCAAAGTCATCAAGTCGGGGTATCCAGCTGTCCCGTCGCAATGAAGTCCTTGAGCGCTGTGTAAGGAAGATGATCGCAATCTTAAGGGCCTTCGCCAGTGCCTTGGCTTCTGAGGTGATGTACTCAGCCCGCTCAAACTTATCTCTCACCCGCTTGGTTGTCCGAACCAGTCTCAGGTGATCGATGACGGCAAGCCGAATGCCCTTTGACCGTTTCATTTGAATGATCCGGGCCTTAATCTGCTCCCATGTGAGCGCCGGACGGTCATCGATGTAGACCCGCTCTCCTTCCAAACCATCACGGACTTTCTCAAGTACTCCTTTCGTGAACATATCGTAGGTTCCCTCTTCGATCTGAGAGACCGGGATGCCAGCATCCCCGGACAGCTCACGTCTGGACAGATCTTCATGATCCATTTCCAGCTCAAACAACAAAGCATCTTGTGCTGCCCTGCAAAGCTGTAAGGCAACCACGGTTTTACCGCCGCTGGGAGCTGCTCCTATGAAACCCAGATCACCTGGCTTAACCGGTCCGATGACTTCATTCAGAGTCGGTAACCCCCACCCCATACCGATGACTTCTCCGGTCTCCATCACCCTTATTGATGAGGCAACAGCTCGCTTTGCACTTTCACCAAGCGTGATGACTGGCGCTGCCTGAGTTTGCAGCCCAATCTCCTGAAACCTCTCATTGATCTCACTCAGGAACTCTTGTGGCTGCTTTTCGTTCTTGCCGAGTTCTTTTCCAATCCATTGCTGAGTAATTGCAATCTGGCGTCTTGCCCATTCATCAATGATCAGGTCTACAAAATCGAACGGGCTTAAGGCCTCGTCTTTTTCTGCATCCCTCAAAATTGAGGTGAGCAGATGCACAGTGCTCTTGCCGTCCTCATACTCATCACCAACGCGTGCAACGATCTGCTGCAAGGAGGGCTTGCGGCCAGTTGCGCTGATATCAAGCATGGAGCGGAAAATCTTAGAATGGATATCGCGATAGAACTGCTCAGGCTTCAGTACCTCAGACACATCAAACAGCTGAGAGCTGTCGTTGAGCAACGCACCGAGCACAATTCGTTCGGCAGTTGGATTATGCGGCGCTGTTTGCTGGTTCGAATGCACTATAGGTTTCCCAAAGATCTAAGTTGTCACACTTGTAAACACAGGGTTCATTGATCACGACGCGAACACCAACCTCCCGAAGGTTGGATGCGCAGCGCTCAGCTGCAACAGTTCCAGGTGGTTTACCAACGTCACCACGCTCCAAAATGGCCGGATCCGTGTCTGGAAAGATATCGACACGCTCCACAAATCCGGGAGCTTCAAACGTCACCAGTCCGCTGGTGCTCATCGCCGCCCACATGGGGTAGCGGAAGTCATGCATGGCCCAGTTGCCCAGTGCGGTCTCTCCACCTTCCAGAAGGCCTATCCGCGCTCCCTGCCCTCCGATCCAGCAGGAGGCACCGGAAGAGGGAGCAAACATCACCTTGGCATCTGGAATGTCATCGAAGGTTTCAGTGACCTTCACGCCCTTAGTGCCATCCAGAAAGATGCGCTGAAGAGAAACTACGTCGCCAAAGGGGTCACGCAGGAAGAACACCAGCGCCGGAAAGACAGGTCCGCGCTTTATGAGCCTGGGGCCACCTGGCCCGTCCTCATAAACCCGAAGGTTTTCCATCTCCAGTTTTGGATGGAAGCCAATATGCTCTCGCTGGTCAGAAGGCCATCTGGAGAGCTGTGGCAACTTCCTCTGTCCTGTTTCAGTACCACACAGGTAGGCTTCTGCAGCTGTACCTCCTATGGGCTTGCACTGCTTTGCAATTTCGTCAGCAGTCTGGGCTTTGCGCTGCGCACGTTCCAGATCGGCCTGCTCTTGCTCTTCACGTCTGCGCTCTCGCGCTTCCCGTTCTCTTGCTTGTCGGGCTTCCCGATCTTTGCGTTCTTCATCGGTTTCCTGACGGTCACCTAATCCAAGCCAAGCACGCGCCCAGTTGAAAGCTTCTTTACGGCCTTCTCTCGATTTCGGCTCATGACCCAAAGCGTAAGCAACCAGCTCAACAGACCCTCCTCCAATGGATTGAGAGTGACGATACCACTGGCCTTGCCGATCTCCTCCCAGATGCACGATGAAAGAAGATGACATGCGCTTGCCCTTCTTAGCTGGCGTCATCAGGCCCTTGTTTCTGTTCGAGGGGTCAACCATCCAGCCGCTATAGAAGTAATCACAGAGACCTGTGATGCGATCATTGAGCATGTCTCGGATTTCATTTGCATCATTATGTCTGCTCAACGTCGCCTCCTGTCTCATTAATCATCAATGCGGCGGATCTCATAGTTGTGTAGGTGGTATTCAGCAGCGTGGATCATGCGAAGGAACCTGACGACATCCTCTCCTTCAAAATGAAGCTCAAACTCCTGAGCTGGCTTTCCATGCCGGTCCATTGCTCTGCCTTGCAGCTCTTTCAAAAAACGTCGGATTTCAAAGAACGAAATCTGAGAGGAACGTTGTTTCGGCTGGGTCAATCACGCCGCCTCCACTCTGACAATCAGCTCAGGACAATTTGCCTCGGCAAGAGCCATCGCGACAGGCGGGCAAACACTATTACCGCACTTCGCTGTTTGCTCGGTCTTAGGGAAGGGTTTGCCGTTAAACTCAAAATCAATGCGATAATCTTCAGGGAACCCCTGAGCCCGATAAAGCTCCGATGGAGCCAGCATCCGCATTCCAATATCAGTGATGACGTATGGCTCACCGCCAATTTCAACGGTCACCAGGCCATAACGATCACGTGTGGTAACAGCACCTAACGGGGCACCCGCATGCTGACCGACACTTGAACCGTAATAAGATGTCAGAAAAGCCCGCACCTCCCCAGCGTGGTTACCCCCTGCCGTAATAGTGGGCATTGGCGCATCCATAGATTGCCCATCTTTACAGGTGCCGCGAAGCTTGATCAGGTGACTGGTAACAAGGTTTTGCTGCGTTGCTCTGGAAGTGATCGTGGAAAGCGGAGCATCGGCAGGCCTTCCAACCACATCAAAGTTATGTTGAGCTAAGAAGGCAGCAACAAGAGCATGGCGGTTTTCAGTGGTTACAGTATGAACAGGCTCTTCAATCTTGTGCCCACGAACTTCATCCGCCCGCTTTGGGCCATAGAACTTATGAAGATAGGGAGCAACAAGCGCTCTACATCCACCCTTTTCCGTCTTGATCGTACTAAACGGCCTTGAAAGAGGCTCAAGGCTCCCCCCATGGCTCATATTGAGGATGAAAGGCTCCGGGGTATCCAGTACGAACTTCTTAATCCCCGCTGCTATTCTGCGCAGGGTGTTGTCAGCCAAAGGCCGCTTGCGCTCAAAGATTGAAGGGCATGGTATCGACCAGTCAATACAATCCGCTGCGGTCTTCCATGGCAATAGCCTCCCAGCCAGAACCTCTTCACTCTTTGGGTCTCCATGAGTTGGCTCTGGCCATTTGATAGCCCGACGATCGCGGCGGGCAACCATAAACAGGCGCTTGCGAATGGTTGGGGCCCCAAAGTCACAGGCGCTCAACTCACGAAATTCTACTCCATAACCAAGCTTCTCAAGTGCTTGCTTCCAGGCTGTAAAATCTTCCCAGCTTTTGAACTCCGGCACATTCTCCAAAATGATTATTCTCGGACGATTTCGCCCAAGGTTTTGGCAGAACTTGACCACGGACCACGCCAGCATCCTCACTGACTTTGAAGTTGGCTTAGCACCCCGTGCTCGTGAGAAATGACGGCAGTCAGGGGAAGCCCAGAGCAGACCAACAGGATGCCCATTCGTATATGCAAGCAAATCAACATCCCAAACACTCTCAGGAAGATGGATCGTATCCGGATGGTTCTGCGCATGCATGGCAAGCGCTTTGTCACAATGATTGATTGCTATATCAGGAGAGCGACCAAGAGCCTGCTCAATCCCTGTAGAAGCTCCCCCTCCTCCTGCAAAAGCGTCAATGATCAGTTCAGGGTGCGGGTAAACCGGCGCGTGATAACTTTCAAACTGAAAAAGGTCCTGCATCACACCGCCTTCTTCTGTGCGAACAGATCTTGAGGGGCATTTTCAAGGTAAAGGTAATAGGCAATTAAAAGCCCCTCAGCTGCATCACCGCTCTTTTGAGGATATCCAAGCTGGAAGCAGATTTCCTTGGCGCGGGATTTGTACCAGGTAGTTGAGGTTGACCCTGCTCCCTTTGGAGCACGGCCAACACCTGATTTGGATCGCCATGTCTGCGAAGGCACGTAAAGCGGTGGAATATTTCGCTTCGACGCTATCCGCGCAGCCCCAATAGCCAGTCCATGAAGGAAGTGCGTTACATCATAAGATGTGCCTCCAACCTTCTTCTTCGTCATTTTCTGAAACTGCATGCGGTCATCACCCAGACTCGCTTGCTGATCTTCAGCAACAAGAACTTCGCGAGAGGAGTTACCCGGCAATGGTTGCTCGATACCCACCACATCTGGACGCAGTTTGACGAACAGAGCATCAAGCTCCTGAGCTTGCCAGTCTGCGACCCTACCTGCATAAGCAGCATCAATCTTCCCACGCTTAAGCCCAAAGGGAGCTTTGACGGGGCACCGCAAAGTGCCCGCATCAACCTCATCGGGTGAGAACAGTCCCCACCCGGTACAGGTTTTGGAAACGTCTAACCCGAGGAAGCGCATTACTCCTCCTCACCTTCCGGAACGCCACCAAGAGTGTCGTCAAACGGATCGCCCTCAGCTGGAGTTTCTTCGCTTTTCACCAGTTCAGAATTTTGACTTTCAGTTGGCTCCATAGCGAGCACTGCGCGTCGCTCTTCAGCTCCCTTATTCCAACCTTCCATCCATTTCTGACCAGCCTCAGAGCTAAGGTCGTATGGGTTTTCGTTCTGGTTTTGACCATAACGGCCACAATAAAGGCCATTCTCATAAGCTCGCTCATCAACCGGGGCCATGGTGGTATCGGTGAAGTTGAAGAGCTCCAGCTGCTCTTTTGTCAACTCCACACCGCACAGCCGCAGGTAACGAACTGTCTCCGTGACTTCCTCCACCCAGTCCTTGGTGGTGTCATCGCCTATCTTTAACAGCGAGATTGCTTTCTTGGAGGCTTTCAGGTTCATCCCCAGTGCCTCTGCCTTGGCAAACTGGGCGCGCATTTCACCATTAGAGCTGGCAGCGCTTTCTACTGCCTTTTGCAGCTTAGAGAGCGTTGTAACTACCACCGCATCTTTGGGAGGTTCATTCACTAAAGTGGTCTCAGACATGCTTGTCCTCATTGGGTTGGGGGCGCAAAGGTCAAAATCGAAAGTCTTGTCAGTCAGGCAGAAAACTTGTGAACTTCATTGCCCCAGGCGGTCCATCCAGGGCGTTGCTGGCGAGAAAACAGATCCAGTCGGTTAATAGCTTCAGGACAAAGAAGCTCAGCCTGACGATAAGCTTCTTCCGGCTTTCGCGAATGATCTCGTCGCAAGCCATCAACGACGGATCGAATGTTCTTTGCAAACTTGGGTTTGCCAATCTTTCCAATGAGAAAGGGTTCCCCCGCAGAGCGCAGACAGTACCCGTTGCCAAATCCAAGAGTGCGTTTCTTAGTGCGCTTGTTGTAGGTGTATTTCACCCAGTGGCCCGCTGTGACGAACTTAAAATCCCAGGCTTCAAGAAGCTGAAAGGCTTGCGGCAACATTGGATTGGTCGCCCATAACCAGAGTGCACAATCGCGCTGCGCATAAGTACTCAAGGGAAAGGTCATAATGTCCTCAAGCTTCAAGCACTTATATTTGGCGGTCGCGTTCTTCAACTCACCTTTCTTAGACCAGTTCTTAAACTTCCAGGGAGGATCAGCCATGATGAAATCATAGGACAGCGGGACAAGCCCGCTCAGGTCCCAGATCACTCGTCACCTTCAGACACCGGCTTCTTACAAGGCGCGGAAAGTAACTTATGCGCTTCGTAAATGTCGTTCTCAGTCACATGAGCAAACTTCGCCAGAGAAGCCCAATATATCGCAGGAACCCCAAATTTGCTCTTACTCCACTTACGCAAGGTGTCGTATTTCACGTCCGGCAGGTTCGCAGTCATATTGATGTGACGTTGAAACTCGACCATCCGCGGAATGCGTCGATAGATACCTTCGACCGTAAGCACTTGCTGCTCTTGCTCTTTATTTTCACCAATCCCAACCACAAGAGATAAATTCGTGTCCATATCACATAACGCCTTTATCAACCGGAATTTAAATCCAAGTATTGGTATTAAATTCCATCATGTCAATAGAAAATTGTGTTATAATTCTCGGAAATCAGGAGAAAAAAGCGACCAAACACTCATGAATTGGCACGAAAGACTTGTCAAATTACGGGAAGAACAAGGCCTTAATACCGCCGATCTGGCCCGGAAAGCTAATATAGGATACGATAACCTTCGCAAGATTGAGCGCGGCGTCGTCGAGAATCCACGCGGCAACACTGTTCAAAAGCTCGCAGTCGTACTTGGCGTTACCGAAGCCTTCTTGCGCTACGGAACGAAAGAACAGCACAAACCAGCGAGCAACAAACCCTCTATTGAATTGCAAGATCACAATACAACCCAAAATGATACCACTTCTGAGCAAGAGGCGCTTATCAATGAGACAATCGCCAATATCACAACTATCTCAGAAGAAGATCTTGCAGATATCGCCTGGAAACTCGCTTATCTGGTTGAAGAAAGCACGGTAGGTAAATTCAAAGGGAAAATGAGCGTTCTCTTTCGAAACTACGAAAACATACTCAAACGATTACTGATAGAAAAAGAAATAAAAATAAACAGTGAGAATATTTAACAAAGGCCGCTAGCTTAGCGGTCTTTTTTTTGTCCAGCCAAATCGTAAATACTCTCACAAACTTAACGTAAGCCATAACGTTAAGAAATTAGTTACTATTACAGATAACTTATTGCGCACTTACCGTGAGAGGAAAACTCCGCCATGAGGTCTCATGCTTTCGAATTTACTTAAAAATGCCACGACAGCAACCAAAGAGCCGATCTCAATTGAAGAACGGTTCTGCGAATTTATTAAATGGGCTGAAGAAGAAGGGATGTCAGTCGTCATTCACTCATTCATAGCCAACAACTTCAATAAGCCGAGGACAGAAGATCTAACGAACAAAGAAAAAGAAATCACATTTGAACATCTTCGGGATGCAGTGATGGAAATCAGACGCATTCGGCTAAACGCGAGAAAAACCAATGAACACCAGTATCACTAACCTCCCTGTAGACCATGCAGAGCAAGGCCATATCGACCTACAGGCACAAATACTGCTTGAGATATATAGAGAGAACTCAGGTGAACTAAATCACAATTGGCAACAAGTACTTCCACATTTGATTCACTTCTCAAATCCGCTGGATAACTATGGTCTAACAAGACCCCTGACAATCGGAAGTGCCTCGTATCTGGTAAGCGTGTATGGGCGCGACTGGACACTCACTCCCCCCTCAGCTCGTTCACCTGTGGATGAAAAACTTCTGGAAAATGTATCTACACAGTATGCGCATGCAGCACACAGCCTGCAACCAAGACTTGATCTATTGAATACACCAATAAGACTACCTGAAAGCAAAATGAGGCAAGTAAATTACTTCCGCCTCATTCTGCCACTTAAACTAAAAACAGGTATTACGACGCTTTTTTCTTATTCATCTGCCACTCTTCAATAACTTGACGAGCAAGATCACCAACTTCATCGCGCACAATCCCAACGAACCCAACATCTTCCGGGATTTCAACTGGTCCCACATCCCATTGCAACGCCTTCGCATAAGCTCTCGTCCAGCCGTACTGCAATGGACCAACCTTCATGTGGCGTGCGACTAAAAAAGCATACGTGTACTCCACATTCCAGAGTTGAAGACCCAGCAGAATTGCAAGCTTCACCAGCAGTTTTGCCGTTCTTAAGTCACGATTGTCCGGATGTACCCACAACTCACCAACGTAAGCCGCATCCCTCACCTGGCGACGAGCAAAAGCAGGTAGTCGCTCAGAGAGTTTAATATCACCATCCTTACCTGTAAGAATTCTTCCAAAATACAATTGAAGATATTCGCCAATCGACATACCACCAAGAGTGTCTTTTCTTGATGCGATACAAGCAAGAATCCTGCCACCATCCACCTCACGAAGAGTGACCCCAAAAAAACATGCAGGCGTCAAACTATTGAGTCGCGCACTCATGTTCTCTCCAAGCTTTCCTTTAGCGCTCAATGAGATAGATTGCTCAAATTCACTCTGCGACTCCCAGAAATCCAACGCAAATTCTTCATGCTTTAACTCAGCACACAGAATTGAAATCGATTCACTTATCTCTATTGGGTTTATAATCATCTTAATCCCTTACAATACACTCAATACACTAATTTCCCCCATCTGCCGAAGGTTAGACCTGAGCAGAAGTCGGGCAGACGAGACCCATACCCGCTTAAAAAAGCAGGGCCCCGTCGCCCGGATGCTAATCCTCTGCCTAAAGGCCGAGCCGTCGCGTTGCCGGGGGCACCAACCCAAAACCAAGCTGGCAACCGGAGTACTTTTTCGGCTGGCTGGCCGGAGATACGGGCACACTCCTCTCGACGAGACCCGTCCGCACTGCATCTCATCCCATCCATCGTGCGGTTCTTCATACAAGCCGGACCGGTCTTCCGCTTGAGCTTGCCTCGCCATTACTACCAAAAATTCCGCAAATGGCAACCCAATATCGGATATTTGTTATTAACGATGAATTTAAATTCCAATTATTGTTGACATAAAATCCGGTTTATGTTTACCGTACAGCCAGAACGGGAGATCGAGATGGTTTCTTACGGATCAGTTGTTCAGGAAGCTTTGCGTGTATTGGAGCAATCGAAAGAGAAAGCTCTGATTAATCAGCAGATTTTGTCACGAAAGCTGTCAGGTTTCATGCGTGCAAGTCTGTTTCACAGCCTGGACACTCATCCAGCAGATCGAGATCTTTCTTCTATTTTCGAAACCCAGATTGCCTGCCAGCAGTCAACTGAATTGCAGCAGCTTTTCTGGGATGAGTTTGAAAACGTCAAAATTGTAAAAGCAGCGCATGAGCGGTTTGACTGTGAATGCGCTTTCATTGAATGCCAGCAGCTTCCAAAAAAAGTGGGACTGCATTGGTTGGATGGTCCTGCGTCAGATTAATTTGTCAGCAGCACCGCCAATCTGGAATTTCAGTCAGTAACTAAATTTAGAGCCACCGTGAGGAGTTCCCCCACTCCTCAGGGAACCGGAGAGCTGTGCCCCTACCCCCTCTCCGGTTCCCCTGCGGTGTTAACCCGAGGGTGAATTACATGCGCATACATGCAGCGAAAATTCAGAACTATATGGGCGTCAAAACTTTCGACGCAACGTTCGACGAAGAACAGCAAGTTGTTGAAATAACAGGTAAGAATGGTGAGGGAAAAACCAGTTCTCTGGATGCCATTTGGGCCGCTTTGGGCGGTGGCAAGCATATAGCGAAGGTTCCTATTCGCGAAGGTGAGGAAGCAGCAACTATAGAGCTGAACCTTGGGCACATCATGGTCACACGCAAGTTCAAGCGCAAAGACGGTGTTGACCAAACAACCCAGCTCACAGTCAGCACCCCGGAGGGTGCCCTCTTTCCAAAACCGCAACAAGTTCTCGACAATCTGTTCAATACGATTGCGATTGATCCAATTGAGTTCCTGAGAAAAGATCCAAAAGAGCAAACGATCACCTTCCGTGCGCTTATTCCCGATTTTGACTTTGTTGAAAACGAAGAGGATTTAAAAGCAAAGACTCAGGACCGGACCGATGCAAACCGGGAGGTGAAACAGCTCCAGACTCGCTTTGAAGCGTTTGCCAAGCCAATGAATGCTCCTGAAGCTTACATTGATGACACAGACCTCCTTGAACAGCTCACCACAGCACAAACCCGCAATCAGGAACGACAGGACGAAATCAGCCGGCGCGAGGCTTGCAAGCAGGAGGCAGAAGCCTTGCGTAAGCAGGGCAATGCGCAATCGGTTGAAAGTGCCCAGGTGCTCAGCAAGGCGAAAGACGATGGTCAGCGTCTTATTGAAAAGGCAAAAGCTGAAGCCGTTCGGTTGCAGAGCGAGGCGAAAGAGCAGGCAGAACAACTGCGCAAAAGTAGTAAGCAGGCCCACGATGATGCGAACATCATTGAAGCCAGGCTTGCAGAAGAGCCTCCTCTTCCCGACGCAATAAACCCGATCAAGCTAAAAGAGCAGCTTGATGAGGCAAAAGCGTCAAACGCCCTGTTTGCCAAAAAGCAGCAATATGAAAGCTTACAGAAAGAGCTTCGTGAAAGACAGGTAAGAGCCTCTGATCTGGACCGTGAGGTCAGGCAGTTGCGCCTTGAAGCAGAACAAGCGGTAACGAAAGCCAAGCTTCCCGTCCCGGGCATGGGCTTTGATGATAATGGCCTCACCTACAAAGGCCTCCCTCTGTCTCAAGCCAGCAAAGCAGAGCAAATCCGCGTATGCTGCGCCATTGCAGCAGCCTTAAACCCGGAACTGCGCATCTGCCGTATCTCAGACGGATCTCTGCTTGATCAGGACAGCTTTGCATTACTGGAAGGCTTTGCAAAGGAATACGACATGCAGGTCTTTATTGAGACCGTGGAATCCTCTCGTGACGGGGCAATCGTCATAGAGGCCGGTGAAATCGTCTCCCAGCACTAAGGATTTCACCCATGGCACGCATTCTCATCGCACCAACAAAAAGCAAATCGGTCAAAGACAAGGTCTCCGAGCTTCTCAAAAAAGAAGGTCACAGCCTTTACGACAGCAATATCACCTCCATCGACTGGGCAAGTATTGACCCCGAACATCACAAGTGGTCGCCAAAAGAGGCCATGAGTTCACTGCTTGGAACCGACGCCGTTAAGAGCGCATATGCCGAGTTAGAACGTGACATGCGATCAGCGGATGCGTGCCTTCTTTTCTTTCCAGCAAGTCAGGACGCTGCGGTCATCGCAGGTTGGTTTGCAGCGAACCAGAAAGACGTTGTCGGCTTAGTTTCCGGCGACGGAGAGCTCCCCCTTCTTGCTTTCATGACATCAGCCTTGTGCCTCAGTACGTCTGAAGTCGTGGAAGCTTTTCAAGGCCGCTGACTGCGGTCGCAACTCCAAGAGGAAACCATGAGCAACTTTAAATTCAACCTTGGCGATCATGTAAAAATCTCGTCCAGCGGCGAGACAGGAGCAATCAAAAGTCGAGCCGAACACACAGCTCACAAGAACAACTATCAGGTTCATTACAAAGCGGCTGATGGCCGTGCCGTCGATTGTTGGTGGGATGAGGCCGATCTGGAGAAAGACCCAGACTTTGAAGAGGTTAGCTCCTAAGTCAACTCACACCCCAATGGCGTAGCCGAGCGCTACGCCCTCCTTTGCTTCTTTCGGAGTTCCAAATGTTCGACTTAAAACCCGGTGATCCGGTCCCTCTTGGCATCTACTTCGGTCTTCCTGAAGACGTTTATCACGCTGATCCCGAAGCGAAGGGGTCTTCCACCGTCAAGGAAGTCCATATCAACCCAGCCGACTATCAGCATGAACAACTGAACGGTGGCAAGGAAAGCGTCGCCTTTGATCTGGGATCCGCGCTTCATGCTCGCATTCTGGAGGGAGAAGCCGCACTCCATGAACGCTTTGCGCAAGCCTTTAACCCCGAAGATCATCCTGAAGCGCTCGTTACCAGCGGCGATCTGATCGACTTTTTAAAAAAGCATGATCAAAAGGGCATGTCGAACAAGAAGAAAGGCGATTTGATTGAGTGGGTGCAGGAAATTGACCCAGACGCAAAGATCATGGACGTACTCAAAAAAGAGTTCTACGCCCAGCATGAAGGTAAAATCTTCATCTCACTTGATGATTGGGAGCTGGTCGAGTCCGCCGCTCAAATGTTGCAGCAGGACCATGACCTTGGCCCGGTAATGTCGAACGGAGCGATTATTAAGGGTGCCCCTGAAGTCTCCATGTTCTACATGGATGGTGATTTAAAGCGCAAACTGCGCATTGACCGTCTCCTACGCCATGCTCAGGTTGATTTGAAGTCCTTCTCTCCTCAGACCACCGGCAATATGGAACGCCTCGTGCGTCACGCAATATTCAAACGTTTTTATGAGCTGCAAGCTGCTGATTATCTGCGGTCCTTCGGCATAGTCAAAGAGCTTTACCGTACTGGCGATATCGATGTCTTTGGCAAGCAGCCCTATGAGACCTTCCTTGATGAGTGTTTTGAATCCGATGACGACCCCGCGTGGATCTGGGTGTTCGTCAAAACCAAAGGCTGCCCGCAACCCCTCATCGTTAACTGGACTGGTCCGCAGCGCATTGCAGACGCCAAGCAGAAGGTTGTTGAAGCCCTCGACACCTATCGCTTCTTCGTAGGTGAGTACGGCATAGACAAGCCGTGGCACCCCCAGCACCCAGCCATTGATCTGGATGACGACGACTATCGTGGAGGTGCATCATGAGCACCGACCTCCAGCTCACCGACGAGCACAATCAAGAGATCTTAGAGGGCGAAGCCTTTAAGCCCACTGGTATCCTTTCACCAGAACAGTTCACGCTCACAGACCAGTATGCGCAGGCAATCTCTCGCGCAACGCTGCTTCCCCAGCACTTGCGGGGTAGCTCTCCTGAAGAAGCCTATAGCAACTGCTTTCTGGTCGTAAATCAGGCACTCACATGGGGCATTGACCCACTGGCCGTAGCGCAGGCAACAGCTGTCGTGCATGGCAAGCTTTGCTACGAGGGCAAGCTTGTCCAGGCGGTTCTGAACATGAAAGGTTTCCGCCTCCATACCCGATATGAAGGCGAAGCTGGCAAAGACAGTTTCAAAATCTACCTGTCAGATCGCCCCTTCAACGAAGACGGGACAACTGATGGCCGCGTGACCGAAGGCTCCGTGAAGGACTGGGCAACCTTTGGCAGCAAAAAAAGCGAAAATGCTGACAAGATGAACGCGGCGTGGAGATCCGATCCTCGCTCCATGCTGCACTATCGCGGCCATCGTCAATGGGCACGGCTTCATGAACCCGGCATCATCATGGGTGTTTATACACCAGACGAAATGGATCTGGAACGAGACGAGCACCGCGCCCGAAATGCCAAGGATGTCACCAAGTCCCGAGCAAACAACCCAATGCTCTCTCCTGAAGAGCGTCAGTCCGGAAACTTAACTTCTAACCAAACCAATGCACAGGTGCGGTCCGGACAAGCTCCCCAGGAGGGCGGCAAGTCGGAGGATAGTGGAGCCTCCCCTCACTCCACATCCTCCGACATACCCCTTTCCATATCCCGTCAGTCTTTCGAGCTGTATTCTCAAAGCCTGTCCAAGCTGCGTTCTGCAGAAAGTTTGAACAAAGGCGACAAGAAGTTCGCAGCAGAGCTGAAAGCCCAGCCGAATGCCAGCGATGTGGCACTTTTCAAAAAAATCTACGACGCGCATGCCAATCGCATAGGCGGCAAGCTCAATGCAAAAGACTGTGAAGCCTACATTGCAGAACTGATCGGGGAGGCATTCAGGTAATGCTCCTGTTCCTCGACCTTGTGACCAGCGGTCTGCTGAGAGAAGATTTGCCCCTCGGGTCTTCCTCTCAACCATGGGCGCTAAAGATCGCTGCGGAACTGTCTGACGCGCAGGGCAACCGCGTTAGCGCCATCGACATGCTGATCAAGGCCGAAGGGCGCACAATTAAACCTCAGGCCAAACAGCTACACGGTCTGGAAGAGCGCCGCTGTGAGCAATACGGCGTCAAGCAAAACGCAGTCCTTGCAACCCTGACTGATCTGGCCGGGAAAGCCAGTCGCGTCGTGACCTATGGCGACTTTGACAAGCGCGTGGTCACAAGCTTGCTGATCAATCTGGAGACTCAGACCAATAAAGCCCGGGGCACATTCACCAGCCGATGGGAACGCACGGGCCTTGAGTTCTTAAACATTCAGGACCCGGTGTGCACCCGGGAATGCGCCCTGCCACACGAAGGCAAGGACGAAAACGAAGATAAGTTGCGCTGGCCTTCACTGGAGGAAGCCTGTGACCTCATTCTGAAGGAGCCGACCACAGTCAATAAGGCTGATGCATGGTCGGGACTAAGCGCCACCAAATCCCTTTTCTTTGAACTGTTGAACCGCGGTCATTTCGAAAACACCGCCTGCTAACCCCAAAGGACGTATTATGACCAAAGCATCTAACAAGACCCCAGACGCAACTGATGTGCATGTGGGTGGCCTCATTCGCCTGCGCCGTGTGAACATGGGTATCTCGCAGGAAAAGCTTGGCGAGGAAATCGGCGTTACCTTCCAGCAGGTTCAAAAATACGAAAAGGGTGCTAACCGGGTCGGCTCCAGCCGTTTGCAGGCTATTGCAACCGCTCTGAACGTTACTCCAGCCTTCTTCTTTCAAGGCGCACCAGGCAGCAATGATGAGCGCGCACAGGAGCAAGCTGAAGAACTCAGGCTTCTTGCCCTTCCCGGCGCTATTGACCTTCTGAAGGCTTACGCAGTCAGTTCCACAAACGGCCAGCGCTCACTTGTCAACATCGCCCAGCAGGTAGCGGCTTAGGGGGCTTGGCATGGATAACACGGTCCACATCGAACGCGCCAAGATCCTTGCAGATGATATCACCCGGTTTCTGCAAGAGCGTACCCGCCTCAATCCGCATACCAGCGCAGTCGCAATGACCGCTCTTGGATACGTGCTGCGCGATCAGCTTGCCTCAACACCACCACCGGTCCAGCGAGAAATGCTCGCAGGGATTTCAGATCTCGTCTTAGCTGGATCTGGCGCAGTCGTCTTCAAAACCGAAGGCCAGATCGAATGACAAGCCCATCGGGCTGACATCCTCTCCCTTCCCGTGCTTATGAAACGGAGTATTTGAAATGGGTTTCAACTCCAACATTGAATGGTGTGACCACACTTTCAATCCTTGGATTGGCTGCACCAAAATAAGCCCAGCATGCGACAACTGCTATGCAGAAGCAATGATGGACAAACGCTTTAAGCGGGTCAGTTGGGGCGCAAAACAGCCCCGCAAGCGCACAAGCAAAAGGAGCTGGCGCGAACCATTAAAGTGGGACCGTGCAGCAGCCGAAAACGGTTTACGCTATCGCGTTTTCTGCGCCTCGCTAGCAGATGTGTTTGATAACTCAGTGCCTGCGGACTGGCAAGAAGACCTCTGGCAGCTCATTCGAGAAACGCCCAACCTTGACTGGTTGCTGCTCACCAAACGACCACAGAACATAGCGAAGATGTTGCCCGATGACTGGGGCCACGGGTATGCAAATGTCTGGCTTGGGACAACGGTTGAGAACCAAAAAGAAGCTGAAAGACGCATACCAGTCTTGTGCGAGATCCCATGCCGGTTGCGTTTCCTGTCTTGTGAACCCTTACTTTCCACACTGAACCTTGAGCCGATTGGGAATGCTTTGTTTGACAGGAGCAAAGCTATCCGGGAGGCAATGCGTGGCCCTGCTCTTTTGAGTAAAGATCAGGCTGATGCTGAGATCGCTCATCCTCAAATTCACTGGGTCATTGCAGGCGGCGAAAGCGGTCAAGACTCCCGCTCCTCTCATCCAAGCTGGTTTACATCGCTGCGCGATCAATGCCGCGCTGCGCAAGTGCCGTTTTTCTTTAAGCAATGGGGTGACTGGGTGCCGGGAGAATTCACTGATCACGGTGAGTGGGCAATGAACAAAGTCGGCAAGCATCGTGCTTCAAAGCTCCTGGATGGTTGCCTGCATCAAGAGTTTCCGGTTCTGGAGCAAGGTTACGGAGCTACACAATGAATGCGATTATTCCAAGTTTCGATAACTCAACCCAAACTATGTCCAGTCTGGACTTCCTGAATGAAGTGATTAATCCGGCACGTGAAACGGCTGGAGAAAAGTCTGTAGAGAATCGCCATTTCATAACTCGAATTGAGGATGAACTGGACGATTTAGGGGTCGCGGAAAAGTTTTACGTGACCACCTCGCAAGGGGCAAAACGTGAGGTCAAGGGATATCATCTTACTTTTGATCAAATGCTCCTTGTTGGCATGCGCGAGTCCAAGGCTGTCAGGCGCAAGGTCCAAGCGAAGCTAAAGGAGCTTCAGGAGCAGACAGCAGAAGGTTTTCGAGTGCCAGGCACAATGGCTGAAGCACTTCGCCTTGCAGCAGATCAAGCTGAGCAAATAGAAGCCCAGCAAATCCAGATCAAACTGATGACACCAGCCGCAGAGCTTGGCGAACGTGTCGTGGAGTCTGATCGCTCTGTCATGCGCTTCGTGCGCACCCTTCCCGGTGTCAATACACAGCAAGTCCAGAAGAAGCTTGCTTCCCTTGGCTACCTTTACAAGCGCCAGGGAACATGGCGCGTGAAACGCTCCAAGACCCGTTACTTCGATGAGCGTCTTATCGAAGGTGTCAAGGTAGAGGTGAAGATCATAGCCACTGGAGAGGGTCAGAAGCTCCTTGCCAGTCTCTACAATACGGGCAGGCTCCCTATGAGAAAGAATTGTCGTGTCGAAATGGTCTCCTTCGATAACCACGGCACCCTCACCCATATAGGCAAACAAGGAAACTTACTTTAATGGGTTTCCGTTTCGTCCCTCCCAAAACCGCCTTCTCTCTGGACCCTTCCAGCAAAGAGAACAAGCGCATGAAGGATGAAGGCCACCTGGCCTTTATCCGCAAACTCCCCTGCCTGATTACAGGAAGGTATGGCGTTGACCCTTGCCATGTCCGCTATGGGGATCCGGTTTATCGCAAACCAAAGACAGGCAAGGCCCGCAAGCCCGATGACTGTTGGGTCGTGCCGATGATCCGAGAGGAGCACGACAAACAGCACGGTCAGAATGAGCGCAATTTCTGGAAACAGCACGGCATAGACCCCTTAGCAGTCGCCCGTGACCTCTATGCGATCTCAGGAGATGAAGAGGCAGCAAAACGCATCCTGACAGCAGCAAGAATGGGAAGAGCAGCATGACCAACATTTACGACTTATCTCTTGCTGACGACCTGAAGATTGGCGCAATCGGCAAGGTCTACGGCGCTCATCACACTCAAACCAGGCAAAGATATGAGTCCGCATATTTAGCTCCCAAGGAAGTGGACACATCAGGCTTTCGGGTTGAGGCTATATCTCAACACAATGATGGGCATGCATTCACTTTCAATCGCGCCCCCAGCTTCAAATACAAAAAAGAAGTCGTCTCTGGTACCACTTGCCTGCTTGCCAAAGACGGGCCGTTCTATGCGGCCTATAAGTTCGAAAAGCCACAGGGGCGTTTTCAAGCATTTGCAGGTCGCAAGTTTACCATTCCGATGCTTGATGGAACCAGCACACTTGCTGAAGGCCAGTGGTGGCATATTCAGCACCCATCTTCACAGGTGACCTCAATTGCCTGGAGCACACGGGCAAAGCTTGAACAGATCTTTCTTTTCTATAACGCTGAAGTTGACCAATCTGT
>CANMBS010000015.1 GCA_947496145.1 uncultured Pseudovibrio sp.
GAACACTCGAAAGACACAGAAAAACTGGGGCGTAAATACCTTAAAGGGGGATTCAGCACTCAGCTGTAGTCGACCCCCTCCATAAGAACCAAGTTTGTCAGTGATCATCCGCTGCGGCGTCATGCCTTGCTTTTTCAAAAGGCGGGTCAGCAAGTGTTTGGTGGCCTTGGTATTGCGCCGTTTCTGAAGGATTTCGTCTAGAATGTAACCATCCTGATCACAACCTCATCAAGATACCAGATATCTGAACTGCTTGCTCTTTTACGGCGTAATTGACGTGTGTAAGCCGGGCCAAACTTGATCCCCCACTTGCGGATGGTTTCATAGGACAGGGTTATGCCGCGCTCCAGCAGCACCGCTTCGGCCTCGCGCAGGCTGAGAGAGAAGCGGTGATACAGCCAAACAGCGTGAGCGATAATCTCGTGTGGAAAGCGATGACGTTTGTAACTGATCGGCGCTGAAGTCATGTTGCCCAATTACCAATTGGAACTGGAGCCAACGTTAACCTGATAACACCCTTGCGAGGTTGCAACCGCAACAGAAGCGGGTAGCCATCAGGTCTTTATTGGGCGGATTGAGCATGTGTGCACCAACGAAGGGGGTGCTCTGGTTTACGCTCAATCCAGGTTCCGCAAGCTTGCAGAACTAGCATAAATCTTGCTCGGAAAAGCAAATCAGGAAGCTTTGAAAGGCGTCGTGACCGGTAGGTTCTCGACGCTCCTTCCCGGTCCTGATACAAGCGAACCCAACATAAAGTGCTTTATATATAAAATAATAAATATGTAAAAAAATAGCCTACTAATTTAGGTAGTATCATGTCGTCGACATAACTATTTGAAAAATATATATAATGCGATCTTCTAGATTTCAGATAGGGAATTATACGAATATAAATTAGCTCTCGAGAAGTTTGGCTATATTTTAAACTTGACTCATAATGGAAATATGAGTTTGCATATATATCACAGGCGGAAAGCGAATTACGCCTGTTGGAGGGGGACATAATGACTGCATCAGATACACTCGCAAAAGCAACTGCGACCGATACGCTGGCTAATCTGGCAGGAAGTCTGTTAGATGGTTCTGTCAAAGTTGTAGATTGTGCCGCCCCATTGGGCCCGGACACACCGCTTTTAAAGTTGCCGCCTGAGTTGGCTGTAGACACACCAAAGATCGAAGTTCACGAGATTTCACGCTATGACAATAATGGGCCTTTCTGGGCGTGGAACTGGCTGAAGCTGGGTGAGCATTCCGGCACACACTTCGATGCACCACAGCATTGGGTGACCGGCAAAGACTACCCGGACGGAACGACCGACACCATCAATCCGCAAGCCTTTGTTGCACCGGTCAACGTGATTGATTGCTCTAAGGAAAGCGCCGGAGACAATGACTTCCTGCTCACTACAGAGCGTGTAAAGGCATGGGAAGCCGAGCATGGTGAAATCCGTGAAGGTGAATGGGTACTGATGCGCACCGACTGGGATCAGTTCAATACTGATGAAGATAAGTTCCTCAATACAACAGAAACCGGCCCGCATACTCCGGGTGTAACTGCGGAATGCATTGAATACCTCATTGGCAAGGGCATCATTGGCTGGGGCACACAGTGCATTGGCACTGACGCTGGCATGGCTGCAACCTTCGAAATTCCGTTCCCGGCTCATAACCTGCTGCATAAGCACAACCGTTATGGACTTGCTTCTCTGACAAATCTTGACCTGCTGCCAGCAAAGGGCGCAATCCTGATTGCAAATCCGCTCAAGATCGTTAAGGGCACAGGGTCTCCGGTTCGTGCACTTGCGCTGGTTCCCGCAGCTTAGTCGGGAGAACTCGGAGTATGTCTGCCCTCGACTTTGCCATGGTTGGTTCTGGCGTCAACGCCCTTACCGCAGGAGCAATCCTTGCTAAAGCAGGTAAAAAAGTCGCTCTTTTTGAGCGCGAGGCAGTCGCGGGCGGCTGCATGCGCACTGAAGAACTTGCACCGGGATACATCTATGATCCTTTGGCAACAACGTTTGTTCTTTGGGTAACAGGTGGTGCGCATGCAAAACTTGCAGAAGATCTGGCCCGGCATGGGGTGGAGTTCTGCGCCACAGATACGCCGACTGGTGCCTTGATGCCTGACGGACAAGCACTGACTTACACCACAGACCGGGCAACCAATGTAGCTGCATTTAATGCAGTCGCTGCCGGGGATGGTGACCAGATGGCGAGCGATCTGGACGCATTTGCGCGAGATGCCGACCTGATGTTCGGCTTGATGGGCAGTGACCCGTGGTCGCGGAAGACCGCCTCTCTTCTGGGAAAAGAAATCTGGAAACGAGGTTCCCGCAATCTTGCGGCTCGGTTTGGTGAAGCTTTGCTGCCCATGCGCGGCTGGCTTGAGACTTCGTTTAACAGCGAACTGGCCCGAGCTGTCTGGGCACCTTGGGGCCTGCATGCAGGTCTGCCGCCAGAGGCAACGTTTTCCGGGCAGATGGGCCAGATTATCGGGTTTGCTTTGGAAGTTGCAGGTGCTCCGATTGTAAAGGGGGGCGCTGCCAGAATGGTGGATGCACTTGTTGCAATCATCGAGGAAAACGGCGGGGAGGTAAACCTCAGTGCACCAGTCGAAAAGGTACTGGTCTCCAGTGGCAAAGCGACGGGCCTGCGTTTGCAAAGTGGTGAGGAAATCAAAGCCAGTGGTGTTCTTGCTTCCGTCACTCCCCACCAGCTTTACGGCAGTCTGGTTGAGATGCCAGAGCGCAGGGAAGATTTGCGCAAGTATCGTTATGGGCGCGGCAATTTCCAGCTTCACTACGCACTCAAAGAAGTGCCCAGGTGGGCAACGGAAGGATTAGACAAGGTGCAACTGCTGCACATCACTTCTGGTCTTGATGGCGTGTCAAAAGCCTCTAATGAAGCCGAACGGGGAATGCTGCCAGCTGAGCCGACCATCTGCGTCGGGCAACCTTCTGCGGTGGATGCAACACGCGCACCTGAAGGCGGCGCAGTCCTGTGGCTTCAGATCCCGGACACACCTCGTTTCATCAAAGGTGATGCAGCCGGAGCAATCTCAGTTCCTGAAGATGGAGCATGGACAGAAGAGGTTCGTGAAGCATTTGCGGACCGTATTGAGAACATGCTTGCTGCTCAGATCCCAAACCTGAAGCAAAACATCGTCGCACGCAAAGCCATATCGCCAGCGGACCTGCAGGGCATGAATATGAATTTGGTGGGCGGAGATCCTTACGGAGGCATGTGTACGCTGGATCAGTTCTTTGCATTCCGCCCGTTCTCAGACACCAGACGCCATGAAACCGGGATTAAGAACCTTTGGCAAATCGGTGCTTCCACCCATCCGGGACCAGGGCTTTCAGGCGGGTCCGGATTTCTGGCAGCAGAGGAAATTCTGAGATGAAGGAGGATGAGCTGGAAAACTTCACCCCCTACCTGCTGAACCGGATCATGGTTCGATACAACAAGGGAGTTGAAGAAACTTTGAAGGCCGCGGGCGTTTCTGTGCCTCAGATGCGCACGCTTACAGTTCTGGAAAAGCGCGGTTCTTGCACCATCAATGAACTATCAGTTCTCACAGTAATCAAACAATCCACCCTCTCGCGCACTTTAGATGCGCTCGAAGATATGGACTGCGTGCGCCGGGAAACGGATGCATTTGATAGCAGGATCAGGAAGATCCATCTGACGGACCGCGGGCGTTCTTTATGTGCCCAGACGTGGCCGCAGATGAAAGGCATGGAAGAAAAAATGCTCGCCAGTCTTACTCCTGACCAGCAGCGTGCTTTCAACAGCATGCTCAAGTGCATTCTCTACGATATCCGGCATCACAATCTTTAAGTGAAAAGGAATTAGCAATGGCTGAGCGGTCATTTGCCAAAGAAGTCGAAAAGCTTCGGTTAGGGAAAGGGGAAACCTTCAGCGGCGAAGGTATTTTGGCGATTACCAAAGCCCTGCTGGAAAATGGCGTCAGCTATGTTGGTGGCTATCAGGGATCACCGATCTCGCATCTGATGGATGTGCTTGCAGATGCGCAGAGCATTCTTGATGAACTGGGCGTTCACTTTGAAGCTTCTGCTTCTGAAGCCACAGCAACCGCCATGCTTGCAGCCTCCGTTCACTATCCACTTCGCGGTGCAGTCACCTACAAATCTGTTGTAGGAACGAACGTGGCTTCTGATGCCTTGTCCAATCTTGCTTCTGGTGGCGTGACGGGTGGCTCTCTTATCATTGTGGGAGAGGATTACGGCGAAGGCTCTTCCATCATGCAGGAGCGCACCTATGCATTTGCGATGAAGAGTCAGGTCTGGATGCTTGATCCACGACCCAATCTGCCTTCCATCGTGCAGTCTGTTGGTCAGGGTTTTGAACTCTCTGAAGCTTCCAACACGCCTGTTATGCTGCAAGTGCATATTCGCTCCTGCCATGTCCATGGCAGCTTTACCGCTTCGGACAACAAGCGCCCAGCTATGACGGTAACGGACGCTCTGGAAAGTCCAAAGCGTGATCTTACCCGTATCGTTCTGCCTCCGGCAACTTACCTGCACGAGGATGAAAAGCTAACCAAACGCTGGCCCGCTGCCGAGAAGTACATTCTGGACAACAATGTCAATGAAGTCTTCGGCGATCCTGCCGGGAAAATTGGTCTTATTGTTCAAGGTGGAAACTACAACACCGTAATCCGTGCACTGAACCGTTTGGACCTTGCCAATATTTATGGCGATACTACGATCCATATTCTATGCCTCAATGCCATTTATCCGCTTTGTGAGAGCCAGATTCTGGAGTTTTGCGGAGGTAAGGAAGCCGTCTTCGTAATTGAAGAAGGTCAGCCAAACTTCATGGAGCAGACCATTGGTCATATGCTCTATCAATCCGGCAGCGACACTAAGCTGGAAGGCAAGGGCCTCCTGCCATTAGGCGGTGAACTCACCGGGCAGATTGTTTTGGACGGGCTGGCGGACTTTCTGAAGAAGCATGCACCGGGGCTTTTGCCTGCCGCGAAGGTTGCGCATAATGATCCAGAGCCAGAGATTCCAGACCTCACCAAGATCCTGCCGCCACGCCCACCGGGGTTCTGTACCGGCTGCCCGGAGCGACCGATCTTTGCAGCAACGAAGCTGGTAGAGCAGGAGCTTGGACACCATCACATTGCATCAGATATCGGTTGCCACCTGTTCTCAATCATGCCGCCGTTTGACCTTGGTGCAACTACTATGGGATACGGCCTCGGCCCTGCATCAGCCTCTGCCTTTCACAACGAAAACAAGGACGGGCGCAAGTCTATCTCTTTCGTTGGAGATGGTGGTTTCTGGCACAACGGCGTGGCGTCCTCCATCGGCAACGCGGTGTTTAACAAGAACGATGGCGTGATCGTCATCGTAGACAACTATTACTCTGCTGCAACTGGCGGGCAGGATATCCTCTCCTCTCGTGCGGACAACAAAACTAAGCAAACCAAGAATTCCATTACCAAAGCTGTTCGGGGCATGGGTGTGAAATGGGTGCGCCAGCTGGATCGCACTTATGATGTGACCAAAATGCGCGATACGCTCAAAGAGGCACTCAGCTCTGAGGAGGAAGGCCCGAAAGTTATCGTGGCGTCTTCTGAATGTATGCTCAACAAGCAGCGCCGGGTGAAGCCTCAAATGGCAAAGGCCATCAAGGGCGGCCAGCGGGTCGAAAAGCCACGCTTTGGCGTTGATGAGGATGTGTGCACCGGAGATCATGCCTGTATGCGTCTTTCTGGCTGTCCGTCACTTTCTGTGAAGGATACCGGCGATCCTCTGCGCGATGATCCGGTTGCTGCGATTGATCAAACCTGCGTTGGTTGCGGCAACTGTGGTGAGGTGGCGGATGCTGCTGTGCTGTGTCCGAGTTTTTATGAGGCGCGTGTTGTTTTCAATCCAACCACCTCTGAGCGCCGTCGTGCCAAACGTACCTCTGGAATTATGAGCTGGCTGCAAAAGCGCCGCGATGCGAACCGTATTGTGTTTGCGTAAGGAGCCCGGAAGATGAGTCTTACTAAGAATCCTCAAATTGTAGCCCGCCGCTCCCCGGGAGCAGATGGCGAGCATATTATCACACTGGCAGCCCTCGCGGTTGGTGGTCAGGGTGGCGGCGTGCTGACCAACTGGATCACCGCTGTGGCTGAGATGAACGGCTACAACGCACAGTCCACCTCTGTGGCTGGTGTGGCACAGCGAACAGGCGCAACCATCTATTACATCGAGATGTGCCGGGATACAGGGCGCAAACCGGTGTTTGCGTTGTCTCCCTCTGAAGGGGACGTAGACATCCTTATTGCTGCTGAGCTGATGGAGGCTGGGCGAGCTATCACGCGAGGATTTGTCACTCCAAGCCGCACAACGGTCATCGCATCAACTCACCGTATTCCGGCAGTCAAAGAAAAGGTTGCTCCGGGTGATGGCCGCGTGGATGGCAAGGCTGTGCTTGAGGCTATGGGTATTGCTGCCGACCATGTTGTTGCGTTTGATATGGAAACACTGGCGAAAGAAGCTGGCTCAGTCATCTCATCTTCCATGCTGGGTGGTCTGGCTGGTTCAGGGGCTCTTCCCTTCACCAAAGAAAGCTATGAGGACGCCATTAAGGCTTCTGGCCGTGGTGTTGAAGCCTCTCTTCGTGCCTTCAACCGCGCATATGACTGCGCCACCGGAAAGGAAGAGGCTCCGCAACCTGTCAATCCACAAAAGGCTCTGTCTGTCCTGACCGTTCCGGCCAAACTTCAGAGGCAATGGGATGCCCTTCAGAAACGGCTTTCAAACTTACCGCAAGACGCACAGGAACTTGCTGCTCTTGGTTTGAAAAAAGTGGTAGATTATCAAGATCCTGCCTATGGTGCTGAGTATCTGGACCGGGTTGAGCGCATTGCTGTGCTGGATGCTGCTCCCTTCACCATGACACAGCGAGCCGCAAAATATGTGTCGCGAGCTATGTGTTATGATGACCTCCTGCGAGTTGCCGACCTGAAAACCCGGCGAACCCGCCTTGAGCGGGTGAAAGATGAAGTTTCTGTCAAGGATGATCAGGTTCTTATGCTCACAGAATACTTCCATCCAAGATTCGAAGAGTTCGTGACCACAATGCCAAGGAGGCTGGGGCGCAGGCTTTCCAAAAGCAAACGCTTTAAAAGCTTCTATACCCGACACTTTGACAAAGGGCGCAGAATACGCACAGACAGGTTAGGTGGTTACCTGATGCTTTACATGGTGAGTGCGCTACGCCCCTGGCGTCGAAGCCTCTTACGTCATGAAAGCGAAATGGAACATGTAAGTGTCTGGTTCGACAAGGTTGTCGAGATTGCCAGCAATGACCGCGCGCTGGCAGCAGAGCTGCTGGCAAACTATCGCCTGATTAAAGGATACTCAGATACACACGCACGGGGCCTTTCAACGTTTGCCCGTGTTATGGGTGCTCTGGAGCTGCTTCATGGGCGCAATGATGCCGCTGACTGGATGCGCCGCCTGCGTGAAGCTGCCTTGAGTGACGAGAAAGGAGAAGCTCTGGACGGTGCTCTCAAAACCATCGCTTAAAAACCCGCCGGCCCGATGCGCTTCGTTTTAGGGGAACTACACTGTATCAAGCCAGCTAACGCTGTGCACTAGGGGGCAATTTTACGCGCCGAACAGGGGCAGTTTTCAAGGCCGATTGACAAACTAAGTTGCCGCGAAAAAGGCCGTTCCGGAAGCTTTAGTACACGGACGGCAGCACTTTGTGTTTTCATCAGGAACACAGCAAGAGTACTGCCACCCGTCCAATTGGATGATATATTAATATTTTGAAATTAAAATATTTAATACTTAATATGAATAGGAATTTTGTATTTTTAATTCATATATAAAGTGAATGGGAAGAAGCCTTATGAGTGAGAAGGTTGTACCAGTTGTTACTAAAGCTGGTGATCTGGACGAACGTACCCTGCAACCTGGTGAGTGTGTTCGTAAATCAGGTGTCAGTCCGCAGCACACCCCGGCAACCAAAATCTGGTTTGGCCGCGTGACCAATGAGCCGGGTCACCGTTCCCCGCCACACCATCACGAAGAATGTGAAACCGACGGTTACGTTCTGATGGGTCATGATCGCATTTACTTCGGTGAAGACTACAAAGAATACGTCGATATGTTTGAAGGCAACTTCGTTTTCGTTCCCCCTTACATGCCGCATGTTGAAGTGAACATGAACATTGCTGAAGAGCTCGTATGGCTGACCTGCCGTACGCCGGACAATCTGATCACCAACCTGCCAGATGTCCCGGATGAGCAGCTGGAAGGCTACCGCCGCGCCTGATTGCTGCTTGCATTAACCGAACTCCTTCTGGAGTTGGGTTTTTCTTACTGTGAACACCGGAGTGCCCCATGAAATTTCTACGCTACGGCCCCAAAGGCTATGAAAAACCCGGTCTACTTGACGCCAACGGCGCTATCCGCGATCTATCTGAGGTCATTACTGATTTTACTCCGCAATTCCTGAGTGCACAGAGCATCGACAGGCTTCGCAAGCTTAATGTTGAGAGTTTGCCTGTCGTTGAGGGCAGCCCGCGTATCGGTACACCCGTAACCGGCACCTCCAAATTCTTGTGTGTTGGTCTGAACTACGCAGATCATGCAAGAGAGACCGGTAAGGAACCTCCTGCAGAACCGGTTCTGTTTGGCAAAGCAACCTCTGCGATCTGTGGCCCTAACGATGATGTTGAAATTCCACGTGGTTCTGACCGCACAGACTGGGAGGTTGAGCTCGGCATCGTGATTGGAACCCGGGCGAAGTATGTCAGTGAAGAAGAAGCGCTTAATCATGTCGCGGGTTATGTGCTGGTAAATGACGTGTCAGAGCGCCGCTTTCAGTCTGAGCGTGGCGGGCAGTGGATTAAGGGCAAAAGCCACGATACGTTTGGCCCGGTTGGGCCATGGCTGGTTACACCGGATGAGTTCGAAGACATTCAAAACATTGACTTATGGCTGGATGTGGATGGTGAGCGCCGTCAAACTGGCAACACCAGAACAATGATTTTCAATGTGGCGCATCTGATCAGCTACATTTCCCAGTTCATGACCCTTGAGCCGGGCGACATCATCTCTACGGGTACTCCTCCGGGTGTGGGGCTTGGCATGAAACCGCCGGTTTTCCTGAAGGAAGGGCAGGTTGTCCGTCTGGGTGCTTCAGGTCTTGGTGAGCAGCGTCAGAAGATGGTGCGGGCATGAGGGAACACCTTGAAAACACCCGCAATGCCTTGACGTCTCTGGAAGGGAAACCGTGATCGTTACTGGCGGCGCTCGGGGCCAAGGTGCTGTAGAAGCAGAACTTTTAGCGCAGTGCGGCGCTCAGGTTATGATCTGCGATATGCTTGAGGAAGAAGGGGAAGCTCATGCCAGAGAGCTTTGCGATGCAGGGTATAGTGCGCGACTGGACCGGACAGCTTGATATTCTGGTCAATAACGCTGGCATCATCAACCGCAAAACCATTGATGACATGTCGGTTGGCGAGTGGGAAAAAGTGCTTCAAGTCAACACCACAAGTGCTTTCATTGGCATCAAACTGGCAGTATCGTCCATGTGTGAGAGCGGTGGTGGAAGTATCGTAAACATCTCATCTAACAGCGGTTTTTCGAGACACTATGATCCGGCTTACACCGCAAGCAAGTGGGCTTTGCGCGGCGTGACGAGAACGGCAGCTCTGGAATATGCAGAAAAAGGCATTCGCGTAAACGCCATTTGTCCGGGGGTGATTGTGACGGACCTGAACCGGAACTCACCGCATTTGCAGCCGATGATTTCTATGACACCGATGCAGCGCAGCGGGGAAGCGGAAGAGGTTGCGCAGCTGGTGCTGTTCCTTGCTTCTGATGGTTCAGCTTATATTACGGGTGAGGATTTCGTCATCGATGGCGGCTTCAGCGCTGGCGTTGGGTATCGCCGAGTAGCGCGGGAAACTGGTATTCTTTAGAAGGGCTTAGCCCAGTATAAAAACGCTCCGGTGCAAGCTGGAGCGTTTTGCGTTGTTTTGTGCACGGATTTGCGTTTATCCGCATTTACTTGCGTTATTTACGCTGAGCATGGCGGATGTCCATCATGATGGAAATCGCACGGGCAAGATCCGGTTCGGAGACATCTTCCAGCAGCTCATCAACCCAACCACGATGAACGGTGGTGACCTCATCCATCAAGGTGCGGCCTTTGTCGGTCGTCTTGACCAGATGGGCTCTGCGGTCTTTTTCCATGCTCTGTCGTTCGACCAGACCATCTTCAACCAGCTTCTCGACAATGCCGGTAACATTGCCGCTTGAAACGACCAGCTGGTCTGAAAGCTCTGTCATACGCAACCCCTCAGGAGTGGCGTAGAGCGTGGCCATAACGTCGAAGCGTGGAAGGGTCATGGAATAGTGCTTGCGCAAGCGTTCGCGCAGCGTGCCTTCAACTGTACGCACAGCCTTGAGCATTTGCAGCCAAAGGCGCACCCTCTGGGTGGCAAGTGATGCATTCTTTATCGTGTGAGACATGTTTCCAATGAAAGTCCTGGGCAAATAAGTGCGTTAGTTTAAATCTAAAGCACCTCCATAGCAACACTGCCCCGCAATTAATAGGCCCAGTGGCACATAGCTCTATGTCAGAATCCAATAACACTCACATTCTCAAGGTCAGGCAGACCCTTAGACATTGCAAAGCAGTCGCCTGTGTCATGGCTCACAACCAGCGTCTCATTTGCAACAGAAAGGCTGCAAAAACTGTGGGAGCGAAGCAATTGCTTGTTGCATTGCGGAGGCGAAGTTAAGTGAGAACCATTGAGTCAAACTGAGGACGCTGGAGGTGTTTGAAGCCCGCCTGCTCCGATGCAGCGCCAAGGGGCGTGATAACTGACTTTTTCTCGAAGCGATCCATTATTTCTGCGTCCATAATATAAGCTGGAGAGTGCTGCTCAATCAGTTTGGGTTCATCGGCTCATTTGGTGCAGATGTTTTACGGCTCTGTGGTGCGAGCTCATGTTTCAGCGACAAGCGCTCAAGAGGGCAGGAAGGGCACGCATCTAAACGCACAAATGCGCTTTAAGACATGTTTACGACAGGGCCGGTTCGAGCAATAGTGTCTCGACATGAAAGCTGATGCGCAAGGCTGGGTAGTCGATAAACTCGCGACTTAATTAACCCGGACTTTTGGCAGTTCTCTTATCTTGCGCTCCCTCTCATCAGCTCCCCCGGAGATACGTTATATTCGCGTCGGAATGCGGTTGCGAAATTGGCGGCGTTTGTGTAGCAGGCAAGGTGCGCAGCTTGTGCAATGGTGGATGCGTGGTTTTTTAAGGCATCATAAGCTTGATCTAACCGCTGCTTACGTATGAAATCACTAATAGTGATACCGTAGTGGGATTTGAAGGTGCGTTGTAACGACCTGCGATTGATACAGAACTTTTCTTCCAATGCTGCCAGAGACAAATCTTCACTCAAATGACCGAGTATATGGAGGCGTATGTCTTCCGCAGATCGCTTTACGTAGCTTCTGCTCGCTTCAGATGCATGAGTGTTAATCTCTGAGAGTGAGCGACGCAGAATTTCAACGCCGCACGACATGCGAAATAAGCTGCGCTCCAAAGGATGCCTATGACTTGGTGGAAATACAATTCGCTCAGCAAGAGTGATCGTTTCGGCAGAGGGTGACCAGATCTGATGATCAAGGTGCTCACTAAGCAACGGTAATGATGCCATTGTCGCTTCACCTTGAAGCTGGGTTAACCAGTTGTGAGGCATCTCCATGCGAATTTTGCGCTGATTTCCCGTATACGAACTAGAGCAATCTAAAATTGCAGCCTGATCAATACGCATTATAACTGCTTGAGGCGCTCGTTGCGCGTTCAAGTCGATTGTAACATTGTCAATGCTGAAGGCCTGGCTTCCGGAAAGTATGATTAAGACCTGAATCTTGGCTCCGATTGTCATCGGCTGTATCAGGTGCCTCTCATTTAAAGGTTCGTTCAAGCTTCCAATTTGCAGGTCCCCAGGGAAGCGCTCCATAAACATCTCTTCTCCACGTCCTCCGGCATTGCTGAGGCGATATGCTATTTGTCCATGCGTCGCGATAACAAAGAGAAATGTCATCTCGACAAAACATGAGTAATAGACTTAAGTTTTCCATAAAATCTCCCTCTGTACCAGTCAAGCTTAATAGCGGCAAAAATACACGCAGATATTCTGCAGAATAAGCCTCACAGGCTACAGTTTAAGGGAGAAGATCGCACAGCATATAGGGACTGGCCGTATCTGATTGAGAAGCTCTGAGGATTGGTGATCCGTTACACCTCTCTGTCTGTTGCAAAGAGGAGATCAGGCGCTAAGAAGGTTGCCAGACCTCTGTATTACATCGCTACTGCCGTCGAAGTTGGTGTCGGGGAAGACATTTGCCCGTTTGATCGGACGACATTTTTTGTCGGGTAAGACGCAAGCCTGTCATTACTAAAAATCTTAAGCTCTTGAAAGAGTTGTGCCACAATTGCTCAGCTTTAATGATCCCTCCCAGCCTGTTTGGATCCACGATGGGAAAGGAAGGTTCAGCAAGAGCTCTCTTAAAATTCTCTAGCAAGAAGAAACTGGTTTTGTCACTCATGGTTTCCCAAGAATATTCGTGCTTCCTTCAAACCGACATTTGCAATCTCTCGCAGCAAAAAGTGTTAGACTTATTTAAAGAGTTAGCGATCTCCCATGGGTTCACTCTGGATGATCTTGGGGAAGGCCTGTTCAGGATTAAAACTATAGTTGGTGATATTGATCTTGCTCAGGTTGATGAGAGGACTGAATTACGTATCTCATCCGCCCGCCCGCAGGAGCTTTACTATCTGAAAGAAAGTCTTGATGAGGATCTGCCAGGGTTCGGCTTCGAACCGATCTGGCGCGGAAATTTGCCTTTAACACAACGACCGCCAACCTTCAGTGTCGCGCAGGTCGTCTCAACTGAGCAAATTAACGACGTGTTTATGCGTATCCGGGTCAAGGCGGATGATGTGGAACGTTTCTTCAAAGACCACATGCACTTCAGAGTAATTTACCCCAAAGTCACAGGTACGACACCAGTCTGGCCTTATATGAATGAAGCTCGCCGTACCATATGGCCTTCAGGAGATCAGGAGCTTTTGAAGCCTATCTATACAATTCGTCAGATTGATGAAGTAAACCGAACTTTCGATTTCGACGTTTATCTGCACGATGACGGGCCGACTGCTGAGTGGTCAAAACGAGTACAGTCAGGAGAAGAGTGTGGCCTGATTGGCCCGGCAGGCGGCTGGATGCCTGTAGCTGACAAAATGTTGTTTGCAGGAGATGAAACAGCCATCCCTGCTATAGCCCGCATTTTGGAAAATCTGCCTGCTTCAACAGCTGGCCATGTCTTTATCTCTCATGCTCACCCGAATGCCCGGGTTGATCTGAAACTTCCGGCGCACATGACTCTTGAATGGTCACAGCGTCCTGATGAAAACTACGATGCGCTTTTGCATAGCGCTAAGGTAGCCTGGGAGGAAACTCCCGATTATGACTTCATCTGGTTTGCAACTCACAAAAATACAGTGCGAAAAGCACGTCAGTATTTTATCGGAGAACATGGTTTCACCAATGATAACAGCTATATCGTTGGTTTCTGGGTTTGAAGTTAGAGTGTGTCTCCCCGGTGAACTGGTCAACCTACATGACTAAAGCGTATCTCTGAAAAGTGGACACCGGTTTTCAGATAAAGATACGCAAAAACAAAAGCTAAAGCAGATCAAGCGTTTCAACTTAAACGCAAACTGCTTTAGGATTGAGTAGTAAGCGACCAAAGTTAAAAGAAAGAGCGCCGTAACAAAACGTCTTCGGACGAATTTCGGCTACTTTCAAAGCTTCTTGCTTGGGCTTCTTCGTTCTGATGATAATTTTTGAGCGTGATCATGACTTTTTGCGAGGGCGCTATAATCCGGCGGGCCAGACCAGTTCAAGACTGCTGGTATTTTCGTTCAGTACGGTGACCTCGGTATCCCAACCCATTTCGGCTATCATGTTCCGGATTTCGGCCTCGTAGTTTGGATTCATGATCACGATTGTGGTCACGCCCAACTGCCTTGCGGCCTCAGGGGATACAACAGGTGTGCCGGTGACGGGCAAATAGCACCCCTGTTTAGCCTGATTGAGATCAATGCTCACCTCAATCATCTGATGCTCGTGGGAATTCATGATGAGGGAGAAGGTCACCCCTTTGGAGGCAGCTCCCCAAACAGCAATCGGGCCTTTGTGTTTTCTGCCTGCTAAAAAGCTGGACCATGAATCCAGTAATTCAGCCCGGTGTGCCTGATAAGCCTGCCCCAGATCCCACGGATCTTCTGTCAGTGGCAGCGAAGCGACGGGGAGGGTCTCACTAAGCATTTGTGCCTGCACCCACATGTATTGCCCGTTGTAAACGGGTGTCACCTCGCTTTGAAGGCCGTACTGAGACAGTAACAGGCTGATCGAGTAAGGGTTGTACAAGGCGCAATGCTCGTAGAAGAAGTCCTGAAATGCGCCATTGCGGAGGATCCAGTCGACATCTGGCGTTTCAACAAACAGTTGACGCCCGGGAGCCATTGCTGCTGCCAGATTTGCAGCAAAGCTGTGCACATCGCTGACATGTTCAATGGTGTGGCGTGAGCAAACAACATTTGCCTGCGAAGGGATTTTTTCGATCTCAGCTGGTGTGAAACAGCAGGGATGGACCACAGCATTTTCCGGCAGCTTATCGTGTGCTGTGAAAGCAGGGTCAAAGCCAACAGCCGAAGCAATGCGGCCTTTTCCGCGTTCATGAAGCAAGCGCAGGAAATCCCCCTCGCCGCATCCGATTTCCACATAATGAATATCTGTCCCGGCGGGGACAGAGGCCAAAATGCGGTCCGCCATTTCACAAAGATGTGCCTGATAGAATCTGGAGCCAATTACATCATTGTTGTAGCTACTGTCATAACAGATGAGTTCAGGATCAAAAGCCGCGTTCCACACAAACCCGCAGTCCCCGCACTGAACCATTTTCAATGCACCACACCTGACTGTTTTTGCAGTCTCCCGGGTTGCCAGCGTGACATTCTGCAGCGTCGGCACATTAAGGCGCTGCTCGATTACTCTTCCTCCCCGGCAGGCTGGTATCGTTTTTTCACCTGGTGACTGATGTTGGCATACCGGGCAGTTGTGGAGTGGGGTTTTGCTCATAATCAACCTCAGGCAATAATTTCCAACAAGGGAGTTTGTGTCCAAAGACCCGGAAAACAACCATGTCTGCGTATCGCCAAATCTCAAGCAGGACTGCTGATAATGTGAGCGAGCACATGAAAATTGTCATCCCAGCTAATGTAGGAGAGTAAGAAGAAGTCATGCTAACCAGTTTCTAAATCTGCAAAATACCACCACTCAAGTTTTTATTCTCAGAATACTCAGTATGCGCCTTCAATACAGACTATGATAGTTTGTTACTCTCCCACGGCTGATCATTTGATGAAAAGAAATAGTCTGCCATGACACGCATCCTACTTACGGGTTCTACAGGTTTCGTCGGCAGGGCTGTTACCAAACAGCTGCGCCGGGGAGATTATGAATTGTGTCACGTTCTGCGTCAGGGCACTGCGGGACGCATCTGCGAGCCGGACGAGATGGACCACATCATCGAGGTTCAGGACGTGTTTTCGATGCCAGCCTGCTGGTGGGCTGAAACCGCCCGTGGTTATGACCTGGTGCTGCACATGGCCTGGTATGCAGAGCCTGGCAAGTATCAGACTTCGCTCAACAATCTGCAATGTGTTTCCGGAACGCTGGCTCTGGCAGAGGGCGCACAGCGAGCTGGAGTTCTCCGGTTTGTGGGTCTCGGCACCTGTCTGGAGTACGATCTGAGCAGTGGAGTTGCCGGACCGGATACGCCTGTGGACCCGCAATCGCCCTACGCTGCGGCCAAGGCCGCCTGTGCAATGGCTTTACAGAAAACACTGCCTCTGGCTGGGGTGTCCTTCCTGTGGGCGCGTTTGTTCTATCTTTACGGCGCGGGCGAGGACCCCCGACGGCTCGTTGCTTCGTTACACTCAAATCTTGCCAGAGGTCAGCCGGTGAAACTCAGCTCCGGTGCTCAGATCCGCGATTTCATGGATGTGGATGTGGCCGCCGCGATGCTGGTGCGCGATGCCTTGTCCAGCCAGACAGGCATATCAAACATTTGTAGCGGGGTCGGCACTTCAGTGCGAGCCATAGCTGAAAGCATTGCCGATCAGTATGGTCGCCGTGACCTTCTGATCTTTGATGCGCGTCCTGACAACCCGGATGACCCGCCCTGTGTTATCGGACAACGCCCCGAGCCCCTGCTTCAATCATAGTTTTCCCGACGCAAAAGAGGCTTTTGCCAAACCATTGTCAATGAGTTGGCAAAAGCCAGCTATCAAACCGGCAGTTTCTGAAGCACGCCCAGAAATAACACCGCAAGGATCAACACCCTCCCAACACCTGTCGGGAATGAAATCATTTTCTGCGGTTGCAATAGCGCCGGACGATAGTTTTGGGACTACCTGAGCTTAACGTTCTCCACGAGGGCTTTTGCGTGTGTGGTGATCGCGGTGAGGTTTGTTCCCGGACGATACAGGGACGAGCCGATACCAGCGCCGCTGGCTCCGGCTTTGACGTAGTCAGCGATGTTGCTTGCATCTACACCACCAACGGGGAGCAGCTTGATCTGTTTTGGTATAACAGCGCGAAACGCCCGGATGACTGCCGGTGGGCACAGCTCAGCGGGGAAGAGTTTCAGGCCATCTGCTCCGGCATCCAGTGCGGCGAAGGCTTCTGTTGGCGTGTAAACACCGGGAAGCCAGCTTAATCCCAGCTTTTGAGCAGCTGCACCAACATCAGGGGAGAAGTTTGGCGCAACGACAAATTCACCGCCGCGATCTTTAAGCTGCTCCACCTGAGCGGGTTTCAGCACCGTTCCAGCTCCAACGCAAGCGACAGTACCCAGCTGCTTTGCAATACGTTCGATGCTGTCGAACGGGTCTGGAGAGTTTAGCGGCACTTCCATGATCCTGATGCCACCCTCAATCAAAGCGGAGGCAACATCAACGGCTTCTTCAGGCTTCAGCCCGCGCAGGATTGCGACCAGCGGGACTTGAGAGAAGATATCTTCAAATTTTGACATGAGTGCTTCCTTGGGTGTCAGATGAGGTGTCGGGATTGAGCAAGTTGCAAGGCACCGTGAACAACGCCGCCAGGCGGCACAACACGTGGGCTTCCGCCAAGAATTTCAAAGGCGCACTTGTACATGTCTGGCAGCGCGCCATTGCCAAGAACCCAGACTGGTTCGCGTGAAGGCAACAACTCCCCGACCTCGGCACCAATCAGCATGCCGCTCAGATAGGACGCCGCCTTTTCTTCTGGCAGGTTATCAACCAGCACGCGGGACCTTGCAGTAAACACGCGGTTGAGCAGTGCTCCTGCTTTGCCTTCACGGGCACCAATACGCACCCCTTCTTCAAACCAGTCACACAGTTCAGCTGTCTTGCCGAAAGCACCAAGGATGGAGGCTGAGGTCAAAGCATGGAACATGTCGCCAGTCAGGTAGGTTTTATAAGAGGCAATGGCACCCTTTTCGATCAGGACATGCTTGGAATGCGTACCCGGAATAACCATGGCTGCATCTGTTAGCTCAAGCATTTCAATCGCGCCAAAGATCTCAGTTTCTTCACCGCGCATGACATCGGCATTTTCGCCCTCTGCCATAATGCCGGGGATGAACCAGATCTCCCCCAGGCCCTCAACATGCATTGAGACCATATCCTGAGAAAGGGCACTCGGTCGTGTTGGCATGGTTGCATAAGGCACTTCCAGCCAGCCGTTTCGCGAACCGATCATGCCAGAGAGGATAACCGGCAAATCGCTCCGGTATCCCTCAAGTCTGGTGATGTTGGTCTTCAGCACTTGCTCAAAGCGATCTTTTGCCGCCAGAATACCTTCTGATGTGGCAATTGTATCAATCACTTGTGCGCTGGTTGTGACTGTACGGGCTCTGAATGAGCTTGTACCCCAGTCCACGGCAATCAGAGCCGCGACTTTTTCGTTCGTCATTGGCATCTCCACATGCCAGAGCAGATGTTGCCCCGGCAAGGAAGGTCTGCAACTTAGCGAAGCAAACCTTGGGAGATAAGCCTTAAAGGGTGGAGATGTCTGAAACGCTCTTGTCGAACGTTCTTATGTAGCGGCCTATATGGAACCCAAGCGTATCCAGTGCTGCTGCAATATCATCGCGGGCCAGAGCGGCTACCATTGCTCCATGCTCTTCAAAAGACTTATCTGTTTGAATGACGTCCTTCCCCAGATGCGTACGGATGGCAGCTATTTTAGCTTCTATCAGGCTGTATCCCTTAATCAGATAACGGTTCTTGCTAAGGTCAAACATGACCCTGTGGAACTCGATATCCAGTTGCAGGTACCGGCTGATATCATCCTTTTCTTTTGCAGGGACCATTTCTTCATGTATCGCACTCAGGCGTTTGATAAGCTCTGCCTTGTTCCGCTCATAGGCCAGCTGAAGAGCTGCACGCTCCAGAATGATGCGGTGTTCCGTCAGCTCTACGTTATCCAGCCCGCTTAGCGTGAAAACAAAGGTTCCGTGCTGTGGGAACACTTCAACCAGTCCTTCAACACGCATTTGTGCAAGAGCATGGCGGATTGGTGTTTTGCTGACATTCAGATACTCGGCGAGCTTCTGCTCAGAGAGTGCTTCTCCAAGTTTGAATACGCCCTCCATGATTGCCTCACGCAGTTTTGCGGTTGCCAGATCAGAAAGGGAGACTGGACGAAGGTTTTCTTCCATAAGGTGTATGCTTCACTCAGAGATATGGTTTCAATGGGCCCCTCATACGCAAAAGGCATGAAGTGCAAGCTAGGGTATAGGACGGTGACATACAGTCATCAAGGACTGTTCTTCGGTTTTCTTTCAGGAATTGGCGCAGTTGCACCATGAAAGGATGGGGTTGCCGGAACATGACCAGCAACCCCGGCTATGACCGGATCAGATCCTGCCGAACTCAGCCAGCAGGTCTTCCACTGTCTTGCCTTTGGCGACCCATTTGCGGGTTTCTTCTTCACGGTCAGCCTGTTCTTTCGCAAGCTTTACCACTTCCTCTGCCTTTTCCAGCGGCACAACTGTCACGCCCATGAGATCAGCAACGATAAAGTCACCCGGCTTCACAACAACACCGCCACACTGGATTGGCACGTTGATGGAAAGTTCCTCTTTACGGCCTGAGAACATGGTGTGTGTACCGCGTGGGGTGATTGCACGGGTCCAGATTGGCCAGTTGATGTCTTCCAGCTCATCCGTATCACGGCCAGCACCATCCACGATCATACCGCGAATGCCGCGGTTCTGGGCCAGACCGCCCATCAGACCACCGCATACGGAGGTATTTACATCACCACCTGCATCAACCACGATCACATCACCCGGCTGGCCCATTTCCAGCGCCTTGAGCGGGTCTACCAGATCACCTTTTGAAAGCTGAACGGTGATTGCCTGACCGCAGACTTTCGCGCGGAACGGAGGCTTGATGCCGCTGTCCATAACACCGGTACGGTACTGCACATCTGCAAAGACTGCGGTTGCTGAGTAGCACTTCAGCACGTCATCAAACTTTTCAAGCAGGTCTGGACGGCGTTCGAATTCGTTGAATACTTTAAGCATGATAGCTTCCCTGTGTTTTTATTTGGCCTGAAGGCGTTCAAGGTTGACGGTGTATTCGGCAGGCTTTCCGGTCAGCACCAGTGCGACCTGACGGGCGGCTGTTTCGCGGGCCTGACGGATGGATTCCTCGGAGTAGTAAGCTGCGTGCGGGGTCACGATCACATTTGGCAGCGTGAACAGCGGATTGTCGGCAGGGTTCCAGGAGGCGCGTTTGGCTGGCTCTTCTTCAGGGTCATCAAGACCGGCACCTGCGAGCGTTCCTTCGGTCAGGGCTTTGTAAAGCGCCTTGTTATCAATGGTTGGGCCGCGACCCGTGTTGATGACAATGGCACCCGGCTTCATGGCAGCAAACTCAGCATCAGACAGGAAATGGCGCGTCTGCGGTGTCATGGGCACCTGCATGCAAAGATAGTCAGATTGTGCCAGCAGCTCGTCTTTGCTGACCAGACGCCCGCCATACTCGGCAACGATCTTCTCATCTATGAACGGATCATAAACAATCAGCTCCACACCAAACGCTTTTGCCCGTTGTGCAATGGCCTGACCGATCTTGCCAAAGGAGACCAGACCAAAGGTGCGCCCTCTCAGGCGATGAACTGGTTGCCCGGACTGCCAGCGCCAGATGCCAAAGTGCGTTGCCTTGTTGTAATCCTGAAGTTTGCGGACAAGAGTCAGCCACAACGAGATTGCATGATCCGCCACTTCCTCGGTGCAGTAATCCTGCACGTTGGTGACGAGGATGCCTTTGTCGGTCGCCGCGTCCACATCAACGATATCGACACCAACGCCGTAGCGGGCAATCACCTTGCATTGCTCCATCTTTTCAATGGTGCGTGCGCCAACTTTTGCGTACTGGTTCATGATTGCAGCACAATCGCGAACTTCTTCAAACAGATCTTCTTCGCACTTTGCTTGCAGGGCCACCACACGTGCGCCAGCTGCTTCAAGGATTTTGCGTTCGACCTCGTAGTCACCATAATCGTAGTCGGAGATAATGACTTTTGGTGCTTCGGACATTGTTATAACTCCTTGATTTACCAAAGCGAAGGAAGAGTGAGAGAGACTGCGGGCACGTAGGTAACCAGCAGCAGCAGAACCAGCATCCCGATGAAGAATGGCAGGATTGCTTTGCTGAGGTTCTCGATGGACACGCCCGAAATGCCACTGGCAACAAAGAGATTGACGCCAAGGGGAGGGGTACAGAAACCAATCGCCAGATTCACAGTCAGGATCACACCAAACACGATCGGGTCGACACCAAGCGCTGTCACAACCGGCAACAGGATCGGGGTCATGATGATGATCGAGGAGATGGTTTCCATGAACATGCCGACAATCAGCAGCACGATGTTGATGAGCAGCAGAATGACAATCGGATTGTCTGAAAAGCTTGTAAGAGAGCGAGCCAGATCAGCGGGAACCTGAGCAATGGTGATCAGGCGGCCAAAGGCGGTTGCCATGATAACGAGGATCAGGATTGTTCCGCTGGTTTTTGCGCTTTCTGCAAGGATGTTGAACAGGTCCTTAAAGGCAATGTCCTTGTAAAGGAACAGGCCAATCAGCGTCGCATAAACAACCGCAACCGCACCAGCCTCAGTAGGCGTAAACACACCACTGTAGATGCCACCAAGAATGATGCCCGGAACCAGCAGAGACCAGATAGCTTCCTTAAAGCTGACCCAGATGTTGGCAGGTTTAAACTCGGTGGTGGACTGAGCGATCTTCTCATCATTGCGCAGCAGGTAACGCGCTGTACTCATGAAGACCAGCGCGAACAGAACACCCGGAATGATCCCGGCCAGAAACAGCTTGCCGATGGAAACTTCCGCAGTCACGCCGTAGATGATGAAAGGAATGCTCGGAGGAATAAGCACGCCAATCATCCCGGCAGAGGCTGTCAAAGCACCTGAGAACGGACGCTTATAGCCCACCTTTTCCATCTCTGGGATCAGGTTGGAACCAATCGCCGCAACAGTTGCCGGAGCAGAGCCGGAGATGGCCGCAAAGAACACGCAGGCCAGCACGTTTACATAGGCAAGACCAGCGCGGATATGCCCGATCAGTGCGTTGGAGAAGGTCACCAAACGGCGGGACATACCACCATGCTGCATCAGATCACCCGCCAGAATGAACAGCGGTACAGCAATCAGAGGAAACGAGTCTGCGCCTGTAACCACAGACCGGGAGAGGAGCACAAGAGGGGGAGTGCCATCAACAAACACCATGACGATCATGGAGGAAAGGCCAAGGCAAATCCCGATAGGAATGCTGAAAAACAGCAGGACAACCAGGCTGATAAAGAGGATACCTGCAATCATGACAGATCTCCGTTTTCATTAGGTGTGACCAGTTGGCGAACGGTTTTGAGGATGTTCTGAGCAATGCGGAAGGAAGACAGCAAAGCTCCAACAGGGGCGGAGGCATACAGAATGGGGATCGGGAAGCCGAGCACGACAGACTTTTGATGCGCCACAAAAGGCGCCATGATCAGCTTGATGCACTCGAGCGAAAGGATGCAGAGGAACGCAAGAACAGCGAGGTCCACGACCAGCTCCAGCCAGAGCTGCTTACGGTCGCTGAGGGATGTTTTGAAGATGGTGATGCGCACATGGTCTCTGCGGTGAAACGCATAGCTGACCGACAGCCAGATGAACCAGACGAAGATCCACAAGGTCAACTCTTCGCCCCATGAGAGCGAGGCATTCATGACGTAGCGCATGAACACATTTGCGGAGATCAGCAATACCATTCCAGCCAGAAGCGAGGCAATAAGAACCCGCTCCAAATTGGCATTAAGCCATTTGAGGTAAGACATTTTCTCCTCCTGCGAGGACTTGTTTTTTTGGGGGAGGGAGTGGAGGAGTGCTCAGATAAGCACTCCAGCCGGAATTTTACTCTGCCGTTGCTTTTGCAACTGCTGCAACCCATGCATCATACGCATCAGGACCAATGGAGTCTCTGTACTGTACCCGCACACCCTCAGTCTTCTTGCTGAATGCCGCACGCTGTTCCGGGGACAGATTCATCACCTTAACGCCGGAAGCTTCGATACGCTTCAACTGCTCGGACTCTTCTGCATTCACCAGCTTCTGCTGGTATTCAGCTGTCTTCTTCATAGCATCACGAATAAGCTGCTGCTGATCTGCTGGCAGTCCCTCAAAGAAAGACTTGCTGACAACTGGCAGATACACAGTAAAGACGTGACCAGTCAGAGACAGGTTGCTTTGCACCTCATAGAAACGCTGAGAGTCGATAATGGCAATCGGGTTTTCCTGACCATCAATCACACCTTGTTGCAGCGCTGAGTACACTTCACCAAAGTTCATTGGAGTCGGGTTTGCGCCAAGAGCCGTGAAGGTATCAACGTGCGCAGGCACCTGCATGGTGCGCAGCTTAACGCCCTTCAGGTCTTCAGGGTTCTCAATCGGGCGCACATTGTTGGTAATGTTGCGCATACCAAGTTCAAGGTAACCCAGACCAACAAGCCCCTGATTATCAAGACGGTCAAGCATATCTTTGCCCGCTGGACCGTTCATGACATCCAGAGCAATTTGCTTACTCGCGTACATATAAGGGAGCTCAATCACAGCAAACGCAGGATCCCAGCCCGCGAAGATTGCTGAAGGAGAGACTGCCATTTGCAGAATGCCGGTCTGGACGCTCTCGATCATTTCACGATCCGGACCAAGTTGAGAATTCGGGAAAATCTGCACTTCAAGTTCGTTTTCAGAACCAGTTTCGATCAGCTCTTTGAAATGCTCGATCGCTCTGTGCATGTGGAACTGCTCGTTGGTTCCGTGCCCAAGTTTAATGATGGTTTTAGCTGACGCGCCGAATGCTAGCCCCACAGACAACGCTACGCCCAGACAAATTGCAGACTTCTTAAACAAGACGTCCTCCCTGATTTCGTTCGATTGCTCCCTGCAATCTGTCATTGGTATACTACTATACCAGTGAATTTGAAAATACGTGTATATACGTGTTTTGACATGTTCAGAGTTGAGGCGACCTCAGAAAATCTGTAGGGAGGGAGAAATCTATCGGGAATTGCCCTGACATGGCGCTTCCAGCACCTTGCACTAATTCTATACCGCTATGCCTTGAGCGCTTACCTTCGCCTCTGATCATCCTTTGATTTTGTAAGCGATGTGTCGACAGGCTTACCGATTTTCGCCGACAAGATGATACGAATTGCCGTCAGAGGATCAGAGGAAGAGGAACTATGCAAATTAAAGTCAGAGTAGCTTTATACTTAGACGGATCTGCATCTATTGCGAGTAAGTAGTAAAAAATATAGCCAGAAGCCATAGAGCCAGCTCATCACGACTTTACAGTTATATTTCCTGCCCCCATTAACAACCAGACTGATTGCGATAGCTTACTATCCATATGAACACTAAGAATATAATTGAAGAGTGTTACAAGACGTCCCTTTTTACAGGCAACCTCCCGTAAATACAGTGGTCATCTGATCAAGTGGGTCAATAAATCTGGAAACGGGAGAGAACTTGAAAGAAGAGAGTGCAGGTTATTTGAGATGCATTGCCGAGGGTCGTTTAAGCAGATTTCAGGCAATAATTTCAGCTGCATAGTCTGCTCAAAAGGTAAAGGCACCAGACCTTGAACCATGGCAGAAAGTACTTTGACTCATTTGTCCCGGGTCAGGCAAAGTCTGACCCGGGATTGTTTGGGGAGGGCAATCAGGCGATTGCCATTTCCTCTTTGATCTCGCTGGAGAGCTGGTCTGCAACGGGGCCGATGACAACCTGAACAGAGCCAGCAGCTGGCTTGATGACGCCATGGGCACCAAGACGCTTCAGGGCAGCCTCGTCAATCTGGTCGTTATTTACAACGCCCAGACGAAGGCGGGTTGCACATGCATCCACGCTGGTCAGGTTCGCTGCACCACCAAGTGCTGCCAGATAGTCAGCAGCACGGCTACCGGTGCGTTTCGCGCCTGCACCTGACTGCCATGCGGTTTTTACATCACCAGCCAGCTGATCAGCAATCGGGCCAACGATAACCTGAACGGAACCGGCAGCAGGCTTAATCACACCATGTGCACCAAGTGCCTTCAGGCTGGCTTCATTGATCGCACCATTGTCTTTAACTTTCAGGCGAAGCCGTGTTGCACATGCGTCCACCTCCAGCAAGTTAGATGCGCCACCAAGTGCAGTCACATAAGCAGTTGCTTTGTCACCTTCCGCAGCTGTGCTGACCGCTGGTGCTGCTGCTTCTGCCTTATCTTCACGACCCATGGTCTTCAGGTTGAAGAACTTAATGGTTGCCACAAACAGGAAGTAGTAGATGGCGAAGAAGACAGCGCCGACGGGGATCAGAACCAGTGGCTTGGTAGAGATACCGAAGTTGATCACATAGTCGAACAAGCCTGCGGAGAAACCAAAGCCCAGCTTTACGCCCAGCATGTTCATGACCACCAGAGAAATGCCTGTAAGGATCGCGTGGATCAGGTACAGAGCAGGTGCCAGGAACATGAACGCAAATTCAATTGGCTCGGTAATACCGGTCAGGAATGAGGTGAGGCCCATGGAGAGCAGGATACCGCCAACAGCCTTGCGGTTTTCCGGCTTCGCACAATGGTACATCGCCAGACAGGCAGCAGGCAGACCAAACATCATGACCGGGAAGAAGCCAGTCATGTAATCGCCAGCAGACGGGTCCTGCGCAAAGAAGCGGTTCAGGTCACCAGTCACCACCTCACCAGCAGCATTGGTAAAGTCACCCAGAATAAACCAGACGATGTTATTCAGAATGTGATGCAGGCCGGTTACGATGAGCAGCCGGTTGAGAGCGCCGTAAAGGAACAGACCAAACTCGCCCATATGAGTGATGGCGTTGGTCAGACCTGTCAGGGCACTGTCAAATCCAGACCAGCCATAACCGAAGATGGCTGCAAGGATCAGTGCAGCAAAGCCTGTTACGATCGGCACAAAACGGCGTCCGCCAAAGAAGGCCAGATAATCGGGAAGCTTGATATCCTTGTATTTATTGTAAAGGATGCCTGCCGTGATACCCATAATGATACCAATCGGGATTGCAATCCGGCCTTCCATCTTTGAAGCCATATCAGGCTCCAGAGCGGCCAGAACCACTGCACCTTTCTGGGCGATCAGAAAGCCGACCAGACCTGCCAGAGCAGCCGCGCCATGGTTTTCCTTGGCAAAGCCAACAGCAATACCAACGGCAAACAGCATACCAAGATTGGCAAAGATTGCGCCGCCAGCCGATGCGACGAAGGGAAGGTTGAGAAGATCTGGCTGACCTACACGCAGCAAAATAGCTGCTACAGGTAGCACTGCGATCGGAAGCATCAGGGACCGTCCTAGTTTCTGGACACCCGCAAACGCATTATTTGACATTTGTTTTCCTCCCTCTCAATGGTTTTGACAGTCATTGAGATGTAGTCTTTTCGTCATTCGTACCCGATTACATTCCAACTGCGGAGACGAGGCGACGTACGTCCGAAGACGTTTCAGTCTTCACCGCCAATTGCGCCTGAGCCTTGCAATCTGGCAGTTTTAATGTGCGAATGAGCGCTTTGACTTCAGCGATCATCGCTGGCGTGACCGAAAGTTCTGTCACGCCTAATCCAATCAGAACAGGAACTGCGCAAAGGTCAGAAGCTGCTCCGCCACACACGGCAACAGTGCGGTTCTTTGATGCGGCCCCCAGAGCAACCTGCTCAATCAGGCGGAGCACGCCGGGATGCAACGCATCAATACGAGAAGCAAGAGCCGGGTTACCACGGTCCATGGCAAGACCATACTGCGTCAGATCGTTGGTCCCGATAGAGAAGAACGCAGCTTCCTGCGCCAGCTGGCTTGTGGTAAGCGCTGCGGCAGGCACTTCAATCATAGTGCCAACGTCAACCGGCTCATCACGGCCAAGCGCAATGCGCTCCTCTTCAACCATGGCCTTGACGGCACGCAGCTCCTCTACACAGGTGATCATGGGCACCATGATCCTGGCGATACCGAAGGGTTTGACCCGCAGGATCGCGCGAAGCTGGGTGCGGAGCAAATCCTGCTCCTGTAAGGTGGCGCGGACACCACGCACACCAAGTGCCGGGTTTTCTTCCGGCGCGATTGGAAAGTACGCCAAGGGTTTATCACCGCCAGCATCCAATGTGCGGATGATAAGCGGGCGACCTTTCAGCGCATCAGCAATTGCCTGATACTGCTGGTACTGCTCATCTTCCGTCGGCGCTGTGCTGCGACCAAGATAAAGAAACTCAGAGCGCAGCAGGCCGCATCCTTCGGCACCCTCACGCATAGCTTTGTGCGCATCTTCCAGTTTACCCAGATTAGCGAACACTTCGATGCGATGACCATCAGCGGTAAAGCAGGTCTCATGGGCTGTCTGGCGGTTAAGCTCGCGCTGTCTGGCCTTTGCTGCCATCGCAGTGCGGGCAGTGACCTGATCCTCTTCAGAGGCAAACACACGCAACGATCCGGAAACGCCGTCAAGAATAAGCGGAGCGCCTTCAGGTATGCGGGCCACATCATCACCTGCTGCCACAAGCGTTGGAATATTCATAGACTCTGCAAGGATCACCGCATGCGACGTTTTCCCCCCTGCAACCATGCAAATGCCTGCAAGACTGGAAGGGGGGACTGCGGTCAGCTCAGAAGGAAGGACTTCATCCGTGACAAGCACACCGCCTTGCGGGAAAGCATCCAGAACGGCATGCGGATCATGTCCGGTGAGCAGGCCAAGTAACTGAAGCTCCAGATCACGCAGATCTGCCGCTCTTTCAACCATGCGCGGGTCTTTCAGGCCGCTGATAAGCGATCTCACCCCGGAGGTGGTGGCAGACCATGCAAACTCAGCGGACTTGCCTTTAGAAATCAGCTCCAGTGAACCGCTTTTAAGGTCGGGCTCATGCAGCAAGGCAAGATGAGCCTTGAAAATCTCAGCAGATTCCGTGCCGCCTTTTGCAGCTTCTTCAAGACGGGCGCTCAGCTTCGCAAGCGCATTTTCGAAGCGCTGCTTCTCATGAGCTTCACCGTCTCCGGTCTCTTCAAACTTGGGAGTGGTATGGAATAAGCGAACAGCAGGCCCGACAGCTATACCAGAAACCGCAGTTGTCCCTTTGGAAAGCGTAATTTCTCTGTCACCTTCCAGCAGGGTCAAATCCTCCGCTTTTTCAGAAAGAGGAACGCCGGGTGCTTTTGCAGACATAGCTGTTAGAGCAGGGGCGCTCTCCAGCACCTGATCTCCAAGACCAGAGGCAACAGCTGCCACAATTGCATTCACGATGTCTGCTGCACCAGCACCCTGTGCGGAGATCAGAAGAGTATCTCCCAGCGAAGTCCCCAGCGCCATCAGCGCCACGATGCTTTTGGCATCTGCCGTCGTGCCACGGCACTCAACAGCAACAGTCCCGGCAAATGAACGTGCAATATTGGCAAGGGCCGCCGCCGGACGGGCGTGCAAACCGTTAGCAATCATGAGCGTAACTGTTTCACTGGCATTTTCACGATCATCATTGGAGGCGACTACAGTCTGCGCAGAACCATTCTCCCGGCTCTCAACTGAAAGTACTGTTTCACCAACTGCAACTTCGCTGTTGAGCACACGGCTCGCAACCGTATGTTCGTCGCCATTGGCAACAAGCATGATAACTTGCAGACTGCGTGCGCGGCTGCCTACCTTGTCAAGGTCAAAGGCAATCAGCTTGTCACCAGCCCTTACGGTCTGCCCTTCGCTGATGAAGGTTTCAAATCCTTCGCCCTTCAACTCTACTGTATCTACGCCGATATGAAGCAGGATTTCAGCGCCATTCGTGGCTCGGATGGTGCAGGCATGCAAAGCATGATGAAGGGAGACGATCACCCCATCACATGGTGAACGCAGCTCTCCTTCAAACGGATCAACAGCAAGACCATCACCAAGAAATCCCTGCGCAAAGGCCGGGTCCGGCACGTCTGCAAGTGAGGTTGCCCAGCCTGTTACCGGGGCCTGGAAATCTACGATGGTCATTCTTGATTATCCTCAGTCTGAAGGGATTTGCGCAAAACGCCGTTCGCCTCTTTCAGCCTTGAATCGATTTGTTTTTCCGGAACACCTGCCAACCCAAGCACTGCACGCTTCACCGTTCCAAACTTGTGAACTGCCTCTGTTGCTTCCTGCTCACTCACATGAGAAATTTGCATAACCATGGCTACACAGCGGTTGCGCAACTTGGCGTTTTTTGGCCGCACATTCACCATCAGATTGTCGTAGATGCCACCCAAACGCGTCATTACTGTGGTCGAGAACAGGTTGAACAAAGCCTTTTGCGATGTCCCGGCAGCCAAACGAGTTGCACCCGCAATCACTTCAGCACCTGTTTCAGCAACAACACTATGATGAGCCACAGCACCCAGACGGGTATCCGCATTATTGGTGAAGCCTATGGTAAGAGCACCCAGCTCACGCGCTTTGCGGACCCCTTCGACAGTAAAAACAACTCCGCCACTTGCTGAGACACCAATGACCACATCCTGTGAGGTAATACCTAATGTTTCTATCTGCCCGGCAGAACCTGCGCCGGAATCTTCAAGATCATCAGCCAGACCACCTGTCAGGTCTGTGCCGCTGGGAATGACAATCGCCAGACGATTTTCGGGCCAGTCAAAGGTAGGGCCAAGCTCTAAGCTATCAAGGAGCGAGATAACCCCAGAAGATCCGGCACCCACATAGATCAACCTTCCGCAAGATCCGGACAGACGGTCAACCGCTGCTTCAACTGCCGGCTCAAGAGCGTCAAGTGCCGGACGAACAGCTTCTACAGCACGCATTTGGCCTTCCCACAAAGCTGAGAGGATTTCTGAAGTCTTCAGAGTGTCTAAATTTCTATATTGGCTTGCTGCGGTTTCGGTATTGACCGACATTTTGCTCCCGGCTCCCAAATCCAAACTGGCGTTAAATTGGACTGATACAAACCATAGTGTCATTGCATAAAGCATGCAACCAATTTCAAATACCAAACATATACCAGTTTAATGAGATTTGCTGATATCCACACAGCAAATTACCGCTAATATTTTGAAATATATTAGAAATTATGCCCTTTGTATGGAGTAGTACTGATATATATGATATGCACTATTATGTTTGATCTAAATATCACTTGCAAAGTGGTATGATATTGGTAGCTTATGACACTCACTGCTGAGATTGGAACCACTATGATACCAAATGGGAAAAACCTGGGTGAGATTGAAAAGGTCGAATTGTCCTCGGAGTTGCCGTCCCCGCTTTATCTGCAACTTGCAAAACACCTGCGGCTTCAAATTACAAGCGGTCATCTTGGGGAGAACGAAGCTTTGCCGGGGGAGCGGGAACTCGCTGAGATGTTTGCCATCTCCCGAGTGACAGTACGCAAGGCTCTTTCCGCTCTTGCATCAGAAGGACTGCTCACCAATCGACAGGGTTCCGGCTGGTTTACCAATGCCAGTCCTCACGTGGAGCAGCGCCTTTCGGTACTTACCAGTTTTTCTGAGGATATGCAGTCACGGGGGTTCAAACCCGGCGTAAAATGGCTGGATCGCAATGTAACAGTTGCTAATCCTGTAGAAGCACTCGCCTTAAATCTGCGGCCAGGGGAAGAAGTCGCGCGAATGAATCGCCTGCGCTTTGCTGATAACAAACCGCTTTGCATTGAACTGAGTGTGGTTTCAACCAGATATCTGCCAGACCCTTTGACCGTTGAGGGTTCCCTCTACAAGCATCTGCGCAAGCTTGGCAACGCACCACACCGCGCTTTACAGCGCCTGAGTGCGGTAAGCCTTGAACCTGACCATGCTGAGCTGCTGGAGCTGTCAGAGGGTGCACCAGCCCTTTACATCGAGCGCCGCACGTTCCTGAAAGATGGCACCCCACTCGAATTTGTCTCCTCCCATTACAGAGGTGACGCCTATGATTTTATTGTTGAACTCACGCTTACCTGACGCTGACAGCAGGTTTGACTCATTCCACATCAACACGCATGGGAATGTGCTGCGGGCAGTTGGCGTCCCACGCATCGATGGTGAAGATGATTGCCTGCTCTGCTACTGCACGATAGGGCTGATCGTATTGCATCAGCTGCTTGATCAGCTCGGGATCGTCTTCAATAACCTCTGCCGTACCCCAAATCTTGATCCGGGTCTTTTGGAGGTAATCGATCAGGAAGATGAAGGCCCTGGGGTTGTCCTCCAGATTCCCCTGACTGATGTACTGCTGGTTGCCGCGAAAATCCGCAAAGCCGAGACGGCGATTATCGAGCACCTTCAGGAAGCCCGCCGGACCGCCGCGATGCTGCATGTAAGGCTGACCATCCGCATTAGAAGTTGCCAGAAAGAAACTGCGCTGCGCGGCGATGTATCGGGCCAGATCCGCAGTGATCTCGGTTTTCCAGCCGCCACGCTCTTCCATGCTGGCATAACCACGGCGCGAGCCTTTACGGCTCTGGATGGCTTTGACAGTGGGTGTAAAGCCAATATCACTGGAATACATGGGGGTTCCTCCAGTTAAAGACCCAGATCGCTCAGGCTGGCATGATCATCCGGGCGGCGACCCAGCGGCCAGTGGAACTTGCGCTCCTCTGGTTTGATCGGGTGCTCATTGATGCTCGCGATCCGGCGCTTCATCAGGCCGTCCTCTGCAAACTCCCAGTTTTCATTGCCATAAGCGCGGAACCACTGTCCGGAGTCGTCATGATACTCATAGGCAAAGCGAACGGCGATGCGGTCACCTTCAAAGGCCCATAGCTCTTTAAGGAGGCGGTAGTCGAGCTCTCGGGTCCATTTACGAGTGAGCAGCTGCTCGATCTCGTGGCGTCCGGTCACAAATTCAGCTCTGTTCCGCCACTGGCAGTCTGGCGTGTACGCCAAAGCAACCTTGTGCGGATCCCTTGAGTTCCAACCATCTTCCGCTGCACGGATCTTGGCACAGGCAGTTTCCCGTGTGAACGGTGGGAGTGGCGGTCTGGTCATGACGATCTCCGGAAGGGTGACAGGTGGACTGAACCCCACCTGCCTGTCGCGTCAGGCAAGTTCTTTAGCGGCTGGGAAGTCTACTTCCGTTCCCAGAACTTCGTTCATGTAGTTGGTCAGCGTGTTCAGGGCCACATGACCAACGATCTCAACAAGCTCTGCATCGGAATAACCTGCATCGCGCACAGCCTGCACAGCAGCATCAGAAACCTGGCCACGGTTCTTGACAATGGCGACCGCAAGCTCAACAGCAACAGCGGCTTTCGCGTCCTCTGAGCTGCCTTTGCGGTTCTTTACAATCTCATCATCGGAGAGCTTGGCAAGGTTGGATGCAAGGTAGGTATGTGCGGACAGGCAATAGCTACAGCCATTCAGCTCGGCAACGGCCAGAGCAAGACGCTCACGAGTTGCGGCAGGGAGCGTTCCTTTGCCAAGAGCGCCATTCAAGCCAAGGTAACCTTCCAGAGCTTGCGGGCTGTTGGCAACAATGCGGAACAGGTTCGGCACGGAGCCGAGCTGAGACTTAACGGCCTGAAGGGAAGCCTGAGACTCCTGAGGAGCGGCTTCTATGGAAGATGGGGTAGGAATGCGTGACATTTATTATCTCCTTATTTTTGAAACAGGATGATGATCTTCATGTAACCAATGTCTGAAAGAAAATAATTGGGCTTCTATGCAATTCACTATTACAGTTACTGTAATAAATGAGCGGAGTTGTGGGATTGATATGGACAAGCTTGAAACAATGCAGGTCTTTGTGGAGGTGGCTGAGCGAGAGAGCTTCGTGGAAGCCAGTAAAAAGCTTGGCCTTTCAGCCCCTGCGGTGACCCGCTCCATCGCCCGGCTGGAGCAATCCCTCGGCACAAGATTGTTCAACCGAACCACCCGTCATGTGCGTCTGACTGATGCGGGCAGGCACTATCTTTGCGACGTAAAAGGTATTCTGGAGAGCGTTGAACAGGCGGAAGCTGCAGTGACAGGCAGCGTCGTCAGGCCAGTTGGAGAGCTTTCCATCACAGCGCCAGTACTGTTCGGGCAGAAGTATATCGTCCCCCTGATCACTCAATATCTGGACCTTTACCCGGACGTCAGCGTCAACGCAGTGTTCTATGATCGTATTGTCAATATGGTGGAAGACAATCTGGACGTCGCCATCCGCATCGGACATCTGCAGGACTCCAGCCTCTATGCGACCCGTGTCGGGAGTATCCGGCGCGTGATTTGTGCTGCTCCGGAATACTTTGCAGAGCATGGGATCCCGCAGATACCCTCAGATCTGGCAGATCACAAGATCATTCAGCCAACTGCGGTCGAGACCAGCAATCAGTGGAAGTTTTCGGGAGAAAAGGCAGAGGTGGTGAAGATCAAGCCTCACCTGCGCTGCAACCAGAACTGCGCGGCAATACAAGCTGCTACAGATGGCGCCGGGATAACACGGCTGCTGTCCTATCAGGTTGCCAAGGATGTAGCGAACGGCGCCTTGCAGTTGGCACTGGAAGGGTATGAGCTTGATCCGTTGCCGGTCCATATCGTTTACATGGAAGGTCGCCGGGCCAGCGCCAAGGTGCGTTCCTTCGTGGATTTTGCATCCAAACGTTTGCGCGACAATCCTTTTATTGGCGAGTAAGACATCAATGAATGAAAGCGCCCGGTGTGATCCTCTCACAACCGGGCGCTTTCTCATGTGTTATGCATCTTCCAGCCCGGCCTGCTCATTGAAGTTAGGCTTGCGCTTTTCAAGGAAGGCGGTCATGCCTTCCTGTTGAGCGGGCGAACCAAACAGCGCATGGTACATCTGCCGTTCAAAGCGGATGCCGTTTTCCAGAGAGTTCTCGTCAGCAGCATTCACACAGGCCCGCGCCATCATGGTGATGTTCCGCGCATAGCCTGCGATGGTCGCAGCTGTTTCATTTGCAACAGTGAGCAACTCATCTGCCGGGATCTTCCGGCTGATGAGGCCCATGTCGTAAGCCTCCTGCGCATCGATCATACGGCCTGTCAGGATCAAATCCATCGCCCGTGCCTTGCCGACCAGTTTGGTAAGCCGCTGAGACCCGCCGATCCCTGGAATACAGCCGATCTTCACCTCAGGCTGGCCAAATCTGGCTGTGTCGGCTGCCAGAATGATGTCGCACATCATAGCCACCTCACAGCCTCCGCCCAGAGCGTAGCCTGACACAGCAGCAATTTTCGGAATGCGGAGCCCGGCGAAGCGATCCCATCCGGTAAAAAAGTTGCTGGCATACATGCTGGTGTAGTTTTGCTCGTTAAGCTCAGCAATATCAGCACCAGCAGCAAAAGCACGCTCGTTTCCTGTCAGGATCAGGCATCCAATAGCCGGGTCTGCATCATATCTGGTTGCCGCGTCCAGCACTTCCTCCAGAACCTGAGAGTTCAGTGCGTTCAGAGCTTTGGGACGATTGAAGCGGATGGTTGCCACGCGCCCTTCGACAGATGTTTCAATGGTTTCATACATGATCAGCTATCCCAGATTGCGCCATAGGCAGGAATGCCGAGGCTTTCCATGTCGTGAACGAGTTTGCGGGTGAGCTTCTGGTTGGAGATCACAATCACGGCCTCCGCCCCGCTTTCCTGAATTGCTTTCATAGTGAGGGCTGTCAGGTCCGGTTTACCTTGCGCGTCCGTGTCCCAGATCACCGGGTTTTCAGTGTTTGCCTCAATCTCATCAACAAACGCATCGCCATAGGTTTTACGTGGGTTGCGGGTGGACCAGATTACCTTGTTCGGCACTTCGCCCGCCAGAAGGTGCGGCAGGATCGGGCCGATACCGGACCCGGTGCCCACATAGACCACCTTCTTGAACAGCACCTCAATACGCGCCACACCAGAGGTGGTGATGCCCTTCACCCAAACATGGCTTGGTGGGTTTTCAATGAATTCACCAGTCCAGTCCCCCGCCCGGCTGATCGCCAGACGATACCCCGGCTCATGTGGAGAGGGGATACTCGCGAAGGCGTGATACTCACCAAAAGGCGTGTGACTGATGGCATTAGAACTGCCCGGAAACGGCGTATCTCCGTAATTGAACTTTGCCAGAACCGCATGATTGGACGGCTTCACTACATCCACCTTCACACGCTTCAGTGTCAGCCATGGGGAGATGATGGACAATGTGATCAGGCAGAGCATCCAGAAGGCTGAAGTTTCCAGCAGAACACCGCCAGTATCTTGTGTGATGGAGATCGTCTGCGCCCAGAAAAGGCCCAGAACAGTCCAGCCCACAAACCGGTGCAGCTTCTCAAAGGTGTTGTGATGACGTGCACGAAAACCGCCCTGTGCGGTGATGATCAGCAAAACCATCAAGGCAACCATTGCCCCACTCAGAGCCAGTGTCTGATCAGAGGGCAATGCTGCTCCTTCAACACGGTTTGCCGCCATGGCGTAAAGCAGAAAGCCGAACCAGATAGTGCCAGAGACTGTGCTGCTGGAATGCAACCCGCCAAAGTGGAAGACTTTGCCCGCCCCCCAGCGAATCCAGAGCGGCCAGCTGGTTGGAATGCGGGTTGCCAGCCAGAACAAAGCATTCACCACCCGTTGCTGACGGATCAGGATACCCAGAGACAGGTTGATCAACGCCATATCTGCAATGGCACCAAGCGCAAAGCCGGTTTCAGAGAACCAGCGTCCATCCTGTAAGCCTGCGATGAAAACTGCAATGTTGACCACTGCAACCAGCACCACAAGCCTGTTGTATTCCATCAAAGATGGATGGCGGGTTACACGTCGCCAGTTATAGCTGCGCGTTTCGGCAGCTGTCGCTTCAATTGTCATTAATTCAACTCCACACCCTGAGCGTCAATATGGTCTTGTGCCAGCTTTAAAAGCAGGCGCTTGTCCAACTTCCCGCGTGGCGTGCGGGGCAGCTCATCCATGGCAAGGATCAGCGTTGGACTGCAATAGTAAGGAAGTTTGTCTTTCACTGACTGAGCAGCATCTTCTGTGCTCACATCCGCCGGGCTGACAAAGGCCACCAGATTGCGACTGTCAAACTTGAGCGTGACCGCCTGATCGCAGCCCTCTGTCGCTTCCAGTGTGTTGGAGACCCCATCCAACTCCACACGGAACCCGCGGATCTTCACCAGATCATCAACACGCCCGAAGTGCTCCAGCTCACCTGTGTTAGTCCAGCGACCAAGGTCTTTGGTGCGGAACATCATGTGGCCGGGACGGAATGGGTCTGGACGATACCGGTCCAGTGTCAACTCCTGATTGGCAAGATATCCGGCAGTCACACAGTCACCACCAGCCCACATCTCGCCCTTTTCGCCAATCGCAACAGGGCGCAGGTTTTCATCCAGAACGTAGACAGTGTTGTTTGGTGTCGGACGACCGATGGACAGAACTTCTTTGCCCGGATAGTGCGGCTCTGCCGTGTTGATGATGGTGGTCTCAGTCGGCCCGCAGGAATTATAAAAGCGGCAGAAGCTGCTCCACGTATCTGCCAGTGGACGCGGGCAAGGCTCACCAGCAACGGCAGCGGTCTGCACCTGATGGCAACGGGAATGGTCAAGAGAGTTCAGGATGGACGGTGTTGCGATCAACACATCCACCTTCTCAGCAGTTTCCTGAATGCTCTTGTCACGAATGACGAGCGTTGCGCCGTTGGAAAGCGCACCAAGAGTTTCCCAGGCCGCCATATCAAAGGCGATGGAAAGTATCTGGCCGACACGCACCCCCGGGCGCATGCCCAGATCACCCGGCCCGGTTTGCAAAATGTTGCATAGGTTTTTGTGTGTGACCTGAACACCGTTCGGAACGCCGGTCGTACCGGAGGTAAACAGGATCATGCAAAGATCATCAGGCTGTGCCTTGTGTTGCTCTCCCAACGGCAATGTTATCGGCAGCGCGCTGTCTTCCATCACATCTTCAATAGAAATGAGCGTTTGTCCGTCTGCAACCGGCACCTGCTCGCGCAATTCGCGCAGTGTCAGGATAACCTTTGCTCCTGTAACATTGGCGATATGGTTCAGTGTCTGTTCCGGGGCAACACCTACATGCTGAGGAATGTATGCCGCGCCAACGCGAAGAACAGCGGTAATACCCACGATCATTGGAATGGAACGGTGTAGATAGAGACAAACAGCATCTCCTCGTTTCACACCGTGCTGTACAAGCGTGTTGGCCAGCCGGTTGGCAGCCATATTCAATTCACCGTAGCTGATTTCCTCTCCCTGATATTCAGCGGCAATCGCGTCTGGCTGTGCAGCCATAAAGTGGTTCATTGCAGAAGTGATAGTTGGAAAGCGTGGCGCGGTTTCTGGCCCCCATCCAAATTCCAGAAACCGTTCCTGATCAAAATCGCTCAATACCGAAAGAAGCGGATTACGTGGTGCAATCTCAACCAGCTCAGGCATGGCTGGAAACACTGGCTGAATGTCATTTCGATAACCTGCAGCAATATTTCGCATGGTGAGTCCCTCTTATGGTGATAAACACGTATCTTGAATAATGGGAAAATTTACCATTTTTGTGTAACAAGTGTTCAACAAGCAGTAACGAATTCGTAGGATGAAAAATTTTGGTGTAATGATTAGAGAATTAGACAGCACAGGAAACGGAAATGAGCCCCGAGCAAACAGACCCTTTTGAGACTGCCCTCGCAGCGCTCCTTGCCCCGCTGGCAAAAGCGATGGTGGCGCGTGGCATCACAATCGGGCCCGCGACCGAGGCACTGAAACGCGCCCTGCTGCAAGCTGCACTGGAGGAAACGCCGGGCAAAACGACAGATAGCCGGGTCAGCTTAAAGACCGGCATACATCGTAAGGATGTCAAACGGTTACGAGCTGACAAACACGGCGGTTCTGTCAAAAAATCTGTAAACGCATCCGCCCTTGCCATCAGCTACTGGGCTACTGCACCAGAGTTCCAGAGTGACAAAGGGACACCTCGCGACCTGCCCCGGCAAGGGACGGAAAAGAAGCCGGGATTTGATGAGCTGGTGCGCCTGACACGTGCAGATATGGCACCGGGAACGGTTCTGGAAGCACTTATTGAGCAAGGTGTTGTAACAGAATTAGATGACGGATTTTATCGGTTATTGACTCACGCCCTGTTACCGGCACCTGGAAGCGAAGAGCAAGTTGCTGCCTATCAGGCAACGCTTACCACCCATCTGACAGCAGCTACCCACAATTTAATTGCCCCGGAAGGGGAAACTCTCAATTTTGATCGAATCCTGCGCTACTCACATCTATCTTGTGATTCAGTTGAAAGACTGAACAGGTTGACACAAGAGAAAGCCCAGATGCTTTTAGAAGAAGTCAACGCTCTGGCGAGGGAGATGCAGATGAATGATGCGGAACAGACCGCAAATGGCCGTTTTGCCTTTGGGGCCTACGTCCTGCCTACAAAGAAGCCCAAATCGGATGAGGCTGCGTCATAATGAGTTGGAAGCACACACTTTCCGCTTTAATCGCTTCCACTTTTCTGATCGCTCCGACAACTGGTCTCACAGAGGAAGAGCGTGAAGGTGGCATTCTAGGAACAGGCATTGTCGGTACAATTACCCGCCTCAGTAGCATTATCGTAAATGGTCAGCGTATCACGTTCCCGCCAGACCTGCCGGTTAAGAATGAGCTTGGCCCACTGATTGCATCTCAGCTGGTACCGGGAGATACGGTTGCCGTCGTTGCTAGTCTGACGGGCGCAACCTGGAAAGCACAAAACATCCGCAGAATTATACCGATTATAGGTCCGGTTTCTGAGGTAAACTCAGATGAGACAGGTATAACTCTTGAGGTTATGGGAACTCTCGTTCGCCTGCCAGAACTCACAACCCCCACGGTAAAACGGGGAGACTGGGTCGCGATCAGCGGTTTATGGCAGGATGAAGATGTTGTTGCAACGCGCGTTGAGGTGATTCCACCCCGCCAGCATGCCGTTATCACCGGCAGCAACCTTTCCGTTGGTGCGAGTCGTATCTCCAAAATCGGCAACACATTAATCGCTGGCATTATTCCAAAGCATATTCAACCCGGTGATGTCATTCAGGTTACAGGTGCCCCCGAGGCTGGCAGCATTCATGCAACATCTCTTGAGACCGGAATTTTTGGCGGAGAAGTCGGATTGGTTCAGGCCGAAGGGTACTTGTCCCCGCCAAGCTCAACCGGCCTTTACACCTTGCTCGGTTCAGGCATGGTGGCTTTCACCAATCAACCTGACATGATCGACGAAACCGCCAAAGTACTCGTGTGCGGATACAATGGCAAACTAGGAAGCGATCCGGCAAAGGCAGCAAACCCTGAATTACTGGAGAAACTTGGCTGTCGGTAGTCGCAGCGGCAGGAAGCTATCATGATCTTGAGCACTCAATTGCAATATCTCTCAAAGCACAGTTTGTGTGGGTTCAGTACTGTGCTTTGAGAGCTCGTCGCGACAGAGCAAATGCATTTGACCTGCTTCATCGTTTGAATCAGAGGTCCTCACCCCCTCACTGAGACAGCCCTGAGGCTCTTCCAAAAGACAACATGACAAGCAATCCATATGGAAAACCGTCTTTAGCAACTGACTGGATGCGCAATCTGCTCGGGGGGCAAAACTACGCCAAAGGATATGCTGGCAATTCGAGATCGTTGAACTTACCACCTGCGATACGTTGCCGGCAGCCGTCAGTGTCCGTCATGGTGTAAGGGAAGACCTTTGGCAAGGCACTGATTTGGTTGAGCTTGTCGATGTGCTCAGGTGAAAGAGTAATGTCAGAAGCATTTAAGTTGTCTTCAAGCTGAGCCATCGTGCGCGGCCCTATGATCGGGATAACGTTTTTCGTCATCGACCAGGCAATGGCCACCTGACTGGGGGAGAGGTCGCATTCAGTCGCAACCTCAAGCACCGCATTGATGATAGCAGTCTGCCGCGCATCTTCTTCAACCACAAAGCCCAGCCCGCCAAAAGCTTCATGGCGACCTGTTTCTCCATTTCTGTACTTGCCAGTCAATACCCCCCCACCCAGCGGGGACCATGTTGTAAGGCCTAGTCCCAGAGCTTGTGCCATGGGAAGAAACTCATATTCCATTGAACGGCGCAGGAGACTGTGCTCAACCTGAATGCCAGCCAAAGGGGCGTAACCACGCCATTCAGCCAAAGTTGCAGCGCGGGCGACGCGCCAGGCGGGGAAATCAGATAATCCAGCATACAGGATTTTACCCGCCCGGATAAGGTCTTCAAATCCGCGCATGATCTCCTCAGTTGGGGTGACCTCATCTGGATAGTGGACCCAGTAAAGATCAATCCGGTCTGTTTTAAGCCGCTTAAGACTGGCCTCAAGAGAGGTGACCATGGCTTTGCGGCTATTACCTGTTATCAAAATGCTCGCGTCTGGCGTGGCCCACTGGGAAAATTTGGTAGCTAACACAAATTCATCCCGCCTCCCTTCGAGAAGCTGACCAAGGTACTCTTCAGATTCGCCATATTGGTAGCTATCTGAAGTATCTATGAAATTTCCCCCTTTATCCGCGTAGGCGTCCAGCATTACCTTTGCGTCTTCAATTTGGGCTCCGTGCTGCCATCGCCGACCAAAATTAAGTGCCCCTAATGCCAGCTCTGAAACACGCAATCCAGTACGTCCAAAGAGTTTATATTGCACTTGTCTCCCCTTTCGATTTCCAAATCGATCTGTGTTTCATACTTAGGAAGGCAATGGATAAGTCCACGGCCTGTCTGGATTGAGGAGCATAAAGCCAGCATCCCGCGCACCGGATGTCTGGTTAACAGCAACGTGCTGCGCACCAGCTTTTACATCCTGATAAAGTCGCCCGCCTGGAGAATTTTCGAATAAAATGCTGCTGCCGGATGCTGCATAAAGTCGGTCCAGCGCAGACAAAACAAGCTTTGTAATCAATGTATTATGAGCACGATTGCGAATAGCAACATGGCGAGGCACACTCTCGCCGCGTTTCAGGTGGACTTCGGTTGCATCCACATCGCTTTGAATAAGCTGCCACGCAGCGTCAATTTCAGACCAGCAGGTGCCAACAAGGATCTGAAGAAGCTCTCCCCCCACAGGCCGGTCCTCTCCTTCAGTCTGCTGCTCTTGATGGAAGGCGATAAAATCCTCCAGAATTCCTCTTGCAGCGCCTACAAGAACAGAGTTTTGCGAGAAGGGGGCGGTTGATCCGACCATCATTGGAAACGGAGCAGTTCTGTAACGGGGGACAAGGACACTTTCCGCCACCAGCGACTTACTACCGGTTCCAGCGAGGCCGCGTGTGAACCAGTCATCTTTGATGCGCAGATCTTTCATTGGCACCAAAAATAAACGTGGTCCCGGACCTATGTCATTGTCGGGTGCTATGCTTCCCACAATCGCCCAGGCAGAATGATCGCAACCGCTGGAGAACGGGAACTCACCATTCAGCACATATCCTTCTTTTGTCGGCTCGGCCCACCCCTTGGGAAAAAATGAGGAGGAGGCAAGCGCTTCTGGATCATCGCCCCAAACATCTTCCTGTGCTTGCGGTGAGAACTGGCTGGCGAGGTCATCGGCATGGCCTGCCAGAACTGCATAGACCCAGCCGGTTGAGGCACAGCCTTTGGAGAGGATTTCAACAAGCTGATAGTGCTCTGCCGCCCCTAAGCCGCTGCCGCCCCAACATTTCGGTTGGCGCACTTGCATCAGACCACTCTCCATCAGGGCCGCAATAATCTCGTCAGGAACACGACGCTCACGCTCCGTCACGTCCTGAAGATTGCGTGCAAGGCTTGCGATCTTTTGGGCGTCTTCCAATAACTGTGAAAAGGAAATAGATGTTTTCTGATGAATATTCATTGCAGTTCTCCAAGACTGTCGAGGGCCTTTGAGGGGACAGAAATTTTTGTCGGCGCATTTACCCAGTCAGCTAATTTGCCGATCTCGTATTGTTTTCCATTAAAATGCTGGTTGAGAATAAAGTCGTAGTCCCATACATCTTCAAAAAGCTGCTGGAGGCACGTGTTGGCGAAAAAACCACTGGCAGGCGTGTGTACCTCATCCCGGGTGGGTGGGAACATATCGCCCTCCTGAAAAGTAAAGGAATTGTCGATCAAACTGGAATTTGAGCGGATACGCTCCATCTGAGCAGGCTCCATCGCATCCAGAACGCCTTCTTCTTCGGCAACAATAAAGGATCGCAGCCCGTACTTACAAAGGCGACCAGAACGCAGCGGAACGTCATCGACAAAGTAGGCTTCATAAAGAGACCCGAGCAAATCATTTTCGTAGCATTCGGCAAAAAGCTTCGGCGACAAGGAACCATGCAGGCGAGCCCCAACCTCAACCATAAAACAGCCTTGCTCACCAGCAATAAATTCCATATGAGCTGTGCCCTGACGCAGGCCAAGCGCGTGACAACAGGCACCTGCCTGTGCAATGAGTCTCTCGAACTTCGGGTCTGCGGGGTCTTCCATAACCAGAAAGCGCTTAACATTGGGATAGGCCCAGTGCCCCAGATCTGAAAGCCGGATATAACGACTGATCGCAGCGACGACTGTTTCACCATCCCGTGCGACAAGATCGACAACGTATTCGAGACCTGAAACGTATTTTTGCACGACAAACCGGTCATTCTGCTTCCATGTGCAGTTGAGTGCTCCCCAGTCCAGATCAGCGATTGATGATTTTAGAGCTGCAAGATCTTCGCAATAGTGAAGAGACTCTCCTCCTGCGGCATCATGGGGTTTGAGAATATATGGGCCATCCCCAAGCTTCTCCCGGATCTGAGAGAGCTTGGTTTCAGGGCTGATGCTGATACTGGAAATGTTGGGAAGACCTGCTTTGGCAAGGCATTGCTGCATGGCCTGCTTATCACGCCGGTAGTCAATCGTTTCAGGGTCATTCCCCGGCAAACCGTAGTAACTACTAATCTGGTCTGCACACTCAACGCCAAGCTCTCCGCCAGCAATAACAGCGTGAAACGGGCATTCGTTTGGCGGCGGGAGTTCATCCCAGCTCATGAAAACGTCAGTGTAGAGGTCCGCATCAAAATCTCGCCCCCGACTTTTAACACTGGGAGGCAACTTGTTGACCTGATCCATGTCGATATAGGCATAACATTCAACCCCCCGGGAAATGAGATACTTAGCAAGCATATTGTGGTTGACGACAGGATTGGTCAGAAGGCAGGTCGACATGGTATCTCTCCTATTGGAACAGGAATGAGGGATCGAAAGTCGCAGGCTGCAATGACGGCTCGGTAGCCATCGGGGGCAGCGATAGTACGCATCCAACAGGTGAGGTGGGTTTTCAGACAAACGGCGTAATCTGCGGGCTTTACCAGAACACGCCCCAAAAACGACCTGTGATCGTCTGGCACCTGTGCAACATGCTTCATGCGTCCGTCAGCGTTATAAACGGGTGTTTCTGCCGGAAAGAAAATATACCAGACAGGGTCATTACCGGTGTTCATCTGACAGTCTCCAGGATTGGTAATCCCGGCGGGGAGTGGATGAAATCTTCCTTCTCCAAAACAATATCGAAGTGTGTTTTAAGCAGTGCCACCAGATGCTCGCGTGTGGTTATGCGCTGACGCGTTTGAGTGGTTCCATCGATTTTAATCAAAGCGTTATTGCGGATCATCAGGCCACCAGTCAGGTTGGGTCGACTGACAATAAGGTTCTGAGTGAACTGTGACTCCGGCGACAGGGAGTTATAAAAATTTGCAGGACCAAAATCTTGTAAGTCATAGGTGCGCAGGTCAAACTTATAGATCGGCTTCCAGACCTGTCTTGAACGGCGCGCCAGAGTATAAAACTCGCCTGATCCCTTTAAAACTTTGAAGTCAAACGCCCCAAGTTGCTGTACAAGATCAGTTTTAATCAACACAGGTTGAGCGGGACCCAGCACGCCATACCCCGCATCACACAACCAGGACTGCCCTTCCATTTCCACAAATATGACCATGTGGGCACGCGGACTCGGTGCTCCATCTGCACGGTCAATTCGGGCCATGCCGAGTTGGGATGGAACACCCAGCTTTCCTAACATACTGTGCAGCATCGCATTGTGCTGGGAGCAACCACCACCTCGTCCTTTGAGCAAAAACTTATTCAGGATGGCATCAAGATCAACTGTTGGAGCTGTACCGAGGAAATAGTCCATCATGTCGAATGGAAAACTGGTGATGTGAGCCAGAAAGATCTCGGAAAGGTCTTCAACTCCATTAATCTGCAATGACTGCCAACCGATCCGGTTGCAATATGTGCTCAGCCAATCAACCGAGCCCCGAGCTGGCGAGGTTATATCGAAAAGAGCATCCATGGTTTTCTTAAGCCTGCTCTCCATTGCCAACAATAAACACCGAGCCCGTGGTGTGCGTTCGCCTTGTTGCCAGATCAACTGTTACACGAGCTACCTCATCGGCGGAAAGCGCTTTGCGTGTTGGGATTTCAAGCAGAATCTCCCTTTTTTTGGGACCGGCAAAAGACTGGAAAAGCTCGGTTTCAACAAAGCCCGGAGAGACGCAATTGACATAAACATTGAAACGCGCGGCCTCTTTAGCCAACCCTTTGCAAAAGCGTTCAATGGCGACCTTGGAACACCCATATGCGCTGTTTCCCGGCTTCACTTTGTGAGCGGCACTAGAGGACAGACAGATAATGTTTCCCTGACGTCTGGCAATCATGTCATCCAGAAAAGCATGCGTAAAATTAACAGCGCCCATAAAGTTGTTCGCCATCATCTTTGCAATGCGTTCACGCCCCCCTTGAAGGAGGAGGCCATCTTCCACAATACCTGCATTATTGACGAGGATTAACGGGGTGCCGCGATTTGCGATACTGCTGCGAAAGGTTTCTACTGCTTCATAATCAGCGCCATCAATCTTTACAGTTGTAATTCGTCCTTCCCACTGCTCTTCCAGTTCACGCGCTGCCTCGCTGTTCGAGAGGTAAGTTGCGATCACGTCAATATTTTGCTTAACAAAAGTTTCAGAAATCTGGCGGCCAATCCCTCGCGTACCGCCCGTCACAATGGCAAAATCTGTCATGCTGCTTCCAATCTGTGCTCGGCTAAAATGAGAGAGCCCTGCGAACTTTGGCCACTGGCATTCGAATAGCGAAAGAACAGGTTGAACTGCCCATTTACAGACAGTTCCTCAAGACGCAGCTCCAGCTGTAATCTTGTGCCGGGAGTGACCGGAAAACCAAAATTCGCACGCTTAACTGAAACAACTCTATACTTGGCAGATTGCCATTCTTCAGCTTGATCCAGTACCAACCCAAGCAGGCAAGCTCCTGGAACTATAGGCATCCTGGGGAAATGAATTTGAAAGAGATCGGCCCCGTCACTGACTTGAAAACCAACTGTGATAACCATTGGTTCCGGGTTCTTCTTCCAAAGAAGTGTAAAAAGTTCCTGCTGTCCATCATACATCTGAGCCAGCCTTCTTTCGCAGAAAATAATCGGGATACTGATCTGGAACGACAAGACCAATGGCAATCAAGCTGTTGCGCACTAAAACAAAAACTGGCCAATAGTCAGGGAGGTAAACCGCAAGTGCCGACAGGATAAAGCTAGCAAGAAAGATCAGCGTCCACATGAACGTCAAGTGGTAGTTGATCGTGAGAAAGCTGCCTTCTGACCAGAACTCCTCTGGCGTGCGTTCACGTGCATATTGCAGTGTGTATGGTCTGCCAATGAACAAAGATCCTGCTGCAACCAGAGTGTAAATGGCTGAGATGAGGATCAGGGGACGGGCGAAAAGCCACGATCCACCCAGCATGTAATCCAGCAACGGCACGGTGACGAAGAAGGCAACAGCTGTCCAGTCTATAACAAAGCCTCGGCGCAGGTTGTCAAAGCTTACAGTAATGATCAAGGCCAGACAGGCGAATGCGGCAAGCACATAATCGCCCTCAAAATAATTGATCAATGCAGGGTAGGCAGCCCAGATGATAAAAGGCTTTGCAATACTAATCATTGCTGGTCCTCTTCTACACAGGCCACAATGATGATCCCACCAAAGTCCGTCAAACTTTTGTCAATACGTTCACCTTGCAGGTGAACTTGATAGAAAGTGCCAACCTGAGTGGCTTTTGCGAGGAGTCGTTTAGTCTCCTGTAAGCCCTCCAGCTTTATCCCTCGTATGCTTGCCGGAATATACCGCTGGTTGGCTCTTCCCTTGTCCCGAAAAGCCCTTCGGACGGCTTGCACTGCCAGCTGATTGAGCAGTTCGATGACAATGGTGAATTCACCATATTGATCACAAAGTTTTTGTCCTCGTGACATATCCAGCGGGATACTCAGGTCCGTTTCACCCTCCTGCTGGTCAGCAAAGGGGCACAGGTCGAGATAGTGGCGACAGGTTGTGTCGAGAACATCATCAGCTGTCATGAGAAAGTTTCCTGCCCCGACATGGTTTCGAGTTGTTTTGCAGTGGTGAAATGAGACAGGCCCCGACCAACGAAGAAACCCACAATGAGCCCTGAGGTCATGCTGTCCCACATCAGAAACGACGGGAGCCGGGTCCAGTCAGCTCCGGAGGCCGAAGCATAACCAAACCAGTATTTGACCAGAAACCCAGCCCCGCTGACCACCAGCACACTTAATCCGCCTGGGATGATCAGATAGTCTCCATCAAGGCGCAGCCGGGAAGCCGCTCCTTGAGTAAACCAATAAGCTAATGCTGTTGCGATCAGGATACCCAGTGTCCAGCCCCCAAGAACACGAAGCACAAATCCATTATTGTAAGTGGCCAATACAATAGAGATCACAACAATAATAGCCGGAATGCCCAACAAGTGGCGGAGGCGGCTCTGTTCCTCAAAGCAGGAGGAGAGACCGAAATACAGAACAACAGTATAAACCGTGTACACCCAGTGAGGTGTATTGCGCAGGATCTCAAGCATAATCAAATTGTGCCTCACGACGATGGTCAATAATTGGATTTGCTTTTGTCCTCCAGTTCATGACCAGTCCCTCACGACCAACGACCTGTGTCAGAACTGTTCCCCGTTCAATCCCCTCGGCAATTTCGTTGATTGCATCAAGCGCTTCGTGGGCTTTTGCCAATTTGGCGTGGTCCTGTGAGCAATCGGCATCCAGCGCAAGTGTAAGGACATCGCGACCCTGATCATCCGTATTGAGAATAATCTGCAACCTGTCTGTCCAGCCCAAAGCCTGACCTACGCTGCGTTTGATCCGATCAAAACCAACCGCATTACCTGCAATGTTAAAGCTTGTGTGAGAACGATCGCCCAAAATAAGGCCATGACCAGCCCCTTCTTTATAAGGCGGCACAAGTTTTCCTTTATCACCAATCATATAGCGAATAACGGGAATTTCGGGTCCTGTCAGGTCCGTCACAAGGACATTGCCGTCTTCATCCGTCTCGAAGATGTACCAATCGTCGAAAAGCTCATGAACACCTGTGGGCATTGAAGGTGTGCTCACTCCGGCAAAACCATATTCAACGGCACCAAACATGCTGAAATAAGTCGCATCCGGCCAGATTTTTGCAATCAAAGCTTGCTTGGCCGGGTAGAAGTGCTCACCTGTGTAGACGATCTTGCGAACATCCAGTTCAATATCATGCTTTAGTGCCTGCTGAGCGAACTGCACAATACTCGAAGGAGCTCCCATAACCGTGTTCAGGCCAAGATTTTCAAAGAGTTGGAAATAGAAGGGATCAGAGCCGACGGACTGTAGCTGACCTACTGGCAGGATTGTTGCGCGAATTGGCTCCAAAAACCGGTTTGACCCCTCGTACAAGACCCCCAATCCACCTGGTGTGTATAGGTTCGCGACAGTATCTTCAGGTGTAAACACATTGCGCATGAGATAACTCATCAACTGGTATGCATAGGTACCCTCTGAAACATCTCCCCAAATTCTGTGGCCCAGGACCAAAGGGGACGAGGTAGTACCGGACGTACTGATGATATACCCACCCTTGAAGTGACCATTTTTGATAAATGCTTCGCTGGTCTTGCGCAGGTCGTCTTTGGTGCTGGGCGGATATCTGGCCTGCAGCTCCTCAAAAGAGTTAACCTGAGGAAGCTCAGGCATACGTCCTGTTTCATTGTAAACCCGCACCATCTGGTTGAAGCGGTCTTTATGGAAAGGCGTCACCTGAATCATGCGTTTACCACCTCTGAACCAATGGTTTCTCTGTCACGAAAATCAACTATGTCCGGGCGTTTGGAACGATTTGTTACATGAATGCTGGCGCGGTCGCGCACTCTCAGTTCAACCACTCCACGGCCAACATCCTCCCGGATATCCCTCATGGAATGGACTACGTCCCAGATGCTTCGACTGATCTCACCATCCGCTGGAAACTCATGGTCAAGAACCACCGAAAGCACATCTCTGCCATCTTCAGTGCTGTGCAATTGCAGTTGGATTTCCGCACTTCCTGACATTTCCGGGTGGGGAACGGATCTAATAATTTCACAAATAGCTTCATACTTGAGCAAGGCCCCGGCAAAGTTGAAGGAGCTGTCACAACGACCTCCAAGCACAAGTTGTGTGCTCCCATCCTCTCCGGCAACCAGCGAGCCCCGATCACCAATTTTGTAGCGAATTATGGGAATAAGCGGGCCTTTCAGGTCCGTGACATAAAGATTATCATCCTCATCCGCTTCCAGAAAAAACCAGTCCTCAAACAGGTAATGATTGCCAGACGAAAGGGAGGGGTGACCAACGCATGCCAACCCGAACTCCGTAGCCCCATAGAGGCTATAAAACTGAGCTTCCGGCCAGATGCTCTTCACAAGATTGCGTTTCGAAGGATGAAAGCTTTCCGCAGAAAAAACCAACTTCTTTATTGGAAGGTCAATGTTGAGTTTCTGGACGGTTTTGGCAAACGCAATGATGCTTGATGGTGAGCCGACCAGTGTGTTCAACCCAAGACGCTTGAACAGTCCGAAGTGAGTATGATCGTTGGTAAATGAGTCCATTCGCCCGATGGGTAGAATGGTGACCCCCATCGGCTCCATAACTTTGCACATGCCTTCGTAGAGCAAGCCTAAACCACCGGGAAAGCAAAGGTTTGCAACAACATCTCCCGGGGCAAAAACATGTTCCATGAGATAATCAAAGAACTGCTTTGGATACATATCATCTGAAGCATCCTGCCAGATGCGGTTTATGAGCATGAGTGGTGCATGAGTGGTTCCGGAGGTTGAAACAACATAGCAGTCTGCAAACTCTTGCTGATCAACCACATGTTCACTCATGGCACGCAGATTGTCTCGCTCAGATAACGGGTAGTTTGCACAAAACTCATTATAGTCAGAAACCTCAGGATAATTGCCCGGCATTCCCCTGTCGCGATAAGCGCTTATCATCCTGTTAAATTTTTCAGTATCGAACTTTGAATGTGCTATCACGGATCATTCCTCATTTTAGCTCAACGGAGCGAAGGGGGAGCTTAAGCTGCGCAGGATTGAAAGATCACAGTTGCAGCGAGTCCCCCCATCCCGAAGGAGTTCTTCAGAATTGTTTGTTCGCTCATTTCCCTGCTTTCACTGACCACATCAACATCGCATCTGGGATCCTGGCTCTTGAGGTTTATGGTTCCCGGTACAAACCCTTCTTGAGAGGAGATCAAAGTATTCAGTGTTTCCATCGCGCCAGCCGCTGCGATCATGTGTCCATGTAATGATTTGTTTGCAGTTACAGGAACTCGGTGATCAAACACATCATTGATCGCCTTGGACTCGTGTAAGTCATTTAGTTGCGTTGATGTGCCATGCGCATTCACAAGGTTGATTTCATCGGGCGTAATGCCTGAATCTTTGATGGCTCTTCGCATGGATAAGACCATGTCAAGTGAGTCACTGTGAGGCTTAACAATATGCTGGGCATTCAGACTTGAACCGTAACCAAGAACTTTCAGCAATGGTTTGGCCGCGCGCTGTTCAACTTCACTTCTTCTTTCGAGCACAAAGAAGACAGCGCCTTCAGCAGGGACATAGCCTGAGCGCCATTGGTCAAAGGGTCGGGAGCGTTCTTCCGGCGCAACGGTTTCATCAGTGGCGATCACATCAGCTGCCTCCAGACCGATCAGGTGTTCCGGTGAAATTTTGGCGGTCACACCACCAACGATCACAGCATCCAAACGGCCATCCTGTAATGCATGAAAGCCTGATCCGATCGCTTGTAATGATGCAGAACATAGTCCGACATGACAGAAGGCCGGGCCAGAAAACTCTATTGCTTCGCGAACTTGCCTTAATGCAGTGACGGGTGAGTAATTGAGAAAATCACTAACGCGGAAATACCGTTCCATCACCGCTGCGCGTTCATCAAGACTGGTGGCGTTCGGCTCTCCCTCCACTACGCAGGTGATGGTTTGCACGATATCAGCAACGGGCTCATCAACACCCAGATAACACCCGATTCTTGCAGGATCATACTGCTCAAGTGCGTAGCCGGGGTGAGCTTTAAGGGACTTCAGAGCGGTTCGGGTGTAAAGGCTGTCGCCAATGACGGGCCGCCCCCGATGTGGCCATCTAATCTTCTCATTGCCTAGTTCAGGAATGAAAGCGTACTTACTTTTGAAGGAGCCAGTATCATATTTTTTGATTTCTCGGATACCGGAATGCCCGTCTTTGAGCGCGCATTCTATTTCGTCATAGCTTGAGCCAATCGGCGTTACGCAGCCAAATGCGCTGATAACAATATCATCTCGCTTTATCATGAGCTATTACGCCGCCTCCTTCGCTAGAGGAATCGCTTCATTTTGCTTTTCAAAGAGCATTGCGCCCAGTCCGGTTGAGGATCCGACACCATTAAGAATGACAGGTCGATCCAGAGGAACTGCTGGGTCAAAAAGAGAAAAAACAAGATCAATGAGGTTGTTGGGCTGGCCGGTGTAGCCAACGTATTTCTTGTAGGAGAACGTCAAAGCGCTATTGAAAAACTGATCAATCGCGGCTTGCTCAGCTTCACCCGCTTCTGCAATGCCGTTATCATACCGAATTACAATCGGGGAGGCTCCTTCAAGATCTGCAAATGTCTGACGATAAAAATCGACCCAGTCCTCTGAGTTTGCATGCATTTTATCGCTGTACCGACTACGGACCTTTCTTATAATCGCCAGTGGTTGAGCTCTGCGCGCTTCAACCTGTGCCAGAGGTTCCATGATCACTGATGCAGCACCTGCACCTGGTACGATGCCATCATTATGGTCCTTGTCACGAACCAATCCCATTTTGGTGAAGGCTAACCTGTTATCCAGACTACCCATATTGCCATAAGCACTTAACACGGCCCCCTGAATCTGACCGCGAGATATCTTGGCAGCAGCTTCTTCCAGCATACACATCCCACCAAGAGACATGCGCTGAAATGGATAACCGCCGCCCCGTAAGTTGAAGTATTTGGAAATGTGATAGAGTGCATTAGTCGGCAGTTTTTTGAAAAGGGCCAGTGGGTGGACAGCTCCTCGCAACTTCCCAATCTCTGAGAGGACCTCTTCTACGTCAGGCTTGGTTTCGCGACCACTGTTATGCACCAGTTGCCATAGTTCTGCTGGAAACTCACGGTCACGTTCAGCGCTGGTGTAAACTGCCATGTTTTCTCGCTGGTCCTCCTCAATTGGAGAGAGGCTCTCTGCAATTTCAAAGGCATCCATCGCGCTTTTCAGAGACAACGCAGAAGGTTCTGTAAGAATGGATCGATCTTCTCGGGCCAGCTTACGCACTATTTTGCGTATGTCTGCGCGAAGCATATCAGGTTCGACTGCAAGTGACATCTGTGGGTCAGATGACAGTTGGTCTGGAATATTTTGCGTCTTCAACCGACCACAAAACAACCCGCCTCCGGTAATTGCGATTTCAGACACAGCTCACCCGTTCATAATCTGGGCAACGCGCCTGGACAGCACGGCAGGAGTGAAAAATGCAACGAGCTCATTTGGCATCATGGGATTTGAACCGGGATCAATCTCCAAGAGATCGCAGACTTGCTTCCACCCTGCATCTGTCCACTTGTCACCATTGAAGTACTCTTCTTTGGTCACCATTGCATCGAAGGGCCAGAGGTTTTCGGGGGTAATTTTGTCAGATACCTTTGTCTTTAGCTCAAAGCAAAGATCAATATAGTCTATAGAGCTAAATCCATGATTACCCAAAGGTGCATCATCGATAATATCTGATAAATCATCAATATACAGAACATCAGCCGCTATTTGCTTCAGCACATCCAAATTATCTGACATCCACATCCTCCACTTCACCAACTTCAATGAAAAACTACTCTATAATCATGCATTTATTCACCCTAACCCGCATTGTTACTGAGTGAGTCCTCCTCAGATCAACGCATCCAACTGGTGCTACATGGCATGTTCTGACTAGCGATGATTGAATTATTGAATGTTAGATCCTGAATTAGAAAGGGGTGACACCATCCCTTTTTTTTGCATCCGAGAAAGGTATCGTTTGGGAAAGCACTAAACCGAACCTGATGAGCATTTTGGGGGGCGATCACTGGTTTTGCATCTCAAATCCGGGATATTGAAGGGTAATCAATGAATATTGACGTTTGCAGCAACCACCCTAATCATCCATCTGCTGGCACATCTCATGACGCCCTCTTGAGTTTTCAGCTGCTCTCTCCAGAAAAGCTGCGTGCAACAGAAGCAATCAATATCTACAGAGCAAGATCTCTGGCAGAGCAGATTAAATCACAAGGGGTCTGGTCAGTACCGCTTTTGATCGAAAAGAACCATTTTATCGTTATGGACGGACACCACCGTCTTTGGTCTGCGCTCCAGCTTGGATTACAGCAGGTGCCTTGCTTTTTAACAGATTATGATAACCCCCACCTGCGGTTGACCAGCTGGGCAGGCCAGAAAGAACTTACCCCTGAAGATGTTATGACGGCGGGTTTGACTGGAGAACTTTTGGCATACAAGACAACCCGGCATCTCCTGCTGAAAACCATTGATATCCCGCATTACTCCATCGCAGATCTGCAGCAGGGCCTGACGCATGACTGAATTGATGCTTTCAACACCCGATAGTTTGCCAGCTGATGAAAGCACGGGGCACACCAACTTCGGGTGCTTTCCTGAGAGTGAACAGTTTTCCTCGCAACTTGCTTATCAGCCAGCCATTGATTCACGCATTAAAGCTTTACTTAAGCAGAGGCAGAAACTGGCAGAATGGGTCCATTGTTTTGGCTCACCGTTAAACTTGCTTTTTCCGCAAATCGCTTTGGAAAATGGAAAACGTTGGCGAGGGGCATTAAGTTCCACCTATCCGGATACTGATATCCGTTTTGGTATGAAGGCTTGTAAAAGCGACGCTTTGACAACAGCCTACGCCATCGCTGGACTGGGAATGGATGTATCCAGCTGGCAAGAGTTGATGTCAGCCATGCAATCCCTTGTTCCTTGTAAGCGGATTTCCTTCACTGGTCCGGATAAGCCGATTCGCGATCTGACCACCTGCATAGCCCACGAAATCCCGATAAACATTGATAGTGAATGCGAACTCAACCGCGTTGTCTCACTCAAAGCGACAGTAGGAACGCAAGCCAGAGTTGTTTTAAGATTACTTCCAGCCAATCAACCTGATTCCAGATTTGGTCTCAAGGCACAAGACCTGCTCGCCGCCGCAAACCAGCTGGCAGTCTCAGGAATTCCCCTAGAGGGTTTATCCTTTCACCTGTCTGGATACGATAGTCATGAAAGAGTGGAAGCAGCAACAGAAGCACTTAGCCTGATGCGTAAGCTCTTAAGCCGGGGTATCATCAGTAACAGTCTCAGCATTGGTGGTGGGTTTTCTCTTTCGTATCTACCCAAAGCCGCTTCAGTTGGTGATGCAGATGAAATACCAACATGGCAAGGACGCAGTCGACCCAGCAACTATCCTTACCATACAAAGGTTTCGGGAGAGCGTCATGCGGCGCATATTGTAAAAGAAATACTCTCCAGAGACTCTAATCAGAATATTGTCGATGAACTGAAACTCAAACTAATACTTGAGCCGGGGCGTGCGCTTACAGATCAATGTGGCGGCACTCTGTTTCGTGTTATTGGCACAAAACAAGCTCAAAATGGTGTGAATCTTGTTGTTTTGGACGGCATGAGTTTTTCACTTGCTGAAAACTGGTTCGGTTCAGACTTTTTGCCCTTGCCTCTCCACATACCTCAAACCGCAGAGCCGGAACAAGGACCAGCTGCTTGTGTACTGGTTGGCCGATCTTGCCTTGAATGCGACGTGGTTCGCTGGCGTGTGGTCCACTTCAAGTCGGTGCCTCAGCCCGGGGATTTGATCTATCTGCACAACACCGCAGGTTACCAAATGGACATGAATGAAAGCAGCTTTCATCGGATAGAACTGCCTCAAAAACTCGCTGTTTTCTTCTATGATACACAAACCATCTGCCAGCTTGATACGGCAGTCAATGCTGAGAGTTTCATTGCATCATGATCGTAAAGACAATGTCAGAGCTGATCGGCAATACCCCCCTCTTACAAATTGATTTTCAGGGTGGTGCCGTCAAGCTCTTCATCAAACTGGAGATGTTTAATCCATGCGGGTCCATGAAGGATCGGATGGCGTTAAGCATGATCAATGCAGCAGAACACCAGGCTGACGTGTTTCAGGGGTTGAACATTGTTGAATCGTCTTCTGGCAACACGGCCACCGCCTTATCGATGCTCAGTTCGGAGCGAGGGCACAAGTTCAGTGCAGTTATGGATGGACATGCAGCCTCTGAAAAAATGGATGCAGTGCGAGCATACGGTGGGGATGTTATTCTGGTCGGTTCCGAAGAGGGGAAACTGCTGACAGCAGACCGAGAGGAACTTGCTCACAAGCTTGCTGAGGACGATGAATATACCTACTGCATGGCTCAACATGACAATCCTGCAAATCCAGAGGGATATCGTAATCTTGCGGAAGAGCTGATTAGCGAACTGGGCCCTGATATCACTTGCCTGATCAGCGCAATCGGAACAGGTGGCTCACTTTGTGGAACCGCCAGAGCTCTTCGGGAGAGAATCCCCGATTTGCAGATAATTGGAGTTGAACCAGAGGGAAGCATCATTTTCGGAGGACCAGCCCACAATTACCTGCAGTCAGGAACGGGTACACCTGACGGAGCCAGTGTGGGACTGGTTGTTGACTATGACGTTGTCGATGATGGCCGGAAAGTTAGTGACGCCAACGCTTTTGCGGCTTGTCGTGTCCTGGCCAGACTATATGGCCTGATGGTGGGCGGGTCTGCCGGAGGCAGTATTTATGAGGCAATTTGCTATTGCATAAGTGCACCTAAAGGAGCTCGTGTCGTCACGTTCGCCTGCGATGCGGGAACGAAGTACATGGACACCATCTTCAATGACGCGTGGTTACACAAGCATGTGACCGATATCGATAACCACATCTGTCGCTTTGAGAAGATCTTGCTCGAAAACAGCAATTATCAGGCCCAACAGAATACGGCGCGAATAGCCAGAAGTCAGGCGAATAGACTCGCACAACTTTCCGCAATTGCGACGACTTAGCGGGCCAATTTTTAAGCAAATAAATATTAACAGGAGTGCGTACCAAGTGACCTTAAATCAACAGCTCTGCTTGCAACGCAGGCCATCCGGGGCAGTCTGCAAGGGCGACTTTTGTCTCACAGAGGCCGAAATTCCCGAGTTAGAAGACGGCCAGTTTCTGGTTCGAAATGAGTACATCTCAATCGATCCTGCCATGCGCGGCTGGATGCAGGATCGGGAGTCTTACTTTCCTCCCGTCCAGCTTGGGGAACCTATGCGGAGTTTAACAGTTGGCCGAGTCGAAGCAAGTCGTCACCCTTCCTACTCAGTCGGCGATATCGCCACTGGCATGTTAAACGTTCAAACCTATGCCATTTCTGATGGGTTCCAGATGAGAAAAGTTAATCCTGAGATTGCCGCTCCTCCTTCCTGGCTCGGTGGGTTAGGCATGCCAGGCATTACCGCTTACTTTGGCATGGTGGATATTGGGCGTCCCAAGAGCGGTGATACTGTTGTTGTTTCAGCTGCGGCTGGAGCAGTCGGCTCAATAGCCGGGCAAATTGCTAAAAATCTTGGCTGCCGTGTCATCGGAATTGTCGGAAGTGAAGAAAAATGCAAATACACCACTGATGTTCTAGGATTTGACGCCGCGATAAACTATAAATCTGAAATAATCGTAGAAAGATTACACGATATCTGCCCGGAGAAGATCGATATTTACTTTGATAATGTGGCAGGCAGAACTTTAGACAGCATTTTGCCATTTATGAAAGTGTTTGGCCGCATTCCGCTTTGTGGCATGATTTCCAGCATGTCAGGACGGCCGACCAGACTTGCTAACATCTCATCATTGATCGCTAATCGTATCCGATTGCAAGGTTTTGTAATGTCCGATTATGTATCACAACTCCATATGGCGGTAGAAAAATTACAAGCTTGGCATCACTCTGGGCAACTTATCTTCAAAGAAGATGTGAGAACCGCCCGCCTCGAAGATTTCCCTGAAATCCTCAACGATCTGTTCTCCGGGAAGAATAAAGGTAAACTCATACTGCAAATAGCTAACACTTAATATATTTCACTAATATAAATGTAGCCATAAAGTATACATAAATAAGAATTGACTGCCATGCCTTAGAGTTATTAACGTAATAAAATATATATTTTGATCTACGAGTGTTCAATGACAATAAATTCAAAGTTCAGAAGAATATTAGTTATTGATAATCAAGATTTGATGCGCCAGGCAATGATAACAGAGTTCAAGTTTATCTTTGATACCTGTTTAGTGTTTGGCGTTCAATCACCTCATTTAGCTGAAAACTTGCTTTCTAAGATGTCTTTCGACTTAATTTCGATTGAGCCAGGCTTGTCTGAAGCCGCTTCCGCATCAATGTCGAGCAGGTTAGCGATGATAGCTGATATCGTTGCCTACTCATCCAACTCTAAGCATATAGTGATCACAGCTAATGATTGTGACCAGGAGGCGAGGGCCTGCCAACAACTTGGTGTTATCGGGTATGCGAGCAAGGTTGGACTAACACGAAACACATTCAAAGACTTAATCCACAAAACTAATCAATTAGAATTTGTTAGGTTCATTCCACATCCAGCCACCAGTAATCTGGATGTCTGCTCCGCAGCCTTGACACCACGTGAGCAAGAAATTGTGAGCTTAATGTTTGCGCGTGCACCTGGCGTAAAACGTAAAGATATCTATGAACAGATGAGCATGCGCTGCGGCATTGATGTTTGCTCCGCCGAAAAATACTTTAAACAAGCCCGAGCCAAACTTCAGAGAAACGGGACTCTGCCGAGTGGGTTGTAGGTAATATAGTTTCGAATGCGACTGGGTATATTGGAGGAGCTCCTGCTCACCTCAATAGCAATCGCGTATTGAATCTTGCTACAAATATCCCATAGAGGATAGCTTGTGATCTCAGTACTGTGTTTTCTGCCTTTTAGCTCTGCAGATGGTTTCAAGCGATGCGGGCAACTTACAAATAGTCGCGATGTTCCTGCCATATTCACCTCATAGCAGCGCAATCGGAATGCCATGCCCTAACGTTTCTCAGGCACTCACATGCCTCTTTTTCCAAGCATAATATCCGTTGCAACTGACACCCATAAAGATACAGAGACCAGGTCCTGTTTACAAACAGGTTTCACAAGTCCGTAAATTTGTGATTCAAGGTAGTTTTTGAGGAGACTATCTTGGCGCAGCAATTGATGGCAGATGAAGAATGGGCCTTCTTTGAGCAGTTTGTTCGTGCAATACGGGGACGGGGTGGTCGCAAACCTAAAGCAGTTCGCGTTTAAGCTGAAACGCTTGATCTGCTTTAGTTATTATTTTTGCGTATCTTTATCTGAAAACCGGTGTCCACTTTTCAGAGATATGCATTAAGGATCACCGCCGTGTTCTTGATGGGATATTCTGGATTGCCAGAACCGGCGCACAATGGCGCGACTTGCCCGAAGAGTTTGGTAAGTGGATCAGTGTTTATCAGCAATTCCGCCGGTGAAACCAGGCAGGCCTTTGGGAACTGATCTTGATAGCAGTGCTGGCTCCACGAATGTCCATATGATTGACAGCACCAATCTTTATTACCCTCCCCCAACAACTGGTTGGCTTTGCCTGTGCTCGTTTAAGTTAGAAGCGAGTGGTAAAAACGCTTTGTTCTCAGGCAAAGTTGTGACAGCCGGTGTTTAAGTTTGGCAGTTATTCTTCGCACTTAATCGCAGATGAAGTGGGGGATGAAGCGGGAGAGGTCCTTGGTGATCTGGGAGCGGTCTTCGCGGATGCCTATGCCTGCGGGTTCTTCGCCGATGACCCATGAGCCGATCACGGTGAAGTCGTCACCGAACTGAGGCACCGGGCAGTAGGCTTGCTGGACAAAGCCCTCTGTGCCGTAAGGGCCCTGCGCTTCTTCTGTCACCTGCGTTCCCTCCATGATGGAGATGTTGGCCCCTTCCCGGCTGAAGATGGGCTTTCTCACATAACGGCTTGTCAGGTCGCTCTTGTCGGCGTCCTGTTCAAAGTAGGCGGGCAGCAGGTTCGGGTGGCCTTTGAACATGTCCCAGAGCAGCGGGAGCATGCCTTTGTTGGACAGGATGGCTTTCCACGGCGGCTCTATGAGGCGCATGCTGGTTTTGGGCAGGATGGGACCGTAGGCTTCGCGGAACATGTCTTCGTAAGGATAGAGCTTGAAGAGGGTCTCAATCACATACTCTTCCTGATCGGCAAACCGGAACTGCTCGTCCACGCCGATATCTTCGATGTAGACAAAGTGGTCCTGAAGCCCGGCCTGACGGGCACAGTCTTGCAGGTAACGCACGGTTGCGCGGTCTTCAACGGCATCCTTCACGCAGGAAAGGTGCAGGTGATCTCCCGGCTCCAGAATTTCCGAGAGGCGGTTGATCAGCTTGTCCTGCAAAGAGTTAAACTGGTCAGCCTGCTGCGGTATCCCGCCACGGGCGAGCTGGTCTTCCAGCCAGTTCCACTGGAAGAAGCCGGTTTCATAAAGAGAGGTTGGCGTGTCGGCGTTAAACTCCAGCATCTTTGCCGGGCCGCTGCCGTTGTAAAGAAGATCAAACCGCCCATAAAGTGCAGGCTCGGACTTTTTCCATGACTGCGCGATCCAATCCCAGTATTTTTCTGGAATCTGGAGCGCACGCATCATTTGCTCGCTCTGAACGGCCTTGTCGACGAGTTGCAGACACAGGCCGTAAATCTCTTCGGTCACGTCTTCCAGATCATCTTCAATCTGCTTAAGCGTGAACTGGTATGCACGGCTCTCATCCCAGTAGGGTTCGCCGTACATACTGTGAAAATTGAAGCCTAGCGCTTCTGCCTGTTGTTTCCAGTCGGAGCGCTCAGGCAACAATATTCGTTTCATAAATCAGCTCAGGTGCTTACAGGGCTTCAAGAAGTTTCTGCACGTCGCCCTGTCCCGGACTTTCAAGACGTTTGATCTTCGCTTCAAGGTCTGCACCGCTGTCAACACGCGCTTCCTGTTCGGCTGCTTCCAGCATGGCCTGCTGATGGGCCTGACGTTTTTCAAGGCGGTCCAGACTGTCCACCGCGCTTGCCAGCTTGCCGTTGGAGGCCACTGTGCTGGTGGAGGAGGCTTTTTGCGCCTGAATCAACGCTTCGGTTGCCTTGGTGCTTTCGATCTTGCGGTTCAGGTTCTCAATACGGCTTTGCGACTGACGGATAGATGCATCCATCTTTTCCTCAGTGGCTTTGTACTGATCGGCCAGTTCCTGCTCAGAATTCGCTTTTTCCTTAAGCTTGAGAATGCTCTCAATGATCTCAACAGCCAGCGCTTCATCGCCGGACCCTTTTGCCGTACGGGCAGCCTCAGTGCGGCGCTGCACTTCGCTTTCCAGCTCAGCAACGGAGCGCTCTTTCAGTACTCTGTTTGCAGTCATGCGCGAGCGTTCGCTCTTGGCTTTGCCGATGGCGTCCTTTGCTTCGCGAATTTCCTGCTCAAGGATCACCATCAGGTTGGAATCCTGAATGCTCTCCACCGCGTTATTGGCGTGGCCCTTTACCGCAGAAAACAGTTTGCCCCAAATGCTCATAGATGCCTCCTGATTATGCGTTGGCTTTTGGACCCAGCTCGCGGGCCAGCTCGATTGCGTTTTCTGCGATTACTCTGAACTCCTCAATGATTTCAGGAAGAGACGAGGTCGAAGACATGGTGCCGAACAGCTCATGGTATTCGCGGTCACCGATCTTATCGATGGACAGCGCGCTCAATGGCATGAGAGTGCGGTGAGAACGCAGCATGAGTGCTTCAAACGCTTCAGGGTCTTCCAGCGCATCACGCTCCCACAAAACGGTGGTGGTGGTGATTTGTGCGGGGCTGACAACCACAAAAAGAACGATATCACCCGCGCCCTTCATGTGAACTTCAAAAACGTCTTGCGCCTCAGGTGCTGCGACGAAATCCATCTCTCCAGAGATATCTGCCGAAGCTTTTAATGCATCCAGCAAACTCGATGCAGTCCACTGGCTAACCGGCTGAGCCATTATCAATTCTCCAATCCAAAACCGTGCGAGGTTAAAGGGGCTATAAGATGCGAGTCCTAATCAGTTTACTACCCCTAGTTGCTGGTGCAGGGAACTAAAATTTCTCGTATTAATTGCGAATAATTGCTTTTCCCTCTTCACCAAGTCAACGTAATTACCTATTACTCACGGAGTTTATTTCAATAGCCCAACGCACATTTCCCAAAGTATTATGTGAGTGTGCGTACGGATCAGGAAGTTTTGCAGTGCCGGTTATTCAGCGGATCTATTCCAGGTTTTATGATCATCTCATCGAGTTGCGTTTATGGATCTTGTTTTCGCTGATCGGCGCATACCTGCTCATTTCATGGGCATTGTTTGTATGGGCTGGAGAAACAGAACTAACCTCTGATCCGGTCGTGTTCCTGTATTTTGCCTCAACCACAGCCTCTACTGTGGGTTATGGTGATTTATCGCCGGCAACAGAAGCTGGCCGCCTCATTTCGGCAATCTGGTTTGTGCCCGGAGCACTACTTATTTTTACGGCTGTGTTGAGCAAGCTCACCAGCTCTCTCATCCAGGGGGTAAGACGCATGATAGATGGCAGAGGTAGCTTCAAAAGCCTCACGGGTGCCACAGTCATCATAGGGTATCACAGTGACAGAACCGAGCGCATGATCACGGATCTGATTGCGGGCAGAGACAACGATACAAAGATTGTACTGCTTGCCACCTCCGCTGACATTACGGTTCCTGAAGGCGTCCGCTTTGTGCGCGGTGACCGGCTTGATACGCTGGAAACCCTGCGACGGGCTGCGGTGGAGCATGCGGAAAAGATTATCGTTTACACCGACAGTGACGCTGAAACGTTCAACACCTGTCTTGCAATCCGTGAGCTTTCCGGGGACGTGCATGTTGCCGCCTACTTTGGTGACCGCGACACCGCCCGCCGTGCTACGAAGCTGGCGCATGTGGAAGCCGTGGTTTCCCGCGCAACCGAAACGCTTGTGCGTGCCGCACAGGACCCCGGTGCCAGCCGTGTGATCATGGCGCTCAGCAGCGCAACGCATAATGCCACCATCTATTCCGGTGTTCTTGAAGCTGCGCACGGCTATCTGACGGCGGAGGTTGAAAATCAGCTTCTTTCTGTTGATGCAGTGCTGCTTGCCATCGGGCAGGATGGTGCAGAAGATGTGGCCTTCAAGCCGTTCCCGCGTGATCTGCCGGGCGGCACAACCGTTTATTACGTGGCTCAGCAGCGCATTGAGCCAGACGCATGGGCTCGTTTAATGGAGAAGCTTGATGCTGAAGTTCTGGCGTAAATCCAGCAGTGAAGACAAACTGCCTGAAATGCTTGGCATAACAATTGGCCGGGCGGTGACCGTTGACAGCATCTCTGTAAAACTGTTGCCCAAAGACAGTCTGATTGAAGTGCCGCAGCTTACATTTTCAATTGTTGCTCAGGGCCATAGTGATCTGGGCGAACAGTCTCACCTGCACCGCTTCTACCCTGATGATGACAGTGTACTGTTGCAAATTCAGGGCGGCGACGGGATCAAGGATGAGCGTGTCGATGAGATCATGCTGTGGTCCTACTACGACGTAAAGTACCCCAGCACAGACCAGCAGTGGCATGATATTCGCCGTTCCATTTGCCAGACAACCTTTTCCCTGCCCGGCCCGGAAGGGAATGTGGTGTTTGAACGGGCGTGGTTTGACAGCTCAGACCAGCCAGAAGAGCCCATGCAGTACTGGGAGACCATCAGTGAGGACGAGTCTGGCAAGTCCAAACGTAAAATCTTCCAAACCGCTATGCTGTTTGCGAGAGAGTTGAGCGACGGCAAAGACGAAATGCTTCTGATCAACATGGAAGAGGCGGAAGGTTCCGGTGAGCGCAGTGTGGCCTACATGCTCGGTCGCAGCCTTTCACAACATGAATTAAATACATAAGTTATATGGAGGCCGTTTTGGCTGAACTTCAGGATTCTCTATTCGGCTTAGTGCCCTTTCTTGCCTATTTTGCTGTCGCTATTTTAATGCTTGTGGTGTTTGTAACCATTTACAAGCTGGTGACACCACACAAAGAAATGGCGCTTATTAAAGAAAACAACAGTGCCGCATCGCTTTCGCTCACGGGTGCTGTGCTTGGTTTTTCCATTCCAATTGCCAGTGCTGCTGCAAACTCTGTTGGTCTGATTGATTTTGCTGTCTGGGGTGTTGTTGCAGGCATCCTGCAAATTGTCACTTTCCTTGTGTTCCGCGCGTTTTATCCAAAAGTGTCCCACAGGATTGAAAAGGGTGAAACCGCAATTGGCATCCACCTTGGTGGTGTTTCCATCAGCGTCGGACTTTTGAATGCCGCTTGCATGACCTACTGAGCCTTGGGGGAAACCAGATGAAACGTTCAGGACCTCTAAAACTCGTCCTCATGGCAACCGCCGGCGTGTCACTCGCTGCTTGTGGTCAGACGGAAGAACAAGCGGACGGACAGGTTTTTATCGACAAGAAGCAATGCGTTTCTGCTGAGCAATACAGCATGAACGAATGCACGGTAGCCTTTAATGTTGCAAAGGAAGCGGACAAGACCTCCGCACCGCGCTATGATAGCCGCCGCCTTTGTGAAGACCAACACGGGCAGTATACATGTGTTCCGGTGCATGAGGATAATAGCTCCGCCATCAGCTACTTTGTTCCTCTCGCGGCTGGATACTTTATTGCCAATGCTACGCAAGGCTTGTCTGACTGGAAGTATCGCGTTCGCCCGCTTTATCCTGATCGTGAGCGCCGCCATTTTTATACAGGTGGCGGACATGTTCTCGATCTCGATTTGTCATCAGGCGGTCGGTCTGCTCGCATTCCAAAAAAAGCAACGGCAAAACTGCCTAAACCATCAAAAGTGCAGACCCGCACCTCTGTTGCTTCCCGTGGTGGCTTTGGCTCCCGATCAAGCAGCAGCAGCTCGCGCAGCAGTGGACGCAGCTACGGCGGCTAATGTCACTTGGTCACTGATGAAAAACAGAGTTAGAACGATATGTTCCAACTCTGTTTCATACCGCTTATCCCAAAACTCACGCTTGCATCTTCGCTTCAGGCGCTGCTCTGGTGGTGCCAAGCATTGCAATTACCGGGTCTGAGAGGCTGAGGATGTCATGCAACTCGGTGTTGCCATCCACCAGATCCACGAGGGTGACTGTATCAAGCACACCGTAAAAGGCAGCCAGTGCTCGTTTAAGTGTGGTCTGCAACCGGCAGCAAGGTGAGATAGGGCATTTAATCTCGCCGTTTTCAAAACACTCTGCAAAGGGCAGGTCTGCTTCAAAGCAGCGAAAGACTGAGCCAACCGAAATTTCATGTGCATCCCGGCTAAGCCGCAGCCCACCACTGCGCCCGCGCAATGTTGAAATGTATCCGTTTTGCGCCAGCGCATTGATCACCTGTGCCAGATGATTTTCCGAGGCCCCGCAGGATTTAGCGATCTCAGATTTACGTACCAGCTTGCCATCATTCACGGCGAGGCACATGAGTGTACGCATAGCAAGATTTGTCCGAGTGGTGAGTCGCATTTTATCTCCCGTTAAGTTGCGGCCTTTTGTCCGTAGTCGCCCTTATCTACCTTATTTCACAGCATCTGAACTTGACAAGGATCAGGTGAAAATGTGCTCATGTAAAAAAGATATCTCTAAAATACATGTTATCACGTCGATCATAACCACCCATCCCCCAGCGCTCTTTCAAGACAATCCCGCAGCAGTCACAGGACTGGAGATGCTTACAAGAGCACCACAGGATTACTCAGTCCAGCCAAATGACACAATCAACGCAAAAAACACCTGAAAAACGCAAAGCAACGCAAATCCAGCGCAAACTTCTTTCACGATCCGCACAAAAGCAACTAAGTCATTCTGCGACAATATCAATTCTCTCTTCAGCCTTATGGTTGGTGCAGGCTGCGAGCATTGCCGGGCTTGTAGCTGACTATGCAACCGGGGCGGATTTATCCTCACACCTTACCAATCTTATCCTCTTTGCTGGTGCTGGTTTGGTGCGTATTGCACTCAATCATCTGGCTGAATACTGGGCTTATAAAGCAGCAGATGAATCTGTGGCAGACCTGCGCCGTACCTTGCTGGAAAAAATCATCAGTATTTCACCATTTTCTGCCGCGAGACCACCGTCAGCACAGTTTACATCGCTGTTTGCGGAAAAACTGAATGCCCTTTACCCGTACCTGACCAGCTACCATGCAGCTTATCGGCGCACCATGGTTATGCCACTGATTATTCTTGGCATATCCTTTTGGCATTCCTGGGTTGCCGGCCTTATTCTGCTTATCGGCGGGCCGCTTATTCCGGTGTTTATGGCGCTGGTTGGCTATGCGGCGCAAGATGCCAGCGAGGCACAACTGAAAGAAGTCAGCAGTCTCAATGTGTTGCTGCTTGACCGATTGCGGGCGCTGCAAGACATCCGGTTGCTTGGCGCACAGCAGCACACCACTGAAGCTTTCGCAGACAAGGCACAGGCGCTGCACACGAAGACACTGAAAGTGCTGAGCATTGCCTTTCTGTCATCTACGGTGCTGGAGCTTTTTGCAGCTCTCGGCGTTGCCATGATGGCTGTTTATGTGGGGTTTTCTCTACTTGGGGAGTTGAATTTTGGGGCCTACACCACACCGCTCACAATTTTTGAAGGTGTTTTCCTTCTGCTGATTGCACCCGATTTTTTCCAGCCCCTCAGAGACTTAGCTGCCGCATGGCATGACAAGGCGACAGCACAGGCGCTTATGGTGGAGCTGGAGGATTTTACCGAGGCGCAGACTCAATCCTTCGTGGGGCCTGCCACACAGGAGTGGTGTGCGGTAAGGTCTATCCCCGCAGACGCGCTTCGTAATCCCCTCATCCAACTGCATGGGCTTTCCATCCGTTTCAATGAAACCTGCGCAATCACATATCCAGATACAACGATCCAACCGGGGACATCTCTTGCAATTACGGGCCCGAGCGGGAGCGGCAAATCCACGTTACTCGCCTTACTGGCAGGATTAGTCCCCCCAACCAGCGGGGATATCCTCATTAATGATTTCCCGCTGGATGCCACCAACGGAAATCTCTGGCGCTCTCAGATTGCATGGATACCTCAGTTCCCTCAGTTTCAAAGAGGGACGCTGGCGGACAATCTCAGCCTTGGCAGCTCGCCGGAACATGTGCAGCGGTATCTGCCTGAGGCTTTGCAACGCATTGAAGCTGCTCACATAATCGACCGCCTGCCTGATGGGTTGATGACGCTGCTGGGGGAAGATGGTGCAGGCTTGTCTGGTGGTGAGGCCCGCCGGATGATGATCGCCAGAGCCATTTGCTCGCACCGGCCTGTTCTTCTTGCAGATGAACCAACTGCCGATCTGGATGAGGAAACCGCAGACCTTATCAAACAGGCTCTTCTGAACTGTGCATCACAAGGGTGCACCGTCATCATTGCAACGCACGATAATAAGCTTGCCAGCGCCATGAACGCGACTTTGTCTCTGGAGAAGAGCTATGCATAACCTTCTGAAAATAATAGTAATTTCTCTTCGCCAAAATGTACGGGCGTTTTCACTTGGTCTCGCTCTTTCTCTCCTCGTCCTCCTCGCAAGCTTCGCATTACTCGGGCTATCTGGTTGGTTTATAACGGCAACCGGGATCGCAGGGCTTGCCGGGATAGGGATTGGTTTCGATGTTTTCCGCCCCAGCGCCGCCATCCGCTTCCTCGCCCTTGGCCGCGCCGCCGCCCGTTATGGCGAACGTCTTACGACTCACAACGCCACACTTCGCTCTCTGGCAACCTTCCGCGTGCATCTGCTTGACGTGTTGCTGAGGCGAAATCATGAGCAAACAGAAAAGCTTAGAGGGAGCGTTGCGCTCAACAGAATGACAACTGATGTGGAGGCTCTGGACGGTATTCTGCTGCGCCTTGCCATCCCGTTTTTGGCAGCACTTTTCTACTATCCCGTTGCTTTTGCTAGTCTTTGGTGGCTTGCGACACCAGCTATCGCCCTTTGCGCAATCGCAGTAAGCTTGGCTGGTGCTGCACTGGTGTTATTCACCTGCCTTCCGCGATCTGCCGGGCCTGCTGCTCGTGCAGAGCAATTGCTACAAACCTTGCGAAGTCAAGCACTTGAGCTGCAACAGACTCACACAGACCTGATTGTTTTCGGCCAGCTGGAGGCGCGCAAAAATAGAGCTATCACCACTGAAGGCAAGCTCCGAGCACGGCAAAACCGGGTCGCCTCAACTGAACGACTGGCCTCCACCCTCATCCAGCTTACTGCCCTCCTCACAACAAGCAGTGTTCTCGCCATCGGTTTAAAAGCCCTTCAGACAGAAGCGATTACAATCGCCAGCCTCGCTTTTGCGATCTTCGCCTCTCTCACCATGGCAGAAGTTATCCACCCGCTTCGCAAGACTGTCGCTGAGTATGGACGAATGAAATACGCCGCAGGCAGGATGCAGGATATCTATGAAAATCAAGAGGTTAAGGAAGTTCGGAGTGCTGACGTAAACGTCGCGTCTGCGAGCTTGCCCGCTCCGGTTATGCGCGTCAGGGACTTGACTTTCCGCCGTAACAGCAAGACAAACTCACGGCCAATCCTTGAGCACGTTTCACTGGACTTGTATGCTGGCGAACGAGTTGCCCTCATCAGCCCAAGTGGCGGAGGTAAAAGCACTTTTCTCAATTTGGCTGCTGGTCTTCTCAGGCCGCAATCGGGTGAAATTGAGCTGCTTGGCAAGCCGCTCTCGTCCTTCAGCGAAGAGCAACTCCGCAACACAATTGCAATGCTCCCACAACGCAGCTTTTTGCTGCAAGGAACAGTGCTTGAAAACCTGCAATTGAGTACGCCAGATCTAACTGAAGCAGAAGCCTTGCAAATCATTTCAGTGGTTGCTCTGGACGGTGTTGTAAAGCGCCTTGGTGGCCTGCATGGAAACATCGGAGAAGCTGGATGTAACCTTTCCGGTGGTGAACGACGCAGACTTGCACTGGCCCGAGTCTTAGCTCGGAACCCACAAATTTTACTAATGGATGAGCCGACTGAAGGGCTGGAAAGCGAGCTGTCGACTAAAGTTTTAGAGAATGTTTCATCGTTCTTACCTGACGCTGCGATTTTAATCGCTTCCCACAGAACTACTGAGAAAGATTGGGTAAATAGGCATATGATAGTTTAAGGCAATTCTAAAAAACCATATATTTTTGATTTAGATCAAGGATCGATAGCAACCTGAGGTTCACAAACAGGTAAAAGGTACATTTCAAATACACTTTAAATCTGTGCACTCAGGAGCTACCGTTATGGAGCTGGGAATCGTAGAACTGTCGCGTCTTCAGTTCGCAATGACAGCCCTCTATCACTTTCTTTTCGTGCCGCTGACACTGGGTCTTTCGATCCTTGTTGCGATCATGGAAACCGTCTACGTCATGACCAATCGTCCGGTCTGGCGCGAGATGACAAAGTTTTGGGGAACACTGTTCGGAATCAATTTTGCCATCGGCGTTGCCACAGGCATCACCATGGAATTCCAGTTTGGTATGAACTGGAGTTATTACAGTCATTACGTCGGCGATATCTTCGGGGCCCCATTGGCCATCGAGGGCCTTATGGCCTTCTTCCTCGAAGCAACCTTTGTCGGTCTGTTTTTCTTTGGCTGGGACAAGCTGACAAAGGTGCAACACCTTGTTGTTGCATGGCTAGTGGCGATTGGCTCCAACTTTTCCGCACTCTGGATTCTCATCGCAAACGGCTGGATGCAAAACCCGGTTGGTGCAGAATTCAACCCTATGACCATGCGCATGGAAATGACCAGCTTCTATGACGTCATGTTCAACGAAGTCGCACAGGCCAAGTTTGTGCACACAGTTTCGGCGGGTTATGTAACCGCCTCTGTTTTCGTCATAGGCATTTCTGCCTGGTATCTGCTCAAAGGCCGTCATTACGAACTTGCCCGCCGTTCTCTCACAGTTGCTGCCAGCTTTGGCCTTGCAGCTGCACTTTCCGTCGTGGTGCTGGGTGATGAGTCCGGGTACTCAGCAGCCCACTCTCAGAAAATGAAGATGGCGGCTATTGAAGCCATGTGGGAGACAGAGGAAGCGCCCGCGTCGTTTACGCTTGTTGGCATCCCGGATGCGGAAACTCGTGAAACTCACTATGCCCTTCATGTTCCGTACGTTATGGGCCTTATTGGCACTCGTTCCTTGCAGGCTGAAATTCCGGGTATTCAAGAGCTGGTCAACGAAGCTGAAGAGCGCATCCGCTCCGGTCTGATCGCTTATGATGCCTTGATGACGATCCGCGAGAAAAAGGATCAGGCACCACAGAGCGTCACTCAAACCTTTGAAGAACATAGCGCTGATCTTGGGTTTGCGTTGCTATTGAAGCGGTATCAGGAAGACCCGCGCAAAGCGACCGAAGCTCAAATTCGGGCTGCTGCTAACGACACCGTGCCGCCTGTTGGCCTGCTGTTCTGGTCGTTCCGCATCATGGTTGGTCTGGGCTTCCTCTTCATCGCAACCATGGCTTACTTCTTCATTCATGCCTCAGTGAAAGGCATGCGCTTTCCCAAATGGGCGCTGCGCCTTGCGGTTGTCATGATCCCGGCGCCATGGATTGCTGCTGAGCTGGGCTGGGTTGTTGCTGAGATGGGCCGCCAGCCGTGGACCGTGGACGGCATCTTGCCTACAGCACTGTCTGTGTCGCGCCTTGGCATAACCGATCTGGTTATCACTCTGGTTGGCTTTGTTGTTTTCTATTCCGTCCTTTTCGTCATCGAGATGGGCCTGATGGTCAAATACATCCGCAAAGGGCCGTACATGGATACCAAAGCAACACAAGACTGGTTCAAACGCCGTGACAAGCTGAAAGCAGCTCAAACCACCTCAGATAAAGCGGAGGCCCTGCTATGATCCTCTACGAACTCATAGATCTGGAACTCCTGCGCATCATCTGGTGGGTGTTACTGGGTGTCCTGCTCATCGGTTTTGCTGCTACGGACGGGTTTGACATGGGGGTTGGTGCCCTTCTGCCCTTCGTTGCAAAAACTGACGTGGAACGCCGTTTGGCAATCAACACCATTGGCCCGGTCTGGGAAGGCAATCAGGTGTGGTTTGTTCTTGGTGGCGGTGCCATCTTCGCTGCCTGGCCGCCCCTTTATGCGGTGAGCTTCTCCGGTTTTTATCTGGCCATGTTTGTTGTGCTTGCGGCGCTGATCCTGCGTCCTGTTGCCTTCAAATATCGCTCTAAAAATGACAGTTTGCGCTGGCGCCAGAACTGGGACTACGCGCTGTTTATTGGCGGTTTCGTGCCAGCTCTGATCTTTGGTGTTGCCGTTGGCAATGTCTTGCAGGGTGTTCCGTTTTACCTGACTGAAGACTTGCTGATCCCGGTTTATACGGGTGGTTTCTTCGGTCTTCTTAACCCGTTTGCCTTGCTGGTCGGCTTTGTCTCTGTTGCTATGCTGGTCATGCATGGAGCGGCCTGGCTGGTGCTGAAAACCGAAGGGGCTGTTGCCTCACGTGCGCAGCGATTTGGGAGCTGGGCCGCGTTGATCACGATCCTTCTTTATGCACTGGCAGGTCTGTGGCTTGCACTTGGTGTGGATGCGTTTTCTTTTATCAACTCCGCTGACACCATGGGCCCGTCTAATCCGCTGCTTTCTGAAGTGAAAATGGGTGGTAGTTGGCTCAGCGCCTATTCTGAACGTCCGTGGATTGTGATTGCCCCGGCACTTGGCTTCCTTGGAACGGCAGGTGTCTGGGTCGGCATGAGAGCGCGTCGTGAAGGGCTGACTTTCCTGAGTTCGAAACTGGCAATCTTTGGCATGATCTCCTCCGTCGGGCTGACTATGTTCCCCTTCATCCTGCCATCGAGCATCAACCCGTCATCCTCCCTTACGGTCTGGGATGCATCTTCTTCTCACCAAACCCTGTTCGTCATGCTGATCGCAACGCTGATCTTTATGCCGCTCATCCTGATGTACACCACATGGGTCTACAAAGTGCTGTGGGGCAAGGTGACGGAAAAAGATGTGACCGAGAACTCTGAGAGCCTCTACTGAGAAAGGACTGAAGTCATGTGGTATTTCGCTTGGATGCTTGGTCTTCCCCTCGCCGGATTATTCGCTGTGGTCAACGCTATGTGGTTGGAAATGCAAGAGGATAACCGCTTCTTTGATACTCCTGATTCAACTAGATGATAAAACCTGAAGACAAAAAAATGTTACTCCCCAATATGAGTCGCCGAGGCTTTTTAGCTCTGGCGGCGAGCGGTTCAGCTCTTGCTGTAACGCGACCCGGTGCTCAGGCTGAAAGCCTGAAAACCAAAGCAAATATTGTAATTCTTGGTTCTGGCGCAGCGGGCACAGCCCTTGCCAACCGTTTGTCAGAGCGTATGCCGAATGCAACAATTACCATTGTTGATGGTCGCAAGCGGCACCTCTACCAACCGGGCTTTACCCTGATTGCAGCTGGCCTTAAGCCTGCTGAGTATTCTGTTTCAAAAACAGAACAATGGTTGCCTGACACCATAAAGTGGATTGAGGAATACGCCAGTGAAGTGGACCCGGTAGCCAAAAAAATTACCACTGCCAGCGGTACGAAAGTAACCTATGACTACCTTATTCTTGCGACCGGCCTGAAGCTGGATTTCAACTCCATTGAAGGTATGGATCTGGGCCTCGTCGGCAAGGATGGTATCGGTGCAGTCTATGCTGGCCCGGAGCATGCTGAAAAGACATGGCAAGCCATGGATGCCTTTACTGATAAGGGCGGCATAGGCTTGTTTACCCGCCCTGCTACAGAGATGAAATGTGCAGGTGCTCCGCTTAAATACACTTTCCTGACGGATGACTACGCTCGCAAAAAGGATACGCGCGGCAAGGTCAAAATTCATTATGCCGCTCATTCAAAGTCTCTTTTCTCCGTTCCTATTGTGAACGAGAAAGTGCGCATGCTGTTTGATGAAAGAGGCTTCGAAACTGACTACGACCATGTGATGGTGGCGATTGATCCGGGTAAGAAGCTGGCCACATTCAACACACCGGATGGGCGTAAGGACCTTCCTTACGACTTCATCAATGTGATCCCGCCAATGGTTGCGCCGGACCCTGTCCGCTTCTCAGATCTTGCATGGCAAACCGGAAAGTGGGCAAATCAGGGCTGGGCGGAAGTAGACAAATACACGCTGCGCCATGTGCGTTACTCTGAGATTTTCGCGGTTGGCGATATTGCAGGTGTTCCAAAAGGCAAAACCGCCGCCAGCGTAAAGTGGCAAGTGCCAGTGGTTGAAGACCAGCTTATTGCTCAGATTTTTGGCAAGGAAGCCACCCAAACTTATAACGGGTACACCTCCTGTCCGCTCATCACTCGTGTGGGCCGCGCCATGCTGGTGGAGTTTGATTACAACAACAATCTCACACCATCGTTCCCCGGCATCATCGCGCCACTGGAAGAGCTTTGGATCTCATGGCTGATGAAGGAAATTGCCCTCAAAGCCACCTATAACGCCATGTTGCGTGGCCGTGCATAAAGGAGCTCTCTCATGAAAGATCTGACATTTGATACATTGCTGGCCGTGTTTGAAGAAGTCTTCGGCGTTGGCCTGTTCTGGGCACTGGTGGCCGTTGCCGCTGTGATTACGCTTGCGTTTTTGTGGGTCGTGCTGCGTGACCGTCACGTTAAAGCCGTTCCGTTTTTGCGCGCAGAGCTGCTTGCGCCCATTGGTGCAGTTGCTTCCATCTGGTTTGTCTTTGCGATCACCTCATCTGGCATGAAAGATATGGGTGGTCCGATTGATCTGATTGTTCTGTTGTCTATTGGAGTGGCAGGCGGCGTTGGCAGCACCATTCTTGTGTATGTGATGCAATCTCTGATCGCAAAAAGCTCCTAGCGGTTCGCCCCGCTAGCGGGATCATGGCACCCTCTTGCGCCATGGTCCCGCCCCTTTCTTAAGTTTCTGGTATTACGTTTCTATTCCCTATCAAATGTTTGATCGCTGCTCCCAGTTGCTCCAGTTCTTCCGCTCGCGGCGAGCTCTTACGCCAGGCCAGTACAATTTTGCGTGGATAGGCCTTGTCCAGATCAACGAGGGCAACGTCAAACTGGTCCGTCAATCCAGCATTGATCGCCATGTCGGGAAGCAAGGTTGTGCCCAGCCCTTCCGAGACCATTCCGACCAGCGTAGACAGGCTGGTGGCCTCAAAAGAGGTATCCTGAATTGGCCCGATGGGAGAAAAGGCAGAAAGCGCATGCCGTTGCAGGCAGTGTCCTTTTTCCAGCAGCATCATTTGCATCTTGTCCAGATCATCTCCGCTGACACGCGCCCGGTCTGCAAATGGATGGTCAAGGCTTACTGCCAGTTTGTAGTTATCCTCCATCAGTGGATATGTGGTCAGGTCGCCAATTTCATAGGGCAGTGCAAGCATCAGCACATCCAAATGTCCGTTGTGCACTCCATGCAGCAGCTCATTGGTCTTTCCTTCGCGAATGAACAAACGCAAATCAGGAAATTTTCGCCGCAGTTTTGGCATGATCCGGGGCAGAAGATATGGCCCGATGGTGGGAATCACCCCCAATTTCAATTCACCTGCCAAAAACTGAGAGTTGGCTTGTGCAAAATCCACGAAGGCTTTGGCATCAAGCAGGATTCGTCTCGCGTTATCAGCAAGTTGACGTCCAATGGGGGTCATCACTACGGATCGTTTGGTGCGTTCTGCAAACACCACGCCCAACTGCAACTCCAGCTCTTTAAGTGCTGTGCTGAGGGCAGACTGGCTCACATGGCATTTTTCCGCAGCGCGGCCAAAGTGTTCTTCCTCGGAAAGAGCGACGAGGAATTCAAGTTGTCGAAGACTAGGTAGGTAACTCATAGGTTTTATAGATCACTGATTTCTAATAAATCAAATTTACTGATTATTCTCACGATGTAAAGTGGGGTCATCAAATCAAAACAACCCAGAAGGATCATGACTATGACCGAGACTGTATGCACAATGCCTCAACTGAACAAACCAGCTCCAGATTTCAACGCACCAACCACCCACGGCCCTAAAACGCTTGCGGATTATCGCGGTAAGTGGCTGGTTCTGTTTTCCCACCCAGCAGATTTCACCCCAGTGTGCACCACCGAGTTTATCGCCTTTGCGAAAGCGGCAGATCAGTTTGGTGAACTGAATACGGAACTGCTGGGCCTTTCCATCGACAGCCATTACGCACACATTGCATGGACCCGCAACATCGAAGAAAACTTCGGCGTACATGTACCGTTCCCAATCATCGCGGACCTTTCCATGGACGTTGCCAATGCCTACGGCATGGTGCAGCCGGGTGCTTCTGACACCTCCGCAGTGCGTGCAACCTTCATTATCGACCCTGAAGGCATCCTGCGGGCTATGGTGTACTACCCAATGACCAATGGCCGCTCTGTGGATGAGTTCCTGCGTCTTGTTAAAGCATTGCAGACATCTGATGCGAACCGCGTTGCAACACCGGAAAACTGGCAGCCGGGTGACAAGGTTATCGTTCCACCTCCTGCAACTGCACAGGAAGCTGAAACCCGTAAATCAGAGGGTTACGACTACGTAGACTGGTATTTCTCCAAAAAGGACCTTGCTGTTTAAGCGACATACACTGCGGATTCACCCCTCCGCAAAAGCTTAGAATTAGCAAGCTAAGGCCCGCCTTCTTACCTTCAGAAGGCGGGCCTTCGTGTATCTGCGCAAGGTATTTGCAATAGTGAAACTACGCAGAAAAACGGAGCGACGGTTAAGCGGTAGACATTTGGGCTTATTTTGGTATGTTTATTGTTAAGAATATGAGATACCAAATAAATGCCACTTAGCTGATAATCCCATATCTTCAAAAGAGTATCTGGAGTGAGTGCAGGTATTGTCGGATCAGGCATTTGAACAAGAATGGAAGCAGCCCCTATGAAACAGTTCGGCGCTTATATGCGTGCAGAAATTGAGCAGGCACGTTTGGTCTTCGCAAAATCCGTCCAACAGAATCTGAGCACTGCGATCAAAGCAATGCAGCTGGAAAACACCAGCGCGTTTTATACGATTGCACGCGGAAGCTCTGATGCCGCTGCGAATATGATTTCCTATGAGATGATGGCGCAGCTGAAAAAACCGGTAACGACCCTGCCGCCGTCCGTGTTCAGTCTTGGTGAAGGGCTGGATACTAAAAGCGCAACGGCTCTGCTGTTCTCGCAGTCTGGTGCCAGCGGTGATCTGGTATCTTCTGCGCATGGGTTTAAAGATGGCGGTGGCAACGCCATTGCGATCACGAATTCTGTGAGCGCTCCTATGTCAACTGCGGCTGACCTGTGCATTGATATCGGCGCTGGCGTTGAAAAGGCCGTACCAGCAACAAAAACCGTCATTGCAACACTTGCTTCGGGTATGGCTTTACTGGCTGCTGTCAAACCTGAGTATCATGAGCACTGCACGGATGCCGCCAAGGCGATGATCAACTGCGTAAATGCAGACCGTTCATGGGCCGAGGATCTTCAGCAGACACTGGAAACGAGCCAGCATGTTTATGTGATTGGTCGTGGCTGCGGGTTGGGTGCTGCGCAGGAGTTTGCCCTGAAGATGAAGGAATGTGCGGCCATTCACGCAGAAGCCTATTCCGCCTCTGAGGTGTTACATGGTCCGTTGCAGCTGGCGACCAAACCATTGACGGCCATCATTCTGGATCAGGGCGATCCGGCAGGTCAGCCAAGTCTTGATCTGGCAGAAGAGCGGTTCGGGCGCACAGGTGCAAAAGTGTACCGCATTCGCCCGAAAGACGCTGGTGCTCAAGGTCTGACGCCTGTCGCGGCTGCGGCGCTTCAGCTCTTCCATTTGTATTCGGTGGTTCTGGAAACCACGCTTAGCCTTGGTCTGGACCCGGATGCCCCGGCCACCCTCGCAAAAGTTACATCAACCCTTTAGTCGATTTCTCAGGAATACCGCTGATGTCTACGCTTATGGACTGGAACACAACCAAAGAGATCCTTGCTCAACCGAAAATCTGGGAGGCATGGGGAGAAGAACTGTCGCGAACCCTGAGTGACCTGCGCAACTGGGTTACGTCTTCTGGTGCGACTGAGGTCTGGTTCTGCGGGGCCGGAACCTCCGCTTATATCGGTGATCTGGTCAGTCGTGGTCTGGCAGCCTCCTGCAAGTTACCTCTGGTTTCTGTACCAACGACTGATCTGGTCAGTTGCCCGCAGCTCTTTAAAAAAGAGGGAACCGTCCCGCTGGTGGTGTCCTTCGGGCGCAGTGGCAACAGTGCTGAAACGATAGGAACGCTTGATCTTCTGGATGCGTTTTTCCCGAATGCTCCACGTTTGAACATCACCTGCAACAAGGAAAGCGCACTTGCGACCCGCCGTCCGAAAGGTGGGGCAGAACAGCGTGTGGTCGTGTTGCCGGATGAGTGTCATGACAGCGGCTTCGCCATGACCTCCAGTTTTACAACCATGGTGCTCACGGCTCTGGCAATCTTCAGCAATGACCCGGTCGAAACTGTGGCTGCGAATATGAAAGAGCTGTCAAAGGCGGCCAGCCTTGTTCTTTCGCAGATGCAGGAGTTTGTGAAAGGGCAAGACACCCCAACACGGACGGTGTTCGTTGGCTCCGGGCCTCTTACCTTCATGGCGCGTGAAAGTGCGCTTAAGGTTATGGAACTGGCTGCCGGTGAAATCCCTGCACTTTGGGATAGCTGCCTCGGGTTCCGGCATGGACCGAAATCCTTCATTGTTGAAGGCACCAGAGTCTTTGTGTTCCTCTCAAATGACAGCTTTACCCGCAAATATGATCTGGATCTGGCTGAAGAGATCAAACAGCAGTTCGGAGAGCTGGCTATCACTGTTGTCGGGCATGGTTCTGAAGCTGATGTAGCAATCCCCTCGGGGCTTTCAGATGTATGGAACTCAGTTCTGTGTGTACTGGTCGCGCAGTGGCTTGGTATCTTTTATTCTCACAAACTGAATCTTAATGTTGATGATCCGTTTGTCGGACGGGGTACATTGACCCGTGTTGTGAGCGGCGTGAAACTATACGAACCGATTGCAGGTTAATATGGCAGTTGCAGGTGGTATTGATCTTGGTGGAACCAAGATAGAAGCAAAGCTTTTTGACCATGAGTGGCAATGCCTTGTCAGCAAGCGCATTCCCACGCCAACGCAGAGCTATGATGAGCTTTTGAGCGCTTTGGCCAATGTGGTTGGATGGCTTGAGAAGCAAGCCGGGCGTAAAGACCTGCCAATAGGCATTGGTCATCCCGGTTATCAGTCCCGCAGCACGGGCATTGCGGTCACATCAAACCTGCCTGCAACCGGAAAGCGCTTTTCAGCTGATCTGACAGAGCTGGTCGGGCGGGAGCTGGTTTTTGAAAACGATTGCAACTGCCTTGCACTGTCTGAAGCTGTGCTTGGCGCAGGACAGCCCTATCGGTCGGTCTACGGAGTGGTGCTGGGCACGGGGGTCGGAGCTGGTTTTTGCGTTGACGGAAAACTGGTGAGTGCAAGGAACGGCACCAGCGGCGAATGCGGGCATATCGCCATCTCTAACAACGTCATTCAAGAATGTGATCTTGAGTACCTTGCCTGTGGCTGTGGTCGCGTCGGCTGTTATGAAACCTATCTGGCAGGCCCCGGTATGAGCCGGCTGGCACAGCGCGTTACGGGTGAAAGCGTGAGCGCGAAGCTGGTTGCCGAACGTGCCGCACAGGGCGACCCGGAGATGCAGAAGGTTTTGCAGATTTGGTCGCGGATTGCGGCTGATCTGGTTGCGGCGCTTCAATGCATTGTCGATCCCGAATGCATCGTCCTTGCTGGCGGCCTTTCAAAGATACCTGATGTCACTGAAATCTTTACAGCCTCGCTTGACGGCAAGCTGCTGCCGCATACCGAGCCACCGGCTGTTTTACTTGCACAAAATGGGGACAGCAGCGGCACACGCGGTGCTGCGCTTGCTGCCTACCAACAATCTACTCCAGTGGAGACCACCCCATGACGAACCCTCTTTTGAATGTGATTGCCAAGAACCGGGCGGGGGTAAGTGTTGCGTTGCCTTCAATCTGTTCTGCTCAGCCGGATGTGATTTTAGCATCAGCACTGCTTGCAAAAGAAAAAAATGCCATTCTGCTGTTGGAAGCAACCAGCAATCAGGTCAATCAGGACGGTGGCTATACGGGTATGAACCCGGTTGATTTTGTCGCTTACACAAAAGGCATTTGCGAACAGGCCGGGTTGTCATTTGAGCAAGTCATTCTGGGTGGTGACCATCTGGGACCTCAGGCGTGGCGCTCGCTTCCGGCGCAAGAAGCCATGGCAAAAGCAGAGGCTCTGATGGCAGCCTATGTATCTGCGGGCTTTACCAAAATTCATCTGGATTGCTCTGAAGGCTGTGCGGGTGAACCGGGACAGGTGGGTGATGAGCTTAGTGCAGCGCGTGCTGCACGTCTGGCGGCTGTTTGTGAAAAGAATGCGCCAGATCCATCTCGTCTGAGTTACATTGTGGGGACTGAAGTTCCGCCTCCGGGTGGTGCCCGCGAAGATGGCGAAGGTCATCAGATTGAACCGACACCTCCTGCACGCGCACAAAAGACATTGCAGATGCATTTTGAAGCATTTGCTGAACTGGGTCTGGATGAAGCTGCAAAGCGGATTTGCGGACTGGTGGTACAACCGGGCGTGGAGTTCTCACCGTTCCATATCGACCATTTGCCAAAAGGTGACGGCGCTGAACTGCGTGCCGTTTTGGATGAATTCGATGGCGTAGTGTTTGAAGCGCACTCAACGGATTATCAGCATGACGAAGCATTCCCGCGTCTTGCGGATATGGGATTTGCAATTCAGAAGGTTGGGCCTGCTCTGACATTTGCCTATCGTCAGGCAATTTATAGTCTGGATGCAATGCGCTCCTGGCTGTGTCCTGAGCATGACGCTCAGACCATCAGCGCTGTTTTGGAAGAGGTGATGTGCGCAGAGCCTAAATACTGGCACTCCCACTATCAGGGGTCTCGGAGCGAACTGAAGCTTCTGCGTCATTTCAGTTACGCTGATCGCGTGCGATACTACTGGCCAAATGCCGGGGTTCAAAATGCGTTGATTGCGTTGTTTGCTGATCTGGAAGCCCGGTCTGCACCGCAGACGCTGAAACTACAGTTCTTCTCCAAAGCTGTTGTTAAGCGTGCAGAAGCTTTGGAAGCGGCAGGTTACAGCTGGTTTAAAGCCCTTGTTCTGGCGGAAATTCAGCAGGCGCTCGTACCTTACTTCTTCGAGGATGAAAGCCAGCCTGCTGCGGCTTTAAAAGATGCTGAGGCACTCGCATGATGTTTACCTCATCCCGGATTGAAAAAGATGTGCTGTGGGTGTGCCCTTCTCAGGTTTTTGACGGGCACACGCTCCATAATGATAAAGCTCTGGTGTTCAAAGGAGGTTCCTTTGCTGAACTGGTCTTTCTGAACGAAGTTCCGCCAGAGGCAAACCGCAGGGATCTTGAAGGAATTGTCTCACCCGGCTTCTTTGACATTCAGGTGAATGGCGGCGGGGGCGTTTTGTTCAACGCGGACCAGTCGCAGGAAGGTCTGGTAAAACTGGCGCTCGGACATCGCAAGTTTGGAACGACAGCGTGTCTGCCAACAGTGATTACGGATGCGCCGGAGGTTCTGGATGCTGCATGCGATGCAATCATTGAAGCAAGTGGCAAGAATGGCATTCAGGGCATTCACATCGAAGGGCCACATATCAGTCTTGCCCGGAAAGGCACCCACGATCCTCAGTGGGTGCGCCCGTTAGACGACAGAACCAAGCAGCAGGTTGCCAGACTTCTTGCGGCTCATGTTCCGGTTCTCATAACGGTTGCACCTGAAGGGGTGGCACCGGGCGATATCGCAGAACTTGTACAAATGGGAGCTGTGGTTTCCATTGGCCATACAGGAGCTACAGGCGCAGAAGTTGCAGCAGCTCTTGCAGAGGGAGCGCAACTGTTTACGCATCTGTTTAACGGTATGTCACAGATGCAAAACCGTGATCCGGGTGCGGTCGGGACAGGTATTAACAGCGAGGTCTATTGCTCTGTCATTGCTGATGGTCACCACGTTGCGGATGAAATGCTGTCTCTGGCAATTCGTGCACGCCCTGTTGAAGACCATATGATTTTGGTGAGTGATGCCATGTCGACGGTTGGAGGCCCGGATTCCTTTTCTCTTTACGGACAGGAGATTCATCTGTCCGATGGAAAGCTGATCAATCAGGAAGGCTCTCTGGCAGGTGCTCATGTGACCATGATGGAAGCGGTTGAGCGGGTGGTGCATGTTTTGAAGCGACCACTACAGGAAGCTCTGCGCATGGCAATTACGAACCCTGCAAAACTTATGGGCCTGACCAAAGAGCTGGCAACTTTATCGCCGGATAACGGATCGTCGCTTGTTCACATCTCGCCAGACCTGAAGAACTGCCAGCCTGTTGATCCGGCAAAGTTATAGGCTGTTAAGCTGTATAAGGTGTTTGTTCCCGAAAATGCCGTGAGCAAACCCTGCAGCTGACAACAGGCTGCCAAACCCCTGGCAGCCTGTTCTTTATGCGCCCCAAACGCCATTTCTGAACCACGCTGCCGTAAGGTTAACGTGCGCTAATCGTGCGGCAACTGTGCTGCAATGAAAGGTGAGTATTTTTCAACTCAGTGATAGGGCGTGTCGTGATCAGCCACAACCCCGCGTTCCTGCATGATCTCCTCAGGGGTGCGATACGAAACCGAATAGCGCACGCAAAAGAAACTGCATACAGGATCACATTTCTGGGGCAGTGGCTTCATTTGTAATGATCTGAAAAACCAGCCTACAATGTACAGATCGGGTTTTGCTTTTTAAGCTGTATCAGGTATCAGGGTTGAATGAATCTGAGGAAGCATATTGTCTATCATCGCTTCAATCCGATCCCGAATCTTGCTGTTATGACCAAATTCAATTTTTTGCGTTCGCAGCCATTGCAGCTGTTTCAGCATGATAGTAACGACAGCATCAGAGTTAATACTATTAATCTTATTAATTACTTCTTTCGTCCGAAGCTCCAAGCGATCAGAGGTATCCATATATTGCTCTATCGTGATATTTGCAGAGACAAATTCGTTGTAGACTCTCTCTGAGGCAATATTCAATGCATTCAAAGTACGCTCATATTGCGCCACAAGTGTTTGCTCTGCTTGCTGCTTAAATTCATCGAGTGAATACACAACCTGGAACACAAACATATAAGAGTTGACGACTTGCTCATGAAAAAATGATTTATTTTTGGTATTCCGCATAGCAACGTGAGCAAATATCCGCAGCCCTTGCCCTATCGGTACGTTCTGACTTGCTTGCTTAATCATCACACTATTGGTGGCCCCAAATGAGTTCAAAATTCCAGAGAGAAGATTAAAACAGTTTGTAGCAACCATAAGCCTCATATCTTTGGTGAAGCCACCCACTTCAGCTACGTCGTTTGCATCAGGGTCTGCTTCAATGCCCTCCGGTAATTTAGTGTCCTTACCAATAACAGTCCCCATCACAGCGTCTGCGACTTTGTTCACGATCTCACTCAAATTCGCGAGACTCCAACTACTTGACAACTGGTAGTCAGTTTGCTCTCCTAAGATAAAAGGAGAGTGATCCCACTTTTCAGGTCGATCCTCATAAAATTCTTGGACTCTTGCATCAATTTCAGCAACAGCAGCTGCACTGTCTTCTTGCAGCTTTTTTTGGAGTTCATCAAGAAATTCTTGATTTCTTTTATCTTCTTTAATTTGTTGTTCAATACTTTTACTTTTTCCCATGAGACTTCTCCAGAGAAGTGACTTGGCTTAAAGATATACTTTTAACGTGCTCTCAAATCTATTCGCAGAGTAATTCTGCGAATTCAATGAGTTGCAATAATGTTTCAGATCTGTGATCTTTTAACCAAGTGATGAATATAAGAATGCCTGAGAATTCTAGATAGTCCTCGTTTAAGAAAATGCGCTTTCTCAGGATTAGGTGACGGGATATTTATCTAGAGCTGTATTCTTTATAGATCAATGCTGATTAGTGAGGGGGAAATAACTACAAAATAGACTGCGGGGCACAAATCAAAATCGATTTACAGCTTGTTCAAATCTATAATTGTAGCCACAATGAAACGCGCTTAAACACGGCAGCTTCGCCAGCTGTGTGTCAAACTGCCGCTCAAAGGGGCCTTGTTGCATAATACTGCCTGACATTTACGTGGACCAGCATTTTCCAGATCGGTTGCTTTTTCATGCCATTCAAACACAATACTGAGTGGTGGGACACATTTGCGAAGACAGGCTTTTGAACGATGAGTTAAAGCAGTTCGCGTTTAAGCTGAAACGCTTGATCTGCTTTAACTTTTGTTGTTGCGTATCTTTATCTGAAAACCGGTGTCCACTTTTCAGAGATACGCTTTAACAGGCGAGAATGGGTCATGAGCACTCTTTCGGAATGCATCTTTATTTTCCCCCCACACCAGCCAGTTAAAATATTTTGTGGGACAGCGAAATTGCGGCCTGTCCGTGCCTGTTACTTGTTAGTGTGTCGTGTCCCCACATACAGTGGCACTGCGGCGGCTCCAAGTTGCGGGCGTTTATCCATCATAGCGCGTACAATTTTCGGCGGTGTTGCCACCACTCGTCCAACCGCCGGGATTTCGCGGTTGAGACCTTCCAGAAGCCGGGCGAATATCGGGTCTGGCAATTGTCCGCCAAAGGCAATCTTTTCAGGCGCATACGTACACGCGATGGTATGACACAGTTCGCGCAGCTGCGTCTCAGCCCGTTCGCACCACTCGTCTATGTGCGGGCTCTCCAGAACCTCTCCTGAAATATCGGCAAGCTTCTCTACAGCGATGCCTTTCTGGTTGAGGAACTGAAGCAGATCGCGCCCGGACGGTCTTGGTTTTGTCTTGGGATACAGGGTTCCGAACTCGGCGGCGTTGCCATTCGTTCCCAGATAAAGACGTTTATCCACCACGGCTGCGCCACCAAGACCGTGTGCGAGCCAGACGTAACAAAAGTTCTCTTCTGTTCTGCAATTGCCAAAAAGCATCTCAGCAAGGCAAGCGGATTTGGCATCGTTCAGTTGATAAACAGGCATGTCGAAATAGGAAGCCAGCTTATCTTTGACCTGCACCTGAGGCCAGTTAGGCAAGTATGACGCATCCTGAGAAAGATAAGGTCCAGTGATATGTCGTCCCGGGTAGGAGATGCCGCATCCCAAAAAATCCTCAGGGCTTTTCCCCAGATTCGTCATGTGGTCTGCAATTACCTCACTCACATCTTTCATGACGGCCTCGAAGGAGGCGTCCCGGATTGGATGTGATGCTTCAGACAGAACATCGCCAAGCATGTCGACAATGCAGCAGAACACATGGTCAGGGCTGATGAAGATTCCAGCGGAAAGTAATTTACCAGATTCTAAATAAAGCCGTTTTGACGGGAATCCGCGACGTCCTTCCTTGCCGGGGTCGGGCATTTCGATCAGATAATTCTGCTCAAGAAGCTGGTTGACCACGCGCGTGACAGTGGATGGTTGCACGCCTAACTGCCGGGATAATTCGAGCCGTTGCTGTGGCCCTTTCTCCAAAAGCAGTATGATTAATTCGCGGGCAGTTGGGTTGCTGATTTCTTTCACGCTTCACCATTCCATCGTTGAGCATTGGCTGCGTTAATTTGCGCCGCGCAAAATAACTTGATTTTTCGTATATCACAGCGCAATCTTATTTTGCACTACGCAATTTAATAAAAGACCACGGATGTAAAGCATCGGCTGGTCCGGGAGGAAACATGTCAATTTTTTCAAAGGCAACAATCTCTGGTGCAGTTCTCGCGCTTGCGCTGGGTGCTACAACGGCGCTCGCTGATGGTGTTGTGACGGTTTACACAGCTGCCCCTCAAAACTTCATCGACTCAATAGTACCTGGCTTTGAGAAGGCAACTGGAACGAAGGTGGAAATCATCAAAGCAGGTTCTGGGGAGCTGCTGAACCGCTTGCGTGCAGAATCACCTTCACCAGTTGCTGATGTGCTCTGGAGTGTGGATGCAACAACCGTAGACTTCAACCCAGAATTGTTTAAAGCTTACAAGTCTGTTCATGATGCTGCGCTTGTTCCTGAGCTCAAAGTGAGTGAAATGTGGAACCCGTTCACTGCTATTGTTTTTGCACTGGCAGTTAATGAAGAGCAGTTGGGAGACCTGCCAGTTCCAGCCAGCTGGGCTGATCTTGCAAAGCCAGAATATGATGATCTGATTTCATCTGCTCGCGCTGACAAATCAGGCTCGGCTTTCATTCAGTTTGCAACAGTGCTTCAAACATATGAAACCGAAGAAAAGGGCTGGGAAATCTACAAGGGTATGCTTTCCAACTTCGTTCTGTCCGGAAGCTCCGGTGCGGTGCCACGTTTCGTAAATGATGGCGAGCTGCCAATCGGTGTAACCATGGAAGACGCTGCGCTGCGTTACAAGCTTGGCGGTGGCCCTGTTTCTATCGTGTATCCGTCTGAAGGTACTGCAATTGCACCTGACGCTGTTGCTCTGATTGCAAAGGCTCCGCACGAAGATAATGCGAAGAGCTTCATCGACTATGTTGTTTCAGAGGAAGCACAGAAGATGGTTGCTGAAGAAGGCCGTCGTCCTGTTCGCGTTGACGTGGCTTCCAACGAAAATCTGGTTCCATTGAGCGAAATTAAGTCCATGGGCTACGACTTCGGCTGGGCTGCAAAAGAGCGTGCTCGACTCGTAAAAGAGTGGAGCGACATCGTCCTCGACCTCCAATAATCCCCCAAAAAAACGCGCGGCCAGAGCTTCTGGTCGCGTTCCCATAAGGAAGAAGAGGTCGACATGTCATCTGTTGAAATAACTAATATCAGAAAGTCATACGGTAAGGTCGTCGCGCTTTCAGAAATCAATATCTCAATTGAGTCTGGCTCTTTTTACACCCTGCTTGGGCCAAGCGGGTGCGGCAAGACAACATTGCTGAGAACAATAGCAGGGTTCCACTTCCAGGATTCAGGCACGATCTCCATCGGGGACCAGTCTATCGAAAATCTTCCTGCGCACCGCCGTAATGTTGGCATGGTGTTTCAGGACTATGCGGTGTTCCCGCATCTGAGCGTTCGGGATAACGTTGCATTTGGTCTGAAACAGCGCAAAGCTTCCAAACAAGAAATTGAGAAGGGCGTAAATGAAGCGCTCCGCATGACGCAGCTGGAAACCTTTATTGACCGCATGCCTCACGAGTTGAGTGGTGGTCAGCAGCAGCGTGTCGGTCTTGCCCGTGCCTTTGCGGTTGATCCAACCGTTATGCTTATGGACGAGCCTCTTTCCAATCTGGATGCAAAACTGCGTGTTGATCTGCGCTCAGAACTGCGCCGTATCCAGCAGGAAATGGGTATGACCACTGTTTACGTAACCCACGATCAGGAAGAGGCTCTGGCCATGTCTGATGTGGTGTGCGTTATGTATGAAGGCGTTATCCAGCAGGCAGACACTCCTTTCGAAATTTACAAGAATCCGTCCAATCGTTTTGTGGCAAACTTTGTTGGCTCAAACAACTTCATCAAGACAGAAAAGAATTCTGACGGTACTGTTAGTCTCGGAAGTCATCTGGTTGCTGAAAAGATTGAAGAAACAAATGTTTCTGGCCTTCTCGTTTCCATCCGGCCTGAAGATATCTCCATTATTATGGAAGGTCAGCAGGCAAGAACTGATCAGATTTCCATTCCTGGCACGGTTCAGCAGGTCAGCTTTATCGGGCGAGAAGCTGAGGTCCATGGCGTTGACGCAAATGGCTCTGTGATTCAGGCAACTGTTCGTCCCAGCCCGGAAATTCTGGCTCTTCGGGCCGGATCCCCAATTCAGTTCGCGTTCAGTCGCGAAAACCTGCATGTCTTCGAAGATGCCGATACTGGCCGGAGGCTGACATGCGCGCATTAGCAAAACCCCGCAGTTTTTTTGGTTTTTCGCTGGATTTCTGGTCGGTTACGACACTTGTCGTAATCGCCGTTCTGGCCATTCTCCTGATCCTGCCAATCGCAAGTGTGTTCCTTGTCAGTTTCTTTGACCCGGAGACAGGGCGGTTCACACTTGAAAACTACGTTCAGGTGTTTACGCGCAACTATTACATCAAGGGGCTTTATAACTCTCTGTTTGTTGGTTTCGCAGGTACTCTTGGGGCGTGCCTTCTTGGTGTGCCGCTGGCCTATTTTACAGCGCGCTTTGAAATTCGGGGGAAGACCTTCATTTCAACGCTGGCTATTCTGGTGCTCGTTTCCCCGCCATTCATCGGTGCATATGCATGGATCATGATGTTTGGTGCAAACGGTATGATCACCAACTTCTTCAAGGCCATCGGCATCGCCACACCGACCATCTACGGCGCAAAAGGGATCATTTTGGTGTACTCACTGAAGTTCTTCCCGTTTGTCTTCCTGATGACAAAAACAGCTCTGGCCTCCGTCAACAAGTCCTTTGAGGATGCTGCGGAAAACCTTGGCTGTAACGCGGTTGAGCGCTTCTTTAAGGTAACTTTGCCACTGGTGTTCCCTGCGGTAAGTACCGGTGCAATCATCTGTTTCGTTCTGTCCATCGCAGAGTTTGGTACGCCTGCAATTCTGGGCCGTGGTTTCAGAACACTTTCAACCATCGCTTACTCAGCCTACACATCTGAGCTGGGCGGTACGCCAAAAATGGCTGTGACTGTTTCGCTTGTGATGATGGCAATCTCTATCTTCGCCCTCATTATTCAGCGTCACATTCTGTCCAAGCGCCGCTATGCGTCTTCCCTGACCAACCGCCCTGTTATCTTTAAGCTGACGGGCTGGAAGAACATTGCAGCACACGCCTTCTGCCTGGGCGTTGTGATCATTGCCATGCTGCCGACTCTGGTGGTTATGTACACATCCTTCCTTGAAACAAAGGGTCCTGTGTTCACCGGTGCGTTTGGTTTGTCCAGCTATGTTCGTGTGCTGTGGTATGCGCCTGAAGCGATCTTCAACAGCTTCAGATTTGCACTTGCTGCGGTTGTCATGATTGCGATCTTCTCTGGTCTGATTTCCTATCTGATCGTTCGCAGAGAAAACGCTGTGTCTGGCGTGATTGATGTGCTGATGATGGTGCCGTATCTGGTTCCCGGTGTTGTTATGGCAATCGGTTATGTCACAACCTTCAGAACCGGCTGGTTCGATTTGAGCGGGACAGGTCTGATCATCATCATGATCCTGTTTATCCGGCGTCTGCCCTATGGCGTTCGGTCAACAACAACCAATCTGAGGCAAGTCAAACCTTCGCTGGAAGAAGCCGCCATCAATCTTGGCTGTTCTCCTCTGAAAGCCTTTGTCACGGTCACCGTTCCCCTGATTATGCCGGGTCTGATTGTCGGATCACTCATGAGCTTCATCACAGCGATCAATGAGTTGTCTTCCACACTGATCCTGTATGTCTCAGGAACTGTCACCATGCCGGTTCAGATCTACGTTTCCGTATTGGATGGTGAGTTTGGTGTCGCCGCTGCCCTGTCGACCATTCTTCTGGTCTGCTCCGGTATCTGTGTCTACGCCGTGTTCAAGCTCGCAGATGATAAGGAATCTTCGTTCCTCTGATCATTGTTCTGAAACGACATTAACGAAAAGAAGAAAATGAAAATCTCATCGCTCACACTCCCCAAATACCGCGATTTAAGTGCGCCAGGCGATGACATATCCCTGATACTTCCCGGCCTCATTGGTGTCTTTGATGGCGCAACGTCAGCACCCATTGCTGGCGAGAGCCCGGGAAGAATAGCTGCGGCGGCGGCAGCATCTGCTGTTGCCGGGCTCACGACCTCCGGAGAAATCTTCGATATGGAGACCGGAGCCATTTGCGAAGCCATTCGGGAACGGATGGCCCGGAACAGTTGCCATATTCCCTCTGAGATCAATCTGGCAACGACGATGGCCGCTGTCGCCTTTGACAAAAGTGAATTGCGCCTCATGGTCATTGGTGACAGCGGCATTCGCGTCAATGGAAATCAGGTCTATTGTCATCTGAAAAAGATTGATGACGTTTCTACGGAAGCACGTATCGCCGCCTTCAATATTCTTTCCGGGAAGTATGAAGGAACTGACGAAATTGAGATGCTGACGCGCCGGGTTGCCTTTATGGGACTGGAACAGGCGCGTACTGACGGCATTTTATCTTTGCAAGAGGCGGATCAGGTTCTGGCAACGCTTGACGGGGCAGGCATCGCTCAGGCTGACCGCAAAACCGTAGAAGGATATCTGCTGGCTGGCCTGAAGAACCAGAAAAACATAGCCAACAGGAACGATGTGCCGCTTGGCTATTCTGTTCTTAACAGAGACCTGATCATGCATGATGATATCATCGATGTCAGACTGCCACGTGATGAGGTTCGGACTCTGGAGATTTTCTCCGACGGCTACTTCTCTATGCCAGAGGACGAAATCACGATTGCTGCCTGGGAACGCGAGTTCAAAGCCGCAGAAGATCGGGACTTCAGCAAGACCAGTGAGTTCAAGAGCATTAAAGGTTCGACATCGCGCGAGTTCGCCGATGACCGTTCTTTGATTGTCGCCACCCTGCACTAGGGTGGCGCATCAAGCCCCGTGTGGTGTCTCTGACACGAATTCAAATTAAATTTCAATGAGTTGAAAAGAACCGCTGAGGTTCTCACAGGAGAATTATGTCTATGAAACCGGTTTTTCAGCTTAAGCCTAACACTCTGGCCTATGAAATGATGCCGCTGGTCAAGCCCACCGGTTTTCGTGAATATGATGCACGCTGGCTCTTTGAAAAGGAAATCAACCTGAAGGGCATTCAGGCGCTGGGTGAAGGGCTTGGCACGCTCATTCATGAACTGGGTGTCCGCCCTGAGATTGTGACAGGCCATGATTTTCGCGGCTATTCCGCATCCATCAAAATGGCGCTGATCACGGGGCTTATGTCCGCAGGCATTAAAGTGCATAATATCGGACTTGCCATGTCTCCAATGGCATATTTCGCGCAGTTTGATCTTGATGTGCCATGCGTTGCCATGGTCACGGCCTCCCATAATGATAATGGATGGACCGGAGTGAAAATGGGCGCGCACCGCCCGCTTACCTTTGGGCCGGAAGAGATGGGACGCCTGAGGGATATTGTTCTGGAAGGCGAAAGCAATCTGCGTGATGGCGGGGCCTATCAGTATCATCCTGATCTGGCAGAGCGTTACAGCGCAGACCTCACAGACCGGCCAAAGCTGAAGCGGCCTATAAGAGCGGTGGTGGCCTGTGGCAACGGAACGGCAGGTGCATTCGCACCGCAGATTCTGGAAAGGCTGGGCGTTGAGGTCATTCCGCTGGATTGTGAACTGGACCACACCTTCCCCAACTACAACCCGAACCCGGAAGACATGAAGATGCTTCACGCCATCCGCGACAAGGTGCTGGAAACAGGAGCGGAAGTGGGACTTGGATTTGACGGTGACGGTGATCGTTGCGGTGTGGTTGATAATGAGGGCGAGGAGATCTTTGCAGACAAAGTGGGCGTTATGCTTGCCCGCGATATCTCCGCGCTCCACCCAAACTGCCAGTTTGTCGTGGATGTTAAATCAACCGGGCTTTATCACAGAGATCCGGTGCTGAAAGCCAATGGAGCGAAAACGGACTATTACAAAACCGGTCATTCCTACATCAAGCGCCGGGTAAAGGAGCTTGAGGCGCTGGCGGGCTTTGAAAAGTCAGGCCACTACTTCTTCAACGCTCCTATCGGGCGTGGGTATGACGACGGTCTGGTTTCTGCGATTGCCGTGCTTGATATGCTGGACCGCAATCCGGATAAAACCATGTCTGATTTGCGTCAGGACCTGCCGAAAACATGGGGCTCGCCAACCATGGCAGCCAAATGTGCCGATGAAGTCAAATACGATGTGGTTGATCGGGTTACTGCACGTTTTGAGAGAATGCATGACGCTGGTGAACAGGTGGGCGGACACAGGATTGCTTCTTTAACCACAGTGAACGGCGTTCGTGTGGTGTGCGAAGATGGAACCTGGGGCCTCGTCCGCGCATCCTCAAACAAACCGGAACTGGTTGTGGTGGTAGAAAGCCCGGTATCCGAGCAACGTCTTCATGACATGTTCAGAGCACTAGACGCAATCCTGCATGAAAACGCTGAGGTTGGCGGCTACAATCAGGTTTTGAAGGGTATGAGTAATTCAGGCTGATACAAATACATTTCAGGAAGTCGGGCAGGTTTGACGATTTAACCTGAATTTAGCCGCGTTAGTTTTCTCCAGTCGCATTTTAGGGAGCAAGCCTGGCTGATTGCTTCCATTGTGAAAAAGCGTTGAGGCGCTGGATGTGAATTCTCAGCTCGATTGTTTAAGCCCTTATAGCTGAGATGCCCGACAGCCAGTATCACTTTGCATTTTACCGCCCCCATAAGAGCCGGGTTTGTCGGTAACCATTCTGATCATCCCCCATCAAGATAGCAGATATCTGAGCTGCTTGCTCTTTCGCGTCGCAGTTGGCGTGTGTAAGCTGAGCTGAACCTGATCCCTCACTTGCGGATGGTTTTCACAGGGCAGAGCAATGTCGCGCTCCGGCAGCCTCTCTTCGACCTGGCGCAGGCTGAGGGAGACGTGGTGATAGCGCCGAGCAACAGGGGAGATCATCTGTGATGGGAAACGGTGTCGTTTGTAACTGATCGGAGCACAAGTCATGTTGCCCAACTACCAGTCGAAACCGGAGCCATAGTCAACTTGATTACACCTTGTCCTGCTGCACAAGACCCGTTTTGGCCGCAACATCTTCGTGACCAGCAACAACAACACCTGCGCAGCGTTCTCTGGCATCAAGTTCAATCTGTTCCTGCCGAGCAGACTGGCAAGCGGCATTGCGGCGACTCTTCTCACATCCCGTTTGGGGGCCACCCGTCCATCCATCGCGCCGGGTCGGGAGCCGGAGAGTGTGACAATGGTCGTGACCCGGTTCGCTCAAAGGTAAATGTAGCTCAGATGTGCAACTGGCAGCGTTTTCCGGTTGCACGAGGGAAAAGCGTAAAAAACGCAAAGCAACGCACAAAAGAACGCAAGCCAATAGAACAGAAAATTGCATTCAAAAATGAACCTGAAGCCAAGTCACATGTGAAGGAAAAACATTGTATTTCGAAACACTGCCTCATGTGCTTTGCAACCAGCTTTGAGTCTCAGGGCGTTTCTGAAAAAGACCTGCAATCTGTAAAAACTGCCAAGGGGCGGCCATCTCACTGCCCCTTCTTCGGCAAGAGTTCTCAATAAACTCAGTCCTCATAAAGGGCACATGCATCGGGAGGAAGTATGCATGTTAAAGCAATTAGTTACAGTTGATCTGGGAGCATCCGGCGGGCGTGTTATTCTCGGCAGTTATGATGGACAGAAGATCAGCCTGAAAGAAGTGCACCGGTTTGACGGCTACCATCTGGTCTCCGGTGAACACTGTGAATGGGACATTGACCAGATACATCATGAAATCTGTTATGGTATTGACCTTATTATAGATTCCGGGGTGATACCGGACGGAATCGGCATTGATACCTGGGGCGTGGACTTTGTGCTAACTGATGCAGACGGCAACCGGTTAGGGAAAGCTGTCTCCTACCGCGACGCCCGTACCGCTGGTGTGATGGAAGAAACTATCGATAAGCTGGGAGAGGATTTTATTTACTCTGCAACCGGCGTCCAGTTTATGCCGTTCAATACAATTTATCAGCTTAAGTCCCTGGTGGATTCTGATCCAGAGTGGTTGGGTGACGTATCTAAGCTGCATTTCATTCCAGACTATCTGGGGTATCTTCTGACGGGAAAGGAAAATTGCGAATATACTTTTGCAACAACATCACAACTACTTAACTGCACGACCAGATCATGGGATGAAAATCTTATTGACGCGCTGGAACTTCCGCAGCACTGGTTCATGCCCGTCTCAAAACCGAACCACATTATCGGGAATTACGAAGTCAAAGGCCATTCTATTCCGGTTATCTCAGTAGCGAGCCACGATACAGCAGCAGCCGTTGCAGCCGTTCCCATGAGCACACCAGATGCTGCGTTTATCAGCTCGGGAACATGGTCAGTCATTGGTGTTGAGGAACCTGAAGCTCTCACCTCAGAAGCTGCCCGTGTCCTGAATATTGCAAATGAAGGCGGTGTCGAAAACTTTAGAGTTCTCAAGAACGTATCGGGTCTTTGGTTTCTTCAGAAACTTCGGGAGGAACTCGGAATTGCGAGCTTTTCTGAGCTTGTGCAACTGGCAGAAGCTGCACCAGCCTTCCAGTGTTTTGTAGACACAAATGAAGCACGCTTTCTCAATCCGGCATCCATGACTGATGAAATTAAAGCCTATTGCCATGAGACAGAGCAAGAACTGCCACAAACGACCGGGGAACTGGCACGAGCGCTTTTCGAAAGCCTGGCAGTGCTTTACCGGATAGTGATCAATGACTTAGCGTCTCTGCGGCAACGCCCGATCCCTGTCATTCATATGGTTGGCGGAGGAAGCCAGAATCTGTTCCTCAATCAGCTATGTGCAGATGCCTGCGAAATTCCCGTGATCACTGGTCCGGTTGAAGCTTCTGCTACGGGTAACCTGATTTGTCAGCTCATTGCACTGGGCGCAGTAGAAGACCTTTCAGCAGGTCGCAGGCTTATCTCGCAAAGCTTCCCCTGCACCCGTTTCTCACCTGATCCTGCTAATCAGTTTGATGCATATCTAGCTCGCGTAAGAAAAATTCTGAACAACAATAAAGACTTAGGGAGTGACCAATGACCCTTAACAAACAGGCATTGAAGACGCCTTTGCAATTGCGAAGGATCGCTACAAAGAACTGACGTGGATGTAGATGCGGCGATAAAAGCGGCAGATAAAACGCCCATTTCCCTGCATTGCTGGCAGGTCGATGACGTTGCAGACTTTGAAAACCCTGAAGGCGAACTTTCCGTGGTATTCAGGTTATAGGAAGTTATCCGGTCAAGGTCAGAAATCTAGCGGAACTAAGAGCTGACCAGAACTTTTTTGACGCCTCTGTGAACCGGATTGGTGCATGAGTAATCGGCACCCGCAACATGCGCAAAGCCATGCTGAAAGCGCTCCTTGAGCCAACTAACCTGCTGACAGAAGACGAATTTTCAGACGACAACACCAAACGACATTTTAGACCTTGTATGAGTTAGTCAAGTCGCGGGAGACTACTGGCCCCTAGGGAGTTGCCCTCTCAGATCAATGAGATGGAGGGCAACTCCTATGAATACTCAAGGCGTTTGCATAAGTTGGGAACTGAGCGTAAGCCAGTGCACCATCGAGGGCAGGTGTTACGTTTACATGCTGCAATGATCGCAGAATAAACCATCGACAGCTAAGGCTGCTGTGGGTCTGCTTGTCCCCTCGCTCAGGGGATTAAACCTCCGAAGTACCTTTTGAAGCAGCCAGAATGTATTGCAGGACAAGATTGTCGCGGCGTTTGGCGAGGTCTGCCATGGTTTCATCACCAATTGCGTCGCGAACGCCTGTTTCCAAAGTGTCGACAACTTCAGGGGACAGATGCGGATCACCAAGGTCGTCCCACCAGCTTTGGAACGGGCCGCCAAGATGATCACAGAATGCACGGATTCCCCCTGAACCTCCGCCCAGATGCAGAAGAGTGTTTGGTCCCAGTGCAGCCCATCGCAGACCGGGACCATAAGCAACGGCCTTGTCGATATCCTCGACGCTGGCAACGCCCTCCATTGCAAGATGGATGGTCTCCCGCCAAATAGCTGCTTGCAAACGGTTTGCTATATGACCCGGTATTTCCTTGTTCAAACGAACACACACCTTGCCAATGCCCTCATAGAAACTGGTGGCATCAGCAAGCACGCTTGGGTCTGTTTTTTCATTATCCATAAGTTCCACCAAAGGGATCAGGTGAGGCGGATTGAACGGATGTGCCAGAATGAAGCGACCGGGGTTATCAAAACCGGCTTGCATTTCGGACAATTTAAGCCCGGACGTGGAGCTGCCAATAATGGCGTTCTCTTTCAGGTTTGGCTCGATCTGTTTGTAGAGGTCATGCTTGATATCCAGTCTTTCCGGCACACTTTCCTGAATAAAATCGGCATCTGAAACCGCCTCAACCGGATCGGCGGTAAAATGCATCTTGGATGTATCTCCGGTACATGCCCACCCCAGAGCCGACAGAGTACCGGCAGACTCCTGCACCAGTTTTGTTACTCTGGCCATAGTATCTGGTGCGGGATCATACACTGCCACTTCCCGGCCCGTTGCCGCAAACAGCGCGGCCCAACTCATGCCAATCGTTCCAGCACCAAGTATGGCCGTTCTAGGGTTTTCCATGGGGAGTTTCCTTGTGATATCAACGTAAACGACATTTCAAAAGCCTGTGCGGTGCTGACAGCGATATTCGAAAGTACGTTTCAGAAAGATCGCAATAAATTTGTTTTCAGGATCAAGCGAAAGTAATCTTCCACTCCCGATCCGTTTTCAAACCGTGAGGCAGCAGCACTATATGGCCTAGTATAAATCCCGTATCCCGTAATGATTGGCAAGTGGTTTTGCCGCATTAAACGCGGGGTTTCAGGAGTTCAATTCTGCCAGAGTATTGCGAGTTGTGTTTATGCGCTCCAATACTTTTGACCTTTGCAAAGCATCCCTCGGGATGTCACTGACCCTTTACCTTAGGGCATAATGACTGATGGGTTCAAATACGTATTGTCAAATTGGGGTGTTCTTGGTTGCCTCTAGGTGTTTTCTGGGAGGCAGGTCATTAAGTATGAAGCGGATTATATGTTCAGTTAAGGCAGGGTTGCTGGTTTTTGGCGCATGCATATTGCTGGTAACAGCTAGTGCGATAAGCTTTGCGCAGGCCTCTTCACAGCTGCGCATTGGAATTCTCTCTTTTCGTGGAAGCGAAGGGGCCGAACGCACATGGGGACAGACCATTCGTTATCTGGAAGAAGAATTCCCGGAGTTTTCGGTCAGTTATGCAACCCTTACACTTCAGCAAATTTCTGAGCAGGCAGGAGAGCTGGATTTTATCATCACAAATCCGGGTCATTCCTTTCAACTGGAAAGGACATTAGGCGTCAGCCGCATCGCAACCGCAAGATCTTACCGGAACAAGAACCACATGGGAGATCTGGGATCGGTTCTGTTTACGAAAAGAGATAGCACACTCCTTGATTTTGAAGATTTTGAGGGTGCACGTGTGGGCATTGTCTCTAAGAGTGCATTTGGTGGTTATCTGGCTGCTTTGCATGAGTTAAAGCAACACGCTGATGTGCGAATTGAGCCGGTGGTTTTGGGCTTTCCGCAGCAAAACGTGGTTGAAGCTGTCCTCAATGGCAATGTACAGGCAGGGATCGCTCGCGCCTGCCTGCTGGAAAGCCTTGATGCAGCAAATAAGTTAAGTATGAAACAACTTCGTATCATTGGTAAGCAGCAGGACAATGAGTTTTCTTGTGCTCATACCACACCGCTTTACCCCGGGTGGGCTTTCCTGAAGGTACCAGGTGTTTCTCCTGAACTGGCAACCAGAGTTGCCCAGGCTTTGCTGGCCATGCCCGAGCAAAGCGCTGAGGATGAATGGCTGGGCCACTCTTCATGGATTGCACCTTCTTCTTATGCCAGTGTGGAGGCTGTCTACCGTGGGTTAGAGCTATACCCTTATAATCGCAATCTTCCTCAGATTTTGCGTGACTGGCTGAAGCAGAACCAGATTTTTATCGGGATCGTCATTTTGTTGTGCGGGGCGTTTTTTCTGCATGTTGGGCATGTTGAGTATCTGGTCAGGCGACGATCACGGCAGTTGGAAGAGGCCAGTGAAAAACTGGCGAATGCTTTACGGCGTAATGTGATGCTGGAAAAGGAACTGGCGCATGCCGGGCGGGTTTCATCGCTCAATATTCTCGCAGGTAGTCTGGCGCACGACCTGAAGCAACCACTTGGCGCGATTTCTACCTTTGCCTACAGTTTACTGCAAAGACTTGAGCGCGGCACGGCAGACAAAGAGACATTGGAGCGACAGCTTACCCGCATCTCGGGTCAGGCAAACAGAGCTTCAGAGTTCATCAATTCCATGCGGGCTTTTTTGCATAAGCAACCAGAAGCGCGGCAACTGGTAGACCTTCGGGATTTACTGGATGAAACAGTTATGCTTATGCAAACACACGCTGCCCGCCATGGATGTCAGCTAAAATGGCAACGACCCGACAAAAAAGCGATCATGATGTGTTGTGATGACGTGCAGCTTCGGCAGGTGACGGTTGTTTTGCTGCAAAACGCTCTTGATGCCACAGTGGAAGCTGGTGTCGAGAACGGGATTATAACCCTCTTACTGGAAGTAAACGCCAATCGCTGTGAAATCACAGTGAATGATGAAGGCTCCGGCATTCCGGAAGAATTGCAGGAAAAGGTGTTTGAGCCGTTTTATTCCAGCAAGGGCAGCTTAGGTCTGGGCCTTGCGACAGCTCATAGTATCATAGACAACCATGATGGTACGCTCCAGTTACACCCTCGCGCATCTAAAGGCACGTGCGCCAGAGTTTCTCTGCCACTGACCCAAACCGACAAGGACATGACCAGTGACCGTTGATAAGAGTATTCAACTATACGGGCCGGATGCGGAACCAGTCATCATCATAATCGATGATGATGATGCCATGCGCGAAGCCCTTGTGTGTCTTGTGGAATCTGTCGGACTTCACGCGCTTGATTTTGAAACGGCTGATAAATTTCTGGCTTCTGATCTGTCACCTTGTGTTGGCGTGATCATCACTGATATGCGCATTCCCGGTACCAGTGGTTTGGGGCTTCTGGAAAAGCTTCGGGCATCAGGCCAGCATTTGCCGGTTATTGTGATTTCCGCCTTTGCCAACTTACGTGATGCTGTGAGAGCTATGAGCCTTGGCGCGGTTGATGTTTTGGAAAAGCCTTTTGACGAGCAAGGGCTGTTGGACAAACTGCAAGAGCTGATCGGGCAGACGAGACAAAAAGCTGGCAACTGCTGCAAGGCCCGTCAGGCTGCAAACAAGCTTGTAAAGCTCACAAAGCGTGAGCATGAGGTGATGGGCTACATGGCGCAGGGCTTGCAGAATAAGGCTATTGCCAATGAGCTGGGTCTGAGTGTGAAGACGGTCGAGGTTCACCGCCATAATGTGCTCAGCAAACTGGAGGTGCAGACGCTGGTTGAAGTCTATCAGCTCGTACAGGCTGCTGAAACCGCAGGAAAAAAAGGTCGCTGCCTAGCTTAAAAGCACGCCTCCTTACTCGTCTCCACCTATCTTTTTAAGGGAACTCCCCTAACTCTCTCAAAAACCTCCCCAATATCCCCCTAAATCTGAGGGGGCTATCTTGGTTTCAGCAAGATACTCGCAGTTTCGGGGGGAGATATGGCTTCAAGACGTGAGTTCCTCAAGCTGGCACTGGCTGGCTCAGGCGCAGTTGTGACAACACCAGTTGCAGCGGCAAAAGCGGAAGAAAAAAGCAAACGCTGGGGAATGGTTGTAGACCTGCGCAAGTGCATTGGCTGTCAGGCCTGCACGGTGGCCTGTTCCGTTGAAAATCAGGTTCCTGAAGGGCAGCACAGAACAGCTGTTCCTGTTTATGAACTGGATGGGCCTGGTGGGCCAAGTCAGGCCGCGTTGCCCCGGCTTTGTAACCACTGTGATGAGCCGCCCTGCATTCCGGTTTGCCCGGTAAACGCTACCTTTAAGACGGATCAGGGCAATGTGGTGGTAGATGCAGAGCAATGCGTTGCCTGTGGCTATTGTGTGCAGGCTTGTCCTTATGAAGCACGCTTCATCAACCACAAAACCGGCGTTGCAGATAAATGCACTTTCTGCATTCACCGTACGGATATGGGGTTGCTGCCTGCATGTGTTGAGACCTGCGTGGGTAATGCGCGTGTTTTTGGGGATCTGAATGACCCGGGCAGCGAAGTCAGGCAGTTGATTGCCTCTCATGAAACCAAGGGGCTACGGCCTGAGTTTAAAACGGGGCCTAACGTTTACTATATCGGTCTGGATGACAAGCTCGCCTCCACTGTTTCGGTCGGTGGTGGCGCTCGTGATTTGCGTCAGACCAATCAATCTGCTGCACATGAGGAGGCTTGAGTCATGTCTGCTGTCGATCTGATGTCTTTTGACCACGAAATCGCCTGGCGCCCATGGGCAGTTGCTTACTTTCTGCTTATCGGGACTGCGGCAGGTGCGGGCTTGTTGATGGTCTGCACCCGTTTGCTGCTCAAGCAAGCTGCTCAAGGGGCGCTTGTTGTGGCTGCAAGCTTTGCTCTGGCTTCCGGTCTCCCTCTGCTTGCGGACCTGCACCAACCTGCTCGCTTCCTCCACTTTTATATGGGTACCTCCACCAGTTCTATCATGTGGTGGGGCAGTTGGATTCTTCCCTTGTTTATCGCCTCTTTGCTTCTGCTTGCTTTGCTGCGCGGTATGCGTATGGAGCAAGAGCTGAGCGGATTGGAGCAGATGCTTACCGCTGTTTCTGGTCTGCTTGCTTTGTGCATTCTTGGGTACACAGCTGGTGAAATGCACGCCGTTGCGGCACGTCCGCTTTGGGCCAGCATTGGCTTTCCGATCACCTTAACATTGAGTGCGCTTATGAGCGGCGCGGGTGCAACCATCGCCTATGATCATCTGCGTGGTGTGTCTGGACCGGGCCGTGGAATGCTTGTCATCTCAGGCGCGGTAACCCTCATTGCTTTTGGCATCTGGCTGCTTAATGACCCTGATTTGTCACGTGTTGCAGCCGATCAGGCTCCGGTCACGATCTATCTGGTCTTCATTGGAGCTGGCCTTGTCTATCCAATGCTGATGATAGCAATCACGAAGAGTAATTGTTTGCTTTCAGTTAGCAGTGGTGTTGCTGCCGTGTTGGGTGCGCTTGCCTTCCGGTGGGCGACGTTCATGGGCGCACAGCTTACCTCCAAAACCGAAACTGCAATGTATGACGAAATTCACCTTGATACCCATGAGGTTTTGCAGGTCTTTCTCGGGTCTGCCGGCATGCTGGTTTTGTGTCTCATCGTTCTTTCTGTCTTCCTGCGCGTTCTGGCGAACCGCACAAATGCTCAAACTCAGGCTTAAGGAGACCTTGTTATGACCATTTCACGTCGTGATATTCTACAAGGTGCAACGGCTCTTGGTGCTGCTTCTGCCGCAGTTTGGGGTTTTGCTGAAACCGGAAAAGGCTTCTATAAGGGCTTGGTTAATGAGGCGAAGGCAACAGGTATTTCTGCTGGTGCCCTTCCCCCAGAGTACAAGGTAGATCCTGAAACGGGCGAGGCTGTTCTTAACCCGGACCAGCGGGTGAGCTACACCATGTGCATGGGGTGTACCAGTGTTTGTGGTATTCGTGTGCGGGTAGATAAAGCTTCAAACGATATTCTGCGCGTTGCAGGCAATCCGTACAGCCCACTTTCCACAAACCCTCATTTACCCTATGACACACCCGTCAAAGACGCCCTGACCAGACTTTCCGCCTATGAAGAAGCTGGTCTGGTCGGTCGCTCAACGGCTTGCGGACGCGGTAATGCCGCTATTGCAAAGCAGGCAAGCAAAGAGCGTATTCTTAAGCCTTTAAAGCGTGTTGGTAAGCGTGGCAGCGGTCAATGGAAGGAGATTTCCTGGGATCAGCTGATCGAAGAAACTGTTGAAGGTGGCGATCTGTTTGGAGAAGGTCATGTGGAGGGCCTGCGTGCTATTCGCGATCTGAAAACCCCGCTTGACCCGGAAAACCCTGAGTTCGGGCCAAAGGCAAACCAGCTTGTAGTTATTCCGCCGTTTAAAAATGGTCGGCTGATGATTGCCGCACGCTTTGCAAAAATGGCTTATGGCACACGTAACTTCGTTGGGCACCGCTCTTACTGCGGCTTGTCCATGCGTGCTGGTTATGCGGCGATGATGGATAACCTGAAGAAGCAACCTCATCTGAAGCCAGACTATCGTCATGCTAAATATATGCTGTTTGTTGGTACCGCACCCGGCAATGCAGGTAACCCTTACAAGCTGCAAGGCACATTGATGGGGGCTGCCCGCGACCGCGAAGGCGTTAAGTATGCTGTTGTCGATCCCGTTCTGACCAATGCACAAAATCATGCATTTGGCAGCAGCAACAGCTGGGTACCCATTCGCCCCGGTACTGATGGCGCTCTGGTGATGGGCATGATCCGCTGGATTCTTGAGAACGAGCGTTTTGATGCCAAGTTTCTTTCCCAGCCCTCCCCTGCCGCTGCTAAAGCTGCTGGTGAAGCGAGCTGGTCCAACGCAACCCATCTTGTGATCGATGATCCTGAGCATCTTCTCGGAGGGCGCTTCCTGCGTCAGGGAATGTTAGTGGAAGGCTTGGAAGAAGCTGCTCAAAAGACACCAATATGCCTTGCGAAAGGCAGTGGCGAGCTGATCCCTGCTGCCGGTTCTGAAGCAGAACTCTTCCATGAAGGAACTGTGACCCTTGCAGATGGCACCACCGTCCCGGTTGCCACCAGCCTCAGCCTGCTGCGCAGGGAAGCAACACGCAAGACGCTGGCGGAGTACTCTGCCGATTGTGGTGTTCCTGAAGAGCGAATTGTCTCACTGGCTCAGGACTTTACAAGTGTTGGCAAGCAGGCCGCAGCAGACTGCCATGGTGGCACCATGCATACCTCCGGGTTCTATACGGCCTACGCAATTGTCATGCTCAACACTCTGGTGGGCAACCTCAATGTCAAAGGGGGAACGACTGCTGGTGGTGGGCGCTTTAAAGATGTGAAGAAAGGGCCTCGCTACAACCTTCTCGGCTTCCCCGGTAAGGTGAAAGTAAAAGGTGTTGATGCAGCACGGGGTGGTTTTTCCTATGAAAAAACCAGCGAGTTCAAACGGTTGGTTGCTGCGAGAAAGAACCCCTACCCCGCAAAAGCTCCATGGCATGCTTTCACCCAGCCTATGGGCGCACAATGGTTGCTATCCATTCTTGAAGGGTACCCGTATCACGCCAAAGCGGTGATCACATGGTCTTCCAACCCGGTCTACGGCGTTGCGGGCTTGGATGCGGCTATCAAAGAGAAGATTGTCGATCCCAAGATTTTGCCGCTCTTCATCTCCATTGATCCGTTTATCAATGAGACTTCCCGTTATGCGGATTACATCGTGCCTGACCGGGTCTTTTATGAGGCGTGGGGCTGGGCATCTGCCTGGGGTGGAGTACCAACCAGGATTTCTACGGCGCGCTGGCCTGTCGTTGAGCCCAAAACTGCGCAGATGCCAGATAGCAGATACATGGACATGGACAACTACTTTATTGATGTGGCGAAGCGCATGGGCCTGCCGGGCTTTGGCGATAAAGCCATTCCCGATAGTGATGGAAATCTGCATCCCCTTCACAGACCAGAAGATTTCTGGCTCAGAGCCGGGGCGAACGTTGCCTTTGATGGCGGTGCAGTGCCGGAAAGCAATGATGAGGACATGATCGTTTCGGGCGTTGAAACCATCCGTTCGCTTCTGGAGAAAACCTTAAAGCCAGAAGAGTGGCGCCGTGTGGCTTATGTTTATAACCGCGGCGGGCGTTATGAGGATGCCAAGGATACTTATAGGGGAGAAGTCTTTGCCCGCTCTTACAAGAAAGGAATGCAGATCTGGAACGAGACTGTCGGCAGTACGCGAGATTCCATGACAGGCGAGAAGTTCGTTGGCTGCCCAACCTGGAAAGCCCCAAGTCTGGCCAATGGTCAACCTGTTGATGACAGGTATCCGCAAGTGGAATGGCCTTTCCGGGTGGTGAGCACAAAATCTCAGATGCGGTCATCCAGTACAGGCGGCAATCCGTATCTGGATGACCTGAAGTTTTCCAACGCTATTGCTCTTAACAGTGAAGATGCTGAGAAACTCTCCATAAAAACAGGCGATTGGATCGCTGTGGAGTCTCCAGGTGGTCGTATCACCGGACAGGCTCTGGTGCGCAAGGGGATAGCGACAGGGACCATCGGTATTGAGCACGGCTACGGGCATAAGGAGATGGGCGCACGGAACCATAAGATAGGCAATGTTGTGCTTGAAGGTCTTTCAACGGCTGGGGCTGGCATCAATAGCAATGATCTTGGGTATGCGGACCCAACCTGCGAAAAAGCTGTGGTTCTGGCCGATCCTGTGGTGGGCAGCATTGCCCGTCAGGCGCTCCCTGCAAAAATAACAAGGCTGACCTAACAGCCGAAAGAGGTGACCCCTCTCCTCACCTCTGCTAATGAACCCTCTGCTGCTACCCCGGCAGAGGGTTTTGCTTTAGACAGAAAGGGTTGAGTGCCATTTCATACCTGATTTCTTGTTTTAAAGAGATTCGGGCTATGAAGCGTTTTAAGGTTGGAATCAGGTGAGTCTCATATTTTAAAAGCACAAGGTGAGTGAAAGCGCTCAATTTTACTTCATGAGAAACGTTTTCATCTGTTATTTTAGAGCTTAAAATCATCATCATTTCATGGTTTTCTAATTTATAAAACCATATATAAAACAATATGTTAGTGTGTTTTTGTGATCTATGAAACTGCGCTATTGGGGGCGTCAGAGCCAGTGTTAAGATCTCATTAACTAACTCGTCATTGACTTTAAATGCTGATGTGCCGATTATTCGTTGAATTCCTGTTTAATTACAAATTTCGGGCGAATTAGGAAATGAGCACTGAGGTATTAGAGGCGCAAGAGCACGGTCAAATGCTTTCACAAATGAAGGCTGACCACAAGGCTTTGTCCAGCACGCTTGCTGCGCTGGCACAGTCTCAGTTTCCGCCGAAAGCTGAAAAAATCCTGCGCAAGTTTGCAGCTTCTGAGGCTGCGAATTATCTGGGCATTACGCCGCGCTATCTCGCTCTTTCTGCTGATGAAATGGGGCTGGAGATTGAAAAGGTAGGCCGTGGTGAGCGCCGTTATTACTCTTTGGAGCAAATGAACCAGATCCGCAGTTATCTGGCGGAGAAAGCTGGCGACGATGCGAAGAAGGCGACAAATTATGATCCGCGCCGCAAGGATGATGAAGATATCCAGATCATCGCCTGTTCTAACTTTAAGGGCGGTTCTGCAAAAACCTGTACTTCCGTTCATTTAGCGCAATATCTGGCACTTCATGGCTACCGCGTTTTGCTGGTTGATCTGGACCCGCAGGGCTCAGCCTCCAGTATGCTCGGTTTTGTACCGGAAATGGTGCCGGAAGAGGAAAGCCTTTTTGCATCAATCCGCTACACCAACCCGCGTCCGATGAGCGAAGTGGTTCAGAAAACCTATTTTGATAATCTGGACCTTGCCATTGGCAGCCCGTTCCTCACCGAATGGGAGTTCTTTGCGCCCCATTATGCAACGCTTGCGGGACAGGAAGAGCCTGCCCTGCGCAACCGGATTGCGGAAATTGAGGATGAGCGTAAGCAAAAAGGTATTTCTAACAACCGCTTGCGGGAATTAGAGACAGAACTTGCCAACGCTCATGCTGCGCTTTCTGACAGTTTGCAGCGCAAGCTTTACTTCACGCGCCTTCAGCTTGCATTTGAAGACGTTGAAGATGCTTATGACGTGATTATCTGCGATACCCCGCCTTCTCTGGGCTATCTGTCGAATGCTGCGAGCTTTGCTGCCGACCATTTGCTGGTGACCATTCATCCGCAGTGGATCGACTGTGAGTCCATGGCTCAGTATCTGGCGACGTCAATTGCTCACAATGAGTTCTTTGAGAGCACTGTGGCAAAGCAATTGGGGCCGGAATATCTGGTGCCGAAGTCCTTGCAGTACCTGATTACGCGCCATGATAACACCAGCCGCCCGGAAACGGATGTGGTGACCATGCTGCGCTCGCAGCTGCAAAATGTGCTGACCAACACCATGCTGCGAAGCTCTGCCATTGCAGAAGCGGGCAATGTTCAGCAAACGCTTTATGAAGCGGAACGGGCCAACTTCAATGGCAAAACCTATGATCGTGCGCTGGACTCTGTAAACCGGGTCAACAGCGAGATCGAGGCGCTTCTGAAATCCTATTGGGGACGCTCATGAACGATAAACGTAAGAGAAATAAGAGCAAACTCAGTGCAATTATGACCGGCAACAACGCTGGTCTGGAACGGGCTGCGACTGCTGCTACGCCGGAACCAACGCCAAAACCGCGTGAGAAAAGCGCTGTTGGCCGTTTGGGGGCAGCTCTTCATTCGCTGACAGAACAACGCCCGGAAACTGTTGATCCGAGCCTTGTCATCAAGAACCTTGACGCCAAATTGCTGCTGCCATCACTGGCGCTGGACCGTGCGTTTGAAGGGGATGATGAGGAACTGGACAGTCTGGTTGAGAGTATCTCTCAAAACGGACAGCAAGTGCCGGTTCTGGTGCGTCCGCATCCAAAACAGCCGGGGCACTATCAGATTGCCTATGGTCATCGCCGTGTGAAAGCCTGTTTGCAGCTTGATATTGCGGTGCGTGCCGTTGTTGAGGATTTGAGCGATGAAGAACTTGTTATCGCTCAGGGTAAGGAAAACGAAGAGCGTAAGAACCTGACTTATATTCAGCAATGCTTTTTTGCCGCTGAGTTAAGCAAGTCCTTTACCCGCGAAGTTGTGGCCGCAGCTGTTGGCGCTGGTGATAAAACCCGTGTCTCCAAGCTTACCTCCATTATTCGCCGTGTTCCGGCTGATCTTATTGAAAACATTGGGTCAGCTCGCGGAATTGGCCGCGTGAAATGGGAAACACTGGCAAAGGCTTGTGAAAGCGAAACTCAGGTTTCTCGCCTGCGTAAGAGCATTGCGAACCTTAAGACCTCTGGTAAGTGGGATGCACTTTCCAGCCCGGATCGATTTGCCTGGATACACGATCTGGCAAGCTCAGCTGAAGTGGTTGACGGAAACTTATCCCCCTCCCCTGCGGATGGGGTAGAGTCCCGGAAAGCGGTGCAGCGCAAGATTCTGATCAAAGGGCGCGATGGCAAGCCTGCCGTTGAGGCGCGTGGGCCGCGCAACATTAAGATTGTTTTGGCTGATGAAGCCAGAGCTGCTGCGTTCTCGCAATACCTGACAAGTAAGATTGATGGATTGCTTGAAGAATTTGAGCAGCAGGAAGCTAAGGTCAAAGACGCGATGGGAGCAGATGTATGACCTAGGGGATTAAATGAAAACGGTCCCGCAGACGGCAATCTGCAGGACCAGAATTCAATTGGCATTCAGAGCTAAGCTCAAGAAGTACCGTATCAGCAAATTCACAGTACTTCCTGTAGCTTCGAGAATCAATCGCTTTCCTGCGGAAGCGGTGCGTTTTCTTGCACGCTTTTTTCTGATTTGCCCAAAATTGTTGAATCACGTTGGATAACGTGTGTTGCAAACGCCCGCCAGCCGGTTGGGTGAAGGGGTTTTGCTATGCAAAATTCGGGATCTGTTGCGTCTTTTCGCAGGCTCACACCAGAGATGATGGTGAGCCAACGCCTTGCAATGGCTAATGATATTGTTGAGACGACTAAGTCAGAAGTGGCAATGGCGCTGAAAAAGGCGGCCCCTGCTCTGGGCATTGATGGCACCTGCTATCACATTCTGGATATTCTTATCGGATTGACTGCCGCTGATGACTGGCAGGTGGATAAGCGCCCCCTTGTTGCAATTTCCAACGAAAAACTTGCTGAGTATGTTTGCCGTTCCAAGCGAACAGTGATGCGTTGCCTTAAGCGTCTGGTAGAAGCAGGAATTATCGCTTATCGCGATAGCCCAACGGGTCGCCGGTATATCCATCGCGGTGAGTTTCGCCAGGGAAAACAGGGGGATATTCAGCGGGGATATGGCTTTGACTTCTCGCCTGCTCGTCAGCGTGTCCATGAGCTGAAGGAGATTGGGGCAGAGTTTGCAGCGCGTTTGAAAGCGCAGAAGGATGCGCGGCGGATGATCAATCGGTTGCTACGTGCGATTGAAGATATGGCGCTTCTTGCCAAGAAAGAAGGCGTTGTCTTTGAGGATGTGCAAGAGGCTGTTGCGAGCCTTTCAGAGCAGGGTATGGATGTTGTAGTAAGAGCGCAAGCCTTGGAAAACATTTACGAAATGGCTGTCACTTTGCTTGCAGAAGAGGCCCCTCAACAAAGGGATAATTCAGAATTAAACGATAAAATGTCATGCGCGGGTGACATTTACGACGCCCCATATAATAATACAAACCCTCAACCTCTTGATTCAAGTAATATAAAAAGGGGATCAGCCAATGCTGATCACTCAATTAGGCAAGATCCCAAACAAGTTGGGATCAAAAGCGCTTTTGAAAAAGCTAAAAGACGCAAATCTCCTGCCAAAACCGGATCTGGCGAGCAAGCGGATATGCTGGAGAATATCTCTATTGCGCTGCTCAATTCAGCCCTGTCAAACCTTCAGGAAACCATAGGGTTAGAGCTGAGCAGTTGGCCTGACCTGCTTGGCGCTTGCGGGGATATCGCCTTGCTGATTGGCCTTTCACCCAGCGGGTTGCAGCAGGCCGAAGACCGGGTTGGGCGCTATGTGGCGGGCGCAATTCTGGCGACAACCGCAGAAAAAGCCCTGCGCGATCCGCTTTTGATAACCAGTCCAGGCGGATATTTCCGCGCTTGTGTTGACCGTGCCGTTGAGGGAGAACTTGCCCTGCACAAATCTTTGTTCGGGTTGGCGCAATCTGGGTGAATGCATGCAATTTTTCAGGTTCAGGGGTGCACACGTGCACCCTTCAGAGAAAAATCTATATAAAACAACAGGATAGCTTTTCTACCTTTTTGCGTTGAAATTGCGCGGTTTTGTGCACGGATTTGAACGGTTTACGCGCTGAGATGCGTTGGTTTGCGCTGCTAATGCGAGTGCCGACTAAGAGGGATTTGCTAATCTGGTTGCGACATTATTTGGGGATGATGCAAGCCAGATTTCATGGGACAGGGAGTTTCCCCTCCCCTGCCCTTGAGCTGAAATCATGGATTTCAATTTGAACGCCGACAGACTGCTCTTCACTCCGATTAGACCAGATTTGCAAAGTTGCGAAAGATAATTTTCGACAACTGGTACAGGGAGGCCAGAGAAGAGTTTTATGTGAAGCTCTTTTAAGCTCTCCGCAGAAGTGCCGGACTATCCATTGGGAGCACGAAAGGTGCAGCGACTGCTCTAAGTGGATGGTTCGTTTTGGAGATAAGCAGCAGGAATTGCATCATCTGGCAAAACGCCCCTGAATTGAAGAGTTGCCTTAAAAGAGCAACTGCTCGCTGCGCCCTTCCCTGCTCTGTGTTCCATAAATCTGGCTCTGCATTGCAGCAGATATGGCGTATTGGTTTCTCTGCAAAGTTAAGGAAAGACAGTGCACGCCAGCAATTGCCAGCGTGCACTGTCTGGGATGGTGAAATCGTTATGCCAGTATTGAAGCTAAGGCAGTGCGACGATGGCTTCGACTTCAAACAGCATAGGTTCAATTGCCAGCTTTGGAACTGGTACAAGAGTTTGTGCGGGCAATTTATCTCTAAACATGGTTTTCACGTTTCGGGTCAAAACCCCAAGTTTGGTTGGATCGTGATCGACCACATAGAGCGTGAGTTTTGCCACCTGGTCCGGCTTTGCGTTGAGCGCATCAAGAACGGCTTGAAGATTGGCATAGGCTTGATGAACCTGTGTTGCAAAGTCGGGTGAATAGGCCCCGTTCTCGTCAGCACCCCCCTGCCCTGAAATGTAAGCGATGCGTTCTGTAGCTGGCGTGATAACTGCGGTGCTGTAGCCGTTGGCTGTCGGGTCATAAAGGTATGGGGGATTGACGATACTAAGCTCATTCGCATTCAATGTGGATGGGGAACCAACTGTCATTAAAAGGATACCTCCTGCAATCAGAAATAACATTCATATCTCCCTGTTCCGGTTTGAAGTTGAGACCGGCCTCTTCTGAAGGTTTAATGGCTGGGTCCTGACAAAATCCGTCAGCAGGGCTAAGCTATTAGTCGTGTCCTGAAAACTGAGTGGAAACTGGAGTGCACGCATGAGCCGATCGGATCGCCTTATCCGCCTGATGCAAGTCCTGCGGCGTTTGCCAGCTCCGGTAACAGCGGCGAGATTGTCTGAGGAGATGGAGGTTTCGGAGCGAAGCATTTACCGCGATATTCAAAGCCTGCGTAATTCAGGAGCGATCATCGATGGCGAAGCAGGCTTTGGTTATACATTGACAGAAGACCCCGCGCTCCCGCCCATGCAGTTTGAGCCAGATGAAGTGGAAGCTCTGGCGCTTGGCTTGCACACGGTTTCGAAACTCGGGAACCCGCAGTTCACATCAGCAGCACAAAATGCTCTGGTAAAACTGGAAGCAAGCCTGCCCAGTCGGCTGGGCCAGCGATTACGCCATGCGACTGTCGGCAGTCACATTCTGCGCAACTTGCCTGCATCAGAAGTCGATTTTCCTGAGCTGCGAGAGGCGATCTGGAATGAGCAGGCCATTCGTCTTGATTATCTGGATTTGAATGAGCAAACGTCTCGGCGTAAAATCTGGCCGTTGACTATCTACTTCTTCAGCGAAGTTCAGGCGCTCATCAGCTGGTGTTGCTTGCGAAGCGATTTTCGCATGTTCCGTCTGGATCGCATTCAGTCCATTGATTATCTCGATGAAACCTTCCGCCCAAACCGGGTCGGGTTGCTTCGGGAGTATTTTCAGCGCGAGAAAGAGTGCGAATGAGAAGCTGAGACCAGAGGTGCACGTCAGAGTCAGAAGATGCTACACCAGATACTATCAGACAGAATTTTCCGTTACTTTATGATTTAATCAAGGAATTGCTATGCTTCGTTTCAAACAAAACAGTCTGATCGCCTGGGTCCTCGCACTGGGGATGTTTGTTATAGGCACCACATCGCTGAGCATTCTTGGAGTTGGCCCCGCCCTGACACGCGATCTGATGGTTTCGCCGGGTGATGCGGGCTGGCTGGTGACCGCATTTGCGGCGACATTTGCCGTGTTTGCACCCATAACACAATTTGCTTTAGGCAACCGCTACCAGCCGCGTTCAATCATTCTTACAGGTGCTGTTGTCTTAGCTAGTGCTTTAATATGGGCAGCTATGGCGGGCAGTTTTGCTGGCTTGCTGCTGTCCCGGGTTTTTGCCGCACTTGGCAGCGCGCTCATTGCACCCACGAGCGCGGCGCTTGCTGTTACGCTGGCACCAGATGGTCGTCGGGGGGCATTTCTTGCAATTGTTTTCAGTGGTTTTACCTTGGCTACAGTTACGGGTGTGCCGGTTATGACATGGCTTAGTCTGGTGCTGAGCTGGCGCGGGGCCATGGCAGCTATCGCTTTTGCCGCGCTGGTGCTTTTGTGCCTTGTATGGGCGACAATTTCCGCCCAAACCTGCAAAAGAGGTGAGGTGAGGGCAGGGACTTCGGTTACGGTCAGTCTCTGGAATCCGGCAATGATCTTATTGGCGACACTGGGAATGCTGGCAGCTCAGTTTGTCCTCTATTCTCTCATGGGGGAGTTGCTTGGCCGTGAATTTAATGTGAGCAACGATAACCTGCCTGCGGCGATCCTCCTGTTTGGACTTTTCGGTGTGGCTGGAAATGCTGCTGCCGGGTTTTTAAGTGACCGTGTCGGGGCGAAAACACTTGTATGGAGCAGCATCCTGGGACTGGCTGGTTTGCTGCTTTTGCTGCGGTATGATCTCGGCCCGCTTGGTGGTTCCCTTGTGCTTGCTGGATGCGCCTTTGCGGGAACTTTGTTCACAACTCCGCAACAGAGCCGACTGGTTGAACTCGTTCACGAAGACCGACACGCCCTTATTTTGGCGATGAACTCATCCGCAAGCTATCTTGGCATCGCTTTCGGCTCCGGTTTAGCGAGTTCGCTCGCCACGAACATGGGACTTTCAGTCCTGCCTCTGGCAGCATTCATGGTGCTGATGGCCACCGGAGCAGCCAACCTGCTCATACAGACTCGCCTTCCGGTTCAGTCATAACCGACGTAGATCCGGGTCGGGTGGCGATTTCAACGGGTAAAGCCGGAGGGGGTGTAGGTGAGGGGCGGGGACAAGATATTCTGGGAGCGTTTAATTTCTCTGTAGAGTGGCCTGCAGAAGAATTTCAAAGCTGAGGCCCTCTATTAACCTCTAGCGTTTTCGGCTGGGTTCTGATTCAATCCTCTTATTGGCTGGAGGAGGCATT
>CANMBS010000016.1 GCA_947496145.1 uncultured Pseudovibrio sp.
CGCCAAGATAATCTCCTCAAAAACTACCTTGAATCACAAATTTACGGATTGTGAAACCTGTTTGTAAACAGGACCTAGAAACGCTCTTCGAGTTCAAAGGAACGCCGCTCAATAACCTTGTCCAACAAAAGTCCTTTATCTTCAGAGACAGTTCCAGCAGATATGCTTCAAACGCAGCAAATTCACTAAGCTTTGTATTACCTGCAAACTATGATGGGCTTTATCTTTTGCCACGGACGTGTGTTCGCAAATAAAAACAGGCTTCTATCGGCGTCGCACGTCGACCTCAAACAGCCGCTCAAACTCCTGTAGTCCTTCGCGTGAGAACCTCACCACGCGCGTATTTTGATCGCGTTTCGCCCAGTTGAGGGTTTCGAAGTGGGACAGGAGAGCGCGGCCCAGACTTCCGGCAAGGTGGGAGCGGCGTTCGCTCCAGTCGAGACATTCACGACAAAGCGGGGTCTTCTTTGCTTGCAGGGAATCTAAGTCGATGCCAAGGGTGGTTATGAAATGGGTGCCCTTGTCTGTAAGGATGAGGTCTTCACCTTGTAACTTAATGTGATTTTGGGCCATGAGGGCGTCGAACATTTGTGTGCCCATGTCGCCTGCAAGGTGGTTGTAACACACACGGGCCTTGCGCAGGGCAGCGTCTTTGGGGCCGGTGCGTTTGCGCAGATGTCCGGCTCCGGCTGCTAAGCCCATCAAAGCTTCCAGAGCGTGGGCAACATCCTCATTTGCCAGTGAGAAGTATTTGTGGCGACCTTGCTTGCGCGGGCGCAGCAGACCGCCGCCCTCCAGCTTTGACAGGTGCGAACTGGCTGTCTGGATGGTGATACCTGCTTCTTCAGCGAGTTCGCTCACGGTGAGGGCTTTGCCGCTCATGAGGGCCGTGAGCATGTTTGCCCGGGCCGGGTCGCCAATGAGCGCTGCAATCCGGGCAATGTCTGGTCCTTCTTTCATAGTTCGATGTTAATCGAAGCATTGATCCTTTGCAACCGTATAGGTTTTCCCTTAGTCTACCTGTTTTAAGCTGAAAGAAATTTGCTCCATGAAACCTGTAAATTTGAAAGTGGAACTGCTCTTGCTGGCAGTGCTTGCCCTGCTCTGGGGCACGTCCTATCTGTTTATCAAGGTTGCCGTTGAAGACTTCCCTCCGCTTACGCTGATTGCCCTTCGGGTTTGGGGGGCTTGTCTCTTTCTGCTTGTGGTTATGCGGTTGAGGTCTGAGCAGTTACCGCGTGACTTAAAAACATGGCGCATGCTGCTGGTGCAGGCGTTTTTGAACAGCATTGGCGCGTGGACTGTTCTGGCATGGGGTCAGCAGTTTGTGGACTCGGGTCTTGCGAGTGTTCTGAACTCCACCTCACCTGTTTTTATTTTTCTCATTACTGCCCTGATCACTCGTCATGAGGCTGTCCCCCTTCGCAAATTTTTCGGTGCACTCTTCGGGATTCTTGGCGTTGTCCTGATTGTTGGCGTGGATGCACTGGCGGGGTTGGGTGATCAGGTTGCAGGCCAGCTTGCCTGCCTGCTGGGCGCTGTTCTTTATGCGGGAGCTGCAATTTATGGAAAGCGCTTTCACCATATCAGCGCACTTGCAACAGCGACTGGAACGATGATCTGGGCCAGCGTGGTACTGGGGCCTCTTGCCCTGATCGTGGATCACCCGTGGACGTTACGCCCCAGCGCAGAGGCGATTTATTCGGTGATGGCGTTGTCTGTTGTGTGCACGGGGGTGGCGCTGCTGGTTTACTTCCGGCTCATGAGGACCCTTGGGTCCATGGGCGTTGCCAGCCAGAGTTATCTTCGTGCCGGTGTTGGGGTGGCATTTGGAATTGTGTTTTTAGGGGAGACACTCAGCCTCCCCATTGCACTGGGTGTGCTCGCCGCTGTCATAGGCGTGGCGTTCATCAACTGGCCTGCTGGCAAGGGCATCGGGCGTAATCGCGCCGGGGCCTTTCGCTAAAGCAGTTCGCGTTTAAGCTGAAACGCTTGATCTGCTTTAGCTTTTGTTTTTGCGTATCTTTATCTGAAAACCGGTGTCCACTTTTCAAAGATACGCTTTAGGCAGGTCTTACTAATGCGTTGCGCTTTGCTTCGACAATTTCCCGGCAGCAGCAGCCTTCGAGATGGTCGTTGACCATGCCCATGGCTTGCATGAAGGCGTAGACGGTGGTGGGGCCGACAAAAGACCAGCCGCGCTTTTTCAGGTCTTTGGAAATGGCAGTGGAAATTTCCGTTTTGCCCAACGGACGCAGGTTAGCGTAATCGCAGACTTGCGGTCGCTGATCCGGCCCCGGTTCCCACTTCCAGAAATAGGCTGCAAGCGAGCCGAATTCCTCGCGCATTTCCAAAGCACGGTTGGCATTGTTGATGGTGGACTTGATCTTACCACGGTGGCGGATGATGCCTGCATCCTGAACAAGGCGCTCAATGTCGTTCTGGGTGAACTTGGCAGTTTTTTCAAAATCAAACCCGGCAAAGGCAGCGCGGAAGTTTTCGCGCTTGCGCAAAATCGTGATCCAGGACAGGCCGGACTGGAAACCTTCGAGGCAGATTTTTTCGAAAAGACGGATATCGTCTGTAACCGGATGGCCCCATTCATCATCATGATAGGCTTGATAGAACGGATCGCCCCCATGCCACCAGCAGCGGTCCTTGCCGTCTTCGCCGCGGATTAGCCCTTCCGCTATTGGGGTTTCATTCTGGTCCATGGCCCTGCCTTTTTCAGCTGTAGAATGTGATGCATGCAAATGTTTATGATATGTTCTCATATAAAGCATTGGCTTGCTGAAATAGCAAGCCATCTGCGACCTGTTTTGATCAGATCAGTCGAACAGTGCGTCGATATCGTCCTGTGTGACGGTACCAGCTTCCACATCCAGAGCCGGGCCGTGCAGAAGTGATGCGTCATCTACTTCTTTTTGCAGGGCAATGCGGTCGCTGATTTCCTTAAAGCTTTCGATGCCGCCCCAGATCTCGATCATACGGATGATACGCTCTTCCACGAAGGAAAGAGTGTTGACCACTTTGCTGATGCGCTGGCCGGTGAGATCCTGAAAGTTACAGGCTTCAAAAATGGATACGACCTGATCATGAATATCTGTGACCAGTCCCTCATGCTCAGTTGGCACCATAGGCAGCACCGTCGCGGCGCTCTGGTCGATCAGCTCAGCAGCAGAGAGAATCTGCTCGGTTGCACCTTCGGTGCCGGACACAATTGCCCCCAGCTCCAGCGTTACCCGGCCACGTTCATCATTATCAACGCTGGCTTTGCTGTGAAGGGCTGCAATTTCAGTTTTGGTTTCGGCGATAGCTTCGTAAATAGCATCCAGCTCGCGTTTGAGCTTCGCCGCCTCCCCAATTTCCTCACGCAGTTCTTCAGCAACCCGTCTGGAAAGGTCTTCCGGGTCGGTCCCCGGAGAGCTTAACATTTCTTTCAGGCTGGCGATCTCTTCCATAACCTGCTGGTGGCGCACCTGTTCATAATGCTCCTGAACTGGCTCATGCATATCAACATGTGCACCACGGCCCCCAAAATGAGCCTCAGCACGAAAGGTTTTTCTCACAACTGACATCCCAACCCCGAACTTATGAAGTACAATCACTTCACGTTTTGAGCATTAAGCGGTTCATCTCATCCTTGCCGAATGCTCTGGTTATTTACATTTTGGCACCACTGCGAAAATCAGTTCTCCCGACACCTGAGATTCTGCTCTTCGAAAAATGCCCTACGCGAAACCCGCCCCGTTTGCTTGTGTTTCGCTTTCAACTATTTGCTTTTGTGACCTATGACAGAACTGGCACAAGCTCTATTATAAACACCCTAACCATCCGATATTAAACAGTAATTTCAATAGGAGCAATACTCATACATATATACGTAAATCTAAACGATTCGTGTTCCTGCGCCTCTTCGTCACCATATACTTCTTATAGTGTTAATTATTACCTTAGATTTCTCATTAATTAGCATTATCGAGAAGCCTTGCCGATCAATTACCATCAATCATTGGTTAACCAAGGTTGAAACTGACATATGTAACATTGCTAATTTTAACTAATACGAGATTTGCAGCTCTTAGGTTCGCTGACATGCATTGTCTTGCGGGCGAGAATTAAGGGGCTGAGAATGTTTCGGGCATTGGCAAAAAGCAGATCAAACTGGCTTTTCACGCTCTTGAGCGTTGGTGGGCTGACATGTGTTTTAAGCACCTCAGTCTATGCGGAATACAAACCGAGGGCCTCTGCCCCGCCGCTTGTGCTTAGCCCGGATGTTGCTGACCCATGGGTGATGCAGATTCCACGATCTCAGGCGAAGGCTGTACAAAGGCTCAAGCGGTCTGCAAAGCAACGCAAGCCGCGCCGCACAACCTCCAATCGGTATAGTCGCCGAATTCCAAAGCAATTCCTGCCAGCTACGGTGAGTTACAGTACCTCCTATGCGCCCGGCACGGTGATCATTGATACAGCCTCACGCTATCTGTACCTTGTGCAAGGCAGCGGCAAAGCGCGCCGTTATGGTGTTGGTGTAGGCCGTCCCGGATTTGAGTGGGCTGGCATGCACAAAGTCACCCGAAAACGCGAATGGCCAGACTGGCGACCGCCTGCGGAAATGCTGAAGCGTCAACCCAACCTGCCCCGCTACATGCCGGGTGGACCGCGCAATCCGCTGGGTGCGCGTGCGCTGTATCTTGGCTCCACACTCTACCGCATCCATGGGTCCAACGAGCCATGGACCATCGGACAGGCTGTCTCTTCGGGTTGCATACGAATGAGAAATGAAGACGTTGCGGAACTCTACAGTATGGTGCCAATTGGTGCTAAGGTCTATGTGCGCTAATCTCAATTCCACTAAAATGAGATGGGATATAACAGCTTAGTCTTTAGTTACCCTCTCCTGATTATCCTTAGGTCGAATTTCAGATACTCTGACAGACTTATTGGTGGTGACTGATTGCAATCTGTCTCTCCCCAACTTACCATAGGGTAATAACCAGAGACTGCTTACCTATTATTTTAAAGGTAAGGCGCAAAAATCTGGATTCGTTTTCAGGCTGCAACCTGGAGAATGTGCCGTCATTACCCATTTTATTGAGGGCTAATGCCCCAGACCACTCCTGTGTGTATTGGGGAGCATTGAGCATGACTGAGAAGGATACGAGGCAGGTTTGTGACCGGGAAGAGGTTTTAGAAAGCCTCGCTGCGATCCTCGCTTACCCCGGCTTTCGTCGCAGTCCGAAACTAACGAATTTGCTGACTTTTCTGGTAAAACACAAGCTTGAGGGTCAGGACGGCGAGTTAAAAGAGCACATTATTGCTCAAAAAATCTTCAATCTGCCTAAGGACTTTAATCCTCGCGAAAACCCGATTGTCCGGGTTAACATTTCACGTCTGAGGGCGCTTTTGCGTACCTTTCACGAGAACAACCCAACAGCGCATTCTGTTCAGATCAAATTGCCGGATGTGGGATATACTCCACTTTTCGAGCGGTGGCAGCCCGGCGTAAACCAAAACAAAGTAACCGCTCCCGTTGCTTCCTCCCCACCTCAAGAGCATGCTCTCGGCACAACGCTTAATGAGGAAGATGTGGAGAGGCTTCAGGCAATTTTTGCTGCATATGTGAAGCAAAACGACAGGCCAGTTAATCGTTACACGTTCTGCGCAGTTTTGCTGGGTGTCTTTGCAAGTGTGCTTAGTTTGCTGCTGTTCGCTCATGAGGCTGGATTTCATCTTGCCGGGAATGTGAGCAAGCAGATTTCGATTTCTTCCCAGCCTCTGATAAGTGGTGCGAATGCTGCTGATACGGGCCGCAGCGACTTGCAACTATTAACGCCCACCCGCAAACAAGAGTCTGAGAAAAAAACTGAGCAGCTAACGTCCTGCGCATTGGCAAACAAGGCTGCTGAGTAATTCTTTTGACAGTAGTCTGGATCAGCTTTGCAGCTTTTCCGGTTTTGGTCCGCCATAAGCCCAGTCCAGCAGTTCAATGCTGTGTATGACCGGAAGCTGTGTTCCGCCTGAGATCTGAGTAATGCAACCGATGTTTCCGGTTGCCACAAGGTCTGAGCTGGTTGCTTCCAGATGGCCGACTTTCCGATCCCGCAGTCTGGTTGCTATATCAGGTTGCATAATGTTGTAGGTCCCTGCGGAGCCGCAGCAAAGATGGCCTTCCTGAGGTTCTTTGACGGTGAAGCCTGCATTTTGCAGAAGCTTTTTGGGTTGCCACGTGATCTTTTGGCCGTGCTGCATGGAACAGGCTGAGTGATAGGCAACCGTCAGATCCTCCTGAAGCTGTGGCTCACCAAGGTCCTGCCCAATCAGAAACTCGACGATGTCTTTTGAAAGAACTGAGATCTGCTCTGCTTTTTTTGCGTATTGCGGATCCTCTCTGAGCATGAAGCCATAATCTTTGATGGTGGTTCCGCAGCCAGATGCAGTTATGATAATTGCATCCAGACCCTCGCCTTCTTTCTCTCTCATCCACGCATCAATGTTGTTTTTCGCCTGAGCATGAGAGGTTGCTTCATTGCCCATGTGATGCACGAGGGCACCGCAACACCCTTCATCTTTCGGGAAAACAACTTCATAGCCAAGGCGGGTGAGCAAACGGGTGGTTGCATCATTGATGGAAGGTGCCAGAACGCTTTGTGCGCACCCCTTTAAGATGGCGACCCGGCCTTTCTTTGGTGCGGCTGGCGCAATGTTATGCTGCCCGGCAAATTGAGAAGGTAGCGGTGCTTTTCCTGGTGCCAAAGCCAACATGGCGCCCATTTTAGCAAGCAGGCCGCCGCATCTTTTTAAAAGACCTGCCAGCGGGCGGGCATAGAAGGCCGCTGCTATGGCAAGGCGGAAACGCCCCGGTTCAGGCAGGATTGCTTCGAGCGTGGCGCGGAGCAGACGGTCCTGAAGCGGGCGTTTATAGGTACGCTCAATATGCGCACGGGCATGGTCAACCAGATGCATGTAGTGAACACCTGAAGGACAGGTCGTCATGCAAGACAGGCAGGTGAGGCAGCGATCAATATGCTTGACTGTTCTGGCATCTGCTGGCCGGTCATTTTCCAGCATATCCTTAATCAGATAGATGCGCCCGCGCGGACTGTCCAGTTCATCGCCCAGTAAGGCGAAGGTTGGGCATGTGGCCGTACAGAAACCGCAGTGCACACATTTGCGCAGGATTTTTTCTGAGATAGCTGTGGCGTTGTCTTTGAGTTGCTCTGGCGTGAAGTTGGTTTGCATGAACTAGATACTCGCGTACATACGGCCCGGATTGAGGACACTGTGAGGGTCGAACTGAGCTTTCAGACGCTTTGTCAGGTGGAGCAATGTGTCTGGCAAGGGCTGGAAGAGTTCCACACTCGCCCGCAGCTCAGGACTGGCACGCAGGAGCATGGCATGCCCACCGCCGTTTTCTGCAATGATACGCCTTAAAGGAACATCGTGGGGTTCATCACCTTGCATTTCCACCCAGACCAGACCACCACCCCAATCTTGCATGTATTTGATCGCAAATCTCTTTTCCAACTCTGCAACCACCTGTTGCCCAGCGGTTGGGCTGACTGAAATTTTCCAGAGGGGTTTTGTGCTGCCTGCAAACGGGAGCAAGTCCCGCAAGTCTCCCCAGGTTTTGCGAGAGGCTTGCCCCTCAATCAGCTCCTGCGAGGTAAACTTCTTCAGGACACCGCGCAGTTTCTCCAACCGATAATCAATTGAGGCGGGAATACCTTCCAGCCTTAGCAGGACCATTGAAAACTCCTGGGAGAGCAGGCAGAAGCCCTTTGGCAGGTATGCTGCGGATGAAACTTCTGCTGAAGATCCCATAGCCTCTGTCATGGCCTGAGTTGCTTGTGTTGGGTTTAGTCCCAAAAGTACACAGGTGCATTCTTTGGCTGCGCGCGGAAGAACTTTAAGAGAAAAACTTGTTGCGACAGAAAGTGTCCCCCACGACGAGCAAAAGCCACGGGACAGGTCGTAACCAGTTACGTTTTTTACAACCCGGCCCCCGGCTTTGAAGATTTCTCCGCGACCGGAAACAGCTTCCAGCCCAAGCACATGATCACGGGCTGCTCCGGCTTTTAACCGGCGTGGGCCAGACAGGTTGGTTGCGAGAACACCGCCGATCGTGCCCGCAGTTTCTGAGGTTCCCAGCACGGCACTCAGGTTGGCAGGTTCAAAAGGCAGTTCCTGATTGTGATCCTTTAACAGCTTTTGCACCTCTTCCAGCGAAGTGCCAGCCTTTACAGTCAGGACAAGTTCTGCCGGTTGATAGTCAACAATACCGGATATCCCGTCAGTGCGCAGTGTGTGTGCGGACTGGACCTGCCTGCCCCAGGTGCGTTTGGTGCCGCTTCCAATCACTTCCAGTGGTGTGCGCTCTGCGGCAGCCCATTTGACAACGGCCTCCAGCTCCTGCGCTGTTGTTGGGTGGAAACCCTCTCCCATGGTTTCTTCCTGTTCTGTCTTTTCGTTTTCTGGCGTGGCTTAGAAGCGCGGAATATCCGGAAATGGCAACTGGCCCTGATGCACATGCATAAAGCCAAGCTCTGCACAGCGGTGCAATACCGGAAACATCTTCCCCGGATTGAGCAGGTGCTTTTCATCAAACGCACATTTCACACGCTGTTGTTGCTTTATGTCATCTTCTGAGAACATTTCCGGCATGAGATCGCGTTTTTCAATGCCGACGCCGTGTTCACCCGTCAGCACACCACCCACTTTCACGCAAAGGCGCAGGATATCAGCCCCAAACTCTTCCGCCGCTGCCAACTCTCCGGGCTGGCTGGCATCGTAAAAAATGAGCGGATGCATGTTGCCGTCGCCGGCATGGAACACATTGGCTACGCGCAGGCCGTGTTTTTTGCTCAGCTCCTGCATGCCCTCCAGCACTTCAGGCAGAGCTGCACGAGGAATGGTTCCATCCATGCACAGATAGTCTGGCGAGATGCGCCCAACTGCCGGGAATGCAGCTTTGCGCCCTGCCCAGAAGATGTTGCGCTCTTCTTCTGACTGTGAAACGCGCAGATAAGACGATCCGTTTTGCTTTGCTATAGAGCTCACCTGTTCCAGAAGGTCATCTACTTCTGCTTCAGGTCCGTCCAGCTCCACAATCATCAGGGCATCCACATCCAGCGGATAACCGGCGTGGACGAATGCTTCAGCTGCTTCAACGGCAAGCTTGTCCATCAACTCCATACCGCCGGGGATGATGCCAGCACCGATGATATCTGCCACGCACCGGCCAGCCTGTGTTGCTGCCGGAAAACCAATGAGCGCTGCACGCGCTGTTTCCGGTTTTTGCAAAATGCGGACCGTCACTTCGGTTACAACGGCCAGCAGGCCCTCTGAGCCGGTGATCATTGCCAGCAGGTCATAGGCTTGCGTATCCAGATGCTTACCGCCGAGGCGGATCACCTCGCCTGTCATGAGGACGACTTCCAGACCCAGCAGGTTGTTGGTGGTCAGACCATATTTAAGAGAGTGAACGCCGCCAGAGTTTTCAGCAATGTTGCCACCGATGGAACAGGCAATTTGTGAGGATGGGTCAGGGGCGTAGTAGAACCCTTCATGCTCAACAGCCCTGGTAATTCCGAGGTTTGTGACACCTGTCTGTGTCACCACTGCTCTGTTGGGCAGATCAACCTCCAAAATCTGATTAAACTTCATCATGGAGAGCAAGACACCATCTTCCAGCGGCAATGCACCGCCGGACAAGGATGTTCCGGCCCCGCGTGGCACCACTTTGATGTCGTTGTCATAGCAGTACTTTAAGACCTGCGAGACCTGATCTACGGTTTCAGGAAGAACCACTACAAGGGGGAGTTGCCGGTAGGCTGTAAATGCATCCGTCTCATAGGGGCGCATTTCTATCGTGTCACTGATCACGCCTTCGCCGGGGACGATCTTTTTAAGATCTGCCACAATCTTCATGCGTTTTTCCAGTGTTTCCTGCGCTGGCTTAGGCATTGCGATAGCTGCCATCAGACCTCCCTCCTGCGTTGCAAATTGAAACTATGTATCAAAATCCTGAAGGACCAAGCATTTTTTCAATCACAAACACGTAAGCTGTCATAATTTATGCAAAGAAGAAAGCAACCTTAAGTCTATGAAAGACAACAGATCCTCATCCTACGGAGCTTTCAGTCTTTGATCGAAAGCAAGTTCTTTTCGCTCATAATCGCGTATTATCAGTAGCATCCGCGACAATATGCCGTAACAATATATACGAAGGTTACCGCGAATCTACGGGAACTCCCCAACAAGTTCGATTATGTTGGTCTCTATTCGTGGTTATCTGTTGTGTTTAGTGGGAAGGAACTAAAAATGAAGCAGTTTGGCGTCATTGCAGCGCTTGCATTGCTGGTCAGCTCAGGTGCGGCATTCGCTGAAGGCGATGTTGCTAAGGGCGAAAAAGTCTTCAAAAAATGTAAGGCATGCCACGCTGTTGGCGAAAAAGCCAAGAACAAGGTCGGCCCTCAGCTCAACGGTATTCTTGATACTGGTTGGGGTGAAGTTGAAGGTTACAAATATTCCAAGCCACTTCTTGCTGGTAAAGAAGAAGGTAAAGCATGGGATATGGAAACTCTTGATGCCTACCTGAAAAAGCCGAAGAAAGTTATCCCTAAAGGTAAGATGGCTTTTGCTGGTCTTAAAAAAGAAAAGCAGCGTCAGGACGTGATTGCTTATCTCGCACAGTTCAACAAAGACGGCTCCAAGAAATAAGCTGTTTCCAGAGATCTGAACAATCGGGGGTCGCAATGCTGCGACCCTTTTTTGTTGGGTAAAGCTGCTAAAACAGTTCGCATTTAAGCTGAAACGCTTGATCTGCTATAGCTTTTGTTTTTGCGTATCTTTATCTGAAAACCGGTGTCCACTTTTCAGAGATACGCTTTAGCTATCTTACACTGCGCAAACCATCTTCGTTGCAAGTACCGATGTGCCATTGTAGTCAGTCATGAATTCGTCGACTGTGATAAATCCATGCTGCTCGTAAAGCCGCTTTGCAGGATAGTTGGAGCTGGCAACGTTGAGCACGATATCGCCCTGAATTCTATCTAACATAAATTGCAACAGTATTTTGCCAATGCCAGTTCCCCGTGCACTCGGATGCACATAAAGTGCTGTTATTGTTGAGTGATCATGTGCAGCATAGCCCTTTATGCCATCGCGCTCATAAACGAAAACTTGCGATGCGAGAAAACCTTCCAGCCGCTTATGATCCTGATCCAGTGGCAGTAATTTGAACTCTTTACGCTCATAGAGCAGCTCATCCAGCTTGCATGCTGCGTAAATGTCAAGAATAGCCTTAAAGTCCATTTCGCGGTAGGCTCTTATGGACATTTCATCTCCAAAAACCTGAGAGTGATATCGAGCTGTCAGTGCAATTTACAGGCAGGTTGCCCCTCAATGATATCATGCCACTGCACTGTACAGGAAATCTCAAAAACGCAAAAAGGGATGCACTCAGGCACCCCTTTAAGTTCTCTTTTTTAAAGAGCCTAGGCCAGCTCGGTGAAGATCTCTTCTTCGCGCAGGCGGGATTTTGGCAGGGCTGCGTTGAAGTCATTTTCGGAACGATACCCAAATGAGATTGCAGTCACTGCTCTGAAGCCTTTTTCCAGAAGGCCGAACTCTTCGTTCAGAGCATTTACATCCACGCCTTCAAGCGGCACAGCATCCACGCCCAATGCACCAGCACCCAGAAGCACGGTGCCCATGTTCAGGTAGACCTGCTTTTCCATCCAGTGATCCGCATCTTTCCACTCATCGCGGTGAAGACCGACAAATGTGGCACGGCCTGCCTGCGCTGTTTCTTTCACAGCCGGGTCCACGAAACGCTGGTCTTCTTCTTCCACTTCAAGAATGCGGTCCAGATACTCATCCGGGATATGAGTCTTTACGCAGAAGACAACCACATGCGAAGCGTCGAGGACCTTTTCATTGTTAAAGGCGAACATACCTTGCGTGCCTTTGGCGACACGCGCACGGCCTTCCGGTGTATCTGCGATCACAAAGTGCCATGGCTGGGAGTTAACACTCGACGGGCTGAAGCGAAGCAGCGATTTGATGTGATCAAACGTCTCTTTCGGGATCTGTTTGCTCGGGTCAAACTCCTTGGTGGAATAACGGCTTAGCGCAACTTCTTTCAGGTTCATTCTGTTCTTCCGCATTTGTTTTAAGTTTTTATGCTTCTTTAGATAACCATGCGGTGGTCAATAACAAGGAGTCCGAGTAAATTTTATGGGTAAATATAACCGAGGCCATTTGATGGAGTTCGCTTTAAAGGGCGTTGCGGGGCTTTTGGAATTGTGGCAGGCAGTTGTATGCATGTATCTTGTGCTTTGCCCGGATAGTTAAGGATTCCATTTTTATGTCCCGTCAGCGACGTCCCAGATTTAAACGGAATGCCAGCGTCGGGCTGTTTGTTTCCTGCACTACCAATCTATTCCGACCTTCGCTTATCAAAGCTGCTGTGCTGCTTCTGGAGAGAGCCGGGTATGATGTGGATGCGCCCAGTATTCAAAGCTGTTGCGGGCTGGTGTCTTTACGCTCTGGTGAGCTGAACCATGCGCGGGATCTGGGCAAGGAAGTTATCTCGCAGTTCGCACATTATGATTATGTGGCTGTGCTTTCTCCGTTTTGTGCCAGAGTGTTTGAGCGGGCTTACACTCCTTTGCTGTCTGATCAGTCCGAAGAGCTGGCCAAGATCACCGCCAGATTCACCCGCAAATGCTTTGAAGTCTCTGATCTGTTGTTAGCCTCACCAGATTTTACTGCGGTCTCAGGTGGTTTTGCTGGCAGTGTTGCGTTTCTGGATGTGTCTGATGCGCCTAATCTTTTCGGTAGTCAGGTGGCTTCACGCACGCTACTCGGGCAAATGCAAGAGATACAGGTGGTGGATTTGCCGCAGATTTGCGCTTTGCAGGTGAAGGGCGCGCCTGAGGGCACGATTGCGCCTGAACTGGGGAACGGAGATTTGAGCGGTCTGCTGCGGGCGGTGCGCTCTTGCGGAGCGGGCACACTGGTTTCCACGGACCTGCCCTTGCTCATGGAGCTTTCAACTCATCTGCGCAAGTATGGGTCTGCAATTGAGCTGCGCCCTGTTCTGGAAGTGCTGGCGGGTGATGTGCAGTCCATGCCAGTTGGAATGAGTGCGCGTGCGATGACTGGAAGATCGCTGTTGTGATTCCCTAGTTCCATGTGCTCCTGTGAGTTTTTCCGGATGCTTGTGAAAAACACAAATTCTGCCTGATGGTAACTACGACTTAGAAAGCATCTTTGTGCATCTAAATCCATTTAATTTAGCGGAACCCTCTCAGAAATGTTGTAGTTCTGCGTATAGCTGAGTAGTGTGCGCGGCAACTGGCCAGGGTCATTATCCGGCCTTGCTGTCAGTTTATGGTGCGAGGAAACTTGCCTCGCCAAACTGCTGTTACACAGGAGCCTATAAACATGGGAAAGCTCAAGCCGGGCGTTATCTTTGGTGAAGACTATAAAACCCTGATTGAAGCGTGCCGGGAAGGCAAATACGCCTTGCCTGCGGTTAACGTTGTTGGAACGGACTCCATCAACGCAGTTCTTGAAGCAGCAGCTGCAAATAATACAGATATTATCATTCAGCTCTCCAATGGTGGTGCGCAGTTTTATGCCGGTAAAGGCGTTAAGGACAGCTTTCAGGCAAAAGTGCTTGGCGCAGTTTCTGCTGCTCAGCATGTGCACCTTCTGGCAGAGCATTACGGCGTTGGTGTTGTGCTGCACACTGACCATGCAGACAAAAGCCTGATCCCATGGCTGGAAGAGCTGATCAAGCATGGTGAAGCGTTCTACAAAACCCACGGCAAGCCGCTGTTCACCTCTCACATGCTTGACCTATCTGCTGAAGACATTGAGTTCAACCTGTCTGAGAGCGAGCGTCTGCTGAAGATGATGGCTCCGCTGGAAATGAGCCTTGAGATCGAGCTGGGCGTGACTGGTGGTGAAGAAGACGGTATCGGTTCTGATGAGGACATCGGGGCAGACAATCCGAAGCTTTACACCCAGCCGGAAGATGTGTTGCAGGCTTATGACCGCCTGAACCCACTGGGTCACTTCTCCGTTGCTGCTTCTTTCGGTAACGTACACGGCGTTTATAAGCCGGGTAACGTGAAGCTGCGTCCTGAAATTCTGCGCGAGAGCCAGAAGCTGGTGAGTGAAACCCACAAGCTGGGCGAAAACCCGCTGGCGCTGGTGTTCCATGGTGGTTCCGGTTCTGAAAAATCCAAGATTTCTGAAAGCCTGAACTACGGTGTGTTCAAGATGAACATCGACACTGACACTCAGTTCGCATTCTCCGAAAAAGTTGGTGCGTATGTGGAAGCTAATGCAAATGCTTTCAAATACCAGATCGACCCGGAAAGCGGTGCGCCTACCAAGAAACAGTACGACCCGCGCAAATGGCTGCGTGAAGGTGAGCTTGGAATCGTTGAGCGCCTGAAAGAAGCCTGCGAAGACCTCAACTGCGTTGGCAAGAGCCTGTGCCAGTAAGCTAAGCAGATTTTACGAGATTACGAAGCCCGGTGCATGTGTGCCGGGCTTTTATTGATGGAATTATCGAAAAACAAAATGACAAATACCAAAATTATCTCTCTGTTCGTAACTATTTCTGTTGCAATCTGGCTCGCACTATCAGCTGCGGTCTGGGTATTGCCTCAACTTGGCTTAGGACGATTTATCAATCTTGTTCTCACTGCACATCCTACGCTGAGCTTGGTTGCTGTGTTTCCGGTCATCACGATCTACATGAAAAGCACAAAAGACCCTTTTCCATACCTGCGAGGCGTCAAACTTGCTTTGATCGCTCTTATCATACTGCTGCCGCTCAGCGTGCTTGCTGAAAGTCTGGCTGCATTTGCATTGATTTCCGGCGCGGGAATACCGGACCATCTTTTTGATGGAGAGCGAAACTACATCATCTTCACCTATCGAGGACTACTTCTAACAACTTTTGCGTCAATTCTGGGGCTAGGGTTTATTCTTCCCGCGCAAGTCAAGGTTCGACAAAAGCAACTCTCATAGGCAACCTTATGTAGAGAGCATGTTGAGCACTCAGGCCACCGTGCTCTCACCATCTGAGAACAAGATCGGTACGCCGAGGTTTTTTGGCTACCTTTTCAGCGTGTTCCATGAAGATCTGTTTCCTTCTTCCCTGGTGAGAGCCTTTTTGCCTTCAAGCTGGAGATAACTTCAGCCGATCCATTCAATTGCCTGACCGTGTGGGCCGGTCCAGGCACGAGGCTCGCCATTTTCACTGAGAAGGAAACGGCCCGCCGGGTGCGGCGCGGTAACTTTCTTCGCAAACGGGGGGAAGACTTTGGGTGACTCATTGGAAATCCAGTGGGCTTCCGACGCCAGCATCAAGTCAGCAAAAGCGTCACGTTTTTCTGTATCCCGCACATAGTTCAGAACCGCAGAGTGGAAGACAACTGGTGTGGCTCCAGCTGGGACCTCGTCCAATAAATCAGGCAGGTCCTCCAGTAAGTCCCCCTTAACAAGACGCAGAGATTGCCCTCTTGCCACTGTCATAGCTTTTCTCAGCCGCTCCAGACGGGATTCCTGCCCCGGCCAGATCAGAGTTTCCAGCCACTTAACCGTATCAGTCTGTTGCAGATCAAGCGGGTTCAACTCCAGCCCGGCACGCCAGACGATATTGGGCATCTGAGTGGGAAGCGGCACATTGCCCGTTGCTGCTGCATGCAACACAGGTGTATCAGAGGTGCTTACCTCCGGTGCTATCTGGTGTTTGCCGCCGTTGTAATTATAGGCATAAAGTTCCGGGATCAGGCACAGCCCAGCCGAAGCACCAACCTCGATAAGTGCAATGGGTTGGGGGAGACGCGCCAGCAGTGGCAATATGACGGCGCAACGACCAGGCTCATTGGTCTGGGTGCTGCGTGTCATCATTTCCCGCTTTATGGCAGGGGCATGAAGGCGAAGCACTTCTTCAAGTTCACTGGTTTGCGGTGACCGTCCCGTCACCAACCTGATTGCTGCAAACAAGAGGTTAGGTTGCCGCTTAGCTTCCGGCAAAGAACTGAGAAACTCGTGATACTCAGAGGAACGGGCAATTTGTGTAGCCCAGTCCTCATAGAGCGACGAATTGTTCCTGGCCTCGTTGTCAGCAAAGCGCAGATAACCGTGTTCGATTGCTTCAGATAATACGACCATAAAATCCTCCTAAGTATTTTAAGAGTTTAGCGCTACACGGATTGGTTTCACAAGGCTTGGGGAAGGTCGTTTGCTGCAGCATCTGACCGGAAACCTGAAAACGGCAATCTTGCCACTTCAGGTCAGAAGAGTAATCACTGCTTACATCTGTGGTCAGGCGCAGCTTAATTTATGCGTTATTTTCAAAGGCGCGTTTCATGCGTTGCTCCAGACCGCGCACGACCAGAGACAATGAGACGGTCATGACGAGGTAGAGATACGCAACCACGTTGTACGTCTCAAAGAACTGAAAGGTGGAGGCCGAGTAGATTTTGCCGAGCTGGGTCAGGTCCTGAACGCCAAGCACGGACACCAGTGCACTTTCCTTGATGAGAGCGATGAAATCATTGCCAAGGGGGGGCAGGATATTCTTGAAAGCTTGCGGCCAGATAATAAAGCGGAAAGTGTGCCATCTGGAAAGGCCCAGAGCACGACCCGCCTCCAACTGACCGTCGTCGACACTCTCAATTCCGGCGCGAAAAATCTCTGCTATGAACGCAGAATAGCCTATGGAGAGCGCAATGATCGCCCGCCACATCATGGAGAGGTCGCGCACACGCAGCTTGTCAACCACGTCCCATTCAATCAGAGGGGACATGATCCAGTTGTAAGCTGCCACAATTTGCGGAGCGCCCACAAAGGCGATGTAAAACAGCAGGACCAGCATGGGTACGCCGCGCATGATCTCGGTATAGAACGAGCAGAGTTCACGTATGGCGCGATGTTTTGAGCCTCTCCCCAGCGCAATGACCATGCCGAAAAGGCTGGCGATGAAGAAGGACACAAAGGTCACAAGGAGCGTAATGCCAACGCCTTTGTAAAGCGTCATGAAAATCTGCCGGTAATCACCATCTGCTGCAATAAGCCAGAGAAAGAAAACAGCAAGAACGAAAGCTGCGAGCAACCACCATGGAAGCTTATCCAACCGGGATTTTGTAGCAGAACGCATGCGCATGCGATTACCTTTTGGGGGAGAGTTTCAGGATGCGCCATTACCTGCGCTTTGTTTTGTAAAAAGAAATGGCGAGCTGTTACCTGCCCGCCAAATCACCGTACCCAAGCTTTAATGCTTAGACTTGTACTCGAAGAACCATTTCTGGTTCAGCGCATCTATCGTGCCATCTTCATGCATGGAGGCAAGCGCAGCGTTAATTGGTTCACGCAAGTCAGAGCCCGGTGTCAGGATGAAGCCGAAGTCCTCTGAGCCAATCGGGCCGCCGACTATTTTGAAGCTGTTGGGAGAAGCGCCCATGTAGCCTGCTGCGGCTGTAGCGTCCATAAGCACCATGTCCACATCACCGGAACGCAAGCCCATCACTGAGGCACCAAAAGTTTCAAAGAGCCGGATGCGCTGGTTGTTTTCATCGCCATCAAGAACCGCATAAACTGCGGTGTAAAAGTTCGTGGTACCCGGCTGTGCGCCAACCAGAAGCTCTGGGTCATCTGCAAATGCTTTTGGATTGTCAAAGCGGTCTTCGTCAGCCCGCACAAGCATGAACATTTCGGAGGTCATGTAAGGATCGGTGAAGTCGACCTGCTTTTCACGCTCTTCGTTGATGGTGATGCCATCCATGCCCACATCAAACTGCCCCTGACGCACGGCTTCAATCATGCTGTCCCAAGATGCGAGACGCCAGTCCACTTTCAGGTTGAGGCGCTTAGCGATTTCGTTGAATGCATCGTACTCCCAGCCAATACCTTCCCCGGTTTTTGGGTCAGCAAAGTTCAAAGGTGCATACGCATTTTCAGTCACAGCAACCACTGTGCGTCCCTTCAGGTCCGGCAGGTCTGCGGCAGATGCAGCAGCTCCAAAACCGACTGAAAGCGCTATGGCAGTCAGGGTGAGTTTAATTTTCTTCAACATTGACAACGTCCCCTCCATGGAAATTCAAATCATCACACCAAAAAACCAGCTAAATCAGAACCGGTAGATGTTGACAGCAAGCCAGTCTGTGAGCAATAGGAGTTGGGTGAATGGCCTGTAAAGTACCAGTGCTGGTTTATTTTTCTACTCTGCCACTATGGTAATGGTCAACGAGAGTCCCGGTTGTTTTCCGGGGCACGCGATGAAACAGGAAGAACCGGCTTTATGTCGTGGTGAACTTTTAAAGACGGATAGGTCCTTGCAAAAAGATCCCCTGAACAACGACGAGCCTTATCTTGATGATGAGCGCGTTATGCCACTAGGCATTGGCTTGCTCAACTGGATTTCGGTTGCATTCCTGATTTATTTTCTTCTATGTGCTGTTGGCCTTATTGAAGCTGGTTTTGTTGCCATTGGTCACCAGACTGCCGAACAGATATTTTCTTATGCCACCAATCCGGTTGCAGGCGTACTGGTTGGCATCCTGACCACAGCACTGGTGCAAAGCTCCTCTGTTTCCACATCTATCGTTGTCGGCCTTGTGGCGGCTGGTCTGCCGATTTCTATCGCTGTACCTATTGTTATGGGAGCGAACTTTGGAACGACGCTGACCAACACCTTCGTGAGTTTAGGCTATGCCCGCAGCAGAGATGATTTCCGCCGGGCCTTCAGTGCTGCAACGGTGCATGATGCATTCAACCTGATTTGCCTGCTGATCTTCCTTCCGCTTGAAATTACTTTCGGGTTTTTACAGAAGATTGCAGAGCTGGTGGGTGAAGCTTTTATCACACTTGATCCGGCAAATGATCTTTTCACCGCGAATTTTAATCTGATCAACTATCTGACAGACCCGTTTATTGCAGAAATTGAGGGGCTTGCCGCAGGTGTTTCTCAGCCATGGAATGGTTTAATTACTGCTGGTGCCGGTCTTGTGATGATTGTCATCAGCATCACTTTTGTGACCCAGTTGCTTAAGCTCTTGCTGGTCGGGCATGCGCAGCGTCTTGCTGAGCGGGTTGGGTCCTCAGCCCCCTCCTCCGGTATCTTCACCGGCTTGCTGGCAACCTTGCTGCTGCAATCATCGTCAGCCACCACCAGCTTGATTGTGCCGCTTGCCGGCTCCAATGTTCTGACTTGCAGGCAGGTTTATCCATTCACGCTGGGAGCTAATATCGGGACCTGTCTGACAGCCATTCTGGCAGCCTTTGCGGTAACCGGGCAGCGTGAGCTGGCGTTTGAAATTGCTATTGTGCACTTGGCATACAATGTGCTCGGGGTTGTACTCATTTATAACCTGCCCTTCCTGCGCTATTTGCCAGTTAAGCTGGCAGAGTTTGTCGGCGAACTTGGATCACGGCGTTTTGTGGTTGCTGGCGGGTACGTGGTGTGTGTCTTCTTTATAGTTCCAGCGCTTGGCATCTTTTTTCTGAGCAGGTAGCATTCTTGCAGTGTCCAACATTGGAACTGATATGCACATGCCCTTGCAAAACCGTGTTGCCCCAGATGGAGAGCTGCATGCTGTTTCAGCGCGAGGGCGCTTTATGGGCAATCGTGGTGGACGCATTCATGATCCTGTCACTCAAAAACTCACGAACAGGACTTACACTTCACGTCGTTGGATTTGCTGTGTCACAGAGTTCCGGCAACGCCAGCGCCTTGTCTGGGGTAACTCGTATACTGAGCTGTTTTTTCTTGATGAAGTCACGGCTTTAGCTGCGGGTCACAGACCATGTTTTGAGTGTCGGCGAAAGCATGCAAAACTCTTTGCAGAGTGCTGGCAGAAAAGCCTGAAATTAACCAAACCGCCCAATGCAGATCAGATGGATAAAGTGTTGCATGAGCAACGACGCCAGCCAGTTTCATGTCGCCCCGTTGTTTCGCTCAATGAACAGTGGCCCGACGGGACGATGATCCAGGCTGGTCATAAGTTCCTGACACGAAAAGAAGGAGAATGGTTGAGGTGGAGTTTTGACGGTTACTCGTCAGTTGCATTGACAAACCTGCATTCTCAGGGGCAGTTGATTACACCGGAGCAAATCGTTGCCGTTCTGCGTGCGGGATATCGTCCAGTCTGGAGTAATTTAATAGAAATTACTGACTAATCACACCTAAATACATTCACAAGTCAAATGTTTTGATAAGGGAAATTCATTTGTTTCCTAATCAATTTTATTGCAGGACGTTGCTTACACCACATAATTTTAGCAGGAATATTTCATGGCACACGCGAGCGACATCCAGTCCATCGCAACGATATCCGATAGACCTCAAACACTTAGTATGTTTGACTATGGGCTTTATGGAGCGACAGTATTTGCTTGGGGGTTTAGCTGGTACGCCTTAAAGTTGCAGGCTGTGATCACGCCAGAAATTGCATTGTTCTGGCGCTTCCTGTTTGCGACTATGCTGATGTGGGGCTGGGCTGTTGTGGGTGGACACAAGCTGGTATTTCCACTGCGCACTCATTTGCGTTTTCTAGCTCTTGGCCTCTTGATTTTCTCAACCAACTTCCTGCTGTTTTATCATGGCTCGCGTGCTCTTCCTTCCGGGCTTTTATCAGTCGTGTTTTCACTGGCATCGATCTTCAACATCGTACTTGGGTTTGTGCTGTTTAAGCAGCGTGTCAGTCGTGCGCTGGTTGTTGGGGCCATCTGTGGCTTTTCCGGCATTTGCCTTATGTTCTACCCGGAAATTTCTGGCGGTACATGGAATGTGTCCGCACTCTGGGGCCTTGGCCTTTGTGCGCTCGGCACACTTTGTTTCTGCCTAGGAAATATTGTTTCAGCGAGGGCGACGGCAAAAAACATCTCTGTCATCTCCGCAAGTGCGTGGGGCATGGTGTATGGCACAATCCTTTTAGGCATAAATGGCTATGCGCAAGGTGCCAGTTTTCAGATCCCTTATACGCCTGAGTTCATTTTGAGCCTGCTTTACATGGTCTTCATTGGCTCTATTGTCGCGTTTGGCGCTTACCTCACATTACTTGGCAGGATCGGTTCTGCTCGTGCGGGCTATGCTACTGTGATGTTTCCGGTGGTCGCGCTGGCTGTTTCAACCGTGATGGAAGGCTACACGTGGACGCTCACTGCGCTCATTGGATTATTATTTGTGCTTGGCGGAAACTGGATTGTGCTTAGTCGCTCCGCAAAGAAGTAACAGGTTTGGCGCGAAGCTGCCTATTCGGCGGCTTCTGCGGTGACTTCATTATACTCCATAGTCACATTGCCAATAGACGCCACGATATGATGGCACAGGGCATCATGAACTGGTTCAATTGCAATCTGTGATCTGATCATTGTGATGTCACAGGGCGGCAGTGGCGGAAGCCCTTCTTTTTCTCCAAGGATGCGATGACCTTGCCTGAGCGCACTTGCAGGCAGGATCGCAACTGCAAGACCTGCATTCACGGCACCAGACAACGCAGCCGCACTCGCGCTGGTGAACACAACCTGATGCTTGATGTCTGCCTGATCCAGCGCTGTTACCCCTTCTTTCCGCCAGGAGCACGTTGTAGGGCCTACAGCAAGGCGAAGCGGACGCTGTTCATATACAATGTGTTCTCGCGAGCCGACCCATTGCAAAGGCTCACGGCGAACGATCTGACCGGGTACACCAGCGCAGTCGCCGCTGGTTACAATTCCCACATCAAGATCACCCTTTTGGATTCGGCGGCCAATTTCTGTGGAACTGGAACATTCCACATCCAAATTGATACACGGATTTAGGCGATTGAATGCTGCCAGGACTTGCGGGAGCAGTCGTTCTGCGTAGTCATCCGGTAAACCGAGGCGAATGCGTCCCGCTATCTCCGGTTCATGAAAAGCAGAAAGCGTTTCGTCATTCAAAGCAACCATGCGGCGCGCATATTCAACAAGCCGTCTTCCGTGCTCAGTTATCCTAGAGTTACGACCATCCTTTACGAAGATTGGCTGGCCAATACGTTCTTCAAGCTTCTTCATTTGCATGGAAACAGCAGATTGTGTTTTGTGAACTGCGTCTCCTGCCTTGGTAAAGCTTCCCAACTCTGCAACTGCAAGAAATGTTCTTAATTGCTCGACATCAATCGAATAAGGCACTGAACTCCTCCCACTTGACCAGCATCAATCAATCACGATCTTGAATGGGTTTCAATCAAAAACATTTTCTTGTCTAACTACAACTTTTCAGTGATATTTAACAGACAGAACAACACAGTTCCCTTTGTTCACAATCCCTTAGAGACATTCCAATGGATAGCGGCACCGCTTATCCAAACGGGAGACGAGTACTATGACGCTTGCATTTCCTACCCCTACTGAATACCGCAACCCTAATCGCGCGAATGCAGGCACTCTGGAACCGCTCACTTTGCTACGCACTCTTCACGTGCTTGCAACGTTTCCTGCGAAGCTTTGGAAACACTATCAGGACCGTCGGGCAATGGTTGAGCTGGCTTCTTTAGAAGATCGTATGCTGGATGATATCGGCATCACACGTGACGATGTTTACAGTGCTTTGGCCGCAGGTGATGGTAAAGACCCAAGCTGGCATCTTCGCATCCGCGCCAGTGAACGCCGGTGCGCTGAAATGGAAAGACGACGCGAAAACGCATAGATTTGCAGGGAGCCTGCGGAGGTTCACCCCCTATTTGAATCTCTGAGTTTTCATCGACCTGCATAGGAAAGGGCCTGCAAATTGCAGGCCCTTCTTTTTTGATGTCGTTTCACCAGCATTATCAACTAGCGCAATATCTCATCTTGCAAGATACTTGCTAAATAGCCCTTATCTGTATGGCTCAGGCTGGCATTGCCGACTGCTCAAAGGACTTGGCCAGAAAGTCACTTAAGGCATTTGCTGCCTTGCATTGACTATCCTTACCGCGCACAAGTTTTACTACATAGTCGGGTAATGCGGGCAAACCTTCCAGCTCGAGTAATCCTGCCATTGACCCTTTGAGCGATGAGCGTGGCTGAACCGTAATTGCCATGCCGCTTGCAGCAGTCATCTCAACAAGCCCAGAGTTGCTTGAACTGTATTGAATACGAAAAGCCCGGTCATCCTCTTCCAGCGCCTCGATAGCAGCTTTGCGAATTCGGCACTGTTCCAGTCCGACAGCCAAAGGCAGCTCTTTTTCTGCGGTAAGTTTGAAGCTGTTTCCCGCAGCCCAAACCAATCGCTCGCTGGAAAGAACGTTACCGTCGTTGCTTTCAGCCTCATCCGCCAGACTACCAATGATGGCAAGATCCAGTTCACCCGCTTCCAGCGCGTTGCGCAGGTCAGCAGCAGGCGCGCACACAATAGATGCTTCCGCCTTCGGGTTGTTCTTTGTAAACTCAAGAATAATCTTCGCGGTCCGGGTTTCGTCTATGCCCTCCGCGAGGCCCAAACGAACTTTCCCAACGACTTCGCGTTCCGAAAACATCGCGAGTGTTTCATCATTTAACTGCAACATCTGACGGGCATGACGAAGCAACAGCTCCCCATCTTCCGTCAGTTTTGAATGCCTTCCCTCCCGTCGGAAGATCGTGCGTTCGAGCTTGTCTTCCATGCGCCGCATTTGCATGGAAATCGCTGATTGCGTTTTGTCTAATTCTTCCGCTGCATTTGTAAAACTCCCGGTGTCCGCAATCATTACCAGAGTTCGCAGTGAATCTAGGTCTAGTAGTGCTGTCATGTCCCCAATCCATAACAATATAAGATGAATATACAGAAAAATCGGAAAATGGAAACCGACAGTGCGACTATAATTTGGCCAGACTGTAGTGTTTTCATGTTTTTGGCATTTTAAAATCGATACATAAATAATATTTATGAATTTAGTTTAGCCGTTTTACTTGTATCTCCCTTAGAAATATTACTTCAATTTTCAATGGTACAAAAATTCATTGAACATATAAATATTACGAATATTCAAATTAAAAAATATAAGAAGATATGGAGAGATTTGATAGTTATTTTTATGAAAGTTACTTATCGGGGGAAATTTGCTGTATTATCAGGCTATGTTTGATCTCACCACACCACGCGATGAAAAGATAACATTGCCAATCAACTATATTTTTATGTGATCTTCATCACACTTGGTTATCTTAGGATAACTTGTGAAAAAAATTTATCTTTTTGCAAAAGATGGCCAGAAAGCATCGCAATATGATTGCCACATCTCACCCTGAGCCTGCTGCAAAGCGGTCATACTTTGAGAGAACATGGGTATATGTGAATCATTGTGATGAGAGCGGTCTGAGGAGCGAGTTCTCCTGTTCCGTCTGTGTTGCTGGCGAGTATGTGCGCCGCGCGCCTCTTTATTTGATGGAGCTGTTATGCGTGTTTCCTCACGTTCTTCCGGTGACGCAAAACCACTTTCATGGGCGGCATTACTCCAGAAGTCAGAAATCGAGTTTCTGAAGGGCATGATTTGCGCCCAGAATGCTTCCTGTGCATCCAGGATAGAATTTCGCGCAGTCTCTCTATCCTGATGCAGTTCCGGGCATCCTTTGGCAAAGCCTTGCAGGAAGGCTTCCATCATGTTGCGTTGAGGACCAATCATGTAGTTTTTCAGCATGCTGCCTTGCGAGAGCAATGCAAGGACGGGCAGCAACTCTATCCAGTTTTCCAGTAGCATTGCGTTTTTGTCAGTGAAGTGCCGCTTTATGGCTGCAGTCATGTTCTTATCAGCGGCGAATGCACTTATAATTTCTGAAATCATCACCTGTGCTGGAAGATTCATCGTATCGTGCCAGCCTTCAGGCATTGCCAAGTTTGACGAGTGAAGTTGGGCTGCTGGAGAAGTGGCCTGTTTATCAGTGACCTCCTGCCCAACTGCAAAGGGATTGAAAGAGTTGCTCGCTTCGCAATACTCCTTGTAAGCCTTAGCGTAATTCTGACTGAGCACTTCAACTAGGGAAAACACATTATTCTTTGAATTTTGTGGCATTCATTTTCCCTCACAAGTTTCTGACGGATATCTTAATTTCCCGAGTGATTAAGCGTCACTTCCTTAATTTCAGATGCGGTATTTCAGAGGTACCATTCCGGGAGTTCATGGCTGTCGCATCCTAAACGATCCGATAAACATCCACGGCATCGTCACGACCACGTAGTTTATAGTCCCCTAAAAGCTCTGCTGAAGACTTGTTTGAAAGTTGCTGCACAGTTGCGCCGCTGGCAAGGGCAACAACTTTGGCATCGGGGGCGACTTTCTTGCCAAGTTCTTCAAGCCGGGCCGCCACATTTACCGCATCTCCAACAACTGTATAGTTCAGGCGCTCAACAGCACCGATATTACCGACAACCACCGTTCCGGTGTGTACTCCAATCCGTAATCTTGGTTGATCGATAACACCTTCCTCGTCGTGCAGCTCTCTTTCAAGCCTCCTTGCGATCAAATGCACGGCATCAATAGCAGCCTGAGCGTGGTTTTCCATGATCTGGGGAGCGCCCCAGAAGGCCATGCACCCATCACCAATGTATTTATCGATGGTTCCGCCAGTTTTGCTTATGCAATCCGCGAGTTGCTGGAAATGGGTATTGAGCAGTGCTGTGGTTTCTTCCGCCGTTAGTTTGGAAGCCACGCCAGTGAATCCGGCTATATCTGAAAAGAGGATGGTCATTTCTCTAAGTTCAGTGCTGTTCAGACCTTTGAAATCACTTTCAAGGAGAGCACGTACCAGATCTTTGGGCACATAACGCGAAAAAGCGCTTAATGCGACACCTGCGGAGTTGAATGCCTGATTGGCTTCGTCAACCTCTTTTAAATGTGACCTTGGCAAAGCCTTCAAGCCCTCCATGGACAGGTTGCGAAGCGCATTTGCCTGATTTGCCAGTGCTACGAATGGATATGACAGGCGACGGCCCAGTACAAACATCGTCATAACACCAAATGCCAGGAATGCCGTTGCCAGCATGAAAACCTTATGGAGGTTGTCAAAGGGCGTGCTGAACTCAGCAGCGGGGACATAACTGCCGACGATGATTGGTTGTCGTCCTTTCAAAGAATCATAAAGGAACAAGTAAGTTCCGTGTGGGGTCTCATCCACATGGCCTTCATACTCAGAATCAAGATCCCTGCGTTCGTGGCTTTTGTCCCAGATGTAGCTTAACGGCGTCCCTTCCATGTATGACAGCGGAGGGAGCGGATTTTGCTGCGTTGGTTTGTAATTGAGAAACTTTTGCTCTGAGCTGGCGAGTACCCTGTCCTTTCCCAGCAGAATAAAGGGAACTTGTGAAGCCCGCCACTTGATGCGGTTCATTATGGTTCCAAGCAGCGCGACAGAGTATTCCATGGTCAGTCTGGAGATCGCATTATCTACGGGGTTCAGATAATAGACCGCGAACCCCATGTAAGTCTCACCGGTTCTTTCATCGAAATAGGGTTCAGACCATTGCAGATGGCCCTTATTCATATCTTTCTGATTGGGTGGGCGTACAGAAGTCCTCTCCATTGGCGCACTCGCATTCGCCAGCTGCACGCTTACCCGGCGCCCGTTGGGAGCCGTATATGAAATCCGTTTGATATTCGTTTGTCGTGACAGGATGGTGATCAACTGCTCACGCAGTTCCATGGGTGCGCTATAAACCTGCGGGTCAGACAAAACTTCTGCGGCAAGCAAGCCCAGTCGCTCTTCGGTTTGAAAAAAGTCACTTACAACTTCAAGACCGCGACCGACGATCAGTGCGCCAGTCTCTCCCATAATATCACTGGCTTGTTCATTTGCAGCTCTGGAGACGTAAAGAAGTACAGAGCCGCCAACGAAGGCAAGCAAAAGTGCAGCGCCAATGCTGAGCACAGTAGACAAGGGCAAACGTAATCGCGGTCTCTGCCTGCTCCCTGAATGTATCTTTTGCTGCTTTTTTTTCTCAGCAGTCTTCTTGTTTCGGTCCATACAGGCCTCCGTTTGGAGGTATCTTAGAACCAATCTCCCAATTTTGACTGAACAATAGCCAAAGCAGCAACAGCAGCTGTATCTGCTCTTAAAATCCGTGGGCCAAGCGGGATGGCATGAACCCAAGGTTTGCTATGTAACAGCGCACGCTCTTCCTCAGAAAATCCGCCTTCCGGGCCGATGAGGACGGCTAGCGGCGCTTTCGGTATATCCTTGAGAGCCTCAATGGGATTGTGGGACCCATGGCCTTCATCACAAAAGATGATCTGGCGTTCGCCTTCCTCCTGCTCCCACGTGGGCAGCAGTTTTTTGATTTGCACAGGCTCCATCACAGAAGGGATTGAAAGCACGCCACACTGCTCACAAGCTTCAAGCGCGTTGGCTTCCATGCGCTCCAGCTTGATTTTTGGATTCTGGGTGAACTGGGTCAAAACCGGGCGCAAGCGCCCTGCTCCCATTTCGACCGCTTTTTGTACCATGTAGTCCAACCGCGCCAGTTTCAATGGTGCAAACAGGTAGTCCAGATCAGGGAGTATTGTTTGCTCGCGCAGTTGCTCCGTCATGATCAACTGGCAGGACTTGCGGCCAGTGGGCAGGATTTGCGCACGCCACTCCCCATGTTTGCCGTTGAAGACGAGAACCTCCCCGCCTTCTTTCATGCGAAGGACATTGAGCAGGTAATTGGCTTGCGCACGATCCGCCTCCAGATGAAGGCCTGCGCGAAGATCGTGAGGAACATATAAACGTTGCATGCGAAACTCATAGCGTGACATGGAGGGCACCATAGGCCAAGCCTCAGGCAGATGCCACTTTGTGCGCCTACAATTGCTGGTGAGAACTCAAGCTCTCAACAGGTGGAATCGTTTGAGGTGGTTCCCCTTTGCATTTATCGCGGTCTACATTAAGAGAGAATGGTTTAAACTTGCCGCATACGAAAGAAACCCGCTTTGTCTGAACGCTCGAACATTGCTGAATATACCGTCTCTGAGATTTCCGGTGCGATCAAACGCACTGTTGAAGACAAGTTTGACTATATTCGGGTGCGTGGGGAGCTGGGACGGGTGAGCCGCCCGGCTTCCGGACATATTTATCTGGACGTGAAGGACGACAAATCTGTACTTTCCGGTGTGATCTGGCGCGGCAATGCGGCACGCCTGAAGGTGCAGCCGGAGCAAGGGCTTGAAGTGATTGCCACTGGCAAGATCACCACTTTTCCCGGTCAGTCCAAGTATCAGATGGTGATCGACAGCCTTGAGCCTGCGGGCGCTGGTGCGTTAATGGCCTTGCTGGAAGAGCGTAAACGCAAGCTCGCAGCAGAAGGTCTTTTTGCAGAAGAGCGCAAAGTGGCCTTGCCACGCATGCCGCGTGTGATTGGTGTTGTTACATCTCCGACAGGCGCTGTTATTCGCGATATTTTGCACCGCATCAGTGATCGTTTTCCGCTACATGTGCTGGTGTGGCCTGTGCGCGTGCAGGGTGAGACCTGCGGTGCAGAAGTTGCAGCTGGTATTCGCGGGTTCAACGCACTGGAAGCGGGCGGAGCTATTCCACGGCCTGATGTTTTGATTGTGGCCCGTGGCGGCGGCTCCATTGAAGACCTATGGGGCTTTAACGATGAGGCGGTTGTTCGTGCAGCGGCTGACTCTCAAATTCCGCTGATTTCCGCTGTAGGGCATGAGACAGACTGGACACTGGTTGATCTGGCAGCGGACGTACGCGCACCGACACCAACAGGTGCAGCAGAGTTCGCGGTTCCGGTAAAAGCAGAGATGAACGCACAGGTGGATGACCTGACCCGCCGCCTTTCGACGGGCCTGTTACGTTTGGTGCAATCACGGCGGACCGAACTGCGCGCTGCCAGTGCTGCACTGCCTGCCCCGCGTGATCTGCTCGCACTTCCCCGGCAGCGATTTGATATGGTTTCCGGGCGTCTTGAGCATGGGCTGAAGATGAACACGCAGATTCATCGTAACTCTTTGACAGCCGTTTCTTCTGGTTTGCGTCCGATTACGCTGGAGCGTCAGGTTGCACAGGGACGTGAGCGTTTGCAGGTGCTGCAGAACCGGGCCGTTACAGCTTTTTCCAATCAGGTGCAGCGTCAGCGCTTGCGGCTTTCCAACTCTGAAGGCTTACTCAGTTCATTAAGCTATGAGCGTGTCATCGAGCGCGGGTATGCAGTGGTGCGTGATGAAAGTGGTATTCCGCTTGCGAGTGCGCAGGCTGTTCAGTCCGGTCAGGCCCTCAGACTTGAGATGAAAGGCGGCACCGTTAGCGCGGTTGCTGATGGGGATGGTGTTGCACCAACCCCACCTCGCCCACAAAAAGTTGCTTCAGAAACAGAGCCGTTTGTTGCGACTGAAGAGCAAGCTGCTCCGCCAAAGACTCTGGAAGAGCACGTGGCTCAGACAAAAGCGAAGCAGGCCCAAAAACCTGCCCGCAAGAAGAAAAGCGCCGTCGATCCTGATGCGCAGGGCAGTTTGTTTTAAGCACCCTGCGTATAAAATACTTAAGCTTTACCACTCATACATTTCTGAGAGGATGTAGGCCAGCCAGTCTTCGCGAGGCACAATTGGATGATGCTTTGCGGGGTCTTGCACCATCGAGCCGCTGAATTTGACGGTAACCTCGCCGAACTCGCCTAGTTCCTTTGCGAAATATGAGAGGAACCTTGCTGCGCCTTCAGGTGGAAGCTTTCCAATCCTCAGCCCGACCCGCTCGCAATTGAACTGTCCTTCAACCTCATAAATGCCATGTTGCCGGAAAATATCGTCAAAGATGAAGAAGTTCTCCAGATTTGTTTTCGAACACCCGTCATGATCATAGCGATAGCGGTTAAAATAGGTGACGTTGTAATGCTCCCGCAACCAGTTCTCAAAAAGGAGCTCTTTGTCATCTTCAAACAGAGGCTGTGAACTGAACCCATGAAGCATTTCATCGGGCTTGAGTTTATGCTGGATGTAAAGCTGCAGATTTCTCATGTCAGGAGTGCGTCGGTCATCGATCTGCCCGGTACGCTTAACCCATGAGACTGTGAGTATGGGTTCGCCAATCATGTGGGCAAGATTATCATCACGCAGGACCAGATTTATGCCAGCAAGCAGATAGTTTATGCGGTAATTTACTGGGATGTAAGAGAGTTGGAGCAGTATGGAGACTGCTGGTTCTTCTGCAAAATCTTCACCACATAAAAGCGATAGCAGGGCCCAGTCGAATACGTGATAGTCTTCTTTGAAACCGTGCGCCATTGCAGCCGTTGCTGAGCGTTGAAGCAGGTTTTCAAGGTCGCTTTCTGAATGAGATGCTGTCTCGGTGGGAAGAACTTTTCTCAGAGCTTCAGAGTTGTAAGGAATATCTAAGTACCGATAGTCTCTGACTGTTGAACTTTTATAAAGATCCTGACGGTCCGGTTCAACCAAACCTTGCGGTGGTCCGCGATAGATATAGCTTGTTTCAGTGCTTATGACTTCAGGTTTGGTGTAGCTCCGCTGAGGTTGCGGGTCAGCAGCTTCAGGAGGAGTGCCTTCATACTCCTTAAAGACATCTGCCGGAAGCTTTTCCAGTTTCACATAACGTGCCATAAGCGCTCTTGCAGCATCCCCAAGCAGATGTCTGGCCGGAGGAGGCCCCTTTCTGGCGGGGGCCAGAGGAACTTCTGAGAGCGCTATGTTCTTTGTTTTATCATCATCCAGAAAAGGCCAGCTGGGTGGAAAATAGGTAGGGGCTCCATACTGGTATAACCGTTCCTTGTAGTAAGGCTTTTCTGCTGCCTCAAAATCAGGTGTTTCTGGTGCAGACCCATCTGCATATGTGCCTTGAGAGGTTAAGGAATAGAGATCCTGCACGGACATCGCAGGGATGTATTGAAATGCTTCGTATTCTTCTCCAAGAATAACAGTCAGCAAAGCACCGGTTAGCTCGAACTCCTCCAGATAACTATCGATGATTTTCTTCAACAGGTCCGCCGGTGCGCCTCCGGTGAGCGATATGCGACCTTCAGCATTTACTTCTACACCAACGATGTTTCGTGGTTCTTCTCCATATGTGTTTTTGTATTCGGGGACCTTTATTGCGATCTTGTATTCTGGAGTACTGGTATCACGCCAGGTCTCAATTTCTTCTGCAACCACATTGTAGTTTTCCTGAAAATACCTGATTGTCAGTTCAGGTTTAACAGGCCAGTTGCCATGAACATCTGACAGTATGTACCAATAGCCATCCTCGGAGAGCTCGTAGAACTCAAGTTCGTGTTGATCTGCAGTCATGATTTTACTTTGCGCTGGCATCAGAGCAAGCGCAGACAACATCAGCAAAGCGATTATGAAACGTGACATGGAGCGCGCCTGAATAGAATTTTCCGTGTAATTAATTGCAAAACACAGGTGATAGAATAAGATCAGAATTGCATAGGAACATTGGCCTTACCTGACCACTCAGGCTGATATCGCAATAATGTACTATCGACTTTTCAGGAAACCTGAGTGCTACATCAAATTTGCATTCAGAGACAAATCGACAGGCTCCTTTAAAAGAGCGAGGTGAAAACTACCATTTTTCTTGTAGCCAATCGCTTCATAGGCTTTAGCTGCTGCGGGACTGTCCGTGAACAAGACAGATTTTTGCAGACCCTCCTGTTTTTCTTTCTGCAAGGTGAAAGCAAGCAGGGTGCGGGCATACCCCTGATTGCGATATTCCGGCGGCGTCCAGACCGGACCAACCTGCACAATTTCTGGCAGTCTGGAATTGAAACCGCTCAGCGCAACTGGCTCTCCGTTCCTTAGCAAAACCCAGATATCTTTTGTTTCCTGAGCTTGCCGGACGCGGTTGTGTATATGCTCATCATGATTTTCGCTGGATATGCTGCCCAGAGCCTCTAACTCGTAGTTTTTGAACCATTCGAACAGCAAGTCTGCTTTTGCTTCAGCAGCAAGGATAATTTTTAACTCACCATTTAACGCACTTGCAGGCAGTTTGAGGTCATTCAAATGTAGTTGGTAGAGGTCCTCACTGCGGTTTGCGCTGAAACTCGCTGCAGGAAGGTTTAGTTTTTGCAAAACATGGTTGGTCGCCTTGCTTTCTCCAATCATACCAGCAATGGGCCGACTAACCTCTTTTAAAAAATGATCAGTAAGCGCCTGCAAAGCAGTTTGGTCAGGTGCCTGAGCCATCAGGTTTCCATTCCAGAAATGAGCAAGAATGCCTCGCATTTCGTCAGTCTCATCAAACGCCGCCCAGTACTCTCCGGAAAAGCGCTCACCTGTATATTCGAGACCTGCCTGATTTATATTACCCAACAGAAACATCGAGCTATAGACGTAGTTCTTGAGGAAATTCTGAGCAACTTCTTTGTGCTGGTTGGATAACTTCTTGATCTTCATGTCAGTGCCATCTTGTAAAAGGCAAAGTATGGCTTAAGAAAAAACCCCGGTCCACTGACCGGGGTTTTGATTTTCTCAACAAACCGGATGCTTTACATCATGGATGGCAGGATCGTAATGATCACCGGGAAGGCCACCAACACCGCCACGGTCACAACGTCGGCGACGAAGAACGGTGTTGCACCACGAAACACTTCCTGCACTGGAATGTCTGGACGGACGCCGGATACCACGAAGCAGTTGAGCCCGATGGGCGGGGTTATGAGGCATAGCTCTGCCATCTTCACCACAATGATGCCGAACCAGATTGCACAGGCAGCGCCAGACATACCCAGTGTGCTGTCTGCTGCGCTGACGTCGAGACCGCCGTTCAAGGCCATGATAGCCGGGAAGACAACTGGCAGCGTAAGAACGAGCATCCCAATGGCATCCATGAACATGCCAAGCACGGCGTAGCCGAGCAGGATGCATAGGATGATGACCATTGGCGGGTAATCGAGCGAGACGATAAACTCGCGGAACGCCTCAGGCAAACCTGCAAATCCGAGGAAACGAACATATACCAGCACGCCCCAGATGAGCGTAAAGATCATCACTGTCAGCTTTGCCGTTTCGTGGAGTGCAAGGAAAAGCTGCTTGGTACGCATACCTTTGTAAAACGCTGTGACGAGCACAACAAAGGCACCACAGGCTCCTGCTTCCGTTGGTGTTGCAAAGCCAGTGTACAGGCTTGAGAAGATGATGAGGATCACTCCGATGATCGGAAGAGTTCCAGGCACGGATTTAAAACGCTGGCTCCAGCTAAAGCCACCGATTGCAGGCGCTCCCCCCTGCCAGGCTGCGATCACATAGATGATGACTGCATAGATAAGCACAGAGACGACACCAGGCAGAAACCCCGCCATGAGGAGTTTGCTGACACTCTCTTCCACCAAAGTTGCGTAGATCACGAGAATCGTACTTGGCGGAATAAGTGAGGCCAGTGTTCCACCAGCCGCAACAACGGCGGCGGAAAGACGCTTGGAATAGCCTGCCTCCAGCATTTCAGGAATTGCAACACGCGCAAATACGGCGGAGGTTGCAGTTGACGCACCTGATACTGCGGCGAACCCTGCGGTTGCGAAAACGGTGCCGATGGCCATGCCCCCCGGTAACCAGCCGAGCCAGCGTTTGGACGCTTCAAACAGTTGCTTTGTCAGACCTGCATAATAGGCCAGAAAGCCAATGAGAATAAAAGTTGGCAAGACTGAAAGGGCATAAGTGACAGATTTTGAATGCGGGATCGTGCCTGCCATTTTGGCAGCAGTCAACACGCCGCGTTCAAAGCCCATGCGCATGGAGAAGATGGCAATCATGCCAGCGATGCCAACAAAAGCGGCAGCGAATGCGACGCGCACACCAATAATGACAAGAAACAGAAGCAGGCCGGTCATGATCAGGCCGATATCAAACGGGGTCATGATGCACCTCCACGGGCAGTAGCGGCCATTTCCGGGTCTTCTTCTCCGTTTTCGGCGGAGTGGAAGGTTTCCTCGATTTCTGCCTTTGCATGAGCGGCGGCATCCACCACATGTGGTAAATCCAGAACTGAAGCATCCGGGTTGATGATTAGCCGACTATAGCCGAACAGTTGCAGAAGCAGGCGAAGCCATAAAAGTGAGAGTGCAAGCGGCACGGCAAGCTTGGAGGGCCAGGTTGGGATAGCTATATCCATTGTGCTGTCGCCAAATGTCCAGGCACGATCAAAATGCAGATATGCCCCATAGATCAGAACGGAGACGACAGACAAGATTGCCAGTACACCAAGGAATTCAGCAATCCACTGAGTCCGGCCTTTAAATGTGCCAAGGATCAGTTCCATACGAATATGACCGCCGACACGCTGACAATAAGCAATGCCCATGAAGGCAAATACAGCCATAGCCTGCTCGGTAATATCAATAAAACCGGGCACGGGTTGGTTGAACAGATTACGTCCAACGACCTGAACCACTGCAAGCAACATCAAAACAAGAATAGACGTGGCAGCAATGAGGTTGAACAGGTTTTCGATTTTTCCCAGCGCACCGTTGAAGCGGAGATAAGTCATATCCGATTTGGGATACGTGACGCTGTTTGAGTTGGACATAAGATAAGCCCGGGTTTTGAGGAAAGATGGGGTTTATTGTAGCTGGAACAACAGCTTGCAAAACTTCAGAAATAAAAAAGGCACACCCATAAAAGATGCGCCTTTTCCTGAAGCAATTATTTGGTTGCAATTGTATCCTGAACCAGCTTCAGAAGATCTGCTGCCGGAATGCCTTTTGCAGACATGTCTTCGACCCATTTATCCCAAATCGGTTTACCGGCGATCACTTTAAAGTTTGCCAGTTCCTCTTCTGTGAAAGAGATTTGCTTTACACCATTTGCTTCCAGCGCCGGGTAAAACTTATCGTAAACTTTCGCGTAGGTCTCCAGATAATGCCGGATTGCTGGCTGTACGCTTTCGTCCAGAGCTTTCTGGAAATCTGCTGGCAGCATATCGTAGGCGTCTGTGTTCACAACAACCGGGCAACTTACGGTGCCCGGGTTCAGGTTGTTCGTCCACCAATTACCAGCTTCAATGGTTTTGAACGCCAGATGGGCATGCGGAGCGAATGCAACTGCCTGCACGGTTCCAGAATCTATCGCCTGATAGGCTTCAGAGGCCGTCACTGTGGTTGGTACGGCACCAATGGTCTTCATTGCATTGCCAACACCGCCGAGTGCGCGCACACGCATGCTTTTAAAGTCAGCGAGTGTTTCTGGTGCATCACCTTTACCAAGCAGGTTGTATTGCGGCATGGGTGACGGCATCAGCAGTTTTGCACTCCAGCGACCCAGATCTTTTTGCACTGCCGGATGATTGTAGAGTGCAAAATCAACCTTCACCTGAGTTTCCAGATCAGGCACGCCAAGGAATGGCAATTCGATTGCGCTTAGTGTCGGGTTCTTATCGGTATGGTAAGATGCACAGAACTGCGCCATCTCGAATGCGCCAATAGCAATACCATCAAGATTCTCACGGGACTTGGACAGAGCACCGCCGTAATGCAGCTTGATCTCAAACTTGCCGTTGGTCCGGGCTGCGACTTCTTCAGAAAGCTTTTCAACATGTTCTGTGAATGCACGGCGTTTGCCCCAGAGCGATACATTCCATGTAACGTCTGCTGCAAGCACTTCCCCCACAAATGCAGTGGTCATTGTCGCTGCCAGTGCAGCAGTCATCAGCTTATTTTTTTTCATCTACTTCTCCCCCAATATTGCAACTGACCCAAAAAATCTCTTGGATCAGCCCCTCCCTCTAATTTTTCTCACCTATAAAATATCACATTTTATCAGTAATAAACCATATAAAATCGAAGGTTTAACGACTATTCACATACCTCTAGGGATGTTTAATTACGAAATATTAAAGGTACTTAAGTCTTCGCAACTTATCAGTTTAGAACTGTATTTCGTTTTTCTTAGTCTAAAGTATAGTATCTATAACTATACATAAATCAGGTGAAACTGCGCTACTTTACACTCTCACAACTTATGTTTTAACGAAAGTTCTATATTTTTCAAAATCTTATCTGAATATCACAGGTTGACTAGGATCAAAGCAGCAGCGAAGAGACTGACCTAATATTTCAGTGAGGGACAAACTCTCGTTCCGTTAAGAATAGAGGGCAAGGAGACAGGCTTATGGCAATCAAGGACATTTTAACCATCACAGACCTGAACGGCGATCAAACAGCATCTAAGGTTGCTGTGGAGTTTGCACGGCAGGCAGGAGCACATGCGACGGGCCTTGCGCTGGCATTTGAGCCAATCGTGCCAGGTTTTCTGGCTGCCCCGATGCCAACTGATTATTTGCAGGTTGCAAAGAGTCAGGCGATTGATGCAGCAAAGGCTTCCACTGAGAAGTTTCAGAGCTATGCAGAAATGGCTGGCATTTCCACTGAAATGCGCGTGGAAGAGATTGTAACTGGGGGCAGCCTCGAAACAATTATGGGTCATTGCCGCCTGAGCGACATGGTTGTGATTGGTCAGGATAACCCTGAAGCTCCAGAACCAATGCGCGAAATGCTGATCGAAGGTCTCCTGTTCGAATCTGGCGTGCCGACATTGATCGTTCCATTCATCTCCAAAGGTGATTTTGCACCTAAGAATGTGGTTGTTGCATGGGATGGAAGTGCAACTGCGGCGCGTGCGGTGCATGCAGCTCTGCCAATTCTGGAAATGGCTGAGAAAGTAACAATCGTCATTGTGAATAAAGGTCTGCCACTCGAAGGCGAGCCCGGTTCTGACATTGCGACTTATCTTGCGCGCCATGGTCTGAAGATCAATGTGGATGTGATCAACAACCCGCCAATTGGTGTTGGTGATGCGTTGCTGAACTATGTCTCTGAGAATGGCTCAGACCTGCTTGTCATGGGTGGTTACGGCCACAGCCGTATGCGTGAATATCTGGTAGGTGGTGCAACCCGCGACATTCTGCATTCCATGACTATTCCTGTTCTGATGGCTCACTAATCTTCTCATAAGGAATTCTAACTTAACGCCTTTTGAGACTTGCCCAATTAAGAGAGGTGTTACTCTGTGTAGCACCTCTCTTTTTCGTCTCACGTTTGCTTTAGGTTCATGCTCTGTGAACAAGAATCAGAGTGAATAGGGGCAACAATAGTGCGTGGTGTCTTTTCTTAGAGACATATGCATCACGCGAAATTACTTTACTGGCCTTTCGAACCTCGGTGTCGCTCCCGAGCAGACAAGAGGCTCTTAAAACTTGCAGAGTTTAATGGAAACGACATTATGACGATTTGCAATCTGGAAGGCCTCACCGCACCACGGTCCATTGCCATTGTTGGCCCGAACAGCAAGCAGGACCTCATCCTGCAACGTGTTATCGACAGCGTTTCCATCTGCGGTTTTTCAGGCCCTAAATCGTTTATTGGACTACCTCAGGCACAAGCGGAGGGGTTTACGAATATTGCTTCTGTCGCCAAAGCAGATGGCAAGGCAGATCTGGCGATCTTACTGGGGGACCACCGTACAGCAGCCCAAACCATTAGCGCACTTGGCGAACAGGGTACTCGTGCAGTTGTACTCCCGTCGAGCGGGTTTGATAGCTGGAGCGAGGAGGATCTTGATGCCCTGCTAAAAGCTGCGCATCCGTATAACATTCGAATTCTAGGTCCGGGGAGTCTTGGGATTGCCTCCCCCCACATGAAGTTTTCGACACTTTTGACCAGCGAACAGGCCCTAAAGGGTGATCTGGCTCTTATCTCACGTTCCGGTACGATTTTTAACAGTACTCTTTCATGGGCAAAGGCCAATTCTATCGGCTTTTCCGGTGTGGTTTCTCTTGGTCGCCGTCTGGATGTGGATGTGTCTGATTTGCTTGACTGGTATGCGCAGGATTATCGTACCAAAGCCATTCTTGTACATCTTGAGACCATTGCAAACCCACGCAAGTTTATGTCCGCTGCCCGTGCAGCAGCGCGGTCCAAGCCCGTCATCGTTATCCGCAGTGGGGCCAGCCGCGATCAGCATGTGTCGGGCACTGCGCATTCCAGCCGTCTTGCCACACGAGATTCGGTTTACGACGCTGCCCTGCAACGGGCTGGTGTATTGCGTGTTTATGATCTTGATGAGATGTTTGAGGCGGCTGAGACGATTACGCGCGTTGCACCTTCTGCTGGTCGCCGTCTTTCCATCATCGCGAACGGGCGTAGTCTGGCAACGCTTGCAGCTGACCGTTTAACCAGAGTTGGTGGTAAACTGGCCCCCATCAGCGAGGAAACCAAGGAACAGCTTAGCCCGTTGACCCGCACAGATGCGAAAGCTGATAACCCGCTTGTCCTTTCAGAGTCTGCAAGTCCTGAGGAATTTAAAAGAGGTATCAGCGCCTTACTGAAAGACCCGAATTCTGACGGCGTTCTGGCGATTGCCGCCCCAACCGCATTTGAGGATTTTTCTGAAGTTGCCAATGCACTTGCTGAAGCTGGCAAGGAAGACCGCAAGCGCTTTGGCAGGCATCAGGCATTTGTCACGACATTGGCAGGCGGTGCCAACATTCCGCGTCAGTCTCTGGATGAAGCCCGTGTGCCTTGTTACACCAGTCCGTCCGGCGCTATCCGCTCGTTTATGCACCTTGTGCGATACAAGGAAGCGAAGGATCACCTTTCTGCGGTGCCTGACAGCCTGCCAAGTGATTACAAGCCAAACCTGAGGCTTGCCAAAGAAACCATCCGTGCGGCACTGGACAATGAGCAAAAGTGGCTGACACCATTGCAAACCAGAGACTTGCTGCGAGCTTATTCCATCAATCAGGTGGAGTTACATCTGGTTAAAACCGTTGAGGAAGCCGCCAAAGTTGCCTCCGCCTTGTTTACCCAGCACAGTCAGCTGGTTTTGAAAGTCAGCAGCCCGGATCTTACCTTCAAATCTGATGTTGGCGGTGTTCATCTTGGCGTAGACAGTATCGAAGGGGTGAAAGCTACTTTCGAAAAGATCATGAGCAACGTGGCTCACTCCTACCCGCAGGCCGACGTCACTGGCGTTGAAATTCAGCCCATGGTAATCCGTCGGTTCGGGCTGGAGACTTATGCCGGGCTGGCTGATGATCCCGTGTTTGGTCCTGTTGTGGTCTTCGGGAAAGGCGGTACATCAGTTGAGGTGGTTGGAGATCGGGCAATTGATCTTGTGCCCATTGATCTGAACCTTGCCAATGCCATGATTGAGCGGACGAGTACGTCTAAACTGCTCAAAGGTTTTCGGAACAGACCTTCTGCAAATGTGGCTGAGGTGAAGCAGCTTCTCGTCAAGCTTTCTCAGATCGCAGTTGATTTTCCTGAGGTGCGCGAGCTGGACCTGAACCCGGTTGTGGTTGATGAAGACGGCATTGTGGTGCTTGATGCTCGGGTTGCTATCAGCCCGCCAGATAAACGCCCTGGCCGTCAGGGGGCCTCTCGCCTTTCTATTGTGCCCTACCCGATTGAGTGGGAACATACCCATGAGCTTAAGGATGGTAAAACGGTCCTGATCCGCCCTATCCGTCCTGAAGATCAGGGGAAGCTGAAGAGCTTCTTCGGTAAGGTGTCCGATGAGGATTTGCGGCTGCGGTTCTTTGCGCCGGTCAAAGAGTTTTCTCACACCTTCCTTGCCCGCCTTGTACAGCTGGATTATGCGCGGGCTATGGCGTTTACGGCGATTGAACCGGAAACCGGGGATATTCTGGGCGTTGTACGCCTGCACGCAAACCCGGATCACACGGAGGGTGAGTATGCAGTGATGGTACAATCCGGTTTGAAAGGCATTGGCCTTGGCTGGGTACTGATGAAGCTGATTATCCGCTATGCCAAGGTGGATGGGATTGAGACGGTCAAAGGGGAAGTCCTGCGCGAGAATACCACCATGCTGGATATGTGCCGCAGCCTTGGGTTCCGCGTAAAACGGTCACCTGATGATGATGCACTGGCAGACGTCGTGCTGGATGTAACTGCCCTTGACCGGGAGACGATGAGCTGACGTTCCTCGCCTCCCCTCAGCCTGCGTTAACTCATTGCCAGCGATGCTTCGCGGATTTGTGTCAATGAGCGGATTGGGGTAATTGCTTCAGGGTCCAGATGCAGGTGCAGAAGCGCTGGTTTACCGCTTGCTTTTGCTGCTTCAAAAGCTGGACCAAATTCCTCCGCAGTTTTTACTGTGCTTGTATGGAAACCATAGGCTTTTGCCAGTTCTGCAAAGTTAGGATTTTGCAGGGTGGTTGCACTGATACGACCCGGATATTCGCGTTCCTGATGCATACGGATGGTGCCGTAAATGCCATTATCAACCACCACGGTGATGATATTTGCGCCTTCCTGTGCCGCTGTGCCTAGTTCCTGAATGGTCATTTGCAGGCAACCATCGCCAGCAAAACAGACCACATCGCGCTCCGGGAACTTCAGTTTTGCAGCAATTGCGGCTGGCAGGCCGTATCCCATTGAGCCGCTGGTTGGAGCGAGCTGAGTGTTGTATTTGCGGAAACGGTGGAAGCGATGCACCCAGGTGGCGTAGTTGCCAGCACCATTGGTGAAGATGGTGGTGTCGGCAGTGTTGTTCTCGATCCACTCCATAACTTCCGCCATTTGCAGGTCACCAGTGACCCTTGGGCGAGCGCCGGACCATGCCAGATAATCTGCGTGAGCCTCTTCAACCTGTGCTTTCCAGCCAGCTTGCTGTTTGAGGTCCAGCTTTGCCAGTGCCTCCACAAACCCTGCCGGACTTGCGTTGATGCCTAAGGTTGGCAGGTACATGCGGCCCAGTTCTTCCGCTCCGGGGTGGATGTGAACCACCTTTTGCGCAGGTACCGGAATATCGAGCATAGAATAAGACTGGCTTGGCATCTCCGACAAAATATCTCCCAGCAGGACAATCAGGTCAGAGTTCTCAATGCGGGCTTTGAGTTTTGGGTTGATGCCAATGCCCACATCGCCTGCGTAACAGGCGTGCTTATTGTCAAACAGCATCTGCCTGCGAAATGATGCACCTGCTGGCAGATTGTTTTTTTCAGCAAATGCTCTGAAGGCATCGCATGTTTGCTCTGACCAGCGTGAGCCGCCCAGAATAAAGAAGGGCCGCTGCGCTTCTTCCAGCAACGCGCCAAACTCAGCCATTTGCTGCTCAGAAGGATAAGTCTCAACAGGACGCATGGCAGGCACACGCTGTGCTTCAGCCATCTCCAGCAGCATGTCTTCCGGCAGGGCCAGAACCACTGGTCCGGGACGGCCTGACGTTGCAACGTGGTAAGCACGGGCCACCATTTCAGGAACACGGTCTGGCTGATCGATCTCAGCAACCCATTTTGCAATTGAGCCAAACATCTGGCGGTAGTTGACTTCCTGAAATGCATCGCGCTCGCGCATATCGCGGGCAATTTGGCCTACAAACAGGATCATGGGAGTGGAATCTTGTTGAGCCACATGGACACCAGCGGAGGCATTGGTTGCGCCGGGACCGCGCGTCACCATGCAAATGCCCGGCTTGCCCGTCATCTTGCCCCAGGCTTCCGCCATCATGGCAGCACCGCCCTCCTGACGGCACAGGGTTACCGGTACAGTGGCATCATAGAGCGCGTCCAGAACTGCAAGGTAGCTTTCTCCCGGCACACAAAAGACACGCTCTGCACCCTGATCTTCCAGCGCATCTACAATCAATTGACCGCCGGTCCGTTTGGTCTGGCTCATCCCACACTCCAGTTCAAAATAATCCGGCTGCGAAGATACGCCGATTATGCTCTCCTGCAAATATTCAGTATTTCCAGTTATTATTCCGTATCGGAATGAACTGGCAAATTCACTGTTGTTTTATAGTGCAATATATGACGGTTCGAATGGTTGTCTGAGCAACTTCGCCTATAAATGCCAAGTTAAGTCTCAGTCGAAACTCATGGATTGGCATTCGGTATTGAGAGATACACACCTCTTTCAGGTAGTTTCCCACAGAGCCACATTATGCAAAACTGTATTGGTAGTTTTCCGGCAGGCCGCTTGCTTTATGTAGCAATTAGGGATGGATTCATGACCAGCTTCAGTTTTGACGCGGATACTTTGACACAAAGTGACATCATCGAATTCTTCTCATCAGCGCAGGCACACAGAGGGCAACAGGTCAAACGCATCGACACGCATGCCAACATCGCTTTTCTGGTTGGAAATGATGCCTACAAGATGAAGCGGGATGTGAAGTTTCCGTTCCTGGATTACTCCACTTTAGAGAAGCGACAAGCGGCTTGCGAAGCTGAAATCCGGCTCAACAGCCAGTATGCGCCGCAAATTTATCGCAGCACATTGCCGATTACACTGGAACGGGATGGATCGCTTGAACTGGCTGGTCGTGGTGAAGTAGTGGAATGGGTGGTTCATATGAACCGCTTTAATGAACATCTTGGCCTCGACAGGATTTCTGAAGAGAAAGGCATATCTCAGGAGCTGGCCGTTGAACTGGCAAAAATGATGGTAGAGGCCCATAAAAGGACGACCCGGCGAGAAGCAGCACCATGGATTGATGATCTGCTGAATTACACGGACCAGAACCTTGAAGCCTTTCAGGAATTTCCGCAGTTCTTTGCAAAAGATGATGTGCTTGCACTCGATAAAGCAGCTCGGGAAGTGCATAAAGCCATAACAGAGATCATTCGTGAGCGCGGTGAGCTGGGTTTTGTGCGGCTGAACCATGGGGATGCACACCTTGCCAATATTGTGCTGCATGATGGTAAGCCGCTGTTGTTTGACGCCGTTGAGTTTGACGATGCCATTGCAACAGGTGATGTGCTTTATGATCTGGCGTTTTTGCTTTTAGACCTTTGTGAGCGAAAAGAAGCTGTTGCGGCAAATGTGGTTCTGAATACGTATCTGCAACTCACCCATCAGACACGGCATTTGCAGGATATTCGCGTTTTTCGTTTTTATCTGATGATGCGTGCCGCCATCCGCGCCAAGATTGGAGCATCAGCCTCACTGCATCAAGACGGTGAGACACGGCGTAAAACAGAAGAACAGGCACAGGAGTATTTTAAAGTCTGCCAGCGTGCATTGTTGCCCTCTACCCCGGTGCTTTATGTGGTTGGGGGGCTGTCCGGTACGGGGAAGACCACTCTTGCACGAAGTCTGGCTCCCTTGCTTGGGCGGATGCCGGGCGCGGTACATCTACGCACGGACGTTGTGCGTAAAGAGCTTTTGCAAATTGATGAAACAGAGAAAGCGGCAAAAGAAACATATACGCCGGAGTTTTCCGAGACGGTTTATGCAGAGCTGCTGAGAAGAGCCAAGCTTGTGCTGGCCGGTGGGCATTCTGTCATTATCGACGGGGTCTATGGTAAGACTGAAGAGCGTGAGGCTGTTGAACAATGCGCTCTGGAGGCCGGTAGCTCCTTCCATGGAATCTGGCTGGACGCTGATGTGGAGACGCTTATTAACCGCGTTGATGCGCGACACGGCGACGCATCAGATGCTGACGCTAAAGTGGTGCACCATCAGCAAAGCTACGACCTAGGCGAGATTCACTGGACTAAACTGAATAGTGCTGTTTCCAAAGAAGCTGTTTTAGAACAAGCATGTAACATGTCTGGCCTGAAACATTCAGGCTGATATTTCGTTTTTTGTAATTATTACAAAGTGATAGCTATACTTCTTCCGTTGCAAAGCAGGCCGACAAATTGATTGTTGTCAATGCAAGTCATTCGCAATAGCAATTTAATGTCCTCAATAAATATAAATTTGGAGACAGATATGTCTGTGCCAGCCAGAGAAGTATTCGAGCAAGCGCCCCATAATGAAGTGTTTGCACCTTATCGTGACACCTTTGTTCCTCCGATAGATGCAGTTCGTCTAACCGACGCACCTGCAGGTGTGGAACTCAAAGTTGTTCGCCTTGGTAAAACTCGTGCGGAAGCATTGAAACTGAGATCTCTCGGTCTTACCAGTGATCGCCCGGTTTCTGTATTTGAAGGCAGCGGAACTCGTGCACGTATCCTCACTATTGGTTCACAGCGCATTGCCGTAGGTGTTGATCTGGCTGAAACAATTCTGGTGGAAGAGACGCACTCATGAGCTGTCACGATAATTCCTCCTGTCGCTGCGAAGGCAAACCAAAAGTTCATCTGCTGGGCACAGCAAACTCTGGAAAGTCCAGCCTGTTCAATAAACTAACAGGCCGTACGCAGGTGATCGGAAACTGGCCGGGCGTTACAGTTGACCGCAAAACCGGCATTTGCGTGACACAGAACATTGATCTGGCCCTGCTGGATTTGCCGGGTGTCGCAACGCTCTCCTCTCCCGAAGATGACCGCATTGACGAACGCATTACCCGCCAGGCGCTTTTGACTGATCGCCCAGCCGCACTGGCTGTTGTGCTTGATCCGATCGCGCTGGAACGTTCGCTTGCCATTTTGCTGCAAGCGCTGGCTTTTGACGTGCCAGTTGTTGCTGTTCTGACCAAAGCGGACCTGTGGCCTGCGGGTGTACTGCAACAAGCCGCGGATCGCCTTTCCGCAGCATTGGCAATCCCTGTGATTGCAACGTCCGTTCATGACGAGCATTCACTGGCGGGCCTGCGCGATGAGCTGTCAACGGCGGTTCGCTCGCCTGAGACCTCGTCTCGCCTGCTGACCGACCCCTACGATTTGCTTGATCCGGTCAAAGAGCTGGCACAAGAGATTACTTCGCGCGCTCCTGAATTAGCAGAGATGGCGATGCCTCTTGCACATCGCCTGATGGAAGGTGACAAGCTGGCCCGTAACATGGTGCCTGCCTCCGTGCTTGAGCAGACTGCCTTCATCTCCAAGAAGTGCGAGATGCGCTTGAATGACCCGACTGAGCTGGTCATGGCGACGAGTTACTTTAACCGCGCCTATTCTCTTTCGCAGTTGATGGAGTTGCCGGAACCGAAAGAGGTTCGCGCGTTTTCAGACAAGCTGGACCGGATCGTTCTTTCCAAATGGGGCGGGCCTGTTGTTTTCCTTGGCGCCATGTACGCCATGTTCTTCATTGCTATCAACGTTTCCTCTTACTTCATTGACCTGTTTGATGGTTTGGGTGACGCGCTGTTCATTCAGACCCCGCTGAGTTTGATTTACGCAGTGGGGCTTGAAGGCGGAGCACTGGAGATGCTGATCACTGCTGTTGGTGGTGGCCTGCAAACCGTGGGTACGTTTGCTCCAATCGTGGGTATCCTCTTCCTCTGCCAGATTTTCCTTGAGCAGAGCGGCTATATGGCCCGTGCAGCGGTGGTCGCTGATGGAATGATGCGCCGGATTGGATTGCCGGGCCGGGCTTTCCTGCCGCTTATTCTTGGCTTTGGCTGTACTGTACCTGCCGTTGTTTCCACCCGTACGCTGGAGACAGAGCGGGAGCGTGTAATCACCTCCATGATGGCTCCGTTCATGTCCTGTGGTGCACGTCTGCCGGTTTATGCGTTGTTTGCAGCGGCCTTTTTCCCGGTGAATGGTCAGAATATTGTGTTCGCGCTTTATCTGCTGGGCGTTGGCGTTGCGATATTCACGGGCTGGGCACTGTCCAGATCCTTCTATAAAGGTCAATCCACCAGTCTTGCCATTGAGCTGCCAACCTATCAGATGCCGCAGTTCTCTCAGGTGATGAAGCTGGTCTGGACCCGCCTGAAAATCTTCCTGTTTGGTGCAGGCAAAATCATTGTAACTGTTGTTGCGGTGCTGACTATCCTGAACTCCGTAGACTTTGAGGGGAATGTTGGCAATGAGGCCAACGGTAACTCAGTTCTTGGAGTGGTTTCAAAACAAGTCACGCCAATCTTCTCCCCGATGGGGCTTACTGAGGAAGACTGGCCTGCAACGGTTGGTCTGGTAACCGGCATCTTTGCGAAAGAAGCCGTGGTTGGCACTTTGCAAACTCTTTACGTAAACGCTGAAGAGGAAGGCGGTGCGCCAGCTCCACTGGAAACAGCCAGAGAAGCAATCGATGGCTTTGCGGTTGGTATTCTTGATCTGACTTCTCAGATGCTTGATCCGCTTGGCATCGATATCGGAGATGTCTCCAGCCACAACGCCGCAGCAGCTGAGCAGGAAGTGGAAGTGAGCCTGTTTACAGCACTTGCAGCCCGCTTTGACGGTAAGATCGGCGCGTTCGCCTATATGGTGGCGGTTCTGCTTTACATTCCATGTTCTGCTGCACTGGCCACCATCTGGCGCGAAGTTGGACGTAACTGGGCGATGTTTGCTGCGGGCTGGACCACATTGCTTGCCTACTCAGGTGCGTCTTTGACCTACCAGATCGGTACGTTTGCAAGGCATCCGCTTTCTTCTGCTCTTTGGATATTTGTCCTTGTGAGCGCGATTGTCTGCGTGCTGGCTTACATGCGCATGAAGGCCGGGAATACACTCGGGCGGCCTGTTGTACTGGAGGCGGCAGAATAACATGTTGCAGCAGATCGAAAGTGTTCTTGCAAAACGTGGCGGCGCGACTCTTGGCGAGATTGCTCAGGAAATGAAGATCCCGAGTGATTTTGCAGAGGCGATGGTATCTCAGCTCAAAGCATTGGGGCGTATTGAAGAAGCTTCCTGCAGCTCTGCCTCTTCAAATTGTGCCAGCTCTTGCGGAGGATGCAGTTTCGCTCTGACGGTTCAGTATAAACTGAAGCAATAAGGTCTGCTTAAGCAAACGAACATAATCAGGGGAGCAAAGACCTTTTCTTTGCTCCCCTGTCTTGCATTTGGACCTTCAACTCAACCGTTTGGTGAGAAAATCAGTTCTAGCCTTCCTTGCAAAAAGGGAGAGTACTGTGCTCAGCTTTCAGGATGCAATCAAGACTTGTTTTCGCCAATACGCTCAGTTCAGAGGACGGGCGCCCCGCTCTGAGTACTGGTGGTGGGCCTTGTTTGTCTTTCTCGTTATGCTCGCTTCTCAGATTATTGACGGGCTGGTCATCGCGCCCTTGCTTGGATTGCCTGTGGCCAGTACGGCGGATGGCACCCCATTAAGTTCCATTTTGGGGCTCGCGCTGTTGATACCTAATATAAGTGTTGCTGTGCGGCGGTTGCATGATGTCAACAGATCAGGTTTCTGGCTTTTCATTATACTGGTCCCTATTCTGGGATTTCTTCTTCTGCTTTACTGGTATTTGCAACCTTCTTATCCAGGCCAGACAAAGTACGATAGCTGACACGCGCCTTTGCAGGTGCCGCGTCTTTCAAAACTGATAATGCAGTTTGTTTCCTCAACACTACAGTTACTAAGAGAGAGACAAGTGAGCTGAACATTCAGTTTGATCACCTATTAGAACTCACAAAGACCCAGTTTATTAAGAGTGCTCCTCTACGGAATTACAGAGTTTAGAACAACTACATCCCATCGACAGGTGGTCACATGGACAGTTTAGCAGTTGATCTGGCACGCTTTCAATTCGCTTTCACCATTGCGTTCCATATCATTTTTCCGGCATTTACCATCGGATTAGCGAGCTTTCTTGCCGTTCTTGAAGGCTTATGGTTATGGACAGGACGCGATGTCTATCTTCGGGTCTTCAAATTCTGGCTGGTCATCTTTGCCCTTTCCTTCGCAATGGGGGTGGTTTCCGGCATCGTGATGGCCTATCAGTTTGGCACTAACTGGTCAGTTTTTGCGGAAAAGACCGGAGCGGTGGTAGGCCCTCTTATGGGTTACGAAGTCCTTACGGCCTTCTTCCTGGAGGCTGGTTTCCTCGGCATCATGTTGTTTGGGATGAACAGAGTTGGCAAGAAACTACACTTCTTTGCCACTGTTGTTGTCGCCATTGGCACAGCACTTTCAGCCTTCTGGATCCTTTCTGTAAACAGCTGGATGCAGACCCCGACAGGCTATGCCATAAATGAAGTCGGCCAGTTTGTACCTGCTGACTGGTGGGAAATCGTCTTCAATCCCTCCTTCCCCTACCGTCTCGTGCATATGGTACTTGCTGCCTATCTGACCACTGCCTTTGTTGTCGGCGCTGTGGGCGCTTACCACTTGCTGCGCAATTACCACAATCAGTCTGCTCAGGTAATGTTCTCCATGGCCATGTGGATGATCATTGTTGTGACCCCCGTCCAGATGTTCGCCGGGGACCTTCATGGTCTGAATACACTGGAGCATCAGCCTGCAAAAGTTGCAGCTATGGAAGGGCATTTTGATACCCAAAGCCCTGCTCCACTGATCTTGTTTGGCTGGCCTGATGAAGAGGCAGGCGAGACTAAGTATAAAGTTCAGGTTCCTTATCTTTCCAGTATCATCCTGACTCACAGTCTGGACGGAGCGGTACCGGGGCTGAACGAGTTTCCCCGTGAAGACTGGCCTCCAGCAGCGATCGTTTTTGTTTCCTTCCGCATCATGGTTGGCATTGGTGTGCTCATGTTGCTGGTTGGTATCTGGGCGTTGTGGGCACGTGCTCGCGGCGATCTTTATGACAACAAAAGACTACATCGTGCGTCGATGATAATGGGACCTACCGGCTTTATTGCAGTGATTGCCGGCTGGACCACCACGGAGGTCGGGCGACAGCCCTATACGGTTTACGGACTGCTGCGAACAGCGGAATCCGTTTCGCCCGTTGAAGCACCTGCTGTGTGGGCATCTCTGGTCCTGTTCGTTGCCGTGTACTTCATCGTCTTTGGCGTAGGCATCTTTTACATCTTCCGCGCTATGGGCAAATCACCGGATGCGAGTATGGGACCGGAAGAAGGTGTACCGGTAAGAACTGCTGGCATTACCCCGGCGCAGGCTCTGCACAAGAATAAGGGAGAGGGTTCTCACGATGCTTGATTATCCACTTATCTGGGGTTTTCTCATTGCAGTTGCCATCTTCGCTTATGTGGTGCTGGACGGTTTTGACCTTGGTATTGGGATCTTATATCCAACCACCAAGGATGGAGATGAACGTACACTGATGATGAACAGTGTAGCTCCCGTATGGGATGGTAATGAAACCTGGCTCATTCTTGGCGGCGGTGGTTTGTTTGCAGTCTTTCCGCTGGCCTACTCGGTCATTATGCCTGCTGTCTATGCACCAATCATAGGAATGCTGATCGGGTTGATATTCAGAGGCGTGGCGTTTGAGTTCCGCTTTAAATCCTCGGTGGAACGACGCCCGTTCTGGGACCTATCTTTCTTTGCGGGTTCACTTGTTGCCGCGTTCTGTCAGGGTCTTGTTCTGGGTACGCTGATACAAGGTATTGACGTTGTTGACCGCGCTTATGCTGGTGGCTGGTGGGACTGGCTGACGCCGTTTTCCGTGATGACCGGACTTGCCGTTGTTTCAGGTTATGCTTTGCTGGGCGCCACGTGGCTGGTGATGAAGCTTGAAGGTGTTGCGCAAAGGCATTTCAGACTTATTTCCAAATACGCGGCAGTGATCCTGATCGGCTTTCTGCTTCTTGTGAGTATATGGATGCCGTTTATCAATGATAACATCATGGAAAAGTGGTTCAGCTTCCCCTACCTGCTTTACACATTCCCTGTGCCGGTTCTGGTTGCCATAACAACACTGGTGTTGTGGCGGGGGCTTATGAATAAAGCTAACTACACACCCTTCCTGGCATCACTGGTGTTGTTCCTGCTGACCTATGTGGGCCTTGGTATCAACATCTTCCCCTATGTGGTGCCAGAAGTTTACACACTGTGGGAAGCAGCTGCGCCTGACAGCAGTCTGAAGTTCCTGCTTGTGGGAGCGGTAGTCCTTATTCCGATGATCCTTGCTTACACGGCTTATGCCTACTGGATTTTCCGCGGCAAAATCAAATCGACGGAGGGTTATCACTGATGACACCCGAGAACACAGGTGAAACCAACCAGCCCCTATGGAAGCGCCTGATGTGGTTTGTGGCGCTTTGGATTGCAGGGGTGGCCTCGGTGACCGTTGTCTCATACGCCTTGCGAAGCCTGATCATTTAGAGCGAACTCTTGTCGCTTGACTGGGCCCGATAAAACGGAACGCAGAAAAATAGGGCGTGCTATCCCCATAGCACGCCCCTCTCCCAATGAACCGCTCGCGGTTCCTCCTCCGCTACGGCTCGAAATATTTTCTGAAATACAGGGGTCATGGCCTCCCAACCATTCCGCTCTCATATTTCAGAGGTACACTGTGATATGTTTTAAGCTCAGTTTCAATGCGTCAAAACCCGCAATTTAGAAGATACTTTGCTAAAATTTGAAAAAATGAGCATTTTCAGCTCATGACATGACGCAGAAATGTTATAGAGAGGCCTTAATTAATAGGTAAAATAACGTAGGAAGCTACTTCGGGAGCTTTAATCAGATATTTTGCCATGAAACCTATCTGTAGCTTCACAAGGAGAGTTTTTTACTTTTTGTGGAACCGCACTGTTTATTTGCTTTTACTAAACTTTAAATCACAGGAGAAGCGCTCATGATTTTCGCGCAGCTTACAGACATTCACATCAAGGCTGGCGGAGCACTCGCATATAACTGCGTTGATACGCTTTCTCATTTGAGAGACGCAGTGAACCACTTGAATGCCTTTCGTCCCGAGCTTGATTTCGTGGTGATCAGTGGTGATCTCGTGGATTTGGGAGGTGCTGATGAATACACTATGTTTCGACAGGAGATTGATCAGTTAGAGATGCCGTTTTTCGTTATTCCCGGCAATCACGATAACCGGGATGTGATGCGTAAAGCGTTTGCTGACCATGATTATCTGACGAAGGCCGGGGCTCTTCAGTTCTCAATTGAGAAAGACGGTCTGCGGATCATAGGTCTGGACACCACAATTCCGGGAGAATTTGACGGACATTTTGAAGCGGATAAGCAAGCGTGGCTGCGCGATGAACTGGCAGCTCATAAAGACCAGCCAACACTCGTGTTTATGCATCACCCTCCCTTTAAAACCGGCATTGAGCATATGGACGATATTATGCTGAAGCGTGCGGATGAAGATTTCTGGCCTCTTATGCAAGGACAAAGTCAGGTGCAGCAGATCGCCTGCGGGCATGTGCATCGGGCAATTGAGGTGTTTAAGAACGGAATTCCGGTGAGTATTTCACCAGCAGCAAGCCATCAGGTGACACTTGATCTGGAACCGGGTGGGCAGGCGAGCTTTGTAATGGATCCACCTGCTGTGCGCATCTTCCGCTGGACAGGGAGCGAGCTGGTCAATCACCTGAGTTTTATTGGGGACTATGGCGCAAAGCACTTTTTCTTTGCTCAGGATGACGCAGCTTCGGCTTAAACAGTATTATCTGCCATTTGCGGCCTCTCATCATCGGTGAGGATATCTTGCGATACTGCCGCCCCCATTTCCTGAAGTGCTTCTTTTTGCAGCTTCCAGGCATTTTGGTTGGACGCGAGTATGGCAGGGTCACACAGCTCAACACGGTATCCTCTGTCGAGGGCTCCGATGGCAGTGTTCTTAACGCAGGCGTTGCCATCCAGCCCACAGAGGATCAGGTGATCAATGCGGTGCTCCTTCAGGAACTCAGAGAGAGCTGGTTCCCAAAAGGCGTCACTCTTCGACTTTTCCAGATCCAGATCAGGTTTGGCGGTGATACGCGGGTCCATTGCCAGACCATCTGAGCCTTGTGCTCCCAGTCCCCTGCCGATGAGCCGGATTATCTGATTGGTGTACCAGCCCCTGTATACGTGCCGAACGGAGATCACTGGCCAGCCCTGCTCTTTTGCAAAGACTGCAAGTTCATTTGTATAATTGAGTCGGGACTGAAGATAGTCTGCCTCCCACTTACGGGAGCCAACTTCCCTGGTAAAATCCGTTTGCATGTCGATGATGAGCAGAGCTGTTCCGTTACGTGCTTCACCGCGAATTGATGGCCCGCCGGAAGGGGTTTGCAGGCGCATGGTGTCCCAGAGCGTATAAGCAACAACAGCCAGTACAAACAGCCCGACCACCAAAGCAAGAGCAAGCACAGTCATCCCCCCACACTAATGCACAGTAACAGGAGTGCATTATCATGAGGGAAGCGACACAAGACAATCTTCGAAATTTGAGAGCAACGCCAGATAAAGCTGAGCGGATTATTCTGGATTAATAGATTTCTTCAACCGCAGGAAACTGCTCCCGGCGCACATCATCTGCATATTGCTTAACACTGGCTTCAATCTGATCTTTCAAAGCTGCATACTTGCGCACAAACTTGGGTGTCTTGTCGAACATGCCCAGCATGTCGTCTGTTACCAGGACCTGACCATCACAATCAACGGAAGCGCCAATGCCGATGGTCGGGATTGCAATACTGTCAGAAATCTCGCGGGCGACTTCGTCTTTGGTGCCTTCAACCACCACACAGAATGCACCGGCTTCAGTGACAAGTCGTGCACACTCCAGCTGCTCTTTGCGGCTTTCTTCGGTTTTGCCAGCCACTTTGTAGCCGCCCTCCACATGAAGGTACTGCGGGCGTAAACCGATGTGGGCGACCACCGGAATGCCTCGGTCAACGAGGAAGCGGATGGTTTCAGGCGCGGCTGAATTATACTCCAGCTTGACCGCCTGACAGCCGGTTTCCTGCATCACACGAAGGGCGTTGCGGTAGGCAGCCTGAGGGCTTTCCTCAAATGATCCGAATGGCATATCAACAACGACAAGTGCGTTTTTGCAGCCACGCATCACCGCTTTACCGTGCATGATCATCATATCCAGCGTGACGGCTGTTGTGTCCGGCAAGCCATGCAACACCATGCCGACGCTGTCACCAACAAGTAAGAGGTCACAGTGTTCATCCAGCATTTGCGCAACAGGAGCTGTGTAGGCAGTGAGGCAGACCAGCTTGTGGTGCCCTTTGGCCTTCATGATGTCTTTAACTGTTTTTCGGCGCGTAGCAGCGGTGTGCGACATGGTGTGAGTGCCCGTTTAGCTGACTTTATCGTTGGTTTTATGTTCGCCCCGCGCAAATCCAGTTTATTGCGCATGAACATTCCGGTTTGCACATTAGGGGATTTCCCTAGCGCACCCAATGGGACTTTTGTTCCGGTCTGCACCATTCACAGTTGAGTTGTGGATTTTTTAAACTGACTGGGTGTCTGACCCGTCCATTGTTTAAAGGCCCTGCGAAATACGCGCGGGTCCGAGTAGCCCAGTTCAACTGCAATTTCGTCAGTCGACAAGCGCGACCACAGCAGCAGTTCGATGGCCTGTGACTGGCGGATCTGTGAGAGGATACTGCGGAATGAAACCTGAAAGGCTGCGAGCTTGCGCCTGAAGCTACGCTCGCTCATGGAAAAAACCCCGGCGACCTCCTCAACACTGGGAGTGGTTTTCAGGCGGCGACGCACTTCTTCCTCAACAGTTCTGATGAAATCGAGGCGGTTATGTTCTTCGCTCATCATGTCAGCGAGCAGACTTTCCACTTCGAGACGTATGAACCTGTCTGCGGTTGCTTGCGGATGCTCTAACTTTTGAGCATTAAAAAGAATGGCGTTTCTGGAGCATGAGAAACTGACTTTAGGTCCCAGTGCCTGCTTATAAAGGCCCGTTTTTTCAGGTTGAGGCTGCATCATCTGAATCTGGCTGATTGCCGTTTCTCCTCCCGTCGTAAACCGGACAACACCAACCATAGCGGCAAACAGCTCCTGCACGAAGAAAGAGAGTAATGCCGGTTCGTGAAAGCGGCTGCGAACGATGACGGCAAGATGCTCGGCTTCCGGGACAACATCGATCTCCAGCATGCTGCCTGTGAGGCGGTGATAGCGAATGCCAAATTCCAGCGCTTCGCGACTGCTTGCGCAAGCCATGACTCCGAGGCTTACCAGTCCAAGTGATGTTATGGGCTGGCGGTATCCAACAGCGAGACCGAGGCTCTCATCTCCTGTAAGTACCAGTGCTTTCAGGATAATGAGCCTGCTTTGCTGATAGGAAAGCCGTGCGTTGTGAGACAGGAGTTTAGAGGTGTTGTCTTGCAGGCCCTGCGGCAATATCTTTTCTGGCCGGATGCCACGGGCTTCAAGCTCCTGAAAGAGATAGCGCAGGAGGTGCGGAGGTACTTTTGAGCCGGATGCCTGATAATTTTCCATTGTCCTTCCCCTTGCAGCTGTGCTCATGCTAGCCAAAATCCATCTCTGACCGCAAGATGTGACCGGAATTGTCCTAGGTGTGTCCGCATATGTCCTTCTGCTTTCCGCCAGGTTTCCCTTAAGGTAAGATTTTCACAGTTCGGGGAGGGAACGGTGGAGATTACTGACAGAGGAGACGCGGTCTGCATTATTGGTGCAGGCCCTGCCGGGCTTGTGATGGCCCGAGCTTTACAGCATTGCGGGCTGGACTGGGATCAGTTTGATCCTAATCCGGATGTGGGCGGACTATGGGATATCTCGCACAAAGGCACTGCCATTTATGAGAGTGCGCATTTTATCAGTTCGCGCAGTCTTTCCGGGTTTGCTGATTTTCCCATGCCGGAGCATTTTGCAGATTACCCCAAACACACTGAAATCTTGCAGTATCTGCATAGCTTTACTGAAGCCTATGGTCTTCGGGAGAAGATCACTTTTGGCACCAGCGCGAAGATGCTGAGGAAGACTAATCAGGACCGCTGGCAGGTGGAGCTTTCCAACGGGGAGCTGCGGGAATACAAGGCGGTGGTGTGTGCTACGGGTTCTCAGTGGCAAGCCAACATGCCGGAGTTGAAAGGCACCTTTGAGGGAGAAATCCGGCACAGCCAGACCTATAAAGATATCCGTGAGTTTGACGGCAAACGAGTGCTTGTTATCGGTGCTGGCAATTCGGGCTGCGATATTGCCTGCGATGCGGCTGTGATGGGGGAGAAGTCTTTTATCTCCATGCGCCGTGGATATCACATTATTCCTAAACATGTATTTGGAATGCCCGCTGATGTGTTTGCCGATGGCGGGCCAGATTTGCCCGTTTGGATGATCCGTCCATTTTTCACTCTGCTTTTACGCATGTTCAACGGCAACCTGCAACGGCTGGGGATACCCAAGCCTGACCACAAGCTGTTTGAGACGCACCCGGTGCTTAACACACAACTGGTGCATGCCCTTCAGCATGGGGATGTCACTGTCAAACCGGATGTGGAACGGCTTGATGGCAAAGAAGTTGTTTTCAAAGACGGTAGCCGGGAACAGATTGATCTGATCTTGTGCGCCACAGGATATAACCAGCGGCTGGATTTTGCGGGTGAGTATTTCAGTTATGAAGGCGGGCGACCAAAGATGTTCATTCAGGCCGCTTCCCGCGAGCATAAGAATCTGTTCGGGATCAGTTATATCGAGACAAATTCAGGAGCTTACAAGCGCTTTGATTATATGGCGGGTCTTGTTGCCAACTATCTGAAGGACCAGCGCGATAATCCTTCACAAGCGGCACAGATGGAGCAGATAATCCAGAATGAAACACCTGATCTGACAGGTGGCATTCAGTTTCAGGATACGGACCGGCACGTAGGTTATTGCGATGCTGTCACTCACACCAAGTATGTGAAGAAGCTTTATAAGCGCATGGGCTGGACCTTCCCCGAGGATATCAGATTCAAGCGTGCTGCCCCTAAGCCACAAGCAGCTGAAGGTGAGAAAAAAGCGGAGGCGGTCGCATGAGTTCCTATCGCTTTGAGGGCCGCACTGCTGTCATCACGGGGGGTGGTGGAGACATTGCAGGGCATGTTGCAAAACGCCTTCATCAGCGCGGAATGAATCTCGTTCTGGCGGACAAAAACGGGCGGGCTGCACAGGAGCTTCAAGCAGAGCTGGACAACTTGCGGGTTCATGTGTTTGAAGGTGACCTGACAGTGCGCACGGAGATGGAACGCCTCTTACGCGAGGTGGAAGAGAACTTTGGCGTGCTGGATGTGCTGATCAACAATATGGCGACCACCAAGGTTGCGCGCTTTCATGAGCGTACGCCGGAAAGCATAGAAGAAGAGATCACCATCAACATGGTTGCTCCACTTGTGCTTAGCAGGCTGGCGGTCCCCTATCTACTGAAGGGAGATGATCCGCGCATCATCACCACCACATCGCTGGGTGGTATTCAGCCACTTCGTGAAACGCCAATTTATGCGGCAACCAAGTTTGGCCTCAGGGGTGCTATGCTCTCTTTTGCACTTGATGAAGAGCTGCATGGCATTAAGGTGAGTTGCGTTTTGCCAACTGCAACTGATACATACATGTTACGTCAGGAAGCTCTGGAAGGCGGCAGTGTGCTCAACTTCATCGATGACCCGCAATCGCCCAGCGTGGTGGCAGACCAGTTTGTGAAGCATCTGGAAAAGCCGTGTCTGGAGCGATATCCCAAAGCCAGCGATTCCTGGCTGACCCGCCTTGCTATGCTGTTACCTAATATGATGCCACGCATTCTGCCGTTTTTTGAGAAAAAAGGGCGACGCGGTATGGCTAAGTATGTTGCATCGTTGCGCAGGCAGGGTCTGCTGATTGAGGTTGATGGCAAGCTTTATCAGCGGCAACGGCTTTATTTGTATAAACCAGAGATGGTGCCGGAACTGGAAGACAGCTAACTTAAAGCCTGTCTCTCAGGGCATAATAGAGCATGCCCAGCACCATGAGTGGCCAGCGCAAATGGCGTCCGCCGGGAAAGGCGCGGGTGGGGACTTTTTCCATCACGTCAAACCGACTGGCCTGACCGTCGATAGCCTCTGCCAGCAATTGCCCTGCAAGGGTTGCCATACCAACGCCGTGGCCGGAAAAACCGCTTGCATTGAGCATATTAGGGGCAAGTTTTGCAAAGTACGGCATACGGTTGAGGGTGATGCCCAGTGTACCGCCCCAACCGTATTCTATTGCTGTGTCTTTAAGCTGCGGGTAGATTTCCAGCATGGGTTTGCGCACAAAGGCTTTCACGTCCTGCGGGAACTGGAAGCTGTAGCTTTCCCCTCCGCCGAACAGAAGCCGGTTATCCGCTGACAGGCGGTAGTAATTGATGACGAATTTGGAATCAGCCACTGCGGCATTGTTCGCTATAAGAGACTTTGCAAGGTTGTCTGAGAGCTGCTCTGTAGCAACTATGTAATTGTTGATGGGCATAACATGCGAGGCAACACGCTTTTCCAACTTGTCGATATAGCCGTTGCAGGCAAAGATCACATAGCGGGCAGTCACCTGTCCGTTTGCAAGTTTGATCCGTGCAGGTTCTGTGCGCTGGATATGAAGCGCCTCTGAGTTTTCAAAAATCTGCACACCAGCTTTGTGGCAGGCCTGCGCCAGACCCAGCACATAGTTGAGAGGATGCAGATGGGCTGCTCCCATATCCAGTGTCCCGCCATGATACGCCGGGGTATCAAGCAATTCCCGCATCTCAGCTTTATCGACAAAGCGAATTTGCTCGTAGCCATATGACTTATTGAGCTTTTCTGCGTAGGCTTTGCTTCCGGGCACAAAGCCGGGTTTGTGGTCTGCGTGAATAATTCCGGGCGTTAGATCACAGGTAATCTGATGTCTGACAATGAGGCTCTTCACAAGTGCTTTAGAGGCTTCGCTCAGGTCCCAGAGTTGTCTGGCACGGTCTAATCCCACAAGATTTTCGAGGGTGTTCTGGTCACTGCGCTGGCCTGTTCCCAGTTGTCCGCCATTGCGACCGGATGCGCCCCAGCCGACGCGGTGTGCTTCCAGCACGTGGACCTTATAGCCGCGCTCTGCCAGATGCAGCGCTGCGGACAGGCCAGTGTAGCCAGCACCGATAACACAGACATCACAGCTTTGCTCACCTTCCAGTCTGGGGAAGGAAAGCTGCCTGTTCGCTGTTGCTGCATAGTAGGAAGCCGGGTAATGGCCTGCCTTATCATTGGCATGCAGAAAGCCCTGTGACATGATCCTACAAATCCTCAAGGGTTACGACCAGCTCTGACTGACAGATGATGAAGGGCCGCTAAAGCAGTTCGCGTTTAAGCTGAAACGCTTGATCTGCTTTAGCTTTTGTTTTGCGTATCTTTATCTGAAAACCGGTGTCCACTTTTCAGAGATACGCTTTAGGTCTCCTGTTCTTCCTGCTTTTCCCGAACAGCGGCTTGCTGAATAAAGTTGATGATCATACGAGCAACCTCCGGGATCTGCATTGGAGCTTCTGAAGACTTGATCGCGTGATCTGCGATATCCTCTGGCAGACTATCACCGCGCCGCTCCTTAAACAGGGAGATAGCGAACTCTCTGTTAAATTCCGGGTGCCCCTGAAAAGTCAGCGCTCTGCCTTTGTAATCAATGGCAGCAAACTCGCAGAAATCGGAGGATGCAATTACTTCACCATCCTCAGGTAGCTTTACCACCTGATCTTGATGGTAAGCCTCGATGGAAAAACTGGTTAGCCCCTCAGGCATCCAGTTGGGACTCTGGAGAATGTAGTAGGTGCAGACCCCACAGCCCCAACCTTTATCAGATTTTTCTGCGGAACCGCCCAGCGCTTCTGCAAGGATCTGATGCCCAAAGCAGATGCCAACGATGGGTACGTGTTGGTCATATGCTTTTTTCAGGAAGGTTTTGAGTGGTTCAATCCAGCCAAGATCGTCATAGACGCCGTGTTTTGACCCTGTGATCAGCCAGCCATCACAGTCGTGAACGGTTTGAGGCAACTGACCGTCCACCACGGGATAGGACATATAGTGCCAGTCGGCGCCCTGATCTTTCAGGAGCCTTTCGAACATGGACGGGTACTCACCGAAACTTCTGCTTAGATTTTCGGGTGGCCGGCCAACTTCCAGAATTCCAAGTTTAAAGGTCAAAGATCACTCCAAAATATGAAAGGCTGTCACCACACTAAATCAGATGATTAATCAGTTATATCTCGTAGGGTTTGCCCCTGTAAACTCTTCTGCATGGCTTGTTTGCTTAATCATTGCTCCGTACTGCTCAGCTTGAAGGCAGGGAGATGAGCAATGGCGCGTCTTAGTGCATCCGTTTCCGGTGTCGCTTTGAAGTCTGGCAATAACTCATCAAACCGGGTGCGATCCATCCAATGAGGTGTGTCCCAGAGGTAGCGCATTTCCAGCAGGTGTTTTGCCATGGGCCAGAAAGGTTTGCTCAATTTCATCAACCACCAGTTAAACCTCTTAATGCTCACCGCCTTTTTTGTCAGGTCAGACAGTGCGCTCTGCAACTCCTTACCAGTCCATATGTAACCTGGAAAAGCGATGTCTTCATAGGTGCCCAATGCCTCCCGCATCTCAAGGAGCTGGAGGGCTGCCCGGGTCATGTCAGGCAGATAGGCCCACGCATGGGGAACTCCTGTGTTACCGGGATAAATGAGTTTGCCTTGTTCCAGTCGGGGCACCATGATCCTGTCAAACCAGTTGCCGCTGGCCGATGTGTCGAGAAAATCACCACCTCTGAGTATGATGGTACGTACGCCGGATTCTTTATAAAGGCGTTCCATTTCGATGCGGATGAGGCCGAGTTCATTGGTTGCGTTTTGTGGAGTGTGCGCGCCGATGGGCGGAACCATAGCAGGGCCGTAGCAATAGATATTGCCGGGGATGATGACAGTGGCCCCTGAGTGCTTTGCAGCTTCAATCACCTGCCGGGTAAAGGGCAAGGTATCGCGTTTCCAGAGCGGATAAGGGGGATTGGCACCGTTGATGATTACATGAACGCCTTTTGCAGCTTTCTTCATGTTTTGGGTTTTGCGATCAAAAACGCGAATTTCCCAGTCTGCTGCTTTGAGCTGCGCGATCATGTTTTTAGAAAACCGGCCTGTGGCCCCTAAGATCAAAGCTACAGATTTCATCGGTTAACTCCTGCGGATTTACGTTCTGGCTATGATATTAGACGCTGCATTACCGATGTAAATTCGAATGAATTGCAGATATGATATTCAATTATGAATAGTAATCTGCATCAGCTTTCATGGGATCTTATCAGTGTTTTTGTGGCGGTTGCTGAGACTGGCAGTCTTTCCGCAGCCGCTAAAGAGCTCAGGCAAAGCCAGCCAACCATCGGGCGACAAATCAAGGCAATAGAGACTGAGCTTGGCGTTTCGCTGTTTTATCGGCATCAGCGCGGCCTCGACCTAACAGCAGATGGTGAGGCTTTGCTGCCCCACGCAAAAGCAATGCATGCGGCAGCGGCACAGTTTCTTCTTCATGCAAAGGAACGCAAGCAAAGCGGGTTTGCAGGAACCGTTCGTGTAACAGCAAGCCAGATCATCTCAACTTATGTGCTGCCCAGACTGATCGCGGAGTTTCGGCGTATGTACAGAGACATTCAGATTGAGCTTGTGCCATCTGATGACGCACAGAACCTGTTGTTTCAGGAAGCCGATATTGCCGTTCGCATGTTTACGCCAACACAGCTGGACATCGTTGCCAGAAAGATTGGCGAGACACCACTTGGTCTGTTTGCAAGCCGTGCTTTTATTGAACGGTTTGGTATGCCTGCAACGCGGGAGGAGCTATTTGCGCTGGACTGGGTTGGCTATGATCAGTCGGACCTGATTTTGCAGGGTATGCAAGCTGTGGGCTGGCACGTTGAACAGGACTTCTTCAGTGTACGGTGTGATGACAGGGTGACTTATTGGGAGCTGGTTCGCGCCGGGTGTGGAGTTGGGCTTGGCCAGGTCGGGATTGGTGCAGAAGATGCAAGCCTTGTTCGCATTGAGTTGGAAGCCCCCCTGCCCTCGTTGCCTGTCTGGCTCGCTTCGCCGCATACACTTAAGCAAATACCCCGCATCAAATTGCTCTTTGATTTTCTGGCTGAACGGCTACCTGAAGCACTTTAAGTGTTATCTGACAATCAGCCCCCAATATTTCATGGACGCACCTTCCCCTAGGGAACTTACCCCGTTATCCTCTGTTAGGCCCTGAAATTTTCTGAAAGAAACGATCGTCTTCCAGCACGCGATCTGGCGAGTTTCTCTGATAAATAACGAGTTTTAGGGGAGCAGCATTTTATGGGCGCATATCTTACAGGAAATGTCCCGACAAAGATATTCCTCTGATTTAAGCCCTCAAATTCAAGAGTATAAGTTCCCGAGATTGCCACAATTTACTCAGGGTGTTTTCTTAGGTGCACAAGAAACACCGAAACTTCTTAGCGAGAATGAGAAGAAAACCTGATCACTGTATTGCGTTGTAGTTGTTTATCTTTTCTTTCTCGCGAGAAGACCAGACATAGCGTGGCCCCACGAAACACTATCATTTTATTCCATTAGTTTTTTTAAGGAAGGGGTCGCTCCGTGAGTGATTTTTGCTTGTCCAGCCCTCATGCCCTCAATTCCGAGGAAGGTAGCCATCCAATGCATGAGGAGCTGGACGCCCTGATTGAGAGCATTGCTTATATCTCCCGCGCCCACGGTAATTTCGTCTCCAAAACAGCCATTACAGCCGGTTTGCCTCTGACAGATGGAAAGTTGCACTTATCGCAAGTGGAAAAAGCCTCGGAGAACTGTGGTCTGCGAGCGAAAAAACAACCTCTGACCTTTAGCAAAATTTCCCGCGGTGCTCTGCCTTGCCTATTGATGTTGCACGATAAGTCGTGGCGGTTGCTTGTTGGTTATGATGCGTCTACCCGACAGGCGCATTTGCTTGATCCACTCGCTTTAAATGAGCCCCAGTTTCTTAGTACGGATATCCTTCAGCGGGCCTATAGCGGATATGTGGTGTTGTTTTCCTCCATACATGCGAAAGGGAGCGGCGAGCAGCTCAAGCAATTGGGAACGCACTGGTTCTGGCCAGAGTTCACCCGGTTTTGGCCCGATTACGTCGTTGTTGCGATTGGTACACTTCTCATCAATTGCCTCGCTCTGGTTTCCCCGCTGTTTATTATGATTGTTTATGATCGTATTTTGCCCAACTTCGCGGTGGCATCACTGTGGACGCTCACTATAGGTGTTGCACTTGCTTTAGCTGGAGACAGTCTTTTAAAAGTCGCACGATCTTCCATTTTGCACAGCACCGGCAAAACGGCTGATTTGCAGCTTGCTTCGAAAATCTTTGCACACATGCAAAGGGTTGACTTTGCCGCCAGGACGAAAAGTTCTGGTGACTATGCCGGGGCCGTTCAGGACTACGAAAAACTGCGGGAGTTTTTCAGCTCCACGGCCTTAACTGCTCTGCTGGACTTTTGTTTTGCTGGTCTCTTCATCGCTATCCTGTTCTTCATTGTTGGCCCGATTGCGTGGATTCCGCTTCTGGCAATACCTCTTGTCTGTGTGATGAACCTCATTGCGCAGTTGCCTCTTGAGCGTGCGGTGCAAGCCTCCAGCGCAGAAACCAACACAAGGCAGAGTATTTTGATGGAAACGCTCAGCGGCCATGACACCGTTCGGGCGCTGAACGCAGAAGCGCATATGCAGGCGCGGTGGGAGCAATCTACGGAGCGTAGCGGTGAGGTTCTTTCCAAAAGCAGATACTGGTCGAATCTGGCGATGGTGGGAACAGGACATGTGCAGGGGATGGTGTCTGTTCTGATCATCGTTTGGGGTGTTTACCGGGTTGAAGCCGGACTGGTGAATATGGGTGGGCTTATTGCTGCCATGATGCTGTCTTCCCGGGTGCTGGCTCCCATCTCCTCCATTGCAAATGCGATGATGCGCCTACGGCAGGTGCTTCAGAGCTACAGGCAGTTAGATGAGCTTTTGAAGCTGCCGACTGAGCGGCAACCGGGGCGGGCGAGCGCAAATTTACTTCGGTGTCGTGGGGAGGTGACGTTTCAAAACGTGAGCTTCACCTATCCCCTTAGCGAAAAACAAAGCGTTACGCAGTTCAGCTTTTCTGTTGAACCGGGGTCTACGGTAGGTCTGATTGGCTGTGTTGGCTCTGGCAAATCCACAATCGGGCGGCTCATGTGCGGGCTGCGCTATCCAAGTGAAGGGGCTGTGCTGATTGATGGCATTGATACCCGCCAGTTTGACCCCACAGACCTACGCAGGTTTGTGGGGTTTCTTTCGCAGGAGAACACCCTGTTTCAGGGCAGTTTGCGGGATAATCTATGCCTTGGTCTGCCTCACCTTACTAATGAGGAGATAGAGGAGGTGAGCTCGGTCGTGGGCCTTAGCCCATTCGTGCGGAAACACCCGGCAGGCTATAATATGATGGTAGGAGAAAATGGCTCTGCCCTTTCTGGCGGGCAGCGGCAATGTGTTGCTCTGGCGCGTATTTTACTGCGCAAGCCCAAAATTTTGTTTCTGGATGAACCTTCCAGTCAGCTCGACCTTGCTGCGGAGCAGAAACTGTTGCAGGGATTGCAGCGCTACACAGACGGGTCTCTCACCTTGTTCATCAGCACGCACCGCCCTTCCCTGCTGAAGTTGACGGATCGTCTCATCGCTCTGGATCAGGGGCGTCTTGTGGCAGATGGCCCGAGTGATGAGGTGACACAGCAACTTCAGCGCCCACGACTTCGTGAAGTACCGCGTCCTTCGCAAGTGCCATTGGCTGAAAGGCTCAGAGCATGAGGGCCTTTTTCAAGAGGTTTACCGTTGCTTCCAGCCCAGTAGAGTTTGCGGAGTTTCATAGCCCACGACATGCGCGGGGATTAATTTTTGTTAGTGCTGCTGTCATTTTTGTAGTTTTTGTCTGGTCCGCCCTTGCTCATGTTGAGGAGGTCACTCGTGGGGATGGAAGGATTATTCCTTCTCGTCAAATGCAGGTGGTACAGGCGCCAGAACGCGGGATCGTTTCTGAAGTCGTTTTCTTTGAAGGCGAAATCGTTGAGCAAGGGGATGTTATTGTTCGGCTGGATAACACCGGGTTCACCTCACAACAGGGTGAGTTGCAGCAAAAGAAGTTTGCATTGCAGGCCCGTCGTGCTCGCCTCACAGCAGAAGCACAGGACGCTCATCTGGAGATTGATCAGGCTTCTGCCCCCTCCGAACTCTCTGAGTTTTTGGACAGGGAGCTTGAGGTTTATCACGCTCGGCAAAGAGAGCTTTTAGCGCAGGTGAACGTTTTGAAAAGCCAGTCGGTCCAAAAGGAACAGGACCTGCAACAGCTTGAGGCAGAGGGGCGTATGCTTGCCTCCAATCTTTCCATTGTGGCCCGCGAACTTGAGATCAAGCAGAAGCTGTTTAACAGCGGCGTTTTGCCTGAGACAGATTTTTTGCAGCTTAAGCGGCAATACACCACCATGGAAGGTGACCGACAAATACTGGAGGCGTCCCGTGCAAAAGCACAGGCTGCCAGACAAGAAGCCTTGCAGCGGATTGCATCTGCGCACAGTGCCTTTGCTGCCAAAGCGCAAGCTGAGCTGGTTGCAACACAGGCAGAACTGGCGGTGATTGACGAGCGCTTGCGGGCAGCAAATGAACGTGTTGACCGCAGTGCACTGGCGGCGCCTGTGCGCGGTGTGATCAACAAACTCAATGTGAGCACGATTGGTGCGGTTGTGCAGCCGGGAGAGCCGCTGGTTGAGATCGTCCCACTGGAAGACACTTTGCTGGTTGCCGCACGTATACAGCCCCGGCACGTTGCTTTTCTTCACCCCGGACAGGATGTGAGCGTGAAGATTACGGCCTATGACTATTCCATCTATGGCGGACTTGACGGGGTGCTTGAGCGGATCAGCCCGGACACCACAGAGGATGAGCGAGGGACTGCATTTTTTAAGGTGATCGTGCGCACCAAACAGACCCATCTGGGGTCTGAGGCCAAGCCTCTGCCGATAATACCGGGCATGACAGCAAGTATTGACATTCTGACCGGAAAAAAGAGTGTTCTAAGCTATCTTATCAAGCCCTTGCTGAAGGTGAAGGCCGAAGCCTTCCGGGAGCGTTAGATCTTATTGACATGCCTTCAACAAACCTTGCAAAAACGACAGTATCAGGTGGGTTTGTAAAACTCTTATAGTTATGCAGAAGCCGACACAGTATCGGTTATTTTTATGGACCAAGATTATCGTGTTTTAGCACTCAGATTAAGCGAGATTGTGCGTAATGTTATGTAACGAGCGCTCTGTATGAAGAACATTGATAGTCAACAGGTAAGCTTAATTTTCAAGAGGCTGGAATGGTAAGTGGTTTGCAAGCTATCTTAATCGGTGGAAGCTCACATACTGGCAAAAGCACACTTGCAAAGGAACTTAGTGAACAGCTGGGTTGGAAAACCATTTCGACTGACCAGCTCGCCAGACACCCTGGACGACCATGGCCTTCAACCCGACCACAGGTTGCGGAATTCTATTCAAAGTTATCTGAGGAAACGATCTACTGGTTTCTGCGGGTGCACCATGAAAACATTTGGCCCAGACTGCATCAGATAATCCGCACTGAGATCACCACACACAGCAGGTTTGTTTTCGAAGGCTCTGCTTTGAGGCCGGAATTCGTTGCTGAACTCGTTTCAGATCGGCTTCTTGCTTTTTGTCTTTACGCTGATGCCAGTTTCCTTCGGGACAGAATGCGAGCGGAAAGTCAGTATTGGCAACAAAGCGAAGAACAAAGACAAATCATTGATGTGTTTATCCATCGGTCTCTTAAAGATAATGAGATTTGCTTTGAAGAGGCACAAAAGCAGGGTATTCCGATTTTAAATGTTGGGACTGCGGACAACATCAGCAATCTGGCGGCAACTATCATGAATAACTGGGCAGCTCCTCGCATGAGTTGAGGAGTAAAATCCTCAAGCTGCTTCATGTCAGGCATCTTGTTATTGTGCTGTTTCCATTTGCTGCCATGGTGTGCGCGGGTTGAAGCTGTCGAACTTTTGCCAGAATGGCTGGAAGTCCACCACTTTTCCAGTGGTGCGGGCTTCGTCCAGTGCCAGAGCGGCGACGCCTGCTTCCAAAGCATCAACAACAGATACGGGAAGGCTTTTCATCTTGCCGCGTAAATAAGCGGCAAGGTCTTCGCACATCATATCATCTGCACCGTAGTGAGCACCGGGGCGACTGTCTGCCTGCGTGTAGTCTTCTTCCACCAGTGTTTTGCGGGTGTGTGCGTCGGTAACTTTCAGATAACCGCGTACAAAGTCACCCTCTGCCATGCCTTTGGTTCCGATCACGCAAAAGCGGCGATGTTCGTCGGGGACATTGATGTTGGTGTGAAAGGCCATTGTTGCGCCGCTCTCATATTCAAGGATCGCGGTCTGATGGTCTACGATGTCAGCATCTGAGCAGAACGGGTCCTGTGCAGCTTCCCGATGGATGCCTTCTCGTGATACACCTGCGTATCTGTCTCTCGTGGTGGTGCATTCTCAGGAGTGAAGGATTTCCTCCCACCAAAGCTGGCAACACGGGAGGGACGTGAGCCTGTTACCATGTTGTAGATATCCAGATCATGACAACATTTTTCCAGCATGAAGCCGCCGGAGTATCTGGTGTAACGTCGCCAGTCCTGCATGAAGAAAGCCCCGTGATAGGGCGCGATATGCTCGTTGGCTTCGATGGAGACCACATCGCCGATCTGGCCTGCGGCCTGAGCGCCGCGCAAGTCTCTTGCATGTTGTGCATAACGAAGCACCAGACCGACGAGCACCCGGTCGGCACCGTGGTGTGACAAAAGTTCTGCCAGTTCCAGAGTTTCGTCCATGGAGATGACGACCGGTTTTTCGGCAAACATGCGCACGCCTGCTTTGAGGCCGAGGCGGATGTGTTCCAGATGCAGATGATTTGGAGAGCCGACAAACAGGAGGTCTGCCTGCTCGTTTGCCAGCATCGTTTCCAGAGCGCTATAAGACCTGATCGTCTCATGGTTCCTGAGGCGTTCGATCTGATAGGAGTTGGGGTCCACATAAGCCACCACTTCGGCTTCACTCATGTGGGCTTGTAATCTTTCCAGAACGCTGACAGCACGCAGGCCCAGACCAACAGTGATGATACGCATGTGTGTCTCCTCAGGCTGGTTCCAGCACGCCGATACGTTGCTGGGCCAGACCTTCTGTGTCAAAGACGTAGGTGTCTTGCGGTTTGATGCTGAGCTTGATGGTCGTGCCTTCGTTTACCGGTGCCATGCCGGGCAGCGAGGCGCAGAAGGTGCTGTGCCCGTCCACTGTGCCATAAGCGATAGAGTGGGCACCGAGGCGCTCCAGCACATCCACTTCCATGGCAATCGGGCCGTTGTCATCCAGTTGCAAATGTTCCGGACGGATACCTATCTCCACGTTCTCGCCCGCTTTGATGCCCTTTGCTGCAACAGGCAGGCTCATCACTGCACCGTCTTTGAGCTTTATATGCAGCATATGCTCCTCCACCCGGCTGACGATTGCGGGCACGAAATTCATTTTAGGGTGGCCGATGAAGCCAGCGACAAACTTGTTGTGCGGATGCTGGTAAAGGGCCATAGGGCTACCGCATTGTTCAACCACGCCGCCATTAAGTACCACGATGCGGTCTGCCATAGTCATGGCTTCCACCTGATCGTGGGTTACGTAGATCATCGTGGTATCAAGGCTTTTATGGAGCTTGGAGAGTTCCACACGCATGTCGCCGCGCAAGGCTGCATCAAGGTTTGAGAGCGGTTCGTCAAACAGGAATATTTTCGGGTTGCGGACAATGGAACGGCCAATAGCAACACGCTGGCGCTGACCGCCAGAGAGCTGACCGGGTTTGTGTGTGAGGCGTTCTTCCAGTTGCAGGATTGCTGCGGCTTTGTGCACGCGCTCTTTAATCTCGTTTTCCGGGCGTTTGGCGACGCGCAAAGGAAAGGCGATGTTTTCAAAAACGGACAGGTGCGGATAGAGCGCGTAGCTCTGAAACACCATGGAGATGCCCCGGTCAATCGGATGATCATTGGAAACATCCTTACCATCAATGATGATGGAACCTTCAGAGGCGATTTCCAGACCCGCGATGATGCGCAGGAGCGTTGTTTTTCCGCAGCCGGAAGGGCCAACGAAGACGACGAACTCTTTGTTTTTTATGCAAAGGTTCACGTCTTTCAATACAGTTGTCGGTCCAAATGACTTTACGATGTTTTGTAGCTGGAGCGTCGCCATAATATCCGTCTTCTTGCAATCAGGAACGGGGAGAGACTGCCGGGCAGTCTCTCCGGGTTTTGCTTACTTGAACTCTTCGAGTTCCTCAGCGGCGATGGCCACGAGATTTTCAGCGCTGTCATCTTTCAGGATGATGCCCTGAATCATGGAGTTAATGGTGGTTTGCATAGCTTTGAAATCCACGAATAATGGTTCCGGGCCACCTGTTGGGATCGGATCGATGAAGACCTTCCAATAGGGATCATCCATGTAATATGGTTTCTCCCAGCCGAGTTCTTCATATTTCAGAATCGGAGTGAGGCCCCAGCCATCAGGAGCGTCCAGAGAGTACTGGCTTTCTCCAGAGGTCATCATGCGGGCAAATTCCATCGCCAGATCTTCGTGGCCGGAGCCTTTGAATACAGCAAGGGAGTCAGTAATAAGAAGCGTGCCGCTGACCCCGCTTGGACCTGCCGGGATCGGGGCTGCTTTGGTATTGATCGTTTCTTTGTGCTGACCACGACCCCATGGACCGTCGATATACATGCCGACTTTGCTGTCGTTGAACAGGTCACGCACCTGTGTCCGCTCAAATGCGGTCGGGCCATCCTGAGCAACATCGACAAGCTTGCCGTAGAACTTCAGAGTTTCCAGTGTATTCTTGGAGTTTAAGGTGATTTCGTTGGTGGAGGGATCGATGACCTGACCGCCGTTGGAATACAGGTAGTTTAAGAACTGGTGCATGGTGTTGTCGAAGTCTTTGCCTGTCAGCCCCACCCCTGCTTTACCGGTTTTATCCTGGATGGTTTTTGCTGCGGCGTACATCTCATCCCATGTCTTTGGCGCTTCACAGGCAAGGCCAGCTTCCTCGAAGATATCGCAGTTCAGGAACAGACCCTTGGTAGAGAATGCACGGGGAAAGCCCCAGAACTTGTCACGGTAGCTCACTGTGCCCAGAACGCCGGGTTGATACGCTTTTTGCTGTTCCTGCGATATCTTCACATCAACGATCAGGTCGTTGTCTGCCAGTTGCTTGAGGGTACGCGAACCCATGTAGGATACGGAAGGCGGACTGCCAGCGGAGGCGAGTTTTAAGGATTTGTCCTGACAGGTGCCCCATGGCAGGCTTTCCATATTGACGGTGTTGCCGGGGAACTTTTCCTCAAATGCTGCAATCACTTTGCGGTCCTGATCCAGACCGTTATCACCGCAGCGGATAAAATGTAGTTCTGCCGATTGCGCAGCAGATACGCCCATCAAAGCGGCTGCGCTTGCAGCCATTGCAAAAGTCAGTTTAGTCCGCATGGTTTCTCCTCCCAGTAACCAAGGCTATGTAAAAAATGTCACTCCTTAAGCGCTCCGGCTGTCAGGCCAGCGACCAGGTAGCGTTGCAGAAATAAGAAAATTATGAGTACGGGCAGTATTCCAATAATGCTTGCTGCCATCATCTGGTTCCATTTGATGGACTCGTAGCCAATGAACTCCAGAATACCTGCGGGCAAAGGCATGTATTCCTTGATGCTATTGAAGGTTATGGCAAACAGGAACTGCTGGGCGTAGGCTGACAAGAAGACAGCTACACCCACAACAATCAGGCCGGGGACTGCCAGCGGAAGCACGACACGGCGCAGGGTATACAGGCGGCTGGCTCCATCCATGAATGCGGCCTCTTCCAGCTCACGGGGTATTTTTTCCAGATAGGACTTTAAGAGCCAGATGCCCATGGGGATCAGAAAAGCGGCGCCTGGAATGATCATGGCAAAATAAGTATTCAGCAGGCCGTAGCCTCTTAAAAGTTTGTAGAGCGGAATGAGCAGGACGGCACCGGAAAACATATTGACCGCCAGAAAGATGCCAAGGCTGATGGATTTGCCTTTGAAGTCGTAACGGGCATAGGCGTAGGCTGCCGGGATTATAAAGAGCAATGCCAGCACGGTCACAGACAGGGAGATGAACATGCTGTTGGCGATGTAGCGCGGTAGTAGCGGGACAGTTTCCCATATCTGCGCATAGGCTATGAACGAAAAGTCATCGGACCAGAACTGATAGGGAGAGCGAAACAAGTGCTCCAGTGGACGCAGCGAGGCCATGAACATTTCGAAGAACGGCAACAGGATAAAAACGAGGAAAACTGTCACGCAGAAATACAGGAGGATTTTGTGTGGCAGCGAGTAACGGTCCATCATTTCAGGTGGCCTCGAAGCGTTTTTTAATCTGGTGAAGTGCGAACAGGTAGACCAGTGAGAAGGTACTCAGCAATGAGACAACGATTACAGTTCTTGCTGCCCCCTGCCCGAATTTGAAGTTGGCAATCGCCATCTTATAGGTGTCGATGATCAGTGTTGTGGTTGCCCTGCGTGGTCCGCCTTCCGTCAAAATCCAGATGATTTCAAAGGAGTTGAAGGTCCAGATGACCGTCAGGATTGACATGGTGATGATCACGGGCAGGATTTGCGGAATGGTGATGCGGCGGAAGCGATACCAGCGAGACGCACCGTCCATATAAGCAGCCTCATATAGATCACGCGGAACACCTTGCATGGCTGCCAGAAAGAAGATGGTCACCATGGGCACACCTACCCAGACATCCGTCACGACAGCTGCATAAAAGGCGCTTTTTTTGTAGGCCAGAAACTCGAAGGGTCCGTCGAGAATGCCGATATATTGCAGGGTGCCGGAGATTATGCCGAAGTGGCCGTTATAAAGCCACAGCCAGCCGAAACAGCCAATAGCAACCGGGACGATCCAGGGTGGCATAACAAGCATGCGGAACAGGCCGCGCCCCGGAATGGCTGCGTTGAGCAGTGTTGCGCCGATCAGACCGAGAATGACCTTTAAAGAGACCGACAGGAACATCCAGTAAAACGTCGTGGAGATTGTCTGACTGAACTTGCGACTGCCAAACAGCTTTTCGTAGTTGGCTGTGCCGATATAGGCTTCACCGCCAATATTGGCGTTCGTAAATGACAGGCGGATGGTCTCAGCCAATGGCCATGCAACAACCAGAACGAGATAGAAAGCTGCCGGAGCAATCAACAGCCACGGAAACAGCGCTTCTGACCGTAACAGACGTTTGAGCAACCCTTGCTCGTGTTTGACTGAACCACTGTCGGTGCCCTGATACCGCAGCGTGCCCCCGGACGCATTTGCCATGCGTGCTCCCCAACTCCTGAAGTGACTGGATGTTGCTCGCTGCTTGCGTCTTGTTATCGTCAGGAAGACGAACTGCGTATTTTTACGACCACACTAAAACCATACCAAAATAAATCCACTTGTCTACTCTCTTGCGTTATTCTCTTGAAAAGATCGCCTATGCTTGCACTACTCATGTATTTTTACTGCAATGCACACCCAAAATCCTTGGTATGATAATATTGGACTTCAAAAGGTATTACCTTTGCATTGGTATGGAAACGGTATTATAACAACTGGAAATTCGATGAGATAAGAACGGTAGCATGGACGCAACAGACATTGACCAAAGCGAGTTGTTTTCTGCAACATCGTGGCAACAACGCAGTGGTGGCCCACGCTATTTGCAACTTTACCGGCACATTCAAGCTGCCATCAAAGACGGGCGTCTGGCTGTTACAACGTCACTGCCAGCAGAAAGGGAGCTGGCCTCTCTTACTGGCTTGTCACGGGTGACAGTGCGCAAAGCCATGTCGCAACTGGTTGCAGATGGACTGGTGGTTCAGCGCCGTGGGTCCGGTTCTTTTGTTGCACCGCAAATGAAGCGCATGGAGCAATCGCTTTCTGCGCTGACCAGCTTTACCGAGGACATGCAGCGACGCGGGAAAACATCTTCCTCTGAAACCCTGTCCTGCGGGATCTACCTCCCTTCTCCTGAAGAGATTGTTGCACTCGGCCTTACTTCTGATGTGCAAGTTTCACGCATAACTCGCTTGCGCCGGGCGGATGGTGTCCCGCTTGCGATTGAAACTTCCACGCTTTCTACTGAGTTCGTGCCAGACCCGAACCGGATTGAAACATCTTTGTACGAGGAGCTGTCGCAGGAGGGCATTCGGCCATCGCGTGCGATCCAGCGGATTTCTGCCTGCAATCTGAGTGAGGATCAAGCAGCGCTGCTTGAAGTGAGTGAGGGCGATGCAGCCTTGCTGATTGACCGTACAGCCTATCTTTCCAGCGGACGGGCTATTGAGCTGACCAGCGGTGTTTATCGCGGTGACATCTATGATTTTGTTGCGGAATTGCGCAACGCATAACCTCTTTAAAATACCCGCTCAGTTTCTGTGGTATGTATGCGCTATGCCTTTCTCAAGGTTTCAGGTCGCCGCTTCTGCGCGGCACATAAGAAATCAAGCCGGCGCTCAGAACTGCTGAAACGACTGCCAGAGCACACAAGCTGGCGAGTAATGTACTGGTGTCACCGGCTTTAATGAGTATCCCACCAAGAGATGGAGCTGCTGCGTGTGCCACTAAGGTTGGCAGTAAAATGAAGCCCATAAAAACCGGATAAAGCTGCGAGGAAAACAGTACCAGCGGCACTGTCCCCATGGCTATAACGGAAAGACCATTGCCTGCACCGTAAAACAAAACACTTGCCCCAAGTACTGGATTACCGATCAGCATTAAAAGCGCTCCAAGCAAAACCAGCAGGGTGGAAGCCAGAAGAATCCAGAGGGGATGTACCTTCTGGGCGAACAGTCTTTCCAGCAAGCGTGCTGCAACTTGTGACGGACCCATTGCTGCTGCCAGAAAGACCGCTATTGCAGCTGAGGCGCCCTGATCTTTCAAAATACTGATCAGATAGACTGCCATGGTTCCGGTAATCAAAGCCAGCAGGGTGAACACGGCGGCAACAACGCTGAACAAGAGATAGTTTTCATTTGTGAGCGCTGATCTCAGTTTGGTTTTCTTACCTCTTTCATGCTGCGCACAGGCAGATTCTGGTGCACACGGCAGCTTCAGAAGCACTGCCAGATAAAGTGGGATGACAACAGTAAACAGAGCAAGAGCATACGTAATGCACACCTCACGCCAGCTCATCGCCTGTAGCAACCAATGGGTGACGGGCCAGAGAATACTGCTGGCAAAGCCTGCATAGAGCGTGACATTGGTAATAGCACTGCGGGCGCGGTGACCATAAACCTGCTCCAGTGTTGCAAAGGCTGGCCCGTACAAAGATGCCGCCATACCAACACCAATCACCTGCCATCCCAGAAAGTAGGCCCAGTTGTTTTGTGCAATGGCCAGCAGGAGCAGGCCGACTGCACACAAGGCAACTCCGGAACTGAGCACAAGTGAGCCTGAAATCCGTTGCAACAGCTTTCCTGTGAGGGGAGACAGCAGACCAGAGGTTAAAAGTGCCAGAGAAAACGCACCCATCAGGACACCCAGCGACCAGCCGGTTTCCTGCCGGACATTTTCCGTCAGCACAGCAGGCAAATAGTAGGTTACCCCCCACGTTATGATCTGACCGATCCCCAGCACAACAACAGGTGCACAGATGAGGGAAACACTTTGGGGTGGTTTGGACGGGATCATTAATGACTCAGGGCTGTATCACACCAACTGCTTTGAAACACTAAGGCCATACTGTTAGGATCACGCTCTCAACTATCTCAATTTAGTGCAGATGTTTATTGAAATGCATTTCGAAATCACCGTGCTGGCCTAAGGGCGTATTACCTGCTCAACTGATAGGTCTTGCTCTACTTTATCCGCTGGATTGAGGTGTTGTGCAGGTGGTCGAAAACAGAGAACGGTATCCGGTTGCAATTGTTGGAGCCGGGCCAGTAGGTTTAGCGCTGGCTTGTCATTTATACGAGCGGGATCTGCCGTTTGTTGTATTTGAAGCCAGTGCTCATATCGGTGCTTCCATTGAAGAGTGGAGCCATGTGCATCTGTTTTCACCCTGGAAGTACCTTGTAGATACTGCGGCCCTGAAGCTTTTGAAGGCCAATGGCTGGCAGGAGCCTGACCCGGAAGTTCTGCCCACTGGCCGTGAGTTTCTGGAGAACTACCTGATACCGCTCTCCCAGACTCCCCAGATTAAGCCTCATATCCAACTTAGTAACCGTGTTACTCACATCGGGCGCTACGGACTTGATAAGCTTAAGTCTCAAAACCGCGAGAACCTTCCCTTTGAGATTCACTTAGATACGGGGACACGACAACTGGCAGGCGGTGTTGCTGATGCCAGCGGCACCTGGCAGACCCCAAATCCAATCGGGTCCGGCGGCATCTCAGCTTTAGGAGAAGACGAGCTTCAAAGCAGCATCTTTTATGGCATCCCGGATGTGCTGGGCAGCTACCGGACAGACCTTATCGGCAAGCGGGTTCTTGTGGTTGGAAGCGGGCATTCTGCTCTCACCTGCATTCTGGAGCTGTTGCAGCTCAGAGAAGAAAATTCTGCAACGCACATTCTTTGGGCTGTGAGAAAACACAATATTGAAGAAGCGTATGGCGGCGGAACAAAAGATGCGCTGCCTGCTCGTGGTGCATTGGGACTGAAAGTGAAAGCGGCTATGAGCGCTGGCGCTATTGAGCTGATACCTGCAATGCACATCACAAGTGTTCAGCGCGATTATAGCGGCTTTATTGTTATCGCAGATCAGGACAGGGAGCAGGTTCAGCTAACCGTTGATGCCGTGATTGGGGTAACCGGGTTTCGGCCAGACCTTAACATACTACGCGAACTCAGGGTTGATCTTGATCCATGGGTTGAATGTCCCAGCAAACTTGCCCCACTTATTGACCCTAATATCCATAGTTGCGGCACTGTGCCTCCCCACGGCATTGATGAGCTTCGCCATCCTGAAAAAGATTTTTATATCATAGGCATGAAGAGTTATGGACGGGCTCCGACGTTTCTCATGATTACGGGATACGAGCAGGCCCGCTCAGTTGCGGCAATGTTTGCCGGGGACGAAGAAGACGCCAAACGGATTGAGCTTGTATTGCCAGAAACCGGCGTCTGCAAGACTGACAGTCTGGGTGAGGAAGAGTAGAGCTGCAAGACGTTTAAGCCTTTAACGTGCTTCTGGAGATCATGTAGGCAGCTCCTGCGAGAGCGGACCCAGCGAATGCATCCATGGAAGCACGGGAACGGGCAGAGACGGCGAAACTGGATGCTCTGGTTCCCAGATAGGCGTAAAACAGCAGCGCCGGGTATTCGAGGGCGATGTTAAAGACTGCCAGCGCCATCATCCGCAGGGCCACGCCCTCACCTTCCCCGGCGAACACAGGCAACATTGCACCAAAAGACAGAACGGATTTGGGGTTTGCTCCTTGCATTGCGAAAGAGGTGAGAAACAATTTCACAGCAGAGGCTGACTTCTGTTCTGTCGCTTCACCCAGAGAAGCTGAAAAGGCAGCTTTGAAAGAGCCGTATGCAAGATACAATAGATAAGCTACACCAATCCATTTGATTGTCTCAAACAAGACGGGGAAGGAAAGCAGGAGTGCGCTCATTCCTCCAGCAGCAAGCAATGCATACATAAGGTTTGCACCAAACACGCCTGCCATGCTGGCATGCGTTTTACCAATACCGTTTGAGATGCTGTCGCCCACCACTTTCAGCACCGCCGGACCGGGCGTGAAATTAAGCGCCATGAAGGTGACGATAAACCCGAGTAGCAGGGTGAGATCGAAAGAACTGAGAAACTCCATAGTTTTTCCTTTGCAGCGTAAATTTAGCAAAACAAACGCAAAGCCGTGCACATATCCACGCAAACAAACTTAAAAGGCGAAGGGGAGATGAGTGTTGCTTCATCTCCCCTTCTGCGCGGAACAGAAAATCACTTACCAGTTACCTCAAAAAGGCTCGCCTCTCCTGCGTGGCAAAGTGATTTCCTTCATTCCCCTCTCCGCGCACTGTTTGTGCAAACTCTGCTGAAGTACTTATACGCAAGGAGTGTGCCAAGCTCTTCGGTGAATGCAAAAATAAGGTAATACATTGTGATATTTGATTTTTTTGAGAGATCTGCATTTATGTGGAGATGCAATGTGCGCCTCAAAACGCCTAGAATTTAATCAAAATGACTTAGTGATGAACATTTACGCAAAAAAACGGCGCTGAAAAACAGCACCGTTTCTAAATCTATATCGCAGTTTACAACTTGACCTAAGACCAGCCAGTCACATCAAACGCTTGCTTTTGAGAAGTGTGTCAGGAGTAAAACCGCTCCATGATGTGCAGCACAACCTGATGCCCACCCCAAACGCCCAGAATCGCAACACAGCCAGACAGAACCGGTGGAGCTGGAATAGGCAGCTTAATTGCGGTAAAGATCGCCCCGATAATGAAACCAGCAAGTGTCGACATAAGCAGTTCAGACATAGTGTCTCCCGTTAACTCTTTCTTATTGCTTTAGAAAACTCTGTTTCTCAGAGTTACAGCCTTTGCTTTACTGCGCGCTCATACTCCCGCGCTCTCCCGCGTATATGAACGAAAACCATGACGGACAGCCAGCTAAGGTCCCTGAAACTAATAGGGATGCCTAACAGGGCAACACCTATCCAATGCCTCTCCAGTGTAACGCAAAAATATTCATTTGTAGAAAAATTATTCAAAATGCGATCAGTTGACGCACTGTTATCTTTTTTGTTCCTGTTTTTCCAAGGGGTTAGAATGGCGTCTTTATGATTGCTTCAGGATGCAGTTTCTTATAACTCTGGCCAGCGATGTAATTGCTAATCAACGAACTGCTGAAACTGTATTGTCAGCGCCCCTTCCTGCCTTTACGTTAAAGTCAATATTTGCGCCTTTATCACAGTATCTCATACTGCTGGAAGGTCATAGGCTCGACGCTTTTTTGTTGCGCAAACTCTCAGTTAACCGGGAGCAGTGCGAGGGGGGATAAAATGGCAGAGTACAATGTGACAGCGCTCGCGATACCGCTGTTTCTGTTTTTCATGATGGTGGAATACGCTTATCTGCGTTTGCGCGGGCGGGACCTGCACAGGTTTAGCGACAACATTGCCAGCTTATCCATGGGCATCTGCCTGCTGGTCTCCGATGCACTGCTAAAAACCTTTACATTTTCAGTATTTATCTGGGCTTTCAGCTCTTACAGGCTATTTGATTTCGGGTCTGCAAACTGGGTCACCTGGGTGGTGTTCTTCTTCGGGGTCGACTTTTGCTACTACTGGTTTCACCGCATTGCGCATACTTATAACTTCCTCTGGGGCGCTCATGTGGGGCATCATCAAAGTGAGGAGTATAACCTGACGACTGCGCTGCGGCAGAGTGCATTTCAATATGCGTTTTCGTGGGTCTTTTATTTGCCGCTGGCGTTCTTAGGCTGTCCCCCTGAAGTATTCCTTGTGCAGTTCATGCTGCTTAAAGCCTATCAGTTCTGGTTACACACGCAGGCGATTGATCGTATCCCCCTGATGGAAGGTATCTTTTCCACCCCATCCAGCCACCGTGTTCATCATGCCAAGAACCCGATTTACATTGATAAGAACTTTGGTGGCACGCTCGTCATCTGGGATCGGATGTTTGGCAGCTGGCAGCCGGAAACTGCGGCACATCCCTGCCATTATGGTACAACCACTCCTCTGAAAACATGGAATCCCGTTACGGCCAACTTACAGCACTGGTCGATGCTGTTTCGGGACAGTGTTCATACAGAACGGTGGTGGGATAAAGTGCGCCTCTGGTTCAAGCCAACGGGATGGCGCCCACTGGACAGGCGACGCAGCTCCACGAAGCTTCAAAAAACCGGCGTTACAAACCGGCCTAAATATGACCCCGAGATTTCTTCCCTGACGAAGGTGTATTGCGGCATTTCCTTTGCCTTGCTGGTGGTGCTGGTGACTATGTTCATTTTCCTCTCCCCGCAACTTAGTGCGCGAGAACTGGCCTTTGGTGTGCTGCTTATTCTCGGCGGTTTGGTGATGATTTCGCAGTTTCTCGAAGGACGCTTTACCTTCCGCCTTGTTGAGGTGGTTCGCGTGCCTGCCTTGCTCTGGTTTATTGCGGCACTTTGGACGCTTCCAATTTCAACGCAGGTCTCGCAGCGTTTTGAGTTGGCAAGCAGCACTCCGTCAAAGATAGAACTCATTGAAGAGACAACGCTTTCAGCACTACCGTGGTTTGAAAAACCCGCAGTTCTTGACGGTACAACACCTGCTGTTCAACAACTTACATGGCGTGCGGATGGGGAGCAGCAGCAATTGGAATACACGCTGCGCTATGAGCTTTCGTCTTTTCCAGAGCATGTGGTGAACATATTATCGGTTCGTTCTGCTATGGAGGAAAACAGCCGGAGCTGGTTACAGGAACAGCTTTAAAACACCTTTGCTCATCTGGTTGTCGGAGCTGTGACATAAGGAAGATGTCCAGACTTGATCCAGAGTCTGGCCCCATTGGCACCTGCTTTGATCTTCAGGTCATACCCGACTGGCACGCGCAGCCATGCATGTTTGGGAAGCTGGTCTCCCGCTTCTGAGACAGAGCCTTCCAGTACAAAGATTTCAGCGCCGTCCTTTGCTTCCACTGCGCCGCTTACCTCCGGCTGCCAATACTCGATGCGCACGTTTTCCCGTTCATCGTGATAGAGCGGCGAGACTTCAACTCCTTTGCGATGCGCGTCTTCAACGCGACCTAACTTGTTGGTTTGCACACGTACATGAGTTCTGTCATTCAGATCAAACTGCCAGAGTTTTACGAGGATTGTGCATCCCGGCTCAGAGGCTGGTGTGTGTCTGGATTGAGGCGGGTTGCGAATGTAGGAGCCTTCCGGGAAATCCCCGTGCTCGTCCTGAAATATCCCCTCAAGGACGATAAACTCTTCCCCGCCGGTGTGGACGTGTTCAGAAAAATGACTCCCGGGTGCAAAACGCACAATGGTTGTCGCTCTGGCAACTTCCTCTCCCAAGCGGTCCAGTGGTTTGCGGTCGACGCCCTTCATCGGAGAAGGCACCCAGGCTATCTGATCTGCCAGTTCCACCACGCGCTTTGAAAAATCGCCGTTGATTTTCACAGGTCTCTCCTTCTCCCAGAGTTTCCAAAGTAGATGCTTCAGGCGCTCATTTACAGATGTTTGATTGCGATTAGGGATCACTTCATCGTTATGCTTTTTGTTGCATTCCGTTCGCCACACTCCCTTGTTAGGCTTTAGGTAATTTTCATGCGTTTTGCATGACCCAACTACAGGACGCCTGATATGAGTCTGCTGGCTGATTTGCTTTCTACCCTTTTCGATCGCCGTTATGTGTTTATGGGCAAGCAGGATGAACGACCTCTTACCGAGCTTTGCAATGCCTTGATGAGCAGTCAGGGAGATGTTTCCGGTGCAGCAATTGCTCACGAAATACTGGATGGGTATGCAACCTCCGATATTCAGGGAAAGCTAGCGTTTTTTGAGTTTTTGAACAGTGAGATGGATATTGAACCAGAAGGTTTAGAGGCTACTGTTTCCACCTATAAAGCTGATCGAACAGAAGCAAACTACCGGAAGCTGGTGGAAGCAGCAGAGCCGAGGCGTCAAGAGCTTGCCAGACGGCTCAATCAAGTTCCCGGAGCCACGCATCAGCTGGTTCACATGCGTAAAGACTTGCTTGCTTTCATAAAAGAACAACCGGATCTTGCACGTACTGACATAGACTTCCAGCACCTGTTTAACTCATGGTTCAATCGGGGTTTTCTGGTTCTTCGCCCCATCAGCTGGGATAGCCCAGCGCAGATTTTGGAGAAAATCATAGCTTATGAGGCTGTGCATGCCATTGATAGCTGGGATGATTTACGCCGCCGCCTGCAACCGGAAGACCGGCGCTGCTTTGCCTTTTTCCATCCCTCACTTCCAGATGAACCACTGATTTTTGTTGAGGTTGCCCTGACCAAAGGTGTTCCCTCTTCTATTCAGGGCGTACTGGCTGAAGAGAGGGATATTGTACCGGTTAGCGAAGTGGATACAGCGGTTTTTTACTCCATCTCAAACTGTCAGAGCGGTCTGGCAGGTGTTTCCTTTGGTAACTCGTTGATCAAGCAGGTGGTGCAAGACCTTTCTCGTGAGCTAAGCCAGTTGAAGACCTTTGTTACACTCTCTCCTTTACCGACTTTCCGCAAATGGGCGGAGCGGCAAGAGATTGAGTTGCCAAAGGATGATACAGCGCTCAAAGAACTGGCGGCCTACTATCTGCTGGAAGGAAAGCGAAAAGACAATATGCCGTTTGATCCGGTCGCGCGGTTCCACCTTTACAATGGCGCACGGGTTCATGATGTGCATGTTGGAGCTGATACTTCTGCCAATGGTAAGACGCAGTCAGCAGGCGTGATGGTGAACTACCTCTATGATCTGCAAAAAATCTCTCAAAACCATGAGGTCTTTGCCAATAAGAAGGAGATCGTCGCCTCCAAACCGGTGCAATCTCTGGCGAAAGCCAGTGTGATGAAGGCAACATCCCAGCCGAAGAGCAACGTTGCCTAGCCTGTGATGCGGCGGAGTGCCTTGTTGAGGGGGGCTAATCTACCGGGCATGAGCAGATAGACATCTTCAAACAGTTTCTCGTAGAGCTGAACCGTTTTGGGGTTCGGCTTGAAAACTTCGCTTTGCCGGGTCATGGCCTGCATGGCTGTGTCAAAGTCAGCATGAATGCCAGCGCCAACACTTGCGGCAATCGCAGCACCAAGGCCAGCAGTTTCAAAGGTATGAGGCCGTTCGGTTGGCAGCCCGAAGATGTCTGCCGTAATTTGCATGATAGCGTCAGATTGAGAACCGCCACCTGATACACGCAGGACTTTGATCTTCTTGCCACTTTTACGTTCTATACGTTCCAGTCCCCGGCGCAGCTCCAGCGTGATACCTTCTATGATGGCGCGGTAAATATGCCCTCTGGTGTGCACGTCGCCAAAGCCGATGATTGCGCCCTTGACCGGGGTCGAGCGTCCGTTATCACGGCCCCATTTGGGGAGCAATGTCAGGCCATGGGAACCGGGAGGCGTGCTGTTGAGCAAGTCGTCGAAGAAGACTTCGACCGGACTGCCGATTTCACGTGCTTTTTCCTGCTCAGGGTGGCCGAATTCTTCCTTGAACCAGTTGACCATCCAGTAACCGAGAATGACTGAGGCTTCTGGCGTGTACATTCCGGGTATGCCGCCGGAATACGCCGGTAAGGGGCGTTCGACCTCAAAGTACTTTTCTGAGTGAATGGTTGCCGTTGCTCTGGTGCCATAACTAAGGCAGCCGACAGAAGCGTCTACGGCACCGCACCCCACCGCCTCACAGGCTTTATCTGCCGCCGCCGAGATGACTGGCACCCCCTCTGACAAGCCTATGTGTCTGGCGGCTTCCTCTGTGAGTGTACCTATGGTTTGCCCGGGTTCTACAAGCTCAGGCAAATGATTGTGTTGGAAGGCAAAAAGCTTCCAAAGGAAGTGGTTAGAACTCGCCCATTGCTGTTTCTTATAGTCAAAAGGCAGGTACCCAACCTGCGCTCCTGTTGAATCGCGGAAATGATCTGTCAGTTTGAAGTTGAGGTAACCTGAAACCTGAAGGAACTTGTGTGTTTTCTTCCAAATGCCGGGCTGGTTCACTGCAATCCAGTTGACCTCACATTCGCTGCGCACGCTTTTTATGGAACGGGACAGGCCAGCGATACCGAAGATGGTTTTCCAAAGCAGGGGCAAAGGTTTCTGGTGTTCCTCGATACGCTCATCCATCCATGTGATAGCTGGGCGCAGAGGGACGCCATGCTCGTCAACGGCAATCTGTGTCCCGCGCTGGGTGGTGACGCTGAGAGCTTTCACGGTTGCAGGGTCAGCACCTTTGTCCCAAAGCTCACGGCAGCAACGGCCCATGAGTTCCCAAAAGATCACGGGATCAATCTCAGACCAGCCGGGCTTGTCGGTACTGTAGTCGGTGATGGGCTTTTGGACCTTGTAAAGAAGCGTGCCCTCAGGAGAAAAAAGAATGGCACGAATGCTTTGACTCCCACAGTCAATCGCGAGCAGGGTATCGGTCATTGGGCCAGCACCTCACACTCGACATGTGATGCCTTATCGGCCCGTGTGGAAGGCAAGCTGTAGTGGTTTTGCCAAACTCTCTGGTAACGCTGCCACTCCTTCCTCCACTCTTTCATAGACCGCCCCAGTTTGTCTCTTAATCTTGCCTCAAACTCGCTGGCTAATGCAGCGCCGCCCTCTTCCAACACTAAGCCAATTCGCGTGCGGCGTAAAAGAAGATCATCCAAATGCACCACTTCTTCATAGGCTACAGCCCATTCAAGTTCAGCCCAAACGTGGCTTGTTGTCCCAACAGGAGAAAAGTCAAAGTCAGATGACGCAGCCAAAAGAGAATAAACATCAGGCCCGTAGCAACCTGTGAGTCGTTGTTTTTCGGTCTCCGTCACTTTGATGGAGGCAGGAGTGTCTGGTGCTTCTGGCTGTTCTTCGAACACCTGATCTGGCGCTTCAGCAAGTATTTTACCCTGCAAATAAGGAGCACATGTTTCGAGCACTTGCTGGGCCATTACACGGAAAGTCGTGAGCTTTCCTCCTGTGACGGTGATGACGCCCTCATCATCCCAGACCACATGATCGCGTCTGGCTTTAGAAGGGTGTAGTTGTTTTGGGTCCTCTCCTTCATTGCCGACAATCGGGCGAACGCCGGACCATGTGGAAATGATATCAGCTTCCTTCAGATTTGAGCCGGGGAAATTGTGACTGGCCCCTTTTAGCAGGTAGGCGACCTCTTCTGCTGTAATTGCAGCTTCTTCATCGAGGTTTGCTGTGTGGTCAAGATCAGTTGTGCCAATGACCGTTCTGCCCATCCACGGATAGATGAAGACACCGCGTTTGTCCTGAGGATGCAGGTAGGTCAGGCATTGGTGGACTGGCAGACGCCATGACGGGATGATGATGTGGCTTCCCCGCAAAGGACGAATGCGCTTTTGCTGTCCCAACTGCTGGCGTAAGTCGTCTGCCCAGACGCCAGTAGCGTTGACGACTGTTTTGCTTTGAATTGTGAAGGTTTCGTCAGTTTCAAGGTTCTGAAGTTCAATCTCCTTTGTGCCGCTATCACTAGAACCCACTGCATTTACAGAGGTATAGTTCAATGTCAGTGCGCCACTGCGTCTTGCATCTGCCAATACACGCAAAACGAGGCGGCTGTCGTCGGTGAGTGCATCTGTGTATTGGTAGGCTCCAAGCAGGCCGTCTTCGTTCAGTCCCGGTAAAGCGGCAATGGTTTGCTCGCGGTTCAGGTAAGTATGGTCACGCTTTCCGGCAAAATAGCCGTAGATGTTGAGAAGCACAGAGAAAGCACTGCGGGTTGGGAAGCCTTTTTCATAGAAGGGAAACAGGTAATTCATGGGTTCTATTAGGCCCGGTGCTTCTTTGAGAAGTTTCTCGCGTTCGCGTACGGATTGCCGTGCAAGTTTTAATTCGCCCTGAGACAGGTAGCGCAAACCGCCATGCACCATTTTCGAAGAGCGGCTGGAGGTGCCCCATGCATAGTCGCGCTTTTCGAGTAGCAGAACTTCAAGCCCTGCTCTTGCAGCCATCAGAGCAACACCTGCACCAGTGATGCCACCACCAACAACCACCATGTCCCAGGGTGTCGTGCGCTGCCTTAAAAGCTCAAGTTTTTCCTGCCTGCTCAGTTGCTTCCTATTCCCCATTGCTTCGTCCTCCTGAGCAGTGGCTATGCAGGTTCGGTGGTGTTTTTTGCCTCAATCAAAACGCCGGGGTTCATGCGATGGTCCGGATCGAAGTTTTTCGAGAGTGCTTCCAATGCGCTCATCCCCAGTTCACCCTTTTCGGCGGGCAGATAGGGTGCGTGATCACGTCCGACACCGTGTTGGTGGCTGATGGTCCCTCCGTGGGCGACAACTGTTTCTGAGGCGACCTTCTTGATAATTTTCCAGCGCTGCAAGGTCTCTGCATAGGTGCTGGCAACGGGGAACAGATAGGTGGTGTAGGCGCTGGAGCCTTGCGGATAGACATGAGACAGATGCGTAAAGGCGAAGACTGGAATGCCTTGCTGTTTCAAAGCGTTCATGACCTTTTGCTCAATCACGTTAATGTAGGGGCGCAGGGCTGACCAGTCCATTGCTGTCTCGAATGTATCGACACCAATGCCATGCTCCCAAAGCGGATGACGCAGGTAGGGGCCTTTGAACCGGCCTTCCCTCCATTTTTCACCCAGCATTTTGGAAAAGACCCGCTTTGCGCCGTGCTGCCTTAAAATGGCTTTTGCCTGCCTGCGATTTGCTCTGCTCTGGCTTTTTGACCCCGTCAAACCAAAGGTGAGCATACACTTTTTGTCAGTCAGTCCCTTCAGTTTGAAGAGCATATTGAGCTTGGAAAGCTTCTTTTCCGGCACTGCAAGCTTCAGGCTTATATCTGTTTCTGTGGCATTGCTGAGACGCATCATGGAGAGTGGAATGCGCCCCTGTGTCATCGCCTGAACTGCGGCAACACCGCTTTCCCAATCTGGCATGAAGACAGTATAGAACTGCTCGGTTTCGGCCAGTGGTGTGACGCGCAGTTTCACCTCTGAAAGAATGCCAAGTGTGCCTTCTGATCCAAGCACCATTTCCCGCAGGTCGGGCCCGGCAGACGAGGCAGGCATGCTTCGGATTTTCAGCGTGCCTTTTGGCGTCTCCAGTGTGCCGCCAGCAAAGAGCTGCTCAATACGTCCATACCGCAGGGATTGCTGACCAGAGGAACGGGTCACGACCCAGCCGCCAGCGGTGGAAAGCTCGAAACTTTGCGGGAAATGACCCAGAGTGTAGCCGATAGCTGCCAGTTGGGCTTCCAGATCAGGCCCGCGCACGCCAGCACCAAAAGTGGCGATCTGGCTTTCTTTATCAAAGTCGAGCAAGCGGTTCATGCGCGTAAGAGCGACTGTTATCCGGGGTTTTTCGCAGGTTGGGCAGGCCAGATGTCCTGCAACGGAGGTCCCTCCTCCGTAAGGTACGAGCAGATAGTCCTTTCCGGCGGCCCAGTCCATCAGCTCGCGCAGTTGCTGCGTCGTTTCAGGAAATGCTACGGCATCCGGGATTTCCTTGAATATGCCGCTGCGCATTTGCAGCCAGTCGGGAAAGCTTTGCCCTGCTGCATAGCGGATGCGCGTTTCGGGTGTTGTATCCAGTAATGGATGATCTGCCGTGCGGGATTCGGGAACACGTTCAACCGCTTCAGCCAGTGTCGCATCAATAAGCGGATGCGTATCACCGATCAGGTCTGCGATTAAAGCCTTAGCAAAATCAGCGAGTTCAGCCTGGTGCGTGTCGTCGCCCCAACCATTCCATCTTCTCATTATCGCTCCCCTCACGCTTATCTCTATGCAGCATTACGTATGCTAAACAGAGTTTACGCAAGGGGAAACTATGCAATCGGAGTATTTTGCATATGACGAATGTTAAACAACAACCTTTTGGCGCTTTTGCTCTCCTACTTCGAAGACGCGCTTGTAACGTTCAATCTGATCCCGTGGCCCCATGGCTTTGTTTGGGTTATCGGAGAGCTTTACCGTCGGCTTGCCATTGGCCGAGATCGCTTTGCACACTAATGAGAAAGGTGCCAAAGCATCGTTAGATACGAGACCACGAAAATCATTGGTGAGCATGGTTCCCCAGCCAAAACTACACCGTACACGACCCTGAAATTTGCGCTGAAGATGAGCGATCATATCTTCATCCAGCCCATCAGAAAAGATCACACGCTTTTGAGTTGGGTCTTCTCCGCAGTTCTCCCACCATTTGATGGCTGCTTCTGCTCCTTTAACCGGGTCACCGCTGTCAATGCGAATCCCTGTCCATGTAGAGAGCCAGTTTGGTGCACGTTGAAGGAAGCTTTCTGTACCATACGTATCAGGCAGGATGATGCGCAGGTTACCATCGTGTTCATCCTGCCAGTCTTTCAGCACCTGATAGGGTGCCTGCGCTAATTCATCATCACTTTCAGCCAAAGCGGAATAGACCATGGGCAGTTCGTGGGCATTCGTACCGATGGCTTCTACCTCGCGGCGCATGGCGATCAGGCAGTTGGATGTGCCGACAAACTTTTTGCCGAGCCCTTCCATCATGGCTTGTACGCACCAGTCCTGCCACAGGAAGGAGTGACGACGGCGGGTGCCGAAGTCAGCAAGGGACAAATTGTCGATCTTTCGCAGGTACTCGACCTTCTCCCAGAGCTTGGTCATCGCGCGGGCATAAAGAACCTGAAGCTCAAACCGACCCATGTTTTTAAGCACGGCACGGGAGCGCAGTTCCATCAGTACCGCCAGAGCAGGAACTTCCCACAGCATGACTGCTGGCCAGTCCCCTTCAAAGGTCAGCTCGTACTGATCGCCTTTTACCTCAAGGTGGTACGGTGGCAGCTTCAGTTGCTCAAACCATTCCAGAAAGTCAGAGCGGAACATGGAGCGCTTGCCGTAAAACATGTTGCCGCGCAGCCACGTGCTTTCCCCGCGAGACAAGGAGAGTGTGCGGATATGATCGAGCTGATCACGCAGTTCTTTCTCATCAATGAGCTTTGCAAGCGGGATGTGCTGAGCGCGATTGATAAGGCTGAACGTGACTTTTGTGTTCGGCTTATTCAGGAACACCGACTGCGCCATGAGCAGTTTGTAAAAGTCCGTGTCAATCAGGGAGCGGACAATCGGGTCGATTTTCCAGTTGTGATTGTACACACGGGAGGCGATATCGATCATTTCGCTACCATTTCACCAGCAAGTTTGATGCCGAGATTTTCCATTTCATCCAATGCAGCTTTCAATGATCCATCAAGGTCAATTGCGCGGCAGGCATCCAGATGAACGATTACATTAAAGCCGTGTTTGGCGGCGTCTACAGCTGAAAAACGAACACAGAAGTCTGTTGCCAGTCCAACCATGTGCACAGTGTCAACGCCGCGTTCACGCAGGTAACCACAAAGACCCGTAGGCGTGGAGTGGTCATTTTCGAAGAAGGCGGAATAGCTGTCGATATGCGAGCGGAATCCTTTGCGCACAACAAGGTCGGCACTGTCGGTCTTCAGGTCCTTGTGAAACTGCGCACCTTTGGTGCCTTGCACGCAATGCGCGGGCCAAAGGATCTGAGCACCATAGGGCATATCAATCAGTTCATAAGGCTGACGGCCTTCGTGATTATCAGCGAAGGACAGGTGCTCCTGTGGATGCCAGTCCTGTGTGAGGACCTTGACCGCGAAGTCGTCTTGCATTGCGTTTACGCGCTGGACGATTTCCTCACCGCCCTCAACCGCTAGTGCGCCACCGGTGCAAAAGTCGTTCTGAATATCAATCATAATCAGAGCTTCATTGGTGGGTCGGGTCATCGTGCGTTCCTGTCAGCCATGAGTTGTGCGGTTTGGTTTTCGCAAAGCGATCTGCCTGTATCTTTAGATACACCAGAATAAGCAGCGCGAAATATTGCTATAATCTCTGGCAAACACAAGCGATTTATGCGGGATTACGTAGTACCTTGAGAAAAAACCTCAGGATTGACGTTTCCAGAACGCGAACTGAAACCCGATAACAAGCTGACGTAACCCAATCGCGGCTCCTCCAATAATAGAGAGCATGACAACGGGCGCACTGATGGCAAGTGTGGAGAAAGCTGAAATACCCTGCCCTACTGTGCAACCCAAAGCGATAACACCGCCGGTTCCCATCAGGAAGCCACCTAGAATCTGGCGGCGAAGCTCGCGTGGATCATCGCAGGCCTCCCAGCGGAAATGGCCTTTGATCAGAGAGCCGAGGAACGCACCACCCAACACACCAGCAACAGAGCCAACCGCAAAGGACAGACCGCCGCCCGACGCTGTCATAAGATACATGAGGGTATCACCAACCGGCACAGTAAAAGAATGGCTGGCAACCGGGATTGCTTCAAAACTCTCCACAAAGAGATAGGTGGTCGTGAGCCAGCCTATTATAATCGCAGATGCAACGGCAAGTGATGCGATTATCGCGCGGGGCGTTTTAAGGAACTCCCGATTGCCAAGCGCAAATAGGCCGATACCTGCGGCGATGAGCAGAGCAATGGCAAGCTCTGGTACCTGAAACGTCTGGGCAAGGCGGTGAGCTATCCCTGCGGAGCTGGCAGTTGTGGTTTCCGGTGGGAAGAAAAAGGTGCGCGCATAGGCTGTTGGACCACCCACTGCCATGGCTGCTGAAATGGCGATGACCAGTGAGAGCACGAAGTAGCGCATGTCTCCTCCACCCAGTCTGGCAAGTGCGCCGAACCCGCAGGAGCCTGCTATGGCCATTCCGTACCCAAACATCAGGCCGCCAATGATGCAGGCCCATGGGTTCCAGCTTTGAGTGAGGTAAATGGTTTCTTCAAGTGCAATCACGCCCTGACCGGCGAGCAAGAAGGTTGCGGCGATAGAAAGCGAAATCGTAAAGGCCCACATGCGCATACGGAGCCATTCTTTACCGTAGAGCGCGTCTTCGATTGCACCGAGCGTGCAGAACCGACCCAGCCTTGCAGCAAGGCCAAGCAGAACGCCACCCGCAAGGCCTGCGAGTGCCGCCAATATATCCTCTGACATTTGATCCCTCCCAAGACCAAAACATCGGAGCAACTTTTTTATGATTTGTCGTCTTGTCCGGCGCAGAACAACTCAAAAATCAGGTCGAGGACCCGACGCGCCCGCTCGTCTTTGATGCTGTAATAAACTGCCTTACCATCCCGTCGGCAATTCACCAGACCATCCAAACGCAGGCGCGCAAGCTGTTGACTGACCGCAGACTGACGTGACGACAGCAGTTGCTCCAGTTCCGTTACCGACTTTTCACCGGTAACCAGATGACACAGGATCATCAATCGACCTTCATGTGTCAATGCCTTAAGGAAATCAGTTGCGTCCTTGGCATGACCTATCAGGTTCTCGATGTCTTCTTCTTTCATCCCACGTGTAATCATGGGTATAGCCATTAAACCAAATCCTGCACAACATTCGGAGTGGGATAAGTAAGGCCAGTTTTACTATACACGAATAAAGCTGGCCTTGGAGTACACCAATTAGTCGGTGGCATACGCCGATTGCAATTGATTTGCAACCGCTCTGCACAGGTCCGTGCTTAGAAGTCGAGGAAATCGGCTATGATCTCAAGCCCCTTTTTTGCGCATTCCTCGTCAATCTTAGGTGAAGGTGCACCAGAAACACCGACCCCACCAGTGATCACTCCGGCAGATTCGATGGGCAAGCCACCTCCAAGAGCCACGGCACCGGGAATATCGCGCAGGCCCGCAGAGAGGTTACCTGCTTTGATTTCCTCTTGAATTTCAAGGGTAGACCCACGGAAACTAACTGCTGTCCAGGCTTTGCCGCGTGCGGTGTTGACTGTGTGAACGCCTGCATAACGATCACGAATCGCAGCTTGTGTCTGACCGAAGCGATCAACCACCACAGCAGAGACCTGATAGCCTTCTTTGCGGCAGGCTTCCATAGTTGAAACCGCCAGTTTCATTGCGATTTCGGGCTTTAAAGATTTGAAGGTGACGAAGGCTGACTCATCTTCTGCGTGTACCACGCTGAAACCTGCGGACAAGGCAAGCATAACTGCCCCAGAGATTAGTGTTTTCATGAAAACTTCCCAGTTAAATATGACACTGTTTGTGTGGGTTGAATGAATTTCGTTTGGCTATTTTCATCGCACGGATTGCAGCATGCGATTGAGCAAAGGATAGAAAAAGTCTTCGCCCGGATAGCCTTCAAGCCGCTGTACTTCGGCACCGTCAATCAAGAGAATAAAGGTTGGGGTCAGGCGGGCTTTGCTTTTTAAAGTCACACCTTCAGGGAGAGCATCATCAATGTCCAGACGCAGCAGCGGGGCTTGTTTTCCCTCTGCGGTTTTACTGTAAGCAACGCCAATTTCTTCCTCCCAACGTTCGCACCAGGGACAGATTTCATCCTCGACAAGAAGCAGTTGTGTGCTCGCTTCCGACGGGATAGCCTTCATTAAGATAAGGGCGAAAACGGCCAATAAGACCCAGCCTGAAATTCTCATGATATCCACGATTGACAATTTGAACTCTATGATATCTAAATATTCTAATAATAGAATATGTTTTTAGCAAGTGTTCAAATGTACCCAGATCTCACTCTTATCGCTGCGGGAAGTGCCGGACTTTTATCATTCCTTTCACCTTGTATCCTGCCAATCGTGCCATTCTATCTTTGTTATATCGCCGGGATTGGTATGAACGAACTGTCCGGCGACGGCATGTCACCAGCCATTCAACGACGCATTGTTTTTACGTCCTTTTTCTTTTCCGCTGGCATCCTCACAATCTTTGTTGGTCTGGGAGCGACAGCAACAGTTTTCGGGCAGATGCTGCGGGACTGGTTTGATGTGATGCGTTACATCGCGGCCTCTGTCATCTTGTTACTGGGCTTGCATTTCACCGGCATTTTACGCCTCAACATCCTGCTGCGCGAAGCACGGTTGGATAGCTCGTCTGCGCCAGCGGGTATCTTTGGAGCCTATCTGGTTGGGCTGGCGTTTGCGTTTGGCTGGACACCTTGTGTGGGTCCGGTGCTTGCAGCGATTTTGATTACAGCCGGGGCCAGTGACGATGTTTCTCAGGGGATGCTGCTGCTGCTCGCTTACGGAATTGGCATGACGTTGCCATTCATTCTGGCGGCATTCTTTTCTAGGCCCTTCCTGAATTTTATGGCCCGTTTTCGGAGGTATCTGGGAGCGATCGAAAAGGGCATGGGGGTTCTTCTGATCCTGTTTGCAGTGTTGATCGGGACCAACAGTGTCTCCTGGATTGCCGAGCAAATGATCAAGTATGTACCAGGTTTGACGTCACTCAGTTAAGGCAGTTCACCTGAAATAAGACTGCCTTTGAATTGCTTTGCGTTTCTTTGAGCAGGAGCGCTTTAGGGGGGAACAATGTTTAAAAAACTAATACTTGCTGCTGCGATGATCGTCGCCAGCATAACCATGAGCTTTGCTGAGGTTGGAGAGGATGGTCTTCATAAGCAGCCATGGCTTCGCCTGACTTTCAAGGACCTGAGAGAAGACCTTGCCGCGGCCACTGAAGAAGGCAAGCGCATGGTCATTTTGTTTGAGCAGCGCGGCTGTATCTATTGCTCACGGTTACATGAAAATGTTTTCAGTGATGCGGAAGTTCGCAAGTTTATTGAAGACAACTATTTCGTCGTGCAGATGAACCTTTTCGGTGATGAGGAAGTGACAGACTTTGACGGTGATGTTCAAACCGAAAAGGACATTGCCCGTAAGTGGGGCGTTGTCTTCACCCCCACCTTCCTGTTTCTGCCTGAAGAGGTTGGCGAAGGGAAGAGCGCTGGCACGGCATCTGTGCAAACCATGCCCGGTTCATTTGGCAAATGGACGACGCTGAACATGCTGCGCTGGGTTAAACTAAAGGGCTATGACGGCGACGAACATTTTCAAAAATTTCATGCACGTGAGTTTTTGAAGCAAAAAGCGGCCTCAGAATAGCGTTTCCACTCAAGCTGTTAGACTAAGGTTCATATATTAACATATTCAATTATGTGAATTTTAAGTTGAGTGTTTCTACGTACCCGAGTAGCATTAAATAATTGAATCGCTTTAATTGGGAGGGAGCAATGAAGGCGATTGCCAAAACGATAGCGGCTGCAACGCTGCTCATTTCTGGGAGTGCCGTTGCCGGAGTTGTTGCTCCAGGTAACGTTCAATTTGTTGAAGCAACTGTGCCAGTCTCCTTGACTGGCATGGCAGGTGACCCTGCTAAGGGACGGAAATGGTTCACCAACCGCAAACTGGGAAACTGCCTTGCATGTCATGCCAATGACGACCTTTCTGAGGAGCAGTTCCACGGTGAAATCGGTCCTTATCTTCAAGGTGTGGGAGACACCTATAGTGAGGGCGAGCTGCGTGCCATTGTTATCAACTCGAAGGAAGTCTTCGGGGAAATGACAATTATGCCAGCCTTTTACAAAACTGAAGGTTTGAACCGGGTGGCCAGGAAGTTTGCAGGAAAGACAATTCTTTCGGCAGAACAAGTTGAAGATATCGTCGCTTATCTGGCGACACTAAAGGAATAGGCGCATTCGCCTTGAGTGTGGTGCGCCATACTGAGTGATGCACCACACTCTAAACTATTGCTTAAGCGTGGTTTCTTCGAGAATTGCTTTGCATTTTCGGGGACACGCTCCAAGGAGGACTTTTAATAATGACTGTTACCAGACGTGAAGCGCTTGGTTTGGCAGTTGGAGGCGTAGCGGCTCTGACGACACTGCGTTTCTCCGCACCAGCTCTTGCAACAGGCAATGCTGTTGAAGAGGCAATTATGAAGTTTACTGGCGGTGTAAAACCAGGAGAAGGCGACATCACCATTGGTGCGCCAGAGATTGCTGAGAACGGAAACACAGTTCCGATTGACGTGTCTGCTCCGGGTGCTGCCTCAATCATGCTGCTTGCAGCGGGCAACCCAAGCCCGGGTGTTGCGACCTTCCATTTCAGCGCGCTTTCAGGCGCACAGGAAGCGAAAACCCGTATTCGCCTTGCAAAGACACAAGACATTATTGCCGTTGCGAAGATGCAGGATGGTTCTGCCATCACAACAAAGCGCAGCGTAAAGGTCACCATTGGTGGCTGTGGCGGTTAATTAAGGAAGGCATCGAAACACTATGGCAAAGGTTAAACCCCGCGTAAAAGTTCCCAAAAAGGCAAGCCCTAATGAGGTCGTGACCATTAAAACACTGATCTCGCACCCAATGGAATCCGGTCAGCGTAAAGACAAGAAGACTGGTGAGATCATTCCGCGCAAGATCATTAATAAGTTTTCAGCCAGCTTCAATGGTGAGCCGGTGTTCATGGCAGACATTGAACCTTCTGTTTCTGCAAACCCTTACATTGAGTTTCAGATGCGGGTTCCGGAAAGCGGTGCGGTTCGCTTTGAATGGACGGATGATGACGGCTCCGTCTACGACTTAGAGAAAAAAATCAAAGTCGCCTAGAACACCATTCTTTGGGAGGAGAAGGGTATGAAAAGGACGGTTTCACTACTCGTTGGGGGGCTTTTCTGTAGTGCAATCAGCACAGCCGCAATTGCCGATGACGGACGCGAACTTGTTATCGACGGGCAGACCATAGCAACTACAGCACCTGTGCCGGATGATCATCCGCTGGACGAGATTATCTCTGGCTGGCGGTTCCGCTCAGCAGAAACTCAGGCGCTGCAAATGGATGACTTTGAAAATCCTGCATTTGTAGCCATCGAGTATGCCGAGGAGCTTTGGGAGACACCCGCCGGGGCATCCAATCAGTCCTGCGCAGATTGTCATGGAGACGCGGACAGCTTTACTGGTCTGCGCGCCAAGCTGCCGCGCTGGAATGAGGAGATGGGCAAGCCTGCGACGCTGGAAATGCTGATCAACGCATCCATTGAAACGCATCAGGGCGCGAAACCATGGAAATGGGAGAGTGCTGAGATGCTGGCAATGACGGCTCTGATCGGATTGCAGTCTCGCGGAATGGCTGTTGCCATGGAGACAGACGGCCCGATGACTGACTGGATCAAGAAGGGTGAAGAGCTTTATTACACCCGTATTGGCCAGTTGGACATTGCCTGTGCCAATTGCCATGAAGACAATTACGGCAACATGATCCGCGCTGACCACTTAAGTCAGGGGCAGGTGAACGGTTTCCCTGTTTACCGCCTCAAGTGGGGTAGTCTGGGGTCCATACATCGCCGCTTCAAGGGCTGTATGGATCAGGTGCGTGCTGAACCATACAAGCGTGGCAGCGATGAGTTCATCGCTTTGGAGGCTTATGTGGTCTCTCGCGGGATGGGACTCTCAGTCGAGACCCCATCTGTACGAAACTAAATGATTTTGGAGGTTGCTCATATGTAGCAACCTCCTGATCTAAAAGATTTTTTGAAATTCATATAACCTACGGAGGGTGCGGAGATGATCTCGCGCCGTGATTTCTTGCAGGCTGGTGTCGCTGCAGCCGCGATTTTTGGGGCTGGTAATTTTCCGGTTTTGGCTGCGCGTCAATCGCTGACGCAGCACCAACTTCTGGACTTTAACACCACTGGCAATGTGACCATCATCCACTTTACGGACTGTCATGCACAAGTGAAGCCTGTCTGGTTCCGTGAACCCTCCGTGAATATAGGCGTGGGTGCGCAAAAAGGGTTGCTGCCGCACATCACAGGTCAGGACCTGCTCAAGGCTTTCAATTACCAAACCGGCACACCAGAAGCCTACGCGCTGACCAGTGAGGACTTTGTCTCATTAGCGCGAAGCTACGGCAAAATGGGTGGGCTGGACCGTGTCTCCACCATTGTGAAGGCGATCCGCTCTGAGCGACCTGATGCCCTGTTTCTGGATGGCGGGGATACGTGGCACGGTTCCATGACGGCGCTCAAGACTGACGGTCAGGACATGGTCAACCTGATGAATGCACTGAAACCAGACGCCATGACCTCGCACTGGGAGTTCACCTACGGTATCGATCGCGTTAACGAGATCGTAGATGAACTGCCCTTCCCTTTCCTTGGCGCAAATATCTTTGACAATGAGTGGGATGAACCTGCGTTTGAGCCCTACACGATTTTCGAGCGTGGCGGAGCAAAGGTAGCTGTCATTGGGCAGGCTTTCCCTTACATGCCGATTGCAAATCCGGGCTGGATGTTCCCCAACCTGTCCTTCGGCATTCGCGAAGCCCGTATTCAGGAGATGGTTGAAGAGGTCAAACAAGAAGGGGCCGACGTTGTTGTGCTGCTCAGTCACAACGGCTTTGACGTGGATCGTAAGGTAGCGCAACAAGTGTCCGGCATCGATGTGATCCTGAGCGGACACACTCATGACGCTGTGCCAGAGCCGGTGAAGGTTGGCAAGACCATGATCATTGCATCCGGTTCCAACGGCAAGTTTGTATCACGTCTTGATCTGGACGTGGACAAAAACGGCATCAAGGATTTTTCCTACAAGCTGATCCCGGTGTTTTCTGATGTGATTGCGCCAGACCCGGAAATGGCGGCACTGATTGAAAAAGAGCGGGCACCGTTTAAGGCCGAACTGGAAGAAGTTATCGGCACAACAGACAGCTTGCTTTATCGCCGTGGCAACTTCAACGGCACGTGGGATGATCTGATCTGTCAGGCGCTGATTGAAGAGCGGGATGCGGATATTGCGTTATCTCCGGGTTTCCGCTGGGGGCCTTCCCTACTGCCGGGTGACAACATCACCCGCGAAGACATCCATAACGCGACCAGCATGACTTACCCGAATGCGTACCGCACTGAAATGACCGGTCAGTACCTGCATGAGGTTCTGGAGGACGTGGCAGACAACCTGTTCAACCCGGACCCTTACTACCAGCAGGGCGGCGACATGGTTCGTGTGGGTGGCATGGGCTACTCCATCGACGTTTCCAAGCCAGTGGGTGAGCGCGTTTCTAACATGACCTTACTAAAAACAGGCGAAGCTATTGATCCTGCCAAAACCTATGTGGTTTCGGGCTGGGCCTCTGTTGGAGAGGACACCGAAGGCCCTGAGATCTGGCAGGTGGTTGAAGATTATATCAGCCGCAAAGGCACCATCACAATGGACCCCAATTCTACCGTTCGCGTTACAGGCGTGTGAGGCGAACACTTAAAGATTTTAAGATGACGAGTAATTGACATGAGCGAAAGACTAAAGTCGCCTACCCGCCGAAACCTCCTGAAGGGCGGTGCCTTGATGGGTGGAGCTGCCTTGACTGGCGCTGCGCTTCCGGCGCGGGCGGATGATCCGGCTATTACCAACCTGCAACCCTGGATGCAAGAACTTGGAGACGGTGTGGATGCGATGCCTTATGGCATGCCCTCCAAATATGAGGCGCATGTAAAGCGGCGCACTGTTGAGTGGCTCACAGCTGACAATGTCAGCTCCATCAACTTCACACCGCTACATGAGCTGGATGGCATCATCACCCCGAATGGCCTGTGCTTTGAACGCCACCATGGCGGGGCTGCACATATTGATCCGGCGCAGCATCGCCTGATGATCAACGGTCTGGTGGACAAGGAACTGGTTTTCACTATGGAAGACATTATGCGCTTCCCACGGGAGAACCGGGTTTACTTTCTGGAATGTGCTGCAAACTCAGGCATGGAGTGGCGCGGTGCGCAGCTGAATGGCTGTCAGTTCACGCATGGCATGATCCATAATGTGATGTACACCGGCGTACCACTACGCCTGCTTTTGGAAGAAGCGGGCCTGAAAACCAACGCCAAGTGGCTGATGCCCGAAGGGGCGGATGCTTCTGCAATGACGCGCTCCATTCCAATTCACAAGGCGCTGGATGACTGTCTTGTGGCCTTCAAGATGAACGGCGAAGCACTACGCCCTGAGCAGGGGTATCCGCTGCGTCTGGTGGTTCCGGGCTGGGAAGGCAATATGTGGATCAAATGGCTGCGCCGCATCGAAGTGGGCGATGAGCCATGGCATCACAGGGAAGAAACCTCCAAATACACTGACCTGATGGAAAATGGTAAGGCCCGCCGCTTTACATGGGAGATGGATTGTAAGTCCATCATCACTAACCCAAGCCCGCAGGCCCCTATCCTGCATAAGAGCGGACACACGATCATCACCGGTCTGGCATGGTCTGGTCGCGGCACCATTCCACGGGTGGATGTTACGCTGGATGGCGGCAAGAACTGGCATGTCGCCCGCATGGACGGTCCGAGCTTCGATAAATCCATGCATCGTTTCTATTTCGAATTTGACTGGGACGGCTCACCATTACTTCTGCAATCCCGTGCACACGATTCCACCGGCTATGTACAGCCAACGAAAGATGAGCTTCGCGCTGTTCGCGGTGAGAACTCTATCTACCACAATAACGGAATTCATACCTGGTACGTTGGCAAAGATGGTGAGGCGGAAAATGTTGAAATTTCTTAGTGTTCTTGCGACCGGAACGCTGCTGCTCACCACTGCGGCAACGGCTGGTTCCTTTAATCTTGGCCGCGCTGCAACCCCTGCTGAAGTAGCTTCATGGAATATTGATGTACGCCCGGACGGTCAGGGGCTGCCTGACGGACGCGGCACCGTGGAACAAGGCGAAGAGATATTCGGAGAACGCTGCGCAGTTTGTCACGGCGACTTTGCGGAGGGCGTTGACCGCTGGCCTGTTCTTTCCGGTGGTGCCGATACACTGACATCTGACCGCCCCGTAAAGACAATCGGCTCGTACTGGCCTTATCTTTCTACCGTGTTTGATTATGTAAACCGCGCCATGCCATTTGGAGAGGCACAGTCGCTTCAACCGGATGAGGTTTACGCGATCACCGCCTTCCTGCTTTACGCCAATGATCTGGTAGATGATGATTTTGAACTGAGTAAAGAGAACTTCACATCTGTTCGCCTGCCCAATGAAGATGGGTTTTACATGGATGACCGCGAAGACTCTCCGGTCTTCAAAAAACGCGATGTTTGCATGAAAGACTGTAAGAGTGAAGTCAAGATTACAGCTCGCGCTCAGGTTCTGGATGTAACGCCGGAGGAAACCAAGGCTGCACAGGAAGAGGCTGCTGCATCTGAGGTGCAAGAGACTGAGCAGGTCACGAAGGCAGAGCCTGCTCCTGTTGCAGAGCCAGCGACAGAGCCGGTTTCTGTAGTGGCATCTCTTGATGAAGAACTGGTCACGAAAGGCGCTAAGGTCTTTAAAAAGTGTAAGGCCTGTCATCAGGTTGGAGAGGCGGCAAAGAACAAGGTCGGGCCAGTGCTTAACGGTATTATTGATCAGCAGGCGGCTGTGGTTACCGGTTTTAAGTACTCCAAAGCCATGAAGAAGCTGAATGGTGACGGGCTTGTCTGGTCCAATGAGAATCTGGATGCATTTTTGAAGAAACCAAAGAAATTCGTGAAGGGCACCAAGATGTCATTTGCGGGCCTGAAGAAAGAAAAGGATCGCGAAGCCATCATCGAGTTTCTTAGAAAGCACTCCCAATGAGAGCCGCGATACCTGCTCTCATGAAGCAGTTTGCTGCGACCCTGCATGTGGCAAACTGCTTCTCAGTTTCAATTGGGCATCTTCTTCTGCGAAAGCCGTCAGCAGGCTTTGTGAGAGGGAGTGTCCTCGGACTTGTTAGTTTGAGTTTTCTGTCGGGGGCAGATTCGGTTGCCTCTGCACAGGACCTTAAACGTGGTGAACGCCTGTTCAATGCCTGCATCCGATGCCATGATGTTGGCAAGGATGCCAGAAACCGGATTGGCCCGCACCTTAACAACCTGTTTGATCGCAGGGCTGCAAGTATTGAAGGAGCAAAATACTCCAAGGCCATGAAGCGTGCCGGAGCTGATGGTCTTCACTGGACGCTCGACACGCTGAACATCTACATCGAAAATCCCAAGAATCTGGTTTCCGGTACGCGCATGAGTTATCGGGGTATGCGAAAAGAGAAGGATCGTTCTGATCTGCTTGCTTACCTGCGAGAATTCTCGGTAAGCCCTGCCAACATTCCTGAGGCATCAGCCAGTTTGTTGCAACAGGATGCACCAAGCCTTCACGAAGAGGCTTATCTGGAGGGAGATGCTGAATATGGCGAGTATCTTTCTGCGGAATGTACCAGTTGCCATCAATCCAGCGGCGAGGACAAAGGCATCCCGTCCATTACTGGCTGGCCGCAACCTGATTTTGTGATTGCCTTACGCGCTTATAAGAAAGAGCACAGACCCCATCCCGTAATGCAGATGATCGCCAAGCGACTTTCGGAGGAGGAAATCGCAGCTTTGGCGGCCTATTTCAAAGACCTGAATTAGAGTGAGCCTTTTGCGGCCTCACCTTTCAAACTCACTTTCAAGCTTGCTGCGTTCCTTTTCTGGCAACGCATCAGGCTTTCAATCTTTGTTTCATACGTATTCCGGTTCAAAAAATTCAGAACTGCTTTACGGGAATACGATTTAGGGGAGAAATTGACTTATGACATTGAACAGACGCCGTTTTTTAGGGACAGCAGCAGCTGGTGCAGCGCTTTTATCCGCTCCGGTGGCACTTGGTAAAACACGTCCGCGCGTTGTCATTGTGGGTGGTGGCGCAGGGGGCGCAACCGCAGCACGTTATCTGGCCAAAGATTCCAAAGGGGCGATTGAGGTTGTTCTCATTGAGCCTTCACGTACATATTACACCTGCTTCTTCTCCAACCTTGCGATTGGCGGCTTCCAGCCCATGTCCAGGCTGGCGCACTCTTATGGCACGCTGGCGAGCGAATATGGTGTCACCGTTGTTCATGACTGGGCCTCAGGCGTCGACCGGGAGAAGAAAAACGTTCTTTTGGCAAGCGGGGATTCAATTTCTTATGATCGCCTCGTGCTCTCGCCGGGCATTGACTTTGTAAAGGGGGCAATTGAAGGCTGGGATGTGACCGCACAGACCAAGATGCCTCACGCATACAAGGCGGGTACGCAGACTCAATTGCTTAAAGCGCAGATTGAAGCCATGCCGGAAGGCGGTACATTTGCCATGGTGGCACCGCCAAACCCATATCGCTGCCCTCCCGGCCCTTACGAGCGCATCTCGATGGTTGCGCATGTGCTGAAAGAGCGGAATCCTACCGCCAAGATTCTCATTCTTGACCCGAAAGAGAAGTTCTCCAAGCAAGGTCTCTTCATGCAAGGGTGGGAAACACATTATTCTGGCATGGTGGAGTGGCTGACCGATGAGTTTACCGGCGGTGTTCAGCGCGTTGACCCCAACACCATGGAAATCGTGATGGAAGATGAAATCATCAAAGCGGATGTTTGCAATGTGATCCCGGCCCAGCAGGCTGGTTCGATTGCGCAGCAGGCGGAGCTGACCAACGAAATAGGCTGGTGCCCAATCATTCCGGAAACCTTACAGAGCCAGATGGATGAAAACATCCATGTGCTTGGTGATGCAACTCAAAACGGTGATATGCCAAAGTCTGCTTACTCAGCAAACAGTCAGGCCAAAGTTGCAGCCATGGCAATCCGCGCAGCATTGACCGGATCACGCGCATTCAAGCCACGGTTCTCCAATACCTGCTGGTCGCTGATCTCTACCGATAATGGCGTAAAAGTCGGCGCAAGTTACGTGGCAACCGAGGAGAAAATCGCCAAGGTGGATGGGTTTATTTCGCAAAACGGCGAAGACGACGCTTTGCGCAAACAAACCTATGAGGAAAGCATCGGCTGGTATGAAGGCATGGTTTCGGACATGTTCGGGTAAGTCACTGCCACCAGCGACCAAGAGCTTTGCGGGATGTCGCGATACGGCACTCCGCAGTGCTTCTGAAGCACTTAACAGAAACTACTCTAAAGCAGTTCGCGTTTAAACTGAAACGCTTGGTCTGCTTTAGTTTTTGTTTTTGCGTATCTTTATTTGAAAACCAGTGTCCACTTTTCAGAGATACGCTTTAGTGAATATCGGCAAGGCTCCGCGTTTCCTGCAATGACCTCTCACTGTCACGCCGCTGCCATTCCCGCTCTGCTCTTTTTAAGAAGCTTGCCGGGCTTTGTGCTGGTAATGTTTGGGCTGCCTGCTGGAAAAACCGCTGTTGCCCCCAGAGCTGCCGGTCACCAACCAGATAGAAACGCCGCTTTGCCCGCGTCAGTGCAACATTCAGGATATTGGGCTTTGACGCGGCCCATCTTGCCGCCCCTTCCTTTTGTTGATCAGCTCCAAGAACCATTATCACACTATCTTCTTCTTTACCCTGAAATGTATGAACGGTACCAATGCGATTAGAAGCCCAACGTTGCACCGCTTTCCCACGGGGCTTGTCAACACCCAGACTGGACCAAAGCTCTGGTGCCTGCAACCGACTGGAAATCTGTTCCTTCACCTCTTTAAAAGGGGAAATGATATACAGCTCTGGCCCTTTACCAAATTGAAGGAAAAGTCTGGCGATCAGCCTTGAGACAAATTCTATCTGCTCTGGAACGGCTTGTCGTCCTTGCACCGTTCCTGGAAGATTAATCCAGCAGGACTCGCCCAAGAAAGGTTCCTGATCTGCGCCTGATGTGCGAGACGGCAGGCCGAACACCATTCGCTCTTCATAGGCGATTTTATTGGCGATTGCGAACATCGGGTCGATACAGCGCCGGTGCACACGCAACGGGCTTCCGATCCAAATTGCTTCACCGCCGTCTTCGACAACTGAAATGCCAAATGCATTGGCTTGATCTGCAAGAACCTGAACAGAGACTTTATCTGGTGAGTAACTACCACTTTCAGTCGCCGGTGATGTCTCAGCAAGCTTGGTAATGAGCTGTTTGGGTAAGGTGAAAACCGGCTCGATCTGGAGTGGATCTCCGATAACAATTGCGCGTCTGGCCCTAAACAACGCACCAACGGCGGCCTGAGGCACAGCTTGCCCGGCTTCATCAATGAACAACCAGCCAATGCTGTCTGGACCAACGCCATCGAATTGTCGCGCAATTGAAGCAAACGTGCTTGAGATGACTGGCACGAACATGAACAGACTTTGCCAGAGTGCGAGGCGTTCTTCAGCACTCCCTTCAAACCTGCCTTTCAGAACAGCCGGGAGTTCATAAAGATTTTTGGCAAAGCCGCCATTCTTTTGACTGACGGCCAGTAACCAGGCTTCATGTAGATCCAAAGCCGCCTTGAACAGGTTTGACCGCAAGGCAGCTAGTTCTTTTGTATGCCAAAATCCATTAATCTGAATGTGGTCTGCTTCCAGATCCGACAGGTTTTCAGGGGGAGAGATCGCACCAAACCGTTCGATGAAACTGGAAAGAACACTGTTCTTGTGCTGCCAGTCTTTTTGAACCACCTCCAGCGCTTCCAGAGCCTTTTGGTGCGCGCGTTCTGCTTGTAGTACGCTCGACTTTAAGTTGCTGGAGATTTGCGCCTTGAGCTGCTTTAGCGTTCGGCGCAGCTGCATCTGCGCTTCAGCATTCTTTGACCTGCGATCATTGTATACTCTGGCTTCTTTTGTGTTAAACAAGCATTTCAACCAGATTGGCTTCGTTTTTTCGATGAGCTGACCCTCTATAATCAACTCATCGAGTTGCCCTTGCTGCTCACAGTGGTCTTGTTCCGACTTCTGCAAGCGCGATGTTGCAGCATTGATTGCTGTAAAATGCATATCAACTTGTTGCTGCGCTGTCCGGCACCAGCTCTTTTCGGTATGTCCACCTACAAGCTTCTGCAATTCAAAAAAAGCCTGCTGTTCAGCAATGACTGCCTTAACCTCATGTTGCGCAGCCTTATAAACGTCACATGCAGTGCGAAAGGTCTGTTGCTTATTCTGGCCTTTTAAAGTTTCATCACGCCATTGCCAAAGATTGAGGGGGCGCTGATCGCCTGACCATGTTTTTGGGCTATTCGGCGGTATTTTGTTAAAGAACACCTTATCTATAAACTGATTTCGATTGTTTGCTTTTCCCATTGCCGCAGCGATGAGGCCCCAAGGCCGCTCATTTGAACTCAGCTTACGGCAGTTACCATCCCATTCCTGAGCAGCAAGCTTGTGCGCAACGGGCTGGAGGTAGGTGTGAGCGCGGTCCCAGATCGCCTCTCCTTTGGGCAAATCTCGAGAAATATTATCAACTGCCGCATTGTTTGAGGATGCAACCACCATCTCAAAGCCAGTTAACTCTGGAATGAGCAGTGTAATTTCTCCGCGTTTCACTTTCTGAAATGCATCTGCGGGCTTTCTCAACTCTGCGAGCACCGCTGCGCGCTGCGTGATGTTTTCTGCAATCACGTCGCGCAGAAGCGTTGTCTTGCCTGTGCCTGGCGGGCCGTTAACAGAAAACAGCCCCTCTTCGCCTAGTTCATCCAGTCCGGTATTGATTGCAAATTGCTGCATCAGGCTCATCGCATGATCAGGATTTCCCAACCAGCGGCCCATATTCATGCGTTGGGGACTCAGCGCTTCAATAATCCGTTCTTTGCCCTCATCAGAATACAGATCAATGCGCTCATCTTCCGCCAGTGGTGTCAGATATTGCCGCAGTGTCCTGGGGGTATTTCCCCCACGGACGACCTTCATCGCCCTTTCGATGTCTTCAATGTAGAAACTGTTGAGTATACCGATTTCAGGCGGCGCCTCATCCTCTTCCTGCTGGTTCGCGCGCCCCTCAGCTTCTTTAGCTTCCGCTGAATTAGCAGGGTCAGATCGGTTCTTCTTCTTTTTGAACACTACTTCCAGCAATGCGGCTGGATGATCCTGAGAAGGCCGGAACCCACTCCATTTTGAGAGGAGATCAATCAGCTGATCCACTTCGCAAGGAGCAAGAGACGGGTCTGGCACCTCCTCGCCATCTACCAGTTTCAGTCTTTGAGGTCGTTTTGCAGAAAAATTCTGCAAGCCCTTTGCCAGTTGTGACCGTGCAACCTGAAAGGCATCACTTGAAAGCGTATTGATACCCTTCCTGCGACTTTGCCCAATGGCCCAAGGCACCGTCGAAATCTCGAAATCCTCAAAATTGGGAGCTGCATCACATGACAAGCCGAGGCTCGCCATGCAGGTCAGGCCTTGAAGGTCTGCCCTCTGCTCTTCATCCAGCTCTTCACTTTCAGTCTGTGGTTTCCTCTCCTCCACCAAGCCTTTGATTTCTGACTTATCAAATACGCCCAGAAAAAGCTTATAGCTGGACACTTCCATGCCTTCAGGAGGAGTATCAAAGCAAAGCTGCGAGGTCTCGTGATAGGAGCGCCAAAGTTTCTTCTTTTTTTCATCCTTGGAGCGTGCCCGGTAGTCCAGATCAAAAGGAATGAAGAATTCAAGCTTATGCCAAAAGTCGAGCTTGTCGAGAAGATGCTGATCGGGGTTTGCCATTAAAAATATGTCACATCAGATGTCTGGCTTTGTTCAAGAGTATCACAACGTGACCTCTGACCAGGTGGCTGCGTTTTTTAGGCAGGCATTTTGGAAAGCCGCTCAGGTTGAGGAAAATCAGTCCGGTCACGAGCATATGATGCTACCCGTAAATCGTCTATGGCAAACAACCGGAGGTGCCGTCAATGTAACCATCGACTATCTCTCCATCAGCCCTACAAAAGTCCCATGATCAATTTTCAACAATAGTCCGATAAGGGGAATAAGTTGTTGTGGTGCTCGGAGATGATTTTCTCTGTTTTGGGAGGATAAGTTTATCTGGGTGTTCCACGGGATTATTCTTTCCCCCTTTGGTTTTGTTGTGAAGCAAATGGAAGGGGTCGTGTGTTTCTCTGGATTCGTTCTTAAGGCAAACGCATCCGTGCAGTTTTACCGCAATCCGCGCAAAGCAACGTACATAGGCGTGCAAAGGGGGCAAAGCTGTGGCATGCGCAGCGGTTCAGCGGATCTGAGGTGTTGTCCATCAATGCCTCTACAGCAGCGCTGAGCAAACAAAGCGAAAGCTGTCACTGTTGTGTTGCCGTCACGTTCTGACTGCCTGCAACTGACGATGGCTCCCTGATTGCTGCTATGCTGGCTCGTCTCTCTAACGCCCTGCGCTGTGGCGGGAGCTATGTGCTAGGTCCGGCGCTATGACGGAATCCTCTCCGCAAACCTCCTGTCCATAAGGGAGATAAGAGCACAAGCAATTGCCGCGTTGCACACATCAGACCAATGGTCTTCGTTTCTCCCTTTGTGTGCCGGAGGCTTGTACAATCGACGTTGCGCCAGAGCACTTTGCACTGACCATCTGTTTTAGAGCATGTCTCATGTAACCAGATTCAAGTTCCGTTAGCTGTGTATTTATGATTCACTGTTTCTTCAGAAAGGATTTGGGAGACACTGATGGGTAAGGCACATCCGATTGAGCTACGTGAGCGTGTTGTTGATTTTGTTGAGGAAGGTAACACGCATCGTGCCAGTGCAGCCCATTTTCGGGTCTCAGTTAAATTCGTCAATGACATGGTTAGGCTGAAGCAGGAGAGCGGCAGTTTGCAGCCCAAGACACAGGGCCACCCAGGTGGCAGCAAATTGGATAGGGTAGAAGAGTGGGTGCGTAGGCGTCTTTATGAGAAAAGCGCGCTTACTCTTGACGAACTGGTCGTGGAACTGGGCGAGCACCAGAACCTCAAAGTGCATCGCTCTTCGCTGGGCCGTCTGCTGCACCGTCTGGGGTTGTCGCATAAAAAAAGACATTAGTGGCAGCAGAGCAAAAACGTCCGGATGTGGAAGAGTTGCGCCACGTGTGGATCTCGCGCCGCCAGCCTTTTATACGATCCCACCTGCAAAAGCTGGTTTTTATAGATGAGACCGTCCTTAAGACAAATATGGTCAAGACCACCGGATGGGCTCCGCGCGGCCAAAGACTGGTCGATCTCGCTCCTTTCGGTCACTGGAATACCCAGACTTTTATTGCCGCTCTGCGCCAAGACCGGATTGACGCACCATGGGTGCTCAACGCTCCCTTGAACAGGCGCACATTTGAGGCCTACATTGAAAAGCAACTCGCGCCCACGCTCAGCCGGGGTGATGTGGTTATTCTCGATAATTTGTCTAGCCATAAAAGCCCAAAAGCTGCTGAAATCCTGCGTGAGATCGGGGCATGGTTGCTCTTTTTGCCGCCCTACAGCCCCGATCTCAATCCCATTAAAATGGCCTTTGCTAAAATCAAAGCATTGATCCGTAAGGCCGCAGCACGCAGCTATCAGGAATTGTGGCGTGCTGTCGGAAACGTTTGTGATCTCTTCACTAAACAGGAGTGTGCCAACTTCTTCAAGGCCGCTGGATATGAGACTGATTAAATGAGACGAACTCTAAAGGGCAGAGTAGCATAGAAGCCAAAGCCCTTAACATCCATCCCAACTACACCTCAAATGCGCTTTTGCGCTGTTGTGTGCTGTCTTTTAGTCTGACAGCGGCTTCGACCAGTCGATAGCTACAGCCCCAATCCGCTCATTAGACCAGCCGTTTGAGCCGACTGACTGTTTTGCTCGGGCCAATTAGAAGCTGCCCCTATACGTGTTCGCCTTGTCACACTTGTCCGCACCCTTGAACCTCAAGCGTGAGATCACGACTTTCTGAACTACACTCTTTCACCACCTCCAAACCACCGACTTTTCAAGTACATCGCGCTACAGACCACCTCGGCACCTTCAGGTCATTCAACACTTGCTCCATTTGAACAGGCTGTTACGTGTCTTTCAACTCCTTGAAGTTGTGAACTGAGTTTCCGCTAGCCGGGTTTGCTTGTTGGTTATTGGGGATGAACGTGGCGGGACCTCGGGCGAGAGCGTTGGATGGTGGAATGCCTGTGAGTTCAGAACGCCAAAAGCCCCCGGGCTTTATGCGTCGGGGGCTTTTGATTGATTTGGAGTTCTGTGTATTTTG
>CANMBS010000017.1 GCA_947496145.1 uncultured Pseudovibrio sp.
GGGATGCCATTTGGAAGAGTAAGAAACTGGTGCAACCAGTCGTGCTTACAATGACCGTAATCGGCGATATCCTCATAGCTTTCAGCACCGGCCAGCACTGCGCACACCGAAATCGCTAGAATATCCCCCAATAGATGTTCCGTTTTGCACACTTGGCGGGGATCGTTAATTTGCCCGAAGCTTTCCAGTAGGTTCTTGAAAATAACAGCATCCCCCCGTTTTAAGAGAGATCGTCTAACCTATTGGATTAATGTTGTGAATCCTAAATCCGGTTTCATGCGTTAGCCGTGGTAAACACCCCCCAGACGATAAAAAGCAGAGGGAGAAGCAGTATCAGGATACGGCTGCGGATGGACGAAAGTTTCATGAGCTAAAGTCCTCATCCACGATATACCCGACACCGCGAATAGTGCGGATCAGTTTTGGCGTTGTCTTGCGACGGATTTGAGAGACATACACTTCTAAAACGTTGCTTTCTGCATTCTCTTCCCAGCCATACAGCTTTTCCATCAGGTCAGACTTGGAAACAACACGTCCCCGGCGTTCCAGCAGGATTGTAAGCAGACGAAAGGCAAGCGGCTGCAACACCACATCATTGCCGTCGTAAGAGGCTTTTTTCTGATCCAGATCCAGAACCAGACCTTCATACTCTAACAACATGCGTGTACGCCCGGCAGAGCGGCGCACCAGAGCGCGGCAACGTGCCAGCAACTCATCCATATCAAACGGTTTGGTCAGATAATCATCAGCGCCAAGATTAAGGCCATCAATTCGATTTTTCGTTGTCTCTCGTGCAGACAGGATCAGGATCGGAACATCAGCCTTGTCACCGCGCACCGCCTTTAAAAACTCCAGTCCGTCCTGTCCCGGCAACCCAAGGTCCAGAATGGCAAGGTCAAACTCCCCGGTGCGCAAGGCGTCTTTTGCCAGTAATCCATCCTCGACCCAATCCACCCTGTATTCATGACGTTCCAGAAAAGCCTTGATCGCGTCAGCAATCAACTGCTCATCCTCAACCAGCAAAACCCGCATATTTTCTTTCCGCCTGGACGCTATAGGCAGCACTGCACTCACTTTAACGTGCAACACTCTAACTTTTTCTGGCAAGCAGAAAACATAAAGCTGAATCGTGTCTGAAGCCAGTTTTGAAAACTGAAAACCCGGTACACAAGCAATACCCGCAGATTAAAGGCTATTGGTGTCCTCACCGGAAAGGTGTTCTTCCAACTCCCGCTCTTCATAATACCCGATCAGAATACCGGCTTTCGCAGCACTTTGATCAGAATATGAAAGGATGTCTTCGTCCGATGTTGTTACACGCTGGCGTGGTTTGCGTGCCCATTCAAATACATGGTCCTGCATTGTGGCGCTCACCGCGTTATAAGCCGGATCTGCGCCAAGGTCGGTAAGCTCCTGCGGATCATTCTCAAGGTCAAACAGCATAGGCCGGTCTCCCTCGCTGTAAACGAACTTCCACCTTGAACTAACGGCCATAATCAGTCGGCACTGCGAAGGCTCTCGCCCTAAAGCCTCCCGGGCAGGCGACATGCTGTAATCATATTCAGAAATCGCAACCTCCCGCCAATCCTGAGCGATTTTTCCGTTCAGGATCGGGAGCAAGGAACGGCCATCTAACTGATGAGGCACAGCTTTGCCGCCCAGAGCTTGTAAAAAGGTCGGCACCAGATCAATTGTCTCAACCAAGGCATCACTTTGACACCCGCGCCCGCTGTCAGCAACATCACTCGGATCATAAATAATAAGCGGCACGCGCACCGACTGGTCGTGGAACAGTTCCTTTTCGCCCAGCCAGTGATCTCCCAGATAATCACCATGATCGGACGTAAACACGATCATGGTGGTCTCCATCAGTTCGCGTTCTTTCAGAAAAGCAAACAACACGCCCATCTGATCATCGATCTGCTTGATAAGCCCCATATAAGCAGGCATCACCGCATTGCGCACTTCCTTCCGCGCAAAGGCGGTTGAAACCCGCGCCTTCATAAACTGCTCGTAGACCGGGTGAGGATTTTCCTTTTCGGCCTCGCTGCGTACAACCGGAAGCCATGTGTCAGGGCCATACATATTGTGATAGGGAGCAGGCACAATATAAGGCCAGTGCGGTTTGATATAGGAAAGGTGACAAAGCCATGGCCGGTCATCTGGGCCTCTGCCATCAACAAACTCCATGAACCTGCGGGTCAGATATGGGGTCTCACTGTCTTCCTCAGCAATTTTTGCAGGACGGTCAGAATACTTCAAAAACCAGCCCAGCCCGCTTTCCTCTTCACGTGTCACCTCCACACCATTGGCGCGGGTGTTCCATGGGTTCTTATCCTCATAGCCTTTGGCATGAAGGTATTCATTATAAACCGGATTTGCAGCGTAGGGGCCATCTGGATGTAGTCCGTCGTCCCGCTCATAAACGTCGAACCCGCATTCGGCAACACGAGCACCAATCACACTGTCTGGCGCGATGCCTAAGCGTTCCATACCAGCTTCATCAGCTTTCATGTGGGTTTTGCCAATCAGCACCGTGTCCACACCGAGCGGGCGCAGATGATCTCCAAGGGTCATCTCTCCAACACGCAAGGGAAAGTTGTTCCACGACGATCCATGAGATTGCACATAGCGGCCCGTGTAAAAACTCATCCGGCTCGGCCCACAGATGGGAGATTGCACATACGCCCGGTTAAAGCGCACACCCTGACTTGCCAGCCAGTCAATGTTTGGGGTCTTTAAGTGTGGATGCCCATAGCAGGAAAGGTAATCCCAGCGCAGCTGGTCGCACATGATAAAGAGAATGTTCTTGACCGTTCCCATAAAAGCTCCCCACTGAAACAAGAGAGTACTATAGCGCTTTAGAGGCGGTCATCCTGATAGACCTTCGGCTGATAGCAAGCGGGCCTAGTAGCTTCCGTAACGCGCCAGCTGGGAGAAACTGGAAAGAATCTCCTCAACATTTTCTTCTACTGAGTTCTGAAAGGTATCAAGCACAAGCCGGTGCTTTTTCCATTTCTCAAATCGCCGCCGCTTCACAGCATCCCAGCAGGGCAGGGACAAAGCTGGAATGTCATTGCGCCGTGTCTCAACACGCCTGCGGTGCTCAGCCTCATCAGAGCAGATTACTTCGATGTTTAAAGCCTTGACCTTCGCACCCAGAGCAGCTTCCAGCCAGATATTGCGGGTTATCTCAATCGGATTTACCGCATCGGCAATCACATTATTTCCGAGAAGAAGATTATCCTTCGCAATCGCAGCCCCGGAAACGTATCCGGCATCTTCCGGCGGTGATATGGCAAGCACGGAAGTTTTAAGCGCCGCTTCAACCGAGTCGATGCGCAAATGAACTGCCTGCAATCGCGGCGCAAGGGCTTTTGCCAGTGTTGTCTTTCCAACGCCGGGCAGCCCTGAAAATACGAATAAGATAGCCATCAGACGCACGTAACACCTGAAGGTTTTATGAAGCTGAATTTGTAACCTTAGGTAGCGTAGAAAAAATGCAATTCCGCGCAGTTTCAACGCAAAACATTAAAATACCCGCTGATCATTATTCATTTCACAAAATCAAAGGGATACATGAGACGCTCAGTCAGTGAAAAGTCGCTTGAAAAACAAAACCGCGCAAATTTGTGAATTAATTTTTCGGGATAATCACTGAAATGCTTTCACTTGATTCTGTGAACCGTTAATTCCCGCAAATTGCCGGAAACAGTAGTCCCATGTTCCCCTGATCTCACGGGCAGGCTCCCCGATCATGTGAAAACCGCGTCATCTGAAAACCAGCGTGCAAAGAGCACCGCCCGTGGGAACTTGAACTATGGAATTCACACAGCAGCGCTTCAAAAGCCTCTATCTGGCCTCAAACTCCAACGATAACGCAGGCGGATTTGCCTATGTGCTCAGCCGCTCAGCTGGTTTGAGAACCAATCTTCCCTCTAAGATATCGCTTAGGGAAGCGCTTACAGATCAATCCTTTAAAGGTTCATTTGTGTATTGTCCTGACCCGCTTGACTTTAATGCTAAAGCAGACGGGCAACAGACATTCGTCACAGGGTTCCATAAATATCTGGAGAGCATGAGTGCGCCACGTGGCTTCATGTGGCTTCCAACCTCAGCAACGCCCCTGCCAGTTCCCACGCACTACGAAAAGCAGCGCCCGGCGTTCTTTTCTATCAACTCTGCGGGGACTGAAACCACCAGTTACCTGTCATATTTGCTGGCCCCGGAACTCACCATAGAGTTCTACTCGGGTGCATACATAAAGGTGGATGAACACGAGGAAAATCTGGTTCTTTCACAGGCAGCCATTCAACTTGGCGGTTACCTGAGCCCGGATACAGGCTCCGTCAGTCAGGCAGATATCCCCTGCATTGGCCCAAACAGAGGAGCTCTTGTTTTTGATGCAGACTTTGAACGCTCTGCCCTGCATCAGCAATGGAACCTTGGATTTCAATGGGTTGCAAAAGACAGCTCAACGAAAACAGGCGTTAATGGCCAGCGCTTCGCTCTTGGAACGGATGCAGACAGCTCCAGAAATCCCCTGCCAATGACCTTAGTTGTTGATGTCACGGATGTGTTCAATCAGTACCCAATCCACAACCGAACCAACCAGAACCGCTGCGCATTTTACTTTCGCGAAGAGAAAGAGCATGGTCTTGGATCACCTCTGAAAAGCTACTACCGTACCAGCTACGGTGCTGCGGTTACCTTACATCCAGTACCGGAAACACACTATTCTTCAACAGGTTATCCGGCAGCTATCCTGCTGACGCCAAGCTATGAAGGTCCATCTTCCCTGCATAGCTTTATTGCAAGTCCCGCAGGGGACTTTTTGATCAACGCACCAGCCGGACAAGGAGAAGAAAAGGCGCGCTTCATGTGCGGTTTGGGAGCAACCGAGTTTCTCCAAACCCCTGTTGTTGAACAAGAAACCATCGAAGACGGTGCAATACTGCGGTTCATACCAGACCAACCCGCCTATGCTCCTGTCTTCCCGCTTCCGCTGTCTTCGCCCACAGGCACGCCACCCCCTAAAGGAGCACCGCTAAAGGATACCTATAAAACCTCTTATGTGCAGGTCCTCGCAGGAGAGCAGGGGGATGAAAGCACCTCAACCCCAGTGGGTTACGTTGCTCAGCCCCACGGAAGTGCGCTTCATGGATATGACGATGAAATATGGAAGGAAAACAAAGCACTACTGGGAACGGTAAGCCCTTCATACACATTGCCGCCCATGGGTACGGACAGCTTCCCCATGTTCCCCTATAGCGGCGCAGATGAGCAATCCGGCAATTACAACCAGTGCGACATTGCCTTGTTTGAGAAAAGCATCATCGCCCCAACACGCCGAAAGGTGATCGCAGAGCTGACACAGGGCGCTGCTGATCCCAGAGAAGCAACCACAAGCACAGGCGGAGCAACATTGACCACGCCGCTTGGAGTCATCGCCACACTGGAATCTCCGCAGGATGCAAGCCACTGGAAAGAAGTAAAAATTGCTCAGATCAACACGCCCTCCAGCTCGAAATTTGCATTTAAAAAACTCTCACCAAAGCTGATTGAAGCCTTTCAAACCAACCAGCTCTTCCTCGTTGCTGCCAATGCAAAACAACTGGGAGATGCCGGAAGCACCTTCTTAAACATGCTGGATATAGAGAACTGGCAGATTGAAGCAGATGTTGGCAACTCACCCGATTTCGGCGATTACGCGAACATCATGATAATCAAAGGCATCCGAGGCCCGCTTTATGATCCGGCTGGACAGCCCGAAGATAACCTGATCTCCAATCCGCAAAAGTGGGCGCAAAAAGAGACCTTCGCAGCGCCAACAACCAAAGACGTGTCTACCGCAGATCCTGCGCAAATGATCAACCTCTCTCAGTGGCTACAGGATTACTTCGAGGCCGCCTACAAAAACACAGCGACCGAATACTTTTCAAGTTTCAATCAGTTAGCCAGCGATCCCAACTGGACCGGGGTCTTAATTCTGCGGGCACGGATTAAATCTCCCCCTGAGCAACTGGCAGGCATTGTTGCTGGCGTTCGCGATCCGTCGCGATTTTATGCCCATCACCTTGCCATTCGTATCAACCAGATTAAGGCCAGCACTGGCGGAGAGCCGATTTCCATAAAAAAACAAAGCTCTGTCTATGGATTGATCTACTACGAAGATGAAGACCTGATCCCGGTAAAGGGGGACGCTGCTCCGCAGCCCGTCGTTCCATCTGCAACGCGCACCTATGATTTTATTCTGCTCTCTCTCAAAGTGCTTTTTGAAAACTCAGCAATTAAGAAATTCTCATCTTATGCGCAGCTCTCAATCACCCAGCTTTTCGAAAGCGGTGTAACCAAATCGATCCCTGTGGTGCCAGCCGGACAAAAGGCACCCACTGGAAGCCAGTATAAGTCGCTGATAATGAAAGCAAGTTATCAGGACAACAACGGGCATCCGTCTTACACCATGGCCGCTCCGGAGCCTTACCGCCTCTCCGTTGACAATAACATCTTAACGGAGGTCGATTTCACGTCCGCAACCATGAACACACTCACAAACAGCTCGGATAAAGAGGACACACAGAAAGAACCCCTTGTTCGCTTTGCGCTTTCTGGTTTCCTCAACTTTGCCGTGCTCAATGGGGGTAAGTCCGGGAAGATCGATTTATTCTCCTATGGAACCACCTCGGACAACCAGAACAGCTTAGCCGGATTGGCCTATTCCAACCTTGGCTTACAGATGTCGTTCACAAGTTCGGCTCCCTATCAGACCCAGAAAATCATATGGGATACAACCCAGCTCTCACTGGATAGCAAGAACAGCAGTCCGCGCGAAGGTAGCCTGATCGCCACTATGCCGTTGCAGTTAAAAGGTTTTGTCAGCTCGCAAGTGACTGGAAAGGCCCCAAAAAGCCTTGGTTATCTTGATGTGGCAACCAACGCACCTCAGCAAGGGATTTCTGAAAGCTGGAACGCCCTGAAGTTTGAAGTCAATCTGGGCACGGCAGGTGATCTTGCCGGAAAACTGGACCTTAACGCAGATTTGCTGCTTGCCTGGTCGCCAGAGTCAAACGGGTCCGAGTATAAATCTCAAAGCTTCATTCATATGCCCGGCACCTCCGGCAGCGCATCGCTCATCAGCCTGCAAAACGTACTCTCCATGTCTTACGGACCGATCCAGTTGCTTTACACGGTAAACCCCAATGCAAAATCGCAAGGCGAGGCAGCCACATCAAGTAAGCAATACATGTTTGTGCTCAATGAGATAGCAATCAAGTTTCTGGGTATGGCGAAAATCCCGCCGAGTGGAGCAACCTCGTTCTATTTGTTCTCAAGCCCGGATGAAGGAACGGGCAGCTCCGATAAAACTACGGGCCTTGCCTGGTATGGGGTCTACAACAACGAAGACTGCAAAGAAAACTAACAGAGCCGCCCAGTCTCCCAACAGTAATGCGTGTAAACACAATGACTTAAGGTTCACGCCTTGAGTGTCTCTCAATCAGTCAGCACCGGTGCAGGAAGATGAACGAGCACAGTCCAGTCGAACCCTTCGAACGTGTTATGCTGCCAGATGAAGAAAGTCTGTCCACGCAGCTGGCTTCTCTGATAGAGAACTTTGCTTCCGTCGCCTCTGACTTAAATGAGAGCCTGTCCAGTGGCATCATACACCGCCTGACAGGTCTGCTGACCAGTAAGAAACTGCGCTACTTCGTCTATCCTGATAAGAGAGCTGCAAGCACAGCAAACACGATCAACCTTCTCAAGCAGATGATTGCTCTCGGCTTTAAGAGTGATGTGGAGCTGATTTACGACAATGCGCAGGGCACTGCACTAAAGGAACTGGAGCAGCTTCTGCCCGGTTTCAGCTCTGAAACAAAAGCACCTTACACGCTGGATGGTGTCACCATCACATTCTTTGCCTATCAGGAAACCACGGTAGGAGACACCACCCATCGCATGACACCGGGTCTGTCAGGCCAGATGCCGCTTTGCTTGTGTGGCGGCGGAGACATACCCAATATAGACAGTGGCAGTATCGTCAGCGCTGTTAAGTGCGATTACTTCCTGCTGCTTCAGCCCTATCTCTGGACAGCTGAGAACTGTGCTAAGAATGACAAGTCGCTCTCCTGCAATTCAAAACTCATCCTTCCCGGTTTTAAACGCAGCATGAATCTGGATGATCAGGTGTTACTGCAAGGCGATCAGTTCGCCTATCGTGCATTTAAGCAAACCCCGCCAGCCAAACTAAACTGGACCAACCTGCGCAAGATACCCAAGGTCAATACAAAGGCATTGAGCGCTGCGCAAAACATCAGCACTATTTTGAAGAAAGGCTCTAAGAGCAATCTGGAGTTTTTTCCTGTTGCAGGCATTCCAGCCGCCTCAACCAGCAAAACCGCCGTGGTGGGAAGCGCTGATGGTATTGCCTTTGAGATCATCGCTGCGACCGCGCTTTTGCAAAAGCAAAAGGACTTTGCTGATCAGGCAGTTGTCATCGGCATCCTGAATGATGTTTCCTCCGCCACATGGCAAAAACTACAGGCTTATTTTCCTGTCAAAGGCAGCGCGGCAAACCAAAGCGCAACGGTAAATCAGCTCACAAAAAATGTGCAGGGCTATTGTCAGAGTCAGAAAATTTTCCGCAATACATCTGGCAGCGGGGCCGGGATTTACCTGAATAAAGATCTTTCCGGCAAAAAGGGCGCTGCATTTTTAAGCAAGCTCAAGCCCGGTGCAATCGTCGTCACCAGCCTTGCAGACCTGCCGCCAGATGCCGTCGACTTTATGTACGCCTCCGCCACGCTGCCGAGTGTTTATGAAGGCACCCCAAACGCCAATCTGGCGGTTAATCTGGGCAAACCTTTCTTTAAACTGGGTAACTTCACCAGCAATCCTTATCCCAGCACCTTCGGCAATGGGACAGGTAAAGCCGCCAGCAGCTCAACCCCGACAACTGCTAAGCTCCTCGACCTTTCAAAGAACGCTATCGCACTCGGTCTGAATGCCTTTGAACAAGGGTATCGCGCTTCCATGCCGCCCAATGAGCTGGCGCAGGCAATGCAAGATGCGACCAGCCATTATACGAGCGGGCAGGGCGAGTACTATCACTACTTCAACGGCCTGAGTAAGTATTACAGTGCCGCGCAAAACGATAAGCTCTTGCAGGCACTTGGCTTTGTCGCCGCACAGTTTGCCCTTGTTTCCATCGCAAGCGGGCTGCAAGGGGGGATTTTTTCAAACCTTTCAGAGCTTTACAAAACCCTCGGTGACAATGCCAAAAAGGGAAAGGGCAAACTTGCGCTCATCCCGACCATTTTAAAAGACGGACCCTTTCACTCTTACTTGCAAACCATATTGGGAACCAACAGCTTAACACTCGGCTCTTCCAAAGATAGCGTGACCATCCGCCGTGTGCCCGCCAGCGGAAGCAAAATCAGCAAAGTCATTGCTGAGGGTAAAACCTCTGACTTTCTGGGCACTGAATTAGATGTCACTCTTACAGTCACAGCCGGGGTAAGTGCGGGAAAAAACAAAGGCAACAACTACACGCTTCGTTTGGATGTGGCACTGGAAAAACTCTCACTGCCGGGTGCCCCTTGGTTTTCACTGGAAGACACCAGCCTGTTTGCGCAGTTTTCCAGCAACGGGGCACGGCTTACTGGCGGCGTGCAAACCAAGCTTGAGCTGGGGGAAAAATCCATTCCCTTCCACATGAACTTTCCAAGCTCTGCCAGTGGTAAAATGGTTGTGCAGGGCCTGTTTGACAGCGAAGCAACCCCAACGCTCAACTCTGTTTTCACGCTGATTGGCGGAATGAACTTTGCCAGTTCCATTCCTTCAGAATTCGCAGACCTTCAGGAACTGAGCGTCGATGGATTGCGGTTCAATTATGACTTTACTGGCAAAATGATAGAGAGCTTTCAGATTTCATTGAAAGATGACAAACAATGGAACTTGTTTGGCAAGCTCACCCTTGAAAACCTAGCTTTTGAGATCACCGCGTCCCAGCCCACGGGAAGCCGTAAAATCAGTTGGGTTGCGCAAACGGATGTGCAGATCGGCAGTGGGGAGAACCCGCCTCGCATAGACGTTTCCGCCACTTATCCGCAAACCACAGTTACGGCAACACTGGACCCTGATGGTGGTGACCTGCCAGTTTCCGACCTTGTTGACGCTCTGCTGCCAGATGGCTATCACCTTGATGTAGATGCAGATATCGCCAATCTTTCTCTGGAGTTCTCGCCAGCGCAAAAGACTGGCAATCAAACCTTTTCTGTCAAAGCTGGCATCAATCTCGACAACTGGAAGATTTCGCTTCCCCCAGCCGATTTTGAACTTACGGACATTTATCTGGATGTGAAAGGTACCGGAACAGATGCCGTTGGGTCCATCAGCGCTTCAACCAGCCTGTTTGCTGGCATGCCTGATATGACGGCTGTGCCGGTTGATGTCACCGCTACATTCGACACAAAGAACCATCTGTGGAGCTTTACAGGCCAGCAGGGTAACGAACCAATCAAGGTCAGTCAGATCGTTGAGGCGTATCTGGGAGCAGACTGGGCACAAGGCAACCTGCTAAACATTGATATCACCGATCTCCTTGTAAGTTTTACGGCAAGTACCAGCGGAGCTGCAAACAGTTATGAGTTTGGCGGCACGGTTAAGATCCCCAAAGACAAGCAATACTCCTGGTTTCCGGATAACATCGAGTTCAGTGCAAAATTTGGTAATTCAGGCGCAAGTGAACTTTTGCTGCCGGGCAGCAAGGCACGTATCCCCATACTGGATGAGGGCGACGAAATCGTGCTGCTGAACCCGGAAAAGTCCTTCGTAACCCATGAAACCTCTGGCTCAGGCGGCAAGTACGGCATGCTTACCGCTGATATCACCTGGAAAAAAATAGACCTTCAGCTCTGCTATAACTACGCTGAGGGAAAAAACAGCTTTGGCATAACATGGGGGCCTTTCTTTGCGGAGCTGGTCAATGGCACGCAAGCGACCATCAAGTTCACGGAGACTACCACCCTCGGGTCGATGGTCGAAACCTTTGTCGAGTGGATGACGCAGGCAAGGTTTGGTCTGGCTGCACCCTTTGACATCCTGAACGATATAAAACTCTCTGGCTTTGAACTGAAATGGGACTTCAAGAAAGACACGGTTGAGCTGGATGTTCCAATCGGGCCAATTAATCTCCTGCTCGCGCAAATCAGCGGTATCACACTAACCTATCAAAAAGACGGTGAGAAAGAGGGTGTCTTCGTTAGCCTGAAAGGCAGCTTCCCTTGGTCCAGCTCAATGTTAGAGGCGACAAAACTACCGCCATGGCGGGCAGATGAACCTTCTACAACCCCAAGCCCGGGCGGAGCTGGAAACAAGTATCTCGATCTGCGCCTTCTGGCGGCGGGCCAGCATGTGGAAGTGGCTGGCTTGCAAGAGGTGACAACGGTTCAGCAAGCCGTTGAAAAGTTCGCCTGCCTTCAACCACCTAAGAATAATCAGGTGCCGGATATAGGCTTTGCCGGTGACATCAACTGGCTGTTTGCAACTGATTTCGGTGTGCTGCGCATTGATTCAGGTAAGGAGCTGGGACAAGAACACTGGGGTGAGCTGGAAAGCAGCGGGGCTAAATATACCTTTACCCTGCAAGTGGTGCTCACTGATCCAACTTTGTATGCCCTGCGCATCGCATGCAGCGGCAAAGCAGCCAAAATCTTTTCCGGTCTTGATTTTCAGATCATTTACAAGAAGGTCTCTGAAGGGCTGGGAAAATTTTCTGCCTCTATTGAACTGCCGGAAATCATGCGCCGTATTGATGTTGGTGCAGTCACCATCACCCTGCCAACCTTTGGTATTGAAGTTTACACCAATGGTGACTTCCAGATTGATGTGGGTTTTCCATGGAATAATAACTTCTCAAACTCCTTTTCAGTGGAAGCGATCGTTCCCCCCGGCATACCGGCAAAAGGTGGAGGAGGTTTTTATTTTGGCAAACTGCCCGCCGTGTCCGTCTCTGGTCTGCCAAAGTCGCAAAATGGCTTTTTCAACCCCAATCTGGTGTTTGGCTTTGGAGCGCAAATTGGCCTTGGCAAGTCATTCCAACTGGGAATTTTAAAAGCCGGGTTCAGTCTCACCGCATTTGGTATCCTGCAAGGCATTCTGGCGAAGTGGAACCCAACACAAGAGGGGCATAGCGACAGCGGTAATGCCCTGTCTCTTCAGGGGGATTACTTCTTCTCGCTCACGGGTACCTTCGGCATTATCGGGAAGCTGTACGGCACCATCGATTTTGCGATCATCAAGGCTTCCGTTAACATCAGAATTGAAGTCAGCGCCAAGATACAGCTCGCGTCTTATGAACCAATCCCGATCACGATTTCTGCCAAGGTTGATGTAAGCGCGTCCGCTTCTATTGATCTGGGGCTGTTCTCTATCAAGGTGAGCTTCAGCTTCTCAGCACATGTGCACACCACCTTTGTGCTTGGTTCACTGCAAAACCCCAAGGATGCACCGTGGCTGGATGGTAATGAGGCCCATGAAGGATTGCTGGCAGCGCCCATAGGCCATCGTCTTGCCCGGTACAGCCGCCTGCCAATGCTGGGAGAAAGTTATGAGGCAGCTCCCATCACACTTAACTGGTCGAACCTGAAACCGGCCTCAAATCCCTCAGACAATCCGCTGGAAATTCACTTGGGGTTCGCACTCACGCTTGCAAAGGATGAGTACTGGTCTGAGGCCGATGGCACCCGGGCGCAACAACTGCCATGTTACGTGGCGAGCCTGTTTATTGAAGCCCCGGCACCGGCCAAACCGCAAGATACCGAACTCTTTGAAAAAGCTGCCGGACAGCAGTCTGACAGCGCCTTTGAAGCTCTTACAAAAATGGTCACCCGCTGGGTTGTCGCCGCCAGTATGGATACCTCTGGTATCAGTACAAGCGATATTGACGAGCATGTGATCAGCACGGATGACATCAATAATATTCTGGATGCAATCGAGGCCATGGACAGTGCGTCAGATGCATTGACCGCCAATGATATTACCAGTTTCTTGCAAGAGCAGTTCCTGCTGGATGTCGGGCTGCCCGGGCGTGGCGGCGGAACACAGGCAACTTATTTCCCAATGGTGCCCGCCATGAGCCTGTCTCTTACCCAGAACAACAAAACCATCCTCTCCTATGCCTTTGAGGACTACAACAAAATCAGCGATACCTATCTGGCCGACCTCACAAATTACTTTAACCAGCTCGCGGTGCAGGTAGAAAATGAGAGTAAGAACGGGTCCGGGGAAGATACCTCTGTAAATCAGGAAATATCAATTGCATCATACATATATGAGAATTACTTCACGCTTCTTATGAAGCAGATGATGCACAATCTCTTAAGTGCACTGCGTGAGTTCAACTATGCCATTACAGCAGATGAAACCCCAAAGCAGATTGTCGACTGGGTGAACCTGAACGGAAATTTCCCGCAAGGCCAGACCTTTACGCTCGCAGATCTTTTCAAAGCCAACAACGCACATCCGCTTACAAAAGGCGTGGAGCTCACCATTCCAAAAGCACCACTGGTCATTCCCTCTGATAAATCCTTCAAAGATCTGGCGGGAAGCAACCTTTATGGCGTCACCGTTTCACTTTCTGAACTGCTGGTGGCAAACGAGAAGGTCGCAGGTCTGTTAATCTCTGGAAAAACCGTCAAGTACACGCCAGAGGGCGGCACCAGCAAAAAACACGTGATATCCGGCGGTGAGACACTGCAAGTTGTTGCAAGCGCCTTCGGCATATCCGTTGCAGAGCTGGAAGAGACAACGCTTACCAGTCAAACCGATATCCTCAGTGCAGGCGCAACACTCACCCTGTCGCCATTCTCCTACAAGGTAGAGAATGATCAAACTCTGACGGCCATTGCCCAGAAGTTCCAGATCGATGTGGAGACGCTTGCAACCACGGAAAATGCGGCGGTCACAAACCTGTTTGCAAGCGCAGCATCCTCTGACGAAAGCACCTCAAACAACACCTTGATCCTTGCACATCTGCCTCAGTTCAAAGTGGGGCAGCTCATCAGTGAAGTACAGCGTACAGGAGGCATCACGCACCTGTCTGGCATGGCCTCCCGCTACTACTTCCACGGCATGCGCCTGCCAACAAACGGTATCACAGCGCTTAAACCGGGCATGTGGACCAAAGAGGGAGCCGATAACAAGCTTACCCTTCCTGATAAAGCCGGATTATTTGCGCTGTCTGGCCAGCAACTTCCCATTCCAATGCCTCTGACCAGTGACTTTACCATGACACTGGGCAAGCCTCAGGATGCTGACTGGATTGTTTATGGTCATGATGCAAAGACCCTGTCTTACCCGATTACTGTCCCCCAAAACGGGGCGGATCCAAGCAAAGATTATCAACGCATTGAAGCTGTGCAGACATTTGGCAGCACCCATTATCTGCATGCAGGCCCTGCGCATCTTTCCCTGCTCGCCAGCGTGGAGCAGAAACCTGCCAGCTATCCGATCCCGCATTATGTCAGATGGCAGAGTGCAACCTCTATTCAGTTCCCGGAAAATAAGAGTGTCACACCTCAATACCTCCGGCTCTGGACCCTGTCTGACGCTTTGACAGCACTTGGAAGCGATGCTCAGGAGGGAAGCAATGTTGTGGCCCCTCAGTTCACGGTGGATCAGGCGTCCATGGATGAGGCCAGCGGCAAACTGGTAAAAACTCCACTGCAAGAGTTTGGATGGGCTACGACAGTGGAGTTCTCCATCAAGAAACTGCCAGCTCAAAACACCGGGACCACCACGTCATCAGAAGCAACCCCAACAGCCGCAGCCTTAAACGCCACCTACCAGATCAATACGGTTAGTTCCGCCGGTATCACGGTTCTGGAACGCATGCTGCAAACCCCGGCGACCCAGATAAGCTTCGCTTCCGTCACTCTTGGTTATACAGAAGGCTCTCAAAGCAGCGGCACGTATTTTGTCGGTGAAGGTGGTGGCAGCGTCTCCTTCGGCATCTCCCAGACAAACCTGTCCACCACCACAAGACCGCCCGGTGAGCTTCTGGCTGAGCAACAGCAAGAAGAGGTGTCTTCTGTGCCCGTGCTACTCAACCAGCCCATGACCCTTGTAAAATTGCTTTGGGAGGCGGGTATAACAAATTCTGGCGGGTTCTATCTTTATTACACCGCAGATAAGGGGGCCAGCGGTCTGCCCTCCAGCGTCTTTAACGAAAAGGGCGAGGCAACCCTGTCGCTCGTCTTCATTCATGAAGAGCTGGATCAGGTTGAACCGTTCGTAAACGCGATTGCGACTGGAGACCAGCTCAACAGCTCCGGAGCGGCTCTTTCTGCCACCGCAAAAGCGCCGCTTGTTCACCATACAGCGAGTGAGCAAGACACCCTGAACACCATCACAGGCAAATATCTGTCAAACCTGAACTCACTCATAGACCAGTCCTTGCCAGCAAACAGCGAAAGCATAGCAGGCACTGCGGATATAAACTTAACACCGGGCAAAACCATAAGCATAGAGCAGGGCACATATCTGGTGCCCGCCGGAACCAGTGCGCCCGGTGCCTCCTTTGCAAGCATCGCTCTGCGGTTTGGCACCACACAAAAGGAACTGGAAGATGCCAACCCACGTTTGACCGGGCCTGATCTGCCCGCTGGTACCGGCCTGCGTCTCCCACCTATCTCATTGCAGATCGGTGCAAGCACACTAAGCAACGACTTGAAAAATCTGACTGGCCTGCATGCAATCGCACAATACTTCGGCACAGAGGCAATTGTCATCGCAGCCAGTAACGCCGATATTGCAGGTCTGGTGCAAAGCGGTGACGTTCTCACCCTGCAAGCCGGGCCTCTGGCGGTGCAGCCCGGAGATCATCCCGGTGTGCAGGCGTTAGAAGCACAGCGGCCTTATGCCCCCGCTGTCTCCTCAAAGAAGATCGATTCTGATTATGCCGCAGACATGCTTCTCAACAACTTCAGCCTGCTGGCCTACACTATTGAGGAAAATCAGGACTTTATTGCCAGCAATATGGGCCTGCCCATTGGCGCAAGCGGAAAGTCAACAGCCCCCACAGAAAGCAAAGTCAGATGGGTTGAAGACAAAGCCGCTGGCGAAATGGAGAGCTATCACGGTGCCATTCCCTACCTTGATCTTATTAAACCCGGTATTGAAGAAAACACAGAACAGCGGAACCCATACAGTGGGAACGGTTTGATATTGCAAACCGATTTAGGGTGGAATGACTATTACGGCAACACCATTCTCTCCACACTGGATGAACACACAAAAACGGGTGCAAACTTCAACCGAAAGCCAGTCCTGCAAGGGTATACGGATCAGGTCATTCCACTCTCTCAGTGGCCTTCCACTTCTGCCAACTGGACCGTACTTCCCGGCGATGGCAGTAACAGCGAGGCAACGCCGCCAGAAGATCCTGAAAACTTCACAATCCGCATCCTCTTTAGTTTTGACGAAGGTCCCTTTATTCCCGAGCAGGGTCAAAGCGCAGAGACAACCCGGCAAAGAGCAAAATCCGCGCTTGTGATTGTTCAGGATATGCTGGCCCAGTTTAACGACCCCAATGGGTTCGCTGTCGCTATTTCTTCCAGCCTTGCAAAAAGCACCTACCAGCTTTCAAAGGACGAGCAGGGCCAGTTGGTGAGCTGGTGGCAAAAAATTGAAAGCTTCCTGACAACGCAAAGTACATCCCAGGGCTCAGGTAATGACAAACCAGCTTCAATCCCCGCACTGCCATTGCAGGTCGTTGTCCCAATGACAGAGTTGGCCTCCGGGCAGGTCATTGAACTTGCAACCAACCTCATATTCTCCCGTCCCCATGGCATTGCAGTGGGAGATTATGCAGCCGACCCGCTTACCCGCTCTGTAAGGAACACGGTTGCAATCAAAACCATAATCGGCAAGCCGCCAGCAAAGAAAAACAGTTCTGGCGATACATCAACCCCCGCAGCAGCAAAACCAAAGCCGGATATCCTTGCCCAGTTTGCCGAGGACGTGGCAGCAGCGATTTATGGCCCCAAATTCACCATGATGGTTGCCTCTGGCATCAACCGTTACGCCCCGGCCACTGACACCGGTGCAAATGCCACATGGGGCGTGCGGGTCGGTAAATATCAGGGGGATGCCATTTCCTTCCACGTTGCTGATAAAACGCCACCGGAGCTTTATGCCCCACTGCCAGTCAGCAACACGCTGATTTCCCGTAGCGCTAATATCTATCCCTATGACAACCTGAATGATTTTGATCCTTCAACAGATCGCTTCACAACAACACCTGTAAAAACGACATTCTCAAATATTGAAATGGATGTGTGGCTCAAACAGTATTTCGAATTCTTCGATGCGTTGCTTTCGCCAGAGTATTCATCTGCAATCCTGTTCATCGATAAGAACTTGCGCGACAAATCCTCAGAAGCGCAAGAGTTCACCGGATACATGGAAAGGCTCGCAGCACAAAAGGAGAGCCTTGCACAAATCACCTCAGGAATGCTGGCCCCTATCTATCAGGATGGCTTGAGCACCCGCTTAGCCTCCGCTCAGGAAACCTTTGAGCAAACGCTGCTGGACGAGCTCTCCAATATGTATTCAACCCAGGCGGTGATTTCATTTGGCACAGATGTAACGGCTCATATCCCGGTTGGAAAAACGGAAGAAACTCCACAGGTCTTCGGTAATCTGGAATACCTTTCCTTAGCCCAGTGTGATGCTCCAAAGCCAGCCGATAGCAAGAAGACAACTGTCTCCAAAACACTCTCAAGTCTCATCTCACTGACCTCGCCTAAGCTGAAGATGGAGGAAGGAACTCAGCAACCACTTACATTTTTGCTACAGGCCTCCGACAAGCTGGGGGAGATAACCGAGTGCCTTGAAATGGACCTTTGTTACAAGGTCACAGCATTGGAGCATCAGATCAGTTCTGTTGAGGGGATTAAAGACTATAAAGCCTCAAGCTGGCTCTCGCCCATTCAGACAGAAACAACCCCCAGACTGGACGCGCCTCTTGGCAAGTTCAAAGTTCCCATACTCCTGCGCAGCTTCCCCGAAACCCCGCGCATGGTCTCCCAGTCAAGCCCTGCAACCTATCCGGGCTCCGATCAGCTCAATAAAATCACCAGATGGGACTACGATTACACCTATGGTCTTAACTTCCATTACCTGCAAGATAAAGCCCATGGAGAAGTCCAGTTCAACCTGAAGGATAATCCGGCCAATGAACTGTCAGCATTTCTGGATGCGTTTTCACAGCTCGCACAGTTTATCTCTGTAAAAGAGAACCTGAACCGCAATTTACAGCAATATGTACCAGTCATCAGCGCAGCAAAACAGGATGCATCATCAATCCGGAACGCAGCCCTCGCGCTGGATGCCTTCCTTAAAATCAACGCAGATATTATTGCTCAGGCAAATGCGGCTGAAAGCCTGCGTGTCAATGCAAAAGAGAGCACCAAACAAGGCAGCGATCCCATAACCTTCAGTATTGAGGAAGCTAATCAGGACTACACCACCAAGGATGGCACGCAGGCACAGCGCTGGAGTGTGACCCTGCAAACCCACGACTGTCAGCCGATCTCAGGCATCACCAAAGACCCGGCAATAGAAATTCCCGGTTGGGACAGTCATTTGGTATCCAATAATGATGCTAGTGAAGACTGTGACTACACTTACTACTACACCAAACCGGGCAAAGGCCCTGTAACCTATCTGACTCAGGAAACCGCTCAGACACTTAGTGATCGACAGGTTGTGCTCCCCGGAATGCAGGTGCTTGCCCGTCAGGACGCACTTGCCTCCATGTACATGGTGCGCAACAACAACATCTATGGGAAGATCACGGAAGGCTTTGTCTTCAGGACACCAACGGCAACCTTCAAAAACCCATTCCATCCAACCCTCTCAAGCTTTGAGCCACTCAACATTGCATGCCTCAACCCCAGTCAGGATAAGCCTTCAAAATGCTCACTGGAACAGCATCTGAACAACTTGTTCTCAACACTGTTTTATGACGAATATCAGGGCGGTATCACTCTTCAGCTCAACATTGGCTACAGCTACCATCTGGCCGAAGGGCTGACTGAAGAACCGATTGATTTACCAATTGCGATATTGCCGCCAACACCCGTTACAATCGGTGCTAATGGTGAGCCGGAGGGCGACATCATTACTTCTCTGGCTAAATCCATAACAGATTGGGCAGATACACATTGCCCGTCCTGCAATGCAGCGCAGCTCAATATCGCACTGAACATCATGTCCAATCTGACAGAAAACCCCATGCCATTGCTCAATCTGCAAGATTTGTATCTATGCACCGACGATATTGTTCCGCCGTTGCCGGCGCTTGAGGGGAGTGGTGAAACAGTGTGATGGATCAGTCAATCTGACGTAAGGTGATAGTGCGCAGAGTTTGCCCCCAAAAAGGCCGGAGGGTACACTTGATTTATTTGTAATATCAGGGATAGTAGCTGCTACCTATTTTTGATTAATTAGGCAGTTTCTGCCAGCTCAAGTTACTGTTCAGGCATGTTACAAAATACGTCCTCTCTATGGTTTTCTGCGGTGCCAGAAAAAGACAAGCTCAATCTCATATGCTTGCCGCAGGCAGGCGGGGATACAAGTCTTTATTATCGGTGGGCTGATCAGCTGGGCCCACAGGTTCACGTTATGCCAGCACGCTTGCCGGGCCGGGGGATGCGCAAGCACGAACCTGTCATTGAAAGGATGGAAGAGCTGGTTGCTCAACTTGCAAAAGTCCTGTCAGAGTTTCAGGATGCGCCCTTTGCATTGCTTGGTTCGAGCATGGGCGGATGGATTGCCTACGAGCTGGCGTTGCAACTGGACCGGATAAAGGCTCCTGAACCAACCGCACTGTTTATCCTTGCAGCCGCGTCTCCATTTGCGCCGCGCAAGCTTCCCGTGTTGGAGGATTGCTCCGAATCTGAGCTTATTGAGGAGCTGACTGTCTTCAATCCCGCTTTTGCAGAAATTGCAGAACATGATGAACTGGTAAAGCTGCTGATCCCGGCAATTCTGGGTGATTTCAAGCTCTGTGAAAACTATAGCCCGCGTGTGCAGTGGCAAGTGCCCATGCCCATATTTGCCGTTGCTGGTTTGCAAGACGAGCTTATCGCCCGCTACAAGGTGGAAGGCTGGCGCAAACTCAGCTCTCACTCCGTATCAATTTCTGAAGTTGAAGGAGGCCACCATTTTATTGAGAGCAGACCTGAAAGCGTTATCAAACTCATTCGCACACATGCCGACCTCATCCTGACTGAAGACTGTGAGGATCAATAATACATGCCACTTCAGATATCTCTTCACGCCGCAGCAAAATGGTATGAAAATGCCAAAAAACAATGGCAGGAGAGTTGCAGTCTTCACCGTGCGATGGTCGTTGTTGCTCCACTGGAGTTTTCGCCGCCGCCTCAAAGCGCTCTTTTGCGGGAGGAAGTGGAAAGGGCAGGGCGCTATCATTTTTTGAAGGATAAACGCTCCTATGAGCTGGGGCACAAAATAACCCGCTTCCTGCTGGAAGCCGATCAACCGGTACAGAGTTTTCAAACAGAGGACAGAGGAAAGCCATATCTGGCAGGGGCTGTACCATTTAACATCACTCATTCAGGTGGTTTGGTTGGAGTGGCTTTGTCTTCTCAGGGCCCCCTCGGCGTAGACATTGAATATGCACGCGATAACAGAGATTCCGATGGTCTCATTTCCCATGTCTGTCATGAACATGAGCGCAGATACCTCACATCAAAGCCGGAGGATGAGCGTCAGAAAAGATTTTATACCTGCTGGACCCGCAAGGAAGCACTCTTAAAAGCCTCCGGCGCAGGCTTAAGCAATGACCTGACTGCAATGAACACCCAGCTTGACGTTGCGCATCCACGAGTATCAGCAATTGAAGCTGGTACCAGTGAAGACGTGCAGCTGATCGATTTTAACTGCGGCTGGCAAGGCTACAGCGCCAGCATCGCACTGCCTGTGCACATCCGCGACCTGCTGGTTCTTTCACCGTTCCACTCACAGCGCCTTCACTTGCCGGATCTGACCCGACAAAATCAACCGGAGCCTCGGGCAGCTTTCGCTTAAAACGAACAGTGATCCCCCTATAAAAATTCATCGGTCTGGCGTTGAGAAAAACAGTGATCCAGTTCTCCCACGGATTGGACATAGTGCGACACCGGGAGTACCGGCAAGGCGAACGCTACTGCGAAAGCCTGCGCACCAAATCAACGAGCAAAAAACGTATACCGCGCAAAAAATACCGATCCGTTCACATAGCAACGCAAATGGACGCGCCGGGAGTAAAGCAGGTTGACCTGCCTCGTTCTAAAGGGTATTTCGCATGGGCTTCAGGCGTTTAGTGCAGGGTAGGTGACAGCAAGACCTGCACGATTAAAACGTTCTGATCATATTCCAAGTAGGCAGCAGAAAACGGGCGACCACAACCGGTGCGGCGCTAACCTGCTGTTTTGTAAAGCTGGATATCCTATGCTGGTTGATGATTTTGATTTTGAACTGCCACCGGAAAACATCGCACTGCGCCCCGCAGTCCCCCGCGATAGTTCCCGTTTGCTGGTGGTTCGCCCCGATGGTGAGCAACTGCTCACCGACGATAAAGTACTGTCACTGCCCGATCTTTTGGAACCGGGTGATGCTTTGGTGTTTAACGACACAAAAGTTATTCCCGCACAACTGCTCGGCTTCAGAACCCGCGATGGCGCAACTGCAAAAGTCGGCGTAACCCTCCACCAGCGGGCAAGCTCCAAGGAATGGCGCGCCTTCGTTCGCCCCGCCAAAAAACTAAAGGTTGGCGATATCGTCCGCTTTGCTTTTGACGAAGAAGGTATTGATAGTGCAGAGCTTTCTGCTGTTGTGATGGAAAAGTCCGAAGCAGGCGATATCCTGTTTGAGTTCGACCGCACTGCTGCAGAACTGGACGCCGCCATCGCCCAAGTCGGCCACATCCCACTGCCGCCTTACATCGCCGCAAAACGAGCAGAAGACGCACAGGACCGTAAAGATTACCAAACAATCTACGCCAGGCATGAAGGCGCAGTCGCAGCTCCAACAGCTGGCTTGCACTTCACTGACAGATTGTTTGAAGCCCTTGAAAAACAAGGCGTTGAGAAGTATTTCGTCACGCTGCATGTGGGAGCAGGAACGTTTTTGCCCGTCAAGGCAGACAAGACTGAAGACCACAAAATGCACTTCGAGTACGGTGAGATCAGCGAAGAAACGGCCAAAGCCCTCAACGCAGTTCGTACACGCGGCAACAAGATCGTATCAGTTGGAACAACATCCCTGCGCATTCTGGAAAGCGCGGTAAACGAAGACGGAACAATCAATCCAATCTCGCAAAGTACTGATATCTTTATCACTCCAGGCTATCAGTTCAAAGCTGTCGACGCGCTGATGACCAATTTCCACCTGCCGCGCTCCACTTTGTTTATGCTGGTAAGTGCCCTGAGTGGCATGGATGAGATGCGCAGCGCATACGAGCACGCCATTAGCTCTGGCTATCGTTTTTACAGTTATGGAGACAGCTCTCTGCTGTTCAAAAAGGCTTCTAAATGACTGAAACTACTAAAGAAACCCAGCAGGCGACCAAGCCATTTTCTTTCAGACTGTTAAAGACTGATGGCATGGCCCGTCGCGGTGAAATCACAACCCCGCATGGGAAAGTACGCACTCCTGCATTCATGCCGGTTGGTACTCAGGCAACCGTAAAAGCCATGTATCCCCAACAGGTTAGAGATCTCGGTGCGGATGTCGTACTAGGCAACACCTACCACCTGATGCTGCGCCCAACAGCAGAGCGTATCGCCAAACTCGGCGGCCTGCACAAGTTCATGGGCTGGGACCACACGATCCTCACCGACTCCGGCGGATTTCAGGTTATGTCCTTGTCCGGCCTGAGAAAAATGACTGAGGAAGGTGTCACCTTCTCTTCCCATCATGACGGCTCCAAGCACTTCATGAGCCCAGAGCGCTCCGTTGAAATTCAAGGACTTCTCGGCTCTGATATCCAGATGCAGCTTGACGAATGTATCGGACTTCCAGCAGAGCGCAGCGAAGTTGAACGCGCCATGCAGCTCTCGCTGCGTTGGGCAGAGCGCTCTCGCGCACAGTTCGAAAAGATGGGCGGACCGGAAAAAGGTCAAGGACTCTATGGCATTGTACAGGGTGGCGACGTCCCGGAGCTGCGCATTGAATCCGCTCAGCGTCTCGGTGAACTGCCTATGGAAGGTTACTCCGTCGGAGGTCTTGCAGTAGGTGAACCTCAGGCGGTCATGCTGAAGATGCTGGAAATCACCACACCGGCGATGCCGAAGGACAAGCCACGCTACCTCATGGGCGTCGGCACCCCGGAAGACATTCTGGAAAGCGTCGCACGCGGCATCGACCAGTTCGATTGTGTCATGCCAACCCGCGCAGGCCGCCATGGTCTGGCTTACACCCGTTTCGGCAAGGTGAACTTAAAGAACGCCCGCCATGCAGAAGACCCGCGTCCTTTGGATGAACTGTCGGACTGCGAAGCAACCTCCAAATACTCCCGCGCTTACTTGCACCACCTGGTGCGCGTAAACGAAGGACTGGCGGCTATGTTGCTTACATGGAATAACCTTGCTTATTATCAATATCTTATGCAGGGTATCCGTGACGCCATCGATGAAGGTCGGTTTGAAGAGTTCCGCCAAAAAACCAAGGAAGACTGGGCGAGGGGTGATATTGAACCTTACGTATGGGCCTAGGTTTTTAAAATATGAACGAGACAAGGCTTGGCTGCGAGATCATCCAGGCCTTTCTCATAGGCGCCATAGCAGCACGTGCGCAGGCGTCTTCTCCCGCAGTAAAAGGCCGTGAAGGTCCGCAACAAACACCTTGTCTGTACTCAAATAGCGCTCAACCATATCCCAGCGATCCTCCTTCTCAAAAAAAACAGAATGTGGAACAGCAAGGATCACCGCGTCGCAATCTCCTGTAGGCAAATCCTCATAAAGTTCAACACCATAGTGTTCCATTGTGTGTTCAGCACTCGCCAATGGGTCGATCGCCAGAACATCCGCACCAAAGCGCTCTAACTCTCTGATAAGGTCAATAACCTTGGAATTACGTGTGTCAGGAACATCTGCCTTGTAAGTAATGCCCAAAACGGCAATACGAGGTGGCATAGGCCGTGCAAGCTTGACGCATCCCTGTATGACTTCAGTGGCAATAAATCGGCTCATACTCTCATTCGTCCCGCGTCCAGCAAGGATTACTTGCGGAGAAAAGCCAAGCTGATGTGCTTTATCAGTCAGGTAGTAAGGATCCACGCCGATACAGTGCCCTCCAACCAAACCCGGGTGAAAAGGCAGGAAATTCCATTTGGTTGAGGCTCCTTCGAGAACATCGCGGGTGTCGATATCCATGGCGTGGAATAGCATGCTCAGTTCATTCATCAGGGCAATGTTCAAATCCCGTTGGGTATTCTCAATCACCTTTGCAGCCTCAGCCACTCGAATGGAAGGAGCTTGATAAATCCCAGCTTTGATGATCCTGCCATAAAGTACTGCAAGTGTTTCCAGTGCATCATTGGAACTGGCGGATACAATCTTTAAAAGATTAGCAAGGCTGTGTTTCTTGTCACCCGGATTGATGCGTTCAGGTGAATAACCAATCTGAAAGTCCTGCTGGTAACGCAGCCCAGATTCCCGCTCTAGCAACGGAACGGCAATCTCTTCCGTTGCTCCGGGATAAACCGTTGACTCATAAACCACTATATCACCGGGTTTCATGAAAGCCCCAACAGTTCTGGAGGCTTTTTTTATCGGTCCAAGGTCTGGCCGCTTTGATTGATTGATCGGAGTGGGTACCGCAACAATATGAATGCGGGCTTGTCGGATATCAGGCGCAGAATAGGTGAGGCGTAACTTGGAGGAGGATAGTTCGGACGTGTTGACTGAGGACGTACGATCATACCCGTTATTCAGCTCTTGAACACGATTACGATCAACATCGTAACCAATGGCAGTGATGCCCGCCTGTGCAAGTGCACAAGCAACTGGCAAACCTACATAACCAAGCCCGACAACCGAGACAATTTCTTCCATAGAGCGGCACCTTGGGATCTCCTAGACATTGTAGTAATCCCGATACCATTTGACGAAGTTTGCAACCCCCGTCTTTACAGAGGTTTGCGGCTTAAAGCCTGTCGCCTCGATTAAATCTGTTACATCTGCAAAGGTCGCGGCAACATCTCCCGGCTGAAACGGCAGGAACTCTTTTTCCGCCTCCATGCCAAGTGCCTCTTCTATGGCACCAAGATAGTCCATGAGCTGAACCGGATCGCTATTTCCGATGTTAAACACCTGATAGGGAGCACTAGAGTTTGCCGGGTCTGCGATTTTACCATCCCAGCTGGCATCCCGCTTGGGCGGTAAATTGGCAATGCGAACAATACCTTCAACAATATCATCGATATAAGTGAAGTCGCGGATCATGTTACCGTTGTTAAACAACGGAACCGGATCACCCTCTAAAATTGCCTTGGTAAACTTAAAGAGGGCCATATCTGGTCGCCCCCAGGGACCATAAACGGTAAAGAAACGCAGGCCCGTGCAAGGGATGTCGAACAGATGGGCATAAGAATGCGCCATTGCTTCATTAGCTTTTTTCGTGGCGGCATAAAACGAAACCGGATGATTACCTCCCCGATGTGTGGACAATGGCATGGTTTCATCCAGTCCATAAACAGAACTGGTGGATGCATAAACAAGGTGCTCAACCGCATGTGTGCGAGCTCCTTCCAAAATGGAAAGAAAGCCCGTCACATTGGCGTCCACATAACTTTGTGGGCTCTCTAAAGAATAACGCACCCCAGCCTGCGCAGCCAGATGGATCACGCGGGAAGGGGAGTGTTGCCTGAAGATGCGCATAACAGCCTCTGCATCTTCAAGCCGAACATGTTCCTCGGTAAAATGGTTGGAGGAAGTCAGGCGTTTCAGCCGTTCTTCTTTTAAAGTCACATCATAGTAATCGGTAACACAATCGAGGCCGATCACATGATATCCGTCTTGCAACAGACGAAGAGCCACGGCATTACCAATGAAACCAGCAGTGCCTGTTACAAGAACTCTTTCCATTTCAACCTTCCAAAATCTTCAGCCGGTTAGATGAGCTTTTCCAGCATTGGACGAAGCTGCACGGCCAGTTCTGCATCGTCTAGTGCATAGGCGATGTTGGCTGAAAGAAAACCAGAGCGAGACCCGCAATCGTAGGTTTTTCCACGAAATTCCACACCATGGAAGGCCTGCTTACCCATCAGAGCCAGCATAGCGTCTGTTAGCTGAATTTCCCCGCCAGCACCTTTGTTTTGCTTTGCCAGAAGCTCAAAGATTTCAGGCTGAAGAATATAACGGCCATTGATGTAAAGATTAGAAGGCGCAGTCCCCGGTGCTGGTTTTTCTATCATTCCCGTAATGGCAAAGGTCTCGTCCGCACGTGGTGCTCCACGCTCAACGATACCATAATTGTGGGTCTGCTCCCACGGCACTTCTTCAACAGAGATCACGTTGCCACCATGGGCCTCATAAGCTTCAACCATTTGTGAAAGGCAGCCCTTAGGTGCTTTCATAAGCATGTCCGGTAGCAGGATCGCAAAAGGTTCATTGCCGATAATATCGCGCGCGCACCAGATCGCATGCCCCAGACCTAATGGTTCTTGCTGACGAGTGAAGCTGGTGGTCCCTGCTGATGGTCGGATTTTCTCCAGCAACTCCAGCGCATTTTCCTTCTTGCGGAGACGTAGTGTTTCTTCCAGCTCGTAGGCAATATCAAAGTGATCTTCGATCACCTGTTTATTCCGCCCGGTTACAAATACAATATGTTCAATTCCTGCCGCACGTGCCTCATCAACTACGTATTGAATGATCGGGCGATCCAAAATGGTAAGCATCTCTTTTGGTACCGCCTTTGTTGCAGGCAAAAATCGGGTGCCCAGACCTGCCACCGGGAGAACTGCTTTTCGTATTGCACGTGTCATATATTTGAATTCCTTAGGTCAAGGGAGATCGCAAGCACTGTTTCTGATATTTATGGACAGCCATCAGACATCGTCAATGGCTCGCAATAAAATGTCGTAGGAAACTATGCTTAGATCACCCGAAATCTGAATTTTCTTTCTCTTATTAGCTTCATTCGCAGTCAATTATCGCGAAATTGTGAAGCACTCTTGTTTCTATCCAAGATGCTGCTTTAAAACCCACAGTTAGAAGAGCAAAACTGTGATTAAAGGTACAACTGTGATCGAAGGCTTTAAACTTGCAGCACTGGAAGCTGGTCAGCGCATTTTGGAAATTTATGAAAACGAATTTCAATCTGATACAAAAGCAGATGGTACCCCCGTCACGATTGCCGACCAGCAAGCCGAAGATATAATTTTGAAACACCTGGCAACTTTCTGCTCTGATATACCGGTCATAGCGGAAGAAGCCATGGCTGCGGGTGAAATGCCGGAGATTGGCGCACGCTTCATTCTCGTTGACCCTCTCGATGGCACGCGTGAATTCATCAGCAGAAATGGTGAGTTCACAGTTAACATTGCGCTGATAGAAAATGGTGTGCCAACGCAAGGCGTTATATATGCGCCTGTGACGCACGAATTGTTCTGGGGCGAGACAGGCAAAGGCGCTTTTCGTGCAGACATCAACGGACTGGACATTACTGATGAAAGGGAAATGCACTGTGTGACATTCTCCGATGAGTTGCGCGTCTTAGCCAGTCGTTCACACAGAAGCGAGCGTACCAACTCATTGCTCGCTAAGCTCGAAAATTCATCTATTGTCTCTGCCGGATCTTCCTTAAAGTTTTGCCGCCTTGCAGAAGGTAAAGCTGATTTTTATCCGCGTATGGAACCTACTATGGAATGGGATACAGCGGCCGGACAGGCTATCTTGTGTGCTGCTGGGGGCAAAGTGATTGTGGAGGGAGGCGCTCCGCTTGAATATGGCAAGCTCAAAACCCCACAAGACAAGGCCTTCGCAAATCCGTGCTTTCTAGCGGTTGCTGACGAAAAAATTATTTCTCATTATGGCTTAAGGTCGGGTTGGTAGACTTCGGCAAGCAGAGTTTCCATCTCTAAAATTTACCCCAATTGATCAAACAAGTTTCTTTGGGGACACCAGATGGGCAGTTGCCGGCAGTCGCACTTGCGGCGTTTAGAAAATGAAAGCATTCATATAATTCGCGAAGTTGCTGCGGAGTTTGACAAGCCTGTCATGCTATACTCCATCGGCAAAGACAGCGCTGTCATGTTGCACCTTGCGCTAAAGGCCTTTTATCCGTCCAAACTCCCGTTTCCGCTTTTGCACGTGGATACGACTTGGAAGTTTAAGGACATGATCTCCTTTCGCGATCATACGGTTCAACAATATGGATTGGACCTGCTGGTGCACACAAATGCAGAAGGGGTGAAAAACAACATCAACCCCTTCGATCATGGCAGCGCCAACTACACTCACATCATGAAAACCGAAGCGCTTAAAGAAGCGCTGACCAAGTACGGATTTGATGCTGCCTTTGGTGGTGCGCGTCGGGATGAGGAAAAATCTCGGGCAAAAGAACGGGTGTTTTCGTTCCGCTCTGCCAATCATGGCTGGGATCCAAAGAACCAGAGGCCGGAACTGTGGTCACTTTATAATGCTCGCGTTGCTAAGGGGGAAACCATCCGCGCATTCCCGCTCTCCAACTGGACCGAACTGGATATCTGGCAATACATTCTGGCAGAAGGTATTGATATCGTACCGCTTTATTTCTCAGCAAAGCGTCCGGTGGTAGAACGCGATGGCACACTCCTGATGCTTGATGATGATCGTTTCAAACTACAACCTGACGAAAAAGTTGAACATCGCAACGTGCGTTTCAGAACTCTTGGTTGTTACCCGCTGACTGGCGCGGTGGAATCTGAAGCCGATACTCTGGAAGACATCGTTAGCGAAATGCTCATTGCCCGTACGTCTGAGCGCAGTGGTCGACTGATAGACCACGACAGCTCTGGCTCCATGGAAAAGAAAAAGCGGGAAGGGTATTTCTAGGATGAATAAAATCGCACAAGTCAAAAACGCCTTTGATCTGACCACCTATATTTCTGCGCAAGAAAGTAAGGGCTTTCTGCGGTTTTTAACCTGCGGAAGTGTGGATGACGGAAAATCGACCCTGATCGGGCGCCTACTTTACGACAGCAAGCTGTTATTTGAGGATCAGCTTGCAGCACTGGAAAAAGATAGCCGCAAACATGGCACTGTGGCCGAAGACATAGATCTGGCACTGCTCGTGGATGGCTTGGAAGCAGAACGTGAGCAAGGCATTACAATTGATGTGGCCTATCGTTTTTTCTCGACTGATAAGCGCAAGTTCATCGTGGCAGACACGCCGGGTCACGAGCAGTACACCCGTAATATGGTAACCGGAGCATCCACCGCAGACCTTGCCATCCTGCTGGTGGATGCACGCAAAGGCTTGCTGACACAAACCCGCCGCCATGCCTTCATCGCTTCTCTGCTTGGCGTGCGCCACGTGGTGTTGGCGGTGAATAAAATCGATCTGGTGGATTATAATCAGGCCCGTTTTGAGGAGATCAAAGCAGAATTTGAAAGTTTCTCCTCCGGCTTTGATTTTGACAGCCGCCAGGTTATTCCGCTGTCAGCTCGTTATGGTGATAACGTTACCAGCGCCAGCGAAAATTTGAGCTGGTTCAATGGCCCGACACTTCTGGAACATCTTGAAACCGTTGAACTGGACCAGCACACCAGCGAGACGGCCTTCCGCTTTCCCGTGCAATGGGTCAATCGCCCCAATTTGGACTTTCGCGGTTACAGTGGCACAGTGCGTGGCGGTGCAATCAGCGTGGGTGATGAAATCTGCGTGGCCCAGTCTGGCAAAACCAGTCGTCTGGAGCGGATTGTCACCATGGATGGAGATCTGCTGCGTGCAGAAAACGGACAATCGGTCACCCTCACACTTACTGATGAGATCGATATTTCTCGCGGTGACGTGCTTACGCCTGCTAAAGCGCGCCCGGACATGAGTGACCAGTTTGCCGCTCATCTCATATGGATGTCCGAAAACGCCATGTTGCCCGGTCGGCCATATCTGCTCAAATGCAGTACAAAAACCGTGAGCGCCAGCGTAACTGAAATCAAGCACAAGGTGGATGTCAATACATTTGACCAACATGCTGCCAAGCAACTCACGCTTAACGAGATTGCTTTTTGTAATCTGGCCCTGTCTGAGCCTATTGCTTTTGATCCTTATGAAGTTAACCGCGATACCGGCAGTTTCATTCTGATTGACAGGATGACCAATGAAACAGTAGGTGCAGGACTCATCTGGTTCGGTCTGCGCCGTGCGACCAATGTGCATCGTCAGGCGCTGGATATCGATCAAAAAGCACGTGGTCGTCTGAAAGGGCAAAAACCTGCTGTCCTGTGGTTCACTGGCCTGTCAGGTTCTGGTAAATCCACCATTGCAAATGCAGTGGAGCAAAAACTGCATAGTCTTGGCCGCCACACCTATCTGCTTGATGGTGATAATATTCGCCACGGCCTTAACAGGGATTTAGGTTTCACTGACGCCGACCGGGTGGAAAATATCCGCCGTGTGGCAGAGACGGCAAAGCTGTTTGTCGACGCTGGTCTGATCACCCTTGTCTCCTTTATTTCCCCATTCAAAGCAGAACGTCAGCTCGCCCGTGACCTCATGGAGGAGGGGGAGTTCTTTGAAATCTTCGTCAATACATCCTTAGAGGAATGCGAGGCTCGCGACGTCAAAGGGCTCTACGCCAAAGCCAGAACGGGCCAGATCAAAAACTTTACGGGAATAAGCAGCCCGTACGAACCGCCCGAGAAGCCAGAACTAAACCTGAAAACACAGTCAAAAACAGTAGATGACCTGGCCGACGAGATTGTTGAGCGTTTGCTGAATGATGGGTATATCGGAACAGACAATTCTTGGGTCATCTGAATGTTGTATCTGTAACTGAGTGAGGCAGTGAGACTTGTTCTCCGGCCTCATCTCCGCAGACAGGACAAATATTACAAATCAAGCAAGGAGTTTTTTTACCAAAGCGCGATCTGAAGTGTTGTTGGTCAAGTTACATCCGATAAATTGCCAGTGCCTCACAATGTCAAATAAGCGGGAGGGGTACATGCCAAAGGCACTCAAAAAATACAAAAATGTCTCCGAGTTTATAAAGGGGGCAGCCGCCTTTAAAAAGGAAATGGAGAAAAAGTACAAGCTCCCGGCGAAAGATGTTGCTCGCTTTGAGAAGGTGATGAGCGACAAAACCGGAATTGAAAAAACCTACATGGCTCTTGTTGAAGAAGATCCCAAGCTTTTGAAGATTGCAGGTGATATTGAAAAGATAGATAAAGCAATTAAAACTCTGGCAAAAGCGGAAGTGACTTACACCAAAGTAGATCGAAATCTGGTTGAGGTCTCCAAAGCAATTAAAAGAATGGTAGATGCTGCTGGTGGTGATCGTAAGCAGCTTGCTGGCAATGACAACTACAAGAAACTTAACGCTTACCTGGATAAGACCGCACAGGAGTGGGACAAGGCAAACAAGCAAGTCAAGCAGCTGAATGACCTGAGAAAACAAGTTGCAATTCTACAGGCAAGTTACGACAAGGAAAAAGACAAAATCGCCAAAACCTATGGGGTGACATTAAAAACAGATGCCAAAAGTCTTGTGGTTATCATGGGTAAGACCCCGGAAATGTCCATCTCCCTTGGGGGGTAGAATAACTTTTACGGAATTCGTGAGCAATTATGTGACAGGGTGATCATGAAACTCATTGTGGCCAAACGCTGTTCGCAGGTTTTGAAAATACTGCACAAAACCTGCGGAAAACTGCGTCCTGTTACATTCTAAAGCCATTGCACTTGTATTTTTGAAGGGAAGAGCCTAATCAGCTCTTGGACTATTCTCACGCCTTTAAGGAGAACCCTTCGTGTCTCAACCGAACGCTCAAGTTTCTGTCGGAAACGCTGTCTTCGCCAATGACAAACCGTTTGCGCTGATTGCTGGCCCTTGCCAGATGGAAAGCCGCGCACATGCAATGGAAATGGCACAGGCTGTTAAAGAAATTGCGCAGGCCCTGAACATCGGTTTGGTCTTTAAGGCAAGCTACGACAAAGCAAACCGCACAAGTCTGTCTGCCAGCCGTGGCATGGGCATGAAAGGTGGTTTGGAAGTCTTTGCTGAAATAAAGGAAACCTATGGCCTGCCAGTTATCACAGACGTGCATGAGCCATCTCACTGTGCACCTGTAGCTGAAGTTTGTGATGTGCTGCAAATCCCGGCTTATCTGTGTCGTCAAACAGACCTGCTCGTTGCAGCCGCAAAAACCGGGTGTGTAATCAACGTCAAAAAAGGCCAGTTTCTGGCACCCTGGGACATGAAAAACGTCATGACCAAGATCGTGGAGAGCGGCAACTCCAATGTGATGCTCTGCGAACGCGGCGCAACCTTTGGTTACAACACACTTGTTTCTGATATGCGTGCTCTGCCAATCATGGCAAATATGGGTGCTCCTGTTGTGTTTGACGCAACCCATTCCGTTCAGCAGCCTGGTGGTCTGGGTGGTTCTTCTGGTGGGCAACGTGAATTCGTTGCAACACTTGCGCGTGCAGCTGTTGCCGTTGGTATTGCAGGGTTGTTCGTTGAAACTCACGATGATCCTGACAACACCACCTCATCTGACGGTCCAAATATGATTCCTTTGAACCGACTTAAGGATCTGTTGCAGTGGTTGCAGGAGTTTGACCGCATATCCAAAACCGGCACATTTGCCCTTTAGATATTTCACTAAGCCTAAAATATCTGCAAAATCAGGCGTTTTTACTTAGTGCTGCGACAAAATAGAGCCTTTTATTCCCATGGTTTTGAAGAGGTTCAGTACCTCTTCTCTTCCTTAGATAAAGCGGGTCGGTTACAACCCTGTGAGCCTAAATTCCACACTCGACAAGTACACTGGAGTACTCAAAGATGACTGCTATCATCGACATTATTGGTCGCGAAATCCTCGACAGCCGGGGTAACCCAACTGTTGAAGTTGATGTGCTTTTGGAAGACGGCTCTTTTGGTCGGGCAGCTGTTCCGTCCGGCGCCTCCACTGGTGCATTTGAAGCTGTTGAACGCCGCGATGGCGGTGAGCGTTACCTCGGCAAAGGTGTTGAGGACGCAGTTGAAGCTGTAAACGGCGAGATTTTTGATGCTGTCGGCGGTATGGACGCTGAAGATCAGATCAAAATCGACCGCGCAATGATTGAGCTTGACGGCACTCCAAACAAAGCCCGTCTTGGTGCAAACGCAATCCTCGGCGTTTCCCTCGCTGTTGCAAAAGCAGCAGCAGAAGCAGCTGCTATGCCACTTTACCGTTACGTTGGCGGTTTTGGCGCACGCACCCTGCCAGTTCCCATGATGAACATCATCAATGGCGGTGAGCATGCTGATAACCCAATTGATTTCCAGGAATTCATGATCATGCCAGTGGGTGCAAGCTCTCTGCGTGAATCTGTTCGCATGGGCTGTGAAATCTTCCACAACCTGAAAAAAGGTCTGTCTGCGGATGGTCTGAACACCAACGTTGGTGATGAAGGTGGTTTTGCGCCAAACATCGGTTCCACTGATCTGGCGATTGGTTACGTTCTCAAAGCAATCGAAAAAGCAGGCTACACCCCTGGTGATGACGTGATGCTCGCATTTGATGCTGCATCCACCGAGTTCTACAAGGACGGCAAATACCACTTGAAGGGCGAAGACAAGATCCTCGGCTCAGACGAAATGGTTCGTTACCTTGAAGACTTGACAGCTAAGTATCCGGTCTTCTCCATCGAAGACGGTATGGCTGAAGAAGACTGGGACGGCTGGAAAGCTCTGACCGCTGCAATCGGCAACAAGTGTCAGCTCGTAGGTGACGATCTGTTCGTAACCAACTCCGAGCGTCTTGCTCGCGGCATCAAAACCGACACTGCAAACTCCATCCTCGTGAAAGTGAACCAGATCGGTTCCCTGACTGAGACCATGGAAGCTGTAGATATGGCACACCGTGCAAGCTACACCTCTGTTATGTCTCACCGTTCTGGTGAAACAGAAGACAACACCATTGCTGATCTGGCAGTTGCATTCAACTGTGGCCAGATCAAAACTGGTTCTCTGTCCCGTTCCGACCGTATGGCTAAGTACAACCAGCTTATCCGTATCGAAGAAGAGCTGGGTGTTCAGGGCGTGTTTGCAGGCCGTTCTATCCTGCGTGGATAATAGTTGCACTACATTGCGAACGAAAATAAAGCCGGGGCATATGCTCCGGCTTTTTGCATTCGGACAAAGGAAATCTGTATTTTACTTTTTAAAGCGGCGGTAGATGTAAGCTGCTATTTCATAGGCAGCCCAGCCAACAATCATATATCCCCATAGGATGGGAATAAGCAGCAGCCCCCAAAGGGCGAACATGCTTAAAGAATGCAACTGCTCCCCAAACTCATAGCCTGAAATGGAACAGGGACTGGCAGCACCTTCAAAGACTTCGCATTCCGCAAGCTCGCCTGCAAGTAATACGACAAGAACAGCAAACACCCAAAAAACCACAGGAGAGGAAAACAAAAAGAGAAGCACTCTGCGTTTACTCATCAAAATGGCCTCTAATGGCGATCAGTCAAAAGGGCTGAACTTCCTTCTGCAAGTAATCTCATTCCACAAAAAACGCAGTGCTTTCTTGCTGGATAAGATTATCGCATATTCGCAAGTCAACCTTACATGCAGTATCAACCATTTTGCGAGCTGAGGCTATTCCGCAGTTTTTGTTTCTTCAGCATGACGAATAGCTGCCGCCAGAGTTTCAGGGTTTTCCGCGCCTGCTACTGCAAACCGGCCATCAATCACGAAGAAAGGCACTCCGGTCACACCTATCTCATGGGCACGGAAAACATCGGCTTCAACTTCCTTGATATCCTGATCTGTATCCAAAAGCTCAGAAACCAAAGCACCATTCAATCCAGCGCGTTCTGCTGCGGTAATAAGGACTTTTTTATCAGTTAAATCAGCACCTTCAGTGAAGTATAGCTTAAACAGCTCTTCCACCATAGCATCCTGCATGCCATCAGCACGCGCCCAACGGATTAATCGGTGACTGTTTATGGTATTGGGTGATTTAGTGATTGCCTCAAACTGAAAGTCGATATCTTCTTCACTACCTGCATTGCGCACGTGAGCATAAGCTTGCTTTGCGCGTTCTGCGCCACCAAATTTTTCTTCCAGATAAGTCTTCCGGTCCTTACCTTCAACTGGCAAACTCGCATCAAGTTGATAGGGGTGCCACTGAACTTTGACAGCACTGTCAGGTAACATCATGAGCGCTTTTTCCAAACGGCGCTTTCCAATGAAGCACCACGGACACATAACATCAGAAATAACATCGATAACAATCGGGGCTTGACCAGACATCAAAACTCTCATCCCAGGGTACTTGCAAGTATGTTCGAACTAGTCAGAAGTACTCCATATCGCGCAGAAAAACTCTCACAATTTTGTGAGGCTTCTCAGGTGGTCAACCGTTACCTAAGCCAGTTGTACGCACCATAACGAGCACGCGGTTAGAAAGTTGCTCCAAGCCCTTTTTGCTACGCAGAACCGCTACAGGACCGCGACCTTCAACATTTGCGACAAAATCCTCGTCCCGGCAGACTGCCATTGCGATGGAAAGCACCGTACCGCTCCAGTAGGTTTGGTGCTGCGCGAAGGCCTGCGGGTTATTGCCAGTAAAACGCTCAATCAACTCAAGCAGATTAAGCTCATAAACACATTCACCGCGTCGTTTCGTGGATTCTTCAAGTAGCTTCAGATAGCTGCTATAGGTTTTTTCTGACAGATAATCTTCATTATCTTGCCGTGTCAGCCACTGGCTGGACACAGTCAGTATTGCATCCGTAAGTCTCTGGCGCCGTCCTGCCCGGATCGCGCTGATAATGTGACCCGTCAGCACCTTATCACTCACATCACCCAGCAAAACATCAGTTGCACCAGCTGAGTATAAAAGATGCGCAGATTCCTCATCCGCACTGTGAGCGAGGATCGGCAGATTGAAATATCTTGGGTCGGCCCGTAGCCGTTCAATTTCTTCGCAGGCCTGCCAGGCAGGCATGTCAATCAGCACAACCTCAAACCGGCGTTCTGTAAGATAATCCTCTGTCATCTCCGAAGAAAGCCCACCAACAATCTCAACGGGCAGATCCAGAAGTGCTTGTGTACGCCCAAAATGGCTTCCAAATCCGGCAACAAGTAAGCCTGCAGATTTAAGTGGTCCAAACTCGGTCTTGTATTCAGGAAGCGGCCCAAACAAGCCGCGTCGCAACCGGGCTTCCTCAGCCCTGTTGGCAAGGCGTCTCAATCCGGCAATACGCGGTAAAAGCACGTCAGGTGGAATTGCATCGCTCACCACTGCACTTGGTTTTAAATCCAGCGGTACTCGCGCATTGCCATTTGTGATGACAAGAAGCGGAACTTCAACCCCAGGTCCTTTTCGAAACTGGCGAATTTCTTCCGTTAATGCTTCAAGCTCCGGCGGATTATCTTCCTGCCAGGGCAGGAGAATGCAAATGGGAAGAACGTTAGTACCACGCAATTCATGAGACAACTGAGGGCTGTTACGCACAGCTACGAGGCGATCCGACAGAACTGTCAGTGGCTCCAGCATATCGAATACATGATTTTGCACAGGCGCAATCAGAAGGATTTTCCCCCAACTGGCATCTTGTGTTTCATGCTCCAATATCTGGTGGTCTCCGCTCATTCATTCTCTCATGCAACTGCTTCCACTGGTCTGGGTTGGCGGCGATTGCTTAGTTTTTCCCGGTCAATCTGCCCGTCTTCTGTCCTTGGTAAAGCCCTTAAAGACAAAATTCGGTGGGGCATCATTGCCAAGCTTACCCGTGATGCATCAAGATACGAATAAAAGCCTTCCACATCGACAAGAAGACCTTCAGACGGCACCACTGCAACCATCAGGCGCGCACCCAGTAAGTCATCTTCTACCAGAAAAGCAGCTGCTTCTTTTACCCCCGAGAATTCACTGTATACAAGGTCCAGATGCTCCAGCTCCAAAAGTCCGGGTGCGCTTTTTCCTGGTGTGCCAAAGCCATGAATAGACCCAGTAACACTGTGTACGCTCACGGGAATTTCGGTAATTAAGCCTTGTTCTCCACTCTCATTATTGAAAAAGGAAAGTGCTGATGCGCCTGAGATCCACGCTGCGTCTGGTATCATCGCCCCCTTGAGTTTCAGATGATAATTTGCTTCAGAAGGAGTTACCTCTCTAGAAAATTCTCTATAGATTTCAACAGGTTCTATGTTAATCAGACATGGTCCATGAGTAGATGTACTTGGAGCATATTGATCACCGGAAAGCAGAGGTACCGGAAGCTCCGAGTGTCCGCGCAAGTGTGCAACCAAAGCATATTCATCCAGCACATGAATATCCGCCATTTCACCCTGAGCACGATGTGGTGTAGGGGTAGGGGAGGTAATTGGCCATGCTGCAACAGTCGTCGTACTCCACCCCTCAAGTGCATCATCCAGATGCCCTGCAAGTGGTCCGGGCGTTAAAATATAATTGGCTTCAATAGATCTTGCATGATCGGTTAGTGTGGATAACGCGAGAGGATGATGCAAATGCAATGTCCCTTCACTCAAAAGCCATGGCACCAAACCTGCACCAATCCCGGTTATTCCGCAGAGAATATATGGCAGCAGTAAACGCGCGCCCGGTTCCAGCCGTGTTTCCAGAAAGGGCATGAGCCCTGTGGAAACCCAGTGGTTATGACTGCGGGCAATCGGACTGATTTCAGTGCCAGAGTGGCCCCAGGTGAGTGTTGCAATGTGATTGGCTGGCGTCGCGCCGCGATCAACAACGGGTTCGGGAAATGAATCCCCATTTTCTGCCAGCATCGGCCCCATATCGATCAGGCCATCCGGGATGTCCTGACCGAGGCCAAAGACAAAGCGAAGCGAAAAGTAATCCGCTGCCGCATCGCGAGCTTCTTCACCAAGCATGCGTGTTTCAACCCGGTCAGCGGTAATGAGGGCCTTGGCATCCACAGTGCTTAAAGCACGCAGGATTTCCGAATGACGCCAGTGCAGCGGAAAAGGTGAGACAATTAAACCAGCACGCAATGCACCCAGAATACAAAGAACATTGTCGACCGTATTGGGGGATTGTATTCCCAGAATATGATCGGGCTCCATCCCCACAGCTGCAAAGAACCCTGCAATACGGCTGATTTCTTTCTCAGCCTCAGCGTAAGTCAGATGCCGGGGCGCACCGCCCGTCCAAATCTCCCGGTCAGGGGCATCTACCAGAGCAAGTCGGTTAGGGTTTTTCTGCGCAGCACGCCGAAACAGCATATCAAGGGTAATATTTCCCCAGACACCTGTTGTGCTGTGATTGGCTATGGCATCAGAAGTTGACAGTATCATTCAAGGTAAGTCCGCTAAACGACTGCAAAATTGGAGATTCGACATCTTTGTTAAAAAACACTTTTGTAAAACAGGCTGCGCTCTTCAAGAACGCAGCCTCATTTTTTGTGGCTTATCTACTCTTTAGGTGCCTTCCACCATCTATCGTATTGAAATCCATAAAGCGGTGTTTGGGCCGGATGCTCAACAGTGGTCCACCGTGCCACCCACTCAGCAGGAGGATAGTAAAGCGGAATTGCGTAAAAACCGGAAATCAGAACCCGGTCAAAAGCACGTACAGCTGCAACGAACTCTTCGTGGCTGCGGGCTGCAACCAATGCATCAATCAGCGCATCAATAGCAGGTTCTTTTGCGCCTACAATATTGCGCGATCCCTTCGTATCAGCTGCTTGTGAAGACCAGCGTGCATATTGTTCTCCACCAGGGGAGAGAGATGAATACCATATGTTGACCAGAGCATCGAACTCAAATGCAACCCGGCGCTCTTCAAACTGAGCCGCATCAACCATCCGTACACTTAAGTCAATTCCCAGTAGTTTGGCTGTTCGCTGTAATGCGAGGGCGACCTTTTCCTCATCCTCTAAACGCACCAGCACTTCAAAAGCAAACTGCTCTCCGGTTACCCCATGCACCAGTTTTCCCTGATCCAATGTATAGCCAGCCTGCTTGAACAGGTTGAGCGCATTGCGCAACACTTTACGATCTCGCCCAGACCCGTCCGCCTCGGAAGGTCGCCAGGTACCTGCCATGACTTCCTCAGTAACAACACCGGGGAAAGGCTCAAGTAGTTTCTTTTCCAACTCGTTTGCAGGGCGTCCAATGGAAGAAAGCTCTGAATTATCCCAGTAACCATCTACACGCTTGTAAAGCCCGTTGAACAGAGTTCTGTTAATCCACTTAAAGTCGAGCAACATTCCCAGTGCTTGCCTGACCCGTTTGTCTGCAAAGCGTTCACGGCGGGTATTAAGGGCGATTCCGGTTGCGTGCGGAGGGGTTCCGCGTTCAAAGACATCCTTCACCACCTTTCCTTCTTCGAATGCAGGAAAATTACCCGCGTTTCCCCAAAGGCTTGGGTTCTCGTAGAGGAGTGCCTCCGTATCACCTTTGCGAAAAGCTTCTTGTAAAGCGTTGTAATCACGGAAGTAATCGACAACTACCTCATCAAAGTTATCAAAACCGATTTTTTGCGGCAGGTCTTTGGCCCAATAGTCATCACGGCGGGTATAGATGGTACGCCGTCCTGGATTGATCTCGGAGAACACGTAGGGGCCAGTGCCCACGGGCGGCGTCAATGTGGTATTACCAAAACTCTTGGCATCAGTTGTCCGGCTGTTGAAAATCGGTGCAAGTGCAATCAGCAGCGGCAGTTCCCGGTCACTCCCATCTTTAAAATGCAGCTTGATAGACCGCTCGCCAGTTTTCTCAAACCTGACCACTTTGCTGTACCAGCGCGAAAAAGGAGGGCGGCCATGATCCCGAATGGTTTCCAGCGAGAAAATCACGTCTTCTACGCTTAAGGGATCTCCATTAGAGAACTTCGCTGCCGGGTTCAGCCGGAACTCGATCCAGTTTCGCTCATCGGGCATGCGCACGGCTTCCGCCAGATGTGCATAAAGCGTGAACGGTTCGTCGTTACTGCGCAGCAGGAGACTTTCAAGAATGTAGCTTCCCATCTGCCGCTCTTTCATACCGCGGGCAGATGTCCACGCACCTTTCAGCGCATAGGAATTCAGGCTGTCAAAGGTGCCTTGCACACCAAGTGAAAGCCGTCCGCCTTTGGGCGCCTGAGGATTTGCGTAGGGCAGGTGGGTATAATCTGCTGGCAGGGCTGGTGAGCCGTGCATTGAAATCCCATGGCTCCAGGGAACGGCCTCTTGAGCGCGTGTTCCAGAATAAGTTGCAACACTAATACCGGAAGCAACAACAAGACCAAGCGCAAATTTATTTATTCCATTCACATAGGACCGGAAATGACTCATTCGAATTTCTCCTAGGGCATCCGCAGAAAATAGCAATATAACGATTCTGAGAAAAATTCAGCCTATGAGGCTTTGGAAAAGGACAGTAACCACCCCAATCTATAGGTAGAAAAATGCTTCTGACGTGTTTAAAGAGTACATAAGTAGCATTTAAAAAGAACGCTGCCTTTTTTTCAGCTCCGTTCTGAGTATGCTTGGCATCGAACAAGCAAACAAGACGCTGCGAGCCTGAAGACTGGTTGGCTGCGAAATTGTCGGGGCATAGCGATGCTTCGGATCAAACTTGAGGAAATTTGGGATGGCCGTTAATTTCAAGGGCGCTCTGACTGGTGGGATTATTGCAGCAATGGCCGCGCTTGGCTTCGCTGGCACCAGTGTTGCACAAACTGCACAGGCAAACGATGCCTGGGTTAAAGTGTGTAACACCGATCCAAAATCCAAGAAGGAATTTTGCCTTATCACACAAGAACTGCGCACGGACACAGGCCAGTTCCTTGCTCAAGCTGTTGTGCGTGAAGTGACCGGTGAAAGCCGTAAACTGCTGCACCTTGCTGTACCTCCGGGAATGCTGATCCAGCCGGGTCTTCGCGTTCAGGTTGACGGTGGCAAACAGTCTGAAGCAAAATACACAATCTGTTTTCCAAACGCTTGTATCGCTGAAATGGTCATTGATGACAATTTCGTCGGTAGCCTGAAAAAGGGTGGCAAGCTTATCATCACAACGTTGAACCAGCAGGGTAAGGCGCGTCCATTCGACCTGACCTTGAAAGGGTTTACCCGCGTGTATGATGGGGAGGCGATTAAACCTGAAGAGCTTCAGGCGAAGCAGGAGCGTTTGCAGTCTGAGCTTCAAAAACGTGCTGAAGCTGCACGCCAAAAGCTCATTGATCAGCAGCGCAAGGCAAATCAGTAAGTCTGGTTTCGCTGTTAAACACAAAAAACCCGAGGATACTTTCCTCGGGTTTTTCTTTATCCTCAAGGGATAACAGACCGTTTTGATGGTTTGCATTCAAACTCTTCAGTGGATTTCCACATCCTTGACGATGTAACTGCCATCGGTTGTCTCGTCAAAAAATTCATCCACCTGAGGATGGCGCACCGGTTCGCCGCTGTCATCTTTTTCCAGATTTTGCTCAGAAACGTAAGCGATATATTCACTCTCCGCATTCTCAGCAAGCAGGTGATAGAACGGCTGGTCTTTGTCTGGGCGTGCTTCTTCGGGAATTGACTCCCACCATTCATCGGTATTGTCGAATGTGGGATCAACATCGAAGACGATGCCACGGAATGGGTACAGGCGATGACGTACGACCTGTCCTATTCTGAATTTCGCGGTTCTGATTGTCTCCATGATCCACCAAGCTTTCGCAGAAATTATCTCTTGTCCGGGCGCCTTAAAGGTCACGTTGCACACGTATTGTCAAGATATATAGCGCAGCGCTGTGTCAAGATGCAGTCCAATTCAGCCAAAAAATGCCCTTTGGGGATGAATTATCGCTCACAATTCATTGAGGGCGTTTCAATCAGGGTTGAGGAGCAGCATGCACTACTCCTCATGATTGATTATTTGTAAGCTTCTGCCAGAACCGGGTCTTTAGAATCCACAAGATCAGCAAGGTCACAAATCACTTTTGCCTGCTTCCAGGTGGCATCATCCTGCATTTTCCCATCCAGCATCACAGCCCCCGTACCGTCGGGCATAGCCTCAAGAATACGGCGTGCAAACTTTACTTCATCAGGATCGGGAGAAAAGACGTCCTTAGCAATTCCGATCTGGCTTGGGTGCAGTGTCCAGGTGCCAAGGCAGCCCATGAGGAAGGAATTACGGAACTGAGCTTCACAGGCCGCCGGATCACTAAAGTCACCAAATGGCCCGTAAAACGGCTTAATACCCGCAGCAAGACACGCATCCACCATCTTAGCAACAGTGTAATGCCACAGGTCTTGCTGGTAACGTGTGCGAGGAGCCTCTCCTTCCGCATCTGCCAGCACTTGATAATCCGGGTGCCCACCACCCACGCGCGTGGTTTTCATGCCACGAGAAGCCGCCAGGTCCGCAGGGCCAAGGCTCATGCCATGCATGCGCGGGCTGGCACTGGCAATGGCTTCAACATTGTTCACACCTTCCGCAGTCTCCAAAATAGCATGGATCTGGATTGGCTTTGTAACGCCAGCCTTAGCTTCCAGTTGAGCCAGCAACTGATCAAGATAATGGATATCCCAGGGTCCGTTCACCTTTGGCAGCATGATCACATCCAGCTTGTTACCACAGCGCGTAACGATCTCCGTGATGTCATCAAGAACCCAGGGGCTTTCCAGTGAGTTGATACGGGTCCAAAGCTTTGTTGAGCCAAAATCATTCTCATTTGCCATCTGAATAAACCCTTCACGGGCATTCAGCTTTTCATCAGCTGGAATTGCATCCTCAAGATTGCCAAGGATAACATCTACCTGAGAAATCATCTGAGGAATTTTTGCACGCATTTTTTCTATATGTGGCGGCACAAAGTGAATCATACGCTCAAGAGCCACAGGAGGCTCACTAAATGGCTTAGGCGCACCGATCGCTAAAGGTTTATAAAAGGAACGATAGGTTTTCATCTGGCAAGCTCCCTCCCAGGCTCAGCTTTAAATCAGGAGGCGAGTATACAGATTATGATGCGGTGCAAAATCGGCTCTTTGGGCTAAGTCCCGCAGACGGCTTTGCTAAATCCACTTCTTCATGATCCACATCCATTGGGAGGGTTCTTCACGGATCCACTCTTCAAACTGGTCATGAATGGCCTGTGTTGTGGTAATCGCATCCTGAACACGGTCTTTTGTGCGGGCCACCGGAATTTCTTTTGCGAGGATCTCAAAGCGTGCCCCTTTTTTTCGACGGGCAACAACCGCAATCAACCGCTTGTTCATGGTGCGGGCAAGTGCTGCCGGAATATGGGTCGCAGCAGCCTGCTGTTTGAAGAATTCAATCTTAACACCGCGCTTGTCTCTCACATCCGCAACAAAAGCAACCGATCCTTTTCTGCGCAAAATAGAGATAATCTTCGCACCGGTGTCATGACCTTTGCAATAAAGCCCGAGCTTGTAAAGAAAGTCCCTCCGTTCAACCAGATACGCTTCAGAAAAGGGGTTATTGAGTTTTTGATAAACGCCCGCCAGCGGCAGCCCCAATTCCTCTGCCTTATCTGAAACAACCTCCCAGTTACCTGAATGCATGGTAACCAGAACAGCGCCCTCTCCAACTGAAGGAGAAAACACCTCAGGATTTGCGTAGGTAACGCGGCTTGGGTCCTTGTGGATTTTTGAAAGCAAGACGGTTTCAGCAGAAACCCGTCCCAGATTCTCCCACATATCACGGATCATCCTGTCTGCTTCATTAAGCGACATGTCCGGGTAAGCCGTCATCAAATGTGCTTTTGCGCGAGCATGACGATGGGTCATCGGCGCAATCAAACGCCACATGCTACCCATAAATGCAGAAGCCCAATCCAATGGCATTGAACGCAAAATTCCACCAATAACTCTTAAGGCCAGCCATTCCAAACGAAAGCTAAGCTTTTCTCGTGTCGACAGCGGGTGACTTTTTTTGTTCGCGATCATACTGGCCTTTGGCGGGTGGAGCTTTCCAGTTCCGTTTACTCACATACTATAGTGTCGTTGCTGTGCCCATGCCAACCTCTGTAGATTAGCTGAATCAACATGGAAGCTGTGAGGGTGATTAGCTAATCGCCGTTTTAAAAGCAACTCATTCTGCGGATCAAAGAAGAGAACCCGAAAAATTGACTGGGAAAAGGAATCGATGCTGAATGTAATAAACTTGGCCCTGCCATTTTTCCTTCTGATTTTTCTCGGCTTTGTTTCCGGGCGTGGTGCAAAACTCTCCCGCGATGGTCTTGCATGGATGAACTTTTTTGTGGTGTATCTGGCGCTACCGGCTTTGTTTTTTCAGCTTCTTTCTGAAACCCCTCTGGAAGAGCTGGCGACCTTTGACTTTGTTGCGATAACCACATTTTCCACCTTTGTCATGTTTACACTAGCCTACTGCTTTGCCCGGTTTCTTCTGGGCGCAAAAATTGGCGAAAGCACCGTGCAGGCACTCGTCGGGTCTTATTCAAATATCGGCTATATGGGCCCCGGCGTTACTCTGGCTGTATTGGGAGCTGGCGCTGCTGTGCCAACAGCGCTGATCCTGTGTTTTGATACAATTTTGCTGTTTATTCTTGTGCCAATGATGATGTCCATCGGCGGCTCTCAAAACATAAAAATTGGCCCTCTGGCGTTTGAAATCATCAAAAAGATCATCACCCATCCCTTCATTCTGGCAGTATTTGCGGGCGTTCTTGCCGCCGCAATCGAGTTCAGGCCGCCAGTCGCTCTGGATCAAACCATTTCATTCTTAAGACAAGCGGCAGCTCCTTGCGCGTTGTTTGCTATGGGGGTCACAATAGCGCTGCAACCAAGCCGCAGAACCGCCGGAGAACTGCCGCTGCTGCTGGCAATCAAACTCATCGCACATCCGCTTCTTGTATTTTTATTGCTGAAATGGGTAGGCACTATTGATCATCTGTGGATTTCGACAGCGCTGCTAATGGCAGCCCTTCCACCAGCTGCAAATGTATATGTGCTGGCGCAGCATTACTCCAGTTATGTGGAACGTGCATCAACTGCGGTGCTTTATGGAACGCTTGCATCTGTCATCACACTGCCAACGCTTATTTATCTTATCCAGTCTGGCCTGTTGCTGCCTTGAGTGTCAGTCTCGCGGACGCATCAGATGAGGTAAATTCCATGAGGGTGCAATGCCCTCCCGCATCAAAAGCTGGCGAACCAGTGGGATTCGGGAAGCGGTATACAGCCCGAGACTGCGCAAAACCTGAACGGGCAGGGCATCAGTGAGCAATGAGCGGTTGAGAAGATCAACTGCGGTTGTCCGGCTCACAACATCTGCCTTTCGGTTGCGCTCATATTTCTTTAGCAGCCCAGCAGTCCCTAAATCACCATTTGACCGCTTCGCATCACAGAGTAACTCAGTTGCAACGGCAACATCACGCAATGAAAGGTTCAACCCTTGCGCTCCAATGGGTGGAAAGGCATGAGCAGCTTCGCCCATAAGCAAAGAACGATGTGCCCCCATGCAAAGAGCAGTAAGTCCCGAGAGAGGGTAGACTTGCCTCTCGCTCGCCAGTTCGATCACCCCCAGAACGGACTGGCTCAATTTCTCCAGCTCAGCCGCCAGCGCATCATCTTCCAGAGCATTCAGTTCTTGCGCACGTTCGGGTGTTTCCACATGAACGAGTGAGGATATTTTCCCCGGCAAAGGCACCATTGTGAAGGGCCCGGTTTCACGATGAAACTCGGTGGATGTGTTGTAGTGTGGTAAGCTGTGCTTCAGATTGAGAACAAGCGCTGCCTGAGGATAGGTCCAGGTCTTTGTTTCAATACCTGCGGAGCGGCGAACCACTGAATTGCGCCCATCCGCACCAATGACCACCTGACAGGACAGGTTAGGGGCACTGCTGAGCTCAAGGGTTGCGCGTCGGTCATCACAAGAAACGGACTTGATTGTATCTTCAACCAGCTCAATCCGCTCATGAGCAACCACCAGATCATAAAGAACGCGGTTCAGATCCTTATTTAAAACGTTATAGCCAAAAGCTGGTAGCTCCAGTTCACTGGCCGCAAAGGTCGTTTCCGGAGCTCTGATAAGACGGTTTGTCCCATCAATGAGCCTCATTTTCTCAAGAGGCGTGAAAGCGGCTCGCAGGTCGCTCCAGATACCAATGTTTTCAAGAAACTGCCGGGATGCCTCCATCAAGGCGGTCGTGCGGGTGTCATCCAGATTAACAGCAGGACCAACCAAAGCGGTTTGAAGGCCCTGACTCGCAAGTGCAAGTGCTGCAATCATCCCCGCCGGACCACTGCCAACAACTGCCACTTCAAAATCTGTGGTCTGAGGTACTACCAGAAAGGTTGAGCGGCTCGCGTCGCTCTCAGTTGCCGTATGGTCTGTCATGTTCCGCTTCCGCAGTTTTCTAGCGTGTCCTTCAGTATCTAGGGGATAAGACATACTTTGTTCAAGGTGCACCGATCACATAGTCCCCGAATGTTTCATACAACCCGTTGGTCCTGTCAGCTTCATCATGTCGCAGGGGGGCACACCAGATTTGAATTAAATCAATGTCGCATTGGGGGAATTACTGGGATAAGAAGAGGAGGGACTTACCAAGCCCTTTTTAATACATGCAAAATCACGTTGCGCCGATTGATCTGGAGATTACTCATGTCAGTTACCAACCCCAAAGCCGATATGCAGCTTTCCTACCGGTTGCCCTATATCGTTCTGACCGGGGCAGTCATTCTGGGTTGGGTTTATCTGGCTGCCATGGTTGTTGACATGATCACCCGCATGGATATGGGCGAAATGGGGCCGGGCATGGAATTGTTCAATCAGTTCAACATGTTCAAAGGACTTCCAGAGCATATACGTGTTCAGCTTGCCTCACTGTGCCTGCCTCTGGCTCAGGAAGCTTTTGGAATGCCCGCTTTGGTGAACATGGGGCTTTATGACTACTTCCTGCTCTTCGTAATGTGGTTCATGATGGTGCTTGCCATGATGCTGCCGACCGCAATGCCCATGCTGCAAACCTATCATGAAGCCCGCCCCGGTAAGGCAATTTACAAAGTTGCAGGCGGTTACCTTGCTGTCTGGACAGGGTTTTCTGTCATCGCAACTGTGGCGCAGGCGCTGCTGCACCAGATGGGAGTGCTGTCGCCCATGATGCTGCCTGTCTTTTCCACACTAACCATTACAACAGTCATTGCAGCTGCGATCTATCAGTTCACTCCCGCAAAACAAGCCTGCCTTGATCGGTGCCGCACCCCCAACGTGGCATTGGCACTTCATTCAGGCCAGCAAAAGCAAAGTGCATGGCAGTTTGGCATAGAGCAGGGTTTATACTGCCTTGGCTGCTGTTGGGCGCTCATGGTGCTCATGTTTGCAGTGGGAATCATGAATATTATCTGGATCGCGCTGCTCGGCTTGATAATGACACTTGAAAAAAAGAGCAAAACACCGTTTACAAGCTATGGAATAGGCATCGCACTTCTGCTATGGGGCTGCGCAAACATCTATTTTGCTCGGGCGGACTTACCTCTTTTTGAAGCTTTGGGTGATAGATTGTTCTAAGTGATGCCGTCACTACAGAATAATAAAGGACCCTAAGTTGACCGGTCAGACCAACTCCCGGCTGTTTCTCATTCATATTCTCACCGCGTTGGGTGCACCCATTGCTTTGCTGGCGCTGGTGGCTGGAGCAAACGGCAATCTGCCTATGATGTTTTTCTGGCTTTGGGTGGCACTTGTTGTCGACGGGCTGGATGGTCCTTTAGCGCGCAAATATGACATTCAAAATCGTCTGCCCCGCTGGAGCGGCGTTATTCTGGATCTGGTGATTGATTACGCCACCTATGTTTTCCTGCCAGCTTTCGCACTTTATCAAAGTGGCTTGCTCTCTGAGTTCTGGGGGCTTCTTGCTGGTGCAGTAATTGTGTTCACCGGCGCGATTTACTTCGCTGACGGCAATATGAAAACAGAAACTGGCGGTTTTCTGGGCTTCCCCGGCGTCTGGAACATGGTGATCGTCGTTCTGGTTGCCTTGCAATCTCCGGCACCAGTTATTATTGGCATGGTAGCACTGTGCTCTTTACTGACATTCCTGCCAGTGGAATTCGTGCATCCGGTCCGTACTGTCAAATGGCGCCCGCTGACCTTGAGTATCTTGCTCATCTGGAGTGCGGCGCTAGCAATGGCTCTTTATCAGAACTTCATCATCGAGACATGGCTGTTTGCACTCATCACAGCAACAAGCCTATATTTGTTCTGTGTTGGCGCAGTCCATCAAGTGTTTCGTCGCAAGTAACAAAAAGACAAAACCCCTGAAGCAGCGTGTGATTTCAAGGCTTTTTGAAAGCTCGGCTTAACTTCAAGGCTTCTCCTTTACTCAAGCTCTCTCGCGTACCGGGAGAGTTTCATGCACAGCCCTTGCAACCTCTGGTCAAAACACTCAAAATAAACAGTGTATGACGGAAGGGAATGAAGCTTAACGACTGGTGCAATCTGTAGAGAGCAAAGTCTGCAAACCATCGTCAACCTTGAAGGACGCAAGGTTGCATAAGTATGGCTCATCATTCTTACCCGGTCAGAGAGGGGGAGAAAGATGGATCGCTCACGGTATCTGTATCGCCCGGCACTGCGTTATTTTGCAGTCGCCGCGCAGGAAAACTCAATACGCGCAGCTGCGCGCAAGCTCAACGTCGCAGCATCTGCCGTAAACCGGCAGATTCTTACATTGGAAAAACAACTCGGTCTTGAGCTGTTTGAGCGTGTGGGGCGCAGCATCCGGCTGTCACCAGCGGGTGAACTGCTTCTTGCCCATTTCCGCCGGACTATCTCGGACATGGAGGCAACAAGCGCAGAACTGGATGCCCTTAAAGGGCTGCGGCGCGGCGTGATATCAATTGCCTCTGTTGAAAGTGTAACCGAAGCACTTTTGCCGCAACTAATCACTCAGTTTCAACGTGAATACAGCGGCATTCATGTCAATGTGCAGGTGATGGCCGCCGACAAAGTAGCACTGGCAGTTGAAAAAGCGGAGGTAGATGTTGGTTTTACCTTTGAGCCACCAGAAGCCAATACACTGAACATTTCCTATAAAAAGGCTCTGGAAAACGGAGCTATAGTCGCGCCCACACATCCTCTTGCAGATGAAAAACACCTGACGCTCTCTCAATGCTGTCAGCACCCCTTTGTTTTGCCATCTCCCGGCATTTCTATTCGTAAACGTCTTGATCTGGCGTTTGCAGATGCAGATGTGCATGGAAAGTCAAGCGTTGAAGCAAATTTATTGCGCTTCATGAAGCATCTGGTACGGTCAGGAGAAATGGTTGCCTTTCAAACCGTGATTGGGCTGGAAGAAGAACTCAAAGACAACAGCTTACTGTTTAAACCCCTTAAAGATGAAAGGCTTGCCCCCAGTCATTTTTGCATTATTACTTCATCTCTGCGCGAGCTAGCTTTGGCACCTGCAATCTTTCTGGGCCAGACAGTGAACCAGCTTAATCATATGCTGGATACAATTGATGCCTAAACAGCAACACTTCACTCTCTAAATTGTACTTTTGTTATCACTTAAACAAATGCACTCTGTGTTTTTACGTAGATTGTATCCTCCAGGATGAGGACTACTGAAAACACGAGGGAGCTATGGGGCGATTAACCACCCACGTTCTGGACAGTGCGCAGGGCAAGCCGGCAGCGGGTCTGCGCATTGAGCTGTTGTATCAAAACGGTGGCAACCTATCCAAGCTTGGAGAGTTTACCACCAATCAGGATGGCCGCGTAGACGGACCTCTACTGGAAGGTGAGAGCCTCCTCAAAGGCATATATGAGCTCCACTTCCATGCTGGCGACTATCTGATCGGTGAGGGGATCGAACTCACCGAACCTGCTTTCCTCGATGTGGTCCCGATACGCTTTGGCCTTGCTGATGTGACAGGCCACTATCATGTTCCGCTGCTTCTTTCTCCATATGGATACACCACGTACAGAGGGAGTTAATGCATGCGCACTGCAATTCGTTTTCTCCGCAAAGGCAAGATGGTGGAACTGGATCAATTTGAACCAACAACCACACTGTTGGACTATCTGCGCCTTGAAGAACGGGCCATGGGGACAAAAGAGGGGTGCGGAGAAGGAGATTGTGGCGCTTGCACAATCGCGCTTGGGCGTTTGAGAAATGGCAGACTGGTTTATGAACCAGTGAACAGTTGCATCTTATTGCTCGGTCAGATTGATGGGTGTGAACTGGTCACCGTGGAAGATCTGGCTGGTCCGGATGGCCTGCACCCTGTCCAGCAGGCACTGGTTGAGCTTCACGGTTCCCAGTGCGGTTTTTGCACCCCCGGCTTCGTCATGAGCCTGTTCACGCTTTATCATAGTCGCAGGCCGGGCCTCACTCGTCAGGATGTAACCACATGGATCGCTGGAAATCTGTGTCGTTGTACAGGATACCGCCTCATCGTAGACGCAGCACTGGAAGCCTGCCGAAAAGACCTGAACGATATCTTTTATCTGCGTGCAGCCGAGACAACGGCCAGACTGGAGGCCCTTCACGACACCAGGGATGTTTTTATCGGTACGAATGATAAGTTCTTTTGCGCCCCGGAAAGCTTCCAGAGCCTCCTTGAGATTTATGCTGAGCACCCGGATGCAACGCTCGTTTCCGGTGCAACCGATGTGGGCCTCTGGATTACCAAACACCTTAAAGAACTCCCTAAAGTGATCTATCTGGGGCGTGTGAACGGCTTGAGCACCTGTTATAACGACGAAAAAGGTATTCGCCTCGGTGCTGCCGCATCCTATGCACTTGCAGAAAGCTACCTGAAGACCATCGATCCAGATCTCGAAAACGCCCTGACCCGCATCGGCTCCAGACAGGTCCGCGCCTCAGGAACCATAGGTGGCAACATAGCCAATGGCTCCCCAATCGGCGACATGCCTCCTATGCTTATTGCTCTTGGGGCTGAAATTGAGCTGCAAAGCATTCGCGGACGCCGCACCCTCCCGCTGGAAAGCTTCTTCATTGACTACGGCAAGCAAGAGATTGCGGAAAATGAGGTGCTCACCTCCATTCATATTCCGCATCTGGCCAGGCAAGATCATTTCCGCGCCTACAAAATCACTAAGCGCTTTGATCAGGATATCTCTGCCGTCATGGCGGCCTTCTGCATCTCACTGAAAGACGGGAGGGTGCAACGCGCCCGTCTGGCTTTTGGTGGCATGGCTGGCATTCCAAAGCGGGCAAGTACGGCAGAAAAGGCATTGCTCGGTGTTTCATTAGATGATCCGCTTAGCTGGCAGGCCGCATTAAATGCAATGGAAACAGATTTCACCCCCTTGAGCGACATGCGTGCCTCAGGCACTTACCGGCGTGATGTTGCGCGTGGTCTGCTTAAAAAGGCATTGATAGAAATCTCAGAAAACACCTCAGTCAATACGCGCGTTCAAGGCCAGCGTGAGCAACTCGCAGGAGGTGCTCATGCCTGCTGATATTCTGGAAAAATCAGAGCAGCCTGTCGTTAAAACACAGGCAATCGGCAAAACCAGCAAGCATGATAGCGCCATTAAGCATGTGTCCGGCACTGCAACTTACATTGACGATATAGCAGAACCACACGGTACACTACACGTGGCTCCCGGTTATACCAAAACAGCCGTATGCGGGCGTATCATCAGCGTCAATCTGGAGGCTGTGAGAGCTGCGCCCGGTGTAATTGCCGTGTTGGAAGCAAAAGACATTCCCGGCACCAACGATTGCTCGCCGTCCTTGGGAGATGATCCGGTTCTAACTGACGACCAGATAGCCTTTCATGGACAACTCATCTTCCTCGTTGTTGCCCAAACCCGCCAGCAGGCCCGCAAAGCCGCAATACTGGCGCAGATCGAGGTTGCAGCAGAAAAGCCTCTGATCACAGTGCAGGACGCGCTTTCTGCCAGTCAGACAGTCCTGCCTGATTATGAATTTCGCCGTGGTTCGCCAGAAACAGTAATCAAAAACGCCGCCATAAAAGTAGATTTCAAGAGCAACCTTGGTGGACAGGAGCATTTCTATCTGGAGGGACAAACTGCCCTTGCTATCCGCGGTGAAGATGACAACATGCTCATCTACTCCTCAACCCAGCACCCAAGCGAGGTGCAGCATACTGTTGCAAAAGTGCTCGGCCTTGATGAGGCTGCTGTCACCGTTGAGGTGCGTCGTATGGGTGGGGGCTTTGGGGGCAAAGAGTCTCAGGCAAACCAGTGGGCTGCACTGGCTGCTCTGGCAGCTCACGTTACAGGCCATCCCTGCAAATGCCGTCTCGATCGTGATGACGATATGATCCTGACCGGAAAGCGGCACGATTTCGAAATCCAGATGCAGGCAGGCTGTGATGCATCTGGCAAGGTCCAAGGCGTCAAGATTGACCTGAATGCCCGCTGTGGTCATTCTGCGGACCTGTCTCTTGGAATTAACGATCGCGCCATGTTCCATGCAGACAACAGTTATTTCTACCCAGATGTGTGCATCAGTTCTAAGAGATTGAAAACTAATACGGTCTCTAACACGGCCTTTCGTGGGTTCGGTGGACCGCAAGGCATGTTTGCGGCAGAACGCCTGATGGATGCCATCTCCATCACACTGGGCAAAGACCCGCTCGATATCCGAAAAGCAAACTTTTATCGCAGCGGCGCAAACACCACGCCCTATGGACAGTCCGTTGAGGAACATACCCTGCTGGCAAAGCTGGTTAATCAGCTTGAAGACACAGCCGGCTACCGTAACCGTCGGAAGGAAATCGACACCTTCAACGCAAAAAACTCAGTCCTGAAAAAGGGGATTGCACTTACGCCGGTAAAGTTCGGCATTTCCTTCACACTTACACATCTCAATCAGGCCGGCGCACTTGTCCATCTTTACCGGGATGGCTCGGTTCATCTGAACCATGGCGGTACGGAAATGGGGCAGGGACTCTACCAGAAAACCGCCCAGATTGCCGCAACTGAAATGGGTGTGAGCCTTCCAAAAGTGAAAATCACTGCCACCAACACCTCAAAAGTGCCCAACACATCGCCGACAGCCGCTTCATCAGGCACTGATCTTAATGGCATGGCAGTGGCAACGGCGTGCTGCGAGATTGTCGGCAGGCTCAAGACCTTTGCCGCAAAGTACTTTGATGTACGTGAAGAAGAGATCGATCTGAGTAACGACCAGTTGCTGATTGCCGGAAATCCCCGCGTTTCCATCAGGGAACTGGCACAGCTTGCCTATGAAAACCGAGTTCATCTTTCTTCCGCAGGCTTTTACAAAACACCTAAGATCACCTGGGATCGTGAAAACATCAAAGGACGCCCGTTCCACTATTTCGCTTACGGTGCCTCATGCTCCGAGGTCATCATAGATACTCTCACAGGCGAGATGAAAGTGGAGCGGGTTGATATTCTGCATGATGCGGGCAACTCGTTAAATCCGGCACTCGACATCGGGCAAATCGAGGGGGGCTTTGTACAGGGCATGGGCTGGCTCACCACAGAAGAGCTGTGGTTTGATGAGGCCGGACGCCTGCGCACCCACGCACCATCTACCTACAAGATTCCAACTGCAACGGACGTACCCGAGATATTCAACGTCTCGCTCTATGAAAGCAGCGGAAACCCGGAGGAGACCATCTACCGGTCCAAAGCTGTTGGCGAACCACCACTGATGCTGCCTATTTCTGTGTTCTGCGCAATCACTGACGCCGTCGCAAGCCTGCGTAAAGGCGTTGTGCCCGAACTGGATGCACCCGCAACGCCCGAAGCAATTTTGAGGGCTGTAAAATATATAAAGCAGGATAGGGAGGACTAATGCAGGTCTGGGGGGAAATCGTTACCGCATTGGAAGCTGCCGGGTCTTGCGTCATGGTCAGCATCGTGCGCGTAAGAGGATCATCCCCCCGCGAGATAGGTGCCCGCATGATCGTCCGCCCGGATATGTCCTTTCGCGGAACCATCGGTGGCGGACGACTGGAATATGATGCTTTGCATGAAGCCGTTTTGATCATGAAAACAAAGCAACCAGCCTTCCAAACAAGATCATATGCCCTTGGACCAGACCTTGGTCAGTGTTGCGGCGGATATGTTTTGCTCGCTTTTGAACCAATTTCACTAAACTATCTGGAAATTGCACAGAGGTTTTCCACACAAGAACGTATGGGAAATTTTTCAACGACTGCAAATACTTGCAGCACTTCATCGCTGCAAAGAACAATCAGTGCAACTGGTATATGTGACCCGCAAACCCCTGAAATTGCTTTAGATCATGGCACTTTGCAGGAAAGGTTTGGCGCGCCTGCACCGCACCTGTTCCTCTTCGGTGCAGGCCATATTGGCAAGGCTCTTACGCTTGCTATGGCCCCTTTAGGCTTTCAGATCAGCTGGATCGACGAGCGCAAAGAGGTTTTCCCGAAATATGTGCCTTCCAATACGCGCTGCATTCATCTAAATGAGCCTCAAGTCATCATAAAAAGCCTTGAGCCAGAAAACTATGTCCTTGTAATGACTCATGATCATCATCGCGACCATGCAATTGTTGATGCAGCAATTCGCAGAACTGATCTGGCATATGTGGGAATGATTGGAAGTAGAACCAAGCGTCTGCGAACTCTGAAGAGGTTCAAAAACTCCGGCATACCAGAGGAGCACTGCAAGCAACTTGTCTGTCCGGTAGGACTTGACGAAGTTAAAGGCAAGAAACCCGCAGAAATTGCAATTTCTATTGCAGCTCAGCTATTGGTCGTAAAAGAAAAACAGTTGAGCATTGCTCCGGGCGGTTTACGTGTTGTTTCATAGGTTCACTAAATTAGGATTTGGTTGGGGAAACGGAAAACACGATGGAAAACACTCAGAGGTCCGCTCACTCGGCAGGAGTTGAGGATCTCATTGAAGCCAGAGGCATCACCAAGAAGTTCGGTGACATTCTGGCAAACGATAATGTCGATCTCGTTATTAAACAGGGCGAAATCCATGCCTTGCTTGGCGAAAACGGCGCAGGCAAGTCCACGCTCGTAAAAATTCTCTACGGCGCTCTGGAACCGGGGGCTGGTGAGATCCTCTGGAAAGGTAAACCCGTTTCAATCTCCAATCCCGCTGCAGCACGCAAACTGGGTGTTGGCATGGTGTTTCAGCACTTCTCACTGTTTGAAGCGCTCAGCGTGGTTGAAAACATCGCTCTGGCTTTGCCAAAGGGCGAAAAGATTGAGGCTCTTTCCAGACGCATTACTGAGGTTTCCCAAAAGTATGGCCTCCCGCTTGACCCGGCAGCGCTTGTTGCTGATCTCCCGGTAGGCATTCGTCAGCGCATCGAAATTGTGCGTTGCCTTTTGCAGAACCCCAGCCTCATCATTATGGATGAGCCAACATCTGTTCTCACACCGCAGGAAGCCGACCAGCTTTTCATTACATTGCAGCGTCTGGCCTCTGAAGGCTGTGCAATCCTTTATATCTCCCATCGCTTGGAAGAGGTGAAACGGATTTGCCACAATGCCACGATCATGCGCCACGGACAGGTTGTTGGCAGCTGTGATCCCACTGAGGAAACCCCTGCCAGCCTTGCCCGTATGATGGTTGGTGGTGAGGTGCATGAAATCTGCGCCAGCGAACATAAGGGCTCGCCGGGAGATGTCATGCTCAAACTGCGTAACCTGTCTATTCCCTCAGATGGTGCGTTTGGTATTGAACTGAAAAACGTAAACCTTAATCTGCGGGGTGGTGAAATCGTCGCCGTTGCTGGTGTCGCAGGCAACGGACAAAGTGAGTTGTTTGACGCTGTTTCAGGCGAAACATTGATTAAAGACGGCTATGGGGTTGAGATTTGCGGCGTTCCTGTTGGCAAACGCAAGATCAATGACCGCCGCCTGCTCGGCTCCGCCTTTGTTCCGGAAGAACGCTTGGGGCACGGCGCAGTCCCCGGCTTCGTGCTCTCCGACAACATCTTACTCACCCGATACAAGTCAGACCCTGATTTGATCAGGAGAGGCATGCTCAACCAAAGCCTTGCAGCTGAAATGGAAAAGCGCATCACCGTTTCTTATGATGTGCGCATGTCTCACGATAATCCAGAAGCCCGTTCGCTCTCAGGTGGCAACCTGCAAAAGTTCGTTGTTGGCCGGGAGCTGGATCGCGTGCCAAAATTGCTGGTGATCAATCAGCCAACATGGGGTGTGGATGCAGGTGCAGCTGCGCTGATCAGGCAAGCGATTATTGATCTGGCTCGCAACGGTTCAGCCGTTCTGGTGATTTCTCAGGATCTGGACGAAATTTATGAGCTGGCAGACCGTATTGCCGTGATTTCTCGTGGTGAATTGTCAGAGGCAGAACCTGCCGCAGCTATGACCCCTGAAAAAATCGGCCTGCTTATGGCTGGTATGGGCGAAACCCGGTCCAAGGTCACAGCCTCAAATGCGGGAGACGTCCATGCGCATTGAACTTGTAAAACGCGCTGAACACTCTCAGACGATGACAGTGGTGTCACCACTGATCGCCATTGCTTTGACGCTGGTATGCGGCTCCATCCTGTTCGCGGCAATGGGCTACAACCCCGTTGAAGCCCTTTATGCCTACTTCATCGAACCATTGACCACCAGTTGGTCCATTGAAGAACTGCTGGTCAAGGCAGGTCCGCTCATTCTGATCGCAGTTGGTCTGTCTGTCTGCTTCCTCTCCAATTCGTGGAACATCGGGGCAGAAGGTCAGTTCACCATGGGAGCTGTGGCTGGCTCTGTCATTCCTGTGCTGTTTTATGACTACACGGGTGTTATGGCATTGCCTCTCATGATCGTGATGGGTGTACTGGGTGGCATGGCATGGGCCTCCATTCCTGCCTTCCTGAAAGTGCGTTTTGGCACCAATGAAATCCTCACCAGCCTCATGCTGGTCTACATCGCACAATATATCCTCGATTTTCTGGTGCGTGGTCCATGGCGCGACCCGGACGGCTTCAATTTCCCGGAAAGCCGCCTGTTCGACGCAGCGCACGTTCTGCCAAAAATCGGAGAAGGCCGCTTGCATATTGGCATGATCTTCGCGGTGATTGCTGTTCTTGCTGTCTGGTGGATGCTCTCACGCACACTCAAGGGCTTTGAAATTAAGGTCATGGGTGAAACCCCGCGTGCAGGCCGCTTTGCAGGGTTCTCCAGTAAAGGCGTTATCTGGTTTGGCTTCCTCGTTTCCGGCGGCCTCGCTGGCCTTGCTGGCATGGCGGAAGTCTCCGGTTCCATTGAGCAGCTTACCCCGGTTATTTCTCCCGGCTATGGCTTTACAGCAATCATTGTTGCCTTTCTTGGTCGCCTGAATCCGGTCGGCATCCTGTTTGCGGGCCTTCTGCTTGGCCTGTCTTACATCGGCGGAGAAGCTGCACAGGTGAGTCTGGGCCTGACCGACAAAATTACCCGGGTCTTTCAAGGCATGCTGCTGTTCTTCGTTCTCGCTTGTGACACCCTCATTCTTTACAAGTTCAAGGTGGTCTCCAATGCAAAGCGGATAAAGGAGGCAGCCAATGTCTGATATCTCGATGATTGAAGCTGTTCTTCTAACCATCATCACAGCATCCACCCCGCTGCTGCTTGCTGCCATTGGCGAACTCGTGGTCGAACGTTCCGGCGTCCTCAATCTTGGTGTGGAAGGCATGATGATTGTAGGCGCCGTGATCGGCTTTGCTGCAACGCAGGCGACCGGCTCACCTTATGTGGGAATTGTCGCCGCCATGCTGGCAGGGATCGCCATGAGCGTGCTTTTTGGCTTTCTGACGCTAAACCTGATGACAAATCAGGTGGCAACCGGTCTTGCCCTTACAATTCTGGGCCTTGGTTTGTCTGGTATGATTGGAGAGGCTTTCATCGGTCAGCCCGGTATCAGCCTGAAACCAATTGCCATTCCCGGTCTCTCTGAAATTCCGTTTGTCGGGTCGCTATTGTTCAATCAGGACATTCTGGTCTACACCTCTTATGGTCTCGTGATCGCCGTCTATCTGGTGCTCTTCAAATCCCGCACAGGTCTTATCATCCGGGCCGTAGGCGACAATCACAGTTCCGCACACGCGCTTGGTTATTCCGTCATCTCTGTGCGTTATCTGGCAGTGATGTTCGGCGGCGCATGTGCTGGTCTGGCGGGGGCCTATTTGTCGCTGATCTACACTCCGCAATGGGTGGAGGGAATGACGGCAGGGCGCGGCTGGATTGCGCTGGCTCTGGTCGTATTTGCCTCATGGAGACCAGCACGGGCGCTGGTCGGGGCCTATCTGTTCGGTGCCGTCTCCATCCTGCAATTTCACGCACAGGCCGCCGGAATCGGTTTGCCGACACAGTTGATGTCAGCCCTGCCATATCTGGCAACAATTGTGGTGCTCATTGTGATCTCGCGGAACAAGAATCTGGCCAAGGTCAACACGCCTGCCTGCCTTGGTAAGCCATTTGTGCCTGATCGGTAAAACAGGTGCTGATTTGATTATGGACCGGACAGATCAATCTAAACTGTCTGGTTCTCAAAACTTCTGAGCCTTTGGGCAAAAGGCCAGAGATTGCGGACCTGCCCGCACCAGAACAAGCGTTGCAACGGGTTGAAGTATCCACCTTCACCAAAGCAGCTAAGAACAACGCAGGGCTTAAACTTGATAGGGTCCGTTTGAGCGAAACCGGGCTGGATTTCGTTCTCTCAAATGGATGCACTGTCTTTTGCTCCAGCTTCTGACAAGCAGTCCAGCAGGAAGACCGGAGCTAAAACATTCGGGCTGCCAAAACCGCTTAAGGGAGGCGCATATGCGCACTTTATACAAGCTAGCAGCAACCGCTGCATTGGCGATGGGTTTAAGCACAGGTGCATCCGTTGCAGCAGACGCACTCAAAGTTGGCTTCATCTATGTGGGACCTGTTTCTGACCATGGCTGGTCCTACCAGCACGATCAGGGCCGTCAGGCAATTGAAAAGCACTTTGGCGACAAGATCGAAACCACTTATATCGAGAGCGTACCGGAAGGTGCCGATGCAGAGCGCGCAATCGAGCGTCTGGCGCGCTCCGGTCACGAACTGATCTTCACCACATCCTTCGGGTATATGAACCCGACCCTCAAGGTTGCGAAGAAATTCCCGAAAGTGAAGTTTGAGCACGCAACAGGCTACAAGCAGGCGAAAAACGTATCTTCTTACGGCGCACGTTTTTACGAAGGTCGTTATGTTCTGGGTCAGATCGCTGCGAAAATCTCCAAAGCAGGCGTTGCAGGTTACATCGGTTCGTTCCCGATCCCTGAAGTTGTGCGCGGCATCAACTCCTTTATGCTGGGTGCCCAGTCGGTCAACCCGGACTTTAAAGTCAAAACCATCTGGGTAAACTCATGGTACGATCCGGGCCGTGAAGCAGATGCAGCAAAAGCGCTGATCGATCAGGGTGTTGACATCATGTTGCAGCACACCGACTCCCCAGCTCCGCTTCAGGTGGCAGAAGAGCGCGGCATCATGGGCTTCGGTCAGGCATCTGATATGATCAAGTTTGCACCAAAAGCGCAGGCGACCGCAATCATTGACGACTGGTCCGCCTACTATATCGCTCGTGTTCAGGCTGTGATGGACGATACCTGGAAAGGTCAGGACACCTGGGGTGGTATGGATGTTGATATGGTGCACATGGCCGACTTCACCAATATCCCTGCGGATGTTGCAAAAATGGCAGAAGAAACCCGTCTGGCAATCAAATCCGGCGAGTTGAAGCCATTTACCGGTCCGATCACCAAACAAGATGGTTCCGTATGGCTTAAAGAGGGCGAGACAGCTGAAGACGGCGCGCTGCTTTCCATGAACTTCTACATCAAAGGCATCGACGACCAGTTGCCTAAATAAGCCACGGCTTATTCTTGGGGAGCGCCACCGTTTTTCAGGCGCTCTCCTGCTCTTTTTGCAGTGGGGATACATCCTGCTGCCCGCATACTTCAATTGAATTTTAAAGAACAAGACAATGACAGCCACTTTCCTTAGTGAATGGCTCAATCTGCTTTTCCGATGGTTTCACTTGATCGTGGGCGTAGGGTGGATTGGGACCTCGTTTTATTTCATCGCACTTGACCTGTCCCTGCGCAAACGGGAAGGGCAGGCCCCCGGTGTGTTCGGCAGCGCCTGGGAAGTCCATGGCGGCGGGTTCTACCATGTTGAAAAATACAGCGTCGCGCCAAAGCAGCTCCCAGATGATCTGATCTGGTACAAATGGGAAGCCTATCTTACCTGGGTTTCCGGCTTCGCACTCCTCACAGTGCAGTACTATTTCAACGCCTCAGTCTATCTCATTGACCCGCAGGTTATGAAACTCCTGCCCTCAGAAGCAGTTGCAATCTCCATTGCATCACTAGCAGCTGGCTGGGTGACATACGACAAGCTCTGCCGCTCACCCATTGGCAAAAACACGCCACTGCTTGCTGCTTGTCTCTTGGTGATCATACTAGGCGCAACCTACGGCTATGGGCAGGTCTTTTCCGGCAAAGGCGTATTCATCCATGTGGGGGCACTCATCGGCACCTTCATGGCCTTCAACGTGTTCATGGTGATCATTCCAAATCAGAAAAAGATCACCGCAAGCCTTTTGAAAGGCGAGGAACCAGACCCGAAACTGGGGCAAATCAGCAAACAGCGCTCCGTTCACAACAACTATCTGACGCTTCCCGTTCTCCTGATGATGGTCTCCAACCATTATCCGCTCCTGACCGGACACAGCCAGCCCGTGCTCGTGGTGGCGCTGATTCTCGTGATGGGCGGCATGGTGCGCCATTTCATCAACCGTCACGATGCCCATGACAATTTCGCCAAGTTCTGGTGGACCCTTCCAGCTGCCAGTATAAGCCTGATCGCAGCATTGATCGTGACGCAGCCTGCAAAGCTGAGCGGAGGTCATGGCCTCATTCCCGACCGGGATGTGCTGGAAATTGCGCGGGTTCATTGCACGTCCTGCCACAGCGCCACACCAACAAATGAGGCCTTTGATGAAGCGCCAAAGAACATCGAGCTGGACAGCATCGCAGCCCTGAGGCGTTATGAAACGCTGATCATGGCGCAGGCCGTGCGTTCCTCTGCCATGCCCTTAGGCAACGAGACCGGCATGACCAGCACCGAGCGTGAAATTCTAGGAGCCTGGCTGGAAAGTCAGTAAGGAGGTGCCATGAGAACCTACACTATTGAAGATCTGAACAGGTTCAGCCAGCACGACTTTATAGCCGTGTTTGGCGGCGTGGCGGAGCATTCTCCATGGGTTGCCCGTGCTGCTTTTGAGCACATCCCCTTTCAGAGCCGACAAGCACTTATCGACGCCTTTGCTAAAACGTTACAAACGGCAACAACGGAGGCGCAACTGGCTCTCATCCGCGCCCACCCTGATCTGGCGGGAAAAGCAGCCCGTGCGGGGAAAATGGAGAAAGCCTCCGCAGAGGAACAGGCAGGGGCAGGGCTGGACCAGCTCACAGATGCGGAGTACAGCCGCTTTACCGAGTTGAATGAGGAATACAAATCTACCCACGGCTTTCCATTCATCTTTGCGGTCAAAGGTGCAACCAAACACCAGATACTGGAAGCCTTTCAGCAACGCCTGCAAAACTCAAAGGACGCAGAGTTTGCCGAAGCCTTGCGCCAGATTTGTCGAATTTTCCGTTTTCGTTTGGAAGGTCTGGTGCAAGACGAGGCTATACAGGAGGTTGCAAGGCACTCTCCCGCTCGCAACGCGCAATGATGCTTATGTACTATCATCAAGTCACCAGTCACAATCCACTGGAACATGTTGATGCTGCTCACTTCAGGCTTGCAACAACTGCTGTTATCCAGTGGACTAAGCAAATTGCAAAATTCAGGGAAAGTTTAAAATGAAGTCCGCAATTGAAAACCGGTTTGCACAGCAGGTGGAGTTCCTGCGCGAATTGGTCCGGCAGCCCAGTGATAACCCTCCGGGGGATACAGAGCGCCATGCATTGCGGACAGCCGAACTGCTTGAAGAGCTGGGCTTTATAGTCGAAAAACATCCGGTTCCCGAACCTTTCGTGCGCCAGTACGGTATGCAATCGGTCACCAACCTGATTGTACGTGAAAAGTTTGGTGATGGGCAGGGGCCTGTCATCGCTCTGAATGCACACGGGGATGTGGTGCCACCGGGAGAGGGGTGGTCCTATGAGCCTTATGGTGCCGAGATCGATGACGATGCCCTTTATGGACGCGGATCAGCAGTCTCCAAGAGCGACTTTGCCACCTATGCCTTCGCGCTTCTTGCCTTGCGCGAGCATGCAGATCAGCTGGAAGGCACCGTAGAGCTGCACCTGACCTATGATGAAGAGGCGGGAGGTTTTGTTGGGCCTAAATGGCTTTTGGAACAGGAACTCACCAAACCAGATTACACTATCTCAGCGGGGTTCTCCTACGCAGTAACAACCGCTCATAACGGTTGTTTGCATATGGAAATCATATTTCGAGGCAAACAGGCCCACGCCGCCATGCCCGAAACCGGGGCAGATGCCCTGCAAGCTGCAACACCTGTTCTTACTGCTCTTTACGGCGAGCGTGAGCGGCTTAAGAAGATAACCAGCCCTCAGAAAGGCATTGGCTCTCCGCAGATCACCATTGGCATGATCTCCGGCGGTATCAACACCAATGTGGTCCCTGACCGCGTCTCCTTGCGCCTCGACAGACGCCTGATCCCGGAAGAAAACAGTGAGCTGGTTGAAGAGCAACTCATCGAACTGATTGAAGCAGCAGTACCAGCCGGGTGTGGTGTGGAAGTTGAATGCCGCCGCATCATGATCGCAGAACCGCTGCGCGAGCTGCCGGGCGCCAAAAAACTCGTGGAAGCGCTTAAATGGCCCGCAAAAGAAGTGCTGGGCATTGAACTTGCTGCAACCGGTGCCCCTCTTTATACCGACGCCCGCCACTATGCAGAAGCTGGCATTCCAACTGTGCTGTATGGCGCTGGCCCACGCTCCATAGTGGAAGCCAACGCCCACAGTGCTGATGAACATTTGCAACTGTCAGACCTGAAAGCTGCAACGATTATTGTCGCAGACGCCTTAAAAACACTGCTGCGTTAGGTGGGAAAGGGGCCCCAGTAAACTTTCATACTTTGGCCATACCAAAGCGTCAAAAACTGCTATTTCTCCTCCAGTTTTGCCCAGCCTTCATCTCTCGATTGCTTTGGAAATACTGAACGCAGGGCCCGGCTCAAAGCGGGACTAAAAACTGACATATGCGTTTCACCTGCTAACACCATGTGTGTCAGATTAAGCATATCGATATTTTGGTGGTCCAGATTTTGCGCCAGAGCCTGAACGTTTGACACCATCTTGGCCTGTGGGTCTGCGGCTTCTTCCCGCTCCCCCACAGCCATAAATACATCAAGCTCCAGACCACATAGTAAGTTTTTCGAGTTTTCTTCTATCTTCAGGAGAAGCCGGTCTGCCCACCATATCGCCGGACTGACCGCGATATATCGTCGGAAAGCCTGAGGTCTGGTCAGCAGCGTGTGCAACACGAACAAACCCCCAAGAGAAATTCCGCATATGGAGCTGTTCTCAAGATCAATATTGAATCTGTGATCCAGCCAGGGTGATAATTCCTCCGAAATAAAGCTTAAAAATCTACCTGCTCCGCCCGGTGAAATGTCGTCACGCCAGGTAAATGGCTGAGGTGCATGGCGCATCATTGCTGCAAAACGCTGGTCCTCACAGGGCGTCAGATCACGGTTTCGCATATGGTGATGCTCGGCATTTTCACCATTTCCGGAAACTTCATAGCCGATCCCCACCACGCATTGTGGCGGCGGACCATCAGGTTCCATTGCCAATGAGCCGCTAAGAGACGCCGCAGCAGGAAAGCAGAGATTTCCATCTGTCACAAACATCACCGGTGCAGGTCCTTTTGACCGGCTCAAAGGACCTGGCATTGATACATCAATGATGAAATTGGCCCCCACGTGCTCAGACCACATTTTAAAACGCTGTGATCCGATCAGCTGAACAGGTCCGAGTTCTGAAACAGGCAAAGTTCTGGCCGTCATATTTGTCTCCTCTTTGGTGAGAGAGACATGACATTTTTATGCTGTCGAAACCATTCTTGTAAAAAAGTAGTTTAAGCCCATATATTTATATGTGAAGTAACTCCAGAACTCGGTTTTCTGCTTGGCGATCCAAAAGCAGGAGAGGGGGCTCTCCACCTCATCCGGTACGACCTGATAATGCTGTAAAGATCCCAGCCCCCAGTAAACCAGTACCTCCGACTTTGTGAAAATGTTTTAACGCGCCCGGACCCTTGATCATTTTGCGTAGTCCGCCCGACATGCTGATCCAAAAAAGCACGTTAATCCCACCCAGTACAACAAAGGTCGTACCCAGAATAAGAAACTGCATTAGCGTAGGGCGCGCAGGGTCAACAAACTGGGGTAAAAACGCCACAAAGAACAAGATTCCTTTGGGATTGAAAACAGTAACCAGCAGCGTGTCACGAAAGATTTGTTGAGCTGGCACACTCGGCATATCTACGGTCGAAGCCACACCTCCTGTACTGCGCCACATCTTCACGCCCAGATAAATCAGGTAGGCTGCACCAATGTATTTCAAGATCTGAAACAAACCAGCCGAAGTTGCCAGAACAGCACCAAGCCCCGCAAGCGCCGCTGTAATCGCCAGAGCATCCCCCAACATCACCCCACAAACTGAGGCCGCAGCTGCTCGTTTTCCCTGGCTCAAGCTATAACTCACCACCATCAAAACAGTTGGGCCGGGTATGATAAGTAAAAAGATGCTCGCCACAGAAAACGCAAGCCATGCTTCAAAAGACATAAGTTCTCCCAGTAATGATAATTAAATGATCTGAAAGTAAAGCATCAGGATTCGCACAAACGCAAGCTATGTAACAACAAAGATAAGGGCTCGCTAAAATACTCCAGCAGCCATAGCGTCAAAACACCTTACCATCTTGTTAAGCCGGGTACGCCCTTTGCTCTCCCTCAAAAAAAGCATGACAATGGGAGAGCCCAGAATGAAAAACTGAGAAACCATCTCGCGTTATAGCATCGTTGAGTGCATCGAATGCTTCTTTTGCATTATCCTGCTGAGTCACGGTTGCTCAGGGCGGTAACGAAACATTTGACCAGTGATAAATCCTTCAATGTTCAAACCATGAATGACGGTCATTTTCAGGAAATTAATTGTTACTGTTGTATATAGTGCCTCAGCGGCGTCAATGGATTGCAACGGAGTATCACTGTGAAAAGCCTGCTTTTTTTACCCGCAGACAAGGCCCACCTTTTCGCAAAAGCTATCGCGTCTGAAGCGGGGTGTGTGGTTCTGGACCTGGAGGATGGGGTCGCTGAAACACGAAAAATAGAAGCAAGAAATCTGCTGGCAGGACTGGAAGATTCCATTCGTGATCATGAAAACTGCGAAATTGGTATCCGTATTTCATCGCTTGGCACGCCTTCGGGACTAAAAGATATGCTGCGCCTGCTGGAACTGAACCATCTGCCTGACTGGATTTTCCTGCCAAAATGTGAAAGCCCCAGAGACCTTGAACAGCTGGCCCATCTGCTGCAGACGCATCCATCCAAAGAGCCGGTGAAGATCTGCGCCTTACTGGAAACTCCGGCAGGTTTGTCCAATGCTGAAGCCATTGCATCGACCTACGCACCGCTACATGCACTTGCATTCGGATATGCCGACTACACCGCAGAAACTGGCGGCACCATGGGTTGGAACAGTCTGGTCTGGCCCCGTGGCCAGTTACTCAACGCAGCAGTTCAAAACCATCTCTGGGCTATAGACGGGGTCTTTCTCGATTTTAATGACCCGGAAGGGCTGGAGGATGAATCTCACAGTGCAAGGGATATGGGTTATAATGCAAAGTTTGCGATCCATCCATCTCAAGTGAGCGTCATCAACACGTGCTTTGAACCCAGCGAAGAAGAAATCCAGTGGGCCATGCATATTCTGGAAAAGCAGAAGGACATGGTCGGCAAAGGGTCTTTCGTCGTGGACGGCAAAATGGTCGATGCCCCAATCATCCTTCGAGCCCAACGCTTGCTCGGCCTCCACAAAGGCGACACGTACACCTAGACGCAATATAGTCAGGCACTTAGTGCTATCATAGGCTTAACAGACACACTTCATTGGTAGCTCATCTCAGCCGAATAAGTTTTGCATAAGGTGAAGTATGAAGAAAAGTGATGTTTATTTGTTCTGTGTATGTTCGCTTTTCACCTTTACTTTTACGCTACTTGTGCAGGTCTTCTTTTTACATAAGCCGCCTTAATTTCTTCCCAATACTGCCGCGCCTTGCCTTCTTCCCGCTGCATTCTTGCCCAAAGTAACCACTCAGCAGGATTAGCGTTAGCTAACTCACAGATATTGCAAAGTATTTCATCTCCGGGAAGATAGGCACTTTGTTCATATTTTCCTAGATGTGAGTTAGCAATGCCAAGCTTAAAAGCTAGTTGGCGATTTGAATTTACGCCAGCGCCATGCCTTGCCTGCACAAGTAATTCTCTAATATTCATCGCAACACCCAAGTAAATATCAATCACGCGGTTCGGAATGTAGCACGGCTTGATAGGGGCTTGCAATTTTCTAGCGAATATGTCTGCTTTGCTGTGTGAAGTGGTGAGCACATCACTTACTCTCGGGGCGGGTTCCCCGGTTTGATAACACCCTAATATCACGCAAGAAACTGGGCCTACCAGTCATCCGGGGAGCCGCTTTGAAACGATTGGTAGGTTGTTGATGATTTACGAATTCATAAATGCCCACGGCGTGAAACGCCCCGTAGAAGTTGACCGAAAGCTGAGTGATGAAGAAGAATCTCAGCTTGCTGATTACATCAGTAGATCAAGTGTTCGATGTGGCGAACTCTACGTAAATAAAGCCAAGTTTATTTGGCAAGGTAAAAATCACTACAGAGAGTTAGACATTAGGGGCTTAACATTCGAAGAAGAGCTTTTCTTCTTACGTAGCGTTCATGTTGATACTTCCAAAAAGGAAATATTTGACGCTCGCGGCCTTGTCTATCGCATTGAGGCACCCGTTACCCCGCCAGTACCAGAGGTAGAGGCTAACGACAACCTCCTGCTGGCAATTACCGCTGAACAACGCCGTTTCAACCGCATGTTTGCTGGAAAGGGTGTGTGATGTCTGAGCCTGATGTTTTCACAAAACTGCACAAGCACTTGATCGAAGAGCGGATTATTTACTGCACCCATAAAATAAGTGAGAAAAATCAAGCGATTATCGCTCGCGCTCTGAGCGTTAGTGAAGCACCTCCAAGTAAGAATGATTGCTTCTGGTTGTGTGATTATCGCTCGGATCAGTCTGAGAGCAAGGAATTCCGGATTTACGGACTTCACGCTTTTGAGTTTTACAGCATCCTGCGCAAATTCGACTTTTCAGAATTCGCATCAGCCCCTTACTCCTCACTCCTTGAGGATGAGGAGGGTGTGTGATGCCGACCTACAAGATTGATTGCCTCCTCGACAAATCCGTCTCGCGCACTATTGCCAGTTCCCATGAGCTGAGCCAGAAGAATTTAGACCTCATCGCAGGAGAGCTGGAACCTCAAGAACCAGCATCGCCAGATGTCTATGATAGCTATCAATTCATCCATAACAGCGCGACTGGGCATCGCAAATTCTATCTGTCTGGTGTTCATCCTTTCGAATTTTACAAGATCATTCGTGTCTTCGATTTCTCAGAAATCGGCTTGACCCCTTATCGGGACCTGAAAGCTCCTTGGGGAAACGATGACCCTTTGGAGGATTGGATATGAGCGTTGATCTAACCACGATGGAGCTCCAGATCCTAAAGCTTTTAGAGCGTATTGCTTTGGTTTCAGGGGTCAGTTCAAGCGAGATACGAAGGAAGCTTTCAGGTGACTATGAACGTGAAGAAATCATCGACGCCTTACGTGTTTTGGTGAAGCGGAACCTCGTTAAAACCGTTGGTGTGGATCACATGGAATACACTAACACGCTCTGGGGTGCGCTGGAGGCGAGACAATGAAAGCCCGTCGCCTCCCTGACTCAATAGCCCCTAGCTGGGGCTATTGTTGTCGGACAGAACTCCATGATGAATACGCCTTAGCGGCTTTCCCAATGGCGATGGATGTTTTTAAAGCTTGGGTGCAGGGCGCGGAAGTCCTGTACCCTCTCACTGATCTGGAGTTTTGTATGAGCGCGATGCTTGTTCCCCAGATCTACACTCTGGAGTTCAGCCAGTTCAACGAGTTTGAGCCGTTCTTTGTTGCGCATTGCAATTTTCTCTATTCGGGTGTTGCAGACATTCTGGCTGGCCTTCTCGTTGAAGAAGGTCGGCCTTTTTTGATGCGTGTGAGCTGGTACGGTCAGTTTGAGCGTGAGGTGGTCATAGACGCGCAAAACTTCAAAACGGGTCCAATCGCCTATTTGCGCAAAACCTGCTCTCAGGGCCGCTCTGAGCTTCTCCAAGTCTACGAAAATTCGATTGCGAGGTCTGCTTGATGTCTGGATACAGTCGCAAACAATCCCACCAGCGAACCGAAAATGCAGTGTGAAAGCGCCAAGGTCTACAGGCATCGCCTTCGCAACCGGGCGGGGGAAATTCTGGGCGGGGAGCATCGCACTTCACATTGTGGCCGTCGCCGTTGCTCTCAGGTGGTTTCGGTTCATAAAACTGCAACTGGCGCTTGTTACCGGGGCATTTCCACCTGTGGGAGCATCTGGACTTGCCCTGAATGCGCTTCAAAAATCTCCAACGGACGGGCTGAAGAGGTTGAGGAACTGGTCAGGGCGCATGAGCGCCAAGGCAAAGGCATGGTTTTCATGAACACCTTGACCATGAAGCATTCCAATCATGACAGTTGTAACGAGTTGCGCCAGCTTTTGCTTTGGGCTTGGGATCAGCTCATCAGGTCAGGACATTGGAAGCGGGTAAAGGCACGCTTCGGAATTCGCGGCTATATTCGCGCTTTCGAGATCACGCATGGTGTTAATGGCTGGCACCCGCATTTACACATTTTGTGGTTCACAGATGAGTTGTCAGAGGAAGAACAGCAGGAGCTGAAACTCCTGATTTATGATCGCTGGTTTGAGTTGATGGAAAAGAAGGAAATCGCGATTTCCTTCAGTGCTCTGGACTTTCAGAAGGCGAGCAATCCGCAAAAGGCAGGACAATACATTTCCAAATGGGGCAGTGGGGCTGAAATCGCCAAAGGCGCACAAAAACGCTCTGAGAAAGGCCGCTCTATCTGGCAATTGATTGACGATGCAGACAACGGCTCAAACTCAAGTGCAGTATTGTTTGTTGAGTATGCCAAAACCTTCCACCGTGCCCGGCACCTGACTTACTCGCGTGGGCTTCGTGAACGCTACCAGCTCAAAGAAGAAGCCAGCGACGAACAGCTTTCCATGGCAGAAGAGCTGGAAGCGCACGAGTTTGAAGAGGGCGGCGAAGTTTACCGCTTCGATCCGCATAGCTGGATACAGGTTGTGCGCGCTAAATTAACAGCGCAGGTGCTCAGTGCCGCCCAGATCGGGCCGGATGAAGTCGAAAACCTTCTCATACGCCATGACATAGATTTACCAGAATTCAAACCAGAGGCTTTCGGACCTGTTTCCGGGCAACTGGCGCGAATACCGGAATATTCCGGCTGCGTACGTACGCCAAAGGGCACTGGATCAACCAAGGTACTCAATCAGTCGCACGTACGTAGGGAATTGCGAAGCCTGAAACCAGAAAAACAAGATGAGGCTGCATGACTACTGAAATTGGAAAGGGAACCTGCAAGGTCTGCGGGGCAAAAGTGCTCTGGAAGGCCATGAAGAACAACGGCAAAGCCTACGCCGATTGTAGCGGGAACTATGACAGCAAAGCCTGTGGTTCCCGTGTGGTGCTGGGTGCAACGCACTCTGACAATCTGAAGCGGCAATATGAAGCCGCTCAAACCGCAAATAACGATAACAACAAAGCGGAAAACGCCGATGACAACGCAAGCTCTGGAAACTGGCTCTTTGGATGAGCCTGAAATCTCAATCGGGCCTGATTTTGACGCTCTGGAAGCTGAATTTGCTCCAGAACCTCCCGCAAATGACAATCTTGAAGAGACTGCCTCGCCTGAGGGTGACAGCTCGCCTGAATTCCTGACTGAAGAACAGTTCTATCAGACATTCAAGGGAATGCTGGCAGCTCCGAACATTTTGTTTCTTATGAAGCAAATGCCGCCGCTTCAGTCCTTGGAAATTACACCTGAGGAAGAACCAAGCGCACGGGCGGCGACGGATTACCTTTACAAGATTGCGCAGAAGTCGCCCATGCTGCACTGGATGCTCAAGCCGGAAAACGAAACGCTGCAAGGCATTCTCGCCATTGGGGCCTTTGCCGTTCCCAAAGCGCTGGCGATTTCCGCAGAGCTCAAATCTCGCTCTGGCTCCATTCAAAAGCCAAACCGGGCAGGGGCTGCAAATGACAATGTTGAGGGGGGAACTCATGGAACACAAGCAAGCTGAGCGGGTGTTTGTCTGCGGGCGCTCGGGGTCTGGCAAGTCAACCATCGTCAAGGCGATGGTTAGGGAGTTGAAAGCCCCCAGGCTGATCGTGTTTGATGTTATGGACGAATACAGCAAGGATAAACCGGGCTGGGTGCGTGTGACAAACATGAAAGACCTCGTACATACGCTTAAAGCCAGATGGAAGAAGGGCTTTAAGGTTGCGTACGTACCTACGGGGGACCTGATGGCAGTTATGGACAAGATTGCCAAACTGGTTTGGGAGTTGCAGGAAGGCTACGAGAAGGGCACAGATATGCGCCAGTTCACTCTGGTTGCAGAAGAAGCTGACACGGGCATTCCTAACAGGACCATGCCCGCCGATATGTACGGTGTACAGCGCCTTTCCACCCGTGGTCGTCATCGCGGTATTAACGTGATTGCGGTCTCACAACGTCCGGCTCTGGTGCATACGACCTTCAGAGGCAATTGCGGCTCGCAGTTTGTGTTTGCTCTGGCTAATGAGAATGACCGCAAACAGATCGTGCAGACCGTAGGTGCCCAGTATGCTGATGAACTTCGCCAGATGCCGAATTTCAGGTTCTGGCGGCTTAAAGATGGTCAAATTCAACGCGGTCACACTACAAAATCAGGCCGCTATAAGCTGTCTTGAAGGCCTTTGAAAAGGGCAAAACAAGTAATTTCTGGTTGTCAACTGCCAGTGGTGCGGCCCGCAGAAGCTTGCTTCGAGGACCCGGTGGCGGTTTACGGCCATAAATTACGACTTATCGTCGAATGCGGATCCATTTCCTTTTTAGGAGATGGACCCCTGCCATGTGGCGAACAGCCCCGCAGGGCTCCCAGAGGGCCGCCGGAGGCATGCCAAGTTGGCGGTTGCAATATCCTCCAACTTAGCCTCACGACCTTCTTGAGCGTACGTACGTAGGGTTGCGATTTTTGGCTTGCAACCCTACGTCACTTTTGGCCCAATAACCCTATGAAAACGCAAATTTTTGTGACGATCCTTTCAAGCGTTGCCGCCATGGCGCTCTTTGAATTCGTGGTTCGTCCTCTCCTCAAGCAACAGGGTTAAACCATGCCAAAGATTGGTAATAGCGATATCAAAGCAGTTGGGGTCGTCGTTGTCGGCGTTTTCCTTGCTGGCTATCTCATGAACCAGTTCCGCTCTAACTCCTACGTCGCCAGCGCGATTGACGGTTTCGACGCCTGATCGGACCTTTTTCAATAACAACAACAAGAATGAGAAGGTCGCTTTGATATGATGCGTCGTACTGAACTCATGAACCCGTTTCACAACGTGGTTCCCGGCGAAAAGGCAACGGTAACTTTGCCGTTTGACCGCCGCTATCATAAAATCACAATTGAAGTGAAATCCGGAACGGTCAGCGCTTCACGCGCCACCATGGAAAGAGCGGTTAAGAACATTCGCGTGATGCTCAATGGTGTTCCACAATGGGAGCTATCTGCAAAACAGCTCTTTGCAGTTTTGGAAATTCACGGCGTGACCATTTCCAATGGTATCATTCCGCTTAATTTCTCTGAGCCTTGGCGACGCTCGCCGCAAGGTGAGGATGCAACGTCATGGGCGCTGCAAGGGCGTGTGAGTTCTTTCCAGATTGAAATGGAACTGGATGCGGCTGAAAGCAATATCGGTCTGAAATGCTTTGCAGAATATGACAACTTTGCTGATCAACCTTTGATCATCAAGAAATTCACGCGCTCTCAGGTGCAGGTTTCGACCACTGGCATCCTCACGCTTGATAGTATTCCAAATCTTGGTGACCTGCACTCACTGTACGCATTTGAGACGGAACACCATGACATCAGATCCGTCAAAATAGAGCGCAATGGCTACGTTGCCTATGATCTTCCACGGGCGATCGCAAATGAAGGTTTGCGCACGCATGGCGGGGGTGATGTAAACAATGTGTTTGCGGTGCGCTTTGATCGTACAGATCGCATCGGGCATACTCTCAAACTGACCATGAAGAACGGGTTGTCTGCTCCGATTAAGCAAGAGTATGACATGGCGAAAGCCAACTCCTTCACGCAAATCCTAGAGTATATCGGCGTTCCTAACTAATGAACGCGCTGGATCGCATTGCGGGGGCATGGTCTCAGTTCCAGCCCCCAACTGCGACGGGGTCTGCGGCTGCGCCTCCGTCTCAGTCAAACACGCCAGCGGCTTCCGGTGGCGGCTTCTTCGATGGTTTGGGTGGTTTTCTTTCCGGTCTGAGCAACACAGCAGGTGGCTTGCTGGATAGCGCTGGTGATCTGGTTGGAAGCTGGAACACTCTGGAAGGTCAGGTGACCTCTCCGCCGCCTCGCTCTGGTGAGGGAAGGCCGCAACGGGGTGGTGTTCTGCATATTCCTCCGCCAACCAACTGGACGCCCATTATCGCCATTGTCGGAATGGGTGTGCTTGCAACTTACATGGTGCTGAAAAAATGACCGCTCCTGTTCCTCCAATTCCACCTCTTAACCTCGACATCACTGGAGGACATGCCGGGCCTGCGGTTTCCGGGGGAGGAGGGCAGACGGTTTATGCCAACTGGAACCCTGCACCATGGAACCCGCTGGGATCGCGTTCCGCTGTTGGCCTGCCGCTCTTGCTGGTCCTCGCCGTTGCTGGGATTGGTTTCTACCTCATAAGGAAAAAACTGTAATGCTCAAGATCAATACGCATGAAACGGTTGAGGGGGATGTACTGGCCTATCTTATGGAGGCTGCTGCTGCCCATGATCCTGAATATACTGATGAGGCTTTGCTGCTTGAATGCTCTGCCTTGACCGTACGCGATGACGGCGCACTGGTGCTTGCTGCGGCCTATCAAATTCATGAGCGCGGCAAACGCCGGGAACTGACAGTGATCATGGTCAATGGGTCAAGGGCAAAATTTGCAAAGTGGTTGCCGCTGCTTAAGGACGCCTTTGTCGAACTGGCACGGGTCGAAGACTGTGACCGGGTTCTTGTTTCCGTTTCCCGTCCAGCCATGGAGCGGGCGCTTGGTGCGCTGAACTTTGGGCCAATATCAACACTCATGGGGTTGATGGTCTGATGGGTGGGCGTTCAAGATCAAACACCTCCAGCTATTCCAATGTGACCAATACGGATCGCAGGGTCGTTGCTGATGGCAATGGTATCGGGATTTCTGCTGGCGACAATGCAATCATCGAACTGGATCAGGTGCCCGAGGAAGTCCTTGATGCAAGCATCAATGCTGTGACCGGGGCCTATGAGCTGGTGTCTAAGTCGCTGGATGTTGCCAGCCTGACAACCGCCAATGCCGTTGCAAGTGTAACGAGCGGGGAGGTTGAAAACCCTGCCGCCAGTAGTCTCAGCCGTGACAATCGCCTTTTGATCGCCGTTGCAATTATGGGGGCTGCGTATATCGCAGCTAAGAAACTATGAATGTAAACCTGACTGAATACAAAGGCACTCTTGCCGCTGGGGGGCGCCGGGAAATTGACATTGAGGGCACTTCTGTTCGCTGCATGGCTTCAGACCGTCCGTTTACTATTCAGTTCCCCTCCATGGGCGGGGCCTTGACCATTGAAAACGGAATCGAGATCGGTCCAGATCAGTCCTTCAAAAAGGTCATTCTGGAAAATCCCGGCGGGTCTGCTTTGACCTATCGGATTATTGTCGCCAATGGTGCCCGCATCAACGATAGCCGCCTGAACTTCAGTGCCGGATCACCTGTGACAGTCAGGACTGCCGATGATCCGGTAATGGTCAAAACTGGCGATGACCCGGTACGAGTTGAAACCTCTGATGACAAGCCGCTCAAAGTTATCGACGCCAGCGCTCCAAAGGTCGGCACCTTATCAGGCTTCGTAACTGTTGGAAGCGACGGGGAAACCATACCAGCCAATCCTAATCGGCGCTCTATCCGAATTCAAAACATCAGCCCTAAGGCTGTGACAATCAACAACGCTATCTGGTTAGAGCCTTTGGCGGTCTTTGAAACCGAGGCAATCAACGAATTCATCGTGAAAACCAAAAACAATCCGGGTGCGCGTGTCAGTGTGTGGGAGGTGGTGTAATGAGCCAGTTTCGCAAGGCTTACCTGAATGATGAAGAATTCGGCGCAAACGGTGAATATGTGCACTGGAAAGCTGAGAGTTATGGGAAAGTTGTCGTTCCTGCGAGCGAGAACCAGTACGGCCTGATAATCCGGGAACTGGTGGTCATACCGCATTCGCCCGATCAGAGATACGCGGTCTTTCTGGGAACGGTTCCCATAGTGCTTTATCCAATGTCTGCGTCTGCGCTGCAAATGCCTTTGTTTGTGCCTTCCGGCGTTGCTGTGCGCGGGGTCTGTTCTTCGCATCTTTCCGTAGCAATTGGCTATGACAGGCTATGAGCACTCCGGCTGCACTTTTCATTGTGGCGGGCACCGGGCTTGCTGCTGCTTATGTGTGGTCGCAAAGCAAGGGCGGAACGGTAACCGGCGGCTATAACGGGCAACCTTCGCCCTTTACGCCTTTTCAAAAGCCAAATGAGCGTGAAACACCAGACACGAACCTTAATTTTGACTGGCTTGGAGGTGTTACAGGCTGGTTCTCACAAACCTTTGGGGATCGGGAAATGAAGAACAATAAGCCCGTAAATCCTGCCGGGTCTGCAACGGCGATCTTAAACGTTAGCCGTGACGTGCTCGTACTGGGGCGCACGATCTATGGAGAAGCTCGCGGGGAAAGTCTGGAAGGCAAACAGGCCGTTGCCAATGTGGTCATGAACCGGGTAAACTCCCGGCGCTTTCCAGACAGTATTGAGCGCGTTTGCCTTCAACCATGGCAGTTTTCCTGCTGGAATGAGAGTGATCCGAATCGCGCCATTATTAACAACATGCATCCGGGCAGGGACGACATATTCGATACATGCTTAAGCATGGCTGTTCAGGCAAAGAACGGGACCTTGCCGGATGTAACAGGCGGGGCTGATCACTACTACGCTTCCTATATCGGCGCTCCGTCTTGGATCAGAAACAGCCCTCAGGCGTACATGACAGCCCAGATCGGCGCGCACAAGTTCTACACGGGGATTGCGTAATGCCTGCGCTCGCATGGGGTGCGCTTGCTGTCGCCGGGGTTTTCGGAGTTGGATACACCTCTGAAAAGCTCAATCAATCTTCAAAGCTGCTCATTGCAGCGGGGCTGCTGTATCTGCTGGCGAAAAAGGGGAGGCTGCTTTGACCTTCAATCCATCATCTCTTTTACAAACGGCAACGGCGGCAATGCTGGTCTGGTCTGCGGCTCAACTGTTTGAAAACAGCCGCGATATCACAGCGAACCGGACTGAAATCAAGAACATTGTTGAACAGGTTCGCGAAAACAAAACCGCAATCAAACAACTGGAAGGAAAGTGATGCTTGAACGACTGTCAGAGCCGTCTACTGCGGCTGGAATTGGAATGGTGGCCTATGGGTTTTCCCAAGCCTTTGGCTTTGGGCAACCTGAGCAGGCCGCGCAAGTCGCAACGGCTGCAACAAATGAGCTGAGCACGGGCAACTGGTTTAATGCTGTGCTGATTGGCCTGAGTGGTGCAGCTGCAATCTACCTCAAAGAAGGGCAGAAATAATGGGAACCCTATACGATTATATCCCTGACTGGGCCGTTGACTGGGTGCCGGGGGCGGCTGAAGAACGCAGAAAGCGCCAGATTAAGACGCTGATTGTGATCGCTGGCGCGGCCTTCATTGCTTCAAAGGTCATGAAATAATGGCCTTGGATATCGGCACAATTCGCGCTCCATGCGGATGGGAGGAAGACCCGGCCAATCCCGGCTTCATGCGCATGAAATCATGTGATCGCGTCGGGACTGGTTCGGGCAATGTCAATCTGTCCGAGCTGTTTGCCTCTGGCTGGACTGGGCTGGATATCGGCTGGCCTAGTCCTCAAGGCCGTAGCGGTACTTCCAATAGGGCACGATGGGTTTCTTTCGTGGCAATAGCTCTTTTTGCGCTTGGTTTAATATACGTCCTACGGAATTAGCATGAAGGCCGAAACGTTGCCCCAGGGCTTTGTTTGTCATTCCGGTGCGTGCCAGTCGCCGGATTTCTCTGTTTCGCCGCTCTAATGCAATTGCATCACGACGCTGGATAGCTTTTTTGTGCCATGCAAGCACGGTTTCCGGGTTCAGATTATGCTTCTTAGCATAGGCATAGGGGTCAACATCCACCTTAAGCCTGTTGATAAGTTCATTGAATTCGCGGTTTCTTTCTAAAAAATTTCGCCGATTTCGTATGTACTTCCTAAGTCGTTTTGCTTCACGCTCATGTAATTTAGCTTGTTCTTCTAAGCTCTCTAGTATGTCATCACGCATATGATACTTCTGTGCTTGGAATAAAATATTCCGATGGTACGACTGACATCAACACAAAGGCAAGTTATTGCGATGTTGATGTTAAACGGAGAGCGCATTGATATTACAAGGGGAATTGTGAACCGTTTTTCGCATAAGGTAAATTATGGAACTTAATACGTAAAATCCACATGCCTTGCATAGTTCTCAGAATGCCCGGCAGAATGCTCGTGTGTCGTTCAAGTCCGTCATATCTATGTGATCTGCACAGCTCTTGGAGGACGTTATAATGTTAGATCAGTCCGCGACAGAAGCAATCTACTCTGGCAAGTCCTCAGGATCCTCCGATCAGATCTTCAGAATACAAAGCCTATGAGCGACAATCGATGTATAACTTGGAAAGCTTGAAAAGCCATTCACCAACGAGCATTGAATGAAATCGCATAGTCTGCATCTAACCGTCTCACGCTTTCTCTTGCTCAAACGCTGCGATCCAGGAATATAAGAAGCGATCTCGCCAATCATACTAGCAGTAAAAATGCGCATCAGATCAGTGAAAGCAGCACAAATTTACGTAGGAAAATATTCCGCAACACTACTTGAGGCTTTGAAGTTACTATAGGAATAAATTCCGCAATCTGTATTGCGAAATTCTACAAAATAGAATAGTCTAAAATAATCAATATGTTAGAATTTAATCTGTAGTCCTAAAAGTGCACGGCTGTTCTGGTTGTTTGATGTATTGAGGACCTCGTATCCAACTCTGCCAAACAAGTCTAAGTGCAGCAGGTCACCATATCTTTCACTTGGCCATCCTTTCCATTTCATGGAAGCCCCAAGCCCCAGCTCCATGGTTACAGCAGTCGAGTTCCTGTTCCAGTTTCCGCTGCTGACAGAGTATGCGAAAGGCAGCAATAAAACATCTTGTGCCAACCTGAACGAATAGCCGAGCCGCCCATCACCGTAAAACAGAATGGCTCTGTCCTTTTCAAAAAAATAAGCCCCATCCAGACGAAGATTGATGTAAAGCTCGTGCTCATTCTCTAAGCTCTGGCCCGGCTCGTAAAGCGGCAGAAAGTCATCTCCTTGTGTGTATGACCATTGCACTCTGCCAAGCCAGTTGTCATCAGTCAGGCTGCCACCTTTAAAAAACCGCTCAACACCGATTTTCAGGTTCTGGTCTTTCAAAGGCTTGAAGCTCACCCCAACAACACCTTGATAGGTATCAGGATCAGGGCGCAAGCTGTATCGCTGGTTCAGCCACTGAGCACGTGCAATCACTTCAAAGATCCGCCCGTCCTGATACCCAATCACAGGCGGTCGCCAGGAAAGATCGACCAATCCAAACGGAGCGCTAAATGGAATGCCTAGTGTTGATCCCGTTGTATCCACCACACTGCGCCGTGACGGACTGATCCCCTCGAACAGCCGCAACCCTATAGGGGTCTCCGAAGCTCGCAACTGCTGCTGTTCAGTCTCTTCCTGCTTCTCAAGCGGTAAGGTTTGGCGGTTCACATCAGCCTCACGCATAAGGAGAATGCCTGTTTTAGAGGACCTCATTTGCCCAGCACTCTGCGCAATCACCTCCGGCTCTGGTTTTCTTTTCTGCGTGTCTGCCAATGGCTTTTTTTGGGGCCGCATCAAGATGCGGGTGTCTTCCTGCTTGATCTGAAGCAAGACCTGAGAAATTGCGAGATTAGGATTAAGCCTGTACGCTTCCTCCAGTTCTTTACTGGCTCGGTGCGGATCACCAAGGCGCAGATACAGGCTCGCCAGAGCCAGATGCTGGTCTGCACCAAGGCGCTGTGACCCAGCCTCACGCCGCACACAGGCCAGCACTTCTAGATTTCGCCCAAGTGCGCCATATGCCTCACAGCGGATCGCCGCAATTGCATCAAGGTTCTGTGTCTGGTCCAGCTGCCGTACAAGCCTGAGCGCCCGTGTAGGTTGCCCCAGTTCCAGTGCAAGATGGCCTGCCTCTAAAACAGCATCGGGTTGATTGTCCAGCTTCACCGACTGGCGATACATGAGCACTGCCTCGCGCAAATCACCATTGGCTTTTAAAATTCGGGCAAGGGAGAGAAGTGCACGCGCAAAGAGCCTTTTGTCTTTCACGCTCAAACTGGCAGAATTCGTGTAGGCAAATACATGTACGATCCAGTTACGCGGTGTAACACCGCGCGCATTGCTCTCCTTAAGCATCAGGTAAGCAGGCAATATCAGCGCCGGGTCAGGTTGTACTTTCCAGTCTGCAATCAGATAAAGCAGCGCATTCGACCAGTCTTCATTTCCTGCTGAAACGGCGGCAAGATCAAACAGAAGCCGGGCATAAGCTATATGATCATTTGCATTGAAACTGCCCGCTGCCCGCTCCCGGTCAGCACGGGCCAGCGCATCATGTAAAACCGCAGAGGCCACACGATAGCGGGCATTTAAAAGCGCCACCTGCCCCCGCTTGGCAGAAATGCGCCAGTTGGGCATCAAAGCCTCAGCCTCTTTGAGGACCTGATTTGCCAGCTCAAGATCACCCGCACGCCGCGCCAGATCAGAAAGTGCCTGCAACAACTCCACCCACGCTTCCGGCGCTTTCTGCCGATCTGTCAGCTTCGTGATTGCCCGCAGCTCAACCAGCGCACCAATTGCAGCACTTTCCCAGCCATTACTAAGCGCCAGTTTGCTAAGCTGTAGTCCATATTCCGGGCTGCGTGTCAGTTGAATGAGAAGTCGCCCGGCAGTGACTGCACGAGCATCATCTCCGGCCCGTATGGCAATATCGGCCAGTGCAAGATAATAGTTCGCCCGCTCTTCAGGCCCGGAGGCCTTGGTGTCCAGCAGTTTCCCGTCACTTGTCAGCAACGCCATTTCCGCTTCAGCGCTGGACTCTGACTTGGCCAGTGTATAAGCCAGCAACACCCGGGAGGACAAATCCAGAAAATCAATGCGCCCCGCCTCTAAAAAACTCAGTAGTTCTTCAAGATGCCCCGAGTTAACAGCACTGGCCGCCAGCGCTCTTGCAAAAGTGCGCTGCTCCAAAGCTGAAGCCTGACGCCCGGAAAACAGACCATTGCGATCCCCTCGCCGCAAAACAGCATAGGCTTCCCCATCCTTGCCTTGCTCCATAAGCAAAAACGCACGGTTTAAGATGGCTGTCCGCTGGGTGACGGGTGCATTGTCCAGTTTGGACAGTGCCTCCCACTCACTCTGCGCCTCTTCCAGTTGATTGAGATTGCGTAGCAAATCTGCCCGCACCAATCGTTGAGCCGGATTGGCAGCGCCAAGCTCGCGCAGGATGTTCAGTGCGTTGAGGGCTTCACGGGGTCTGTTGATCTTTATGGCCGCCTCTGCCGCTCCTGCAAGAGCAACTTCGCGATCAGTGGCAAGCAGTTTGCCCGTTTCAATGGCAAGGCGAAAATCAGCAAACGCCTGCGAGTATTCACCAGTAAACATATGCAGGTGCCCAAGAGCCAGATAGCCACGACTGAAGGCAGGTGCCTGCGCCTGCAAAATTTCAAGCTGTTCAATGGCTGTAAAAGAACGCCCCAGAGAAATCAGGACCTGAATTTTCTCCCATCGTGCCACCAGATGCTCAGGATCATGGCGCAGCAACGTACTCAGCTCCTTAAGAGCCTCCTGCGTTCGCCCCATCGCCAGCAATCTGTAAGACAAATCAAGCAAGGGCATGGAGCGGTAATCACGCCATTTGTTTTGCAATATGAGCTGGCTGTCCTGCCGGTCTTGCAAAAGACCTAGGTAATAGGCATCCCGCTGTGCGTCTGTGTAAATCGCATGGGTGCCCTCAGGAACTTGTGAGCGGGTGGGCAGAGACACTCCCAATGCGAAGATGAAGACCCACAAAAGAGCAAGGGCAGCCCCGCGGTTCGCAATCTGGCGCGCGCGATGAGGTGCGTCAGCGTATTGCACTTGACCACCCTCCTCTGTGCAGCAACCAGTCAAAGTTACTCTAGGAGATTCGCGGTGATCCGCTCACTTGCAGAAAATCAGTTGGGTAATGGGCGAGAGAATTATTAGCATGGAAGGAAATGGCTAGTTCCCTCCCATGCAACCTAGCAATTCAGCATGGTTTATTCTGCAGATTTAGGCCAAAGCCTTGTCCTGATGCATACCGTCAATCTCTGCGGCAGAAAAACCAAGCTCCTGTAAAATCTGTGAAGTATTGTCGCCCGTACGTCCGGCAGGCTCTGGCGCTTGCGGTTGAGTGCGGCTGAAGCGCGGCGCAGGAGCTGCTTGTGTCACTCCATTCAGGCGAATACGCCCGCCGCGCTCTGTGTTAAGTGCCGCCGCATTCGCCTCTTCAATGGAAAGCACAGGCGCAACACAGGCATCGGTTCCACTAAAGACACCGGTCCAGTGCTCCAGTGTTTGCGCCTTGATGGTTTCTGCAAATTGCTTTTCTAAGCCCGGCCATTCTTTCATATTCATCTGAATTTTCGAAAGTTCTGCGGGAAGTCCCAGCCCCTTAAGCAGCAAAGCAAAGAACTGCGGCTCCAGTGCGCCGACAGAAAGATAGCGCCCATCTGCGGTTTCATAGCAGCGATAAAACGGAGCGCCGCCATCCAGAAGATTTGCCTGCCGTTTGTCCTGCCAGAGGCCGCGCCCAAGTAATGTGTAAATCAGCCCCATCATGGCTGGCACGCCGTCTATCATTGCCGCATCAATCACCTGCCCCTTGCCGCTGTTGGAGCGCTCAAACAACGCAGACAGCACCCCTAAAAGCAGGAACATGGACCCGCCACCATAATCTGCCGCAATATTAAGAGGCGGCATAGGTGGACGGTCCTTCTCGCCAATTGCATGCAGCATGCCTGTCATTGCAAAATAGTTCAGGTCATGTCCTGCGGAATGAGCCAGCGGCCCCTCCTGCCCCCAGCCAGTCATGCGTCCATAGATCAATCCGGGGTTCTTAGTAAGGCAAACATCCGGCCCAAGACCAAGCCGCTCCATAACGCCCGGGCGAAACCCTTCAATTAAGATGTCTGCTTTCTCAAGGATTGAGAAGAAGACCTTCTTCGCACCCTCCGACTTCATGTTAAGTGCGATAGAACGTTTCCCCCGCCGGTTCACATCCTTGTCGATGCGCTCTCCCGTGCGCCGGTCCACCACAATCACATCTGCGCCAAGGTCCGCAAGCAACTGTCCCGCCAGAGGAGCAGGGCCAAGTCCCGCCATCTCCACCACCTGAAGTCCTGAAAGCGGTCCCGTCTTTTGTCTCGTCACATCTGCCTCCCCGGTCAATTCATAAATCTGTGCGCTGAGCATCTGCTGTGTCACCAGTCTCAATGACCCGCCTTGCAGATGCTTACACAACAGGACCAAACAATCATCATACCCGCATCCTGCATGAGGAGAATAACTTCACCGCCACACTCTGGCATAACTGTAAAATGAGGCTCACTCGCCCTGCAACTCTCCATTAGGACAATGGCCTATCTAATAGGTGAATGAGGAAGGGGCGTAAGACATGAGATAAATTCATCATGGATTGGCGAACGAACTTAAACCAACGCATGAATCACTTAAAAAACGCATTTAAGTACACATATCAACGCAAAATTGAAACGCGAATAAATTCAACAAGTTACGCTTATGTGCTTAATAGTGTTCTGAGGAGAAGACTTTCAGGGTGTTCCAACCCATCCAGCACAGTGAAGTGATTTTTCCCCGGCTCTCCACAGGTCATAACTTGTGTCTCAAATCCCCCCCAAACGGCGCAATGGGCATCATTTTGCCGGCGAAATTCTGCCAGCTCCTCACCGCCAACCCAGCCAGTAAAGCGAAGATTATCAAGAGGTTCGAGTAAAACCGGGCTTTCCTCACGCGCTTCATGCTCATCCAGCTGTAAGACCTCATTCATCGCAGTCCGGCGGATTGGCCGAAGGTCATAGACCCCACTGATCCCAAGAATATGCCTGATGCGCCCACGAAGGCTTTCGCTAAGACGACGATCAGTACACCCCAACCGCGCCACCAGATGACCACCCGCAGAATGCCCAGTCAGGAAAACCGGGCCCTCAACTTCTTTAGAGGAAACTTGAAGTGATCTTTCTATCTGATTGGAAATATTTGTAATTTTAACATTGGGACAAAGATCGTAGGAAGTGATGGCAACACTATATCCCATCTCCACAGCCCCCCTTGCAAGGTGGCTGAATGCCGATTTATCAAAAGCCTTCCAATAGCCACCATGCACAAACATGACCAGCCCTTTGGAGGCACCGCCTTTCGGAAAAAACAGATCCAGCCTCTCTCTTTCCCCGTCCCCATAAGCAACATCAAGCCTGCTTTCACAAGTTTCCCGGAAGGCTTTTGAACGCTCAACCCATTGATTAAACAGCTCATCTGCGTTTCGCACGGCTCCAGAATTATGATAGGCAGCATCCCAGTCACGCATCGCTTTATCCCACTTCCGCCATTACGCCGTTTGCATAAGCAGTCATTAAGACCCCTCTTTCTTAAGGAACAAATTCATTTTCTGCGCAATATCGTCAGGCCATTGAGCTGGCTTCTTTTCCGCTCCCTTAACGTAAACCATGACCGAGCGATGGATCAGTCTCAACTCGCCTTCGCAGGTGATCGTGAACTCCAGATTAACGCTGGACCGACCAAGTTTTGTCACTGCAAGAGTGAATAACAATGCATCACCAAGTTTGCTCGGGCGCTTAAACTCCGTATCGATTTTAGCCGTAGGAACCGCATTTCCTTGATTCATATGAATATCTGCGAAGGAAGCTTTTAAGGACTGCTCAAACCACTCCTCTGTAACCTGATTAAACATCTCGTAGTAGCGGGGATAAAATACAATTCCCGCAGGATCGCAATGTTGAAACGTCACTTGAATACTACGCTCAAAGACCAAGATATCTGTCCTTTATTTCCTCAGTAAGGGTGTCTGGAGGCCCTGCCCACACCGTCTCGCCCTTTTCTAAAATAACCGCCTGATCCGCCAAAGGCAGAAGCTCCTTCAAGGTCTTATCAACGATGAGAATGGAAAGTCCCGCATTCTTCAGCGTTGCAATTGCTTGCCAGATCTCACCACGCACCACAGGTGCCAGCCCTTCGGTTGCCTCATCAAGGATCAGTAATTTCGGGTTTGTCATCAATGCTCTGGAGATAGCCAGCATCTGTTGTTCGCCCCCTGATAACGTGTTCGCCCGCTGGTGTTTGCGCTCTTGAAGACGTGGAAACAGCTTGTAAACACGCTCTGACGTCCACTCACCTTTTCGGGCCGCCGCAGTCAGGTTCTCCAACACAGACAGATTGGGAAAGCACCGCCGCCCCTCTGGTACCAGTCCCAACCCCAACCGTGCAGCTCTATGGCTCGGCAGACCATTTAAAACCTGCCCGCAAAACTCAATAGTCCCATTGCTCGGCGTAACCATCTGACAAACTGCATTGATCGTGGTTGATTTCCCCATGCCGTTGCGTCCGAGCAATGCCACCATTTCCCCTTCGCCAATACAAAGGTTTACACCAAAGAGCGCTTGAGCAGCACCATAGTGTGCCTCTAACTCGTTGACTTTTAAAAGCATCAAGCCTCTTCCCCCAGATAAGCCTCTCGAACCAGAGCGCTGGAGCGGACGTCGTCTACAGACCCCGATAAAATCGCCTCTCCACTTACCAGAACCGTGATGCGATCAGCCAGTCGGAAAACAGCATCCATGTCATGCTCGATAAGCAAAATCGGAATTTCTCGACGTATTTCCTCTAGGAAATCAGTGAGTTGCGCTGATCCCGCCGGACCAAGACCCGCCATGGGTTCATCTAACAGCAGTGCTTTTGGCCGCAGCGCAAGTGCACAGGCAACCTCCACCTGCCGCCGCTCTCCGTGAGAAAGCTCTGAAACTGCAATATCTTCTCGACCACCAAGGCCAACTTTTTGCAACCAGCTTCCTGCGGTATCACGCAGTCCTGCATCAGATTTGGTTTGCTTCCAAAACCGGAAACTAGACCCCTGACTGGCCTGCACCGAAAGCATTACATTGCGGCGTGCGCTAATCTCCATAGCCAGAGAGGAGACCTGAAAACTGCGCCCTAACCCCTTGCGAGACCGACTTGCCACACTCTCGTGTGTTACATCCTCGCCATTCAGAAAGACCGCACCTTCATCAGGCGTAATCCACCCTGCGATCTGCCCGATCAGTGTCGATTTACCAGCGCCATTTGGTCCTATAAGAGCATGAATCTCATTAGGTTTCAGGTCCAGACTAACGTTTCTGGTCACTTGTAGCGCGCCGTAAGACTTGTAAAGCCCGGTTACTTCAAGTACTGGCTTAGTCATGGCGTGGCTTCCCTGCAATCAGGCCCACAACACCACCGCGCGCAAACAAAACCACCCCGAGCAATGCAAAGCCAAGCAAGAGTTGCCAGTGCTCGGTCCATTCGCCAATGTAGGTTTCCAGCAGCACGAACAAAGCAGCCCCAACGACAGGCCCATAAAGCCGCCCTACGCCGCCAAGAATGACGAACACCATAATCTCTCCAGAACGGTGCCAGGAGAGCATAGACGGCCCTACAAAGCCGTTCAGCTCCGCAAATAACGCACCAGCAAGGCCAGTAATCATCGCGGAAATAACAAACCCGGTTAGTTTTACCGGAAACGGATTAATACCGGACGTCGCAAGCCGCGTCTCATTCATACGTGCTGCGCCAAGCGCTGCACCAAAGCGGGATCCAGAAAGATGAGCAGAAATGAAAATCACTCCAAGCAGCAGCACAAAACAGACTGAAAAGAATGTAAATGGATGGTCCGCATTCATCACAGGAAGTTGATTTCGCAAGTAAATTGAGAGGCCATCTTCCCCGCCATAGGCTGGCCAGGAAATCGCAAAGTAATAGATCATTTGTGCGAAGGCCAGCGTGATCATAATGAAGTAGACACCCTCAGTGCGCAGTGATATCGCACCAATTGCAAGCGCTGCAATGCCACAGAGGGCCATCGCAACAACCCAGATAAGAAGCATCTGATTGGTACCGGAAACGGCGAGAGGTGCAGCGATGAAAAGAGTTTCTTCAAAACTATGAAAGGCAGCAACTCCAGTCGTATAGCCACCAATACCAAAGAAAGCAGCATGGCCGAAGCTCACCATGCCTCCCTGCCCGATCGCAAAATTAAGGCCAACACCTGCAATGGCAAAAATGGTGATCAAACTTGCAAGATTAACGTAATAATCCTCGCCAACAGAAAACGCCCATAAGGGCAGAGCAAGTAAAGCGGCGACAACCATACCATTAACAATAGTTTCGCGGTTTAGCCCTGGTAATGTGGCAGGTTGAGGGACTGCATCAGTTCGCTGCATTGAAAAGCCCTTTTGGCTTTACGGCTAAAATGCCAGCCATCAATAAATAGATAAGCATGGAAGATAACGCAGCTCCCACACTGTTCGCACTGGCATTTTCCATGAAGAATTTCAGGATTACAGGCAGAAAAATACGCCCCAGAGTGTCCACAAGACCAATCAGAACAGATCCGATCAAAGCACCTTTAATTGAGCCGATACCGCCAATAACAATAGTAACAAAGGCCAGGATGAGTACAGGTTCACCCATACCCACCTGAACAGATCTCAGGGCACCAACCAATGCACCAGACAGCCCTGCAATGGCAGCACCGAGAGCAAAAACAATAGTGTAAAGCGTTTTAATATCAACGCCTAAGGCAGCAATCATTTCGCGATCACTTTCTCCGGCACGAATACGCATGCCTAAGCGTGTTTTAGCAATCAATATGTAAAGCAGAACAGCAACTGCGAGTGCTGCACCAAGAATAAACAAGCGATAAACCGGATATGCCTCAACCCCTGGCAACGTAAGGGAACCACTCAATGCAGCTGGAATATTCAGATAAAGCGGCATAGAGCCGAAAACCATGCGCGTGCCTTCCGAAAAGATCAGAATGAGTGCAAAAGTTGCCAATACCTGGTCCAGATGATCCCGATCATACAGCCTGCGAATAACCAGCATTTCAATCAACGCGCCTGCCGCAGCAGCGCCTGAAACGCCACCTCCCAGCCCAAGCCAGAAAGAACCTGTTTGCTGTGTTACCCACGCGCAGCAAAATGCGCCAACCATGTAAAGTGAGCCATGAGCCAGATTGATAAGACCCATAACACCGAAAACCAGCGTTAGACCTGCTGCCATCAGAAACAAAGCAAGACCGGATTGCAGTCCATTTAATATCTGCTCAAAAATCAAAGCAGCTGTCATTTCGATATACCTAAAGCTTTTGCTTATTAATAAAACAAAATGAAGAAGCAGCGAGCAACGCTACACCGCCCGCTGTTCAGTTTTAAAAACAAGGAATGAGCTAGTTCATCCGACACTTGGAGGCATATGCATCCTGATGGTCTTTGATTGCAATGCCGACGGTCCTGTTGGTAATCTGGCCATCTTCCTTCACGACTTTACGAACATAAATGTCCTGAACCGGATGGTTGTTGTTGCCAAACTTAAAATCACCGCGAACGGACGCAAAGTCAGCTTCTTTAAGCGCTGCACGGAAAGCATCTTTGTTGCTAACATCAGCTTTCGCCATGGCAGAAAGGATCAGGTTCGCTGCATCATACCCCTGAGAGGCATAAAGCGATGGCAAGCGACCATAAGTCTCTGTAAAGCCTTGCACAAATTTGGCATTCACGTCCCCCTCTAAGTCTTTGCCCCATTGAGAAGAATTTACAACGCCAAGTGCGGCATCCCCAATCGCAGGCAAGATATCCTGAGAAAAGGAAAACGCAGGCCCCATAACCGGAACATTCACACCAGACTGAGCGTACTGTTTCATAAACGCAATACCCATACCGCCGGGTAAAAAGAAGAAGATACTGTCAGCATCAGAAGCGCGAATTTGCGCAATCTCCGCTGCGTAGTCGTCCTGCCCTAACTTTGTGAGCAACTCTCCCGCCAGCTCTCCTTTATACATACGCTTATAGCCTTTGAGCGCATCAGTCCCAGCCGGATAATTTGGAGCTAGAATGAAGCTCTTCTTATAACCAGCCCTATTCGCATGGGACCCCATCGCTTCGTGCAGATTATCATTCTGCCATGCCACATTGAAGTAATTCTCATGGCAAGCCTTACCGGCCAGTGCTGATGGACCAGCATTCGTGCTGATGTAAAGCGTGCCTTTACGAGTTGCGGCAGGAACCACAGCCATTGCAAGATTTGACCAGATAATGCCGGTCAGAATATCAACCTTGTCTTTTTGAACGAATTTATCTGCAATCTTTTTTGCAACGTCAGGTTTGCGAGCATCATCTTCAATCAGCAGCTCTACATCATTTGCACCTGCTTGCTTTAGCGCCAGCTCAAAGCCGTCCCGCACATCAATCCCAAGTGTGGAACCACCACCTGATAGTGTGGTGATCATGCCAATTTTTATGTCTGCTTGCGCTGAAACTGCTATGCAAGACAGCATAGAAGCTATCCCGATCCTAAAAATTCTTTTCATATAAATTCCCCTAGCTCCCCTTCAACTGACTGATCCTTCAGGCGGAATCTTTGAATTTTGCCAGTTGCAGTCTTTGGTAAAGAATCGACTAGTTTAAGTGACCTAGGGTATTTATAAGGTGCTACTGTGGATTTTACATAGTCCTGAAGTCGTTTTATGACACCTTCATCATGTGGATGACCTTCCGTTAAGACAATATGTGCCTGAACAATCTGGCCTCTTGCCTCATCCGGTACGCCAATCACTGCACACTCACTAACCTCTGGATTACCCAGTAACGCTGCTTCCACCTCTGGACCGGCAACGTTGTAGCCAGAGGTAATAATCATGTCGTCTGTGCGCGCAGCAAAGTGGAAATACCCTTGCTCATCTTGATAGAATGCATCTCCGGTCAGGTTCCAACCTTCTCTAACGTATCTGCTCTGCCGATCATCAAGCATGTATCGACATCCCGTAGGTCCCCTGACCGCTAATGAGCCGATTGTACCTCTCGGAACTTCATTCATACTATCATCAACCACCATCGCGCTGTAACCAGTTACAACCCGACCAGTCGTTGCTGGTTTTGCATCCTCCAGATGATTGGATATGAAGATGTGCAACATCTCTGTTGACCCAATACCATCAAGCATTGGAATCCCAACCATATCGTTCCATTGCTTGAAAATTGGGGCTGGAAGAGTTTCTCCTGCCGAAACGGCAATCCTTAAGGAGGTTAAGTCAGCTCCCTCATCCATTGCTGCCATCATAGCGCGATAAGCTGTTGGTGCAGTAAAGGAAATAGTTGCTTTGTAGGTCTCAATGATCTCCACGAGCTGCTCAGGCCCCGCTGTCTCCAACAGTGTGGCGACGGCCCCAAAACGCAACGGAAAAATTGCCAGCCCCCCCAGGCCAAACGTAAATGCAAGTGGTGGACTGCCCACAAACACATCAGACGGCTGTACATTCAGCACGTCCTTGGCATAGGCATCGGCAATGATCAAAAGGTCACGATGAAAGTGCATCGTTGCTTTGGGCTGCCCGGTCGTGCCTGATGTAAACCCGAGCAGGCACACATCATCCCGGCCTGTCTGAACTGCATCAAACTGGGCAGGCATAGAAAGCGCAGTCCGATCAAGCTCACCTGCAAAGTTGGCTGTACCATCAAAACCAACGATTTGGGTCAGAAACGAGCTTCTCTCAAGACAAAGCTCCATCTCCACCATCAAACGAAGATCACACAGCGCAAGCTTCACTTCTGCCTTGTCTACGATCTGTTCCAGTTCAACAGCACGCAACATTGGCATTGTGTTGACCACGACTGCTCCCGCCTTTGTCGCTGCCAGCCAGCAGGCCACCATTGCAGGATTGTTTGCAGACCGGATGAGAACGCGATTGCCCGGTTCCAGCCCATAAACTTCTTGCAGAGCACGAGCGATCCGGTTCGTCCAGTCCGAAAGCTCTTTGTAGGTGCGTTTCCTGCCGTTGCCAATCAAGGCAATATTGTCACCAAATCCACGCTCGACCATTTTGTCGGTCAGTTCTACCGCAGCATTGATGTATTCTGGATACTCAAACCCATCTAACTGAAAAACGGGTTGCTGGTCTGTCGGAGGTAATCTATCCCGTGTGAACGTATCCTTGTGCGCGCTTGGTCCCAGCATTTCCCCCCTCCTGAGAAAGCAATTGACGTGCTACTATTATTTTTTGAACATCAGAAGCACCCTCGTAAATACGGAGTGCTCTGATTTCACGATACAGCTTTTCAACTGTCGCCCCTGAGCGAACGCCCTCACCTCCATGTATTTGAACTGCTTTATCAATGACTTGTTGTGCCTGATCAGTTGCAAACTGCTTGGCCATGGCTGCCTCGCGCGAAACCCGTGCCGCCCCCATGTCTTTTGTCCAGGCTGCACGATAAATCAACAATGCTGAGGCATCAATATCGATGGCCATTTCAGCCAGATGTCCCTGTACCATCTGCATATCGGCAAGAACTCCATCACCCAGTTTTCGTATCTTCGACCGTAAAACAGCTTCGTCCAATGCACGGCGGGCAAAGCCGAGAGCTGCCGCCCCCACGGTGCAGCGAAACACATCAAGCACCGACATGGCAATCTTGAAACCCTCACCGACACGGCCAATCCGACTTGAAGCAGGAACGCGCACCTGAGAAAAGCCGAGCAAAGCTAGTGGATGGGGTGCCATCACATCAAGGCGTTCTTTAACACTCAAACCTGGCGTCTCAGCGGGAACGATGAATGCGCTGATCCCTTTGGAACCTGCTGCTTCACCCGTCCTCGCGAAGACAACATAAACCCCCGCAATACCACCGTTAGAAATCCAGGTCTTTTCACCGTTAAGCACATACTCATTTCTGTCCCTGATGGCAGAAAGCTCGATATTTGCAACATCAGATCCAGAGTTCGGCTCAGTGAGCGCGAAAGCAGAAAGTGTCTCGCCCGCTCTTGTTTTATTGAGCCATAATTGTTGCTCCGGTGTTCCAAACAGACTGATTGCCCCCGTTCCAAGCCCTTGCATGGCAAAAGCAAAATCACCAAGCCCGTCATGGCGTGCAAGCGTTTCACGCATAATGCACAAACTACGCACATCAAGAGGCCCGGGGTTTTCTGGATCAACGGCAGTCAGCTTCAAAAAGCCTGCTTTACCAAGATCATGAACAAGCTTGATGCAGGCAGCATCTGTATCTGAGTGGTCTGCGGGAAGATTATCGCAACACCAGTTTTCAATAGATTCTGCGAGTTCGCGGTGTTTATCTTCAAAAAACGGCCAGCTAAGAAACGTAGTATCCGGCATTTACGCCCCCTCAAAAACTGGTTTTTCTTTTGCAATAAACGCTTTGTAAGCTCTCTCAAAATCTTTAGTCTGCATGCAAATAGCCTGCGCTTGAGCTTCGGCTTCAATGGCTTGATCCAAGCTCATATTCCATTCTTGATTAAGTTGTGTCTTGGTGATCCCATGTGCAAAGTTTGGTCCGCTTGCAACCCGTTGGGCCAGCGCAATTGCATCACTTTCCAGGCTTTCAGGTGTTGATATGGAGTTGAAATACCCCCAGGCTAACCCTTCATCGGCACTCATCGATCGACCAGTATAAAGCAACTCTGCTGCCCGCCCTTGCCCGATAATACGCGGAAGGATTGCGCAAGCTCCCATATCACAGCCAGCCAATCCTACACGGGTAAACAGAAAGGCTGTTTTAGTATCCGCAGTGCCTATGCGCATATCAGCAGCCATCGCCATAATAGCCCCTGCCCCAACGCTGATCCCATCAACAGCAGCAACAATGGGTTTACTGCAATGGATCATTGCTTTCACCAGATCACCCGTCATACGGGTGAACTTTAAAAGGTCTTTCATCTCCATAGCAACAAGCGGTCCAATGATGTCATGCACATCACCGCCAGAGCAAAAGTTGCCTTCATTGGAGGCAATTACCACTGCATTTACATCTTCTGCATATGCAAGATTTCTAAATGTATCGCGCAGTTCAGCATAGCTCTCGAAAGTCAGCGGATTTTTGCGGTCAGGTCGAGCCAGTTTGATAACCGCAACCTCTCTTTTCATACTCCAGTAAAAATGCCTTGGCTGCAAACTGGCCATTTTATAGTCTGTGAGCATTATTGAGCCTCCCCCTCCCAATCACTTGCGAACACCTTCAGTGTTTCTGCAAGGCTTTGCGCGTCTTCCTCTGAGAAGTGCGCCAGCAGCTCATTAACCCAGATACGATGGCTTGTTGCCATCTTCTCAAAATTGCTTCGTCCTGCCCTTGTCAGCAAAACGACAGAAGTTCTGCGATCACCGTCCTTAATAGTGCGCTGCACCAGTCCATCAGCAGTCAAACGGTCAATAAGTCCGGTTACATTTCCGTTTGAAACCATCAGGTAAGTTGAAAGCTGCGACATGAGCATGCCTTCAGGCTTGCGATAGAGTGCAGCCATTACGTCGAAGCGGGGGAGTGTTACCTTGTAGGTTTTGCGCAATCTGTCACGAAGTTCCCCTTCGATCGCGCGTGATGCCCGCAACAATCTGAGCCATAATCGCACACGAGCCTTATCATCATGGATTTCGTCCAATGTGTGCTCTAACTCTTTCGTAGACCCCATTAAATTTCGCCCTTAAAACGGATAATGATTTTTGATCGCAGGTTAACAACCAAGCCTGCCAACCGAAAACTGTCATAAAAAATACTTAAACACGGACCTTTATAGCTTGAGAACGTTCTGTCAGGTGTTGAAGTTGGTCCCGGCCCGGATGATAGGGTTCAGGCCAGTAAATACTTTTATCGCCAACACTGCTGCTGCATGCAACGTCCAGTAGGGATTAGAAAGATGTGGCCAGGCAAGGCACAAGATCAGCACGCCCTGCCATTAAAATAGAATCTACGTGATCCGGCTCCTAAATGTTTCCAACCGCCATAGTTTTCATTCCTGCATCATTGCGGATACGGTCAGAAAACAGCACCTGAAACATAGGGCCATAGACCGGCTTTGCCTGTGTGCTCGTCTGACCTGCTGAAACGTCAAAAATATCCACGTCGGCGGCATCTGGCATGCATGCTGATTGCAAAATATAAACCTGCTGGGCCACCTCCCAGACATACAACTTTCATAGTTACCCCTAGGCAATCATTGCACCTCATCTCAACATAGAGCAAGCCTGACAGATTTCAGAAATCATTTCAAATATAAAATATCTAAATATAAAATATGTAAGCTAAAAGAAATATTATATAACTTATTGATTTATAACGACGTGAGGGACACTCAGATATTCACTTACAAGGCTGAGAGAAACTTGATTAGTGAGTTTTCAGAATGAAACAAAAGGGCATAACACCCATCAAGAGTGCACTACACGACGTGATTCCTTCTGAATTACGCCATGATTTTAAACCACCGCATGCACTGCAAATTCAATTTCCCGGCCATCAAACGCTGGAGAAACACAATCAGGGAGTTCTGCCTTCAATCGCTGATAATCCAGATCACAATGTAAATTTGTGAGAATGCTGTTTGCGGGTTTCATCTTGTCGATCCATTCTAATGCATCACTGACACAAAAGTGGCTCTGATGTGGTTTTTCACGTAGTGCATCAACGATCCAGGTATTCAGTCCTTTAAGGGCGTGGAGACTGCTCTCAGGAATATCATTCACGTCAGGCGAATAGGCCAGATCATGAACCCGGAAGCCAAGCGCATCGATATCACCATGATGCACGCGAAACGGCAGTGCTGTAATTGGCCCGCCGTCTCCTTCAATTGTAACAGGCTTCCCATCCACCAAACGGTTTTCCTCCAAAATTGGCGGGTAGCCTGACCCGGGGGGCGTTACAAAACAATAATCGAAGGCTGCACGGGCCCGCTTGGAAGTGAACTCATCCATATAAACAGGCACTTTTGCACGCTGCATCAACGCGAAAAATCGCAGATCATCAATACCGTGCAAATGATCTGCATGAGCATGGGTGTACAGCACCGCGTCAACATGCTCGACGCCAGCAGACAGCATTTGCTCACGTAAATCAGGGCCTGTATCAACAACAACAGTTGTTGTGCCATTTTTCGAGAACCGCTGAATCAGCAAAGCGCATCTGCGTCGGCGGTTTTTCGGTTCGTTTGGGTCGCATACTCCCCAATCTCCGCCAATTCGCGGCACGCCGGTAGATGAGCCGCAGCCCAAAATTGTGACCTTAAAATTACTGGTCATCGGTCCTCTCAAAAATGATACGGTTCGGTTAGTTTATATAGTCAGGCAGATTGTGGCACCTTAGAAAACAGTCGGAAAAAGTTTTGAGTTGTAGCTTCTGCCATCTGGGTTTCACTGGTTCCTAAGGCCTCAGCCAGCACTTTATTTGTGTGTGCTACATACGCAGGTTCATTGCGTTTACCGCGCCAGGGCTGGGGTGCAAGATATGGCGCGTCCGTTTCAACGAGTAAACGATCCATAGGTAACTGAGAGGCAATTTCCCGCAGTTCTGTAGAACGCTTAAAGGTCAAAATACCAGAAAAGGACACATAAAGCCCCAGCTCAAGCCCCTTCATAGCAAGCTCTTTGCCCGATGAAAAACAGTGGAGCAGTGCCGGGAAGCTTCCAATTTGCATCTCTTCTTCCAAAATGCGCATCATATCTTCATCCGCATCGCGGCTGTGAATGACGAGCGGCAATTGAGTTTCTCGTGCTGCTCGGATATGCGTGCGCAGAACCTTCTCCTGAACCTCACGCGGGGATTTATCGTAAAAGTAATCCAACCCCGCTTCGCCGATGGCAACAACTTTTGGATGCTCAGCAAGTTCAATTAGTTCTTCCGCCGCCACATCTGGTTCTTCTGCGGCTTGATGCGGATGCGTTCCAACGGAGCAGTATACACTATCATAAGCTTCTGCCACCTCTTTGATCTGCTCAAAGCGGTGCACACGAGTACAGATGGTCACCATGATCTTCACGCCAGCGGCATGCGCACGCTCAATGATCTGATCCCGTTCCTCTGCGAAATCTGGAAAATCCAGATGACAATGACTATCAACTAACATGGTCACAGCAAAAGCGCCTCCTGCGCGATTCTGTCAATAGGGCGGAAGATGAGAGTGCATCTTCAATTTCATAAAAAAGGGAGGCACTGCGCCTCCCCTTAAAGCCATCAGAAATGGCACCTTAGTCAGTTGTTTCCGGCTCAACATAACGCGGGAATACACCTTGCGGCTTGGGAAGGTCACGGCCACTCTGCAAACGACCTGCCTCACCCAATTGCGCAAAGTTGCGTTCATCTTCGCTCAGAACCAAAAGATCGAGCAGTTTACCAGCAGATACTGGCATTACAGGCTGCGCAAGAATCCCAACCTGACGGATAATCTCTGCCGTTGTGTAAAGCACAGTTGCCATGCGTTCAGGGTCTGTCTTTTTCAGCGCCCAAGGCTCCTGAGAAGCGAAGTAACGGTTTGCTTCCCCAACGGTTGACCAGACGCAGGCCAACGCATGATGAATTTCCTGTTTCGCCATAAAGCCGCGGCATTTGTCCAGCATCTCATCAGCTTGAGTGAGAATTGCCTTGTCTTCAGCGGAAAACGCACCAGGAACTGGCAGCTTGCCATCACAATTCTTGAAAATCATGGAGAGCGAACGTTGAGCCAGATTACCAATGTCGTTAGCAAGATCGGCATTGATCCGGTTCACCATCGCCTCGTGGTTGTAGTTGCCATCCTGACCGAATGGAACTTCACGCAGGAAGAAATAGCGGATCTGGTCAAGTCCATAAGTTTCCACCAGGTCACGCGGCGCAATCACATTGCCCAAAGACTTGGACATTTTCTCGCCGGAATTGAACAAGAAACCATGTGCAAACACGCGCTCAGGTAATGGAACACCGGCTGACATCAGGAAAGCAGGCCAGTACACCGCATGGAAACGGATGATGTCTTTACCGATGATATGCGCGTTTGCAGGCCAGAACTTGGCCATATCACCGTCCAGGTCAGGATAGCCAAGCGCGGTAATGTAGTTGGTCAGCGCATCAACCCACACATACATAACGTGCTTTTCGTCACCCGGCACCGGAATGCCCCAGTCAAAAGTGGTGCGAGAAACGGAAAGGTCTTTCAAGCCACCTTTCACAAAACTCATCACCTCATTACGACGCGCATTAGGACCAATGAAGTCAGGATTACTTTCATATAGCCTGATCAGCTTATCTTCATAGGCTGAAAGACGGAAGAAATAGCTCTCCTCTTCCACCCACTCCACTGGTGTACCCTGAGGACCATAACGAACATCATCTTCGCGAAGTTCGGTCTCACCTTCCTGATAGTAGGCTTCATCGCGCACAGAATACCAGCCAGCATAGCTGTCTTTGTAAATGTCGCCAGCATCAACCATTTTCTGCCAGATAGCCTGACAGGATTTATAGTGACGTTCTTCGTTGGTCTGGATAAAATCATCATTAGAGCACCCCAGCATCTCCACCATTTCGCGGAAAAGCCTGGAGTTCTTGTCGGCAAGATCTGACGGTGACATGCCTTCCTTGACGGCGGTCTGAAGCATCTTCTGGCCATGTACATCAGTACCAGTCAGGAAGTGTACTTCACGGCCATCCAGTCTCTGGAAACGGGCCAGCACGTCAGTTGCAATTGCCTCATAAGCATGACCTATATGCGGTTCGCCATTTGGGTACGAAATTGCAGTTGTAATATAGAAAGGCGATTTTTCTGTCATATCCAAAGCGATCTTTTGATCCGGGATCTAAATCTGGGAAGCTCTTTGAGCAAAACTCAAAGAAAACAGTCGTACGTCAACAAGTGCTTGCCGCTCTCAAATCAATGAGAAAAGACAGAACAACCTGCTTCCGGTCGAGGTTCAAAGCATCTGCCACTGAGGCAGCGCGGCCCATCTTTTCCCACAAGTCGGCCCACCTGACAAGCGCATCAGGCTTTGCATTGGCATCTTTACGCAGTTGTTCGCTCAAGAATGTACGTGAAAGCTCTAAAAACGTATTCCAGCTGTCTTCCGCTCCACGAGCAGCAACCTTATCTGCAAAACTATGCGCACGGATCATGTCCAGATCAGCAATGGTCTCTGCAAGAATGGTAAACTCCTGAGCAATCTCCAGCGCACCACCATTCACAGCCAGCGCTGCCTGACGCAAACTCCCATCCGCCAGCGTATGAAGAGCATCTGGTTGCCCAGGTAATGCACAGCCTAACTCTGAAAGCGCCTGTTCAATCAGCGGTTCACCCAGTTTGCGCAGGGAAAGCTTGCGGCATCTGGACCGAATTGTTGGCAATAACCGACCGGGGTTATGTGAAAGCAGCAGAAACAGTGATTGCTTTGGCGGTTCCTCTAAAATTTTCAAAAGTGCATTAGCAGCGGACTGGTTCATGTCATCAGCTGAATCGACAATGCAAATGCGCCAGTTCCCACCAGCCGCAGTCGACCCAAAAAAACTGGTTGTCTTGCGCACTTCGTCAACTGGCAAGTCTCGCTTAAAACGCTTGCCTTTCAGGTCCCAGGGACGACGCAAATGCAGCAAATCTGCATGAGAACCAGCTGCAATCATTGGCGCACTATGGCTTTCTGGTGGAACATAAAGACTGTTCGCAGCCATAACAGGTGTTGAGAACCTGTCAGGATGCTCCAGAATGAACCGCGCAAACCGAAACGCGAGTGTTGCTTTGCCAATACCTTTCGGACCACCTAAAATCCAGGCATGATGAAAACGCTGTGACCGATAGGCATCCAGCAGTTCTGTTTCCGCAAGCTCATGACCATAAAGAGTAGTTTGCTCACGGGGGAGCGGGAGGCCTTCTATTTCGTCAAACTCGGGAGCCTCTTCAACTATAGGCGCTTTTGCCATTTTACTTAGCCCCTTGCGTTTTCAGCTCAGCGGCAAAACGGTGCTGCACGGCCTGCCAGATATCCTCAGTTACCTTATCTTGAGACTGATCACCGTCAATAACAACAATGCGCTCAGGCTCTTTTTTCGCCATTTGCAAAAAGAGTTGTTGCCTACGCCTGTGGGTTTCCAGAGTATCCGTTTCGAACCGATCCGGACCGTCGAATTCTATCGGCGCTGAGCGTTTCGAGACACGTGCTAAGCCAACCTCAGGAGTGACGTTAATGAGTAGCGTCATATCTGGATTATGACCAGCAATTGCCACCTGCTGTAAAGTTTCAACCGTTTGCGCAGGAACTCCAGATTCACTTTGATACACTCTTGATGAATCGGCGAAGCGATCACATAAGACCCATTTTCCTTCATCAAGTGCAGGTTTGATCAGGGTATCTATGTGATCGGCGCGCGCTGCAGCAAAAAGCACAGCTTCAGCAGTCACGCCATAATCCCGAGCTGCGCCTGATAAAAGAACCTCGCGCACCAACTCGGCACCTTGAGAACCACCAGGTTCGCGCGTTGCAATTACATCAATTCCGTTGGAGGCTAGATGATCGCTCAGGCGTTGAATCTGTGTGGATTTCCCAGCACCTTCCCCACCTTCAAAACTGATAAAAATACCCGGCAAGATCCTTAAGGCCTCCAAAAGCCTTGTAAGCTTCTGGGACGGCAATCCGCCCCATTAAAACAACTGGTAGAAGAACTCTCCAAGAGCATCCCAAGCACGATCTTGCAGGTCTCCCACGGCGACATCATCTCCTGTAACCAGTGTCGCCCGATAAATCACGTCATTTTTAGAAAGAACCTGCAATTCTCCCACTTCCATTCCTTTGGAAACAGGAGCAGGAATTGGTCCCTGATACACAACACGCAGCTTATACTGATCTTTTTCATTCGGATTGATAAGAGTTGCTACTGCATCATTTGCTTTCAATGGAACTGTGGCTTTTGCGCCTCCATATACGTGCCCATCACTAACTACTTCCCCCTTTTGGTAAAGCTGTTGCAGCTTCAGGCCAGAAAAAGAAGGTAACAAGAGCGTTTTCATATCTTGCACTCGATCCTGTACCGTTGGCGAACCTGCAATTGCGGCAATATAGCGTTGCCCATTGCTATCTAGCGTTCCTAAAGCGGCAAAGCCTTCTCGTTCTGAAAAACCTGCTCCAAAACCATCCAGACCTTCAATCTCTGAAATAAGGGGATTCTTGTTGCGTTGTGTAATCCTGTTCCACTTAAAGCGCTCCATGGAATAAACGGAGTGCAATTCAGGTTCATATTCTAAAACATAAGCTGCGAGCACCGTTAAATCCGCAAGGGTTGTGCGATGTTTTTCATCTGGAAAGCCAGTAGGGTTTGTGAAGTTCGATTGCTTCATCCCAATCTCTTTTGCCAGCTTGTTCATACGCTTAGCAAATTTTTCTTCACTCCCGGACAACCCTTCAGCTAACACAATTGCGGCATCATTTGCACTTTGTACAATGAGGCCATACATCAGATTAGAGACTGAAACAGGTGAGTTTAACCGCGCAAACATTGTAGTTACGCCCGCTGGTGCTCCACCCGTCCGCCATGCATGCTCACTCACCCGAAAAGTGGTTTGCGGTGTAATTTCACCGTCATGAAGAGCTTTCTGCACTGTCACAGCGGTCATCAATTTGGTCAGGTTTGCTGGGGCTAGCTGGACCTGTGAATTTTTAGAAAATATCAGTGAGTCCTGGGAAAAATCGAAGAGCGTTGCAGCTTTCGCTTTAATCTCAACGGCCTGTACATCAGCATTCGCCAAGTTAAAGGCCAGCCCAGCTATCAAAATTAAGCTCAAGCGTGTATGTGAAGGCCATGATCGCAGGATGCTACTTGCTTTTGCCCAGTTACTCGCTTTCCATCCAGTTGTCACGCCCGCGTCTCCCTCTGTTAAGCTGAAGAAGCATATTAGCCGCCGCCTCTAAAGCAAACACTAATGCAGGCTTCGCGACAGTCTAAAGCCGTTCAAAACCACGTTACTAGTGTTTTGCGCGAGGACGAGCAAGCATAATAGCCTTTAAGCTGGAACCGCCTGAAACCGATTTAAACGCATCATGCGCAAACGCAATACGGTCTTGAGATGCATAGGAAGAAACAGCATTACCTCTTTGAAATACTGGTGCCCGTCCACTCTGTGGTGTTTTATAAACAGCAGAACTCGGTGGCGGTAGCAAGACCTTTCCAAATCCGGTAGAGACAGGCTGAGTTGCGATTACAGGTCTTGGTGCATTTGCGTCCGTACCCGATGTCAGCGCTCCGTTGATGCGGCTTTTGAAGCTGCTAATAGAGGCAACCTGAGTGGCACTCATGTTTCGCTCGTACACAACCGCAGGGTCCAAACGGTCAGCATTGAATGCAAGTACATTTTGCGCACCCACTATAGGAAGTTCGTAAGGGCGGGCCTTGGGTGCTGGTGCAGGGCCTGAGATACGGTTCACAGGGTTTGCAAATGCAAACATAGTTTTTGGAGCAGCGTTCCAGCGCCCCCCATTTCCGGAATATGAAGCAAGTAGTTTCTTTTCGTCTTGTCCATGAAGCGGCGCACGCCCCACATACTCAACACGCACCTTGCCGACTCCACTTGATTTGGTACCCAGCATTCCCGCAACACGCTCTGATAGGTCAATAATACGATTATCATGGAATGGTCCACGATCATTCACACGCACAATCATTGAGCGACCATTTTTTAGATTAGTCACCTTCGCATAACTTGGAAGCGGCATGGTTGGATGAGCGGCAGTGAGAGCATTGCGATCAAAAATCTCCCCATTGGCTGTTTTTCGGCCATGGAAAGTAGGCCCATACCATGACGCCTTACCGGTCTTGTTATAGCCACTATCCTTTTTAGGATAATACCACTTGCCAGCGACCTTATATGGCTTACCAACCACATAGCGCCCGCCCCCTTTGGGAACTGGTTTTGCGTCCTTCACCACCCGCGGGCTTGCTGCAACTCCGTATTTCTTTTCGCTGAACTTAACATTGCTGGTTCCACTGCCACAAGCAGCTACCCCAGCGCACAAAGCGGCAACTGAAAGCCCAGTCGCAACGCGCTTCATTATTTCAGGAACTGGTGACCCCACCAGTCTGCCCTTACTCAGCATCAAAGTCATACCGTTTTAACTCACTACAATTTCGGCACGGACAAGTCAGAAAGGTTGAGCAACAATACCCCTGCTCGCTACAAACTGAACCAACCTTTAGAAGATAGCCGATAAATCTTAACTGAATCCCTTCACAATGTCTCTACCCGGCGCATAGTTTCATACTTATCCTCCCTCTCCTTACATAAAGAGCCATTTTTGAAAGACCATTTGATTTCACTGTGAAAAAACTAAATTCTTACTGTGGAACATTATTTCACCGCCTTGACTTTAGGCCACGCATGAACCAAATAGAGCCCACACCACACAGCCGGAGAGGTGGCAGAGTGGTTGAATGCACTGGTCTTGAAAACCAGCGGGCGTGGAAGCGTCTCGTGGGTTCGAATCCCACCCTCTCCGCCATCTATCTTATTGATAGATAAGACAAAAAGAACCCACCTTCATGGTGGTTTTTTTGTTGTCTAAATGAGAACAAAAATAGTCCAAAAAACGGAAAAGTCCCAGAAAACCTGACCTTCTTGTTCTCTTCTCGTTCATGTTTCAGTCATGGGTTAAATTCAAGGATTACAAAACAGAAAAAGACCCGCCGAGTTTCCTCAGGTACGACTCACAGGAGCTAGCTCACCGCCTTCAAATATCCATTTTGAACCCAACGGAGGTGGAGACACTTCCCAATCGGCATAACAACAACTCGGTTCTGCGGACCATCTAACTAGGCTCAGGACTCATATCCGGAATATCACAGTTGCAGCGATGTAAATTGCTGATTTGAATAAGTTGGGGCACCGGTCATAGCGCATCGCGATCCGTCGCCAGTCTTTGGCTTAGCAAACAGGTTTTCAGCCTTGTGCCGCTTTCTATAGGTTCTGAAGCAGTGCAGGATTTACTTTTTGCGAGTTTTCCTTGAAGGAATGCATGCCTCAATATTTTGATCTGTAACGTTTTTTCTTATCTTGTTACTGTCGTAACCGCGATCTACGATCAATACCCGGGCAGCGGATAAATCGGGTAACAGCACCTCAGCTCCCTTGTAATCACTGGTTTGCCCGGCGCTCAGATGAAGCCTGAGCGGACGGCCCGCTCCGTCTCCAGTTGGAGTTCGTCCCTGATCCCTGACAATCGAGTATAGTAACTTTGATTGGTTCAGGTGATAGGAATGAGCACGAAACAGGGCAAGTACACGGACGAGTATAAGGCAGGTGTCTGGGATCGGCTTTATGAGCCGGGGGCGAGCTTGGACAAGGTTTCCAACGAGCTGGTGCTGACGCCAGCGCAGTTGAGGATATGGCGGTTGGAAAGGGAGGCGGCGTGCTCAGCAGAAGCCAAGCGCCGCCAGCAGGCCGATGCGACCGAGCTGACACGATTGCGCAAGGAAAACAATCGGTTGCAGGAAGAGAACGAAATTTTGCAGAAAGGCTCGGTTTTTTTGCGAGCAGGGTGAGAAAACCATGAGGATCAAGCATCTGTTCATTGCCGCCCAAGCCAAAGACTATGCGGTTTCCACGTTGTGCCGTTTACTTCGAGTAGCCCGGAGCTGGTTCTATGGCTGCCGAGCCTCAGAGCCTGAGCGTCAGGCAGGAGCCCAGCTCAAGGAACGGCGGGATCGGGAGCTTCTGGGTTTGATCCATGCTGAATTGGTTGCGGCAGGTGAGGTCGTGTCGCAACGCCGCATTGCCAAGCTCATGAAAGACAACGGGATTTCTCCAACTCGGTGCGAACCAACTCCGCCGGTGACAACGCTGAGCAATCATAAAAAGTCCCCTTCGCCGAACCTGCTGCAACAGGAGTTTGACTGCTACACGCCCAACACGGTCTGGGTGGCTGACATCACCTATTGTGCCACGGATGAAGGCGGATCTGTGCAGCGCGGCCCTCAGTATGGCTCTGGGAAGGCAACGTCCCGGTGCCGGGCTCATCTATCATTCGGATCGCGGCAGTCAATATGCAAGTGAGGAATATCGCAAAATCCTGAGAACTGCAGGGATCAGGCAGTCCATGAGCTGAAAAGGACAATGTCTCGACAATGCTCCCATGGAGAGTTTTTTTGCCTCTCTGAAAAAGGAACTGGTCCATCACACCAGATTCCACACGCGCAAGCAGGCCCGGGCCGCGATCTTCGATTACATAGAGGTGTTTTACAACCGCCAGCGCCGCCATTCGGCGATTGATTACAAAACGCCTTGTCAGGCCTTTGAACAAAGGGCTCGGAAAATGGATGCATAACAGGTTTAATCAATCTGTCCGGTATCAGGGGCGAACTCCACTCATTGACACTTGCCGTCCACCAGACAAAGCTGATGAACTGTATCATCCCCCTCCTACGAGAGATTTTACGCTCTATTTTTGAGAGCTCATTGCCGCTGCCATCAAACGGTAGGTAATCTGAGCTGTTGTAAAATCCCATGCAGCATTACCATCTGGCGCCAGTTCAACCACATCCAGTCCAATACAGGTTCGTCCTTTGAGCGCGTGTTCAACCAGATGTAATGCCTGATAGTATCCAAGACCACCTGGAACAGGTGTGCCTGTCGCAGGCATCTGAGAAGGATCCAGACCGTCAACATCAAACGAGATATAGACATGCTCTGGAAAATCCTCAGGCAGCTCTACACTGTGTATTCCTTTGGTAACCAGCTCTTCCGCATCAACAAAGAAAACATTGTTCTGCGCGCGACTATCTACTTCTTGCTGGCATAGTGCGCGAACTCCAAATTGAGCAAGCGAATTTCCATCTTCAATCAGAAGATTCATAACGGACGCATGCGAGTGCTTTTCTCCTTGATAAGCGACGCGAAGGTCCGCATGTGCATCCACCTGAACAATACCAACCGGCTTGCCCAGTGCACGTGATATACCGGTTACCGCTCCATAAGAGAGGGAATGCTCTCCTCCAAGCGTAATGGGGATTTTACCAGCTTTTATGGCTCCTTCTGTACGTTGCGCAATCCGCTCCATTACCTCTGCCAATGGTCCGGTACAATCTACGGCAGGTTCTGTAAAAACTCCCGAAGCGCATGGCTCAACGCCGTTAACACCACGCTCCAGCTCATTACTCGCCTGAAGAATAGCCTCTGGTCCGTTCCTTGTTCCAGAACCGTAAGACACAGTACGTTCCAGCGGAACCGGAATAATTGTGAAGAGTGCATTCTCAGCAATACGCTCTGCCTCACTCAGTTCACTATCCAGAAATACAGACATATCATGCCCCTTTAAGAAAGACGTGTCAGGAAGTCACTATAGGAAAATTTCCGTAAAATCTTCAGTTCATCACTTTCAGAATTCCAAAGTGCGATTGCAGGCAGCGCAACACCATTAAAAGTATTAGTCTTCACCATGGAATAATGTGCCTGATCCAGAAACGCGAAACGATCGCCAATTTTCAGAGGCTCTGCACGCGAGTAATCACCAATAACGTCACCAGCAAGACAGGATGGACCGCCTAAACGGTAAGTATACCCCTCCTCTGCTTCACCCAGCATTGCTGGACGGTAAGGAGCTTCAATCACATCCGGCATGTGGCAAGTCGCAGAAATGTCGACGATGGCCAAATCTATTCCATTTTTCGGCAGGTCAAGCACTTCACCAACCAAAATCCCGGCATCCAGTGCAACAGCTTCACCCGGTTCCAGATATACTTCCAGACCAGTTGCCGCTCGAACATCTTTGATGAAGCCAATCAGGGCCTCGCGATCATAATCTTTGCGAGTGATATGATGACCGCCGCCAAAGTTAATCCATTTGAGCTGGCTAAAATACGGTGCCAGTTTGTCTTTCACAGCCATCCATGTACGTAAAAGCGGCTCAAACTCCTGCTCACACAACGTGTGCATATGGATGCCGTCTACACCTGCCATCACCTCAGTACTAAGCTGCGAAACCGGTACCCCTAAGCGAGAACATGGAGCACAAGGATCATATTTTTCAACTTCACCTTCAGAATGCTCCGGATTAATGCGCAAACCAACATCCACGTGATGCGTAGCAGCCCGAACATTCGGCAAGAAACGATCTTTCTGAGCAGCACTATTGAAGATCATATGGTTGGAGTAACCGATTATCTCATCAATTTCGTCTGTCTTGTAACCTGCGCAAAAGGTTGCAACGTCACCGCCATAGTGTTCACGCCCTAGACGCGCTTCATACAGGCCGGAAGCGCAAGTACCCTCTAAATACTCGCGGATCACCGGTGCTAAAGCAAACATAGAAAAAGCTTTAAGTGCTGAAAGAACATGTGCACCAGAGCGCTCAGTGACTTCCTTAAGCACAGACAGGTTGCGGCGCATGGCAACCTCATCGACGACAAAGCATGGGCTTGGGACCCGGGAGAGGT
>CANMBS010000018.1 GCA_947496145.1 uncultured Pseudovibrio sp.
TTTAACTCAAAGTGGCAAATAAATCAGTATTGCCATTTTGGTTGGTTCTTCGCCGACTTTATTAAGATGTCCTCAATGTACTATCGAATGCTATAGCAGTCAATATGCATTGTTTGATTTCCACACCCTACCCTATAAGTGGAGCCTGAACGCAATCTCATGGCAGGGTAAAACACAGCTCTGCGATTAGGCTCAGGCCATCCTTTCCTGAGTATGCTCAAGTCAACCAAACTCTTTAATATATGGATAGCGCAGAGGAAACGCGGCATTCTTTAACTCAAAGTGGCAAATAAATCAGTATTGCCATTTTGGTTGGTTCTTCGCCGACTTTATTAAGATGTCCTCAATATGCCATTGAATACTATAGTAGTCAATGTGTTTTTTTGATTTCCACACTCTCACCGAGCAAGATCTGAAATCGGCAATGCGAACCAACCATATATATTGCAGGATCATAGGCTGGGATCAGTTACACGGATTGCCGCTCTCCGCTATAGATCATCGTCGATATTGTTTGGCTGTACAATCATTTTGCTCTCAATCTGCGTGCGATCAAAGAGATTCTACTGGAACGCGGCATAATCCTTTTATATGGAACCATCCCCAAATGAGTGATCAAGAACAAGCCTGGGTCTTATGAAGCTGCTAAGCGCAAAGTCACGCCCGCTGTTGAGTACCGCAGTTATAAGAGCTTAAGCAACCGAGCTAAAAAAGTGGTCGCCCAACATAGACTTCATGCGGCTTTAAGCAATGAGCCTCTGACATCCATCATCCTGCGAATAAATTTGTCGTAAACTCGCAATCTTCAAAATATGTAAGGTAATATGATAATCAAATAAAAATAAGTATTAATGTAAATCTTAAAGTAATAATTGATAATAGCTCATTCTTGATAAGCAGCCGAGGATTGGAGAATTGATTCAATTTAAATTATAAAAACTCATTTATATCAATACATTGTAATTATTTTTAGAAAAATCTTATCTTATTGAACTGGTTAATAATCTATGGGAGCTATTTTATAGTCAAGAAAAAATTCAGTTTTTGATTATGAAATATTTTTAGTATACTGTATTCTGTGAATTTTACAATAATAAGTATTATATTTCGATGTATTAGTCATAGCGTAAAGCGTCTTAGTACTAATATTACTCTAGGAGATAGTATGTCTAAAGATCCCCATCAAGATGAAGCTAAAGTTATTGAAGGAGGCGATGCGCCATACAGCACAGCAACGCCTTATTCTATTTCCTCAGGAGATACATTTGAGGGAACATTGAGCTTCTCAGGCGATAAAGATGCAATAAAACTTCAGGTACAAGCTGGAGTAACCTACACAATTTCTATGGATGGTATCGGAAGCGGAGGCGTTTCTGACACATATCTATACCTTTACAATTCCAGTGCAACTGAAGTTGCCCGGGATGATGACAGCGGAAGTGGCCGGAACTCCGAAATCACCTTTACCGCAACATCCAGCGGCACTTATTATATTGGCGCAGCTTCCTATAATGATCGTTATAGTGGTGATTACAGAATCTCCGTTACCGACGACGGAAGCCCCCCGCCAGATCCGGATCTGTTTACGAACGATCAGATCGCAAGTCAGCTGACAGACGGGTATTGGAACAGCACAGGCCGGGCTCGCCGAGCGTTTGACGTTAGCCCGGGCGGGTCCATTACAGTAAACATCAACGGGCTGAACTCTGCTGGTCAGGGTCTGGCGACCAAAGCACTGGAAGCCTGGACAAAAGTTACTGGTATTAACTTCCAGTTTGTCAACTCCGGCGCTCAGATTACATTTGATGACAATGCAAGTGGTGCTTACGCAAATTCCACCACAAGCGGCAACACCATTATCTCTTCTACTGTAAATGTCGGCACCAGCTGGCTTGCCAGCTACGGCACCAATTTGGACGGTTATTCTTTCCAGACATACGTGCATGAAATCGGTCATGCGCTCGGATTGGGGCATGCTGGTAACTACAACGGCAGCGCAACCTACGGCGTGGACAACCACTACTCCAACGATTCATGGCAGGGCTCAATCATGTCCTACTTTGATCAGCAGGAAAACACCAGTGTGGATGCAAGCAGGGCGTATGTCGTCACGCCTATGATCGCAGACATTCTTGCTATGCAGGACCTGTACGGTACAGCAACCAACCTGCGCACCGGCTCTACCGTGTATGGAGAAAACTCCACTGCCGGTGGTTATTATGACGATATTGCAAGTCTGAACCCGGTCACGTTCACTATCATTGACAATGGTGGTGTAGATAGCATCAACTTCAGCTCTGTTCAGGCCGATCAGAAAATCTCTTTGGTGGCGGAAACTTATTCTAATGTGAATGGTCTGACCGGTAATATGACCATCATGCGTGATACCGTCATCGAAAATGCATATTCCGGTTCAGGGAATGATGAACTGATCGGTAATGATGCAAACAACGGCCTTTATGCCAATGCCGGTAATGACACTCTTGAGGGCGGTCTCGGTGATGATACGCTTTCAGGCGGTTCTGGTAGTGATACCTTCGTGTTCAACATCAACTGTGGTGCAGACACGATTGTTGATTTTTCCGACGGCCTTGACTTCATGAGGTTTGAAAGCGGTGCAGGCAGCTTTGCAGACCTGACGATTCAAGACACCGGTGCAGATACAGTTGTCAGCTATAATGGCGGCACCATCACCCTTTCAGGTGTTGATTCCAGTCTGATCAGCGCAGACGATTTCACATTTGTGTAAAAGATAAAATTGTATTCCACCTGCTGTGACGGCGGGTGGAATATTTTATTTTTTCAGGCAGGTACCGGATATAGAGCATCTTAATGGTGAGTTGCGCAGAGAACTGAAGCACTGAATTATCGCGCTGGCCCTGCAGAATGAGTGTGAAATTGAGGAAGATGAGCTTATGTCTGATCATGTGCATATGCTGATATCAATTCCGCACAATTTTGCTCAACCTCGCCGCTCACGCTCTGCCTGACCTCCAAAATGCATCCGCAAAAACAATATGGCCAGTTTCAGGTCGGCAGCTCTCAACTTCGTAATGTGCATGGGTATTCAGGGTTGATACCATAAATAATTGCATGAATGCGCAACAAGGTAACAAGCGTTATCTTAGAATATAATGAATATCTGAAATAAATAAATCTGACTAAAACTTAGTTCTCTCAACCGATTACTTGATTGCAATCAAGGAACCTTCCGTTGGGTCTGGATAGGTCAGGGTCTGAACAGCAGGCAAAGCACTTACGTCAGCTCACTTAGGTGACTGTGATGCCTTGTAAGATCCAGGGAGAATAAGATGGCTGCAACAGGCCAAGATACCCAAAAGATAGCTCAGGCGCCGAGCAAGAGCAGCGAACGTAATGCGTTCATTTTGCTGGCCGTTTTTCTTGCTCCGATTTTGATGACCGCAGCTGTTGCTGGCTACGGCTTCCTGATCTGGATGTCCCAGATCATCTTTGGTCCGCCAACCCTCTAAGATCTGCCCATGCCCAGCCTGTCCAGAAGAGCATTTTTAACCCGTTTCAAGGCATCGGCAGAAGAAGTAGCGCCGATCCGCCCGCCATGGAGCAATGAAACGCGGATTGAAGAGAAGTGCACGGGCTGTGCGAAGTGTATTTCGGCGTGCCCGGAAGGGATTTTGTTTTCTCATGACAACCGCCCCTATCTGAAGCCGGGCGTTGGGGAGTGCACATTTTGCGAAAAATGTGCTCAGGCCTGTGATGAGGAAGTGTTCGACCTTTCTGCAACGCCCTGGAATCTGACGGCAAACCTGGACGAAGCAAAATGCCTTCTGGCAGATGGGGTATCTTGCCAGACTTGCACAGACATCTGTGAACCACGTGCTCTCAGGTTTGATATGCGGGTCCGTCCAGCTGGAAAAATTATTTTGGAGACAGAGGCATGTACCGGTTGCAGTGCTTGCCTGACAACCTGTCCAACTCAGGCAATTTCGCTGAAATCTTCAGCTCAGGAAAGCCAAAGCAATGCGTAATGTAGATGTAGAGCGCACCGAACACGAAGGGGTCTGGCACATATCGAGTGTACTCGTGACCGCAAAACCAGACCAGCGCGAAAGCGTACGCTCAGCCATCAACGAAATTCCATCTGCTGAAATTGCAGATGTTCCGGGCACCGAGAAAATCGTTGCCACACTTGAGGCAACCAGTGAACGGGAGATGGCCGGAGCTGTGCAGCAAATTCAGCAACTTGAAGGTGTGCTGGCTGCATCCATGGTGTTCCACCAAACCGACACCACCGACCTCAATTCAATTGTGATTTCTGATCAGGGTGACACGCAACCCAAGGGGATTTGCTCATGATAAAACTAACAAGACGAGCCGTGATTAAAGCGCAAGCTGTTGCGGCGGCAGCAGCCGCTGCCGGCACCAGTCTTCCCGCTGCTGCCTCAAACGTGGTAACGGATGCAAGCAAGACCGACCTCAAGTGGTCGAAAGCAGCTTGTCGCTTTTGCGGTACTGGTTGCTCCATCATGGTGGCAACCAAAGGTGGCCGTGTGGTAGCTACACATGGTGACGCGCAAAGTCCCGTCAACCGTGGTTTGAACTGTGTGAAAGGATACTTCCTTTCCAAGATTATGTACGGTAAGGACCGCCTCACCACTCCTTTGCTGCGTAAAACAGATGGCAAATACGATAAGGAAGGCGAGTTTGAGCCAGTATCCTGGGATGAAGCTTTCGACATCATGGCTGACAAAGCCAAAGAAGCTATCAGGAAGAACGGCCCTTACTCTGTAGGTATGTTCGGCTCAGGCCAGTGGACTGTCTGGGAAGGCTACGCAGCTGCAAAGCTCTGGAAGGCAGGCTTCCGCTCCAACACCATTGACCCGAATGCACGTCACTGCATGGCCTCTGCTGTGGGCGCATTTATGCGTACCTTCGGCATTGATGAGCCAATGGGCTGCTATGATGACTTTGAGCAGGCAGACGCCTTCGTGCTCTGGGGCTCTAACATGGCAGAGATGCATCCGGTTCTGTGGACCCGCCTGACAGACCGTCGCCTGTCCAACCCGGATGTGAAAGTTGCTGTTCTGTCCACTTACGAGCACCGCAGCTTCGACCTTGCTGACATTCCGATGGTCTTCACCCCCCAGACCGATCTGGTGATTGCGAACTTCATCGCAAACTACATCATCGAGAACGAAGCCGTAGACATGGACTTCGTCAGCAAACACACCAACTTCCGTCTTGGCAATCAGGACATTGGTTACGGCCTGCGCCCTGAACACCCACTGCAGAAAGCTGCGAAAAACGCAGATAAAGCAGGCGGTTCTAAAGAAATCTCCTTTGAGGAGTATGCTGAATTCGTTAAGCCATACACTCTCGAATATGCTGAGAAGATGTCTGGTGTTCCTGCAAACCGTCTGCTGGAACTGGCGAAACTTTATGCCGATCCAAACAAAAAGGTTATGTCCCTTTGGACCATGGGTGCGAACCAGCATACCCGTGGCGTGTGGGTCAACCAGATGTTCTACAACATCCACCTGCTCACCGGTAAGATCTCCAAGCCGGGCTGTGGTCCGTTCTCTCTGACTGGTCAGCCATCTGCTTGTGGCACTGCTCGTGAGGTTGGCACCTTCGCACACCGCCTGCCTGCGGACATGGTTGTGAAGAATCCAGAACACCGCGCATATGCAGAAAAAGTCTGGAAGCTGCCAGAAGGCACCATTCCTGCAAAGCCAGGTTACCACGCTGTACTTCAGTCCCGTATGCTGAAAGACGGCAAGCTGAACTTCTACTGGACCCAGGTCACCAACAACATGCAGGCGGGTCCGAACGTTGTTGAAGAGATTTACCCGGGCTGGAGAAACCCGGAAAACTTCGTCGTGGTCTCCGATCCATACCCAACCGTTTCTGCTATGGCAGCTGATCTGATCCTCCCGACTGCAATGTGGGTGGAAAAAGAAGGCGCTTACGGTAACGCAGAGCGCCGTACCCAGTTCTGGAAACAGCTGGTTTCTGCGCCGGGTGATGCAAAATCTGACCTGTGGCAGACTATGGAGTTTGCAAAGCGCTTCAAAGTTGAAGATGTCTGGCCTGAAGAGCTGCTTGCGAAAGCCCCGGAATATCGCGGAAAAACACTCTTCGATATCCTGTTTGCAAATGGTCAGGTCGACAAGTTCCCGCTGTCAGAGCTGAACCCGGAATACGCGAACGACGAAGCAAACGACTTTGGTTTTTACGTTCAGAAAGGTCTGTTCGAAGAATATGCAGAGTTTGGTCGCGGTCACGGCCACGATCTGGCACCATTCGAACGCTACCACGAAGAGCGCGGCCTGCGCTGGCCTGTGGTTGATGGCAAGGAAACTCAGTGGCGCTTCCGCGAAGGTTCTGACCCATATGTTGGAAAAGGCAAAGGTTTCGAGTTTTACGGCCATAAAGACGGTAAAGCACGCATCTTCGCACTGCCTTACGAAGCTCCACCAGAAATGCCGGATGAAGAATATGATTTCTGGCTCTGCACTGGCCGCGTGGTTGAGCACTGGCACACTGGCACCATGACCCAGCGCGTTCCAGAGCTTTACAAAGCCTTCCCTGATGCTGTGTGCTTCATGCACCCGGATGATGCCAAAGCAAAAGGGCTGCGTCGTGGTTCTGAAGTGCGTGTGATCTCCCGCCGTGGCGAAATCACCACCCGCATTGAGACACGTGGTCGTAACAAACCGCCGATAGGTCTGGTCTTTGTGCCATTCTTCGATGCAAGCCAGCTCATCAACAAGGTGACGCTTGACGCCACCGATCCACTTTCCAAACAGACCGACTTCAAGAAGTGCGCGGTCAAGATCGTAGCTGTGTGAGGTGCATCATGAAACTTCTTAAACTCGCAAGTGCTGGCATTCTGGCTCTGTCTGTTCTGGTTGGTCCTGGTGTTTATGCAGCTGACTCCATCTCAGATATGCGCAACGACGACATTCTTACTCAGGATGCGGCTCCGGCCATGCCCAAAGTGGTCAATTCTGATGAACGTCAGGTGCGCAACTATCCTGAACAGCCTCCTTTGATCCCTCACAAGATCGATGGTTATCAGGTGGATAAGAACGCCAACAAGTGCATGACCTGCCATAGCCGCACAGCGGTGGAGCAATCTCAGGCACCGATGATTTCCATCACGCACTTTATGACACGGGACAACCAGTTCCTGGCGTCCATCTCTCCGCGCCGGTACTTCTGCACCCAGTGTCATGTACCACAAACAGACTCCAAGCCGCTGATTGAAAACGAGTTTATCGATGTAGACAGTGTTTTGGGCGCAGCTGTAAAGAAATAGGAGCACCCGCATGTTCTCAGCAATCAAAAGATTGTGGCAGGTGATCAGCAAGCCGAGCGTCCACTATAGCCTTGGTTTTCTGACCGTGGGTGGCTTCCTCGTAGGCATCATTTTCTGGGGCGGTTTTAATACCGCTCTGGAGGTGACCAACACAGAAGAGTTCTGTATTGGGTGTCACGAGATGGAAAACACCGTGTATCAGGAGCTGAAAAGCACCATTCACTACACAAACCGTTCTGGTGTGAGGGCGACCTGCCCTGATTGTCATGTACCACATAACTGGACAGATAAGGTTGCCCGCAAAATTCAGGCTTCCAAAGAAGTTTACGGTAAAATTTTCGGTACGATCAGCACACCTGAAAAGTTTGAAGAGAAGCGTTTTGAGCTGGCGAGCCACGAATGGGCACGTTTTAAAGCAAATGATTCTCTGGAATGCCGAAATTGTCACAGCGAAGAGTCCATGGACTTTACACGCCAGAGCAAACGGGCTTCCGAGCAGCACGGGAAATTCCTCGTGACAGGCGATAAAACCTGTATCGACTGCCACAAAGGCATCGCACACAAACTGCCTGACTTGAGCCTGCTGAAAGAAAATCAGTAAGCAGATCATCAAGGTTCTTACTCATGCCCCTGAGAGACATCTCTCAGGGGCATTTTGTATGGTACGCTCTGGTAAAGCAGATGCCGCAGCATATTGTGAATTCACAGTGCTCAGAAAATAGTTGCCTCTGGGCAGCAAGCAGATTGCAGGCGAACGAGAAGTTTGCACCAACACCTCTCACCATCCGTACTGATCAGTTACAAACGCTGCCGCCTTCACTTTTCGTTCAGTGAATGACTTCAGGCGATCCCGCGCACTTCCATTGGTGTTTTGCCCGTCCAGCTCTGAAATGCCCGGAAGAAGGACCCTGTATCCTTATAGCCCAGCAGGTAGGAGATTTCTGGAATACTCAACTCACTGCCTACCAGATAATGCTGAGATAACTCTGAGCGGGTCTCACTCAGGATATCCTGAAAGCTCTTACCTTCTTCCTTCAGCTTGCGTTGCAACGTCCGCTTGCTGGCATTCAACCGCTGGCTGATCACATCAATGGTGTTTTGCCCCGCTGGCAGGCTTTCCAGCAGGGCGTTTTTCACCCGGCGCGACATTTCATCGGAGGTGCCAGAACTTTGCAGCTTCTGACGCAAACCGTCTTCAAATGTATCCCACATCCCTTCCATCTGCGTAATCAACGGGCGGGTTGCGTCTTGCAGCGAAAGGGTTATGTGTGCCTCCGGAGCAGGAGTAGCCTTCACCCCGCATTCCGCTTCAACAGCAGACCAGTCCAGCTTACCCATCGGGCCACCCACACTCAGCGGCACAATCGGCTCACCTGTGAAGGTGCGACTGCAATTGGTGAAGTAGACAATCTCAAACTGCGCCAGAAACTCAGGAAACGGCTCTGTTGGATCACTGGAGTTGAACAGGATAGAAACCGCGCTTTCCGTCCGCTCCACCTCCAGTCGGATGGGCGCAATGAGCGGTTTGAACAGCGCCAGACGCTTCACACCCTCCTCAATGTTGGGGCTACAGGAAAATGCAAACACATGCGGAACAAATGAGCCATGTTTTACCGTGCTGCCCAGCTTCACCGCCAGATCATTGCCGCCGTACTCCTGATGCAGGGCATTCCATATGGCGAAATATTGCGCCTGAGTGATGCCTTTGGCCGTTGGCTCAAGTTGCTCAATGGAAACGCCGGCACGGCGCATTACCCGCTCCACAGACAGGTCTAAATACTGGATCACTTGCGCCATCATAGCAGCGCCCGGGTAAAGGTGTGCGTGTTTCGTCATGCGTGGCTCGGCCTTATTGGGATTTGCACTCATTCATCTCGATTTTTTGCTGGCGAGGCCAGTGCTAAAGTTAATAGTGGCGCGATATGGCAGTACTTTGGCGCGATATGCCACTGAAAACTTGCAGAACTGGTGCTAAGGATAACTACAGACTATCTGTTTCAGGCGTAATCAATCAAAAGCGCATTCCGCATACAAGACTGCCCATACGAAACCTGCCTGAAATAATTGCTGAACCCAGCCAATCGCTACGGATCAAAAAAGGGATTTTTTTGATGGCAATTTCTTTAAAACTGAACGGCGAGACACACTCCATCGACGCCGAACCGGGCACCCCGCTGCTTTGGGTGATCCGTGATGAACTGAAACTCACCGGCACAAAATTTGGCTGTGGGGTTGCCTCCTGCGGGGCCTGTACTGTCCACATGGATGGAGAGCCGGTTCGCTCCTGCCAGACATTCATCGAAGATGTTGAAGATGCAGAGATCACCACGATCGAAGGCCTGAAGTCCACTCCGGCCCAGGCTGTGCAGCAGGCCTGGAGGGAACTTGATGTGGTTCAGTGTGGTTACTGCCAGTCTGGCCAGATCATGTCCGCCGTTGGCCTCCTGAGCGAAAACAACAAACCGACTCTGGAAGAAATCGACGATTACATGAATGGCAACGCCTGTCGATGTGCCACATACCAGCGCATCCGTTCCGCCATTGTGCGCGCCTCAGAAATCATGGAGGCTTGATATGAGCGTTTCTACCTCCCGTCGTGGTTTCCTCAAAGGCGCGGCAGCTTCTGCCGCGGCTGTTCTCGTCATTGGTGTTGCACCATCCGGTGTCATGGCCGCAGGTAATGCCGCCGACACCACCATGCTTAACCCGTTTGTGAAGATCTCAGGTGATGGCACTGTCACTGCCATCGTCAAGCACTTTGAAAAAGGGCAAGGACCGGCAACCGGCCTCACCACCCTGATTGCCGAAGAACTGGGCGTCAGCATGGATGCGATTGAGTATGAGTTCGCGCCGTCTAATCCTAAGCTTTACAACAACAAGGCATTCGGCCCTTTTCAGGGCACAGGCGGCTCTACCGCAATGTTCAACAGCTTCCAGCAGTACCGAAAAGCAGGTGCTGCTGCCCGCGAAGTTCTGCTTCAGGCAGCTTCTCACGCATGGGATGTGCCTGTTGCTCAGCTCAAGCTGGAAGATGGCGTAATCTCTGGTGCTGGCAACAAAGCGCCAGTTGGTCAATTCGTTGCTGCCGCCAGCACACTGACAGCCCCTGAAGAACCACGCCTGAAAGATCCCTCCGAGTTCAAGCTGATCGGTAATGCCAGTGTCCGCCGCAAGGATACGCCGCCAAAGATCAACGGCACTGCCATGTACGCCATGGATGTGCAGCTTGATAACCAGATGGTCGTGGTCATCAAGCGCCCGACCCGACGTGGTGGAACGATTGCTTCATTTGATGACAGCGCGGCTAAAGCCGTCAAAGGCTTCATCCGTGCAGCCACGCTGCCGAATAAGGCAGGCGTTGCTGTTTACGCCGAAAACACATGGGCAGCTTTGCAGGCCCGCGAAGCACTGGACGTTACCTTTGACAATTCTGCCGCTGAACGCCGCAGTTCTGAGGATGTCTATAACGAACTGATGGCCGCAGTAAACACGGCGCCGGAATACAACCTGACCAAGAACGATCAGGCTGAAGTTGCAAGGGCCATCGACAAGGCCGACAAGGTGCTGGAAGAGACTTTCTACTTCCCGCTACTGGCCCATGCGCCAATGGAACCGCTGACCTGTACCATTGAAGCAACCGAAGACGGTGGCATCATCCTGCATGACGGTGCCCAGATGCCAACCTCACCACACGCAGCACTGGCACAGATCTTCAAGCTGCCAATGGAAAAAGTGCAGATCAACACCATGTTCGCCGGTGGCTCTTTTGGTCGCCGTGCAACACCAACGGTTGATTATCAGGTGGAAGCCGCACTGGCCTTCGTCATGACGGATCGCAGCCGCCCGGTAAAACTGGTCTGGTCTCGCGAAGATGACATCACTGGCGGCTACTATCGCCCGGCCTTCGCGCACAAAGTCCGTGTTGGTCTGGATGCGGAAGGCAACATTGTCGGCTGGGATCATCGCATTGCTGGTCAGTCCATCTCCAAAGGCACACCGTTTGAGTCTTTCTCGGTCCACGACGGTGTCGACCATCTCTCCGTAGAAGGTGTCACCCCACCCCCCTACTCCATTCCAGGCATGTTTGCTGGCCTGACAGACATCAAGCCAGCCACAACCGTGCTGTGGTGGCGTTCTGTGGGTCACACCCACACAGCCTACGTCATGGAAAGCATGATGGACGCCGCAGCCGTTGCAGCTGGCCGGGATCCGGTTGAGTTCCGTCTCGCCCACTTGTCTGGTGATACAGCCGATGAAAAACGTCTGACCGACGTTCTCAAACTGGCGGCTGAAAATGCGGGCTGGGGCACGCCAGCAGACGGGCGCACTCAAGGTGTCGCGGTACACAAGTCCTTCGGCAGCTATGTAGCAGAAGTGGTCGAAATCTCCGGTGATCCCGAAAATGGTGTGAAGATCGAAAAAGTCACCTGTGCTGTTGATTGCGGCATCCCGGTCAACCCGGACGTGATCAAGGCGCAAATGGAAGGCGGCATTGGTTATGGTATTGGCCACGCCATGCGAGATGAGATCACACTGGAGGACGGCGAAGTTATCCAGCAAAACTTCCCGGACTACGAGCCGCTCCGCATCGGGGACATTGCGGAGATCGAAACGCACATCGTTCTTACCACCGAGGCTCCAACCGGCGTCGGTGAACCGGGCACACCACCGTCGGCTCCGGCACTGGCAAACGCCATCGCCGCGAAGGGCACACGTGTGACCCGGCTACCAATGAGCAAAGCTGGTGTCACCTTCACCTGAGCGAAAATAATCATGAAAGGCAGGCCTGGAGACTGATCCGGGCCTGCCTTTTGCGTTTCAACGCAGAAAAAACGTAAAAAACGCAGATCAACGCAAATTGTGACATAGCAACGCAAACCCATCAATGATCATTGATGGCCTTGCAAGAACTGTGAATGGGCTCATTCACCATTCGGTCAGACCGTCACTCACATTCGAGAGGCAGCAGAGAAACTTGAGACAGTGGCTCTCTGCTTTCCTTCGCCCAGTTCAAAGTGGTCAGGTCACCCTTTATGGAGCTATCTTGCTGAAATAGAAGCATATAATCTTCTTACTTCGAGTTCTTACAACTCGCTCAGTCTAAGACGGTTATGCTGAAAGCATGGAAGAATACGCATTTTCCCTTTGAATATTTTTGAAAAATGCAGCTTACATCACTGGCATATTAGACTTTTGAAATTGGGAGTAACTTTGTTTCACTGACAACTTCAGTGAGATAAAAAATGCAACTCAAGCCCACCATTACCGTTGAGGATGCTGCGAGTAAAGTATCTTCCGGCATGACCGTTATGATCGGCGGTTTCATGGCTGTTGGCAGCCCTCTGAAAATCATTGATGCCCTGGTGCAATCAAACACAGACGATTTACATGTCGTTTGCAACGACTCCGGATTTGCTGATCAAGGATGTGGCAAACTAATTTCAAATCGCCAGGTTTCTAAGTTAACTGCATCCCATGTCGGGTTAAATCCGGAAACCGGCGTGCAGATGAATGCAGGTACGCTTGCTGTAAATCTGGTCCCACAAGGTACACTGATTGAGCAAATCCGCAGTGCTGGCGCCGGGCTTGGTGGTGTTCTTACTCAAACTGGACTGGGCACCGTTGTCGAAGAAGGTAAGCAAAAAGTTCAGTGTGCTGGCCTCGAATACCTTTTAGAAATGCCGATTGCAGCAGATGTTGCCCTGATCAAGGCATCTATTGTTGACCTTGCTGGCAACTGCATTTTTAAAAAGACAACTAAGAACTTCAATCCAGTCATGGCAACGGCTGCAACAACGGTGATTGTCGAAACAGACAGCATTGTTGAAGTGGGAGAAATTGAAGCAGACAGCTTCATGCTTCCCGGCACGTTCATTGACTACATAGTGGTTTGAGGTCTTCTCCATGAGCAAAGAAATAGTAAGAAACGCAATTGCAGCACGTGTTGCAAAAGAGTTGCGGCCAGGTTCCTTAGTTAATCTTGGAATTGGTATGCCAACACTGGTCGCCAAACACGTTGACGATAGTCAGGGCATCCTGTTTCAGTCAGAAAATGGCATGATCGGCGTCAGTGCTGACTTGCCGGACAAAGATCACCTGGACAATGATATTACCAATGCAGGTGGCCAGCCCGTCTGCGCAGTTCCAGAAGTCTCTTTCTTTGATAGTGCACTTTCTTTCGCCATCATTCGTGGTGGGCATGTTGATGCGTCTGTGCTCGGTGCCCTTGAGGTTGATCAATACGGTAATCTTGCCAACTGGATCATTCCGGGAAAAGCGGTCCCGGGAATGGGCGGTGCAATGGATCTCGTGATGGGGGCACGCACAGTCATTGTTGCAATGGAGCATTGTGATAAGCGCGGTAATCCAAAAGTGCTGAGCAAATGCACCTTGCCTCTCACAGCTTCTTACGTTGTCAATTTGATTGTGACAGAAAAAGCAGTCATCCGCGTAACTCAAGATGGTCTGATTTTAGAAGAGGTTGCTAAAGGCCTGTCTGTCGAGGAGGTGCAAGCCTGCACCGATGCACCTTTAGCCGTTACTGACAATCTCAAACACTTCTAAGAGAAAGACAAACTTATGAAACTTTCTGATATCGCAATTGTTAGTGCTGGCCGAACTGCGACCGGATCATTTGGTGGCTCTCTTGCAACGCTTTCAGCAGTTGAAATCGGGGTTGCGTGTGCAAAAGGCATAATTGAGCGCGCAGGTATTTCACCCTCTGATATTGACGAGGTGTTGCTCGGTAATGTGCTACATGCCGGATGTGGTCAAAACGTTGCGCGTCAAGTTCAACTCGGTGCTGGTATTCCCGAAACAAGCACTGCTACTACTATTTCCAAAGTATGCGGTGCTGGATTAAAAGCGATTGCTTTGGGGGCGCAAGCAATTTGGGCAGGAGACAAAGAAGTTGTTCTGGCTGGTGGCACCGAAAGTATGAGCAACGCGCCTTTTGTAATCGATAGTGTACGATGGGGAAAGAAACTTGGTAATACCGAGACTATTGATACGTTGTTGAAAGACGGCCTGACGGATGCATTTAACAATATTCACATGGGCATTACAGCAGAGAATCTGGCAGAAATTTTTGACATTACACGTGAGCAGCAAGATCAGTTTGCTTTAGAAAGTCAAACTAGGGCAATGGATGCTCAAACCAGCGGATATTTTAAAGATGAAATTATTCCGATTGAAATCCAAACCCCTAAAAAAACTGTTGTGTTCGATAAAGACGAATACATAAGGCCAGAAACAACACTGGATGCACTGCAAAAGCTTAGACCTGCTTTCAAAAAAGACGGCACCGTAACGGCTGGAAACGCTTCGGGGATCAACGATGGTGCCGCCATGGTGCTCTTAATGACTGTTGAGAAGGCCGAGGCTATGGGGCTTGTTCCATTAGCTATCATTACATCATATGCAAGCGCTGGTGTTGATCCGGCGACGATGGGGTATGGACCTGTACCAGCAACAGTAAAAGCCTTACAAAAAGCTGGTCTTGAGCTCGCTGACATCGATCTGGTTGAGTGCAATGAGGCGTTCGCGGCACAATCTTTGAGCGTCATGAAAGAGCTTGGTTTAGATCCCGAAATTACTAATGTTAATGGTGGAGCTATCGCGCTTGGTCATCCCATTGGCGCATCGGGAGCGCGGATACTTGTAACATTGCTGCATGAAATGCTCAGACGCAAATCCAAAACCGGGCTCGCGACTTTGTGCATTGGCGGCGGTATGGGCATCAGCATGATTATCAACACACCGTCGAAATAGTCCAAACCTCTAAGGGTATTTTGCGCTGCATAGAGGGAGGAGGAGGCAAATTGCACCCTCGTTGCAAAATGTCAGCTCATGTTGGGAGAGAAAAATGAACAGCCAGACCCTTGCTGCTTCAAAAATAAACGGGATAGATATCCTATGAACTTACTAGCTTCATTCTTCACAAAACTGGTATCCAGATACTTACCGGATGCCTACGTTCTTGCAATCATCCTGACATTGGCTGTGTTTTTCTCGGGAATTGCTTTTACTGAATCATCAGTCAGCAATATGATTGGCTATTGGGGCGATGGTGTTTGGGCATTACTTAAGTTTACAATGCAAATGTGCATTGTTATCGTTACCGGTCATGCACTTGCGTCTGCCAGGCAAGTTCAGGTGCTGATGAAAAAGATCACCTCGCTTGTACATCAACCTGCCATGGCTGCAGCTGTAGTTGGTTTGTTTTCAGCTGTTATGTGCTCTATCCAGTGGGGCTTTGGTCTTATCGTCTCAGCATTGCTTGCACGGCAGTTTGCAAAGCACATAAAGGGCGTGGATTATCGCGTTCTGGTTGCAGCTGCTTACATGGGATTTATGACCTGGCACGCTGGCCTGATGGCATCAATTCCGCTGGTTGCTGCAACAGAAGGTCACCTTTTAGAATCCATGGTTGGGATCATTCCGGTAACAGATACAATCTTTACTTCATATAATATGATCCTGGTTGCGGCCCTTTACGTAGCTATCCCACTTGTCGCTTATTCTGTGCATCCAAGAGATCCCAAAGCGGTTGTTACAATCAACCCGGCTTTGCTGGCAGAAGACGAGCAAGAAGCGATTGAGAAACCTGTCTGCACCACGCCTGCAGAACGGTTGGAAAACAGCCGCATTCTTGGAATAGCTGTTGGTTTGCTTGGCTTGTCCTACATGGGATATCTCTGGCTCACACAGGGTTTCAAGCTTGATCTCAACATTGGTAACTTACTATTCCTGTCTCTGGGCGTCTTGTTTCACGGCTCTCCAATCTCATACGCACGAGCTATCAAAAATGGCGCAATGGCAACATCCAGCGTGATTTTGCAGTTTCCATTCTATGGTGGCATTCAGCGTATGATGGACCATTCCGGATTAGGTGAGTCTGTCACCAAATGGTTTGTGGATGCAGGATCAGAAGCCACATTCCCCGCACTGACCTTCTTTGCATCTGCCGTTATCAACTTTGTTGTTCCAAGCGGTGGTGGGCATTGGATTGTTCAAGGTCCACTCGTAATGCCCGGAGCCATTGAACTCGGCGTTGATTCTGGTGTTGCAGCGATGTCGATTGCTTACGGAGATATGTGGAGCAATATGGCTCAGCCATTCTGGGCACTGCCTGCGCTTGCAGTAGCTGGTTTGGGGATCCGGGATATCATGGGTTTTACGATCACAGCTATGGTTGTAACACTGCCACTGTTTATGTTCACGCTATTCGTACTGGTTTAAACGCCAAAACACACATCAGTAATCAACAATCAGAAGCGAATGACCGATCGGTCATTCGCTTTTTTACAGTAAAAACTAATAAAACATCACAGTGACTACGTTAAAATACCGCTCTTATTTGTAAAATTTCAGAGTAAAATAAATCGAGAGTTCGTAAAATAAATCGAGACTGATATGTTTGCCTGCGAAAACCACTCTGTCTGTTTGAAACCCCCGATCAAACACGGCCAGTTTGATAAAATGGCATTTCTGTCTCACGTTTCTACCAGCGGTTCGATTTCAGCAGCCGCGGAGCATTATAATATTTCCATTCCGACTGGTTCCAGGTGGATTAGTGAACTGGAAAAAGAACTTGGATTAAAACTGATTAAACGCAATGGACCGCAAATTTCCCTCACGCAGAATGGAGAATATGTAGTTCGGAAAATTAGCGAGATTACAGACTCTGTACATCAGATAAAACACGACATTGAAAGCTTCGCCAGCGAGCCTTCCGGCAGTGTAAGAATTTGCTGCACACCTGTATTTGCAAGTAAATATATTCTACCAGTTATTTCGGATTTTACAGAAAAGTATCCCAAGATTATATTTGATTTAGAAGTCGATCCATATGGTCTGGAATCCTATCAACGCTACGATATTGTTATCAGTGCTTTGTGTAGTTATGATGAGCGGTTGGAAAAGGATATTTTAAAAGTAAAGAAGAACATCATCAATGATCCTATTCTTCTGGTTGCCAACCAGGATTATATTGAAAAACATGGCACTCCTGAAAAGCCATCAGATCTGAACGCTCACAGATGCCTTTACGCACGCTCACTTACCAAAACACGAGAGTGGGCGTTTAAAACGAATGACCACACTGAACTGATCCATTTAAATTACGTTCTGGAAGTCAGTGATTGTAACTTACTCTTGGAAGCCGCGCTTTTGGGAATGGGCGTTGCCTATCTGCCCAAGCACGTAGTGTGCAAGGAAATTGAAGCAGGCACTTTGCAACAACTCATGCCAGAAGTCGAAACCTCTAAGTGGCGATTAAATATGTATTACGAACAGACACAGCATATTGATCTGGCAGCAGAATTGTTCAAAGATCATTTCAGGACTTATATCGGTAAATATTATATTGGATGAAGTCATCAACTGTATCTGTCATTATGCTATTGGTAAGGCTAATGGCCTGTTCAGAAAAGATAATTTCGCGCTACTAACTTAACACTGACATCAGTTATGATGATTAGCAAAGACCAGAGGTGGTTCCGCTTGATTGGATAGCTGAATTTGTTTCTTAAGTGGATTCGTTCCGATTATGCACTGCGCTAAATGGGTTGCAGGTTGTGGTAAGCCTGATCCGGTGTTTTGCCGTCAAGCGATGAATGCGGCCTTAATTGATTGTAAGACGTGATATAGGAGCCGATGGAGGTTCTCACCTCGCGGACGTTGGTATAGGTTTTCAATTAGGCCTCTTCGTATTTTTAGTGTGCCAGAGATGTTCGACAAAGACATTGTCGTGCCAGCCTTACTTGCCATCCAATGAGGTCTTGATGCCTTCGCGCTCCAAGACCCTGGTGAAGTTGGCACTGGTAAGCTGACGACCCTGATCGCTATTGAAGATCTCCGCTCACCCGTGTTTTGCAAGTGCTGCCAGAGCCTCAATACATGGACCGGCTTCCATGGTGATTGAGAACCGCCAACTGAGCACTTTGTACGAATACCAGTCGATTATCGCGTTCAGATAGGCATATGAAGTTCCGTCAACCAGAATAAACCACTCACGTCAGAGCCCCGTCTTGAACAAAGTAAATGCCCATGCTTGAGGGTAAGGCAGCTGCACTTCACTGGACAGCAAATGACAATGTATTGAACTACAACACTTATGGTGAGGGAAATAGCCGCTCAATCACTAACCTGAAAGGCCGTGGTGTACCTTAGGATGAAGGTCAGATTGTAGCAGTATTTGATGGCAGCCACGGATCATTCCGGCACAATAGAGCAAACAGCCCTGTCACTTTATTTACTGCAGATGAGCGGCGAATATGAGTCGTTTAAGCACGTGAAGTAAGCGTGGCTCTCCCCTGTCCTTGTCGCTAATTTGAGTGATCGTGTGCAGTTGGTTCCGGCAAAATGCCTGTCAAAATGAGGAGCATCACCCAAAGTTTTTCCAGAGGAAGGGAAAATAGCTGTGACAATCCGTCATGCGATAAAACACGCAGGATAATAATACACCCTGATATATGTCAGTCTCGTCTGTTTTGGTATCTGTGAGATAGCAACTAACCCAAAGGTTCCTCTTGGGTAGTTTTAAAGTTGTCATGTTAAAATTGAAGCTAGTTATAAGCGTTCATCAGCTCCTGAGTTCGCTGCGAATTTGCAGTACGTAAATAAACTTATTTCAAACAACTGGAATTCCATGCACTTTCGTTTTAAATCATTTCGCACCCGGTGATTTTTTTTTCACCTTGCGCAAGCTTGCCGCCACCCTCGGCAGGCTACGTCGAAGCAAAGCACCTCGGCACCCCCTCCTGGCTGTGGTGTGAGTTTTGGCGGACATGAGTAAAAGCGAAGTCCGTTCCCTGCTGTTTTAAGGCAGCATTCCCTCCTCCCGGACTTCGCTTTCACTCGCTTCAACACATAGGATCGGAGACCCTTCAGGTGACCAAGCTGCGTCCAGGCGTCATTTTTGGCGAAGAATATAAAACCCTCATTCAGGCGGCACGCGAAGGCCAGTACGCCCTTCCAGCAGTAAATGTGGTTGGTACCAACTCTATCAATGCTGTACTCGAAGCCGCAGCTGCCAACAAATCAGATGTGATTGTTCAGCTTTCAAATGGTGGTGCCCAGTTTTATGCGGGTGCAGGTATGCCTGACAGCTTTCAGGCACGTGTACTTGGTGCCGTATCTGCTGCTCAGCATGTACACCTGCTGGCAAAACACTACGGTGTTTGCGTTGTTCTGCACACAGACCACGCTAACCGCAAGCTGGTGCCATGGCTTGAAGCGCTGATCTCACACGGTGAAGACTACTTCCGTGCAAATGGCCGTCCGCTGTTTACTTCTCACATGCTGGATCTTTCCGAAGAGACTCTTGAACTGAACCTTTCTGAAAGTGAGCGCCTGCTGAAGCGCATGGCTCCGCTGCAAATGAGTTTGGAGATTGAGCTGGGCTGCACCGGCGGTGAAGAAGATGGTGTTGGTTCTGATGAGGACATCGGAGCGGACAATCCAAAACTCTATACTCAGCCAGAAGATGTGCTTGAAGCATACAACCGCCTCAACCCACTGGGCCACTTCTCTGTTGCAGCGTCCTTCGGCAATGTACATGGCGTTTATAAGCCAGGCAATGTGAAACTACGCCCGGAAATTTTGCGTGAAAGTCAGAAGCTGGTTCGTGAAACCCACAGTTTGGGTGAAAACCCTCTTCCGCTGGTGTTCCACGGCGGTTCTGGTTCTGAAAAAGAAAAGATTGCTGAAAGTCTTGGCTACGGCGTGTTCAAAATGAACATCGACACCGATACACAGTTTGCATTCTCTGAAAAAGCAGGTGCATATGTGTTCGAAACGCCAAATGCGTTTAAACATCAGATCGACCCGGAGACTGGTGTCCCTTATAAGAAAGTATATGACCCACGCAAGCTACTGCGTGAAGGGGAGAAAGGCATCATCACCCGTATGTCAGAAGCCTTTGAAGATCTTCGCAGCGCTGGTAAATCATTAGCGCAGTAGAAAGACTTTTAAGGCTACACCGCGTGGTGTGCTTAGGAATAAAATGGAGTACGGAATGAAAGCGCTTTTCATCGGTCAATCCTATATTGACGTGACCTTTTTGTCAGATGTAATGCCGAAGGGCGACGAAAAGGCCATCGCGCAGGATTATGCCGTTAGCTTTGGTGGCAACGCTGTCACCGCCGCATTTGTTTGCGCGAAGCTGGGCATAGCACCAGATCTTTTGTGCTCTATGGCAGACGACTGGCTGTCTCGCATGTTCCGCGATATGGCAGCTAAGTACTTCATCCCGATCCATAGCGCTAAGGTGAAGGAAAGTTCTCTTTCCTTCATCATGCCAAAGGATGGTAAGCGTGCGATTGTTCGTTGTCGCGATAACGACTTCCTGCACCCGTTCCCGGAGCTGAACCTTGCTGGTTGTCAGGCTCTGCACGTGGATGGACACATCCCTCATGCAGCTCTGCATTACGCCAAGCTCTGCCGTAAGCATGGTATCCTGACGTCTCTGGACGGTGGTGCTGTGCGTGAGAATACTGAAGAGCTGCTGGATTACATTGATGTTGCGATCGTTTCCGAGCTGTTCTGTGAGCAACTGGAAAAAACACCAGAAGACACTCTGGAATACCTGCGTGCTAAGGGTGTTAAAGTTGGTGGTGTGACACAGGGCGAAAAAGGCCTGCTGTGGTACGAAGACAAATCACCAATCAAACGACTGCCTGCGCTGAAGGTGCCAAAAGAGCGTGTACTTGATACCAACGGTGCTGGTGACACGTTCCATGGCGCGTATGTCTATGGATATCTGGCGGATCCTCAGGGCAAATGGGAAGATCACTTCAAGCTGGCTCGCGCTGCTTCTGCTCATGCAATTCAGTTCCTTGGGAACGAAGCGTCTTTGCCAACAGTTGCTGATCTGGACAATGTGCAGAAAAACTTCCCGGCAGGTGATTAATTACGTCACTTTTCGGCAGTTATCGCCTGCGATAACATGAACTATAGAAAACCCGCTTCATGATGAGGCGGGTTTTTTGTTGTGTGCTGGCGGCATAAAACCGTTTCTTGTCTGAAACCTGAATTTATTTAGATGATCGCTGTAATCTATCCCCCCTTAATCCAAGCGGATTAATTAGGATGGATCGCTGTGTCTGGCGTTGTTTTCCAGTGAGAACATAGTAGCGAGAATTCAAAAACCTGCGCAATTCCATACCTAAATATTCATAGAATTACAAATTACTGGCTCAGTTTCACTAATAGTCTGATCAAATTACTAAGAATATAAGTAAGCACAAGATGAAGTCATCTGGTCATTGGCGTCATCAACACACAGCTTTCACACCCAATAACTGCGTAGCTGATGCGGCAGGACAGGTTTTGCTTGCCGAATATGTGGTTCTGGCAGCGACATTTAACTTTACACTTATCGTTTAAACTAGGATTTTACTATGATCAAACTTAAGTACACATGTGCATTTGTTGCTTTCGTGTCAGGCGCAGGCATGGCGCAGGCAGGTACGATCACGATTTCTGGAACTGACGCGGCTGACTATGTGGTGACCTCTGCAGATGTGGCAAGTCCGGCGGCATCTCTTGGTGGCGATGAAAAAAGCGCCTTTGAACGAGCTGCTGATGCAATCAATGACAACCACACCGATATCAGCGCAAACACACAGATGATTGCAGATTTTCAAAAGCTCTTTGGCTCTGTCCAGACAACGGCACCCGCACCTTTAACGGATGGGGACAAGGCTGCCTTTGTTAATACGGCTGGTACGGCGATGAATGATGTACGCCAGATAGAGAGTGCACTTAAAGACGGCTCTCAGGCAAAAGCGGACTGGAAAGCCTATCTGGATCATGTGGAGGCAAAAGCTGCTGCTGGTGAGAAAATCACAATGCAAAAGCCTGTAGATCCGGTTGATGCTGATTTTACGTCCGGGGCGGTGCCCACTGGAATGGCTGCCCAGCTCACGGCTTTACAAGGCGCAGTAAGTACCTATGAAAATGTTCGGGCTCCCCATGACAGTTTCAGCACCTTCTCAGAAGCAAATCAGGCCGATGCATCAGGCAGAGCAACAGCACAAGCCTTTGCAAATGGCGAAGGTTTAGCCAACGGAATTTTGGCAAGTTTCAATGCCGTAGATGCAAAGATTGGTGATATCAGTACATTGCCCAGTGACTTGCAGGCAGCAACTCCCTCAGAGACATCAGTGGTTTCTGCCATGACCAAGTTGAATGAAAAGGTCGGGGACCTTTCTGCGCTTGATAGTACTTTTACAGGGAGTGCCCGCACAAGTCTTGTTGGCGCTGTCAACAGCAACTCTTCTCGCATTACTGCCAATAGTGACGCGATTGCCAAAAACAGTTCACGCATTGTAGCACTGGAAGAAGATGTTGACGAGCTTCAGGCCGGTGTTGCCATGGCTATTGCAATCGCTAATGCGCCGGTCATTCAAGGGGGGTATAGCGGCATCTCACTTTCCGGGGGCTTTGGCCACTTCAAAGGAAAGTCTGCCGGTTCTATGAAAGCGGCCTTCATGCCTATGGAGAACATGGCGATCACCGCATCAGTTGCAACAGATTTTGACGACAACGTTGCCGCAGGTGCTGGTTTAGGTTTCGCATTCTAACTGTTTGAAGGGTGGACCTATGAGCCGACTTTTCTCATTCCTGTTTATCGCCTTCGCCATGGTTATCCATGGCGAAGGCCTCTTTAATCCTTCTGTTGCGCAAGCCAAAGAAGAATGGTCGGTGCAATGCAATCAGCAAAACTGCCAGATGTACGCCGAAATCCGATTGGACAATGGCAAATTATTCAACAACATCGCCTTTCGAAAGCTTGATGCCAGCACTTACGCCGGAATTGTAAAACTGCCACTGGGGTTGCATATTCCAAGCGGTATAAACATCGGCATTGATGAAGCCGCAATCATTCAGGCCAAACTGATCACCTGTCAGCCAGAGGGGTGTGAAGCTGCTTTTACAGCAAATGAAACTGTTGTGAGTTTTCTGAAACGCGGTACCAGAATGACAATCCTGCTGCGTAAAGCAGGTGACCGCAAGCAACTGGCACTCAATTATTCACTTATGGGCTTCACTCGCAACTGGAACGAGTTTCACAAACGCATGGAGAGCCTGAAGCATTGATTCAAAGCGTACTTGCTGGTGAATGAAGGATCAATCCTGAGCTCTGGCAGGCATAGCTCCGACACCTTCAAAAAAGGTTGTGGTCACAAGGGCAGTCATTTCTTCAGTGGTCACTTCACTTTCTGTGACAAGGCGAACTTATGGTGATCTGATGTTATTGGGAGTGCCTTGTAAGGGAACCCCACACTAGGTAGTAGACAAGGCCCATCCCTAAAAGGCCGAGTGCGATGACTGCTGCTGTGAAGTCGTAGGCAAAGCATGACGTGAATGCGAGCAACGAAAGCGAAAGTGCGATGAAAGCAGTTTTGCTTCCTCCAGGTGCATGGTAAGGGCGTGGCAAGTCGGCATATTTTTGCTTTAACAAGATGTAGCTGATGCTTTGTAAAATATAGGAAAGAGTTGCTCCGATGACTGCAATATTAATCATCAGAGTTCCCTCCCCGCTCAGTGAACAGATAAAGCCAATAATACCTGGAACTATTAGTGCCCAGTAAGGAACCTTCCGAGTGCTGATGGCAGACATGAAACGAGGCAAATATCCTTCACGTGACATGGCAAACACTAAACGGCTATAACCAAAGATGATGGAGAAGAACGACGCGATCAATCCTGCCAACCCCACCAGATTGACCAGCTTTGCCAAAACAGAATGCATGCCAAGAACATGTTGTAATGCGTTCACCAAAGGGGCTCCATAAGACCCCACCATATATGCGCCAGTTGCTCCAGGTATGATCGTTACAATCAGAAATGCGCTTACAACCAAAAACAATATGGCCCCGATAATTCCTCGCGGAAGATCTTTTGCCGGGTCTCTGGCTTCTTCTGCTGCCAGCGGTACACCTTCTACCGCCAGAAACAACCACATGGCAAAAGGAAACGCGGCCCAGATACCAGCTGGGTTGCTGGGCAGAAGTGCCTGATCAGAATAAAGAACTGTAGCTTGTGCTTTCAGATTGCTGAGGTCGAAGTGTGGAACAAGTGCGACCAGTGTAAACGCAATAGCCAGAATGGCGAGCGCCGTGATCACCAGCATCAATCGCAGAGCTTCTCCAGCCCCGAGTAGATGTAGGCCGACAAACGTAATGTAAAATAAGGCATAGACCAGAGGGCCGTTAAGTCCCCAAAGTACCTCTAGGTATTGACCAATAAAAATTACGATAGCAGCTGGAGCGATAGAGTATTCCAGAAGCACTGCCAGAGCAGTTGCAAAACCTCCGATATCCCCCATCACTTTACGCGAAATTTTGTAACCTCCTGCTGCACTTGGAAGTGCTGCTGACATTTCTGCAAGGCACAGTACAAGGCAGAAGTACATCACTCCCATAAGAAACACGGCGATGACCATGCCAAACCAGCTGGTTACAGAAAAGCCAAAGTTCCATCCTGCAAAACTGCCAGAAATCACGTAGGAAACCCCAAGCACCGAAAGCAAAAACCAACTTAGTGCTCCTTTCTGAAGGTGGTGATTTTCTTCCTGTTGCATGTCTGGCACAGCCTTTTGTATTGAGATGACCTCGCAGAATGTTAAGCCTTCTCAAAAGAATGGTCGATCCTTCCAATTCACAAATGTTCCTCTGATCTTCTTATTTCTCTATGGCTTAAGGCAATTAAAAGGCGGCGGTCGGACTGGCTGTCTGATCAGAGCGATATATCTTTGAGGTTGTATTTGTAGCGGAAACAACATATGCACTGCGCATTAATTTACTCTTGGATTTCAGATACACCCTCAGTCCTTATATGCCTTTGTTGTAGGTCACGAACCTGCCAGTTACCTTATCTTCGAACTGGTCTTTGTTTGTGGGTTCGCCCTCGCAGCAGGCAATCTGCGAAATTTCAATGTTTCGACACATCGTACCGTACACATGCTTCTTATTGGTTTAGTAATTGCTGCGTCGCTTTGCTTTAATGCGATCTGGTTTGTGATGCCTTTCATCACTGCCAATGCATCGGGCTGGTTTGCCGATATTGTATTTTATTCCTCAATTGTGTTGCTTGGTTACACGTATGGAGCGGTTTGTGTGGCTCGGGCTAAGGATGCCTTTGAAAACTATGCATTTGCCTGGTTAGGCCTTATTCCTATCGGGAACTTTGTCCTGATGTTTTGGGACCCGAAAGTCATGCCGCGTTACAGTGGTTTTACGGTGATCAAGGATGTAACCTTGATTTTAGCAGCTGTCAGCGTGATCTCTTATGGGCAGCATCTCAAAAAGTATGAGGTCAATCCAAGGCTGGCCCAGTTGAACTGGGAGTTCATTGATGCAGCACGCGCTCGATGAAATCCCTTTTTTAGGATTAGCAGGCTCTGAGTTGAGCCTAATACTTCTGCTAGTGCTCCTATCATTTCTGCTTGGGGCAGCTTTCTTTTCGAAATTAAACTGGCAAATAGGCTGGGCGACCTACCTTGCAGCAATCACTCTTATTCATATGGGAGTGCTGTGCATTCAGCTTCAGTGGCATTTCGTAATGTTGCTTCTTTCAGGTTCCTCTCAATTCATTATGGGACTTCTGATCCTCCTGCAAATCTTTATGATTGGTGTTTTAAAAGCGGCAGCGGCAACGGCGCGGTCCAATAATGCCTTTGGACACACTGGTTATTCCTGGTTCGCGCTCCTCCCTTTGTTTGACCTTATTCTGATCTTTTCTGAGGCCCGTGTGTACCCTCGCGGACGCTTCAGGGCGTTTATCTCCGAGTTTGACAGCTTGCTGCTGGCGATCTTTTTGTTCTTTATCTGCAAAACCTTCTCTGGCTATGTTGTGGGTGTCGTTGGGGGTTAGTTACCCTCATTCCAGCCAGCTCGCCTTGACCAGCATGACCATACTCTGAAGCCGTTTGCCTTAGAAAGACAGATAGCGCAGACTATCCTTGTCGTTTGCAGGGAGGGTAACAAGGTGGCGAGCAAAGAGATCGTGCTCATACATGGCACATGGGGACATTCAAGCAACTGGGATGAAATGCGCAAAGAGCTGGAAGCGCGGGGATATACAGTACATACACCCATTTTGCGGCACCATGATCTGCCTGTTTGGGAAGGCGCACTAAAACTTGGCGAGGTGCGGTTGCAAGACTATGTGAATGATCTCGTAGACTTTATCAAGACACTGCAAGCTCCGCCCCTCATAGGTGGGGTTTCCATGGGGGGCCTGTTAGCGCAGTTAGTTGCCGCCCGTGTCGAAAACACAGGCGTATTACTGCTCTCTCCGGCCCCTGCATGGGGCATGTTTCCGTTCTATCCATCTATGCTGCGCACGTTTTACAAGCACTTTTTGCAGTGGGGTTTCTGGCGAAAGCCGCTTTATCCTCATTGGGAAGAATTTCGATGGTCGGTGGTCAATGAGCAGACGGAGGAAAAAGCCCGTGAGTTCTTTTGCTCTTTGAAGTTAGAATCTGGCCGCGCTTATATGGATATGGGCTTTTGGTTCCTTGATCCACAACGCTCTTCATGGGTGGATGTAGAGGCCATCACGACACCCGTGCTTGTGATTGGCGGTGCTAAAGACCGCATTGTCGCGCCGCGCATAACACGTCTCACAGCTGCACGTTACAAAGCGAAGGGAAAACTGGTGGTGCTGCCCAACGCTGACCATGTGATGATGATCGGAGCTGAGCTAAAAAACACCATGAGGGAGTTTGACCAGTGGATTGCGGAGAACAATATCATCCCGGAGACCACAGTATCAGAGACTGGTTAGGCAGTTCATCACAAGCAAAAACCCCGTAGCAAGGGCTACGGGGTTTTAGGTGTGCCTGAAAGGGGTGGGTTTCAGACAGCAGCCTCCGTTTGTTGTCGGGGGCACACGGAGGCCAGTTCTTCCTGAGCACTATACTGGGAGAGGTAAACCTTGCCAGTCAGAGCACCCAGGAAATGAGAGCGCTGCAAACGATCCATAACAGGGCCTTTCACTTCGGAAAGATGCAGCGTGATACCCGCGTCTTTGAGACGCAAATTGATCGCTTCTAAAGACTCCAGCGCACTGAGATCGACCTCATTCACCGCAGAGCACAGCAGCACCACATGCTCCAGCTGTGCATCACCCACTGCACGGTCGTAGATGTAATCTTCCAGATAGCGAGCGTTGGCAAAGTACAGGCTTTCATCTATGCGAATTGTCAGCAGCTCGGGCTTCGTCAGGACGTTATGGCGCTTGATATTGCGGAAATGCTCAGTTCCCGGCACAAGCCCAACCTCTGCAATATGAGGACGTGAGGTCTTGAAGAGGTATAATCCGATGGAAAGGATCACTCCAGCAGAGACACCAGTTTCAACGCCAAAACCAAGGGTGAGCAGAATGGTTGCTGCAACGGCAGAAAAATCTGACTTTGAGTAGCTCCAGCTATGTTTAAGTATGCTGAAATCCACGAGTGAGAGAACTGCCACGATGATGGTCGCAGCCAATGTGGCTTTGGGAAGGAAGAAGATCAATGGTGTCAGAGAGACTGCTGCGATTGCAAGACCTACAGCGGTATAAGCACCGGCAGCCGGGGTTTCAGCACCTGCGTCAAAGTTTACGACAGAGCGGGCAAAGCCGCCAGTTACAGGATAACCGCCTGTAAATGCTGCCCCAATGTTTGCCGCGCCAAGGCCGATTAATTCCTGATCAGGGTCGATGCGCTGACGTTTCTTCGCCGCCAGTGTCTGAGCAACGGAAACGGATTCTACGAAACCGATGATAGAGATCAGCAAGGCAGGGATGATCAATGCACTGATCAACTCACTGGAAAAACCTGGCATTGTCAGTGGTGGCAGGCTTTGAGGTACAGAGCCAACGATCTTCACGCCCACCTGATCTAAGCCAAAAATCCAGACCACCGCAGTTGTCACCACAACAGCAGCAACTGGGCCAGCTTTGGTAAGTACATCTGCCAGACGAGGTTTGAGCCCCATCCCCAGCAGCATTGGCTTCATGCCCTTACGTACCCAGAAGAGGAACAGGGTGGCTGACACTCCGATGATCAAAGTTGACGTGTTCGTTTCCCCAATATGCTCCCAAATGGAAGCCACAATCTCGATCAGAGTGTGTCCTTTGGCCTCCACACCCAGAATATGTTTAAGCTGGCTGCTGGCAATAAGAACACCGGAGGCGGTGATAAAGCCCGCGATTACCGGATGGGAAAGGAAGTTTGCCAGAAATCCCAGCTTAAACACGCCCATCAACAGCAATATCCCGCCTGAAAGCATGGCAAGGGTCAATGCAGCGATGGCATAGCCAGCGGTTCCACTTTCTGCAATCTGCCCAATGGAGGCTGCGGTCATCAACGAAACGACGGCAACCGGACCAACTGCAAGAGCGCGACTAGTGCCAAAGATTGCGTAAAGAATAATTGGCAGGATGGATGCATACAGTCCCATTTCCGGTGGTAGTCCGGCAAGCAGAGCATATGCAAGGGACTGCGGAATCAACATGATCGTCACGATCACAGCCGCGATCATGTCATTGGAAAAACTGTCTTTATTATAGCTTCTGCCCCAATCAAAAACGGGCAGGTAACGCCGGAAGGCCGAGGAGAACATGGGTCTGCCTTGAACTGATTTAATGAAACCGGGGGACCAGCATCCCCCGGCTGTATTTTATGTGTTCAGCAATTGCTGTCATCAGTAACTGATCTTAACTGGCACTGACTTTTTCTGGCTTGATCATCCATTCCTTACCGCGCAGCATAGCCCACCAGTAAACCGGAGGCAGGATCTGCTCTTTAAGGATCCATGCGGCACGGGTTGGTTTGGTGCCATCCAACACCCATTTGGGAAAGCTTGGTAACAAGGTTCCGCCATACCCAAATTCTGCCAGAATGATTTTCCCGCGCTCCACTGTCAGTGGACATGAGCCATACCCGTTGTATTGGGCAGATGGAGAATACCCTTTAATGTCTGCAACCAGATTTTCTGCAACAATTGGTGCCTGCATGCGTGCTGCCGCCGCAGTTTTTGCATTAGGTGCATTCATAACGTCGCCAAGAGACCAGATATTGCTGTAGGTCTTATGACGAAGCGTTGCCTGATCCACGTCAACCCAGCCAGCAGCATCAGCCAATGGTGATACCCGGATGAAGTCCGGCGCACACTGCGGCGGACAAACATGGATCATATCGAAGTCGACTTCAATGCGCTCGATTGGTGTGTCCGGCTTCGCCACATCAAACCATGCCTTCTTCGCAGGACCGTCAATAGCAACCAGATTATTGAAGAAGTTCAGACTGGCGTTGTACTTCTCTACGTATTTTTCAAGCGCAGGCACATAGTCTTTAACGCCAAACAACACCCCACCAGCATTATGGAACTGAATATCGATGTTATTTAAAACGCCACTGCGATGCCAGTGATCACCGGAAAGATACATTGCCTTTTGCGGCGCACCTGCACACTTGATAGGCATTGGTGGCTGCGTAAAGAGTGCGCGCCCTTCCTTCATATTGCTCACCAGCTCCCAAGTGTAAGGAGCCAGATCATAGCGATAGTTGGAAGTAACGCCGTGCTTTCCGAGTGTGGAAACCAGGCCCTCTACTTTGTTCCAGTCCAGCTTCAGGCCGGGGCACACCACAAGGCGGTCATATTTCACGACCCGGCAGCCATCCAGAATGACTGCATTGTCTTGTGGCTCAAATGCCGCAACGGCTGATTTGAGCCAGTGCACGCCTCGCGGGATCAGGGACCCCATTGTCTTTGCTGTGGTGGATGCATTAAAGATACCACCGCCAACCATAGTCCAGCCGGGCTGATAATAATGGATGTCAGCAGGGTCAATAACCGCTATTTCAAGGTCATTTTTGCGAGACTTCAAACTGGCAGCAACTGCAATTCCAGCGGCACCACCACCCACGATAACAACGTCAAAAGAAGCATCTGCTTGCTCTGTTGGCGTTTTGCCTCCATTGACAATCCGGCGCACAACACCAGCCATGTCATATCCGGCGGCTTTGGTCGCTGCCAGAATATCAGAGGTGTTCAGCGTTTCTGCCTGACTGAGCGACCACAGTGTCGCGCAGCGTGTCCCAGTGCGGCAGTAAGCCAGCACCGGGCGGGGAATTTCATGCATTGCAGCACCAAACTGCTCAGCATCTTCGTCCGAGACCTTACCGGATACCACCGGCAGATATCGGGTTTCCAGACCGTATTTTTTTGCTGCGGCATCGATTTCATCAAAAACCGGCTGGTCCGCCCCTTCTCCGTCCGGGCGGTTACAGATGATTGCACGGAAGCCCAGCTCTGCAATCTTTTTCACGTCTTCAGCCGTAATCTGCGGGCTGACAGACAATGACGCGCTAATGCTCTTAATTTCCATATGATATCCCTCCTTATATCAATGGATTAAAGTGCGTTTACAGGCACTTTGAGCATAGGAACGCCGTCGCTGTCGGTAGGCACTTCGCCTGCACGCATGTTTACCTGAAGGCTTGGAATAATCAGGTTAGGTACTGCCAGAGTTGCATCCCGTTCGCTGCGGAAGCGGATGAAATCTTCGCGGCTTTTGCCTGTGCCAACATGAATGTTGTGCTCTTTTTCTGCTCCAACTGTGGTTTCCCACTCAATGTCGCGGCCATTCTGGCCGTAGTCGTGGCACATGAAGAGACGCATTTCATCAGGCAGAGCCAGAACTTTCTGAATGCTGTCATAAAGGATTGCAGCATCGCCACCGGGGAAGTCAGCACGAGCAGAACCGCTGTCAGGCATAAACAGAGTGTCACCAACAAATGTGGCATCACCAATCACATGCACCATACATGCAGGAGTATGACCTGGTGTATGCAGAGCAATCGCAGTCATACCACCAATCTGGTAGGTGTCGCCATCTTTAAACAGCTGGTCAAATTGAGAGCCATCGCGTTGGAACTCAGTACCTTCATTAAACACTTTACCAAAGGTGTCCTGAACAATCTTGATGTTCTCGCCAATGCCGATCTTACCACCAAGCTTTTCCTGAATGTAAGGGGCAGCGGACAGGTGGTCTGCATGAACATGCGTTTCAATCAACCAGTCAACCTTGAGGTTGTTGTCGGTTATAAACTTGATGATTTTATCAGCATTATCATAGGAGATACGACCAGCGGACATATCAATGTCCATAACACTATCAACGATAGCAACAGCAGTACTGGCCGGGTCCTTTACGACATAGCTGATTGTATTGGTAACAGGATCGAAAAATGCAGTTACTTCGGGTTTAACAGCCATATTCACTGGGTAATCAGTCATGGTATCCTCGATATCTATCAGTTGCGCAGTGGTGGCCAATGGGGCCGTGCATCAGCTTTTTAAACTTCATTAAATGACCACCACCAAGGCCACGCTAGATGCGGCAGGTCTTAATTCCGAAGATGGAGTAGAGCGGGCAAATCCGCACCACAGAGACCAGCAGCATCACTACTCCAACGCAAATAGCGCCGTAGAAGTAAAGTGGCTGCGCAAACAACGCGATGTCTGTTGCAAATGGCAGGGCCAGCAACACAACACCAAGAATAAAGCGAAGAATACGATCAATAGTTCCAACGTTCGCGGTCATAGACCCCTCCTCCATCCAAAGCGTCTTCTCGCTGACTGATGAAAACCAGCCGCAGAATTCGCTATAGCAAGTAATGACGAGAGCATTGCGCGTGCATGCTAATGAACGCGGCACATCTCTAACACGCCAACGGATAGCGACTCTTGGCTGCGGCTTCAGTGACCAAGTCACCAAACTCTGCTTTGAAGGCGTCTTTTCTTTAAAAAGCTTGAAATTTCAATATGAAACAGGGATAGCGCAATCAAACGACGATCAGGTTATAAAATTTCACGCACTACATTTGTGTTGCTTCATGTCACGCTCAACGGGTAGCACGGCTCTAAGCCCTTGCCAGTTTTTCCAGTCCCGAGCGATTGATGATCTGCACAGTGCCTCGTGATTGCGTGATCCAGTCACGGCGTTGAAACTCGCGCAGCTGACGTGAAACAACCTCGCGGGCGGTGCCCAGTTCGGCTGCCATTTGCTGATGAGTGGTTGCAACGTGGACGCTCCCGCCAACCTCTGCCAGCTCTAACAGTTTTTGTGCCAGACGCACATCCATACGTTGGAAAGCAACCTCTTCAATGACCATGAAAAGATCTGTAATCCGTTTGGAGTAGGCCGAAAATACGAACCGGCGGAATGTTTCAGACTGGGCAATCAAGTCATCAAATACCCTGCGGGGTATGGCAACCGCCTGCACATCTGTCTCCGCAATCCCTTCGGCTGAGTAGTCTTCATAAGCAAGAAGACAGGCGGTTGTCAGTACACAGCTTTCACCTGCATGGACCCGATACAGAATAATCTCGCGTCCGCCCTCAGAAAGTTGCTGAACACGAACCGCACCAGAAAGCAGAAGCAGCAGGTTTTCAGGAGCTTTGCCGGGACCAAAGATAACTGTATTAGCAGGCACTGATACAATAGAACTACGATTTACAAGTAATTCCGTGACCGGCGCTTCTAGCCGGGAGAGGCCCTGAAACCGGTCAATCCAGTTTTCTGCTGCAAGTGTCATATCAAATTTCCTCAGCCGTGGTCCCGGAGTGGTTTCAGTACGCTTCAGGTTCAAGCGCTGATCCACTGTGTGCATCTTTCACAATGTTTTTCAAGGCCCTGCCACGCTATGTGAACTTAATTAGATCAGGCCCGGCCAGAGTTTGACCGATTGTTTTAAGGGGGTGTCTACACAACTGAGATAGCATGAATTAGAAAAATGCAGTCTTCAGTCCGTTCACGTCTTTTTTGCATTTTTAGACGCCTGCTGAAGAACATTATGAAAATAGAGCATAAATTTAATCCGCCAGTCTTCGTCAGTTCCATCTCACTGATTTTTTTACTTATTACTACTGCGGTGATCTGGCCGATGAAGTCAGAGACATTCTTTCACGCAATACAGGACTGGATCGAAACCAACACTGGCTGGCTCTATATTCTGGCGGTTGCATTTTTTCTTCTTTTTATCCTTTTTATCATGGTGAGTCGGTTTGGAGACATCAAACTTGGGCCGGATCACGCCGAACCGGACTATTCCTATAAAAGCTGGTTTGCGATGTTGTTTTCTGCCGGAATGGGCATCGGACTGGTGTTTTTTGGCGTGGCCGAACCCATCATGCACTTCATATCACCGCCTGATATGCAGGGAGGAACGATAGAAGCAGCCCGCGAAGCAATGAAAATCACCATGTTCCATTGGGGCCTGCATGCCTGGGCGATTTATGGTGTTGTCGCCTTGTCTCTTGCTTACTTTACTTATCGCCATCAGTTGCCTCTCCTGCCCCGCTCCGCTCTTTACCCGCTTATTGGAGAACGCATTTACGGGCCAATCGGGCATGCGGTTGATACCTTTGCGGTGCTTGGAACACTGTTTGGCGTCTCTACCTCTCTCGGGTATGGCGCATTTCAGGTCAATTCTGGACTGAACTACCTGTTTGATGTGCCAGTCTCAACAACCTCACAAATCATCCTGATCGTTCTTATTTCCGGGATGGCAACCGCTTCAGTTTTTTCCGGGTTAGATCGCGGAGTAAAGCGACTGTCAGAAACCAATCTCATTCTGGCTGTTTGCATCATGCTGCTGGTTTTGATTGTCGGGCCAACCGTAACCCTGTTACAAACAGCGGTTCAAAACGCAGGGGCATATCTGGGAGACCTGATCCACAAAACCTTTAATCTTTACGCTTATGACCGGAAAGACGACTGGCTTGGGGGCTGGACCCTGCTGTATTGGGGCTGGTGGATTTCGTGGTCTCCTTTTGTCGGAACCTTTATTGCGCGCGTTTCCCGTGGTCGTTCTATTCGCGAATTTCTCGTTGGTCTGTTGTTTGTACCAACTGGCTTCAGTCTGATCTGGTTCACGATTTTCGGTAATACAGGCATTGATCTGATCCTGCATGGAGGAGCTGACAATCTGGCGGAAGCTGTATCTTCAGATGTGTCTTTAGCTCTCTTTAAGTTCTTCGAATACATGCCATTTTCAACCGTTCTTTCCATGCTTGGCGTGGTTCTTGTGGTCGTGTTCTTTGTAACCTCCTCAGATTCTGGTTCACTGGTCATTGATAGTTTAACGTCTGGTGGTGATATCAATTCTCCGGTCTGGCAGCGTGTATTCTGGGCGGTATTGCAAGGGGCTGTGGCGATTGTACTTCTGTCTGCTGGTGGACTTGGGGCCTTGCAAACGGCAACCATTGCCAGTGCGCTTCCCTTTCTTGTTGTTATGCTGCTCATGTGCTTTGGTCTTTTCAGGGCCCTGCAAGATGATGCGCTGCGCACCAGAAACTTACAGATGCACCACACGACAGTGCAGTACACGAAGAGCACTGTGGACTGGCGTCAACGCATTGGTACCTTGACGGAAAATGCAAGTCTGACTGATGCCCGCCACTTTATGAAAACAGTTGGGAAACCTGCCCTTGAGAAGGTGAAGGAAGAATTCTTAAAACGCGGGTTCAAAGCCACGTTGAAAGGTTCAAAAAACTATCGTTTGACCATCGAGCAGTCTGATGAAACGATCTTCATTTACGGTCTGCGAAAACGTTACTTCACAACCGCTCTGGCAATCGGCCCCGGTCATCTTATTGATGAGGATGACTGTGAAGATGAGAGCGAGGATGAAGGAACCAACTACTATCGGGTTGAGGTATTTCTTGCTCAGGGCGGACAAGAATATGATGTGCTCGGTTACACTGAAGAACAATTGATTGCGGATGTGGTGACCCAATATGAGCGCTTCATGCAATATCTGCACTTGTCACAATCCGAATTATTGTAAAGGCGTATTAGTAGTAGCTTCGACGGGGGCGTTGAAGTTCACTCATCGGGGGGGCTTACTGGGCGCGTCGAACTGAGCGTCAGCCAGCCACACCTGGCGCTAAGTCGGGCAGATTTTCCGATCCTGAATGCAGCCTCGCACAAACCAAAGGCTCTATTGATTAAGTCATAGTTCTTGGTGTGTTTTGAGTAAGTCTTGCAAGGAAAAATAATGAAACTGAAATCCGTTCTTTCAATGATACTGGGTCTGCTTCCATTCTCGGCAGCTGCGGATACTGACATGAGTGCTGCCAGACAGTGGGTTCAGGCCACGTCTGGTCATTCAGCTTCCTGGAAGCACTATGGTGAGATTAAGCTCCCAAGTGGCAAGATCTTTATTGGAGACCCATCCTGGGGAGATGAATATCACTTGCACGGTGCTCGGGAGGTCCCGGTTGCAAAACTGGATGTGTGGCTCTTTATATCTGAAGAAGAAAACCCTCAGTCCAATCAGGTGCATGCTGTTTGGCTGGAGGCGGCGGGTACGATGCCTGCGAAGATAAATGGGGCTATCGATTTCGGCATGGACAGCGCGTATTTCGCTTTTGGGGATCTGGCAACCGGGCAAGAACTGGCAAACATGAAGTACACTGATGACTCAGAGCATGAAGACTGCTTTGAGTTTTTTCTTCCGCATATTCAAAACTTTGGCTTTAAGGCCCTATGGCTTGATGTTCCTCCGAAGAATCAGCCGGTCATTGCAGTGGAGACAAAAAATGACGGTGGCTTGACAGCCGTTTGGACTGAAGACGAAGCGGGAAATTTCTCAGGCATTCTTATCGATGTAACCGGACGTGCGTCAGATCAGCTCTTTCTTGATGTTCTCCTCAAGAAAGAGCAATGAGGTCTTGTTGGCTCAGGCCCTCTCCCCTTGAGAAAAGCACTGCTGTCCCAAAGGGGGAAACTATCTGATGCGAGTTATATCACCGGCGCTTTTTTTTCAATTTCTGGACTTGCGTGCTTTGTTGTAGTGACTGAGCCTTGTTGTCTTCCAAACAACGAAGATTGCGGGTGTCACAAACAGCGTTAGTAATGTTGCAGAGGCCATACCGCCCACCATTGCGGCTGCAATGCGTTTCATAATTTCTGAGCCGGTTTAAGTGCCAATCATGATGGGGATCAAACCGGCAAAGATAGTTGCAACTGTCATAATTTTCGGACGCAACCGAAGCAAAGCACCTTCAACCACCGCATCCAGCACATCTTCGGCAGTAAGGCCACGTCCAGCTTGCGCTGCTGAATTGATGCGATGATCCCAACCAGCACCAGCCATTCCTTCACTCTTTCCAGTTATTCATACTGTGCGGACCATGTGAGGGATAGCCCTCTGGCATATCAACAGCGGATGCAACAAGTTGCTGTGCCTCGGCGACGTAACCTCCCAGATCGCGTCCTGCAATATCAATAAACACAAAACCTGCGGGCCGTGCATTTTCTGAGCGGATCATGCCGGGGCCATCTGTGATCCTGATGTCAGAGACCGCACTAAGAGGAATGTTTGCTCCTGAGGGCGTGACAATGGGCAGGCCCTTCAAACGCTCAGGACTGCTGCACCAGTCTTGCGGGTAACGCAAGTTGATGGGGTAACGTTCCAGACCTTCAACGCTTTCTGCACTGTCCATGCCGCCAATAGCAGTCTGCACTACATCCTGAACATCTTCGATGTTGAGCATATAACGAGCAGCGGCTGCGCGGTTCACGTCAATCTCTATATACTGGGCCGCTTCTGGACGTTCTGCATAAGCAGACAACGTGCCGTCAACACCTTCAACAAGGTCTTCGATCTGGACCGCAATTTTCGCAAGTCAGCCTGCTCGAAAGCGTGGTATCCATTTTCACCGCGTTTGGGCTGCAAAAAAACCAGTTTCCTCGTAATACCGGATCGTTTTTGCCGGAACTCCCGACTGTGCTGCGACCTCTCCAATGTTCATCACTGCCTCACTCAGAAACATGTTCATCCTGTTATCCTGCAACTTCGTTAGCCCGATATCTCGTTCAAACCTGTAAAACATGCGACTGCAATTATGTGATGATGGCACACGTTTTAGGGTCATTTTCATCTCGAAGTGAAGCGTGACAAAGAGTGCCCGATTCCTGTATGCTCCCTAGGTATGACGTAAGCGTCATCGACATAGTTTCACTTATTTGCTAAACATCCAACAATTAAGTTTTGAAAGATTGAGCGAACGTGGAAAAGAGGAAGACACAGGCCGAACGGCGGGAAGAATCTGAGCGCAAACTGTTTGATGCATTAATCAGCATCATCAATGAGGACGGCATTCAGGTGGCCACCTGCGAAAGTATCGGTCAGAAGGCAGGATATAGCCGGGGTCTGACTATCCAGCGTCTTGGGCGAAAAGATGAGATGTTCGTCAAGCTGATTGACCGGGTTGTTGCGCAGACAGAGGAGAACATCAGACAACAGATTCCTCTGGAGATTAATGCCAGAGAGGCACTCCGGCGGTACATTGATATTCATTTTGAAGACCTTCAGAACAATCCTGCTTATCAGGCGCACTTTGCATTGATGGCAGGCAGCGTCACTGATCACGCCTTATTGGGAGGGGCGGTTAAAGGGGCGCATGATTTTGTAAAACGGTTTCTTGTTTCGCAACTGGAACGCGGCAAAGCAGAAGGGGAGTTTGCTGCGGATTTAGATTCAGGCATTCAGGCCGTTTCCATCGGTAGTTATCTGATTGGCGTAGCTTTGCAGAAAAAACTGCATCCAAGCCTTGATATCAGCCTGCTGAAGCCAGCAGCCTATTCGCTCATACCTGGTAGATTGCAGGGGCCTTAAGCCGCGCAAAATTGAGAGATAAGAAACCTGTATTGAAAGGCGCAGCATGCGCTGATCAACCTATGACTTGGGAGGGGAATATGGTTGGAACACATACTGGAGTACCATCAGGCACCATGAATTTTGATATGCTCGTGAACCATCTGGAGAAGGTGGACACCGGCATTCCGCTATTTAAAGACCTTGGCGGACGAGCTTTCAGCAATCCGCAGGTTGCAAAGCGCACCCGCCAGTTTGCAAAGGGCCTGCAAGACCTTGGACTTGAACCGGGCGCTCGCGTTGCCATTCTCAGCCTCAACTCGGTTGAGTATGTGGAAGTGATGATCGGCACCATGATTGCGGGCATGATCTCCGTCCCGCTCAACATCCGCTGGTCTGCTGACGAGTTGCTTTACGCCATCGGTCATTCAAGCATGGAAGCAATCGTTTATGACGACACGTTCGCGCCCATGGTTGCAGCAATCAAAGAGCGAGCTGAGAGCCTGAAGCATTTCATCTATATAGGAGAGAAAGAACAGCCGGAAGGCACTGTTGCCTATGCGGACTGCCTGAGCGAACCGATTGAACTGGAGCTGAGCCGTGATGTGGAGACGGAATGCTTCATGAGTTATACCGGCGGCACCACCGGCTTCCCGAAAGGTGTGGTGCACACGCACAAATCCATGCTGGCCAGCGCCAGTATTGTGGCGGCGAATGGTCTTCCTTACCGTAACCGTCTGGCAATGATGGTGATGCCGCTGTTCCACCTCTCAGGATACGGCCTTTTACTGGCTCGTCTCATACAGAACAAGCCGTCTCTGATGGTCCCCATGTTCCGCCCGGATATTGTGGTGGCTGCGGTTAAGGCGTTTGAAGTATCGTCATTCCTCATGGCTCCGGCCATGTTTCAGATGCTGATTCATTCGCCGGAATTTAAGTCAGAAGATTTTCTGCGTGTTGCACAGATTGTTTATGGTGCCTCTCCGATCTCGGAAGGGCTTTTGAAGCTGGTGCAGGAGAAATTCCCTGAGACAGAGCTTGTACAGGTCTACGGCATGACAGAGGCAGGTGCAGGTACCTTCCTGCATCCTCAGTTCCACAGTGGTGAGCTGATGAAGCTGGGAGCAGCTGGTCAGTCTGCCTCCCCGCTCATTCAACTGCGCATTGAAGATGATGACGGTAATGAGCTGCCACCAAATGCCGTTGGTGAGGTGGTACTCTACTCTCCTGCTGTGATGTGCCGCTATTACGACGCACCGGAACAGACCGCAGCCGTGCTGAAGAATGGCGGCTATCGCACCGGTGATGTGGGCATGGTGGATGACATGGGCATCCTTTCTCTGAAAGACCGTAAGAAAGACATGATCATTACTGGTGCAGAGAATGTGTACACCGCTGAGGTGGAAAGTGCGATCTCTACGCATCCGGATGTGTCCATGGTGGCGGTGATTGGCATCCCCGATGAAACCTATGGTGAGGCTGTTCATGCGGTGATCGTGCCAAAGGAAGGCAGGGAGCTAACCTTTGATGAGATCCGTGCCCACACCAAAGAGCGCATCGCTGGTTACAAATGCCCGCGCTCCATGTCTGTGGTGGAGGAGTTGCCGCTTTCTGCCATGAATAAAGTTTTGAAGAATAAACTCCGCGAGCCGTTCTGGGACAAGCATGGCCGCGAGATTGCCTGAGTTTAGCCGGGGCGGCTCGTTCACCCCGGCACCTAACCATTTTGAAGACCAACAGATACGGTAGATACATATGGCGACGACAGCTTATGTCTATGATGCGATCCGAACTCCTCGTTCCAAAGGAAAACCGGATGGCTCTCTTAACGAAGTCAAACCAATCAATCTGGTAACAACCCTGCTAGATGAAATGCAGACCAGACACGACCTTGATACCTCACGGGTGGATGATGTTGTCATGGGCTGTGTGACGCCTATCCGTGAGCAAGGGGCCGTTCTGCCTAAGATTGCCTTGCAGAAAGCGGGGTGGGACCAGACTGTGGCGGGCGCTCAGGTCAACCGTTTCTGTGCCTCTGGTCTGGATACCTTCAATTCAGCTGCTGCCCGCATCGCCTCCGGCTGGGAAGATATGATCTGCGCAGGCGGGTATGAAAGCATGAGCCGCGTGCCCATGGGGAGTGATGGCGGCCCTTTCAGCGAAGACCCTGAAACAGTGTTTGCGACTGGCTTTGTACCGCAAGGCATTGGCGCAGACCTGATCGCCACTATTGAGGGCTGGAGCCGCGAAGATGTAGACGCTGCAGCACTTGCCAGCCAGCAGCGTGCAGCTCACGCCTGTGATAATGGCTGGTTCGACAAGTCGGTTGTGCCGGTCAAAGATGAGAGTGGCATTGTCATTTTAGAAAAAGACGACTTCATCAAACCACAGACCAGCATGCAGGGTCTCGCAGGTTTACACCCTAGTTTCGAAAAACACGGTGCCATGGGATGTGATGCTGTCGCGCTTGCGCAGTATCCCGAAGTTGAGAAAATCAATCACGTTCACACCGCGGGCAATTCCTCCGGTATTGTTGATGGAGCAGCTTTAATCCTGCTTGGCAGTGAACAGGCAGGCAAGGACATGGGTCTCACCCCACGCGCCCGTGTGCTTTCAGTCGCAGTCACAGCTTCTGACCCAACCATCATGCTCACGGCCCCCGGACCAGCCTCTCAAAAGGCTCTGGCTAAGGCTGGCCTGACCATTGACGACATCGATCTGGTCGAGATCAACGAAGCCTTTGCTTCTGTCATGCTGCGTTTGCAAAAAGACCTCAACGTGCCGGATGAGAAGCTGAATGTTGTCGGCGGTGCAATCGCCATGGGTCACCCACTGGGCGCAACCGGAGGCATGCTGGTGTCCACCATGATCGACGAGCTGGAGCGCCGCAACCAGAAGCGGGCGCTGATCACCATGTGTGTTGGCGGTGGCATGGGCATCGCCTCCATCATAGAGCGGGTATAACGGGGAAGAACATGTCTGAATACATTTACGAAAAAGACGCGGACGGCATTGTTACGATCACGTTCGACTCTCAGGACAAATCCGCAAACACCATGACACGGGCATGGTTTGAAGGCATGAAAGAGCTGATGGCTAAGCTGTCTGCTGAAGAGGGCCTCATCGGAGTTATTATCGCCTCCGCAAAAAAGACGTTCTTCGCCGGTGGTGATCTGGAAGAGATGCTTAATGGCAGCATGGAGCCGGAAGACATCTTCGCCTACGTGGAAGAGATGAAAGCGCCTCTGCGCCAACTGGAAAAACTGCCGGTACCAGTAGTTGCGGCTATCAACGGGGCGGCTCTGGGCGGCGGCTATGAGATTTGCCTCGCCTGTAACCATCGCGTTCTGCTCAACTCACCAAAGGCTGTCGTTGGTCTGCCCGAAGCAACCCTTGGCCTGTTGCCGGGCGCGGGCGGTGTGGTTCGTCTCACTGCAAAGCTGGGTCTGGAAGCTGCATTGCCGCTGCTGGCAGAAGGCAAACAGTTGAGGCAGGAAAAGGCACTGAAAGCGGGACTGGTGGAAGAGCTGGTCGATACGCCGGAAGAGTTGATCCCCGCTGCAAAAACATGGATTAAAGCTAACCCTGATGCGGCGGCTCAGCCCTGGGATCAAAAAGGCTTCCGTTATCCGGGTGGTAATGCTGATAGCGGCAAGGTACGGATGGTCGCTGCAATGGCACCGACCATGCTTTACGCTAAAACCCGCGGCCTGATGCCTGCGCCGGAAAAGGTGATGGACATTGCCGTCAATTCCATGCGCATGGGGTTTGACAGTGCACTGCGTAATGAAAGCCGTGGCTTTGCAACCCTGCTGCGCTCCACTGAGGCCCGTGCAGCCATCACCACCTTCTTCTTCGGCATGCAGGCCATCAAGTCCGGCAAGGTCCGCCCTCAGGGGGAACAATGGAAAGCAGGCAGTTCCGCAATCCTCGGCGCTGGCATGATGGGGTCCGGCATCGCATGGGCGCATGCCAGCCGCAACCTGCCAACTGCGCTCAAGGACATGAGCCTTGAAAATGCGGAGAAAGGCAAGGGCTACTCTGTAAAACTGGCGGACAAAGCCATTAAGCGTGGCCGCATGGATGAAGCTCAGAAGGAAGCTCTGCTCAGCTGCATTACGCCAGCAGACAGTGATGAGACATTCGCAGGAACCGATATCATCATTGAGGCGGTTTTTGAGGATATCTCACTGAAAGAGAAGGTTATTCCTGAAACCTACAAGCAGCTGTCCGAAAACGGTATCTACGGTTCCAACACCTCCACGCTGCCGATTTCCATTCTGGCAGAAACATGTCCTGATCCGAGCCGCTTCATCGGTCTGCATTTCTTCTCGCCAGTTGATAAGATGAAGATCGTTGAGATCATCGTTGGTGACAAGACCAGCGAAGAGACCCTGCGCAAGGCTTACGATTATGTGCAGCAGATCGGTTATCTGCCAATCGTGGTCAACGACAAGCGCGGCTTCTTTACCAGCCGCGTCTTCGGCACCTATCTGGATGAAGGTATGGCCCTGATGCGCGATGGTATGAGCCCGGTCGCAATTGAACGGGCAGCATGGAAGATCGGCATGCCGGTTGGTCCGCTGGCTGTGCACGATGAAGTTTCCATGGTGTTGACCAAGAAAATCCATGAAACTCACATTGCTCTGGACAAACGCCTTGGCGTCGAAAACGGCTTCCCGGCAGATGACAGCTCCAACGTGAAGGTTGGACAGTCTCTGGTGAATATGGGTCGTGGTGGACGACATTACGGTGGTGGCTTTTACGAGTATGCTGAGGACGGCTCCAAAAAACTCTGGGATGGTCTTTCCCAGTTCAAGGAACGGGATCTGAACGTTTCCATGCAGGATGCGGAAGATCGCATGATGTACCGTCAGGCCATCGAGACACTGCGCTGTCTGGATGAAGGTGTGCTGCGTACCGAGGTGGAAGCCAATATCGGTTCCATCTTCGCTATCGGTTTCCCGGCTCATACAGGCGGCGCGCTCCAGTTCATTCATGGCATTGGCCTTGAGGCATTCAGGAAACGCGCTGATGAGCTGGCAGCAGCATACGGTCCGCGCTTTGAAGTTACTCCCGCTGCTCTTGATAAGCTGCGCGCAAAAGCAATGGCTGCGGCCTGAAAGACTTAAACGGCCCTTCCCGCTTTGGGCCGAGCAACTGGTGGGAGATGTATTCTCCCGCCTTTTTCATTTGGGCTCTTTACTGGTTAAAGCCTGATAGAACGGTTTGCTCTTCAGTAATTTCTGGTTTTCCTCATCCAGCTCTTTGCCCCCAACAGCACCACCTCGTGAGCCTTCCTCATTGCGGAAAGTTGCAAAGCTCATGCCTTCCAGTCCTGCATCAGAATCCGGAATATTGCCCGGTTGTATACCGGCAGCTTCCAGCTCTTGTTCCATCAGTTTGAGGAAGAAGGCAAAATCTTCTGCCCCATCAGGAAAGCTAGTATCCTTTGTGAAGGGGTAAAGTGTAATTTGTGCCCCTTGAGTAATACGGGCATGCCCAGCCTTAAGCTGAGCCAGTTGCTCTTTGTCGTGCTCGCTGTCACCCGAGTATCTCCCAAGATCTTCATCAAGCGCCGCCTGAGCACCTTGCAGGCTTGTCACTTTAAAAGAGAGGAACGGGTTGTCTGGTGACAATAACAAGGGTGTCAGAATATTTCCTGCCTGTTGAAGCTGATCAATCTGAACACTCATATGAATTTTATTGCCGCCCTGATCATATTCAGGGTCATCGATAACTGGTTTGCCGTTATCTCCAAGTTTTTCAAAACCGGAAAAAGTTGCCGAGAATGAACCGGAAGCAATTTTGTGTGTGGAGTTTTCCAGTTTCTTACGCGCCGCATCTATCTGTTGCTTAAGGCGTTCTTGACCTTCTTTATCCGTATAGGGAATCTTATAGCGCTGATCGTTTAAACGATGCACTTCCATCAGCACCTCATGAGAGTCTGCTACTGAATTATCACCGGTGTAAGCCCGGAGTTCTTTCTCTTTGCCTTCCTTCTTGATCTCAGCAGTTGGCTTGACTTTCAGCGTAGCTTCTAAAGCTCCAAGATAGGCTGACATATCCAGAAATGTCTTGCGACTGTCTTTTATTTCTCCCGCTTTCAATTGTGCTTCCGCCTTGTCTGCAAGAGTTCCAACCAAACCGGTCAATCTGCCAAACTCTTCTTGCCGTACCTGCGAATAAGCTTCTACATCAAAGTTTGCCAGATACTTCAAACGTGCTCTTGTTGCTGCCAGCTCCTGTTTGCGATGTAAAAGTGTGCAAGCTGAAGCAACACCGCGAGCGTATGTTTTTTCGATCTCCTTTAAGGACAAATCAGCGCTGTCCAGAGCGTCTGCCGCGCCAGAAATGTTGTGCTGTTTATTCAGCTCTTCTGCCTTGCTTAAAAACACATCTGTATTCTCGATGAATTTGTCAAATATCTCCAGATCCCGGATGTCCTTAAAGATCTGCCTGCGCTTTCTGTAGTTCTGGAACTTGCCTTGCACCCTTCTGATCTGCGAGCTGAGGTCTGAAGGAGTATCTGGTATTGGCTCATGCTGAACAGATTCCTCGTGCTGAGAAGATTGAGGTTCAGTTGATCCTGAACCGTCAATGACATCCTCCCCAACGCCATTTGATTTTGCGGTTACTACAGCTTCTTCAGATGTTTCCTCTTGACCCTCATCGTGATCAATCTTCAAAATCTCAGAGACAGACTGAATCCAAGCCTCTTCCTTCGGATTGCCAGAGACTTTTTTTGCTTCACCTTTATTCTTGGGCATCAACGCACTCCATTAGAGGTCGAAGGAACACTGGCATTTTGGTGTATTCTGCCCATAAGCAATATGACTGCGTAATTTCATGGAGAACACGAGATCAAAAGAAATGATAAAATCTGGCCTAGCAAAGCTGAATGGGCCAACTAAGAGATACAGCTATTCAAATCTGCTTGATGTTGCAATGCACAATGTGCATACAAAAGAACGCAAAAAAACTCAAAAAAACGCACGGTTTTGTAGCTAGATTTTGAGGAGTAGATGAACATGACTCATCTATCTACTGTTCTCTTCAGGGCAATCCTGAGGTGTTCAATCATTACTGAGAAAAGTTATCAACCGCGACCTTGCATAGCTGCTATGCAATAAGTCGGCACCAAATGCATAACAAAGTAACTACCGCACCTTTTAAAATAAATAATCGCATTAAGATTACCGAAAATAACACTTTCAAGAAATTATGTTAAATTAATTACCTCCTTGATAATTTTAGCCCCTCCCCTGCACTGAGATATCAATAGTTCACAGAGTGGTACTCGCGAAAAAGGCAGTGAGTTAGCATTATTCTGGCACCGAAATAGTAATATGTGTTTAAAATACAGAAAAGAACATTCAAGCAAAATCAAAATCGAAAAAATAGCAAAATTTTACTTATATTTGCTATATCAGATTGAGTTATACATAAATCAACTCACACAAAACCTCTACCAATACCTTAGATAAGTTATATTGCGTAACTTCCTGTGCGAAAGAAATCTTGACTTGGTTTCCAATGTGGTTTCATATGTAGTTGCTATCAAGAGATATGCAATAGAAATGAGGATTAGGCTATGAGCCGCTCTGTACTGGTTCTTCAGTATCGCAGTAAAAAGAGATATGCGTGGTTTACGGAAGACATTCGTCTTGCCTATGACTTTCCGAGTATCTGGCGTAAGCCATAAAATCCATCAGTCACCTTTGAAAATTGAATATTGAGTGCTCATTTTACTTGAGGCAGCAGGATAATTACGTCCTCTTGCTAATGTCGGTTGGCGGTTTGGTATTAGCCTGCGTTTTCCGAATGGCCTTAGTAAGCATATGAGTGATGGCGAAGGGCCTGTTTCAGCAGGTCCGGGAAAGCCGCATTTCGTATTCAAACCAAGTGACTGCTGCGATTATTTTTCAATTAGAAGAGAAAACCGCCTGTATTTTCAGGCAAGTAGTGCTTTACACCGCAAGTTCTGGAGTGCGCCCTAACCCATGTGCACCTGCGTTGCTCCAGACGTCGGAACTGTTTGTTGGCATTGCCACTGCAGGGTAAAAACAACTTAAGGATAAGACGATGAAACGTATTCCAGAGCCATTCCGCATCAAAATGGTTGAACCAATTAAGATGACCACTAAGGAATACCGCAGGAAAGCTCTCGCGGAAGCTGGTTACAATCCATTCGCACTGAAGTCTGAAGACGTTTACATTGACCTTCTGACAGATTCCGGCACCGGTGCGATGTCTGACAATCAGTGGGCTGGCCTTATGAAGGGCGATGAAGCTTACGCTGGTTCCAAGAACTTCTATAACCTGAAAGATGCTGTTCATCACTTCTTCCGCTACGAATACCTGATCCCAACCCACCAGGGTCGTGGTGCTGAGCAGATCCTGTTCCCGGCATTGCTGAACCGTCAGAAGGAAATCCGTGGCGGCGGTGAAGATACACAGCCAGTGTTCATCTCCAACTACCACTTCGACACCACAGCTGCTCACGTTGAGCTGAATGGTGCGAAGGCAATCAATGTTGTGACTGAAAAAGCTTTCGACACAACAACTTACTATGACTGGAAAGGTGACTTCGATCTCGAAAAACTCGAAGCAGCTATTGCAGAACACGGTGCGAAAAACGTTGCAGCAATTATCACGACTGTGACTTGTAACTCTTCTGGTGGTCAGCCGGTCTCTCTGGCAAACATGCGTGCAGTCTACGAAATCGCTCAGAAAAACGACATTCCGGTTGTTATTGACTCTGCCCGTTATTGTGAAAACGCTTACTTCATCAAGCAGCGTGAGGAAGGTTACGCGGATGTGTCTGTCACCGATATCATTCGTGAAATGTACTCCTACGGCGATATGCTCACCATGTCTGCAAAAAAGGACCCTCTCGTAAACATTGGCGGCATGTGCGCAATCCGTGAGAAAAAAGAACTCTTCCAGGCAGTACAAACCCTCTGTGTTCCAATGGAAGGCTTCGTAACATATGGCGGTCTTGCTGGTCGTGATATGGAGGCACTTGCACGCGGCATGCATGAAGGTGCAGACGAGGACTTCCTCTCTTACCGCATTGGTCAGGTCAAGTATCTGGGTGACCGCCTCGTCGAAGGTGGCGTGCCTATTCAGTACCCAACCGGCGGCCACGCCGTGTTCGTTGATGCGAAGAAGATCATGACCCACATTCCGGGTCATCAGTTCCCTGCACAGGCTCTGATCAACGCGCTTTATATCGAATCCGGTGTTCGCGCTGTTGAGATCGGTTCCTTCCTGCTTGGTCGTGATCCTGAAACCGGTGAGCAGAAAGAGTCTCCGCTTGAACTGATGCGTCTGACCATTCCGCGTCGTGTATATACCAACGACCACATGGACTACATCGCTGACGCTCTGATCGAAGTTGCGAAAAACGCTGAAGACTACAAAGGCTTTGACTTTGAATACGAGCCACCAGTTCTGCGCCACTTCACTGCTCGTCTGAAGCCACTATAAAAAATAACAGGGGGAGGTGCAGGGCAGCGCCTCCCCCTTTCCTCACGGATATAACAAAAATGCTTCACGGGAGAGAAGTAAATGTCTGAGGGCACTCAAGTCGGCGGTATGGGAAAAACCGGCGCAATTACAAGTCCGTCCTTCTTGGGCGGCGCTATGATTATTGCAGGTACAGCAGTTGGCGCAGGTATGTTCTCCGTGCCAACCGTTAGCGCGGGTATGTGGAGCATCTGGGCAATCTTTGCGCTGGCTTTCACATGGTTCTGTATGTTGCATTCAGGTCTCATGATCCTTGAAACAAACCTGAACTATCCTGTCGGCTCCAGTTTCGACACAATGGTGAAAGACACGCTCGGAAGCAGCTGGAACGTGGTCAACAACGTTGCTGTCGCTTTCGTCGGTTACATTCTCTGCTACGCTTACATTTCTGGCGGTGGCTCCATCGTGGTTCACACTCTGGATGCAACTATTGGGGTTGCACCTCCGCAAATGTTAGCTGGTCTGATTTTCGCGATTGGTCTGGCGTTTTTCGTCTGGTGGTCTACCAAAGCTGTCGACCGCATTACCACCATTCTTCTTGGTGGCATGATCATTACCTTCTTCATGTCCGTGACAGGTTATACATTCAACATGAAGGCAGCTGTCTTCTTTGACAGTGACAGCGGAATGGGTATGGGCAGTTACTTCCCTTACCTGTTCGCAGCAATGCCGTTCTGTCTGGCTTCCTTCGGCTACCACCACAACGTACCGAGCCTGATGAAGTACTATGGTAAGGATCCAAAGAAGATTCTGCTTTGCCTTGGTACAGGCACTTTCCTTGCACTGGTACTTTACATTGTCTGGTTGTTTGCCACATTAGGCAACATCTCACGTGCTGATTTTGGTCCGATCATTGAACAAGGCGGCAATATCGGCGTACTGGTGGAAGCTCTTGGCCGTGCAGTAGAAAACACTTCTGCATCTAACATGTTATCTGCATTTGGCAACATGGCTGTGGCCAGCTCCTTCCTGGGCGTCGCTCTTGGTCTGTTTGATTTCCTTGCAGACTTCCTGAAGTTTGATGACAGCCAGGCAGGTCGTGCGAAAACCGCTGCGGTTACCTTTGTACCTCCGCTAATTGGTGGCATCTTCTTCCCAGATGGTTTCATTATCGCGATTGGGTACGCTGGTCTTGCAGCAACTGTCTGGACTGCAATCGTTCCAGCCCTGATGGTGCGTGCCAGCCGTAAGAAGTTCGGTAACCCTCAGTTCCGTGTCTGGGGTGGTGATGCGCTGGTTTGGGTCGTGTTTGGCTTCGGTATTCTTGTTGCCGTCAGCCATATCCTTGGAATGTTCAACGCACTTCCAGTTTATCCATAGCGCCGAGAATGGCTTTACGCTCTGCTGGGGCTCGCGGTTGTGAGCCTCAGTGAAACTGAGGAATTTGAAATGAAAGGTATACTCTCCATCCAGTCCCATGTGACCTACGGCCATGCCGGTAACGGCTGTGCTGTATTTCCAATGCAACGCATGGGACATGAGGTCTGGGCTATCAACACGGTCCAGTTTTCAAATCACACCCAGTATCCTCAGGGTTGGACCGGACAGGCCCATGACGCTAAGCAGATCTCTGAGATCTTTGAAGGCCTGGCGAAACTGAATGTCCTCTCGCAAGTTAAAGGTATCGTTACCGGATATCTGGGCGGTGCTTCTCATTGTGACGTAATTGTCGATATTGTTCAGGAAGTTCGCCGTCACAATCCTGATTGCCTTTACTTCTGTGACCCGGTTATGGGTGCGCCTGATAAGGGCTGCATCGTAAGTGAAGGTGTTGCGGAGCTTCTGGTCAGTAAGGTGATGCCTATTGCGGACGTTATCGTGCCGAACCAGTTTGAGTTGTCACAGTTTATCGGTGAGCCGATTGATACACTGGAGCAGGCAAAAAAAGCTTGTGATATTGCTATGGCGAAAGGACCAAAGATGGTTCTTGCCAAGCACTTACACAGTGTTTCTGATGATGCATTTACCATGATGTTTGCAGATGAAAAGGGACGTTATCTTGCTCAGCGCCCGCATCTGCCATTCGAGCGTCAGCCTGTTGGTGTGGGCGATCTGATCACATCTGTATTTGCCGCTAGTTATCTTAATGGGGTTTCTACAGTACAAGCGTTCCAACACTGTAACAACGCGGTGTATGGCGTGCTGAAAGCCACGCAGGAAAAAGGTGAATGGGAACTTCAAACCATTGCGGCACAAGAAGAATTCATCTCACCCTCCGAACAGTTTGAACTAACAGAAATATAATAGGAAGAGTAATGACAGCTATCGATACATCTAAGGCACCAGCAGCGATTGGCCCGTATGTACAGGGCGTTAACCTGGGTCAGATGATCATCACTTCTGGTCAGCTGCCAATCAACCCAGAGTCTGGTGAAATGCCAGCAGATGTTGCTGAGCAGACCCTTCAGTCCCTGAAAAACGGTCTTGCTATCGTTGAAGAAGCTGGTCTGGCTGCAAAGAACATCGTAAAGACCACCGTTTTCGTTAAGGATCTGAATGACTTCGGTCGTGTAAACGAAGTTTACGGCAAGTTCTTTGAAGACCACAATGCACCTTTCCCAGCACGTTCTTGCGTGGAAGTTGCACGTCTTCCAAAAGACGCCCTGGTTGAGATCGAAATGATCGCCTGCCCATAACAGGCAGGATATCCCCTGCAATGCTCGTGGTCCAACGCGAGCATTGCTCTCCTCTTTTCGTTAATTAGTCTCTTTTCTTTTCAACGGGTTGGCGTATTTCACTTTCTTACGCCTAACGAATTTCACTTAAAATTATCTCCCTAAAAACAACAGGATAAGAGTGCTAGGGTTATTTCCTACGGCTACTCGAAGCAGCAGGAATGCGGCAGTCTGCTGCTGTGAAGAACTACTCGCACATATCCGGCTGGCTGTTGTTTCTTGCTTGCTTCTTTCAGGTACTTATCCTCGGAGGCTGCTCTGAAATTCCAGGTCATGGCCCGAGCGCTTATCAGGTTGAGACAGCAACAACTCAAACTGACGAGCAGCAGCTCAGCTATGTTATGCTGGATGTCGACGTTTCTACCGTGCAGCATTTATCTAAGTATGCCAGTAGCTTACCTCCAAAAGCATTTCGCAGGGGAAAGGGCAAGCGCAGTTCCGTCAAGGTTGGTGTCGGAGACCATCTCGGAGTTGGTATCTGGGAGTCCATCCCCAACGGCTTGTTCTCCACGCAGGGGGATAAGCGCACGGAACTTTCACTTGTGGTCGACGACAAAGGCATGATCTTTGTGCCTTATGCAGGTGAGATAAACGTGAAAAACAAGACCATTTCACAGGTTCGCCAACAAATTCTGGAGGGTTTGGAAGGCAAGGCGGTTGATCCGCAAGTGGTTGTAAACCTTGAAGCTAACGGGTCTCACAAGGTTGTTGTCATCGGCGATGTGGCAAAGCCTGGCCAGTTTCGGGTGCATGAAGATGGCCTAAGTCTGGTGGAGGTGATATCGGAAGCAGGGGGAACGCGAAACCCTGATTATGAGACGTTTGTAACTGTGGTGCGGGGGGCGAATAAGTTTAAGTTCAGTCTGGATGATATTGCAGAGAACCCAGCGAATAACATCTGGTTACAACCTCAGGATATTGTTTCCATCACGCATCAACCCAAGTCCTTTACCGTTTTTGGGGCAGTGGTCGCCCGCCGTAAGCATAACTTTCCGTCCTCACAGCTTAGCCTCTCAGAAGCCATTGGAATGTCAGGTGGTTTGCATGATGGTACTGCGGATGCGACGGGAGTATTTCTATTCCGCTTTGAAGACCGGCAGAAGATGATGCCGCTGTTACCACCTCATGAGCAACATAATGAACACCCAACTGTCCCCGTTGTATACCGGCTGAACCTGAAAGAACCCAGTGGCATGTTCTTAACCCAAGCCTTTGAACTTAAAGATAAAGATGTGATCTATGTGGCGAACTCATCGGTTTCTGAGGTGAATAAGTTCATAAGTATCCTCGTTTCACCCGTCACAGGAACTTTGCGAACAGGTGTTGCCCTTGCGGCTGTTCCCTAGGCTTTTTATTCTCTGAATAGGCGAATGAACAGAGGATACTAATGAAGGTTATCCTCCCCATTCCGCTCCTGATATCTGCTTAGAAGACCCTTAAGAGCCTGAACCTTTCCTTTGTCGGTCTGTTTTTCATCACAAGTCTCAAACCCAAACTGGAGCAGGCGCTCGTCGGGGGGATAAGACGTTCCACAGCCAGCATGAACCTCTGTAAAATCAGCAGCTTGCAGTATTACTGGAGCGGTATTCGTGTTGATACCTGACCCGGGCATGATGGAAATACGCCCCTGTGCAGCTTTATGCATGGCCGTCAAAGTCTCAAGACCATCAATGGCTTGCAGCTTTCCACCAGAACTGAGGATGCGTTCGAAACCTAAATCTATGGCGACTTGGGTTGCTTCTGTCATGTCTGGAGCAAGGTCAATCACCCGGTGTAGGGTAAGCCCTAATCCACGCGCATGATTAATCAATACTTCCAGCAGGTTAGCATCTAATGCGCCGTGCATAACGTTTGCGCCTAAAACGACACCCGCTAAATTGGTATTATGAACCGCATCAATTTCACGTTTCATCTGGTCCACCTCCAACGGGGAAAAGATGAAGTTACCCCCGCGCGGGCGGATCATAGCGTAAACTGGCACAGGCGCTTTTGCTGCCAGTTCCATCAGCCCGGCGGACGGCGTAAGACCGCCCATGGCGAGGCAGGAGCAGAGTTCAATTCTGTCCGCTCCTCCTGCAACAGCTGCCTCTAGTCCAGCGATATTGTCTACGCAAACTTCGAGCTTCATGATAGTGCCTCAACGCGACCAGTTAGCAGATCCTCTGCTTTAAGTGCTTGTTGTTTAACAGGTTTACCCAATTGCGGTGTCCATATCCAATAGATGATGTCTTCCTCACACCCAACGTTGATCACCCGGTGATGTCCCGCTGCATCTATAGCATGGATCACCACACCGCCAGTGTATCCACTCTTCAGCTCCTGTAGTTCTGTAACGGCCAGTCGCAATGCGTCGTCCAGTGACATACCCAGTTTCATGGCAAGGACGACAGTGCGGGCGGTGCTGCACCGCATGGTCATTTCACCCGTATGCGTGCATGCGGCGCCGCCATATCGGCTGTCTGCATAAAAGCCCGCACCAGGAATGGGCGAGTCTCCTACTCTGCCGGGGTACTTCCATGCCCAGCCCGAAGTAGAGGTGGCTGTGCAAATGTTGTTTCTGCTGTCTTTACAAAGAAATACGGTGGTGTCGCGCACTTTTTCCGGGTCGGTAATTGCTCTGGTCAACGGCGCTAAATCTGTGTTCGGGAAGGCATCTTTTTGCTCTGGCGTCATCACGTCTTCAAGCTTACGCCACCAGACTTCCTTGCTGTGTTCCAGCAGAACCGGGTCTCTGGCAAGGCCAAGCTCATCTGCGTAACGCCGTGCGCCCTCACCCACCAGCATGGTATGGGGCAGGTTTTCGAGCACCGCTCTGGCAAGGCGGGTTACTTCCAGTGTCATAGGTACTGCGGCAACTGCACCATAATCGCGAGTTGTTCCATTCATAACACTGGCATCAAACTCCATTTCACCCAGTAGGTTAGGCCAGCCACCGTAACCAACGCTGCGCACTTTGGCTTCAGCCTCAACCAGCGAAAGCCCCGGCACCAGCGCATCAAGACCGTGAGCACCTTGTTGAAGGTGCCGAGCTGTTGTTTCAATGCCGGGCCAGCTTTCACAGTTACCAACTACAATCATGTGCCTGCTCAAAAACTATGAGAGAATAAGTTGGGTCAAGTGTTTGGGTTCAAGGCTATTCTGTCAATGCTACCAGTGCCTGCAAATTGCGCTGTGTATCTGCGTCATATTTCTCTCTATGTAGCACAACGCACTGAAAACAAACACTTATCATCACTCTGAATTGGTATCATTCGCGGTTTACCGCGCTTTGCGTTGAATTGTGCGTTGGTTTGCACGGAACCCGTATTTTTTGCGTTTATTTGCAAAAACTAAAAATTCGTCGGTTTGGTAGCCTATGCTTTCTGAAAGTGCAGATCAGTATACTGGTATCACAACGCTGGTGCCTCAGGCCCGTTCACTCTGTTCCCTTCTCTTATGGGGAAAAGCGCATCTGGTTCATCTAAAATCGTGCAGTTTCAGATTTAGCGTTTGTTGAATTCCCCGTTTCATGCTCATCCTGAATCCCCCGGCAATCTATGGTGTTGAACAAAGGCGGTAGACCTATGAAACCAGTAAGAACAGCTCTCATCGGATTTGGCGCATCAGGCCAGTTTTTTCATGCGCCCCTGATTACGCATGTTGATGGTCTGGAGCTTGTCGCCGTTCTTTCCAGTAAGCCTGATCTTGTGAAAGCAGTCGTTCCAGATGCAACGCCTTACTCTGATTATGAGGAGGTGCTGAGGCAGGATGATATTGAACTGGTCGTTATCAGCGTTCCGACAGAACTGCATTTCGACTATGCGAAGAAAGCACTGGCAGCGGGTAAACATGTAGTGGTTGAAAAACCAATTACTCCAACAAGTGCTGAGGCCGAAGAACTGATTGCTCTGGCCAGAGAGAAGGGTGCTAAGCTTTCCGTTTATCACAACCGTCGCTGGGACGCGGATTTCAGGACCCTGCAGCAACTGGTTGAGAGCGGTAAACTAGGTCACGTGCATACATATTTGTGCAATTACAACCGTTATCGGCCAGAGATTGCAGGCCGCTGGCGTGAACAGGACATCCCCGGTTCTGGCACCTTCTATGATTTAGGCGTGCATGGCATTGATCAGGCACTCACGCTGTTTGGCAAGCCCAGGTCGGTACAGGCCAAACTGCGTATTCAGCGAAAAGGCACCAAAGCAGTTGATCACTTCCATCTTGTGCTTGGATATGAAGATCGCGACATCATCATGCACAGCAACTGCCTGAGCGCAACGCAGGGACCACGCTTTCAGGTTTCTGGCGACAAGGGTGCCTATGTGACCTATGGCATGGATGGACAGGAGGCCCTGATGCGTGCAGGCAATGGTCCTGAACATCCGCAATGGGGTGTTGAAGCGGAAGCAGACTGGGGCAAACTCTATGATGAGACAGAGCAAGGCACACCGGTTCCAAGCCTGAAGGGCAGCTACGAGAGCTTTTACGAAGGTATGCGGAATGCAATTCGTAACGATGTTTCAGTACCAGTTTCCCCTGAGGACGCTGCCCTTGCAATTCGTATTATCGAAGCAGGTTATCTGAGTGATAAGGAAGCGCGGACCGTGCTGCTCTAAGGAGTTAGAGTAGCTCGATTTCACAGGTGCTGGGCGGATCGTGAGATTTTAATCTCCGCAGGCCCAGCACCGGCTTATGATGGCGGACCTCGCCCATGTCATGTGCAACATACACCTGATCAGGACTGGTCTTTACAAAGCACTTCATTTTATTATCCGGGTGCATACTTGCGAGCAGAGAGGCCGACGAAAGTCCTTCATTCCAGAAGCATTTTGACGTTAACGCAGTGCTTAGCCAAGTAAGCTACAATTCTTCGCAGTATTGAACCTACCTTTATTACAGGTGCAATCCGTCAGGTAGGTAAGTTGTTCTCTATGTAGAACGATAAATTTTCTCCCGTAACATTTCATAGAGCACTCAGGCATTAGCCTCGCGCGTGTTGTTGCGCGGTCTTGTTGGTTTGATCCTTGCGCAGACATTGCCTTCTGGTTCTCTTGCACTGCGAAAAGAGAAGGAGGCGTGTATTCACCTCATGTAATCGGGAGATTCCTGGTGAAGGATCCGGAAAATGAGTTCTCCATCCAGTTGCCACTGAAGGGCATTGTGCAGGCTTTGACGGACCTGCCTGATCCCGTATTTGCTGAAAAGATGATGGGGGACGGCGTTGCAATTGATCCCATTGAGAACGTAGTTTACGCCCCTTTTACCGGAAAGATCACGCAAATCCACGGCTCCCATCACGCAATAACCATTGAGCAAGGGGATGTTGAGCTGCTGATGCATGTGGGGCTGGATACGGTCACACTGAAAGGACGCGGGTTTGAACTGCATGTGGCAGAAGGCGAGGAAGTAGAAGCGGGACAAGCCCTGCTCAGTTTTGATGCGGACTTAATTGCCCGTGAGTGCGTGTCCGTTCAGTCTGCCTTTGTGATCACCAGCGGTCAGTCCGTGAGCCTGCGCGTTTCACCCGGCACTGTTCTTACAGACTTATCGGAGACTGTGTTTACGGTCCCCAGCAGTAATAGTGCTTCTGTAGCGAATGCTGGCCTCAAGCTCAAAGCGTCCGGTCCTTCCTTTTCCGGTTCAGTACGCATTGCCAACGCGACTGGCCTGCATGCGCGCCCTGCCGCACGCCTTGCCGTTGAAGTGCGCAAGGCTGATGCGGATGTAACGTTTACGGTGAATGGCAAGTCCTGCTCAGGGTCGTCTGTTACCGGCATCATGTCGCTTAAAACCAAACTGGGCGATACGCTGGAAATTGATGCGGTTGGTGCAGATGCCCGGCAAGTGATTGCAGACCTGATTGCTGCTGTAAAGGCTGGACTGGGTGAAGAGATCATAGCCTTTTCTGAAATGCCCCATGTGGAGGTGGAGGAAGAAGCGCCTCTGCTTCAGGTGAGGTCCGGCGAAGAGGGCGTCCTGATCGGCTTTACAGCCTCACCGGGACGGGTGATTGGCAAGCTTTTAAAGCGCGATAAGGCACTGCCGGAAGTTACCCGTGAGAGCATTGGTCCGGCAGAAGAGCGGGCTGCATTCAAAGCTTCGGTCAAGTCCAGCATTGCGGATTTGCATGGTATCATCGAGCGGCTTCAGGCAAAAGGTCAGGATGATCTGGCGGAGGTCTTTAATGCTCATATCGAGTTGCTGTCAGACCCGGAACTCTCCGAAAAACCGCTGGAAGAAATAGCGAAGGGTAAAGGCGCTGCGTGGAGTTGGAAACTGGCCTATGAGGCGCAGGCGGAGACCCTTGCCAGGATGGATGACCCGCTGCTGGCAGGCCGCGCCGCAGACGTGCGCGATATTGGCGTTCGTGTTCTGAAGAAATTGCTGGGCGTGGATGATGGCGGCGAGATTCTTCAGGAAGGCACGATCCTGCTGCAAGAAGACATCACACCCTCTGAAATTGTGGCATTAGACCTGACAAAAATCGTCGGGTTATGCACCACCCATGGCGGGTCTTCCTCTCATGCAGCGATTATCGCCCGCTCCAATGACCTGCCCTATCTGGTGAATGTGGAAGAAGGCATGAAGGAGCTGGAGGATGGAACTGTTCTTCTGCTGGATGCTAAGCGCGGCAAGATCAAAGTTGCCCCGGATGCTGAGGAACAAGCTGCATTTACCAGAAAGATTGAAGAGGCCTCCCGGCTGGCTGAGCAGTATCAGCGTGAGGCTCACAATCCAGCCATTACGACCGATGGTGTGCAGATTGAAATCGCCGCTAACATTGGCAGTTTAGAAGACGCAGAAAAAGCCATTAAGGCAGGAGCTGAGGCTGTTGGCCTGCTGCGCTCCGAGTTCCTTTATCTGGAACGGCTTAACGAGCCGACAGAAGAGGAACAGGCTGAGAAGATTGGCGAGATTCTGACTGTTATGGGCAAGGATCGCCCCGTCATCATCCGTACGCTGGATGTGGGCGGCGATAAGCCCCTGCCCTATATGCCCATGCCCCCGGAAGAGAACCCGTTCCTTGGTGTGCGTGGGGTGCGCATTGGTATTGAGCGCCCCAGTATCCTGCGCCGTCAGGTGCGTGCGATCCTCTCTCAGGCCCATAAAGGCCATGCCCGCATCATGTACCCCATGATCAGTGCGCTTGATGAGCTGCGTGCTGTTAATGCGCTGGTGCGGGAAGAGCAAAAGGCCATGGGCGTTGACCATGTGGAGGTGGGCATCATGGTTGAGGTGCCCTCTGCCGCCGTCATGGCAGATAAGCTTGCTGCGGATGTAGATTTCTTCTCCGTCGGCACCAACGACCTCACCCAGTACGTGCTGGCGATAGATCGCGGCCACCCTGCCCTCGCTTCCCGTGCCAACGCCCTGCACCCGGCAGTTCTTCGGCTCATTGACCAGACTGTAAAGGCAGCAGATGCAGCCGGAAAGTGGGTCGGGGTATGTGGCGGTCTTGCCAGTCAGGTGGAGGCTGTTCCCGTTCTCATCGGGCTGGGCGTGAAGGAGCTGTCCGTCAGCGTTCCGGCCCTGCCTGAGGTCAAGCACACAGTTCGTACCGTGTCGGCTCAGGGTGCCCGCAAACTGGCACGGGCGGCTTTGGACTGTGCAGATACCAGTGATGTGACAGCACTTCTGAAAACCCGTCAAACCTGAGGAATTTAAGTGTGGGAGCCAATGCTTCCCCAGAAAGTACCCTAATAAAATCAACAGGATGTGCGTGAAAGCGCCGTCTGTGACCAGGAAGAAGAAATGAGTACATTCTCAAGTGCATTTGGAGCGCTGCAAAAGGTTGGTAAGTCCTTGATGCTACCCGTGTCAGTTCTTCCGGCTGCGGGTATTTTACTAGGCATTGGTGCGGCGAACCTGCCGTTTATTCCAGATTTCATCAACCACCTGATGGCACAGGCAGGCGGGTCGATCTTCGGCAACCTTCCCATAATCTTTGCGGTGGCCGTTGCGCTTGGGTTTGCCAAAAACGATGGTGTGGCTGGCCTCGCCGCCGTTGTTGGGTATGGCGTTCTTCTGGCCACCATGGGTGTTGTGGCGGAGACGATTGGCACTGAGACCAAACCAATCCTCGGCATTACCTCAGTTGATACCGGGGTGTTTGGCGGCATCCTTGTGGGGGCTTTGTCCGCCTATATGTTCAACCGGTTCTACCGGATAAAACTGCCTGATTATCTGGGCTTTTTTGCAGGCAAACGGTTTGTGCCCATCGCGACCGCGTTTGCCTGTATCGCTCTGGGCGTGGTTCTTTCCTTCTTCTGGCCGCCCATTGGCAACGCCATCAACGCCTTCTCCCGTTGGGCCGCAGAGGAAAACCCGGAACTAGCCTTCTTCATCTACGGCGTGATTGAACGTGCGCTGATCCCGTTCGGCCTGCACCATATCTGGAACGTGCCGTTCTTCTTCGAAGCCGGGTCCTATGTGGATCCAGCTACGGGTACGGTCGTTACAGGCGAAATTCAGCGCTATCTTGCAGGTGATCAGAGTGCGGGTAATATGGCTGGCGGGTATCTGTTTAAAATGTGGGGTCTGCCTGCGGCAGCGCTTGCCATCTGGCAGTGCGCGAAGCCGGAAAACCGCAATATGGTCGGCGGTATCATGGTCTCCGCTGCGCTCACTTCGTTTCTGACCGGAATTACTGAGCCAATCGAATTTGCCTTCCTGTTTGTTGCACCTCTGCTTTATGTTGTGCACGCCCTGCTGGCAGGTGTTGGCTATTCCCTGATGATCATGCTGGGCATCAAGCATGGTATGACGTTCTCCCACGGCTTCATTGATTACGTATTGCTCTACCCACTGTCCTCCAATGGCTGGATGCTGGTGCTGTTCGGTCTGGGCTATGCGGTTCTGTATTACGCGGTGTTCCGCATTCTGATTGTAACACTGGACCTGAAAACACCGGGCCGGGAGGATCGGGTTGAAGGTGGTGAAGCGATTGCAGTTGGTGAGGGTGGTTCAATGTCGGCTGCACTTGTTGCCGCGTTTGGCGGTGCAAGCAACATCACCAATCTGGATGCCTGCATCACCCGCTTGCGCATCAGCACGGCGGATGTGTCCAAAGTGGATCAGGAGGCCCTGAAGAAACTCGGTGCGCGCGGTGTTGTTATGGTAGGCAACGGTGCTCAGGCCATTTTTGGTACGGCCTCAGAAAACCTGAAAACCGACATGGAGCTTTATCTGCAAGGTGGCGGAGGCCATTCAGAAACGGAAAGCTCATCTCCTCAGCTGGATGTGGTTGTGGTCTTTAATCATCTTGGCGGCAAGGAAAACATCGTCAGCGCTGAAGCACTTGCCAATACCCGTGTGCGGGTGGATGTGCGTGACATGACTTCGGTTAATCTGGAGGGCCTTGCTGCCTCGGGTATTCAGGTGATGAAGATTGATGAAAAGGTACTGCACCTTGTGGTTGGTGAAGCCCATACCACCCTTGCAAAAGATCTCTCCGCCCGGCTTTAGCCCGGATCGGGAGAACCTGTGCCCCTGAGGATTTGTCCTCCCCATTCTTCAGGGGTGCAAACAAAGAAATCAGCACCACTCCGGTTGGTGAGGTGCTGATTTCTCTTTGTTGCCTGGGAGGCCGGTTTCAGGTCTTAAGCGCCTTCTGCTTGATAGAAAGCACAGCCCCTACCAAAAGCGCAACAGCAGAAAGCAAGAGACCAAGCTTCAGACCAGCAGGAGTATCGGCAATACCGCCAACCACAGTCGGGCCAATAATCTGCCCCAGAGCGAATGCACCGGTGAATGCACTGATGGCGGCAGGCCAGGACGGTGCGGGCAGGTTGTGGCGAACCAGTGCGGTGGTGGAGGCAACCACTGACAAAAATACGCCACCAAACATAAAGCCGGAGATAGAGATCAGGATCAGGTTGCTGGTAAGGACTGGCAGTATGCAGGCAACTGCAAGAATTGCGTTAAGGATCGCCAGTGCCTGACCTCCCTTGTATCTGTCAAGCAAACCAGCCCAGACACGTGAGGAAATCAAAACGGCAAAGCCGAGCATAAAGTAAAAGATACTGATGGAAATGCTGGAGATGCCCTGCTCTTTCAAAAGTGCAGCAACAAAGGTCATGTAGCCGATGTAACCTACTCCAAACATGAAGTATCCGCTCAGGCTGAAGAAAAAGTCTCTGAAGGTGAAACGCCCTTCAGTACTTTTGGCGGCAGAAGGTTCTCCAATCCGCGCAGCAGGTACTGTTATGATCAAGGTTGCGATCAGGCAGCTGGCAGCAAGAGCACGCCAGGACCATTGCCATGCATGGCTAAGCTCATAGTTGTCCGCCCATGCAGTGGTCACAGGAATGATCAGGGCTGAGAGCATGATACCGATGCCCGTTCCGCTGTAATAAAGACCAAGAATGAGACCTGTAAGCCGCGTATGCATACTTGCAAGCTTTGCGGCTAAGACCCCTCCGGCAATGAAGATGAAAGAACTGGCAGTGCCTGAAAGCAATCGTTGTATCAGCAACGCATTGCCATCAGTCGTGTAGCCGGGAAGCAAAACAAAGACGCTCGCCAGTGCTGAGCCAGCAACCATAAGAGACCGCGCACCGGTATATTTGATAATGGGAGGGGTTAGCAGAACGCCAAGCAGGTAACCCACTGCGTTTGCGGTGTTCATGCCACCTGCCAGAAGATAAGACCAGCTCAGATCCTCCCGCATTGGCGGCAGCAGCAATCCATAGGAAAACCGCGAAAGTCCCAGTGCAACCGCAGCGCCAAATGACAAGGCAATCGCCATGATGACCGGATTTTGAATGTCTGTCGTCTGGTCTTTACCAAAACCTCCGCTACTCAGCGTTTTACTGCGCATACCCTTGCCTTATCTCATAAATTTCTGAAACGCCGGGATCTCTGCAAAATTGGAGCGCTTTCCCGGCTGAATTGAATTCATGGTAGGGTTGTTTTAGCTATTTTGATATGCAATCTTTGAATATAACTATTATTTGGAATACAAATGATAAAGTCACCACTCGATCTGGACGCCGTGCAAGCCTTTGTGCAGGTTGCGGAGTTAAGCAGCTTCACACGTGCTGCTGAAGCAATGCAGACAACGCAGTCTGCTGTCAGTTTAAAGCTGAAGCGTCTGGAAGAACGCCTTGAATGTAAGCTGATTGAGCGAACTCCGCGCTATGTAAGGCTTTCACCGCAGGGGCAGACCTTTCTGGAGCATGCCCGGGAGCTGCTGCGGGTACACGAAAAAGCCTGTGCCTCTTTCTTTGGTGATCGCCAGCGCATGGCAATAGGTATCAGCGACCATGTTGCAGGCTCTGAGTTGCCAGCACTCATTGGCAGTCTGAACCGAAGAGACCCCAACTTGCTGGTGGAGGTGCGTATTGAAACGACAACAACACTGCTCCGTCGTTATGACAGGCGTGAGCTGGATACAGTTATCGTGCGTATGGATACCGGGCGTGATGATGGTGTGGTTTTAACAGATGAGAAATTTGGCTGGTATGCGGCACATAACTGGCAAGTTCGGTCCGGGGAACCTGTTCCTTTAGCTGTTATGCCACCGCCCTGTGGTGTGCGCCATATCGCGACAAATTTGCTGGATGAAACCAGTGTGCCGTGGACAGAGGTGTTTGTCGGCGGAGGCGTTGCAGCTGTTTCCGCAGCGGTGATGGCTGGGCTGGGAGTGGCAGCTTTAGCGCGCCGCATGTTACCCTTAGGTGTCGTGGAAGTGAGCGAGAAACTGGGATTGCCAGAACTGCCGCGCTTTCCAATCATTGTTCATAGCCGTATTCGGGAGGAACGCCAGCAACAGGCTCTCAATGCGCTCACCGCCACATTCAAAAGTGCATTGCGGGTTTAGGGCGATTACTGTCTGAACCTATCCCGGTTGACTGGCGGCTGAGAGTTTTACAACCGCTGCTAGTTCACAAATATCTCGAAATTTTTTCAGTAATGTGTTGTGACTGATTTTTTGCACACGCAATCATAATATACGTAGAAATACTACACTGAATCAACCTTTTAAGTTGATTCAGAACGTGTGTCTTGCTCATGCTTCAGGTGTTATGATGTATTTTTCGATTGCTGAAAAATATTGTAGATACGATTATGATTGAAATTATTTGACCGAATAGTAAAAATATCAGAATGCTGCTTCGATTCGAGTAAATTGACGCTCCATAATTCAATCCACAGCTATATAGTTGCTCACTAATATTTATGGGGCTGATAAATACCTGAATACCATAAGAAAACTATTGAGACCTGCGTATACTATTACGTATGGTCACGCAAAATTACTTTTTGAGGCACCTAGTCATTAGCCGCTTTGTCTCGTATACAGCCATTTTTAATGCCTTAGTCCTGCAAAGGACACTTTCACTAAAACTACGAGATAGGGCAGATTGCAGGAGCAGTCTGGACTGCCACCTGCGCAAATTTCGATTTTCAGGGGGTGTGCATGTTTGCTACATGTTTAAACGGCTTTGTGAGACGTCAGGTTCTTGCAGCCGTAGTTGTTTTCGCGAGCGTATTCGCGGTTTATTCACCAGCGAAAGTTCTTGCTGCTGAGCCTTTAAAGGTCGCAGCAATTTACACCGTTCCTGTTGAACAACAATGGGTTGACCGCATCCACAAGGCGCTGAATGCTGCGCAGGAGCGTGGTGATATCATCTACGTTTATTCTGAAAACACAGCCAATACGGATTATGAGCGCGTTATGCGTGAGTACGCTGAAGCCGGGCATCAGCTTATTGTTGGCGAAGCCTTCGCAGTTGAGCGGGCTGCGCGTAATGTTGCCTCAGAATATCCTGAAACCGCGTTTCTGATGGGCTCCTCCTTCCCGGCGGCAGAACCGAACTTTGCAGTGTTTGACAACTTCATCCACGAACCATCTTACCTGTCCGGTATGATTGCAGGTGCAAAGTCTAAAAGCGGTAAAATCGGCCTGATTGGTGGCTTTGCAATTCCAGAAGTCAACCGCCTGATGCACGCCTTCATGATGGGTGCACAGTCCATCAATCCCGAAGTTAAGTTTACGGTGAATTTCATCAACTCCTGGTATGATCCGCCAAAAGCGAAAGAAACCGCTTATGCCATGATCGACAGCGGTGTTGATGTTCTTTACGCAGAACGCTTCGGTGTTTCTGATGCAGCCATGGAAAAAGGCATTTTCGCAATTGGTAACGTCATCGACACAGCTTCAGATTACCCCAAAACCATTCTGGCTTCCGCCATCTGGCATATGGAACCAACAATCGACAAGGCAATTGCTGCTGTAAAGGCTGGTGAGTTCAAGGCTGAAGATTACGGCAAGTACTCCTTCATGGGGCACGGCGGCGGCTCCCTCGTGGTTGATAAAACGCTGGTTGATGCTGAGTTGCTTGGCAAGGTGAAAGCCGTTGAGGCAAGCATTCTGGATGGATCATTTGCCGTGACAATCAACGACGAAGAACCAAAATCCTCCATGTAATGCACATTGGGCCGGGCACACATCCCGGCCCTTTGCACGTTTGAGCAAAGCAGTTCCAGGGGACCCCATGCCAGAACAAACAAGCGCTCCACCGCTTTTATCCCTCCAGAACATAACCAAGGTGTTCGGCGATCTTGTCGCTAACGGAAACGTTAATCTCGACCTGCATGCAGGCGAGATTATTGCGCTGCTGGGTGAAAATGGTGCGGGCAAAACCACGCTTATGAACATCTTGTTCGGTCACTATGTTGCAGATGAAGGGCGGGTCATGGTTCGCCATTCATCAGGCATTCTGGTTGATCTGGAACCGGGCGCACCGCAAGCTGCACTGGCAGCGGGTATCGGAATGGTACACCAGCACTTTACACTGGCAGAGAACCTGACAGGTCTTGAGAATATAGTCCTGGGAACGGAAAGCCTGTTCGCCCGCCGGTTCAGCCGCTCCAGAGCGCGTGCCAAACTGAAAGAGCTGATGCAAAGCTCCGGTCTGGAGGTTGATCTGGACCTGCGCGTTTCCAGACTGGCCGTTGGTGAGCGACAGCGCGTTGAAATCTTAAAAGCACTTTACCGTGACGCACGTATTCTGGTGCTTGACGAACCCACTGCGGTTCTCACCCCTCAGGAATCCGATAGTCTTTTTAAAACACTGAAGCTGCTCGCCGATAAAGGCATGGCGATTATCTTCATCTCCCACAAGATGGCAGAGGTGCTGGGGGCCTCGCACCGTGTTGCTGTTTTGCGCAGCGGGCGCGTTGTTGCAGATCTGCCAACCTCAGAATGTGACCGCCATAAACTGGCTGAGCTGATGGTCGGTCACTCCATCCAAACCGCTGAGCGCAAGCCGGGATACCCTGAGGATGAAACCCTGTTGCTTAGAAAGGTCAGTGCCGGGGATGGCCGTGAGTTGATTGAAAACGTTGATCTTGCGCTGCGCAAAGGTGAGATCATTGGCCTTGCAGGCGTTTCCGGTAATGGGCAAAGCATGCTCGCAAAAGTGATTTCCGGCCTCGAAGAACCTGCTTCCGGTTCAGTAACGCTCAATGGTAAGCCGCTGAAAGCTAATGCGGCGGCGGTGATCCGCTCTGGTGTGGCGCGTATTCCCGAAGATCGCCACCACGACGGCATTGTCGGAGCCATGTCAGTTGAAGAAAATCTTGTTCTGGAAGAAATCCGAGGGGCCGCCTATCAACGCTTAGGTCTGCTGCGCTTTGGTGAAATCCGCAAGCGGGCGCAAGAAGCGATCAAAGCCTATGATATTCGCTGCTCCGGCCCGCTTGCTGTCTCCCGCCTTCTTTCTGGCGGTAACATTCAAAAGATCGTTTTAGCCAGAACGCTGGACCAGCAGCCGGATATCGTCCTTGCTGCACAGCCCTCACGCGGGTTGGATGTGGGTGCAACCTGTGATGTCCATCGCCGCTTGCAGGAAGCGCGGGACCGTGGTGCCGGGGTACTCCTCATTTCAGAGGATCTGGATGAACTCTTCCAGCTCTCTGACCGGATTGCCGTGATTCATCGCGGGCATATCAGCGAACCGGTAGAAACCGAAAAGCTCGATAAAAAACAGGTGGGCCTGATGATGGCAGGGCACACTGCAACAGGGGAAGCAGCATGATCCGGTTTGAACCTCGCAGCAATGTTTCCTCTGCATTTGCCATTGTCCTGCCAGTCGTTGCAGGCATCACCGCACTTGCACTTGCCGCTATTCCGATTGCCGCTGCTGGCGGTGATGTGTTTGCCGCTTACCTCCACATGCTCAAGGGCTCATTTGGTTCCAGTTTCGCCTTTTCCGAACTACTCGCCCGTGCAACTCCGCTGATTTTCACCGGCCTTGCCGTGAGCGTGGCGTTTCGGGCCAAGCTTTGGAACATCGGTGCAGAAGGCCAGCTTTATGTGGGCGCACTTGCTGCGGTTGCTGTGGGGTCCGGAGCTATCTCTGCTCCGCCCTTCATCATGCTCCCGCTGATCATTCTGGCTGGCATGATTGCGGGCGGCACCTTGATGCTGGTACCAACGCTCCTGAAAACCCGGCTGGGCGCAGATGAAGTGGTCACCACCTTGCTCTTAAACTTCATCGTGCTGCTTTTTGTGCAGATGATGCTGGAAGGGCCAATGAAAGACCCGATGGGCATGGGCTGGCCACAGTCTGAACCCATGACCGCCGCAGCGACCCTGCCCAAGATGTTTGCCCGTATGCGCGTGCACTGGGGGCTGGTGATTGCGCTGGTCTCTGCCCTCATCATCTACATCATGATGAAGCGCAGTGTGTGGGGCTTTGAAATCCGGGCCACGGGTGAGAATGTTTCTGCTGCAAAGCATGCTGGCATTCCGGTCACGTCCACCTTCATCAAAGTAGGTTTGATCTCTGGTGCGCTTGCAGGGCTTGCTGGTGTCAGTGAAGTCGCTGGCCTGAAAGGCTACCTCACCTCAGACATCTCGCCGGGCTTTGGCTACACGGGTGTTGTGGTGGCGATGCTTGCGGGGCTCTCGCCTGTCGGTGTGGTGATTTCCGCCATCTTCATTGCTGCCGTGTTTGTCGGGGCAGACAGCATGAGCCGTGCCATGGGTGTTTCCAGTTATATTGCTGATCTTGTGGTCGCCATGTCTTTGATCTGCGTGCTGATCTCCAGCCTCTTCGTGCGCTTCAAGGTGCGGTTCGTCCATCCACGCAGAGCACCGCTTACGGCAAAAAAGGAAGCTTAAGCTATGGAATATATTGATATTCTGATCTCCGCCAACTTCTGGGCTGCCGCCATCCGCATTGCAACACCGCTCATCTTTGGCGTGCTGGGTGCATTGGTTTGTGAGCGAGCTGGTGTTCTGAACCTTGGTATCGAAGGTATCTTCATCGTTGGCGCCATGTGCGGCTGGATGGCTGTGTGGCTTGGTGCTGGCCTTTGGGGTGGTGTTCTTGTTGCAGCCGCAGCTGGCGCATTCTTTGGTTTGCTCCACGGTATCCTGACAGTGCCGCTTGGTCTGTCACAGCACGTTTCCGGCCTTGGCATAACCATGTTTGCCACCTCAGTGAGCTACTTCACCTATCGGACCGCCTTGCCAAAAGTTTCCAGCCCTCCGCGCATTGATGCGTTTCAGCCACTGGATATTCCGGTCCTTTCTGATCTGCCGTTCATCGGTCCTGCCCTGTTCCAGCAAACTCCCATGACCTTTCTTGCGCTCGCTATGGTTGTGCTGGTGGGTTACGTGCTCTATCGCACGCCGCTTGGTCTTGCGATCCGTGCCGTGGGGGACAATCCATCCGCTGTTGAAGCACAAGGGCTTTCGGTCTTTTCGCTGCGCATTGGGGCGATCATGGCTGGTTCTGCTTTGATGGCACTGGGGGGAGCGTTCCTCACCATGTCGGCCTTCGACGCCTTCTTCTTTGGCATGATCAATGGACGGGGCTGGATTTGCATTGCACTGGTGGTGTTTGCAAGCTGGAGGCCGGGCAAGGCTTTGCTTGGGGCGCTGCTGTTTGGCGCATTTGATGCGTTTCAGATCCGCCTGCAAAATGAGGTTGGTGCGGTGATCCCGTCACAGGTCTTCCTGATGATCCCTTACCTGCTTTCCATTATCGCGCTCGTCCTGGTGGCACGGAAAGCGGATTATCCGCGTGCTCTGCTGCAACCTTACTTCCGTGGTCAGCGCTAAGCTGAGCCAGAAACAAAAGGCAACAAAATGTCGCTGGACTTACTTGTAAAAAACGCCGTGCTGACCACTGGCGAAACCAACGTGGATATCGCCGTAAACGACGGAAAGATCACCGCAATTGAGACAGGTATCACCGCAGAATCTGGCCGTGTGATTGATGCACAGGGCCAGCTTGTTTCTGCGCCCTTTGTCGACCCTCACTTCCACATGGATGCAACCTTGTCCCTTGGGTTGCCGCGTATGAATGAAAGCGGCACGCTTTTGGAAGGCATCAGCCTTTGGGGGGAACTGAAGCCGCTATTGACCGTCGATGCAGTGGTTGAGCGGGCACTGCGTTATTGTGATCTTGCTGTCTCGCAGGGTCTGCTGGCCATTCGCTCTCACGTGGACGTGTGTGATGACCGCCTGCTTGGGGTTGAGGCCCTGCTCGATGTAAAGAAGCGTGTTGCTCCCTATATTGATTTGCAGCTGGTTGCCTTTCCGCAGGATGGGTTCTACCGCTCAGTGACGGCAGAAAAGAACCTGTTGCGTGCGCTGGACATGGGCGTTGATGTGGTGGGTGGCATTCCGCATTTTGAGCGCACCATGGATGATGGTGCCCGCTCTGTGAAAGCGATGATGAAGATTGCCGCAGATCGCGGCCTTCTGGTCGATATGCACTGCGATGAATCCGATGACCCTATGTCGCGCCATGTGGAAATACTCACCCACGAGACACTGTCACTGGGAATGCAGGGTCGTGTGACCGGGTCCCATCTGACCTCCATGCATTCCATGGATAATTACTATGTGTCCAAACTTCTGCCCCTGATGGCAGAAGCAGAAGTTCACACAATTGCCAACCCGCTCATCAACATCATGCTGCAAGGCCGCCATGACACCTACCCAAAACGACGTGGTCAGACCCGTGTGCGTGAGATGCGTGATAATGGTATCACCGTTGGCTTTGGGCATGATTGCGTGATGGACCCGTGGTACTCGCTCGGCAATGCCGACATGCTGGAAGTTGCCGGGATGGGTTTGCATGTGGGCCAGCTTTCCAGCCGTGATGACATCCGCTACTGCTTTGAGGCGGTAACCACCAACTCCGCCCGCATCATGGGGCTTGAAGACTATGGCGTGAAGCCTGGCTGTAATGCTGACTTTGTTCTGTTGCAGGCTCAGGATGCTATTGAGGCAATTCGTATGAAGGCAACTCGTCTGGCTGTGGTGCGTCGCGGGCAGGTGATTGCAGAAACTGCCCCGCGCGTTTCCGCTTTGTCTTTAGAAGGTCGCCCGGCGAGCGTGAATGCAGCGCACTATTCGCCAAATGGCAACGCAAGGGGATCGGGTCTCTAAGAGCCGGATTTCCTGAAGGCAGTATGAAACAAAAAACGGTGAGAAGATGGTTCTTCTCACCGGGGAAATTCTTAAAAGAACTGTTTGCTTACATAGTTTTGTAAAGTTCCGGTAAGCGGTCAATGTGAGTTTTAATGGTTTGCTCTGCTAATGCGCCGTCACCGGTTCTTACAGCAGTCACGAGCTGGGCATGATCTTCCTGCACACCTTCGCTGATAAAATCAGCCCGCCGCATTGCCGCACGATAACGGGTGCACTGGTCATGCAACATGTACAGAAAACGGCTCGCCCATCTGGACCCAGCGCCCTCAACAAGCATCATATGAAATGCGCGATTAGCTTCTTCCCATTCACACCAGAAACTGCGGCGGGAGGCTTGCCATGTCCGCTCAATCTCCTGCATGTTGTGATAAGCATTCAGCACCTGCTCACGCCATTGCAGGTTGCCAGTTTCAACAGCAGTACGCACAGTTGCGCTTTCAATTAAGCGGCGCTGCGCAATAATGTCACGAAACTCGCCCTGCGTGAGCTCTGGTATATAAAACCCCTTGTGAGATTGCGTAGCTACAAGCCCCTGAGATACCAGCCGGGAAAGTGCTTCTCGTACTGGCGTTGGTCCAACATCAAAGGTGCTACACATTTCACGAATTCGTAACTTGCTGCCGGGTGCGAGCCGGCCTGCAAGAATAGCCGCCCGCAGGTGCGCGTAGGCCCTGTCTATAAGGGAGGCTGACGACGGGACGTTTTGTGCAGAGACCGATGTGATCGGTCTTTCTAAGGTATCCTCTATTTTCAAAGTTTTCTGCCTTACAATTATTATCTATGCAATTGGGCGTTTCACTTGTTAGATACGGAAACAGGATCATCAGTTTTGTTAGGTGGTCTCGTTAAAATTGCAATATAAACTGACCATTTTTCTAATAACTTTAAAACAGTATCTTAACTGCAATTGCAATGAAATTGCGCAAATTTCATGCGTATTTCCAATAAAACACTCGTAAAAGTTGGGAAAATACCTCCGATTATCGATTGTTTCAGAAGATATGACCGTGGGTAAGCTTAAATTTCTGTAATACGAGTCGCCTTTTCTTTTATTCTTCTCGCGCAAATGAGTATACACAAAAAGTTTTAATTAATTTCTTTAATCATTACTGTAGCACTCCTGAATTTTGTGCATGTGCAGCGAAATATTTGAGTATTTTTGAGAGTTAAATTCAACATTTTTCATATTTTTGCTGTCTTTTTCAAGGAAAATACAGCACACCTCTCTCATAATGACGCGGTGCGGCATAATTTATCGACCAATGAGGCCTGTTTATACGTGATCACGACTCATCAAAAATCAAAGCTCTCAGGAGACGCTCAGTAAAAATCCCATGAGTTCTGGTATGTGACGCTATGCAGCTGGTTTTTATGCAGGCGTAAAATCGTCAAAACAGCAGCATCGGGGTGCTGAACAGCAGAGACGCGGAAAGTGTTAAAAATAGTTGTGACCCCTATCACAATAAAGCGGGATATTTTGGTTTGCCGGTGAAGACCGGAAGAGGTCAAACGTTTATCGATTTCGCATAACTCTATAATAAATAAAGAAAATGAGGTTTCGTCACAACGTCTGTTGTTCGATTGTGACCTGAATTATCCCATACTCGCGCTGGTTTAGTACGTATAGGACGCCGTTTTCAAAAAGAGTATTTGCTGCCTGTCATAAATTTCAGGTCATGTGTCCAAATCAGAAATAAATCGAGCTCATTTAACGGTCCAGGTAATGCTACGAGGTGAGGGCATATTTCGTAGTGCGATTCCCCCAGACATCAGCGCATATTTCCCGGTTTCGACTCTTGGTCAGTAACCACAGAGTGTAAAATGATGAAACAACGTGCCAGATACCTTCTGCCAGCATATGGTCTGGTTGTTGCGGTGGCTTTGCTTGCAGGTCCCGGCCTGCCGGCTTCTTTCCTCTCCAATGCGAGTGCTAAGCAAATGCCGGGCGCCCCTGCGCCGGGTGTTCTGGTTGAAGAGGCACGTTTACAAACTCTCGAAACAGAACACGTTTTTTCCGGTCGCACTGAAGCGATTTCGCGTGTGAGTCTAATCGCCCGCGTCGGTGGTTTTCTCAAGCCTTTAAAATTCTCAGAAGGCGCCTTGGTGAAAAAAGGGGAGCCGCTCTTTGAAATTGAGCGCGGCCCCTATAAGTTCGCGGTGGATCAGGCGAATGCAAACGTCCAAAGCGCGCAGGCTAAGGTGGATCTGGCTCAACTTGAATATGATCGCAAAAAACTGCTCGTGGAAAAAGACAGTATTTCCGTGTCTGAACTGGATGTCGCCCGTGCAAGCCTGAAAGAAGCAAGGGCCGCGCTTTCCCTTCGTGAAGCAGAGCTGGCCCTGCGGGAGCTGGACCTCAGTTACACAACAATCAGTGCGCCAATGGACGGTAAAGTTGGAACCTCTGCGTTCAAATCCGGTGCTTATGTAACAGCTTCCAGTGGAGAACTGGCAACCATCACCTCCCTTGACCCGATCCGTGTGTCCATTCCAGTGACACAGGGCATGATCTCCCGGTTGCAACTGCAAAATACTGAGGAGCTGAACAACTACCAGATCCAGCTTCGCCTGACAGATCGCTCAGTTTACAGCGAAGAAGGCGAAATGGATTACCTGTCTGCTCAGGCTAATCCGGAAACAGACAGCGTGGACGCCCGCATCGTCTTCCCGAACCCGGACCATCGCTTGTTCGACAGGCAGCTTGTTGATGTGCTTATCTCCCGAAAAAATGCGCCAAAACAACTGATTGTTTCACAGGCAGCTATGCTGCTTGACCAAGATGGCACCTATGTTCTGAAGGTCGATGCAGAAGGTATTGTCGAAAAACGTCCTGTGGCGGTCGGCGAACAGCGCCGGGGTCTTGTCATCATCAAGTCTGGTCTGAGTGAAGGCGATCAGGTGATCGTGGCGGGCAGTCAAAAGGCCCGTCCCGGGTCCAAAGTCACCGCAAAGGTGGTGGGGCAGTAAATCATGATTTATGACATGTTTATCAGGCGCCCTCGTCTGGCGATGGTCGTGTCCATCGTCATCGTTGTGCTTGGCCTGATCTCAATTTCAGTAATCCCGGTCTCTCAGTACCCGTCAATTGCCCCTCCAACTGTGAGTGTTTCGGCCATGTTTGTTGGCGCAGATGCTGTAACGCTGGAAGAAAGTGTGGCTCAGCCCATCGAAAGTGCCATTAACGGCGTGGACGGCATGCGTTACATGCAGTCGGCCTCTTCAGCAGATGGCTCTTACTCGCTGACCATCTACTTCAACCTTGGTGTTGACCCGGACATTGCAGCGGTGAACGTACAAAACCGTCTGTCCAAGGTGGAAAGCAAACTGCCGCAAGAGGTACGCTCGCAGGGTGTGAGTGTTACCAAAAAAGCAGGCGATATGCTCAAGGCCTATGTCTTCTATTCTCCCGGCGAGAAGATGGATATTCTTGATGTTTCCAGTTATGTAAACATCAACGTGATTGACGAGCTCAAGCGTATTGATGGTATCGGTGATGCCGCTGTATTCGGTGCACGTGACTACTCCATGCGCATCTGGCTCGATCCAGACAAGCTGCGTGCATTCAACCTGACGGCAATGGATGTAGCAAACGCGGTGAGCACTCAGAACAAGCAGGCTGCTGTGGGCCGTATTGGTTCTGCCCCTCAGCCAAGCGATCAGATGTTGCAACTGACGGTGACAGCAAAAGGCCGGTTGGCGACCTCTGAAGAGTTCGGCAACATCATTTTGCGTGCAAATCTGGATGGCTCAATCGTTCGCCTGAAAGACGTAGCCCGTGTGGAGCTGGCCTCCTCCTCCTATGACTGGAGTTCACTGTACAATCAGCAATCCTCCATCATGATGGCGATTTATCTCACACCCGGCGCAAATGCGGTGGCGGTTTCTGAGGCAGTCGATCAGCGCCTTGAGGTTCTGGCAGCTCGTTTCCCGGAGGAGCTGACTTACAAGCCAAGTTTCGACACCTCCCTGTTCGTGAATGAGATGATCACGAAGGTGATCACCACACTGCTTGAAGCCTTTGTGCTTGTCACGGTCGTGGTCTACCTGTTTCTGGGGCGCCTTCGGGCAACCATTATCCCGCTGGTTGCAGTGCCTGTCTCAATCATCGGCGCATTGGCCGTAGCTTATGTCCTCGGCTTTTCTGCCAACACGATTTCGCTGCTCGCCCTCGTGCTTGCTATCGGGATTGTGGTGGATGATGCAATTATCGTGGTGGAGAATGTTGAGCGCGTGATGCACGAAAACCCAGAGCTCACACCTGCGCAAGCCACTTCAAAGGCTGTTGGCGAAATTGCAGGCCCGGTTATTGCCGTCACGCTCGTTCTTCTGTCAGTGTTTGTGCCTGTTGCCTTCTTGCCGGGGTCCGGTGGTGTACTCTTCCGGGAATTTGCTGTGTCCATCTCTGCGGCAATGATCCTTTCTGCGGTGAACGCTCTCACACTTTCCCCTGCCCTGTGTGCTCTTTTTATGAAAACCGGCAAGACCAGCGGTGTGATGGCGCGTGTGTCGCAGGCGATTGACAGGCTGGGTAATGGCTACGCCAATATCATTCGCAAGATCGGGAAGTTCTCTATTGTGTCGGTTCCGGTGATTGTGGCTTTCGCGCTGTTGTCGCTGTTTATCGTTAGTAACACACCAGACGGGTTCGTACCGGATGAAGACAAAGGTTTTGCCTTTGTGCTGGTGAACCTGCCCGCAGGTGCCTCGCTGAACAGAACACAAGAAGCTCTGGACAAGGCTGATGCGATCATCAGTCAGGACCCGGCAGTTGCGTCAACAACGGTGATTGCGGGGCTGGATATGCTCTCTGGTGGTGGTGCCTCCTCCAATGCTGGCGCCATGTTTGTGGAACTGCTGCCCTATGCAGAGCGCAAGGACCCTAACCTGTCATCCTTCGCCTTCGTGCGGCGCATGTATGGTGCCCTCTCAGCATTGCCAGATGCAAACTACTTCCCGGTGAACCCACCCGCGATCATGGGCCTTGGGTCTGTCGGAGGGTTTGAGTACATTCTGGAGGCGCTTGAGGGGCAAAATCCAGCGGAGCTGGCACAGCTTTCTCGTGGCCTGATGATGGCCGCAAACCAAAACCCGAAACTTGCAAGCTTCTTCACTGGTTACAACGCCAGCACGCCTCAGGTCAGTGTGGATCTGGACCGGGACAGAGCGCAGGTGCTCGGGCTGAATGTGGCTGATGTTTATAACACTTTGCAAGCCACTCTGGGCGGCTATTACATTAATGACTTCAACTTGTTTGGACGTACATGGACGGTACGCATGCAGGCAGAGAAAGAGTATCGCTCGGAGATTGAAGACATCAGTGATGTGAAAGTACGCTCTGATACCGGGCAAATGGTTGACCTGAGCAGTATTGTTGACACGCAAATGGTGCAAGGTGCTGCCAACATCACTCGTTTTAACAACTACAGAACGGTAAAGTTTAACGGTAATGCCGCGCCGGGTGTTGGCCTTGGGTCTGCGCTTAACGCGATGGAACAGGTTTCTGATGAGGTTCTGCCATCAGGCTATGCGTTTGAGTGGACGGGCATTGCCCTTGAGCAAAAGGAAACGGCTGGCCAAACTGGTATGATGCTGGGTCTGGCATTCCTCTTTGCCTATCTCTTCCTCGTGGCCCTTTATGAGAGCTGGAATACGCCAATTCCGGTGCTGCTATCAGTTATGCCATCCATAGCAGGTGCACTTGGCAGTTTGTGGCTCTTCAATCTGTCGTTTGATCTGTACGCTCAGATCGGTCTGGTGATCCTGATCGCACTGGCTGGCAAGAATGCCATTTTAATGAATGACTTCTCTCTGGAACGCCGCATTCAGGGCAGTTCGCTGATGGATTCTGCGGTGGAAGGAGCACGGCTGCGGTTCAGGCCGGTAATGATGACATCGCTGGCCTTCGCCGCAGGTCTTGTACCTCTGGTGCGTTCTGGCGGTGCAGGTGCTGAATCCATGATTGCAGTGGGCGTTCCCGTGCTTGCTGGCATGGTAGTATCCTTCAGCGTTGGTATCTTCCTGATTCCAACCCTTTACGTTGTGTTCCAGTGGCTGCGCGAAAAAGCGGGCTGGACCGTTGAAAAGGGCCGTAAACAAAAGGGCTATGACGCTGTGTCATAGAGTGCTTTGAATTATAGAGCGTGGCGACGATCTTTATTGCCACGCTCTGATAACCAGTTAGCCATGAGCGCAGGTCTGAGGAAAACTTCCAGCCCTCAGGCTTACTCTAAACACTCTGGTTCTTTTACCTGCTCGCTCCTTTGAGTATCGTATGAGTAAAATTTAATCCGTGAATCACTAGGTAACACTGTGTTCAGCACATAGTCCCGTTCTTCATCAGGCCGGTGCCGGGACCAGCCTTTTGCATCCAGAGTACTCGGCGCAGCACGGATGGAATGTCCAGACTGAGAGAAGTCAAAGCCAACGAGCGACAGTTCGCTCAAATGAGTGCCTTTAAGATATTCGATCCAGATAAGTCCAGAGGTTGGCTCTAGCTTCAATTTTTGCTGTAAGGATCTTGTGACCTCTCCTTTCAGGCGTTTGACACCGTATTTCATAAGGAACTTTTGTGAGAGGAAATGGAAATTGGGGTGGCAAGCCACAAACAACGCACCTGCAAAAACTTTTCCGAAAAAATGCTGGCGGGTTTGATCAGCTGTTGAACACGACCAGATGTCAGTGCGTGTCCCCGTAGCGTCAGTTGCAGCGTACTTTGACAGAAGATCTCGAGGGGTGTGGGGAGATAAAACGGTGTAACGCTCCAGCCCGCTTGACCGTTGATCCGCAAACTCTCCGTAGACATGATCATGCGGGAAACCAACGGTATTTGAAGGGGTGTGAGCGATGAAAGGGCTACCCAGATTCATGCGTATCACCACGTCGTGAGCATCAATAAACTCACCAAGGTTTTGCTGCAGGAGGCTGGAAGCATTACCAACCAGAACAACCCGCTTAGCCCTGAAATACTCATCTGACAAAATCGGCATAAGGTGCTTGTTGAGCGAGCACAGGACCACCTTGTGCGCAATTTTCCTTGTCACTTTGCTGATCCAGTTTACTACACGACTTGCTTTGCCTGTCATGTACTTCATCACCTGCCGAATGCGGCGCAGACCTCTCATTCGGGAATATGTAAAAGCGGGCAAACCATTGGCATCGACGGCAAGCTCAGTATATGGCGAGGAAGGAAGGTCACTTTGTGGTGTTGCGGCACACTGATCGTAAGTTTGTACAGGTGCACCGCTCAAAACTACTGATAAGTCTGAGGGAACATAGATTTTTTTAACAAAGGAAAGGCGGGAGATTAAGCTCTGGTTGATCTCAGAAGGTGAAACCTGAAGAACTCTCAGATTTGGATCTTCCAATCTTTGCTGATGGGCGAGTTTGGTAGCAGAATGCCGCCAACTGACGCTTTGCGGAGCAATGAAGGCGCGTACGCGTGCGTTAAAGCTGCTGCTTCCCTGAGTTACCTGCTCCTCTTCGGCCTGTCGTGGCATAAGGACAACCATTGACGGCATGATAAAAAGTGATGTTTTCCAACTCGCAAAATGGTCTGTGGCTTGGGCACGAGAAGAGATAGCGGGCGACGAAGTGGTTGGGAGCCAGTACTTGTGCGGAAGGTCAACAAGCCTCAGGGGCTTACATATCTTATGTAAATGCCGTTTTATAAAGCGTCCATCCATAGTGGACGCTGATGCGTACCGAAAAATTGACGCGAGCACTGCTGCAAATTCGATGGTTTCAGAATCTGGTCGAAACCAGATGGGCGTAAGCGGTGTTGACTTGTGATGAGCAGTACTCGCCTCAGGGAAAGCGAGCTGTGCCCGCTGAAGTTCAACAGGCAGAACTGACAGATCGCGGAGAATACTTTGCTGCAAATCCATCATCAGCACTGGCAAAGATGTGTGATCAAGCAACCACCTGACCGCGGAAAACTGAAGGGTTTTGCTTAGAGAGTGATCTGAAATGTCTTCAAGTTCAAGCCGGTATACAATCGTCGAGTAAAGATAGCGCTCAAGGCGGGCAAGTTCGGCACTTGCCTGTTCACATGCATCAGTGAAGAGAAAAACCAATCGCAGACCTGGTGAATTAAACTCACAATCAGCAATAAACTCGGCACCGTGTTCTACAAACTCCTGTCCGTGGCAGACAATAAGAATTTGCCAAAGAGAATGATCCTGAGTTTTGAAACCATAACGGTAAAGCGACATTCTAAATCATCCAAAACTGAAACCAGAACACTTCCTAATGAACTAAGAAATGCTCCTCCCCTATAAGGGGCATTTAAGTGATTTTATTTGGTAATACTGTGGATCATTCTATAAATCTCTACTCCTCTCTCAATAACAGCTCAATCCTCTGAATGCCGCCGGTAATAATAACCTAAAAAAAACTGAGGTTAGACGTGGTTTTGCAAACATACTACGTATTGGAAGAACTGAGTGCCTACATACCTAAACGCGACATGATTGCTGGTTATGCATAAAATATTAGCTCGTCCTTTTTCAGGTGAAGGTTCTGCTGGGGACCGTAAAACAGCAAAGCGCCTTGATACGCTTGAAAGCCGTCTGAAGCGTCTGGAGCAGAAATACAAACGTGAAACCTCTCCAGCTATGTGTCTGCGCTCGCGGAGTTTGATCGAAAACTTTTTCAGGCATTTTAGCCCCAAAGACCCTGATGGTCTTGAATTCGAGCGCATTGGCAGAAGCTACGATGGTGGCTACGTGATGGTGAAACACCAAGCCAGCTCAAAGATTGCCTACTCACTTGGAGTGGAGAATGATGTTTCCTGGGATATGGAAATGGCGCGCAGGGGCTATCAGGTGTTCCAGTATGACCATTCTATCAGCAAGTTGCCTGACAACCATTCTAATTTTCATTTTCGGAAACTAGGGATTACCGGAGAAACGCAGGTCTCCAGACCATATTCGTCATTATCAGCACAAGTTAAGGCGAATAAGCATGAAGACAAACAGAACATGATCCTGAAAATGGACATTGAAGGTCATGAATGGAGTGTCTTTAATGACATTCCAGAGGAGACTATTCTTCAATTCAGTCAGATTTTGGTTGAGGTTCATGGTCTGAAGGAAATTGAAAAACTAGTTGGTCAGCGTCCGCTTATTACGGCAGCTGAGCGATTAGCAAAAACCCATCAGGTTGTACATGTACATGGCAACAACAACTCCGCTCTGCGCATACTTGGAGGTTATCCGGTTCCCCTGACCATGGAGCTGACATTACTGCGCCGGGATGTTTGTGCCTTCAAGCCCTGCACGCGCACTTTCCCGACAGAACTGGATCAACCAAACAACCCTAATTACTCTGAGCATATGCTTGGTACCTTTCAATTTTGAGGAGGTGCCTTCATCAGTTCATGCTCTCACTTTTTATGCGGCCCTTCATCCCGGAGGTTTTTAAGTTGTCCTTTGTTGAAAGAGTCAGGAGGAAACTGCGCTCACGATTGAATAATTGGTACATCTCATATACCGATCCACAGTACTTTATTGTTCAGCTTCGCCTCTTCAAACGACGTGCGCAAGCGAAGCCGGAGCAACGTCACCTCTTCCTCACCAATATTCTGCTCTGGAAGAGGCGGATGATTGCGGAGTACTTTCTCAATAATCATGACTATGTGGTGCATTTTATTGAAAACACCGCCTCAAAGACAAAGGTAATGCGAGCCTTCCAGGGCATAGAGGACCCTATCATTGTTTCGTGGGGGTGTGGTGGCAACGAACATGTGCTGAACGCTGCAAAGACCCGTCAATGGGAGATGTGGCGGTTGGAAGATGGTTTTATACGTTCTGTTGGCCTGGGTATAAAATATGCGCCGCCAGTAAGTTTCATACTGGATAAAACTGGAGGGCTATATTTTGATGCTCGCTCTCCTTCTCATATTGAAAACACCTTAAACCATGAGGAATTTACAGAAGATCAAAGGCGTGAAGCCTGTTTGGCAATTGAAACGGTCGTTTCGCAAAACATCACCAAGTACAATCTGAAGCAAAGCAATAGTGGAGCTTTGCAGCTTCCGGCAAAGCCCCGTATTCTGGTGTTCGGGCAGTTTGAGGGAGATGCCTCCTTAAAATATGGAAGCACGGCGTTACAACTCAATTCAGAACTGATCGATTTAGCCCTTAAAGAGAACCCGCAGGCTTCAATCATTTATCGGCCCCACCCTGATGTAGCGTCTGGTCTGCGCCCGGCAAAATCGGAGATTGCTCCTTATCTGGACCGGATTGATCTGCTTCCCAGTGATTTCCCGGTTTGGTCTCATCTTGATGAATTTGAGAAGGTATATGTAATGACCTCACTTGCCGGGTTCGAAGCAGCACTCAGGGGGGCAACCGTTCGCGTGGCCGGGTCGCCGTTTTATGCTGGCTGGGGTATTACCGAAGATCTGCAAGAACACCCCCGGCGCAAAAAGAAGCGCAGTATTGAAGAGGTGTTTCATGCGGCATATCTGCAAGGTGCCATATATGTAGAACCGGGCACAGGTCGGACCGCGAGTTTCGAGAGCACTTTGAAGCGTCTGCAAGGAATGAAAAATTAGCATTTTCACCTGCCCGCTTACATCCGCTGCTCCTCCTTTTTCTGAGCGGTTATCTCAAAATATGAACTTTTTTTGCTCAAGACTTACCTCTAAGTTACTTCGTTAGCTCCTAAACAAAAAGACATAGTTTTTGCGCTTGCTTTGCTGTTCCTTATGCATGTGATGCAATTGGAGGAAACGGATTTCGCACGTCGCGCTATTGTGCCAGCGCTTTTGTCGCCTGAGTTTGCGGTGTCCCGCAACAGTGGCTGGTTGCTAAGAGAACCGTTTCTTATGAACATAGACCTTGCACAAGTCTTCCATCTCAATTCCGTGCTTGTCATCTTCACCATAATTGCGGTGGGGTACATGTTAGGCAACATCAAGATTGCCCGGTTCGAAATTGGGGTAACTGGCGGTGTGTTGGTGTGTGCTATGGCTTTCGGCCATTTTGGCTATCAAATTGACCCAATCGTACAATCGATCGGGTTTACGCTGTTTATCTATTCTGTCGGCTGGCAAGCAGGCCCGCAGATCTTAGGTGTCATGCGGCAGGATGGGCGACGATATCTGACACTGACGTTGTTTGTTGCTGTCGGATCGTTTCTCCTTGTTATTTTTCTGGCGCAATCCTTTGACTTTTCACACAGCTTCGCCGCTGGACTCATGGCTGGCAGTTTGACGAGCACGCCTACATTGGTCGGAGCGCAAACGGCTGTCTCGTCGGGTCTGGTAACGCTCGCAGCAGGGGAAACGCACAATGACCTTATCGAAAGCATCAGTGTCGCTTACGCCATCACCTATATTTTCGGCACAGTTGGTCTGCTGATGGTGGTAAAACTGATGCCGGCCATATTTCGGGTGGATCTGTCGGCTCAGGCAACCAAATTTGCAAAGGAGAGAAACTTCCAGCCAGAAGAGGCAGAGGAAGATGTGGTACGCCCCATCTTAAGAGCCTATGAGATCAGCGAGGAGGAGCTGGAAGGTAAAACCGTTGCCCAGCTTCTTTCTGAGAACCTCCATTCAGACGTGAGCATTAATGCGCTCTACCGGATTAAGCGCGGGCGTGAGTTTATTGAGGTCAAACCCGAGACATTACTGGCTGTGGGAGACAAAATTGCACTGTTTGCAACGCCTCAGGAGCATGCTGAAGCACGTCAGATGTATGGCAAGTACACTGAGGTGCTGGACGCAGACATGCTGGATGCTGTGATCGACGTAACGCACGTGGTTGTGACCCGAGAAGCTGTCGATAACAAAACCCTTGGCGAGCTTGGTATCTATGAGAAGCATGGCTGCTATCTAAAGCGCCTGACCAGAAGTCAGATTGCCATGCCGCTGTCTGCGGGCACTGTCGTTCACCGTGGAGATGTAATGGTGCTCACAGGTGAGAAGCAGGCACTTAAAAACCTTGCCAAGGAACTGGGTGCGGAGGATCGCAAATCCGTTGAAACTGATCTGCTCACCTTTGCAGCGGGCATTGTTATAGGCTTATTTATTGGCCAGATTACCTTGAAGGTTGGCACTATAGATATCGGTCTTGGCAATGCTGGCGGGCTGCTGCTTTCCGGGCTTGGGGTAGGTTTTTTACGTGCACAGCGCCCCACTTTCGGGCAAATGCCTGCTGCGGCAAGATTTATCCTCATGGAGCTGGGCCTGCTTCTCTTCATGGTCGGTGTGGGCCTGAATGCAGGCACCGGGATTGTTGAGGCTTTGGCCTCGGTGGGACCAACCCTGTTCCTTTGTGGCGTATTGGTAACCTGTCTGCCGTTGCTACTTGGCTATGCCTTTGGAAGGCTGGCGCTGAGAATGAACCCTGCCCTGTTGCTGGGGGCGCTTACCGGAGCTATGACAAGCACGCCTGCTCTGGGTATTGTGCAACACGTCTCAAAAAGCACAGTTCCGGCTTTAGGATATGCGGGAACATATGCGCTCGCTAATGTGCTGCTTACACTGGCAGGCACACTGCTTATGCTGTTTTAAGCTACAGACTACCTAACTGCTGTACCGACGTTATGATAGGTTCGCTATAATCTCAGGCGGTTCCGAAGTGTCACCGGGGAGTGGTGCTTTTTCTCCCTCATCAGGCTCCAGCTTAAAGTTTACTGGATTTGGATAATGATCCAAAGTTGCCCCAGTAGCCGCATCAACTCCTACCCCAATGATACCACCGATTAGCAAGTTTCCTGCCATACCCGCCGCGCCTTTGCCACTTACGCGCGTTTCCACATTGATTTGCTTGGTTTGATAGCCGGGTGCAGAAGCAGTTAGCGTAAACTCCTTTTTTCTTGGCACATTAATAACGCAGGTTCCAGTACATGAGTGACCGATTGTTGAGGTGACTTTGGCATGAGCTGGCTTAACATTGATAGCTACGTCATTTGTCGATCCTCTGGTAATGGTTCCGCATCCTTGTATCAGGAACACACTAATTATCGCGCAGATACCGAAAAATGGTTTTCTCATGCTAGTCCTCTCAAAGGGTCAGACTCAGAGCTTACTCATTAAAAAATTGCTTTCGAAATACCTAAAGTTCGGGTGGCGATTACATCTCAGTGGCTTTAAGGGGCCATTTTGAGGGCTGATTTGAACCATGGTTGGTGGGGGCTACCTGATGCTGCTGCATATGCATGTTTAATTAAATATCAACTCTTAATCATCTGCTCTAATCACTTCAACGCAAAGTAACATTGAATTTCTGTCGATTAATGGTTGAAATTCTCATAGTTTTCCGCTGGCCAGCTATGAGACCTTTTGGAAACCTAGGCTAACTCCTTGGGTATGAATATAAGAATCAGAGCTTTTGGAAGTAATGCAGATTATCTTTTGATCAGAAGCTTATTATACATAAGTATTCCCTACGTAAGTAGGCTTGAATAACGCCAGCCAACTTGTAACAAACTGATCAATGAAGGTGTGTATTCCGGGGTGGGGGCGTTAATGTTACGAAAACCAGTTCCGGCCTTCAAAAATCGATGCAAAACCTGTTTGAAAAGCGGGTTGGAAGAAGCGTCTGTCGAAGCTGAAGGCCTGTGAGCCAGCGCGCTCAGCAGGTAAACAATGAGGTCTCAGGGAGGAATTTTCATTGTTACGGCAGCACTGTGGAACCTAAAGGCTTTTCATCGACGGGGTGGGCGGCAAACGAAGTTTACAGCTTTGAGCAAAGTGAGTGACCGGTAGGAGGGACTGGTTCACGAGTAAATTTGGTTTGAGGAACAAGATAGGTCGGGCTGTCTGGTTCATCCGGTCGAAATTGTTACGGACGTAAACGGGAGGAGAAGATGTCCGAAAATTCATCGAATAACGCTTACTGGTCTGCCAATAAGCGCATTATTATGATCAGTCTCGTTATTTGGGCGCTGGTCTCATTCGGGTTTGGTATTTTGCTGCGCCCTATGCTCAGTGGCATTGCTGTCGGCGGAACCGATCTGGGTTTCTGGTTCGCTCAGCAAGGTTCCATCATTGTCTTCCTGGGCATTATCTTTTTCTACGCCTGGCGTATGAACCGTCTTGATCGTGAACACGGTGTTGAAGAAGAGTAAGGGCATTTCAGATTATGGATCAGTTTACAATTAACATGCTGTTTGTAGGCGGCTCTTTTGCGCTCTACATCGGCATCGCGATCTGGGCCCGTGCCGGGTCTACATCAGAATTTTATGCTGCGGGTCGCGGCGTGCACCCAGTCACCAACGGTATGGCTACTGCTGCTGACTGGATGTCTGCTGCCTCCTTTATTTCCATGGCCGGTCTTATTGCGTTCACCGGTTATGACAACTCATCCTTCCTGATGGGTTGGACTGGCGGCTACGTGCTGCTGGCACTGCTGCTTGCCCCTTACCTGCGCAAGTTCGGCAAGTTTACAGTTTCTGAGTTCATCGGTGACCGTTTCTATAGCCAGACTGCTCGTATCGTTGCAGTTGTCTGTCTGATTGTTGCATCCACTACTTACGTGATCGGTCAGATGACAGGTGTTGGCGTTGCGTTTGGCCGCTTCCTGGAAGTGGACAACACGACCGGCCTTCTCATTGGTGCGTGTGTGGTATTTGCTTATGCTGTGTTCGGCGGTATGAAGGGCGTTACCTACACTCAGGTTGCACAGTATGTGGTGCTGATCACCGCTTACACCATTCCAGCGGTCTTCATTTCACTGCAGCTCACCGGTAATCCAATTCCGGGTCTTGGCCTGTTCGGCAATGATGCAGCATCTGGTGTTCCACTGCTGACAAAGCTTGATCAGATCGTGACTGAACTGGGCTTTGCAGCTTACACTGCTCACCATGCGGACACGCTCAACATGGTGTTGTTCACCCTGTCTCTCATGATTGGTACAGCTGGCCTGCCACACGTGATCATGCGCTTCTTTACCGTGCCAAAAGTGTCTGATGCACGCTGGTCTGCTGGTTGGGCGCTGGTCTTCATCGCGTTGCTTTACATCACTGCTCCTGCTGTTGGTGCGATGGCGCGTCTGAACATCACTGAAATGATGTGGCCGAATGGCGGGATCAAAGGTGGTGCTGTTACTGTTGAGCAGATCCAGAATGATCCAAAGTACGACTGGATGCATACCTGGCAGAAAACTGGTCTTCTTTCATGGGAAGACAAGAACGGCGATGGCAAGATCCAGTACTATAACGACAAGAACGCTGACCTTCAGGCAACTGCAAGTGAAAAAGGCTGGTCTGGTAACGAGCTGACCAAGTTCAACCGCGACATCCTCGTGCTTGCTAACCCTGAAATCGCAAACCTGCCAAGCTGGGTGATCGGTCTGATCGCAGCCGGTGGTCTGGCGGCCGCACTGTCAACGGCAGCAGGTCTGTTGCTGGCAATCTCCTCTGCGGTAAGTCATGACTTGATCAAAGGCGCACTCAAGCCGTCCATCTCGGAAAAAGGTGAGCTGTTCTCAGCCCGTGTCGCCATGGCGATTGCGATTATGGTGGCAACCTATCTGGGGCTTAATCCTCCGGGGTTTGCGGCGCAAACAGTGGCTCTGGCCTTCGGTCTTGCAGCTGCGTCTATCTTCCCGGCCCTGATGATGGGTATCTTCTCAACCCGCATCAACAACACCGGTGCAGTTGCTGGTATGCTGGCTGGTCTGGTTGTGACACTGCTGTACATCTTCCTGCACAAAGGCTGGTTCTTCATTCCTGGCACCGCAAGCTTCTCTGATGCTGATCCGCTGCTTGGTACTGTTAAGTCCACGTCCTTCGGCGCGATTGGTGCAGTGGTGAACTTCGTGGTGGCGTATGTCGTTGCTGGCATCACCAAGGAAACTCCACAGGCCATCAAAGATCTGGTGGAAAGCGTGCGCATCCCGCGCGGTGCTGGCGCTGCACAAGACCACTAAGACAAGCTGTGGGGGCTGCCTGAACCCCGGCTCCCGCACTAAGATATCTGGTCCTGTCCGGTTGTTTCCGGGCAGGACATTCCCTCTTTAAAGTTCAGGGCGAAGCCATGCCTCTTTCTTCTGCTCAAACCGTTCAGTTTCTCAAGTCCGTGCATCCGTATGATGCTCTGACAGAGGCTGAGCAGACTGCACTTGCAAACCAGATTGTGGTTTGGGAGCGTGTGGCCGACACCAGCATCTACAAGCTGGGAGATGAGTTGCCCGGACTGTTTCTGATCTATCAGGGCGCTGTCGAGATCAGCGATGCCAATGATGCCATGATCAGTCGCCTCGGTATTCGAAATTCATTTGGCGAGCGCGGATTGTTGCTAGACGGACAAGCCGTCACCTCAGCCCACACCACAGAAGACACAATTCTTCTGGTGTTTCCACCCGCTCTCTTATCCGGCCTTATTGCGTCTCATAAACCTGTCGCACGCTTCTTTGACCGTTCCCAGAAATCTCGTCCGCGCGAAAATGATCTGACTGCCATTCCGATTGAATCCTTTATGGCATCCAATCCGCTTACGTGTGTGGCCCAGACGACAGTGCAGGAAGCGGCGCAGAAAATGCGAGATGCACGAGTTTCATCTTTATGTGTCATAGATGGTACTGGCAAGTTGAACGGCATTATCACCGTGCGCGATCTCACCTTCAAAATTCTTGCAAACGCACAGCCTCTTGAAACGCCTGTCGAAGCTGTTATGACGGCTAATCCTATCACGCTTGGGCCGCATGCTATTGGCTCTGACCTGCTCCACCTGATGATGGAGCGGCGCATCGGGCATGTGCCGATTGTAGAAGCTGGCCGTCTGGTAGGCATGGTGACGCAAACCGACCTGACCCGTTTTCAGGCTATCAGCTCAGCAGAGCTGGTAAGTCAGGTTGCTGAAGCAAAGAATGCGGAAGAGATTGCCAAGGTTACAGCACGTATTCCAAATTTGCTTGTCCAGCTTGTTGCCGGAGGCAGCCGTCACGAGATTGTAACGCGCCTCATCACTGATATCGCTGACGCTTCTACACGGCGTCTATTGGCGTTAGCAGAGCAAAAACTTGGCCCGGCACCGGTTCCATACCTATGGCTGGCCTGCGGATCACAAGGTCGGCGTGAGCAGACAGGTGTGAGCGATCAGGACAATTGTCTGTTTCTTGATGAAAACGTCACAGAAGAGCAACGTCTCGGATATTTCGCAGAGCTTGCGCAATTTGTGTGCGATGGCCTGAACACTGCCGGATATGTCTATTGTCCAGGCGATATGATGGCAACAAACCCGCGCTGGTGTCAGCCGCTCTCTGTCTGGAAAAGCTACTTTGAGGGCTGGATTGCCAAGCCAGACCCGCAAGCGCAGATGCTCAGTTCCGTGATGTTTGATCTGCGCCCGATTGGCGGAGAGGTTTCACTCTTTGAAAATCTTCAGTTACAGACGCTTGAAGCGTCCAGCAAAAACTCCATTTTCGTGGCGCACATGATCAGCAACTCGCTGAAGCACGCGCCGCCGCTCAGCCTGTTGCGCGGGCTGGCGACTATTCGATCGGGAGAGCATAAGAATACACTGGACATGAAGCACAATGGTGTGGTGCCGGTGGTCGATCTGGCACGCATTTACGCACTGCAAGGGCAAATTGGCGAGGTCAACACCCGTGCTCGTCTTGAGGAAGCGCGCGAAGCAGGGCAGCTAAGCAAATCGGGAGCAGGTGATCTGTTAGATGCCTATGATTTGATTGCAGAAACCCGCATTCAGCATCAGGCAGACCTTGTGAAACAGGGGGCGCAACCGGACAACTTCCTGCAACCGTCCAGTCTTTCTGATTTTGAGCGGGCACATGTGCGTGATGCGTTTGTTGTTGTCAAAACCATGCAGTCCGCTGTCGGACATGGTCGGGGAATGCTGAGCTAAACGGAATTTTGTGGCGTAGCTGTGGGAGGAAAAACCGCTGCTACCGGGAGGAATAACATGTTTCTTGAATTGATCGGGACCTTTGTTGCAGGCGTTGCCGGGGCTGGTTTTGTGATGTTGATCAATCATGTTTTAAAGGGCCGCTTACCGCGCTGGTTTGCACCTGTCGCCGCAGGTCTTGCCATGCTTGCGACAACAATTTCTAACGAATACGGCTGGTTTGACCGGACAAAGGAAACTCTGCCGGGCGGGCTCGTCATTGCGCACACAGTGGAAAGCAGGGCTATCTATCGTCCGTGGACATATCTTTTTCCTTTTGTTGAGCGCTTTGTTGCAGTTGATATGGCGACGGTTCAAAGCCATCCCGAGCAGCCAGGTATGAAACTGGCGCAAACTTACTTCTTCGGACGTTGGGCTCCCCTAAGCAAACTTCCTGTACTGACAGATTGTGCAGGTAGCCGCCGTGCAGCACTGGCAGATGGCATCACCTTTGAGGCCGATGGCGTTGTTTCCGGTGCGCAATGGGTAAATTCATCGCGAAGTGATCCAATCATCTCAACCATATGCGGAGCGGGGTAATGCTGACTGACCTTAGTCTTCGACTACGAATTTTTCTCTTATTTGCTGGTGCCACGACAGCCAGTTGTGCTGTTGTGGGAGCCGCACTGTATTTTGGATATTCACGGGCAGCCAATGATAACCCGAGCTCAGCCTTTTTGCTTGCAGGTATCCTGTCGGCTTTTGGCCTGCTGGGGGTCTCTGTCAGTATCTGGCTGTTGTTTGACGAAAACTTCGCCAAACCGCTTCAGCGCCTGTCTGCAGCAATCCGCACGCGCGCGCATGCGGATGTGGATGTCTCGATTGATCTTGAGGGTTCAAAATACTTAGGCGATCTGGCTCCGGCAGCGCATGCTGTAACCGGACTGCTGACCAGTGACCCAGAACAGGGTCAGGCTCTGAAAGCAGAGGAGACAGCACAGCTTGCTGAGGAACGTGAGCATCTCGCACAACTTCTCACCGAAATTCCGGTTGCTATCGTTCTTGTAAGTTCCGCCCACAAAATCATGCTTTATGACGGGCAGGCTGCCGATATCCTTGGACAGGTTCATGTCCCTCGCCTGAGCGCTTCTATCTTTGACTATTTCGTCGAAGAGGAGTTGCGGGCGGCCTATGAGCAACTGGTGGAGCAGCGGACCGAGGTTGCTGTTGAAGTGAAGGGCGCGCATAGCGATCTGAGTTTCCAGTTGCGCCTTAAGAAGCTACGTGAGCGATCTGGGTATATGATCCTGATTGACGAGGCAACGACCAGTATTGCACCTGAAGCTGCACGTCCGCTGATCTATGATTTTGACGCAACCCGGCATCAATCCGAAGAGGCCGTTGGTCAGCGTGCGCTGAAAGATCTGAATTTCGTCGTATTTGACACTGAAACCACGGGTCTTATGCCAAATAAAGATGATGTTGTTCAGATCGGAGCAGTACGGGTGGTGAACGGGCGTATCATTCCTGGCGAAGTTGTCGACCAGCTCGTCAATCCCGGCAGACCAATACCACCAGCCTCTACCAAGGTTCATGGCATCACCGACGCAATGGTTGCGGGTGCGCCCGACGCTGTGACGGCAGCCTCTGACTTTCACAGGTTTGCACGTGATTGTGTGATTGTTGCACATAACGCTCCGTTCGATATGGCCTTCCTGCATCGTTATGGTCATCTGTCAGGGGATGCATGGGATCACCCAATTCTCGACACGGTTCTGCTGTCGGCCATTGTGTTTGGAGCTGATGAAGTTCATACGCTGGATGCACTTTGTGAGCGTTTGAATATTGTGATTCCAGAGGAACTGCGTCACACCGCTTTGGGGGATGCGCAGGCAACAGCAGAAGCCTTATGCAAGCTGCTGCCTATTCTTGTCTCCCGCGGTTTTGACAGTTTCGAGAAGGTGATTGAGCAAACGTGTAAACATGGTCGTCTGCTTAAGGACATGAATTAAGTGCGCAATCTGGTTATGGTTGTGTGCTTTCGCGTACATGAAGCTTAAAACCAAGGTCAAGCACCGGGGCTCTTGTGTTGATGTGGGGGTCGAGAACTGTCTCCACGGCACACTGGCCAATCTCAAAACGTGGTGTGCAAACAGAGGTTACCCTTGGTACCGCTTCTGAGACGATTCCCAGATCATTAAATCCGCAAATACCGACATCTCTTGGCACATTCAGCCCGCGTCTCTGACACTCAAACAAAACACCAAGGGCAAGGTCATCATTACTGCACAGCACCGCATCACAATCAGGGTGCTGAGTGAGCAGGCTGGTTAGCAGTGTCCCCCCTAGTTTCACATCAGCCTTCTCATTGGTGACAGAAGTACGTTCTGGCTCTTGCAATCCACTGTCATACAGAGCATTTCGATACCCACGCAAACGGTCCTGAGCGCGGGGGTCCATCTGCGCACCAATAAACCCGATCCTCTTATAGCCTGCATCCAGCATATGATGCAGAGCACTCACTGCCCCATCGTAGTTTGAAAAGCCGACCACCTTGTGAATAGGGTCCTTCACCAAGTCCATGATTTGAACGACAGGTGTTTGTGCCTGCTGAAGAATACGTTTTGATGCCTCGTTCTGTTCTCCACCTGTAAGGATGACACCAGCGGGCAGCGGATTGAGTAAGCTTGTCAGCAGTTGCTGTTCTCGCAGCGGATCATACATAGTGTTGCCAATCTGAATAGTCACATTGGCTGAACGAGCAGCTTCCTCAATACCACGCAGCACCTCGTCAAAAACATTATTGGAAAGGGATGGCACCAAAACCACGATGGAGTTGGTTTTACTGGAAGCCAGCATGGAAGCTGCTTTGTTGGGGACATACCCGGTTTTAGCAACCGCTCGCTCTACACGTTGACGAAGGGCCGTTGACACCATGTCTGGCGTACGCAGTGCTCTTGATACTGTGATTGCGCTAACATCTGCTTCTTTTGCAACGTCAACCAGAGTTGCCTTCTTCATTTCGAACTACGCCTGACTTTCCTGCACAAACTACGCATTAATCATGATACAATGCGAAACATATTGCAAAATGATTGCGCAATCAATACAAATGATAGGGCAATCATTTGCCAATCCCATAAGTCGTTTTCGGAGTACCGAGGCGCGGTCAAAAAAGAGCGATGGAATGAAAAACGTTAAGTTGCGTTCGCAGGAATGGTTTAACAACCCCGATGACCGGGAGATGACAGCTCTCTATCTTGAGCGCTATCTCAACTACGGTCTCACCCGGGAAGAGCTGCAATCAGGCAAACCTATCATCGCCATCGCGCAAACTGGCAGCGACCTTTCCCCCTGCAACCGGCATCACCTGGAACTTGCAAAGCGTGTGCGTGACGGCATTGTTGCGCAGGGCGGAACACCGATTGAAATCCCGGTGCATCCCATTCAGGAAACCGGCAAACGCCCAACTGCAATGCTGGATCGCAACCTTGCTTATCTGTCTCTCGTCGAAACTCTTTACGGCTACCCGATTGACGGTGTTGTATTGACGATTGGATGTGACAAAACCACTCCAGCGCTGCTCATGGCAGCTTCAACCGTTAATATCCCGGCAATTGCTCTGTCTGTCGGGCCGATGCTTAACGGTTGGTACAATGGCAAACGCACAGGCTCAGGCACCATTGTCTGGCAGGCACGTGAGCTGCTTGCAGCTGGTGAGATTGATGATGACGGCTTTATGGAAATGATTGCCGCTTCTGCTCCATCCGTGGGTTATTGCAATACCATGGGTACGGCAACCTCCATGAACTCGATTGCAGAAGCGCTCGGCATGCAGCTTCCCGGCTCCGCAGCAATTCCTGCGCCCTATCGTGAGCGCGGGCAAATTTCTTATCGTGTGGGTGAGCAGATTGTGGAGATGGTCTACAATGATCGCCGCCCAACGGATGTCATGACCCGCAAGTCCCTTGAAAACGCGATTGTTGTCAGCTCAGCTCTTGGTGGCTCCACAAACGCCCCGATCCACCTGAAAGCCATTGCTCAGAAACTCGGTCTGCCGCTGGACAATGATGACTGGCAGGAACTTGGCCACAAAATCCCGCTTCTGGTCAATATGCAGCCAGCCGGTGAGTACCTCGGCGAGGACTTCCAGAGGGCTGGTGGCGTACCTGCTGTAATTGGTGAGCTTCTGGAAGCTGGCCTGCTGCCGCACCCGGATGCCATAACAGTTAACGGCAAGACCATTGGGGAGAACTGCGCGAACACCCGCAGTTTGGATGAGGACGTAATCAAGACGGTTGCTGCCCCAATTTTGAAAGAAGCGGGTTTCCTGAACCTGAAAGGCAATCTGTTCGATTCTGCGATCATGAAAACAAGCGTGATCTCGCAGGAGTTCCGTGATCGTTATCTGTCCAATCCTGAGGACCCGAATGCGTTCGAAGGCCGTGCGATTGTGTTTGATGGTCCAGAAGACTTCCATGCTCGTATTGACGATGAGAGTCTTGAGATTGACGAATACTGCATCCTGTTTATGCGCGGAGCTGGCCCGATTGGTTATCCCGGCGGCGCAGAAGTGGTGAACATGCGCCCGCCATCCTACCTCCTCAAGAAGGGTATCCACTCGTTGCCATGCGTGGGTGATGGTCGTCAGTCCGGCACTTCCGGGTCTCCATCCATCCTCAACGCCTCTCCTGAAGCTGCCGCTGGCGGTGGTCTGGCACTGATAAAAACCGGGGATCGTGTTCGCATTGACCTGAATATCTCAGCGGCCAACATGCAGGTGGATGAGGCCGAACTGGAACGTCGCAGAGCCGAACTGCCAGAACGCCCATTCTCACCTGAGAGCCAATCTCCATGGCAAGAGCTGTTCCGCGAGAGAGTTGAACCTTTCTCTGAGGGGATGGTGATGCGTGGGGCCTCTGAGTACCGCGATATTTCGCGAGTAAAGGGCCTGCCACGGGACAATCATTAATCGTTGACACAGCGATTTGAGATTTGCGTAACAACGATGCATTTTCATCAAAATGAAATAGGAAAAGCCCCTGCTGTTATAAGTGGGGGCTTTGGGCATTTTATCCGTCAATACATGGCAGTATAGAGGGTTATGTTCGCAGGTTCGCCAGCCTTCACTTTTGTACTCCCACGTGCCAGCAACCAGCCATCCTTGCGCTCAAGTTGCGCTACAATCAATAAGGGAGAAGAGGCAGCGATGTTAATTGGAGTGGGTAAGGTGTAGGTGAACACAGTGGATTTGCCAGCACTCTTGAATTGCAATGTTGCAGGCACTGCTTGTGCCTCATTTTGCTTTGCAGAAGGTTCAAAAAAGAGCTTCAGATTTCCCTTCGGAATTTCAGAACCATTCTCAAAGGTAATTTTCCCGCGCACCTCTGCGGAATAAGCCTGTTCCATTGCTGTAAACATCCCTGCTCCGGCAAACAGAAGGCCAGAGGCAAAAACCGCCGCGCTGCGTTTGGCAGTTGCGTTCATCCTAATCTCCTTTTGCTTTCCAGCCTGACATTTGGAGAACAGGTTTGAAAGCCAACAGGGCAAGGAGGGGCCTTATAAAGCCCCCTCCTCCAGTTTGATCAGATTATGATAAAGTCGTCAGCCGATAAAGTCAGTCCTGCTTTCAGCTGTGCAAACTGAACGGCTGCAATATCACCGGAACCATCAGCATCGTAAAGCAAAGCCCCACTGTCGCTGTCATAAATTATCCGGTCCTGTGCATCCTGAGCCACACCAGCAGCACTCATATGGAATGCGTACAGCGAAAGTGGTCCGTCAGCACCGAGTTCCTCGAAAATACTGCTGTCGAGGGCGATCACGTCTTCACCAACAGCGAAGTCTTTGATCTTGTCCACGTTGCCGTCACCAAGTTCGGTTGAGAAGCGGAATGTATCCTCTCCCTGACCGCCAACCAGAATGTCAGCACCGAGTCCACCGTCCAACATATCATTGCCACGACCACCGTAGAGCTTGTCATCGCCTGCAACGCCAGGCTGGACTGGTTCAGGTGGGAACTCAACCGACACATTCAGTTTGTAGGTTGACCCTTCAGGAACAGCTTCTGACCAGCCATTACCCGGAGCATCAGGAGACCAGGCACCTTCGAGAATGTAGTAGGTGCCGGTTTCCTTCACGACAAAGACTGTGCTGGAGTCGCGATTGGTTACAGAACCAGGATCTCCGCCGCCGTCATCATTCTCAGTCACGATGTTACCATCACTGTCCAGCAGTCTGACCCAGCTGTCATGAACATTTGGATCAGCGATGCCATCAATGTCGATGGTGATGATGGTGCCTGCGGCAAGTTCGATCTTATAGTATCCCCCCTTGCCATTTCCGGTCGCATTGACTGTGGTGTGCAGTATGCTTGTGGAATCGAAGATCTCCGGGTCTTCAGTCAACGAGAAGTTGTTAGAGATATCGAAAGCAGTTGCGATTGAGTTGTTGGTTGCATCTGCTCCAAGCGTAGCGTAGCCGGTGCCCATACCAGGGCGTGGGATAGCCTCCGCCTGATCAGCAAAGTCACCAAACAGAATGTCATCTCCGCGTCCACCGCGCAGAACATCGTTTCCACCCTGACCGGTGAGAGTATTTGCAGCACTATCGCCTTTCATTTTGTCGTTATGGCCGGAACCAGAGAGATTTTCGATGGAAATGTAGGTATCGCCCTCTGATTGACCATGGCCCAGATTGAGATTGACACCACTTGTCGCATCAGAATAGTCAGCTGTGTCACTGCCACGACCACCATTGAGTACATCAGCACCGCCACCACCGGTGAGCGTATCGTCGCCGGAACCGCCAGAGAGCTCGTTGACCTGATCGTTCCCGATGAGATGATCATCATGGAAGGAGCCAACAACATTCTCCACATCAACGATAATATCGTGCTTAATGGCTGTACCACGCCCAACAATCTGAACCGGACCGTCAGCATCACCACCACTGGCTGTACCTTCAGCGAGGTTAACTGTTACACCCTCTGAGCTACCACGGTAGACGACAGTGTCAATGCCAGCTCCGCCATTCATGTAGTCCTGACCGGAACCTCCGATAAGTATATCGTTTCCTTCATCTCCATACAGGATGTCACCATCACGACCACCATCGAGGATGTCGTCACCGCCACCGCCGTTAAAGACGTCACCGCCTCCGCGACCCCAGAAATGGTTTGCGTCAGAAGTACCAATGAAACGGTCGATCCTGTCGTCAGACCCAATCAGGTTCTCAATGCTGTAGAAAGTGTCTCCCGAAGCAGTACCGCCGCTGGCGAAGTTTGCTTCCAGATTGACAATCAGCTGGAACGGGCTTTCGTGACCATAATCAACCGTGTCAACGCCATCACCACCTCTGAAGACATCAGCACCAGCTTGTCCCATCAGTGTGTCATTGCCCTCACCACCGTCAAGAATGTCATCACCTGCACCGCCGAAGATGGTGTCGTTGCCTTTACCGCCGTAAAGCACATCGTTGCCGTCGTCGGTTTCGGTCTGATCTTCCAAGTCTTCAATGGCAATGGTGTTGTTGATATCACGGCTGGCAAGCGTGTCTCGTCCACCAATGATCAGGTCATCCCCGTCCATACCAAAGATGGTGTCTCCACCTGCTCCGCCATCAAGCGTATTGTTGCCAGCGTCGCCAAAGATGATGCTGGTTGTTGTATCTCCTGCATCTGGTGGAGTGTCATCACCATCCTCATCTGCTGGTGGTGTAGCCGAGCCTCCAACATAAATGATATTTTCAACGTTTGCCACGTCGCCTAAGTCGATGTCGTCGTTTAAGACAATGATCGTGTCGTTGCCACCATCGGCTTCTTCGCGAACGATATCATCTGCGGAGTCAACGAAATAGATATCGTCACCTTTACCGCCTGCCATGCGGTCAGCACCACCGCGGCCATCCAGAACGTTATCTCCATCGTTGCCGATAATAATGTCATCGAATCTGCTGCCAATACCTTTCTCGATGTAATACTCAGTCTGATCTGCATTATGACCAGCAAAGATCGAAACGTTATTCCTGTGACCATTCACACTTGAGAACTGCCCAGCCCTCAGGTCAAGAATTGTGGCAGCCGATGAGCCAGAAAAGTCAATGGTGTCCACGCCGCCGGTGTCATGGATCACAAAGCCAATGTCGTGCTGCATGCCGGATGCGGTCAACTGATAACCGTATTTGCTGCTGTTGAACCCGTAGACATCATCGCCTGTGTTCAGATCGATTTTCTGGTAGGTGCGCGTCCCGTTTTCGTCCACCTCAGAGAAGAAACGGCGGATCGTGGCCTCGATATCAGCCATGAGCGGTGTTGAAGCCGACCAGCGAGTGGTTTCGCCAACATCGATGCCATCAAAATACGACATGACGCTGTATTGCTGGCGATCATAGATCCAGGTGGCATTGTTCAGATAGTTGATCTGCACTCCGCCAGGACCGCTGTAATTGTACAGGCCCGGATGGTTCAGCCCGAACTCATGACCCAGCTCATGAATGAAGCTGTCAAATACATACCCGCCGATATCAGTTTTGTTAGGTTCTGTGTCATGGAACCGTTGGCCGATACTGATCAGGCGGTTGCTTGAAAATGCACTGCCATCGTTCTGCTCGCCAATTTCAGGGCTAACAATTTGCATCCACTGCGTTTCGGGATCAAATGGCTGATCATCTACAATCTCGAACTTGAAAGGGACCACAGAGGCCCACATGTTTAATGCACCAATAGCAGCGGCTTTGTATTCCGGGTGATCGTTAAGTTCTGTTACATTGATCACCATCGTTCCTGCAGCGATTTCCGGTGTAAGGCTGCGTGGCAATGCACCGAGATAGTCGAGGTAAGCCTCGTAGTCATCGCTCTTGCCAAATGGGTTATCCGGGGTTTGATCGTTGACCCACCACTGGTCGTTCGATTGGGTTGATTGTGGCATTAACAGGTCTCCCTTTCCTGCAAAATTGCATGGTAAATTCTGATAGATGAGGCAGTCGAAACACTTGCCTGATTGCAGAACACAGAGCTGTGCGACTGCGGAGTACTACAAGCATCACGGAAAATTGACAGTATACTGTCTACGAACCTCAACATGGTTGAGGAGCATCTCTTTGAAAGATGAGGCGTTAAAGATAAGAACTTTCGAGACTTAAAGCGCTCGGATATGTTCCTGATTTCTCGTTGACCTGAAGATTTGATTATTACCTTCAAGCAGTTGAGTTCTGAAGATATTACTTTCTGGAAAAGCTAACCCGGTGGCTGCTGTATTAAGCCCAGACTCATGAAAGAGGTTTTATGCGCGTGATCCTTAAAATACTCGACGATAAATTTCGCAAGTTTATTAAGCATTTCAATAGCCCCAAGTTTACGATTAACGCATTTGGATCAAGAAAATAAAGTCAAAATATTTCAACTTACAGCTCTTTGTTTCATTCTTATTGCATTATGTACCGCAATATTGGCAAATTCTTTTACGAAAATGACGCTAAGTCAATATTAGTTAGGATGATTATTTTTAACTAACGAAGCGTAAAATAGCTGATAAGTCGATTTTATTAGTTAGTTTGCTTCACTGCTGATTAATCAGTGCGTCGTGATGCTGGGGGTAAGTGTGAATATATTGAAAAGATAAACTCTAAGCGAAGCGATAATGTTTCTGTCGGTCCTGTGACCTATAAGAAAGCCGGGTTGCGCGTGAACACCCCCCGCCTCTCCATTGGCCTATGCATTCTATTGAGGATGTTGCCTCATCGTCGTCTTCTAATCTATCAGTGATCCATCTACGCTGAAAAATGGATGCAGGCCACCAAAGTCACCGATATAGCTGATGTGAGAAACCAGAAGATCATCCGCCCATTGAAAAATGCGGACCGCTGGTGGGTCGAGCTTAAAGCGACTTGGACCTCCTGTGCTCAGGTCTAAATTGACAGCATGGGCGCAGCTTGGGCTAACGGTGATGGGGACGCCTCTCAGAAAAGTATCAATTGGGCGATGCACATGCCCACAAGCTATATGGATCACCTGACTATAGGCTTGCAGCACTGACCAGAAATTCCGCGTAGCATTAATCAACCGGATATTGTCCATATGCTCAATCCCTGTCTTAAAAGGAGGGTGGTGCATAAAGATCATGGTTGGCTGATTCTTGTAGTTTTCCAGCTCATTACGAAGCCAGTCCTGCTTGTCAGCCTCAAAGAAACCAGCATGTTCGCCCGGCTTTGAAGTATCAATGCCGATAATACGCAAATCTTTTTTTAAGATGGAAAATTGCAGAGCACCTTCCTTGGTAAGGTAGTTGTGATCAGCAAAGGAGCCTCTCATTACCGAAAAATCATCATGATTACCGGGAATGACGTGGTACGGCATGGTGAGGCGATCTAACTCGCTGCGCACCACAGCGTATTCATCTGCTCTTCCAAAGTCTCCCAGATCACCAGAGACGATGACAACATCAACCGCTGGAGTAAACGTATTCAAGTGGTCGACGGCCTGACGCAGCATGTCTCTGGTGTCTACAACACCATAGGCTTTACGCCCTTCTGCTTTGATATGCAGATCGCTAAGTTGTGCAATGATCATTTACTGGTTCCAGACTGGCAGTACTGCGTTATCGCGCAGCTTGAAAGCAAAGGTGCTGTTCGGGGCGACAGGTTCTGTCCAGTTGCCTTCCAGTGTGAGTCTCTGACCATTTGGTGCTTCAATAATCACCCGGTGGCAGGAACCAAGGAAAGCGGAGGTTTGAACGCAGCCCTTGATCACGCCCGCCTCTTGACTGGCCGGATCCAGCCACTCAATCATTTCAGGACGGAAACAGAGAGTATTACCTCCGTGAGGAGCCTCACAAGGTGCTGAAACAGGCGTATCCATACCTTCTGGCACAAATCCATTTTCCTGCCACTTGCCACGCAAGGCGTTGGTTGCACCAATGAAGGTGGCTACGAACATGTTGGCAGGCTTGTAATAGATTTCTTCAGGCGTGCCGATCTGCTCGATATGCCCATTGCTCATCACAACAATGCGATCCCCGAGCGCCATGGCCTCGGACTGATCATGGGTGACGTAAATTGCAGTGATCCCAAGTTGACGCAGCAGGGCGTTGATTTCCATACGCAAGTCATCACGTAGTGTGGCATCTAATGCAGTAAGAGGCTCGTCCAGCAGCAAAACACGGGGACGCGGAGCGATAGCACGGGCCAAAGCAACACGCTGGCGCTGACCACCGGAAAGCTGATCAATGCTGCGTTCTGCCAGTTCATCAATGCGCATCATCTTGAGCATCTGGTCCACACGGGCGCGCTGGTCTGCTTTGCTGAGCTTTTCCCCCTGCCCGGTCGTGAGGCCATAACCCACGTTGCCGCGCACATTCATGTTGGGAAACAGCGCATAAGACTGGAACACCATGCCCACATGCCGCTTCTCGATCGGCTGGCGGGTTACATCTTCGCCGTTAAAGAGGATAGCGCTGCCTGCATCCGGTGTTTCAAGGCCAGAGATCATACGCAGCAATGTGGTCTTGCCGCAGCCGGAAGGACCAAGCAGGACCAGAGTTTCGCCAGCCTTGACTTCAAGTGAAAGCGGTTTGAGAACCTGATGCCCGTCGAAGCTTTTACAAGTGTTCTTCAGGCTGATTGCGGTGCTTTGGGTGCCGCTGAGAATATTGTTTGTCATCTGATTTACCCGATTAGATTCTGTATCAGCGTGCAGCCTTGCGTTTACCCGTGTTGGAAAATGCCTGCATGGCAATCAGCAGCGGCACAATCATCACAAAGAAAACAAGGGTATAGGCGCTCGCCACTTCAAGGCGCATGGACGCATAGGAATCCGCCAGACCAACTGGCAGGGTTTTGGTGAGAGGTGTGTGCAACATCCAGGAAAGGTTGAACTCCCCGATAGAAAGCGTCACGACCATCAGGCTGCCAGCCATAATTCCCGGCATTGCATTGGGTACCACGATCTGGAAGAACCGGCGCAATTTGGAAGCGCCCAGACTTACAGCAGCTTCCTCCCAATCCTTCAGTGGGATAGAAGAAAGAACGGCGAGTACAGACCTGACCATAAATGGCAGGGTGTAAAGCACATGGCCGACAAGAATGAAGGTCCAGCTCATGCGGAACTCACGAAAACCGCCATACGTCTGAATAAGTGCCAGAGCGATTGCCAGACCGGGAATAGCAACAGGCAGAACAAGCGTTTCTTCAAAGATGCGAGTCCACCGACCTTTAGATAAAGCCAGTGCATAGGCTGCGGGCACACCTGCGATCAGTGTAATTATGAGGCAGACAGCGGCAATGCCCATGGAGCGCCAGATGGTGTCCTGATAAAGCTCCCAGACCTGTACTACCCATTCCAGTGTGAGGCCGCTGCTGATGCCGCGAAAATAGTTCTTTGTCAGGCCAGCCATAACAGACATCACCACTGGCACCACAAGAAAGGCGACAGTCAGTAATGTAATGGCTAAGGCGATGTAAAAGAGAGATTTGCGTTGCATAATGGTTCTTACCCCGCTGCGGCTACATCAGAGCCGGAAAGGGAACGGGCGATAAACAACGCTACCCATGTGATCAGGCCAAGCACAACGGAAAGGGCTGCAGCACTGGCGATGTTCGCACTGAGTGTGAACTCGGTATAGATGGTCATGGCGAGTACATCGATACGGGTTGCCAGCGTGAAAGCAGTGCCAAACGCACCCATTGAGGTCGCAAAGCAGATAGCACCGGAGGCGATAAGACCGGGGCGGAGCGCCGGTATCAGCACATCTTTGGTCACGCGCCATTGGCTGGCACCGAGAGAACGAGCTGCTTCTTCCAATGAAATATCGAGCTTTTCTGCTGCTGCCATAACGGTGAGGATCACACGCGGGATGGAAAAATACAGATAACCGATGAAAAGGCCTGTCATGGAATAAGCAAAGACCAGCTTATCGCCAGTGAGGGCCTGACTGACCGTACCGATGAGGCCCTGACGGCCTGCCAGCATGATGACCAGAAAGCCAATGACGACACCGGGAAACGCCAGCGGAAAGGTGAGCAGTGAAACCAGAACGCCTGAAAACGGAAACTTGTTTCTGACAAGAAACACGCCAACCACGGTGGAAAGCACCAGTGCGGCGAGAGTTACCAGTGCTGAGAGAACAACGGTTGCGACAAGTGCCTCGCGGTGGCGAGCGACGGTGAGCGTGCTCCAGTAGGCAGCCACCCCCTCCTCTCCGCTGGCCCCTGTGTGTATTAGTTGCACCATGGGCAGCAGAAAGAAAACAAGGCCAATTACACTTGCTGGTAGCAGCAATAGTGTCATTGTCAGACTTGATTTTTTCATCTTTGAATTCCGGGAGGCATTCGCCTCATACTTTAAAAACAGAGGTCAGAGCGCATGGTTGAATGCGCTCTGAAAAAGGCAGGAAATAAAGAGGTGTTTATCGCACTTCAGCCAGATAGGTCTTGCTGAAGGCTTCCTGCGCGACTGCCATTTTGGAGTAGTCAACGGGTGTTGCACGCTCGTAGTCAGACTGAGGCAGGAACTTTGCTGCAACTTCCGCACTCATGGCAGATGCACGAACCGGACGCAGATATGCATTCGCCCAGTGAGCCTGACCTTTGTCAGACATGATGAAGTCAAGGATCGCCTTGCCTTTTTCCGGGTTTGGTGAGTTCTTCACGAGGCTCATTACATAAGGGACAACAACGGTACCTTCTTTAGGGATCACGAAGGCAACATTTGCTTTATCCTTGTACTTTGCGCGGTAAGCGTTGAAGTCGTAATCGAGCAGGATTGGAATCTCACCTGAAAGCACACGGGCATAAGACGTTTGCTTTGGTACGATTGGATCGTTTTTCGCCAGCTCTTTGAACCAGCTCACACCCGGTGCAAAGTCATCCAGAGAGCCGCCCATAGCACGGTTAACCGCAACAGCACCTGCATATCCAACGAATGCGGAGGTCGGGTCGAGGTAGCCTACCATGCCACGGTAATCATCTTTAAGCAGGTCAGCCCAGGATGCTGGAACCGGGGCACCGCCCAGGGCGTCTATATTGACGAAGAAGCCAAGAGTACCGGAATGAATGGTGAACCAGCGCCCATCCTTATCTTTCAGACCTTCAGGAATCTCATCAAAGTTTGCTGGCTTGTAGGCTTCTGCAACACCGGCTTCACCCGCTTTAATACCGAATGAAACGCCGTAATAAGCAACATCGGCCACCGGGTTGTCTTTTTCAGCCAAAAGCTGAGATAAGGTCTGGCCGGAATTCTTGTTGTCATGCGGAAGCGAGTAACCCAGCTCCTGCTTAATGTTCTTAAGCTGGCCTGCCCAGTCCGCCCATTGCGGAGGACAGTTGTAGCAAATTGCATCTGCTGCTTGCGCAGCGGTAAAAGGCGCAGTAATCATGAGGGCTGCGCCTAGCGCAGCAGACTTCAGAACCTTGTTAAGCATTAGAATTACCCTTCAATATGCTTTAATCATCATCGGTTTTGAAGGCAAAAGGTGGGGTCGGTGTCGCAGCGGATCCCACCGTTTCGCCTCTTTGATAGAAGTGGGGCAGAACGTGAGTTGCAGCACATTGCTCTCCCCTTAACTGGCTGAGCACAACAGCAGCAGCCTTGGCTCCCATTTCTCTGGACGGCTGAACCACCGACGCCAGGGATGGGTTCATGAGGGCCCCGATGGCAATGCCATCAACACCAACAACGGAAACGTCATCAGGAACTTTGATGCAGCGTTTGCACAGCTCGCGAATGACGGAAATGGCGAGAAAATCATTGGAGCAGAAAATTGCAGTCGCCCCGTGCTCCTGCCCAAGCTTCAATTGGTCCAGAGCTTCATTGACCTGTGCTCGAACGAAGTCCACTTCACAAATGATTGGAGCATCGAGCTTCGCTTTCGCGATTTCAGCTTCAAAGCCTAAACGACGTGCCTGAGAGCGGTCCGATGCTTCAAAGTGGCCGGCAATCATCGCCATGCGTTCATGTCCGTTCTCAATCAGTACTTTTGCAACATCACGTCCAACACCTTCATTATCAACCGTCACCAATGCGCTTTGCTCTGTTACTGCCGGATTTGCCTGATTGAAGACAAGCACATGAGGCGTTTCAAAGGTTTTGAGCATCTGTAAACCCGCACTGGATGCAGGATTGAGAACCGTCAGGATTGCTGCATCCACCTGATTGTCGAGAAACGTTTGGATGCTGGCTTTCTCCAGATCAGCATCATATTCTGAAACCGCAGCAAGAAGTGTGTAGCCCTGAGATCGAACCACTTTGTTGATGCCTGCGAAGATTTCAGAAAATACCGGATTGGAAAGAGAAGGGATTAAGACGCCGATGGTTCTGGTCTGACGAGTCTTCAACGAACGTCCGGCAACTGAGGGGCGATAGTTCAGATCCTCAACCGCTTGCATAACGCGGTTTGCCACTTCTTCAGAGGCACGCCCTTTCGCCTTTCCATTCAGCAATCGCGAAACGGTAGCAACTGAAACGCCTGCCCGATTGGCAACGTCTTTTATGGTAGCGGGCGACTTCATCAATACTCTGTCATCTGGTCCAATAGTCAAGGTAATCGTTTTCCTACGTATTATTAGGTAAACGATTACCGGCACAGATCAAGTGAAGTTTTGATGACATTTTCTAATCAAATTGCCGCAAAGCTACATTCCTGATACATTTCAGGATGTTAAGTGTAGCAGCTATGTGCCTGCTAAGTTGCTTCTAATATAAGTTGTTAGCTGAGACTGAAGCACTCCTGCTCCGGGAACTGCTTATTCAGCTCCGTGAGTGAAACTGTTTCACGAGACTAAGTGCAAAGCGTGACTCTGTATGGGAGTTCAGAGGGTGTTGTCACGTTAAGTTTGAACCAAGTTTCATTGTCTAGCAAAGATCTATGACTTCTTCCCTTATCAGTTATAAA
>CANMBS010000019.1 GCA_947496145.1 uncultured Pseudovibrio sp.
GGATGGTATCGAACAGCCTCAACCCGATAAAAAAGCTGCTTAAGAAAAAGCTTATACACCAGACTTGGCAATAGCTCGGCGCAAGACGGCCCTGATGCACAAGCATTTCTGGAGAGATACTAACCGTCCCCTCCCCCCAATGCAGAAAATCACTGCCACGCAGGTCGCGGTTAAACGCAGCTGTATATCGCGCGTTCTGAGCCTTCTCTTGCAACACAGCCGTCTCAGGAGACTCCGGCGCAGTCAAAATCGGCAGAAAATAAACCCCAAGCACAAAACCAACAGCAAGCACTACACTATGAGAAATCAGCAATGTAACAAAACGGATCATTGGGTTTCTTTCAGGTTACAGGGTGAACAGCGGAAACTCAAACGTTTCGGGTAGTCACACCCTACCAAGGCGAGCACCCCATCGCCTTGCAACCCTTAACAAAGTTCCGTGAAACGGTAGTTACTTTTTTAAGAACCCGATATGTGAACGATCAGCATTTATGCTCTAACCTCATATTTTTACGCACCCTCAATTGACATCATCAAATTCAATTTATACATTTTATTCACGATCTATTTGAATAAAGGTGATTTATGAAGTTTGCAACCTCCGCTACACAAGTCATTTCCGCAATCGAGAATTTTGGTCATGATGTCCCAAACAACAAAGCCCTCCAAGCCCGCTTATCTTTCGCGCGAGCTTGGTATGCAGTTAAGTCCCAGACAGGAAGCTGGATGTTTGGGCCAAGCAAGTTTATAGGCTACAGCGATATGAACGCCGCCAAATACCTCGCAACAAGCGACAAGGGTTTAGATGGGCGTAAGACAGAAGCAATACTTCAACAGTGGTTCACAGAGATTCCGACCTCAGAAGACTTGCATCATGAACTTAAGTCAGCGTTATTTGACTACCTATCTCAATTCGGAAAAGTCCCAAGCACAAAAACCAGAATTAGCATCATAAATTGCGACCTTCCTGATGAGATGGAAAAATTCAATAAGATTGCTGACCTGATTATCGAAGTTAGCAAATTACTGCCAGCCTCATCACTTTCACGCATTAAGGCTAGCATTTAACTCAGAATACTATGAAGTTATGTTTGCCCTACCTTGGGTCCTGAAACATAACTTCATTCCCTGCTCTTCGTTGAGACTTCTTATCGACAACCAAATTGACACAACGAAAACTTTACCCGACTATTTCCCAGTTACTACATTTTCATCACACATAAAGTTTCACCATGCCGCTCTCATTAACTGCCTTTCTTGTTCTTGGCTTCGCCATCGCAATCATCCCATTCAGCGCACGGCAGTGGATGCCACTTACTGTTTTTGTGGCATCTCTCATTCTGGCGATAATATCAGGTGTCCTTGACTGGACAGGGCTGCTTCTTGTCCTGAGCTGGGCCGTTGTCAGCGCTTTTCTCTTCCGCCAGCAAAACCCCATCTGGCTGTATGGCTTGATGACAGCCCTGTTGCTGCTGGCAGTACATCTGGTGATGACACACACCGCCCCCGGCTTTCACAATCTGCAAGTCCTTTCGGAAGTGAAAACGAGCGCGGACGCGATACCCTATTCGCTTTATCTGAATTTCGATAAGGCCGCTCTGGGCTTCCTGCTCTTCCTTTTTGCAGCACCGCGCATCACCAAAGCAAAGCAATGGCTTCGCTGCCTGCGTATGACCCTGCTGTTCTTCATCCCAACAGCAGCAGTCTTGATCGGGGCAACCTATGCCGCAGGGCTGGTGGTGCCTGACCCCAAGCTGCTATGGTTCCTCCCCATCTGGATTTTCGCAAACCTGCTGTTCACCAGCGTCTCTGAAGAAGTCATCTTCCGCCAGTTCATCATGGGCCAGCTCATGGAAAAACTCGGAAGGGGAACATGGACCGGACTAACCGCCCTCATACTCTCATCCCTCTTCTTCGCCTACTATCACCTGAGCGGCGGCCTCCCCTACGCGGCCTTCTCGTTCATCGCCGGATTATTCTACGGAGCCACCTTCTGGAAATCAGGCCGCATAGAAACCGCCATCGGCGTCCACTTCCTCGTAAACCTCACCCACATCCTGTTCTTCACCTACCCCATGCTGGCGAGGTAGAACGGATAGACAACAAACCTTCCATAAAGCTCTAACCCAATGTTTTGATCGCACATAAACGTACACTTGGATAAGAACAACGTACCAAATGGCAGAATTTGAAGCCGATTTAGTTGTTGTATTTCTAGGTTAGCACGCAGGTATTAGTCGAGATCTAGATCACTATAACGACGTTTAGATGAAACTGGCATCTTACTCTCGATAATGGTGAGTCTATCATTGGTTTCCTGAATTTGCTCAGATAGCCGCCATACCGCGCCAATAGGGTCTGGCTTTGAAGTCAAATGCTCGAACCCTGCAAGAGATGCTATGCCACTATTAATTTGATATACTGCATTACCTGGTCCGTTGGTAATTGCATCCTCGACGGTTCTATGAACTCCTTTAATCTCTCTGAGAAGTAGTAGTAATAATACGGCAACAAGACCGACCAAAAATTCTAGCATTTTATACCTCATTTAAAACAACTTAGGCATTGGAAATTGAACTCACCACCACTCATAATCAGAAGCTCAAAGAGTTCAATCTCTCCTCTTTAGTTTGTCATACGAGATAATACATCGATTATATTAGTTAGATTCAACCTATAGGGGCTATGGAGATAGCTCATATAGGTTGAATCGGATCACTCTAAAAGAGCGCAGCCCTGCCTAGTCGCTTCAACACGAGGGCTTTGAATAAGATCAAACACCTCGACACCATTTCCGTAAGGTAATGCTGCTAATCAGTATTGTGTAACTGGTCCACACGCCAGAGCTTCAAGCTGTTGCAAAAGGGGAATGGAATGTCCGGATCGCGAGAAAGACTGCCGCCCCGCTCAATCATCGCAGCAACAAGCGGGAACGTTCTGGAGTGGTACGACTTCACTGTTTACGGCTTTCTCACCGCGACGCTTGCCACTCAGTTTTTCCCGCTGGAAAACCGGGTCGCCTCGCTGCTTTCTACATTCGCCGTGCTGGCTGTCGGCTATGCAGCACGCCCCATCGGCAGTGTCATTTTCGGCCATATCGGAGACCGTGTAGGCCGAAAGGCCGCCATGGTGATCTCCGTCCTGCTGATGGGAGGAGGCTCCCTCGCGATTGCCATGCTTCCCACCTTTAATCAGATCGGGATCACAGCAACAGTGCTTCTGGTCCTGATCAGGATCGTGCAGGGCATTGCCGTGGCTGGAGAATACACCGCATCAGGCGTCCTTCTGGTGGAACAGGCTGAGCCGGAACGGCGGGCACTCACAGGGGCATGGATTGCATGCGCCATGATCTCCGGTTGCCTCATCGGCTCAGCAATCCCGGCTGGCATCAATCTCTTTCTTTCCGCCGATCAGATGATGGACTGGGGATGGCGTCTGGCATTTGCTTTCGGCGCACTGGTTGCAATCTTCAGCGCTGTTATCAGGCGCAACATCATCGATACAGTGCTGGACGAAGACCCGGAGGATCGCACTTCACCCGTCTGGCAAAGCCTGCGCGATCACTCTGCTCTCATCGGGCAAATGATTTTGCTGCTCATTCCCACTGCTGTGATTTATTTCGTAATATACGTCTATGCAGTGTCATTTCTGAGCGCAAAGCCAGATTTCGGCTCATCAGCGGCCCTCAATGTCACGACACTTAACCTGATTATCATGGCCCTCTTCATTCCGGTTTGCGGACTTGCCGCGGATCGGTTCGGCCTGCGGCCCGCTTTCCTTGCTGGAGCTGTGGCAACCTTTATCCTCGCAGGTCCGTGTTGGTGGCTCATGCTCCGGCCAGATACAACATCGGTTTTTCTTGGACAGTTCGGCCTCACCTTAACAAGCACGGTCGGCTGGGCACTCTCCATCACCGCTCTCACCCTGATGGCCCCGGACCATCTGCGCTGTAGTGTGGTCGCCCTTGGCTATAACCTGAGCATGGCCCTCTTCGGTGGCACCACCCCAATCGTGGCAACCTATCTGGTAACCCAAACCGGCAGAAACTACGCCCCCGTCTACTACATCCTGATCGCAGTCCTCCTCTCTCTGCCAATCATCTGGCGCCTGCCAAAACTAATCGCCTCAACACGACTGAAAAATGCATTGGCTTGAGGGAGTATTTTGCTCGCAAGGAAGATATGAAGGCATTGCCCATTCCAATAGGCCCGTGAAGAAAAGTAGCACCACCCTACCCGATCACTCCACCACGCGCAGATGCTTCTTCTTCTCAAGCACCTTCAGCACAGTGCCAAGGTCGTGCCCGCGCTTGAGGATCATGCCGCCGGTGCCAACCACACAATAGGCACCTTGTTTACGGGCAAGCCTGGGGTCTTTTTCAATGCGGTAAAGAGGCATTTCGCTGGTGCGGCGGAAAATAGCGAAGATCGCTTTGTCGGTTCCGTGCCCTATGGCGTAATCCCGCCATTCGCCACTGGCAACCATGCGCCCATACAGTCTGAGGATCTGATCGAGTTCCGTTCGATGAAAAGCAACTATCGGTTTCGGGAGGTTCGGTTTTCGTTTGATTGCGGCGCTGCTGGAACCACCATCAAAAGAGCGAACGCTCCCGGACTCTATTGCAATATCATCCCCTTCACTCATGAAGGCCTCCTCTGTTCAGATCCTGCGCATCAGGTCATCCACAAACTTATTTTACCATATATATCCGACCATCCTGCGGCAAACCCGCTAAGAACGCAAGCCAACCCCAGCCACCTGCCCGGCAAAAGACACAGTCATAAATGGGGGCGCACTCTAATAATTTACCCAGAAAATCCAAGGGTAGATCAAAACCCTCAAATATCACTGTGATCTTTATCACTAGTTTCAGATGTATGATGCTTAAGTATACACGCTAAAATTGCCACAGTAGTTTCTCGGTTCTGCCGCATTTCAGTCATTTGGCAGCCATGAAGAGACGTCAGTCTATCCGTGTTGCCCAAGCAGGTTCGGTTCTATGGAGCCCAGATCAGCCTCTCACCCCTCCCCCTACGACCAACTGGTCCGGGCGCGGAAATAGAACCGAACCGCCTTATTCCCAACATCTCGCAGAACAGGAAGACGCGCAGCTTTTAAAACGTATCTCTGAAAAGTGGACACCGGTTTTCAGAGATACGCAAAAACATAAGCTAAAGCAGATCAAGCGTTTCAGCTTAAACGCGAACTGCTTTAGTTGCGCAGCCCGAGCGACAGGCCACCATGCCCCAATATCTTCGGCTCGCTGGCGCAATCCCAGATGCCAGCAAGAAGTCGGGCACTGTCACGAGCAAGCTGGTTTGCATCCTTGTTGGCACGCGCATCCACGTAACCGACATGACAGGTCTTTCCCTGCCCCAACTGCGTGATAACCAACACCTGCCCCCGATAAATCCCGTCACCACCGGCAGGCTTAGCATCGACGACGCCTTCAGGAACATCCGTGTGCCAGCGTAAAATAGTAGCAACCGGCTCACCGCCCTCCAGAACCCACTCTATGGTCGATCCCAGCCTGTTCCACGGGCCAAGGCTTTGTGTGGCTGCTTTTTCAGCCGGTCCGGCCTCACCAAAACTTACAAAAAACCGAAGGTCCCCTTCCGCCACATAAACCGGAATACCGTTATACCCCAGACAGGACCAGCGTGCAGAATCCTCAAAGGTTTCAGCAGGTTCTATACGTGTACAGGTTTCATTCAAATCCAGCTTTGAATAAGCGCTTGCCGCAAATACACCTTGTGCTGCAAGAAATCCGGAAACAACTACGGCGAGGAATTGAATTTTCTTCAACATAAAACACCCACTTATCCCAGAGTTAGCCACCAGGTATTGCTTGAACTAAATGCTCAACCGCAACGGCGAAATATATCTTGCAACCAGACGATGCCCCTGTAATACAGGCACCAAATGAACTTGGAGTATACATAAATGCGTATCGATCGTATTCCTGTTGGCAAGAACCCACCAGAGGACATCAATGTCATTATTGAAGTCCCTGTTGGCGGTGAGCCGATCAAATACGAGATGGAAAAAGAATCCGGCGCAATGTTCGTCGATCGCTTCCTCTACACCCCTATGCGTTACCCGGGCAACTACGGCTTCGTTCCTCACACCCTGTGTGGTGATGGCGACCCGATCGACGTCGTTGTCATCAACCAGCGCCCGATCATTCCGGGTGCCGTCATGAACTGCCGCCCGATCGGCGTGCTGATCATGGAAGACGAGTCCGGTCAGGATGAGAAGATCATTGCTGTCCCAAGCAGCAAGCTGACCCGCCGTTACGAGTCCGTTCACACCATCGAAGACCTGCCTGAAATCACCATCAAGCAGATTGAGCACTTCTTCGAGCACTACAAAGATCTGGAGCCTAACAAGTGGGTGAAGATCACTGGCGTTCATTGCGCCGATGAGGCCAAGCGCCTGATCGTAGAAAGCATCGAACGCTACAAAAAAGAAGAGGGCTAAGAGCCTCCTCTTTTAAAGAACTGCAAAAAAGCCCGAAGCTGCGTAGAGCCTCGGGCTTTTTTAATGACCAGACGGACGATTGTTTATTTCTGACGGCGAAGCACCAGACCGCACACGGCAACAAAGGCCATGCCAGTGGCATAAAACACATTCAGCCCGGCAAACGACAATCCAAAGATACGGAACTGCGCAACAGAACAACTCACCACCTTGGTGGTCGCAAGGCTCTGTAACATATTCGCAGCCGTTCCCAGTTCCATGCTGCCCCCGGCAGAGCAGTCATTCGGCCCAAGCCAGAACTCCCACTCAGCGCCAGCCTGATAGAACCCGACACCGCCACCGTAAAGGAAGCCACAGGTCGCGCCAATCAGCAGCACTATGGAAACCCAGCGCAGCTTTTCAGTGCGCAGGAAGAACAGTGCCAGCAGCCCCAGCACAACACCAGCATAATACGGATTGCGCTGAATAAGGCACAGCGGACACGGCTTAAAGCCGCCAATCAGCTCAAACCCCCACGCCATCGCCAGCGCAGTAACGCTGCCCAGCGTAACAAGGACAGCAGAAGACTTAAGCGGATCTTTCAAAAGCAGCGCAAAAATGCGTCCCAGCATTTGCAGTTAACCTCTCTTGTATCACCCCGAGCGCCCACAGGCTCACTCAGAAAAACACGCACACCTGACAAAGACGAAAGTGATCTGGCTTAGTCAGCCGCCTTAAAGAAACTTGATCAGAGCCAAACCACCCAACAGCAACACCACAAACACAGTGAACATAAGGCCGAGCCGTTTTTCAATGAAGTCCCGGATAGTTGGCCCAAACAGATACAAAAGCCCTGCCACAACAAAAAACCGGATCCCACGAGAGACAATGCTCGCCACAACGAACACTGGAATATTCAGGGCAAAAACACCACTCGCAATAGTGATTACTTTATAAGGAAAGGGCGTCAAACCCGCGATAAAGACAAACCACCAGCCCCAGTCCTGAAAAATCTGCTCAAACTGATCAAACTTCTCCATGTACCCGTAAAATTCAAGGATAGGCTTCGCCACTTCCTCAAACAGCACAGCCCCGATAAGATAGCCCAGCAACCCGCCAAGTACAGAAGCCACCGTACACAGTGCCGCATAAAACCAGGCCCGGTTCCGCTTGCTCACACACATCGGAATAAGCAGCAGGTCCGGTGGCAGTGGAAAGACAGAGCTTTCAACAAAAGCAACAGCGCTCAGCGCATGCGGTGCACGCGGCCCGGCAGCAAGAGAAAGGGTCCAGTCATAAAGGCGACGCAGCATAAGTCAGCAATGCTCCAGGCAAACAATCAGGTAACAAAGCAGCCCGGCTGAGTGTAACCAGTCAGGCAACAGGGTTTCAGCTCAAAAAATGTTGAACAACAACGTAAAAGAGCAACCCACGGTGAACTCCTACCTTAAACACCAGCAGCAATCACAGGAATATGGCAGGAAAAGCAACCCTGCTCATTTTATCCCCCGCAAATGCGATTGAATAAACAACGAGAATTACTGTGGTTAGCTTCAATCAGGAGATTGACGCCACCCCCTTTCTCGATATATTCCGCCTTTACCAGCCGTTGCCCCTGTGGCGGAACTGGTAGACGCGACGGATTCAAAATCCGTTTCCTTCGGGAGTGCCCGTTCGAGTCGGGCCAGGGGCACCACTTTTCTTCCTGAAATTTCTGAGTATCTTAATCGCCGCTATGCGCGCGCGGTTGTAGACCAATTCTTTACCACCCCAAAATCAAAGATTTGCGAGAGTGTACCATATAAGGTACATTTTCTTGGAAAGAGAACTCGCAGTATTCGTGGATTGCCCTTCATTTTTTCGGCTGATTAAGTCTGTTGCAGCGTCAACATCAATCGCCTGCTAACGGACAATTCAGAATGATAAGCTCAAAACGACTCCACGCATGCTTTTTCAAAACTGACAGTGGATCGGAACCCGTTCGTGATTGGATACTTGGCCTCCCATTCCGACCAAAAGCAGATTGGCATAAGTATCCTAAAGATTGAAATGGGCTGGCCCATCGGAATGCCCTATTGCAGGCCAATGCAAAATGGCTTGTTTGAGGTAAGGAGCAATCTGGAACGCAAAAGAATTGCTCGCATCCTCTTCTCAATAGAAAATAATCAAATGATCCTTCTGCATGGATTTATAAAGAAGGCACAAAAGACACCTAAGCCGGATCTGGAGCTGGCAACACAGCGCAAAAGGCAGGTCCAACGCCAACTGGAGAAAGCAAGCCATGACAGACCCGAATAACATCGGCTCATCCTTCGACAGTTTTCTCAATGAGCAAGGCATCCTGAAGGAATGCGAAGAACGCGCAGAAATTGAAATTCTGGTAGATCAGATCAAAGCAGCAATGGCTGAGCAAAACATCAACACCACTCAGATGGCTGAGTTAATGGGAACAAGCCGCTCTCAGGTTAATCGCTTACTACACGCAACTGCTGAGTCAAACATCAACCTGCAAACCATCCGCAAAGCCGCCAATGCCGTTGGCAGACGACTAAGCCTCACACTTGAAGAACCGCTTCTGGAAACAGGCTGATTGAAGACTACAGCACAATCTCCATATTCCTGTGCCTGATGTCAGCCTCAGTGTATTCCGCACCATATGCTTTAAAGCCAAGTTTCTCATAGAAACCCAGAGCATGTGTTTGTGCACCAAGGCGAACACGTCCCGCCTCACCTTTTTCCCGCACGCACTCAACAATATACTTGATAATCTCCGCACCAATGCTGCGCCCGCGATACTCTTTGGGAACGCACATACGCTGTATCTTTGCCGCACCATCAATATATTGAAACCGTGCCGTTCCCACGGGAACACCACTTTCCTTTGCAATCACGTGCACACACGTTTCATCCTGCCCGTCTTGCTCAATAGCTTCTGACACGCCCTGCTCTTCAATAAACACCCTACGGCGTAATGCCATACAGGTATCCAAGTCAGAGCTATCCTGAACCAGATGAATTTCCATAAAGCCTCCTCATAAATCATATATCTGATGAGATAGGTACGAAGGCTCCAGGTGTAAAGGACAGCACTCACGCCAGCGGATGATGCTCTTCCACCAGCTTCTGCAGGCGTTCTTCCAGCACATGAGTGTAAATCTGCGTCGTTGAGATATCCGCATGCCCAAGCAACTGCTGCACCACGCGCAAATCAGCACCGTTTTGCAACAGATGCGAAGCAAATGCATGGCGCAGAACATGCGGAGAGACTTTATTGCGGTCAATATCCGCCTCATTAGCCAGCGCTTTCAGATCACGCCCAAAAGCCTGCCGCGTAAAATGCCCGCTTTCACCGTGAGAAGGAAACAGCCAGACACTATCCGCATAAGCTCCGACAGAAGCCCGCAAACGCACATAATCCAGCATCGCCTTTTGTGCCCGAGGCGACAGCGGCACCGCCCGCTCTTTCCCGCCCTTGCCCTTCACCGTAATCAGGCGACTATCACGAATAGCAGCAGAGGCAGGCAGAGAAACAAGCTCTGACACACGCAGGCCAGTGGCATACAAAACCTCAAGCAGCGTATAAATCCGCCGTGCTCTTATTTGCTTAGCATCACTATCATGAGTGATAGTTGCTAACTCTTCCGCTTTATTCAGCAGCCTGTCCACTTCCTCTTCACTCAAAACACCGGGAAGGCTGGCATTTTTCTTTGGAGAAGCAACCGTGCGCGTCGGGTCATCCTCACGAATGCCTTCAGCATAACAAAACTGATAGAACTGCCTTAAAGCAGAAAGGCGGCGAGCCTGAGAGGAAGCAGCAAATCCGCGATCCGTCAGGTCGCTCAGATAGGCCCGCACATCCGGAACCTGCACAGCAAGCAAATCTACACCGAGCGAGCCCAGAAAACTGTCAAAGTCTTCCAGATCAGTGCGATAGCTTTCCAGCGTATTGAACGCACTCACGCGCTCAACACTCAGCATTTCAAAAAAGCGTTCTGCTTCTAAAATCCGGCGCATAAAAGCCTACTCGAAAACAGTGGTTGGAATCTCGACGATAATATCGCGCGGTTCAGGCTCCACCGCGCTCACGAGCAGATACATACTCAACACAGCACCAATAACAATCAGACCGATAAGAGACAGCAAGCGTGTCAAAGTTGGCATGGCAGAACCGGTTGCTCCCCAAAAAGTCCTGAACCTGCTGAAAACGCGGTGGTTCAGGGTATAGGCTTCACCCTCAAAAATAACTCGGTTCCCTACAAAGGTTCAACCCGAAGTCATCGTAAGTACCCTCTATTTTAACGTGTGTCACACCTGCATGAGGCATCCCCTAGGGGTTTAGGGGAAAATAACCCGTTAAATGGTAGCATACACTCTTGCAGTGGAACCTTGACAGACCGCAGTGTGATAATGTCAAAGCGTAGAGACAGAGTACATGAATCGGCGAGGGCGTGGCGTGACTGCAAACGACACAAAGTCAGACAAAAAACGTCAACGACAGCAAAACATTTTAAAGCGCCTCGGCAAAAAGCCCATTGTCCTTGTTGGCATTATGGGATGTGGCAAATCCACTGTAGGCCGCCGGTTGGCACAATATCTCGCTCTCAACTTCATTGATGCAGATTCAGAGATTGAAAAAGCGGCAGACCGCTCTATCTCAGAGATATTCGCCGAACATGGAGAAAGCTATTTCCGTCAGGGAGAAAAGCGTGTCATCGCGCGCCTTCTGGACGAAGGTCCTCAGGTGCTTGCAACAGGTGGCGGGGCTTTCATTAACGAAGAGACCCGTGCCCGCATCAAGGAAAAAGGCGTCTCGGTCTGGATGAAGGCAGAACTGCCGGTCATCATGACCCGCGTACGCAAGCGCCCGACAAGGCCCTTGCTGCAAACAGAAGATCCTGAAGCAACAATGAAAAAGCTGATGGATGAACGCTATCCGATCTACGCGGAAGCTGACATGACAATCTGGTCACACGATGTGACCCACGAAGCGGTTATGGAAGAAATTCTGGTCGCTTTGGAAAAAGGACTACCGTCCCTCCCCGGAGAGGCACCTGAACAGAATGAGGTTGGAAAGTGACAGAAGAGAATAAAGCGACGGTCGTCAATGTAGAACTGGGCGATCGTAGCTATCCAATCCTCATTGGCCGCGAAGCACTGAAGCTTGCCGGAGACGCCGTCTCCAACCGCCTCCCCGGTGCAAAAGCCGTCATCGTCACAGATGAAAACGTGCAGAAGCTCCATCTTAAAACGCTGGAAGACAGCTTTCAGGCCGCAGGTGTGGAGTACAACACTCTTGTTGTGCCCGCTGGCGAAAAAACAAAGCGCTTCGAGATATTCGAAGAGCTGTGTGATGACATCCTCGCCCTGCGCTTAGAGCGCGGCGATGCTGTGGTTGCCTTAGGCGGCGGCGTAATCGGTGACGTATCCGGCTTCGTCTCCGGCGTAGTCCGCCGTGGCATGAAGTTTGTACAAGTTCCAACCACCCTGCTTGCACAGGTGGACAGTTCCGTAGGCGGGAAAACCGGCATCAACTCGCGCCATGGCAAAAACCTGCTTGGTGTCTTCCACCAACCATCTCTGGTTATCGCCGACACCTCGGTTCTGGATACCCTAACGCCTCGCGAGTTCCGCGCTGGTTATGCCGAAGTTGCCAAATATGGCCTGATCAATGATCCTGAGTTCTTCGAATGGCTGGAGAACAATTGGGAAGGCATCTTCGAAGGCGGTCCAGAGCGTGAAGAAGCCATCGCCCATTCCTGCCGCGCCAAAGCTGCTGTTGTCGCCGCTGATGAGCTGGAAGCTGGCAACCGCGCTCTGCTCAACCTCGGCCACACCTTCGGCCACGCACTCGAAGGCGCTGTTGCTTATGAAACTGAGCGACTGGTGCACGGCGAAGGCGTTTCCATTGGCATGACCCTCGCCCATGAATTCTCTGAAAAACTTGGTTTATGCCCGGCAGAGGACACAAAGCGCGTTATCGCTCATCTGGAAGCTGTTGGCCTGCCAACCCGTATCAACCAGATACCAGGCCAGTTACCACCCATTGACACTTTTATGGACCTAATCGCACAGGACAAGAAAGTAAGTCGTGGTCAGCTCACTTTTATCCTTACAAAAGGCATCGGCACTTCCTATGTCGATAAAACTGTAAGCGCGGAACCCCTTCGCGCGTTTCTTGAGGAGAAACTCGGCAAATGACGGACTTTGCTTTCTGGGCTTCCGTTGTCGCTATTTTGATTTTGCTCGTGCTTTCGGGCTTCTTTTCCGGGTCAGAAACAGCTCTGACAGCCGCATCACGCGCCCGCATGCATGCGCTGGAGAAGTCTGGCAACAAACGGGCTTCCACCGTCGCACGCCTGATTGAGTTCAGAGAACGCCTCATCGGTGCTCTTCTGCTCGGCAACAACCTTGTTAATATTCTGGCCTCTGCACTGGCAACCTCTCTGTTCCTGAAAATCTTCGGAGATGCAGGTGTTGCCTATGCAACGCTGGTCATGACCCTGATGGTTCTGATCTTCTCAGAGGTACTGCCAAAAACATGGGCGATCTCCAACGCAGAAAAGTTTGCTCTCAACGTCGCACCAGTCGTTCGCTGGCTTGTGGTCATCTTCGGCCCAATCGTTGCTGCGATTGAGGTGATCGTACGCCTCGTCCTGCGCCTTTTTGACATCAGGATCGACGAGTCCACTGCCGTCCTGTCTGCGCACGAGGAACTGCGAGGCACTCTGGACCTTCAGCACAAAGAAGGCGGCCTGATCAAAGCAGACAAAGACCGCATCGGCGGCCTGCTCGATCTTGCAGAGCTGGAAGTCTCCGACGTGATGGTCCACCGCACCAAAGTCTTCGCACTCAATGCAGACCTGCCAGCCGAAGAGCTGGTAGAAGAGGTGCTGGCAAGCCCGTTCACCCGCATTCCGCTGTGGCGTGAGGACCCGGACAACATGGTCGGCCTGCTCCACGCCAAAGACGTGCTGCGCATGATCGCCACCGTCAAAGGTGACATGTCAAAATTCGAGTTGGAAAAGGTCATGTCCCCGCTCTGGTTCGTACCAGACACAACAAGCCTGCAAAACCAGCTCAACGCCTTCCTTAAGCGCAAAACCCACTTTGCCCTCGTGGTAGACGAGTACGGCGAAGTGATGGGACTGGTCACACTGGAAGACATTCTGGAAGAAATCGTCGGCGAAATCGCAGATGAACACGACATCGAACTCCCCGGCCTCAAACCTCAGGCAGACGGCTCCGTGATCGTCGAAGGTTCTGTTCCGATTCGCGACCTCAACCGGGCAACTGACTGGAACCTGCCAGACGACGAAGCAACCACGATTGCAGGTCTGGTCATCCACGAAGCCAAGATGATCCCGGAGGAGCGTCAGATCTTCACCTTCCACGGCTTCCGCTTCACAGTCTTAAGCCGGGAAAAGAATCGCATCACCCGGCTACGCATGATGGCGCTCAACCCGCTTCAGGATACGAAAAAACTGGCAAATTAAGCAATGGGCCCTGCGGGGCCCATTTCCTTGCAGTAAAAGCCTGAAACACGCAAAAAACGCGCATAACGTTCAAACCAACGCACATAACAACGCAAACAGGTAAAAACACTATCCCAAACAAAGCATTAGCTTTTTGACGCATTGATTTTTATAGCTCAATGCACCAAATAAAAATGAAAGTGGTTCATCGAAACTCGTCCAACGGTTTCGGCTGGCAAAGCATCAGCCAGATGATTTTGCGTCAATAGCGAGCGCGTGAATGCCTCCGGCGATCTCTTCCGCAACGCAAGCGTTTACTGCACGATGCATGGCAACCCTGGTCATACCCTCAAAGGCTGTGGATATGATCTTGATCCGAAAGTGGGTTTCTCCCCCCTCACGCCAGCCGCCGTGACCACGGTGCTGCTCGGATTCGTCGGTGACTTCAAGAAGCTGCGGGTGAAACGCCGCTTCCAGTTTTGTGATCATGATGTCTCTTGTGTTCATCTTTTCTGTATCACTCACGAAGGAAACCTTCGTCAAGGCCTTGCCTAACCGGGTCACTTTTTTCTATTTATGTCGGCTACCTGCTCTATGGCAGGCGCTAACCCAATCGCAAGGCAACTGAAAACCGAAAAATGAAGCAAACTTCCTCCATTTTCGACAGTATTCGCGTTAAACCAGGAAAAGACCGCACTCAGAAAGCCGAAGGCCCAAAGTGCGAATGGGACGGCTGCGACCAACCTGGTACCCACAAAGCCCCCAAAGGCCGCGACCGGGAAGGCCAGTACTTTCATTTTTGTGTAGACCACGTAAAGGCCTACAACAAATCATATAATTACTTTTCTGGCATGGATGATGACAGTGTCCGCAGCTACCAGCGCGACAGCATGACTGGCCATCGACCAACCTGGAAGATGGGTGTTAACTCCAAAGCCGACGCCGCCAACGCCCGCGATGGCAGCCGGTCTAAAGTCGGCGGAGAAGATGTCAATGATCCTCATGACTTCTTCGCAGGAGCCACCGGAAGCCGCCGCCAGCCGCAGGAACCTCAGCGAAAAGTACTGGCACTTGAGAAAAGGTCATTTGAAACATTGAACCTTAGGGTAACTGCCCGTGGCGCCGAGATAAAAACCCGCTATAAAGAGCTGGTAAAGATTCATCATCCTGACGCAAACGGCGGAGATCGCTCCTCAGAAGACCGCCTGCGCGAAATAATTCAGGCCTACAACGTGCTCAAGAAATCCGGTTACTGCTAGGTCATCCGTTCGACTAGTTCCCAGATCTCTTTTGATTTTCTAGATTTTCATTACCCCGATTTCGACGTGGGGCCGCGGAGGAAAAATGATAGATACGATGCAGACCGCTCAAACCCTGCCGACCGAACCTATTTCAGTACGTGACATTTTTGGCATCGACAGCGACATGGAAGTGAAAGCATTCGCTGAGCCGAATGAACACGTTCCAGAGATTGATCCAGACTATCTGTTTGATAAAGCAACTACTTTAGCGATCCTCGCAGGTTTTGCAAAAAACCGCCGTGTGATGATTTCCGGCTACCACGGTACCGGTAAGTCCACCCACATCGAGCAGGTAGCAGCCCGCCTCAACTGGCCATGCGTGCGCGTCAACCTCGACAGCCATGTTTCTCGTATTGATCTGGTTGGTAAGGACGCCATCGTCATCAAAGACGGCCACACGGTCACTGAATTTAAAGACGGTATCCTGCCCTGGGCACTTCAGAACAACGTCGCACTCGTCTTTGATGAATACGATGCAGGCCGCCCGGACGTGATGTTCGTGATCCAGCGCGTTCTTGAGGTTTCCGGTCGCCTGACCCTCCTCGATCAGAACCGTGTGATCCACCCTCACCCGGGTTTCCGCCTCTTTGCAACAGCAAACACCGTTGGTCTGGGAGATACATCCGGCCTCTACCATGGTACGCAGCAGATCAACCAGGGTCAGATGGACCGCTGGTCTATCGTAACCACCCTGAATTATCTGCCTCACGACAATGAGGTAGAGATCGTTCTGGCAAAATCTCCGCACTACAACGGCGCAGAAGGCCGCTCGCTGGTCTCCAAGATGGTGCGCGTTGCAGACATGACCCGCAGCGCCTTCATCAACGGTGAACTCTCCACCGTTATGAGCCCGCGCACGGTAATCACATGGTCAGAAAACGCTGAAATCTTTGGTGATATCGGCTTTGCCTTCCGCCTGACATTCCTGAACAAGTGCGACGATACCGAGCAAGCTCTGGTCTCAGAATTCTATCAGCGCTGTTTCGGGGAAGACCTTCCTGAATCAGTTGCAAACATCGTCATGAGTTAAGGGGAGTTATATGGCAGGTACCAGCAACTCCTCAGCAAGTAACAAACCTGCCAGCCAGCCATTCAAGCAAGCGATGGGCTCTACAGTCAGAGCCATCGCAGGCGAACCTGAGCTGGAGGTTGTTTTCTCACCGGATAAACCGGGAATGACCAGCGGGCGCGTACGCCTGCCGGAACCATCCCGCACGATGACCAGAGACGAAGTCGCCGTTACCCGAGGTTTGGGCGACTCCATGGCCCTGCGCCTTGCCTGTCATGATCCGGCGGTTCACTCAAAGCACAGCCCTCAGGGCGAAAATGCCCGTGCGATCTTCAACGCAGTTGAGCAAGCGCGTGTTGAAGCCCTTGGCGCAATCCGTATGCCCGGCGCTGGCGATAATATCGACGCCATGCTGGAAGATCGTTATTTCAAAGGCAATTACGCGGAAGTTACCAGCAAAGACGAAGCGCCCATGCAGGACGCAATTGCACTTTTGGTACGCGAACGCCTGACGGGCCGCGAAATCCCCAAGAGTGCAAACCGTATGGTGGACCTCTGGCGTCCTTTCGTTGAAGAAAAAGCCGATCATGAGCTGAACAAACTCGTCACTCGCATCGACGATCAAACCGCATTTGCCAAGCAGATGCGCGATCTTCTCACCTCGCTGGATATGGCAGATGAGCTGGGTGAAGAGCCAGAGGACGACGACGAAAACAACGACGAAAATCAGCAGGATCAGGACGACCGTTCCGACACCTCTGGCGACATGCAGGAAGACCAGGGCGATCAGGAAGGCGCTCCTGAAGAGATGGAGCTCTCCGGTGAAGAGCAGGAAGCCGGCGAAACCGAAGGGGTCGACAGCGAAATGCAGGACATTTCCGAAGAGGATATGTCTGATCAGGCCGAAGAGCCGGGCGAACAGGAACGCCGCGACCATCCATTCTCCAACCAGCCTTCTCCTGACGAATACCGTATCTTTACTCAGGCGTTTGATGAAATCATCGCAGCAGAAGACCTCTGCGATCAGGAAGAGCTGGACCGCCTCCGCGTTTTCCTCGACAAACAGCTCGCTTCATTGTCCGGTGCCGTCTCTCGCCTTGCAAACCGCTTACAGCGCAAGCTGATGGCTCAGCAGAGCCGGTCTTGGGACTTCGATCTGGAAGAAGGCATCATCGACAGTGCCCGCCTTCATCGCGTAGTTATCGACCCATTACAACCGCTTGCGTTTAAATGGGAAAATGATACCGAGTTCCGCGATACCGTCGTGACTCTGGTACTGGATAACTCCGGCTCTATGCGCGGTCGCCCGATCACCGTTGCAGCAACCTGTGCAGATATTCTGGCGCGTACGCTGGAGCGTTGCGGTGTGAAGGTAGAAATCCTCGGCTTCACCACCAAAGCGTGGAAAGGCGGTCAGTCAAGAGAGGCTTGGCTCAAAGATGGCAAGCCATCCAATCCAGGCCGCCTCAATGACCTGCGCCATATCATCTACAAGTCCGCAGACGCCCCCTGGCGCCGCGCCAAACGCAATCTCGGTTTGATGATGCGTGAAGGCCTGCTGAAAGAAAACATCGACGGAGAAGCTCTGGACTGGGCTCACAAGCGTTTGCTCGCCCGCCCGGAGCGTCGCCGCATTTTGATGATGATCTCAGACGGCGCACCTGTTGACGACTGTACTCTTTCAGTGAACCCGGGCAACTATCTGGAAAAACATCTCCGCAAAGTGATTGCAGAGATCGAAAACAGATCACCGATTGAACTCATTGCCATCGGTATTGGCCACGATGTGACTCGCTATTACAAACGCGCTGTGACAATCGTGGACGCCGAAGAGCTTGCTGGCGCAATGACAGATCAGCTCGCTGATTTGTTTGACGAAAAGAGCACTCAGGACAGCGGCAGATACAGCGGACGTAGATGAAGCTATCAAGGCGAACTTTACTGGTAGGAGCAGCGACCTCAGCTATAACTGCGGTCACTGCTCCTTTAACGTTTGGCATATGCGAAGCGCAGCAGAGCGGCTTTCAGCCAATGAAAGTCCGCTCAAAGCAAATCAACTTCTTCAAGTTCTCTGCTGCTCAATCTGAGCAATACGGCCCTCTCCTGTTTCTGGGAGGTTTGGAGCTGAGCAGTTCCCATCGCCACTTTGGCGGATACTCAGGGCTGCTCACACTCAAAAACGGCAGCAACATTATCGCTGTTTCAGACCGAGGGCACTGGCTGCGTGCCCGGCTCTCCCAGTCCGCCCGTGGAAAGCCTCTCAAGCTCCTGGAAGCCGAAACAGCTCCATTGCTGGGTAGCAAAGGTCAACTTCTAAAACGCACGTCCAGAGCCGACACAGAGGGTCTGAGCATTGGCGGTTCTCCCTCTTCTCCGCGCATTGTGGTTAGCCACGAAGGCAAAGGGGGCCTCATGAGCTACCCGCTGCACCTTAAAACCGGCGAAGAACGAGCCAAACACCTACTGATACCAAAAGAAATCCGAGGTTTAGCGAGAAACAAAAGCCTTGAGTCTGTCGCCGTAGCTCCCCCAACCTCTCCTTTGTCCGGCGCAATCATCACAATTGCGGAGCGCGGCAAATCCTTGGAGCACAACAGGCCCGCCTGGATCATTGGCGGCCCTCAGGCGGGCAAATTCTGGATTCAACAGCAGGGCAATTACGACATTACAGATGCGGCTTTCCTTCCTAACGGCGACCTGCTCATTCTGGAGCGCCTGTTCAGTCTCTCAGAAGGCATCGGAATGCGCCTCAGACAGCTGGACGGCTCAAACCTGCGGCCAGATCACTTACACACCGGGAAAACGCTCCTGACTGCTGATTTCAGCTATCAGATTGATAATATGGAAGCCCTGAGCATCCACAGGAATGCCTACGGCGAAACAGTCCTCTCCCTCATGTCAGACGACAACAGGTCATTCTTGCAACGCACGGTACTCCTGCGCTTCGTACTTACGAATGAAGAACCGTTCAGAGAGCCGTTCAAACGCGCACCTGAAGAAGCTAAAATCATCGCTAAGCCCAGACGCAAACCAACAAGGTAAATGCAAAAAAGGCACCGAACCGGAGTTCGATGCCTTTTAAAATTCTTTTGAAGCGAGGAGTTTATCCGCGCTGCGGAGCCGGAACCGCACCGATAACTCCCAGTGCGATGCGGTAAGGAACCAGCATACTCATCGCAACGATGATCTTTACGCTAAAATCGCCAATCGCCCAGGAAACCCACCGGGGAACCTCAAGAGCAAACACACCAAACATTGGCGCAATCTCTACCGCGAACTCGTCGTATTCACCCAGAAATGCAAACTTGGCTGCAAATGCAAGGCTGAAGAACAACGCAGTGTCAAATATCGTACCAAGCGTGGAAGAAACGACAGGTGCCTTCCACCAGCGACCATCACGAAGACGGTCAAACACAGTCACATCCAGCAATTGCGCCAGCAGGAATGCACTTCCTGATGCAATCGCGATGCGTGGTGTTGCAAGAACGACAGAGAGAACAACAGCAACAGCGAAACCAACGTACACGACCTTGCGTGCAGCAGCAGGACCAAACTGCCGGTTAATCAAATCAGTCACAAGGAATGCCACCGGATAGGTAAAAGCACCCCAGGTAAGCAGGTCTGCCAGGTTAACAGCCCCGAGCATTCCCTGAACAGGGAATTGAACGAGGTAATTCGACGCGACGACCACCGCTGTCATTGCCATAATAGCAAGAGCAAGTGGGCGAGCAGTATTCGACTTAGTCACGCTCAATCCCTTTCAAGAATGATGTGATTAAGCAGCTGCCTGACGACGCTTGATTTCGGTCTTCAGCAAACGTGCTTTTGGAGAAAGCTCAGCTTCAGCAGCTTTCATCAGGAATGCGTCCAGACCACCGCGGTGTTCTACAGAGCGCAGTGCGTGTGCAGAGATGCGCAGCTTGTAGGTTTCACCGAGAGTATCGCTCATCAGAGAAACATTGCAGAGGTTTGGCAGGAACCGACGACGGCTCTTGTTGTTTGCGTGAGACACGTTGTTGCCGGTCATCACGTCTTTACCGGTAAGTTCGCAGCGGCGTGCCATGAGGGTCACCCTTTTAATTTCTAGGCGCCCTCACTTATGGGCGCAGTCTGTTAAATCCGGCAGGTCGCAGACATCAAGTCACGCGGAACCACTTCCGGCCCTGTACGGAAAAGTTGGCTTGCTATAATTAGTAGAGCCGAATTCGTCAAGGCTTTGCTGCGTATTTGCCAGTTAGAAGCGCATATTTCAATCAAAACTCCAACAAACTCACATATCTTAACCACCGTGTTACCATGTTTAGGTAGTTTCATATTTCGATGAGTTTGAATTTTTTGTTCAGTTTCCTGAGTTCTCAGGCCGCAAGACACCAAAGTCTGCGGTCGCGGAGGTACAGTATCGTGCGAGTAGTTTCTTCTAAGATTTGCGGTTTTCTTGGTAAATCCACCGCAATAGCCATCGCAGCGCTTTCATTTGGCACACTATCCACAGCTGCTTTGGGGAAAACGGAGCAGCTCGGCGGCACCTACAATATTTCTTATGCAGGCTTCACAGTGGGGCGAGGGTCTTTCTCACTCATCCTGCGAGATAACGCCTACTCTGCCAAAGTTGGGATGGAACCAGCCGGCATAGGAACGCTCTTCTCCACAGGGAAAGGTGGCGCACAGGCAAAGGGCTGGATGAAAGGCTCCAAAATTCTGCCAAGCACCTACACGATGGCCTCCCGTGCATCAGACAGAAACTTCTATGTAAATCTTGGGCAAGGTTCAGGGCATGTTCGCACCACTCAGGTGACACCGAAATACAAGCCCTCAAAAACACGCATTAAAGTTACTGGCAAACATAAGCTTAACGCCATGGATCCGCTGAGCGCGGCAATTGTCCGCGCACCGTCACGCAAAAAAATGCTTGATCCATCAGTATGTAACCGCAAATTGCCAATCTATGATGGCTGGGCACGTTTCAACATTAACATGAAGTTCAAAGAAGTACGTGACGTTTCCGGCAAAGGCTATAACGGCCCCGTTGTCGTTTGCTCCGCACGCTGGGAACCAGTCGCAGGTCATCGTCCGGAACGTAAATCCGTTCAGTACCTCGCTAACAACGCAGAGATCGAAACCTGGCTGGCTCCAATCAGCAACACCCGCGTTCTGATACCTTATCGAGTATCGATCCCGACTTCTACAGGTACATTGGTTTTGGAAGCATCCAAGCTTAACCTGCCCAATACGTCAGGCTTGCGCAAAAAAACGGCATCGAGATAGATTTTGCACTTCTAATCCAAAATCTTCTTGTTTGAGGCACGTCAAGCACCCACATTTGTACTGCAAAGCCTTGACAGATGACCCTGCTGTCGCCAGTGTCGCGCCAAAATTATAGCGCGGTCCAACGCCTTTTTGTCGGCGGGTCCAGCCCGCTGATTGTTACGAGTGAATATCCAATATGCGCAGTTACCTCGAATTCGAAAAACCAGTTGCTGACCTTGAAGGAAAAGTACAGGAATTAAAGATCCTGGCTGAAGGTGGGGAAGCAGTTGATGTGGAAGACGAGATTGCCCGTCTTCAGGAAAAAGCCGATCAGGCGCTTAGCGACATCTACTCTCGTCTGACGCCATGGCAAAAGACCCTTGTGGCTCGCCATCCAGACCGTCCGCATGCTCTGGACTACATCAAAACGTTGATCACCGACTTCACACCACTTGCTGGAGATCGCAAATTCTCTGAGGATTGTGCGATTATTGCAGGCTTCGGTCGCTTCCGTGGGCAGTCCATTGCAGTTCTCGGTCAGGAGAAGGGTAACGACACTGAAAGCCGTCTGAAGCACAACTTCGGCATGGCACGCCCGGAAGGTTACCGCAAAGCCGTTCGCATCATGGAGCTGGCTGACCGCTTCAACATTCCGGTTGTGTCTTTCGTTGACACGGCAGGCGCATATCCCGGTATTGGTGCTGAAGAGCGCGGTCAGGCAGAAGCAATCGCTCGCTCCACAGACATGTGCCTTGGACTTGGTGTTCCAAACATCTCTATTGTTATTGGTGAAGGTGGTTCAGGCGGTGCAATCGCTGTCGCAACCACCAACCATGTGGCAATGCTTGAACACTCTATCTACTCTGTAATCTCTCCGGAAGCAGGCGCATCTATCTTGTGGCGTGACAGCACCCGAGCACAGGACGCTGCAACCAACATGAAGATCACAGCGCAGGATCTTTCCGGCTTCCGCATTATTGATGAAATCATCAAAGAACCAATCGGCGGCGCTCATCGCGCAAAGGAAATCGTCATTGACCGCGCTGGCAACACCATCGAAACGGCCCTTGGCAAGCTTTCCAGCCACACTTCCGATGAGCTGAAGAAGCAGCGTCGGGAGAAGTTCTTACGCATAGGTCGTGAACTCAGCTAACCAGAACCTCCGATTTATTGCAGGTTTTCAACAAACTTTATATAAAGGCATCAGGCATACATCTGATGCCTTTTTTGTTTGCTGCAATCAAATTTGGGAGAAACTGCCGTAAAGAGACCTTTCGCCCACTAGAAACAGGGTGTTCTGTGGTAAGATTTGGTCAACCTTAACTCAGATAGTCTATCTGTAGAGTCGGGATTAAGGTGCGGGCAGAAAACGCCCCTGCATGGTGGGTCAAGCACATGATGAAAGTGTTTCAAAGAGTTACTGGCAAAAACGTGCGGCACGCAACTGTACTTGCACTAACTTTAACACTCGCAGCTTGTCAGGGATCAGAGTTCGGCACTGAAAAGCATCAGCAGCCCGTTAGCCGCAGCTTATCCAGCAAGATGAAGTCCAAAGACATGGCGCTTAAGTCCCCAATAATGGTGCGCTTGTTCAAGGAAGAATCTGAGCTTGAAGTCTGGAAGCAAACCGAAGGCGGCGAATACGCACTGCTGGAAACCTTCGACATATGCAAATGGTCTGGAAAACTCGGCCCAAAGATCAAAGAGGGTGATCGTCAGGCCCCCGAAGGCTTCTATGAAGTTACTCCGGGTCTTATGAACCCCTTCTCATCCTATTACCTGTCGTTCAACCTCGGCTTTCCAAACAAGTTTGACCGCGCCCATGATCGTACAGGATCCCATCTAATGGTTCACGGAGCCTGCTCCTCTCGCGGTTGCTATGCCATGACGGATGATCAGATCGCCGATATTTACGCACTGGGTCGCGATAGCTTCCTTGGAGGGCAGAGAAAGTTCCAGGTACAGGCCTTCCCATTCCGCATGACGCCTGAGAATATGGCGAAACATACCGATTCCGAGCATTACGAGTTCTGGCGCATGCTGAAGCGGGGTTATGATCATTTCGCGGTCACAAAGCGCCCGCCATCTATTGAAGTCTGCAATAAGCAATATGTCTTTAATGCGAAGGCAGACAAACGCGGCACCAAATTCAACGCTCGCAATGCATGCCCAGCCTACACTGTACCGGAGCACATCGCAGTAGCAGTTGCAAAGAAGCAGGATAGAGACGCCCGTGAAATTGCTGAAATTCAGATCGCAATGGCAAACAGCAAGCGCCGCAAAGAGAAGATTGCCGCTTTCTTTGGTGGCACGTCCACCACAGACACAGCAAAAGCACCGACAGAAACTGCTGATAAAGCACCTGTAAACGCGACGCCAGTCAACGTAAAGTCCGCTAAAGCTCTTGCACTCGCATCAAAAGCTCCAGAAACCGAGAAGCAGTCTGAGACAGAAAGAGCCTTCAGCTACTTCACCTCACTTTTTTCAGACAGACGTGTTGGAAGCCAGAAAAAAATCGCAGCAACGGCCATCGACCCATACCCGAATGCCCCTGCCCCACGCATAAAACCGCAACTATAACTTACTTCAGGCCCAAATTGCCATGCGCAGACCCCGTTCGTCTCTCTTGTAATCAGCGGGAAACGGCTCCGCTTGTCCGTGAAGCAGTCGTTCTGCAATGACCGCATTCACTGCTGCATCCATCAAATCATCACGCGCAGCGCCTTTGGACGGTTTCTGATCAAGAAAACTGGCAGAGTACCCAAATTGCACCAGTAAATCCCGACGCGCATCAAGCCCCGGTGCATAGCTGGTTCCCTTGACTTTCTTGGGAACCGCAATCGGCTCCTGTCCATTAAGGCGCCAGAAAGCAACCTCCGGATGAACTTCGTACACTCTCTCTTCAAGCTCAGGTGTCATCAACTGATCAATCTCGCGGATCTTTGGAAAGAGGTAAAACGCCTGCTTTGAAACCTTCTTGGGGGGTGAAGAATGCGCCAATGCCATCGAGCAAGCTTCACGATAATCCTCGCAATAGATTGCAGCACGCGCCGGAATAGAAAATACCGTAGACTGTCGCATACCTAAAAGCGGACGCACCGCCTTTTCAGGCCCACGCCCACACCGCCCAATCTTATCAGGCAGACCAATCGGCATATCAACAGCAACCTTACGCGGTGAGCACTGCGAGCTCACCAACTCAGCGAACTGTTCAAAAACATGTATCTCAGGCTCACGATCCCCACCAAGCCAGCGAAAGACAGCAATCCAGCCAGCTTTGCATCCATCAACACCTGCAACACAAAAAGGTCCCCCTTTGGGCGTGTCTTTCGTTTTGAGATCGGCAGCATACATCCAACAATAAACCTGTTTTCAAGGTGATATTTTTCTCTATGCTTCTTCAACAGGGGAGAGCGCAGATACCATGAGATTAACTCATATCAACCTTGTCGCAAGAGATGCAAACGAACTCGCATCTTTCTACATCAGTGTTTGCAAATGCCACTATCTACACGATCCAAAAGAATTATCTGGCGAAAAAGTATCTAGGGGGAATGGCCTGCCAAACTCAAAGATATACTCAATTTGGCTGGGCTTGCCGAACTGTCCGAACCTATTTCTCGAAATACACCAGCACGCAGAAACACATGAAAGGCCAGTACCTAGAGTAAATGAACCAGGCTTCGGGCATCTCGCCTTCCAAACAGAAGATCTAAACGCAGCAATTTCTGCAGTTCTCGCAGCCGGAGGTGCCAAACTTGGCGAAATCACCACTTTTGGTTCAAAACGGAATCCCACCTGCATCATCTATATGCGAGACCCGGAGGGCAACATTCTGGAATTAGAGCAACCAGCCAGATAAACCAGCTGATCTGCCATCTCTGTTAGGCACTCTGAGGAGCCTCAACCACACGGCGTGTGTTCACAAGTGCCATGGGTTGAATGAGAGGGTCCTGATGCTCTGCATATAGCAAATCGTCTGATCCAACCTTAACGGAGCGAGCAACCAGCTCGAAGGTTGATGCAGTTGCTTTTTTCAGTGCCTCTGCATCACTTTGACCAGCTAAACTGCGTGCCAGATAAAGCGCTGCGAGCAGGTCTCCGGTCCCGTTCGGCGCACCATCAACCTCAGCATGTTCAATCGCAAGACTGCCTTGAGGCCCGACCAACAGGTTGGAGATGGAATTACGGCGGATTGCAGGAGAAGAGGTAACAATCGTCCGCTCCACATTCAGGCTACGCGCTGCTGCAACAGCTTCGTTTTCCATCTCTGTACCAAATCCACTCAACCAGGCCAGTTCGTAGCGGTTTGGCGTAATCACATCAGCCAGCGGGAGCAACTGATCACGAATAGCATCCGCAATCAGCTCAGAGACATATAAACCGCCCTTGTCACCGATTACGGGATCACACAGATAAACGCTATCAGGGTTATTCGCTTTCACTTGCTGCACAATTTTGGCAACACCAGCAACTTGATCCGCATTTGCAATGTAACCAGAAAGAACCCCCTTAACATTCTTAAGTCGCTCACTGGCACAGATCTGACCAACGATACGGCTAAAAGCATCCGCATCTGCCGTAATCCGTTCACCAGCGCCTTGCCCCGGATGCCAGGGTAGCAAAATGGTTGGCAGCATCCAGACATCAAAGCCCATACGCTCCAGAGCAAAAACAGCTCCGCGCATACCTACACAACCACTGATCACCTGAGAAGATATCACCAGAACAGAAGGCTTTTCCTTCGGAGCATTCTCTCTGATTTTATGTTCTACTATTTTAACAAACCGCTCAAGCGACATCTACGAAATCTCGCGTTCAGAAGAAGCGCCTGTACCATAACGCTTCTCAATGTAATCCAGAACCATCGCCTTAAAGTCCTCAGCGATATTTGGTCCACGTAACGTGACAGCCTTCACACCATCAACAAACACTGGCGCTGCCGGGGTTTCACCTGTTCCGGGAAGAGAAATACCAATATCTGCATGCTTGGATTCACCCGGCCCGTTCACAATACACCCCATAACCGCTACGTTGAGTTCTTCAACTCCGGGATACTGCTCACGCCATTTGGGCATACTCTCACGAATATGCGCCTGAATTTCCTGAGCAAGTTCCTGGAAAACAGTTGAAGTTGTACGTCCACACCCCGGACAAGCCGCGACAATCGGCACGAAACTGCGAAAGCCCATGGTCTGCAACAGTTCTTGAGACACCTGCACCTCGCGTGTGCGATCGCCGCCCGGCTCCGGTGTAAGCGAAATACGAATAGTATCGCCAATGCCTTGCTGTAACAAAATACCCATGGAAGCTGAGGAGGCCACAATACCTTTGGTACCCATACCAGCTTCTGTCAAACCAAGATGAAGCGCATAATTACAACGCTGTGCCAGATCAGTATAGACTGCAATCAGATCCTGCACCTGAGAAACCTTAGCTGAAAGAATGATCTTATCACGTCCAAGGCCCAACTCCTCAGCACGCTGAGCCGACAGCAAACCAGACTGGCAAATCGCTTCGCGCATCACTTCCTGCGCGGTCAGCGGCGAACCTTCATCCTGGTTCTTATCCATCAGATAAGTCAGCAGTTCCTGATCCAGCGATCCCCAGTTCACTCCAATACGCACGGGCTTGTCGTGCTTAGTTGCTAAATCAATGATCTGACCAAACTGAGCATCTTTTTTGGACTTAAAGCCCACATTACCCGGATTAATCCGATACTTATCCAGCGCCTCCGCACAATCAGGATGATCCGTCAACAGCTTGTGCCCGATATAGTGAAAGTCACCAACCAGTGGCACAGTAACGCCAATACGCTGCAAACGCTCCTTAATGCGCGGCACAGCAGCAGCTGATTCATCACGATCAACAGTAATACGGACTAATTCTGACCCGGCGCGTGCCAGTGCCGAAACCTGAGCAACAGTGGAATCTACATCTGCGGTATCCGTGTTTGTCATCGACTGCACAACCACAGGCGCATTACCGCCAACAACAACACCACCAACATTCACCGCTACAGATTGGCGCCGCGGAAATGGGGCAGAAAAATAACTTAAGCTCGTGTCAGTCATGATCATTCCACTGGGATAATTCGGTAGGCAAGCAAGTGCCGCATGCAGCCCGCTCTGTCAACTTTTTAGCACAGTTTCAACTCAGTTTGATGGCAGACTAAAATCACACTAGCCCCTAAGATTTGACAGTAAACCTGACCTCAAAATGATGCTAGTCAGTTTGCTTAGTGCACTGCACCCGCCAAGCCCGGTCATATGGTCAAGGTCCGTAGATTGGTCACACCCGACCATCTGTAATGCCAGCGACATACCTATGCTTTTTGCTAATGCAATCAGCGCAAAAAGTAACGCAAGCTCACAACCACGTATTTTCAGTTTTCTGGTCAGGAGGCCAAACATGCTTTCAGGAAAGTCAGCCGTCATCACCGGGTCTACCTCAGGTATTGGGTTGAGTTACGCCCGTGCCATGGCAGCACAAGGCGCAAACATTGTAATTAATGGCTTTGGTGACACCGACGCAATTGAGAAAGAACGCACAAGTATCGAAACCGAGTTTGGCGTCAAATGCATTTATTCACCCGCTGATATGACAAAGCCCGACGAAATTCATGCGATGATCCATGAAGCAGCAAAAACGCTTGGCTCAGTTGACGTGCTTGTAAATAATGCAGGTATTCAGCACGTGGAAGCAATTGAGCATTTTCCGGTTGAGAAATGGGATGCCATCATCGCGATCAATCTGTCATCAGCTTTCCATACAATCCGGACGGCTGTCCCATATATGCGCGAGGCAGGTTGGGGACGCATCATCAACACCGCCTCTGCACACGCACTTGTCGCTTCTCCCTTCAAAGCAGCCTACGTTTCCGCCAAGCACGGTATCGCGGGTCTTACAAAAACAGTCGCGCTGGAAGTTGCCGAAGACAACATTACCGTCAACGCCATTTGCCCCGGTTATGTCTGGACGCCACTGGTCGAAAAGCAAATTCCGGACACAATGAAGGCCCGCAACATGACAGAGGAGCAAGTTAAAAAAGAGGTCATGCTCGCCGCACAGCCAACCAAAGAATTTGTCAGTGTAGAGCAGGTAGCTGGCCTGGCGGTATTTCTGTGCTCTCATGCAGCTGCATCAATCACAGGAACACTATTGCCAATTGATGGTGGCTGGACAGCACAATAGTCATCTACTTCCTTAGTTGTTTAATCTGGTGATCCAGGGAGATTCTCATGGCAGCGGCCCAGATAACTACAAAGAATGAACGAAAAAAAATTAATCTTGCCTTACAAGGAGGAGGCGCTCACGGAGCCTTCACCTGGGGCGTATTGGATTGGCTACTTGAAAATGAATACTGGGAGATCACCGGCATCTCCGGCACCAGTGCAGGCGCAATGAACGCCGTTGTCATGGCAGACGGACTTGTTGAGGGTGGTCAAGAGGGCGCACGAGAGGCCCTCTCCCGCTTTTGGAAAGCTGTCAGTGCTGCTGGTGAAACCAGTCCGTTTCAGCGTAATCCGCTGGATGTTTTCATGGGCAACTGGAGTCTGGATAACTCACCCATGTTTCTTGCATGGGATCTGACATCTCGAATTGTCTCACCTTATCAGCTCAATCCCATGAACTATAACCCGCTCCGCGATCTCGTTGACCAGCAGATCGATTTTGAGCGCGTCCGAAGGTGTGATCAGATCGATGTATATGTGGCGGCGACAAACGTCCGTACAGGCAAGATCAAAGTGTTCGCAAATGACGAAATCACGCTGGACGCCGTAATGGCTTCATCCTGTTTGCCACATATGTATCAGGCGGTCGAAATTGGAGATGAAGCGTATTGGGATGGGGGGTTCATGGGAAACCCGCCATTGTTCCCGCTTTTCAAGGCTGGCGGTCATACGGATGTGCTCCTTATCCAGATTAACCCGGTAGAGCGTTCAGAACTTCCTCACACTGCACAGGAAATCTCAGAGCGCTTAAACGAGATCACCTTCAACTCCACGCTACTACGAGAGTTGCGCGCCATTGAGTTCGTAACACGCCTGATTCAGGAAGGACGCCTGGACACAGACAAATATACCCGTGTCTTCATGCATCGCATCGAGGCAACTAACGATCTGGCCCCCTTCGGGGCGTCTTCAAAACTTAATCCACAATGGGAGTTTGTAGAGCTGCTGCATGACATTGGCAGACAGGCTGCAAAAAAATGGGCCACCGAAAACTACGATCACATCGGCCAAAGAAGCACTCTCAATCTGGATCATGAATTTAACTAAACCTGAACGCAACAGTTAACACTCGCGAACCGCATTGCAATTTGCGATGCAGCAGAGGTAATCAATCCATTAAATTAACCTGCATTTTGAAGAGAATGAATTCAAAGAAGCTAGATATTGTGCTCACGCATCAAGCTAAAACTGGCACGCCTTTTGCTCTTACATAGGTAGCTGATATCTAGGTATTGCGTAATCAGCTACAGAGAATATCAAGAGGGTTTTTGAGCGTATTTCAAAGCCCTCTTTTTCTTTGCCTAACGCATATGAGTTACACACATGTGAACCAGAAAAATTGTTTTATCCCGCAAAATTTCAATCAAAAAAATCAGCGTGCCAACCTTTTGGCAAGATTTTAGCGTTAGGAAAGACACGCTGATTGTTGAGTTATGCGTATTCAGCGCGATTGCGGGAGAAGCAGGCGTTTGCGACCCGACTTGCTTCTTCCGCTCACATGCCTTCAAGCACATCTCATAGGCATTGATGTAGTAAGGATCCCCTGCACAAACAAGGGTAAACTACTTTATTGACGGATATCACATCCGCTCATTGAATGCACGCAAAGCGTGTTCTCTATTTTACAATCACAATTTTTGCGTTTGAAGGCCCGTGCGACTTGATCAAACTAAACAGGCGCTTTGCATTTCTGGGGTGCAACCGCACACACCCATGCGAAGCAGGTGCCCCCAGACGCTTAATCACATTGGTCCCGTGGATCGCGTAGCCTTTATAAAAGAACACGGAATATGGCATTGGCGCACCATTATACTTGCGAGAGAAGTAGCGTTTGTGCATGCGTGTCGGCCTGAAGGTACCAACCGGCGTTCTGTAGCCACGCCGCGCAGTCGAGACGGACCAGGAATGCCACACCTTGCCGTTCACATATACTCGCATTGTCTGTTCAGAAAGATCTATCTTTGCAGTGACTATTTTTGCCGTGGCTTCAGCAGGCAATACCCAAAGCAAAACAACAAAAAGAATCCCGGCAATTGCAATAATAGTACGCATACTGTCAGCCCCCACACGCAACTCAGATATTCCAAGCTGAATTAGCACGCGCGAAAGGGTAAGTCTGTTATTGAGATGTTCCAGCAGTAATATTCACGATTCGCATTTCGCAAACCGATTAAAATATACTTAATACTCACTGCAACAACTCTACAGAATAGAAAAGCTCATCAAAAAAGTATGTGAGAAAGTCTGTTTAAAGCAGAGATAAGCGCTATGATTTTATATGAGCGCGAACCACCTCACCTCGAAAAACAAACACAAAAAACTCCCGCAGACCTGCGAAAGTTTAATTATCTGCGGAAATCCAAAACTGCCTTAGTCAAATACGTCGAATGAAACGCGGTAGGTCGCTCCAAGACCAACGGACCACATATTATCATTCGAGGTGATTGGGCTGTCCGCAGCCGTATTGATCAAGCGATCATATCCACCTTGCAGATGCAATCCCCACGTGTCGGTTAAAGAATAGCTTGCCCTTATAATAGCCCCTACACTTTTAAAGCCGCCATCAGCATCAAAAGGCCCTCTTGAGGCACCAGCCGGAACACTAAAGTAAGTGTCCATATAACTTCCATCTGCAGCATCTATGCGCGGACCGAAAGTAAATGTGAGGTCATCGGTGATTTCTGAAATAACATCAATTCCAGCACGACCAACAAAGCCTCTGTGACCATTAAAACCGTGGCGAATCTCTATAAATGCGCGAAACCAATCATGCCGAAACCCTCCACCAAGACCAATTTCGCCAGCCCATGGTATCCTTCGGGTTCCAGCAAGACGCGAGCTGTCTGAAGCTGAGCGTTCTCCCACAAAACCAAAGCTCGGATAAAAGAAGATACCATCAGTCCTGTCTTTTTCTATCTGACCATATCCAGGCAAATAGAACCGACTAAAGGCAATAAGTGGAAGCGGATAGATGATATACTCATCAGCTCCATCATATTTTGGATTGACGAAGCCAGCGACGCCAATATCAATCACGTATTGCTTGGTTGCCTGCTCCTCAGTGAGGTCATCGGGAATAAAGCGATCCTCAGCAAGAGCATGGCTAGAAAAAACCACAAGTGACGCACCAGTGATCAATCGAATTACAGAGGTCATTTCAAGGCCCTGAGTCAGAAAAACTTGCAATCCATGATATACGAGTAAAACGCCCCAATGGTTCGCATTTAGGTTATTTTACGCTATATGTTGCACTTGTACAACTTGTAGTTTTTCGACCGAGAAATATCTTATAATTGAACTGAATAACGGATAAGCCTCAGTCTGCTCGGTCACACTTCATTGAGTTTTCTCCAGTGCAAAAAAAATACGTATCCAGCCCTCAACATGCAGTCTTTAGTTGGTAGTTTTTGCAGAAAGCAGCCGCTGACTATAGTGAAGAAAATGTTCACACTCAGGAAACTGTAAATACCAGACCCGAATGAGATGATACATCTCAGGTGCCAAATGAAAAATCCACTTGGCTTGTAGGCTTTTGGAGACTATTTCTTACAGAAAATCGATAGTTGGTGATTACACCATATGCGGCAATACCAAATGCCGCGATTAAAAACTCAAGGCAAAGCCTGTGAAAGGTGCCTGCATATGTTCCTTAGCGTATTCGATATTTTTAAAATCGGCATAGGCCCCTCTTCCTCACATACAATGGGGCCAATGACTGCAGCAGCCCGTTTTCTGGATGAGCTCAGAGACGGACGCCGTATCTGGCCGGGCGCTGGCGCACCTAAACGACTGCGCTGCACGCTCCACGGCTCCCTTGCATGGACCGGTAAAGGTCATGCGACTGATAGGGCCGTCATTTTAGGGTTAGCTGGGTGCACTCCAGAAACACTCGATCCAGACGAAGCTGAAATTTTGGAAAAGAAGGTTGCACAAAGCAAGCAAGTCAAACTACCCGGATTGCCTGCTCTTGATTTCGACCCTGATAAAGACGTCATATTCGATTTTGAAAAGAACCTGCCAGGCCACGCAAATGGCATGGTCATCGAAGCTTATGATGCACAAAACCGCCTCCACATGCAGGAAACCTTCTACTCCATAGGTGGTGGCTTCGTGGTAACTGCGGAAGAGCTCGAACGTCAACGAACTGCCGAAACTGAAGGCCGCCCTGAAGATCTCAGCCCCCAAAGCGCACCCTACCCATTTGCCAGTGCAAAAGAAATGCTGGCAATGGGCAAAAAATCCGGCAAGAGCATTGCCCAGATGAAACGCGCTAATGAACTCACTGCTTCAGATCCGCAAGAACTAGAGGAAAAACTCTGGCATATCTGGGAGGTAATGAACGCCTGCATGGAACGTGGACTGAACACAGAAGGTGATTTACCCGGAGGCCTCACAGTCAAGCGTCGTGCCGCCGCGATAAAACGCCAACTGGAAGACGAGCGAGGCCACAACATGACTATGCCGCACGTGGCAAATGACTGGCTCTCTGTTTACGCTATGGCAGTGAATGAGGAGAACGCAGCTGGCGGAAAGGTTGTCACGGCACCAACCAATGGCGCAGCTGGCGTTATCCCGGCGACCATCAAATATTACCGCGAACATTGCCCGGGCAGCAATGATGAAGGCATCAAAACCTTCTTGCTCACTGCTGCGGCAATAGGCGGTATCATCAAACACAACGCTTCCATCTCAGGTGCAGAGGTCGGCTGTCAGGGCGAAGTCGGCTCAGCAGCCGCTATGGCAGCAGCAGGAATGTGCGCTGCGCTCGGCGGAACAAACGAGCAGATTGAAAACGCCGCAGAGATCGCACTGGAGCACCATCTGGGTATGACCTGTGATCCAGTTGGAGGACTTGTGCAAGTGCCTTGTATTGAACGCAACGGCCTTGGAGCTATCAAGGCCGTTTCCGCAGCCTCACTGGCACTGCGAGGCGATGGTTCTCACTACATGCCATTAGACAACTGCGTAGAGGCCATGCGCCAAACCGGAGTTGAGATGAACGATAAGTTCAAAGAAACCAGTAAGGGTGGACTAGCAGTCAACCTGCCGGAATGCTGAGTTACAAAGACGATGTGGTGGCAGTCTTCTGCCCCACCATCATCTGGCGTTTTCTGCCAAAACCTTTGATCCGTCGCACATCAAAACCTACAGCTTGCAGATTGCGTCGCACCCATCCAGCAGCGGTGTAGGTGCCAAAAGTCCCATCTTCAGCCGTTTTCTTAGCCACGCAGCACATCAGGTCTTTACACCATAGCTCAGGATTCCGCGCGGGGTTGAAACCATCAAGAAACCATGCGTCCACAGGTCTGGAAAGACCCGGCAACATCTCACGTGCATCTCCGACACCCAACAGCAAACGAGCACCTTCAAAAGTCATTTCATTCCAGCCATCTTTCGGTTTCCACGCCTCAATCAATCTGGCAGTTAAACCTTCAAGTTCGGGCCACTGTGAGAGAGCCTTCCCGATTTCCTCACCAGACATCGGATAGAGTTCAAAAGAAATAAACGTTAACTCTGGCCGCACCTCAACCGGTAAGCTTAAAAGCAGCTGCAAAGTGGTCAGAAAATTTAGCCCGGTCCCAAACCCAAGCTCCGCAATCGTGAAAGAGCTCCTTCCCTTCCATCGCTCAGGTAACTTATTTCCCTGCAAGAATACGTAGCGCGTTTCACCTAATCCACCGCCCTTGGAGTAATATGTGTCTCCAAACTGCGACGCATACGGCACATTGGCGTCATCCCATTCCAATTTTGGGCGCTCTGTCATATGTCTAAACCAACTTGTGACGAAAAACAGGTTGGGCTTATACCTCAACCCGGGAAATAAAAAAACATGACCTATGATTTAGTTGTTGTCGGTGGCGGTATCTTTGGCCTCAGCGTCGCCAAAGCTGCTCTGGGCCAGGGCATGAAGATTGCACTCCTGGAGAAAAATACAATCGCTTCCGGTGCGAGCCGGGGTCTTGTCGGCGCACTTATGCCGCATGTGCCGAACCGCTGGAACGATAAAAAACAGTTTCAGCTGGATGCATTAACTGAACTTTCTGACATCGTCACCGAGCTGGAAGCCGCCACAGGCTTATCAGTTGGTTACAGTCGTGCAGGCCGCTTAATCCCGCTTTACACAGAGCACAAGCTTGCACACGCCCTCTCCCGGGTGGAGGAAAGCAAAGTGCACTGGAACAGCGAGAAAACCGGCTTCACCTTTAACGTTGTGAAAGAAACACCTTACAACGACTGGCTCACACCTGAAGCAGCTCCACTTGGTATCATCTGGGATACCCTTGCCGCCCGAGCAAACCCGCGCCTTGTTTCCACTGGTCTGAAAGCCCTGCTCGAAACTCAAATAGATATCATGGAACACACCGAGTTCCTTGGCTTTGACGAAGAAACAAGTACAGTCACCCTTGATAATGGCGCAACCCTGACCGCTGACCGCATCGTCCTTTCTGCGGGATATGAGGGATTTGGCAGGCTAAGCGAGATGGCCGGAAAGACCATCGGCATGGGCGAAAAGGGACAATCCCTTCTGCTCGAATACAAAACAGATCGCCCTCTTCCTGTCATCTACGACGACGGCATTTATGTTGTCTCCCACGCCAATGGAACAGTCGCCATCGGCTCAACCTCAGAAAAGGAATGGGCGACAGCAGAGCCGGTTGAAAAAGACATCCAAGCCATGCTCAGCAAAGCCATTGGCTTCTGCCCCGCGCTGAAAGGAGCACCAATCATTGATCGGTGGGCAGGCATCCGCCCGAGATGTAAGAAACGCGATCCTTTGGTAGGCCTTGTTCCGGGCACTAAGAAAACATGGGTAGCCACAGGCGGCTTCAAGATCTCCTACGCTATCTCTCACCGCATCGCAGCTTGTTTGATGCAGGAAATGTTCCCGGAAAAGGGTAAACCAATTCACCTTCCGGAAAGCTTCAAACCAGCCTACCACTTTGACTGATAATCAGGCTCAGACCACACCATCGCAGTTTACTCTCCCAAATCAGCGTAAACTGCACCCGCTTTCTGCTATTTTTTCAGGTTGAGATCAGGAAATTAGCTCAAAATATAGAAAAATGGGGCATACTGGATCTTGCAGGTGCCTCAGTTCAAAGCTACATGAGGAACAACTGTGTTTCCCGAGTATTAGCTCAAAGGAAGCAACTCAGATCGTTCATCTCCGCAAACCTGGAGTTTAATCAGCCCATGCGCGCTATTCTTGATGTTGTCTTCATCATTCTAAATCTTTACACGTGGGTCATTATTGCGAACGTGATTTTCTCATGGCTCTACGCATTCAATGTTGTAAACTCACATAACCAGTTCATCGCAATGATAGGGCAGACGCTTTACAATCTCACAGAGCCGCTCTTACGTCCGATCCGCCGCTTTCTGCCAGCTATGGGAGGATTGGATCTCTCCCCAATCGTTCTGCTGCTCGGCATCTTCCTTATCGAGCGTATCATTGGCCTCTACGTCTATCCCTATGTCTTTTAAATAGTGGTAGACCACAAACGCCCTTGGCAATTACAGGCTGACGGAATTCTCATAGCCGTCCGCCTCACCCCAAAATCTTCAAAAGACCAGATTGAAAAGATAAGCGAGCAAGCAGATGGTCGCTCGCTTGTTTTGGCACGAGTCCGTGCAGTACCGGAAAAAGGCGCAGCAAACAAGGCTGTTGCCATGCTCTTTGCAAAAGCTCTCTCGGTTCCCAAATCTTCAGCTGAAGTCATTACAGGGTCTGCTGCACGCATAAAAACACTGCGTGTGCTGGGCGATCCCAAAGACCTTTCAAAAAGGCTGGAAGATTTACTCTCCTAGCCTTTCGAGGTCCGTTACTGCGCTCTCAGAGCTGCGTTAGTCCTCAATCTTTCGCGCTTCTTCTTCCAACATAATCGGAATTCCATTACGGATTGGGTAAGCCAGCTTACCAGCACGCGAGACCAGCTCTTGTGTTTCTGCATTATATTCAAGCGTGGTTTTAGTCACTGGGCAAACCAGCAGTTCAAGCAGGCGTCGATCTAATTGTGGTGCTTCAAACTCAGCCATAAAGCCGCCATCCTTTCGTTAGTGTCAGTGCTACTGCAAAGTACCGCCAGCACTGCCATTACCGCGTGCCAGTTCAACTTCTGCCAGTGCAACCAACATATCGGCGCGCACTTTCAGGCTCTTTGTTTCCAGCAGCGCTTGCTTTTCTTTGGGACCATAAGGGCTCATCATACAAAGCGCATTGACCAATACCTCGGTAGAAGCAGAATTGATGCTTTCCCAGTCCGCTTCCAGATCATTCACACTCAGATATTCCTTAAGTGTGAAAAGCAGTTGATCCCGATCAACATCATCTTCACCAACGCCAACTTTCAGATCACTTGAAAAACTGCTTGCATCAACATGTCCACGACGGAAAGGAGAACGCTCCTCAAGCTCACCGCGAATTGTGAATCGTGACACCCCGGAGAGAGTGATCAGATAACGACCATCTCCACTCTCCTGAAAGCCAGTAATCCGTCCCATACAGCCCACAGAGCAAAGCTGAGGCCGACCGGCCAGCTCTTCATCGCTCGTATCAAACTGCGGCTGAACGATCCCGATCATCCTATCGGTCCGCAATGCACTATCAACCATCGCCGTATAACGTGGTTCAAACACATTGAGGGGCATATGAGAGCGCGGGAGTAAGATAGCTCCCGGCAAAACAAACAGGGGCACAACCTGTGGCAGGTCATCAAGACCTGCGTAGGTGGCATTTCCAACAGACATCGAGGCCACTTAAGTGCTCTCCACTTTAATTATCAGGCCAAGATTACGAGAATAAAATTGAGGAGAGTTTACGGCGACCATAAACAGCCCCGGCATCCTTGAATCCCCAGGCTTCAAAGAACTGCAACAGCTGTTTACGCGCACCATCTTCATTCCACTCACGGTCACGGCGAATAATCTCAATCAGTTCATCAACGGCACCGGTTTTATCTCCCTTACCGCTCAATCCAAGAGCGAGGTCGAAACGTGCCTGATGGTCGTCTGCATTCGCTTCAACACGCGCACGCAGCTCAGCCAGATCATCAAGTCCTTCAGACTGCTCAGCAAGCTCAAGTGCAGCCTTTGCAGCGATAAAGTACTGTGAACCTTGCTGATCTTCCGGCACCATATCCAGCATCTGCTTGGCATGATCTTTTTCATCAAGCGCCAGATAACACATCGCAAGACCGCTCAGCGCACGAACATTGCCAGCTTCAATGGAAAGTGCTCCACCATAAAGTTGAGCAGCTTCCGGATAACCTTCAGCTTCGCGAAGCTCATCTGCCTTTTCAAGCATCACTTCCAGATCACTTGGGCCAATCTTCACACCGATGCGCTCAAGAAACTTTTTGATCTCGCCTTCGGTCTGTGCACCCATGAAGCCATCAAGCGGCTGACCACCTTTAAAGGCAAACACAGCTGGAATAGACTGAACACCCATTTGCCCCGCAACTTCCGGGTACTCCTCAATGTTCATCTTGGCCAGTTTAACAGCACCGTTAGCCTCTTTGACAACCTTCTCAAGTGTAGGAGTCAACTGCTTGCATGGCTCGCACCACGGTGCCCAGAAGTCCACTAGAACAACCTGATTGCGAGAACCTTCAATCACATCCTTCATAAAAGTCTGTGTGGTTGTCTCCACGATCAGATCTCCGGCAGGAGCTGACGATGCAGGAGCGGCACCTGTCTGCGTATTGGCCTGATAACCACCACCATATCCACCACCAAGGGAGCCACCAAAGCTGCCACCTACGGAATAACCGGATCCACTCATTATCTTGACCCTTTACCTGAAGCGGGAGCTGCACGTTCTGGCGCTCCACCTGTCTAAACTTTACTGATGCTTAAAATGGTCTCAGAACCGAACAATTACAATTGCTGATCTCTCAGTTTTATAGATCTTCCGCGACTTTCTGTGCTTCTGCAGAAACAGCAAGCACTTTAGCATCATGTCCGCACCCTTTTGCAAAGGTCATCAACCCCTCCGCAGAAATGGCGGTAGAAGCATTATTCAGCAAGGGATGGAAGTTCAGGACATCCTGCTCCATCATCTTTGCATCAAACACAACATTCACACGCAATGCCTGCCGATCATTTATAAGAGAAAAAGGCGTAACAGACCCCGGAGTAATGCCCAGAACCTCTTCCAGCAATTCAGCTTTGCCAAAAGAAACCCGCCCGGAAGCACCAATAACACCTGAGATTTTCTTCAAATCAATCGTGGCATCATGAAGAGCTACAACGAGAAACAAGTTTCCCTTTTTATCTTTTAAAAACAGGTTCTTTGTATGGCCACCCGGAATGCGGTCATGCAGATCAGCAGACTCGGCAACGGTAAAAACCGGCTCATGATCAATAGTAGAGACCGGAATATTCAGCTCTTCCAGAAACGACAACAGTTGCGCGCGGCTTGCTGGCATAGAATCAGACCTCCTGTCCTCTTATGAGAGGCACATCCTCCTCACAAATTCGCCGCATGGTTTTAAGCTACATACGAAAAAAGGCAAGCAGTTCATAAGAACTGCTTGCCTTCAGCAAACCGGAGCGAAAGGTTTGCTTAGTGGGCCGTCATGGTTGATGGCTCAGGGAGTGGTGTTGAATCTGTCCTCACCGGAAGGATTGGATATTCAACAACAGGCTGCTCACCCGTGAGTGTTTTCAGGAAAGCAGTGATCGCATCGATATCTGCCTCACTAAGCTCTTCACCAAGCTGAGAGCTTGCCATGATAGCCACTGCCTGGCGCAGATCCCATACCTTACCAGAATGGAAATACGGAGCAGTCAGCTCAATGTTCCTCAAAGGTGAAGCACGGAAGACATACTCCTCCTCAGCAGTCTGCGTCACTGCAAACCGGCCCTTATCACTGACAGGAAGAACATCTGCGCCGGGTTTTTCCACCACACCAAACGGATAGTAGCCTTCACCACCAATGTTCACGCCGCCATGACAAGCGGCACAACCGGTGTCCATAAACGCCTGCAAGCCCTGTTTTTCCTGAGCACTGAGGGCATTCTCGTTACCTTCAAGGAACAGATCAAACTTTGACGCCGGTGTAATCAGCGTTGCTTCATACGCCTCAATGGCCTTTGCCATATTATCAAAATTTGTGGGCTTATCCTCGCCAGGGAATGCACGAGTAAACTGCTCGGTATAACCCGGCATACTGTTCAGAACAGTCTCGACCCGCTCAGGGGTACTTGCCATCTCAACACCAGCCTGCACAGGCCCTTTAGCCTGTTCTTTCAGGTCTGCTGCTCGTCCATCCCAGAACTGGGCAAGGTTGAACACCGCATTCAGAACAGTAGGCGCGTTACGTGGCCCCTTTTGCCATCCGTGGCCGATGGACGTTTCCAGATTGTCATCCCCACCCATGCCAAGGTTATGACAGCTGTTACACGACAACAAACCTGAGAGCGAAAGCCTTGGGTCAAAGAATAGCTTACGCCCCAAATCAATTTTTTCGCGGGTGATTGTGTTGTCTTTTACACTAGGTACAGCGTGCGGGATCGGCTTGAAGTATTCGCGCGCCTCTTCCAACAGCTCGGATTGAGCAAAGGCTCCTCCCTGAGCAGCCAAGCTGAGAACAGATGCGCTAATCAATGTCTTAATTATTGCTCGCATGAATTCCTCCATCATCACGAGATGATGCATTTTAGAATCACTACAAACAAAAGCACATTGATGTATCCGCTTGACATTTACTATAACCAAAACAACAGAACTTGCTAATTTCAAGCATCAAAAAACTAAGATACAACTTAGAAATATAAAAAATATCTAGAATGTTTTTTATATTTCTACTTAAATATACTTCATGAAAGTGATTTTGTGATTATTCACTCAAAAAGCTGCGCCTTCTTTGATTTATAATAACTCTAAAATATATTCTTATTTGCTGATGACATCAGCATTAGACTTTCGTTTCTCCAGGGCATTTTTCATTAGCTGGCAAAATTCATACAGCATATGCAAGCCGCTTCTGCGACATACTGCCCTCAACACAAGAAAAGATGTACAGATCATTTGATAACCCCTCCAACGACATCTGAACACCACACCTTGAGGTACAACTTAACAACCAGTGCGTCAGCGAACCTATCTATTCATAAGACCATCAAACTCAAGCGCTTCGATCCCATTGAGATATATGAGATAACTCTTCTCAACTTCCTGTCGCAACACGTCTGATACCCATAATAGCCCTACGCCATTTTACTCAGTTGCAATTATTTCCACAGCGTCAAAAGCAAGAGAAAGATTATCATAACACCCTGTAATTTATATATTTTTTATAAACTCAAGACATGACGTACATCCACATGCCTTTGAAAATCCCACAATGAATTTCAAATTCTTTGTTGCATTCACCCCAAGCTTTTGTCATATAGCTCCCACCTCACCGACGGGGCCGCAACAAACGGCTCTAGCGAAACAGAATGCGGGCGTAGCTCAGGGGTAGAGCATAACCTTGCCAAGGTTAGGGTCGTGAGTTCGAATCTCATCGCCCGCTCCAGTTTCTCTAAGAAGCTGAGTTTTCGCGAAGTTGGATTTTTTGGATATGCGGGCGTAGCTCAGGGGTAGAGCATAACCTTGCCAAGGTTAGGGTCGTGAGTTCGAATCTCATCGCCCGCTCCAAAAAAACAAACAAACCGCCGCAAGGCGGTTTTTTGTTGTCTACTTGCCTTCACCAGATAGTTGGCCCAGCTCTATTCCTCTGCCAGCCAAGGCGGGAATGGCGTATTCTCAGCAGACATAATATTCATAAATCGAGATTGAAAATACTCTGTACGCCCAAGCACAGGCATAAACTTTTGCCGAAAAAGACGAATTGCAGTGCTATTGGAAGCAAGAAATCGCGTCCCTTCATCAACAGTCTTTAAAACTTGCGCAGCAACTGGCCGACGATCCAGCATGTATTGATGCGTATGGCCTGTTGAGACCTGCCAGGCAAGCCATGCCGCGTCTTCAATGCCAAGGTTCATTCCACGTCCACCAAACGGTGAGTGAATGTGTGCAGCATCGCCAACCAGAAACACTCGCCCTTTCTGGAAAAAATCCACCAGCTTATGGGCAATCCGAAAAGTCGATCTCCAGTTGATCTTAAGAACCTTTAACATGGGCGGCATAACGTCCAAAGGGTTACTAACATCAGAAACAAGACGCGCCCTCCTGGCAGAAAATGGAATCATGCCAAAAACATGGGGAGACCGATCAAACATAGTTGGCCCATCCATCGAAAGCGTTGGCTCTAACTCCACATCCACAAGCCCCCAATCCTGCGGGTAAGAACTACCCGTAAAGCTGAGGCCCATCTGAGAACGTACCACCGAATGCGCACCATCCGCCCCAATCACCATGGGTGGATGACACACCTCTTCTTTTCCGCTGGCATTTTGTATAACGGCTGTAATCACATCCTCATTTTGCTCAAGCCGTACCAACTCGCATTCTCTTTCAACCAACAGCCCCTGCTCTGTCAGATGTCGCTCTAAAAGAGTTTCAGTTTCGTACTGTGGCAAGGAGAGCATAAAGCCGTAAGGCCCATTCATGTCAGTCAGATTAACTTCAAGCAGTTCATCACTTGGTCCACGAAAGTGAACATGGTTCATCCGCCACCCCTTTTGCAGCAACTTGTCTGTGACACCGGATGGTTCCAGAATTTGCAGCGTACGTGGGTTTATTGCGAGCGCACGGGATTGAGCATGAGGGCGGGCAATCTTATCAATGATACGTGGCGTGAAACCCCGTCGCTTCAGCTCAATTGCAGTTGTCAGACCAGCAGGACCTGCCCCGACAATTAAAATATGTCCTCTTTGCATGCTTATCCTACCGTGTACTGGCACTATTTCTTCAGCTTACGCGAAAGTCGCTTTAGGACCGTTGAGCCAGTCACACGAAATTTAATCACTCCCCCTTCTTGCACAGACCTTGCTTGACCTCCCGCAAGAGATATCGTTTAGCTGCACCTGCAAACTTTAAGGAAAGGTATTCGATGACGACGCCCTGCCCGTGCCAATCAGGAGATGAGTTCAGCAAGTGCTGCCTCCCATTTCTGGAAGGGACAGCCCTGCCAGAAACAGCAGAGCAGCTCATGAGATCACGATACAGCGCTTATGCCACGAAACACGTCGATTACCTGAAAGAAACCTTGTGGCCGCGCTTTCAGAAAAGCTTTAACCCGCTCGAAGTTGCAGAATACGCCTCTCAAACTCAATGGATTGGACTGGAAATCCTGGCTACAGAGAAAGGCCACCCAGAAGATGCAAAAGGCACCGTCCTTTTTTGCGCAAAATACATTGCCCGTGGCGAATTTGGCGAACAACGCGAACTCAGTCTGTTCAAAAAGCGCAAGGGACGTTGGTTTTACGTCGAGCCAATGGAGGAAGGCTCTCGGCTCTGATGCTACGTTCACCTGCCTGCCTCCCCTATAGTGACTGCAATACCTGACGAAGCACTACAAATACTCCCCCAAAAGAAGGGGGATGACCGAGGGGAATCCACACTTAACGACCTCTTTGATGCCAGCTTCAGTCCTTTTTCAGCACTCATTTTTCGGACAATACTAAGTTTCCCACATCTTTAGATTGCACCGGCCCGCACGATTTTTTTTTCCATAAACATATCTTTACGTAATGACTTAGGGGAGCTGCTACAAGGTTCACTCCAGCTTCACTGCATTCAATATTATTAAAATTCAAAAAAAAACTATTTCAAAGTGTTTGTATATGTGTGTATGACGCACAAAATTTAACATTTACCGGAAACAACTTAAATGAACTCAGTTCACGCAAATAGACTGGATTACATGAAATGGAGATCATTAATACAAAACACACCTAATACAGTAGGCTCCGGATGCCGTATCTATGAAGCTACTAAGGAATTACATTTGAATGATGGGTCACTTGTATTAATCAGCAAGCCTAATCATGAATGCAAAAATCTACTGAGGAACTTCTCGCATAAAGATCTTTCGGAAATCCAGTATCTTCAGTTTCGTGCGTACAAACTCGTCGAGACAGGTTTTGGAGGTCGCCGACTTTGGGCGGCTAAGATCATTGCAGGCAAACATCCCAAAAATCCGGGTTTGAAACTTGTAACTGTTGGATGGGTTAAGGGTACAACAATGAAACGCGCGTTCATTGAGATAAAAAATGTTCTTAAAGGCGAAGCACAAATCTACAAAGACCCGCGCATTTGAACATTACTACGGCAACGAACAGCCATAGCAAATAACAATTCAGAACCAACGGCTTAAAAAACAGATTGCCATCACTGAACCTAACCCTTCACCTCTTTAGCAGGCAGGTCAGCTACAAAGCTCATACATAAAGAAATCCAATCCCGAAGCGCAGCCTGATCACACACCTCAGCAGCAACAAACACCAATCCACCCATTCGTCGGCCACCAAGCTCTACAATCTCCGCCCCTTCGCGCCCCAGAGCTTCCGCCTCGTTATCTTTGCCAACCCGAAACATAAAACGAGGCTCTTCGCTCTTAATCCGATGTGCGCCAGCCAACATATTCCCATCTAAAAAGAAACAAAGACCACCCATCATCCGCTTCTCTGAAATCCCCATGATCCCTTCCAGTTCATCCCGAAGTCGATCACTCAGTTCCTCATCATAAGCCACCAGAACGCCCCTCCAGTGTGATTGTCTCAGCCATTTTACCAATCAGAACGGCCAGCAACTCGCCAAGAGGAGCCGGTCCCTGCTCAGTTTGGGCGGACGCAGGGACCGGCGCAAGCTGCACAACTGAAGGGAGGCGTCCTTCTGATACCAACAGGCGGTGGTGCAGCTTTGTAGCTGGCGATGTTTTCACGCTCATGTAACTCTCAGCAGTTTTTGTTCCTTATATGTTCTCATATTAATTCCGCTAAACTGCGCAAGAGTCAAGCATCAAAACTCATCAGAATGCCTGCATAGAATTCTCAGAGCCGCGCGATTTAAGCTAAGCCCCTGTTTTCATTTGAAGACAAATCGAGACGCCTCACATTCTGAAAATATTAATGTTCACCTAATAGATTTTCCTAGTATTAAAATCGGGTATTTCGCTTGCAACAACTCCTCCACCAATGGGCAGCAGCACTATTGCCTCGTAGTTCCCATGAGAAACTACTGCCTCTCATTGATCGTGTACTCAGCACCGCCTTTAGCAAGGACGAAACTGGGGGAGCACAGCGCTCGGCTCTACTTGTCTTCTTTCTGCGCGTTGCAAGCGCCGCTCTTGCCTACATCATGCAGGTCATCCTCGCCCGATGGATGGGAGCATCAGAATACGGGGTTTTCATTGTTGTCTGGACCATCGTCATCATTCTCTGCGTATTCTCTGGTCTGGGTTTTTCAGTTTCCCTCCTGCGCTTCATCCCTGAGTATCTGGAGAAAAAACAGTACCAACTTCTGAATGGCCTGCTCTTCAGCGCACGCTTTCTGGTTCTGCTCAGCTCAACCGCAATCGCTGCACTTGGGATTACCATTGCGTGGCTGTTTTCTGATTTCATAAGCAACACCTATATTCTGCCCCTCTACCTCATTGCCTTCTGCATACCCATGCACACTTACACAGGCATGCTGGAAGGGATCGCAAGAGCGCACGATTGGCAGCTCAAAGCAATGTTGCCGGACTTCATCTTCCGACCTTTGCTGGTACTGGTTTACATGTTAATCGCACTTGCGATGGACTACCCGCCCACAGCCGTGACAGCATGTATTGTCACTATTGCAGCAGTCTGGACCGTGACCTTCTTCCAGATGCTCATGATGGAAATCTCGCTGCGCAAAGTGCATCATCGGGCTCCCCGTCAATTGCAGCTTAAAACATGGTTGCTCATATCTGTTCCCATGTTGGCCGTAGATGGATTTTTCCAGCTGATCACCAGCTCTGATGTCATCCTGATTGGCCTTTGGCTCCCTTCAGATCAGGTCGGTATCTACTTCGCTGCTTCCCGTACGCTAGCCCTCATGCACTTCGTCTATTATGCGGTACGCGCTGCCAGCGCCCCTCGCATGGCCCGCCTCTATCACGCAAACGATATGAATGGCCTGAAGGACTTTGTGGGCAGCGCAGCCAAAATGACCTTCTGGCCCACACTGGCAATGGCAGTATTCGTCATGGTTATTGGACCATTTCTGCTGGGCCTGTTTGGTGAAGATTTCTCCAAAGGCACCCCAATCCTTTACATTCTGGTACTTGGCGTACTCGCTCGCGCCGCAGTTGGGCCAGTTGATGCTCTTCTTACCCTGTCCGGGCATCAAAACACGTGTGCCAAGATCTACGCCACAGTATTCGTGGTGAACCTCATCTTAAACACTGTACTCATCCCGGCATTTGGCCTCTATGGCGCAGCACTGGCGACTACATTAGTCATCTTCTTCGAAGCATTTGTTCTATACCGCAGCGCTCATAAACACTTGGGGCTGCACACATTCATTTTGCCATTGAAGAGACAGAAAGCTGCAATCAATGAAGCAGGATAACATCACGGTTAAGCTCCTCACGCCCGGAAAAGACTCAATGGCAGAACAACTCTGGCAAGAGCTTTCCCAAAACGCATTGGAGCCTAACCCGTTCTTTTCCAGCAGCTTTACTAATGCATTCAATACCCACAAAAGTAACGGCAACCTCAAACTCATTTTAGCGCTGGACCCATCCGGCACAAAAGCACTCGCAGCACTGCCTGTGACTATGGTCCGTCACGGATTGCTCTTCAGGTTCCCCTGCGCATTGGCGGGAGATTACGGCCCGCTTGGCACCTTACTCCTTGACAAAGAAGCAACCACAGAAACACTGGTCAAACTGCTGGAAGCCGCCAGCAAGCTCAGCCCCGTTAATGCGCTCGCACTCCCTTTCCACGGCACTGATGGGCCAGTTTATAAGCACCTTCAAGGTGCGTTAGAAGCTCACAACTGGACGCAGCAAACGACCATTGAAGAAGACCGTGCATTTCAAAAATCAGGACCAGAGGGTCAGTCAGAGTTCGAAGCTCTCAAGAAGCGCTCTTCATGGAAAGAGGCCGCCAAAAGACGTCGGCGGCTGGAAAAGCAGGGCAGCCTGTCTTTCTCCCTGCTAAACGATCCCGAACGCATCGCAGCTGGTTTGGAAGACTTCCTGAAGCTGGAAGCAGAGGGCTGGAAAGGTAAGCAGGGCACCGCGCTCCTCTCCCGAACCACAGATGCAGCATTCACGCGGGAAATGGTTACAAAGCTAAGTCAGAAAAGCGGCGCATGCATTGGGCAGCTTCGGTTGAATGACAAGCTCATAGCGACAAACATCCTGCTGCGAGAGCAAGGTCGCTACTTTGGCTGGAAAACTACTTTTGACGAAAGCCTGGCAAAATTCTCACCGGGCCAGATACTTATTTACGACAGCACACAGGCTCTCTTGGAAGATCCCGACTTTTCCGGTGCAGATTCTCTTTCAACACCCCATAATCAGATGGCAAACAAGGCATGGCCCGCCAGATTTTCTTACGCAACCCTTCTTATCGGCAAGGGACCACTGGCACGCTTCGCCATGTGGGAAGCTCAGTTTGGCGCAAACCTGAAGCAGAACCTCAAAGCCAAACTGAAAAAACTGCTCGGAAGGAAATAGCTATCCTTCAACAAGCTGAGTTTCCTCCTGCGCCCGTTTTCGCAAAATGCGCCGTATGACCTTTCCACTCGTGGTCAACGGCATTTCTGAAACAAAGTCAATCTCGCGCGGGTACTCATGAGCTGAAAGCCTGACACGCACATAGTTGCGAATCTCATCAGCAAGGTCCTCATTCGGTTCAACATCGTCTTTCAGAACCACATAGGCTTTCACAATCTCCGTGCGCACAGGATCAGGCTTGCCAACAACAGCAGCAAGTCCAACAGCATCATGCTTGATCAGGCAATCTTCTATCTCAGTCGGCCCGATACGATACCCAGCTGAGGTAATCACATCATCATTGCGCCCAACGAAGTGGAAGTAACCCTCTCCATCAACCAGCCCCTGATCACCAGTCAGCATCCAGTCACCAAGAAACTTTTGCTTATCTGCTTCTGGTTTCTGCCAGTACCCCAGGAACATCACAGGCGTGCCCCGGCGAACGGCAATCTCACCTTGCTCTTCTGCTTCACACACGGAGCCATCAGGGCGAATAACTGCAACATCATGCCCCGGCACAGGCTTACCAATCGCACCGGCTTGGGAGACACCCAGCCCGGCACCGGAACCCAGCACCAGATTACATTCTGTTTGACCATACATCTCATTAGGAACGACACCCAGAGCCTCTTCACTCCAGGCAAACGCCTCCGCCCCCAACGCCTCACCAGCAGAACAGACAGAACGCAGCCTGAGCTTTTCAGCATAAGGGCCATGATCGACACTCCGCATCATTTTAAGAGCTGTAGGCGGAATAAAAGCATTGCGCACACCATGTCGAACCATCAGGTCAAACGCTCCTTCCGGATCAAACTTGTCAAGCCGCATTGTCAGCACCGGCACGCCAAACTTGAGTGATGGTAGAAGCGCATTGAGCAATCCGCCTGCCCATGCCCAATCAGCAGGCGTCCAGAACAAATCTCCCGGTTGCGGCAAAAACTCATGAGACATCTGAATACCCGGCAAATGCCCCAGCAACACCCGATGCGCCAGAAGCGCTCCTTTTGGTTGCCCGGTGGTACCGGAAGTATAAATCATCAATGCCGGATCATCAGGCCGTGTCACGACATTCGTAAAGCGATCAGTCCCTTTCTTCAACAGGCCCCAGAAATCATGTGCTCTCGCGCCCGGCCCATCAATGCAAATAACATGCTCAAGCTCCGGGAGCTGATCTCGCAGAGCATCAATTTTTTCCAATCCTGCCTGATTGGTAATAATGACACGCGCATCTGCGTTCTCCAATCGATAGCGCAGAGCTTCTGTCCCAAACAACGCTGCAAGAGGTACAGCTACAGCGCCCAGCTTATAAATCGCCAGATGCGAAATTGCTGTTTCCGGTGCCTGTGGCAAGAGCAACGCCACACGGCTTCTCGGTGTGACCTCAAGCGTACGAAGCGCATTCGCCAGTTGATTAGAGGTGGACGTCAACTGGCCATAGCTCCACTCTTCCACCTCCCCTGAGGCGAGAACATGAAGCAACGCAGTCCGGTCTGGTTCCAGAGCTACCCATCGATCACAAGCATCTGTGGCGATGTTGTAGTATTCAGGGATAGTCCACGAAAACGCAGCTCGTAACTCTGCATATGAAGTTAGTGGTGGCAGCACACCCAGTTTCCTCAGGCCCATTGAAGATGTCACGCTCAGTGTATCTTCGCAAAGTCCAACACAAAACTGGCCTTTCGTCTCTCTTTAAAATGGAGAAAATCTGGGAAATCAGCGAGGCCCCGCCACAACAAGACTCCAAAAGACCTTGTATTTTGACCTTGGCGCATAAGCAGTTGCCACCCCAATGCGCGTTCCTTGCCCGTCCAGCATCACTGCATTATGCTTTTTGGAGTCGCGCCAGCCAGAAAAAGCCTCAGCCCACCGACGATATCCTGCGCTCAGGTTTCCCGCAGCATGAACATTCCCCTCACCCGCATTCTTCATCAGAGCCGATAGAGCCAATTTCCCCTTACGAGCAACATTAACATCCTCAGCCCGCGCCATCGCATCCGCCTGAACCTGCGCAATACGTGTCAGTTCCGGATCGATAGCAACCGGTCCAAGGTCTTTTTGCTCACGGTAACTGGAGATCATGGCAGCAACCACAACTCCATCAATCTGCGCAGAATAGCTCTCTAAGTTTTGATAGTAGCTCGGCGTCTCATCGGTACTCACACAACCGGAAAGCACCAAACCAACGACAGCCACCAAGGCAAAGCGCCCACTCAAAAACGTCTTCATGCAAAATCACTTTTCAGCAATATCGAATCTCATCTCCACCTGTACCTGAGAATTATGGCAAACCCAAAAGTACAGAGCTGAAGAATGCAAAAAAGGCCGGGAATTCCCGACCTTTTACAATCACAAATATGAGAGAGATTAAGAAACTTCCTTCAGAAAGGGCCTGTTTGCCTCCGAGCCTCCTTCCGCCTTATCCGTGTCATTCTCGTGATCTTCGTAAGGCGGCGTAAGAGCACTGCCCATTTCTTCTGGACTAACAACCCCCATCAAATGCCCTTCTTCGCAGACCACAGGCACAGGATAGTCAGCTTCAAGCGTTACAGGCAAAGCTTCTTCCAATGTGTTTTGCAGCTCAACGGCATTGCTATTATCAGCAAAGACATAAAGAGAGGGACTATCACCGGGTTTAGCAACTTCCTCAGCGAGGGCTTCCTGCGTTACGATACCCCTGAACTCTTTATTCTCAACAACATAGCCGAACTCTTCACCACGACGGCGCATTTCAGTCAACGCTTTTTCCATATTGTCGTAGGTAATCCGCATGGCAGGAGGTTGCATCACGGCATCAACAGTCAGCACACGTGCGCGGTTCACATCCCGCACGAAGGCACGCACATAATCATCCGCCGGGTCCAGAAGAATCTCTGGCGGCGTGCCAACCTGAGACAGAACTCCATCTTTCAGAATTGCAATCTTGTCACCAATGCGCAGAGCTTCGTCCAGATCGTGCGTGATGAAGATAATAGTCTTATTCAGCTTTTCTTGCAGCTCAACCAACTGGTCCTGCATCTGCGAGCGAATAAGCGGATCAAGTGCAGAAAACGCTTCATCCATGAGCAGAATATCCGCATCCGTTGCCAAGGCACGCGCCAAACCAACACGCTGTTGCATGCCGCCAGAAAGCTGACTTGGATACTGATCCTCAAACCCAGCCAGTCCAACGGTCTCAATCCACTCCCGAGCAACGGCTTCACGCTCGTTTTTAGGTTTACCCTGCACTTCCAGCCCGTAAGCAACGTTTTTCAAAACAGTTCGGTGAGGCATAAGACCAAACCGTTGGAACACCATAGACATGCGATGACGACGGAACTCCTCCAGCTCTTTGTTGGAAAAGCCCATCACATCAACACCATCTACTAGGATATGACCATCGGTCGGGTCAATCAGGCGGTTAAAGTGACGGATAAGGGTTGATTTACCGGAACCAGAAAGGCCCATGATCACAAAGATCTCGCCTTTCTCAATATTCAAAGAAACATCATGCAACCCGAGAGTATGACCAGTTTCAGCAAGCAGCTGTTCCTTACCCATACCTGCCTTAACTTTCTCAAGCTGTTTTCCGGGTGCGCGACCAAAAATTTTGGTTATATTTTGTACTTCGATCAGTGACATTTTTTGCGCCTTACCCTGTAACCTTGCGATGCGCCTGCATACGTTGCCCGGCAGCCTGCGTAATTCTGTCAAACACAACAGCCAGAACTACAATTGCCAAACCACCCAGCAAGCCAGTGCCAGCATCATTACGTTGCAGACCAAGCAAAACGGTTTCGCCAACGCCGCGCGCACCAATCATGGAGGCAATCACCACCATCGCCAACGCCATCATCATGGTCTGGTTAATTCCCTGCATGATGGACGGCAACGCAAGCGGGATTTGCACATCCCGCAGTATCTGGCCGCGAGTAGCGCCAAAAGCCCGACTAGCCTCAACAACTTCGCTGTCCACATGCCGAATACCCAAATCCGTCAGACGAATAAGCGGTGGGGCCGCATAAATAACCGTTGCAAGGATTGCAGGCACCTTGCCCAGACCAAACAGCATGGCAGCAGGAATAAGGTACACAAAGCTCGGAATTGTCTGCATCAGATCCAGCATGGGATTCAGCAGTGCACGAAAACGGTCAGCACGTGCACTAATCACACCCAGAGGCACCCCGATCAGAACTGAAATCAGCACAGCTACCAGCATGATAGCCACGGTCTGCATCGCCTGGCTCCAAAGCCCGATCGCACCAATAAACCACATCCCTGCCATCAACATAAAGCTGAGAGAGATTTTACGGCTGGCGACGAAGGCAAGCAAACCGACGATAAGGAGAACATAAATCGGCTCAATTCCACGCAGCAAGCGTTCCAGCTTAACAAGAAAAAACAGCAGACTGTCGGAGAAAGCCTCTGTTGTGTCACCGTAATTCACGATCAGGTAATCAACGAATGCGTTGACACTATTTTTGATAGGCTTCCCAAACTCGGGAAACTCGAACAGATTCATTATGTCCTCTTGGTCTTATTAATTGAGTAAGGCCGCAGAAGTCTGCGGCCTCAAAATCATGGGTAAACTGTAATCACTGCTGTTCCAGAGCGGCATTCACACGCTCAGCCACATCAGCTGGCACCCAACCCGTCCAGAGTTCTGTATTGGTCTTCAGGAACTCAATAGCGGCGTCATCAGTAGTGCCACCAGTGTCCTGCATAAATGCAAGCGCCTTAGAAACATCATTACTGGTGGTTGTGTACTTGGTAAGAAACTCGACCATCTTAGGTGCCTGAGCGTGAAACTCAGAGTTTACAAAAACATCAGTTGCAGAAGCTGGATAAGCCACTGCTTCGGTGACCTTGGTAGGATCAGGTTCGTTAGACAGTTGCTCCCAAATTTCTTCATTGAAAGCAGGCTCTTCCAGCTGAATCAAATCATCACCAACCTTACCCATCACCCAGGTTGGACCCCAGTAGTAGAACAGGATTGGTTTTTTACGGCGAATGTTAGATTCAATCGCAGCAGACAAAGCCGCACCAGTACCCGGACGGAAGTTAACAAAGTGCTCTGTCAATCCATATGCATTCAGCTTCTTCGTATTGATGATTTCACAGGACCAGCCAGCAATACAATTATAAAAACGGCCTTTTTCTGGCTCTTCCGGATCAGCAAACACTTCCTTGAACTTCGGAAGGTCAGCAACAGACTTCAGCCCTTTCGCAGGTGCATCATCTCCCTCAACCAGATACTTCGGCACATACCAGGCCTGCGTCGCATCCGGGAAGTTGGTCCCAAGGTCTACAAATTGCTTTTTCGCTAACCCTTCAGCCAGTGCATCTCTTACGTTGTCAGACCACATCTCCATGGTCACATCGATGTCACCACGTGCCATCCCATTCAAAAGCGGAATAGTGGAGCCCGGAATAGCATCCGTTTCACAACCATAACCATGTTTCATAATGAACGAAGCAACGGAATTATGAAATGCATTGGAATCCCAGTCCAGCCCGGCAAGCACGACTGGACGATCAATTTCACAGGCGGGTGCAGCAGCTTCTGCGGAAGACACAGCAAAAGGCAGCGCAACAACACACGCAGCGAGCGCAGTTTTCAAATTCAACACGAGGGGACCTCCCAACAATCAAAATTATTTGGCCGGTCAGAGAGAAAAGCCGCCAATGACAGCTTGTCGTTCGGACCGAAACACCAAGTCAAAAACTCAGCTCATACAGGACACACCATGTTGAGTGCATCAACCGTTAGCGTTAAAATAGATAAATTCAATTTCCTGTCAACTTACACATCTGACTTATAAATTTTCAAACAATAAACTATCTATCATAATCTTTACATTTACATATAACAACAAGCTATAAATCTGATTAAGTCCATATAATAAACTAAAAAATAGAAAAAACATCATTCAAAAAATTTTAACAAGCAAAACATCTATTTTAAACTTACTATTACAGCAATTTCGCATTGAAAAATGAAGTATTGCAGCAGTTGTTTTAAGCAAAACAAAGAACTGCAAAATCCCTTTAGAATTCACAGGAAATCACGCACAAAAAAGCAGAGAAAACGTAACCATTTCAAAAAATAATGGCAACGTAATCTCTGCTAAGACACTCAGAAAATGTTTGGTCTTACAAGGTGGCTGACAAATGAATTCTGTCAGCCTTCCTATCAAATTCTGGACTATTCCTCTGAAGCTTCAATTACCTCTTCAAGAGAACGTAATCCAGTCTTTGGAGCACATACCAAAACCGACATATTGCCAGGGGCATGCTGGTTCTTCCACATCTTCATATGAGCCTGCGGAATCTGTTCCCAGGAGAACACTTCGCTCATACAGGGGTCTATACGACGATCAATCACGAACTTGTTCGCTTCACTCGCCTGCTTCAGATGCGCAAAGTGAGAACCCTGAATACGCTTCTGACGCATCCAAACGTAACGGGCGTCAAAAGTGATGTTAAATCCGGTCGTACCAGCACAGAACACAACCATGCCACCGCGCTTAACAACAAGGCTGGAAACCGGGAACGTGGACTCCCCAGGGTGCTCAAACACCATATCCACATCATTGCCTTTACCAGTAATGTTCCAGATCGCCTTGCCAAACTTACGCGCTTCTTTCAGCCAGTTGTCATATTCAGGCGAGTTCACTTTCGGCAACTGCCCCCAGCAATCAAAATCCTTCCGATTGATGACAGCTTTAGCGCCCAGCGACATCACATATTCGCGCTTACTTTCATCCGAGATAACGCCTATCGCATTCGCACCAGCAGCTGCAATCAACTGCACCGCAAACACACCCAGACCGCCAGAAGCACCCCAGACAAGCACGTTTTGACCCGGCTTCAACTCATGCGGCGCATGACCAAACAACATACGGAAAGCAGTTGCCAAAGTCAGCGTATAACACGCGCTCTCTTCCCATGTCAGATGCTTGGGACGATGCATCAACTGCTGCGACTGCACACGCGCAAACTGCGCAAAAGAGCCATCCGGCGTCTCATAGCCCCAGATCCGCTGGGAACTGGAGAACATTGGATCACCACCATTACATTCTTCGTCGTCACCATTATCCTGATTACAGTGAACCACGACTTCATCGCCAACTTTCCAGCGAGTGACTTTGGACCCGACAGCCCAAACAATACCTGAAGCATCAGAACCAGCGATGTGATACGGCATCTTATGCACGTTCAACGGAGAAATCGGCTCCCCCAGAGCAGCCCAGACACCGTTGTAGTTCACGCCAGCAGCCATAACCAGAACAAGAACTTCGTGGCTGTCCAACTCCCATGTTGGTACAACTTCTTTCACCATTGCCGTATCAGGAGAGCCATGACGCTCCTGACGAATGGTCCACGCCCACATGTTCTTCGGAACATGGCCCAACGGCGGGATTTCACCCACCTCATAAAGGTCCTTGTACTCAGAGCCTTCCTCTGATCCAGTTTCGATAACCCGTGCAACGGAACTCATGATATTCTCCTCCAAGTTTGCGTTGCGCCCTTCCCCAAAGCAGGTGAAAGCAAGTCCTCAGCTAACGCTTCCTGCCCACTATTTGCTGCAACGCAAAACAATACAACCTGTCAATATCGGCTATCTGCGAATTATCATTACAAACAAAGCATAAAATATATACAACTATTGCTTAACTTGCGAAGAAACCTTCCCCTATTGTTGCATTGCACCAACAACAAAAACCTATGCAAAGGTGTGGGCAGATTAGAAATCTTATCGCTTATAGAATGCAGATAGGATCAGGGAGGCAATAGACTATGAGTACCGGTTCGCCTAAAGGCGCAGTAAAAGATCGTCCGTGGATGTTCCGTACATATGCAGGACACTCAAACGCCACAGACAGTAACCGGCTCTACCGCACGAACCTCGCAAAAGGTCAAACCGGCCTGTCCGTCGCCTTCGACCTTCCCACTCAAACCGGTTACGATCCTGATCATGCACTCTCTCGCGGAGAAGTTGGTAAGGTAGGCGTTCCTGTTTCACATCTGGGTGACATGCGCACGCTCTTCAATGAGATTCCGCTGGAACGCATGAACACATCTATGACGATCAACGCAACAGCTCCGTGGCTACTTGCGCTCTACGCTGCCGTTGCTGACGAGCAAGGCGCTGACCGTTCCCTGCTGGCCGGTACGACGCAGAACGACCTGATCAAGGAATACCTCTCCCGCGGCACTTATGTGTTCCCACCAGCACCGTCCATGCGCCTCACAACAGACGTGATCTCATGGACTTACACTAGTATGCCCAAGTGGAACCCGATGAACGTGTGTTCCTATCATTTGCAGGAGGCCGGAGCGACACCAGTACAGGAACTCTCCTTCGCGCTCGCCACTGCAATTGCGATTTTGGATAATGTTCGTGCCTCTGGAGTGGTATCAGAAAGCGATTTCCCAAAGCTCGTTGGCCGTATCTCATTTTTCGTGAATGCAGGGATGCGTTTTGTTACCGAAATGTGCAAAATGCGCGCCTTCACCGAACTGTGGGATGAAATCTGCCGTGAGCGGTACGGCGTTGAAGAAGAGCGTTACCGTCGCTTCCGCTATGGCGTTCAGGTCAACTCTCTTGGCCTGACAGAGCAGCAACCAGAAAACAACGTTTATCGTATTCTGGTGGAAATGCTGGCCGTCGTCCTTTCCAAAAACGCTCGCGCCCGCGCAGTGCAGCTCCCGGCATGGAACGAAGCCCTTGGCCTGCCACGCCCGTTCGATCAGCAGTGGTCCCTGCGCATGCAGCAGATCATGGCCTATGAGACGGACTTGCTGGAATATGCCGATATCTTCGACGGCTCAAAAGAAATTGAAGCAAAAGTCGAAGCACTCAAGGCACAGGCCCGTGAAGAACTTGCTCGCATCTCTGAAATGGGCGGAGCAGTCGCTGCCATTGAATCCAGCTACATGAAGCAAAAACTCGTGGAGTCCAACTCAAAGCGCCTCACAAATATCGAGTCCGGCGAACTGACCGTTGTTGGCGTGAACAAGTGGACCGAAACCGAACCATCCCCACTAGCTTCCGACGAAGATGGCGGCATCCTTACCGTGCCTGCGCATGTAGAGGAAGAAGCCATACAGCGCATTCAGGCATGGCGTGCCGAGCGTGATGACAACGCCGTCAATCAGGCCCTTCAGGAACTCCGTGCTGCTGCATCCTCAGACAAAAACATCATGGAAGCCTCCATCAAAGCAGCAAAAGCAGGCGTTACTACAGGTGAATGGGGTGCTACTCTGCGCGAAGTATTTGGTGAATACCGCGCACCAACAGGCGTCAGCAAAGCGGCACCTGATGACAACGAAAACCTAGCAGAAGTTCAGCAAGAAGTTACAGCCCTCTCCGAAAAACTGGGCCGCAGACTAAAACTGCTCGTCGGCAAACCGGGACTCGACGGACACTCCAACGGCGCTGAGCAGATTGCAGTACGTGCCCGCGACTGTGGTATGGAAGTGGTTTACGAAGGCATCCGCCTGACACCAGCACAAATCGTAAATGCCGCATTGGAGGAAGGCGTCCATGTCATAGGTCTGTCTATCTTGTCAGGCTCGCATCTGGCACTGGTACATGACACCTTGGAGAAGCTGAAAGAAAATGGTCTCGACGATATCCCTGTCGTCCTTGGCGGCATTATCCCGGCAGAAGATGCTGAAGAACTGAAAAAGGCCGGTGTTGCAGCCGTTTACACCCCCAAAGATTTCCACCTGACAGCAATCATGTCGGACATCGTGAGCATAGTTAGCAAACGCATCCACGAGACTGTCTAAGATCCCGGTCCTTCAGGCTGGTCGGGCAAATTGAATAGGTTGTTGCCCAACCAGCTTGATACCGGGAACATCCCGAAACCGTTCAAGCATCGCTGCGATAAAAATCTCAGTTTTGCGTGTCAGTGCTTCACGCGACGGATAAACCAGATAAATCGGTTTTTCTTCGCATTGATAGTCAGGCAATATCCTCTGAAGCGCTCCGGCTTCCTCAAGCCCCCGTAGCATAAATAGCGGCATACGGGTAAACCCAACCGAATTCAAAAGAGCCTGCGCCATAACCTGCGGATGCCCAGCGACAAACTCTGATTTAATGTCAACAACATGCTTCTGCCCTCTCTTGAGCAAGGCGAGTGAGCTGACTGGTATCTCAGTCCTGTATTGAATGTAATTAAGATCTGCAAGCGCTTCTGGAATTCGCGGCATACCATGCTTTGCAAGAAAATCCGAACTGGCAACCAGACAGGTCTCTGCCACCGCCACTTTCCTGACAACACCTGAAGTTTCGCCAGGCACCCCCGTGCGAACAGCCAGATCGATACCCTCCCGCACCACATCAATCAACTCATCTTCCATTCTGATTGAGATCGATAGATCTGGGTACTCCTTTCTGAGGTCAAAAATCATCGGAGTGATGATATCACTCCCCATTGGCTGTGATACCGAAACAATTAAAGACCCTCTTTCAGCCCCAACCTGCTCCTGAAGCTCTTCAAACATTTGAGCGCTCTGCCGAAGCATGGCCTGCGCATGCTCATAAACGATCTTACCAGCTGCGGTTGGCTGAACACCTTTATTGCTTCGAAAAACAAGCTCTTGCCCCACCTGTGCCTCAAGTAAGTTAAGCTGCTGGCTCATAGCAGGTTGACTGATATGGCGTTGGCGCGCACCACCACTTAGCGACCCATTGTCGATGACGCGAACAAAACTCTCCAGCAAATTCAGAAGATCCATGATTACCCCATAAGCATTGCTTATACCCAAGATAAGGCATGGCCCTCTGCACTTCTAGTACCAGGCTCATAATATTGCTCTCATTGCTTGCAAATGAGGAGTTACTTTATGACACTTTCACGCCGATCATTTTTATCCGCATCCGCAGCTATTGCTGGTGCAAGCGCGATTGCTCCAGCACTACCGCCAGTCGCACATGCAGCAGCCCCCAAAGTAGGAACTCAGACACCTGGCTTCTACCGTTTTACGGTCGGTGACATCGAGGTAACAGCAATTCTCGACGGATATCTGAACTTAGCCCCTGCCGCAGTCATTGGTTTTGACCAGAAAATTGCCGAAAAGACACTGGAGCAGGATTTTCGCAGTCCCGACACAAAAAATATGCCTGTCCCGGTAAATGGCTATCTTATCAATACTGGTGAAAAACTGGTGGTGGTCGACACCGGCACTGTTGATGTGATGGGTCCGACATTAAGCCATTTTCACAAGAATCTGCGCCTTGCAGGCTATGACGCTGCCGACGTGGATGCTGTTGTTCTCACACACCTTCATGTCGATCACGTCGGTGGCCTGACCTCCAAATCAGGTGAAAAACTTTTCCCAAATGCAGAATTTATCGTCCATGAGGCGGAGTATACTTTCTGGAATGATGAAGGCATACGCTCACGCTTTTCAAAAGACCTGATGCATTTTGTTGATATCGCCCAGAACACCTCAAAACCCTACGAAAACAATAAGACACTCATCAGCAAAGAAGGCGAGTTCATCAAAGGATTGGACGCTGTTTTCCTTCCCGGTCACACGCCCGGACACATGGGTATCCGCGTGCACTCAAACAATGAAGAAGTGCTTATCTGGGGAGACATCGTCCATTCTACCGCACTTCAGCTTGCCAACCCCGACTGGACAGTCGTGTTCGATACCGATCAGGAAATGGCACGACAAACACGCCATAGACTTTTAGATCGTGTTGCAGCAGACAGAACAGCAGTTGTCGGCATTCACCTTGATTTTCCCGGCCTTGGTCATATCCGAAGAGCAGGCAATGCGTTCGCCTTTCACCAGACCGGGTGGCAATACCAACTGTAAACGACAAGAGCTCACGATACAGTTCGTGAGCTCATTTCTATCGAGCCGGTGACAAGGGCGTGGTCGGTACAGAAGGCGGGGCAATTGGCTCAGCTGGCGTGATCGGGACAGACGGCATCACAGGCGGAGTGACTGGTTGCGCGGGTTGCAACGGAATAGCAGGCACCTCAATAGGCTGCGATGGCTGTAAAGGATAAGCCGGGATTTCACGTGGTGGACGTGGCCGCCAATGCGGGTAGCGCGGATAAATAGGATACCTGCGATATATGAAGGGCAACCCCACATAAGGAGCCACGTACGGCAGTCTCCGTGAATAATGCGGACCTCGAACTCCATAACGAAGATACTTGGCGGAAATCCAGCCCGGTGCCCCTCGGAAGGTCAAATCACACCAGGAGCCACTCTTGTTGCAATAGTTGATGAAGACCACTCCACCTGCCGGAACCACTGTGATGACCGGATAGCTCGTCCCCGGTCCGGTTCGCATATTAACACCTGTCGTAGTGTAGGCAGCGTGGCCACTCTGCGCATTTGCCTTATTGGCATAAACGATAATAGCCAACACCACGAGTCCAGCAACAATCCATAGAAGAAACCGTCTCATTGGCCCCACTCCGTATTCATAAAATCAGGGACCATAAGAAGGCCCTCCGTAAGATGGAGTATTTAACGTTGGGCCCGCAGGCGCGCTGCCAGCTGGCGGCAAGCCGGTAATTGGAGGAGCTGGAGGCAATGGACCGGACGGCCCCGGAGAAGGCGGAGGTAAAGAACCCGGACGCGCAGAGCCAGGTGGATATGCGCCCGGAGGCGGGTTGAACTGAGGGTTATTCGTGTCGCGCGGTACCGGCAGATATGGCGACGCCTGACCCGGGCGCAAACTGTCGCCTGGCTCGACAGGTCTGTCCAACGGTTTGTAAGGCGGGATTATGCTACTGCGCTCATTAAACTGGACTTGCCGAAAGCCCGGATAGTCGACGGAGCCGGACCGGGTTGGCAGGCTTCCTGCGCCAACACTTTGCACGGCAAGTCCCATCGCACAACAACACCCCAAAAACATCGCGTGATTCATTTAACCCTGACCCTGGCTCAAACTGGCAAACACATCATAAAGAGTGCCAGTAAGCCGCTAATAAGCTTCCCTTACAAAGCCTCAGGTTTTAAATGCAATTTACACCTGCAATGAGAGAATATAACGTGAACAAATATAAAGATTATCCCGGTTTTTATAGCCAGAGCAGCGCCTAACCCTTAGGTTTAAGGGATGATTCTCCAAAGCAGGTAAGAACACCCCAATGACAAACCGCCTCAAAATTGTAACGTGGAATATTAACTCCGTCCGGCTCCGCCTTCCAATTGTCGAAAAAATGCTACTGGATCACGCACCAGACGTTCTGTGCCTGCAAGAAACAAAATGTCCGGATGGAAGCTTCCCTACAGCCGCAATCAACAAACTGGGCTATCGCCATGTTGAGGTACACGGACAGAAGGGCTATCACGGCGTCGCTCTGCTCTCACGTGTTCCACTTGAGAATGTAGAGCGCAAAGAGTTCTGTGAAATGGGCGACACCCGCCACATCGCGGCAGATGTTGCCTTCAACGGCAGTTCCATCCGCATCCATAACTTTTACGTACCAGCAGGCGGCGACGTGCCAGACCCGAAAGTCAACGACAAGTTCGCCCATAAGCTTCAGTTTCTGGATGAAATGGAAAGCTGGTTCAAAGGCTTCGATGGGCAGTCCGTTGTGGTCGGAGATTTGAACATCGCCCCCTATGAGAATGATGTCTGGTCCCACAAACAACTCATCAAAGTAGTCTCTCATACACCACTGGAATGTCAGCGCCTTGAAGACGTACGTGAAGCGGGTAATTACGTGGACACCATGCGCAAGCACATGCCGATGGATGAGAAGATTTACACATGGTGGAGCTACCGCGCCAAAGACTGGTCAGCCTCCAACAAAGGTCGCCGTCTCGACCATGTCTGGATGACGCCGGAAACCGCAGAACACACCAAAGACGTCCAGATTATCCGTGACGCCCGTGGCTGGGAAAAACCGTCAGATCACGCCCCGGTCATGGCAATTCTGGAAGCCTGAGTTGCCAATGAACACAAAAGCGGGAGCAACCTCCCGCTTTTCGGGGCAGCTACATCAAGGAATAAGCAGTACCTTGCCTTTAGCCCTGCGACTGGCAATATCATCCAGCCCAAGAGCGATATCTTCCAGCGCGTATTCAGCGTGAATATGCGGCTTCAGCTTTCCTTCCGCCACCCACTGGAACAAATGCTGACAATCAATCCGGTACTCTTCAGGCTCCCGCACCACTGCATCTCCCCAAAACACACCAAGGATGTCACAGCCTTTCAGCAAAGCAAGGTTCGCGGGAATTTTCTGAATGGTGCCAGAGGCAAAGCCAACGACAAGATAACGCCCGCGCCATCCCGTAGCCCTGAGAGCATCCTCTGAATGCTCACCGCCAATCGTGTCGTAAACCACATCAAGCCCACGACCATCCGTCAGATCCTTTAGCTTCTGCTTGAAACCACCTTCAGAATAATTCACCAGCTCATCTGCACCACACGCTTTGGCATGTGCCAGTTTGTCCTCAGAAGAAGCACAGGCAATGACTCGCGCGCCCATCAGCTTTCCAAGCTCCACAGCTGCCTGCCCTGCACCACCGGAAGCACCCAGCACAGCCACCGTTTCACCGGGCTGAACACGGGCCCGGCTCCGCAAGCCATGAATAGCGGTTCCATATGTGATGAGCAGTCCTGCCGCGTAGTTAAACGGCACCGCATCAGGCACCGCAATCAGCTCACTCTCAGGCGCTACATACATTTCCCGTGCAGCACCCCATTTTGCGTAGGATGCCACCCGATCCCCAACCTTGAAGCGTGTCACCTCATCTCCAACCGCTTCGACAACACCTGCCATCTCTCCGGAAGGTGAAAAGGGCAGCTCCGGCTTAAACTGATACTTTCCCTGTATAATCAGCGTATCAAAATAGTTCAGCGCCGCAGCCTTCACCCGCACCAGCACTTCACCAGTGCCAACATCAGGCACTTCTAACTCTCGAACGACCAGATCCGTTGGTGATCCAAGTTTCTCGCAGATAACAGCCTTCATAAAATATGCCCTTCCCTCACCAGAGCAAAATTACACGCAGCAGGAACAAAGCTCAAAACCTCCATTGGTTTCACTTTTGCAACTCAATCAGCCATGCGCCCCGCAGGCACTTGCAGAAACCAGCCTGTTAGCGGTAAGAAGCGCACAACACAAACAATGAGAACAACTGGGTATGCGCGGTTATTTTGCTATTGGCTCTGAGGGTCTTTCCAAATCTATGAACGTAGGCACATTGATGCGAACCGGCCATGCATTTGGAGCAAGTTACTTTTTTACAGTCGACGCACATATCAAAGGCCTCGGCGCAGCCATGAAAGCCGACACCTCCAAAAGCCCGGATCACCTGCCATATTTCGCATGGAACTCAGTTGATGACATGCAGTTCCCTCGTGGCTGCAAGCTTGTGGGAGTTGAACTGACCGATGACGCAATCGAACTGCCAAGCTTCGGACATCCGCTTCAGGCTGCTTACATACTTGGGGCTGAGCGCGGCTCTCTGTCCCAACAGATGCAGGACCGTTGCGACTACATTGTCAAAATTCCAACCAAGTTCTGTTTGAATGTGGGCGTTGCTGCCGCACTGGTTTTATATGATCGTTACATGGCTCACGGTAAATACGCCGAACGCTCCCTCACCGCCGGAGCACCGAAAGATCCGCTGCTGGAGCATGTCCACGGCGCACCTATTTTCCGAAGTGGCCGCAAACTCCCGGGTTTTGACGACACTTGAGTGATTCGAAATAAGGTTGCTGCCCCATAGCAGATGCATCTGCGGCAACCTTTTTTGCGAATCCTGGCAAATGTCATGCATAAATTTTATTTAAATTCGCACAGAGTTAAACGTTCATTCCGCGACGTATTTTAGTCGTACGCTTACTTCGCATTTATGCTCAACGTGTGAACACTATGTGGATATACATCCATATTTTTTAGTGGCTAATATTTCCTAGGGTTCTTTGAACTCATCTCAAGATTTCAAATTCCATAAAGAAAAATAAACCTTAATTCCTAGTGGGTTAAGTATAGTGAGGCATTCACTTACATAACTGACTTAGCGTCCGGTCAGATGCCGAAATTCACTAGGAGCTTTACGCTTGATATTATGGCCGCGCGTGCCACACTCATGCCTGATTTCTGTTGCCAGCATTCACAGAACGGTTCAACAGCAGATTTTTTGTATCTGCTGTGCTTGGGTATCAACCCTTTTGTAACCATCTTTAAAGTAACCCTAACAGTAAGTTTTATGGGTTTGCGCACAGAATCTCAGATTTTGTCGTAATGCAACGCGGTTTGGAGAAGATGCAAGCACGTATCCTGATAACTGCCATTTTGGCTCTTGGTATCTCGGGCGCGGCTGCGAATGCGCAGTCTCCTGCCCTCCTGAAAGAAAATACAGATTGGGCAACCTACACCTATACCACCCAAAAGGATGGTAAGGTGTGTTATGCTATATCCGCACCAACACAATCACTACCAACCGACAGAAATCATGGAGAAGTTTTCTTCTTCGTGTCTACTCGCCCAAATGACAATGTGCTCAACGAACCAAGTTTGATCGTGGGCTATCCTTTCAAGCCGGGCTCGGTAGCGGTGGCGGACATTGATGGACAGAAGTTCAACATGTTCACCAATAATGAAGGTGCATGGGTACAGAACGCAGCTGAAGAAAAACGCATGGTTGATGCCATGAAAGCAGGAAAGTCTATGTCTGTCTCGGGTGAATCCGCTCGTGGCACCAAAACCTCCTACAAGTTTTCCTTGAGCGGCATCACCGCTTCTGTAAGAGACGCAAGCAACGCCTGCAAATAAGGCGCTGATGCTTTTAAAATTGTTTGATTTACCCTGATTTTCGGCCTGCGCCAGCTTGCCGCCACGCAATTTAAGATCTGGGATTTTCAAACTACGCGATTTCGGCTATAAGCGAGCCGAATACGTGGGCGGTTGCCACTGGCGACCGCCTCTCGCATTTTTGGCGATGACCATCTGACAAGCATAATCTGCTAAGCATCCTGCCAAAGTGCGCTCCATTCCTATGGAATAAAGACAAGAAGCTTAAAGCCAAGCTATCAAAGAACAACTGGTGAATGACCATGGCGGTATCGTTAGACATCGCGCACAAATCCGCTGATCCGGCGGCGACCAGCGCAGCACCCCCTTCTCCTGCTTCAGACCCAACGCAGGAAGAAAAGCCATCCCTTATCGGCCTCAACCGGGAAGAGTTGGGCAGAGCACTTGCTGCTGTTGGTGTTCCCGAGCGTCAAATCCGCATGCGCGTTAATCAGCTGTGGCACTGGCTATACGTGCGCGGCATTTCCGACTTCGGCAAGATGAGCAACGTCTCCAAAGATCTGCGCGCCCGTCTGGAATTCGCCTTTACGATTGCCCGTCCAGAGATCGTCACCGAACAGATCTCCGTCGATGGCACCCGCAAATGGCTGTTCCGTTTCCCATCTCGCGGCGCTGGCAAGCCGGTTGAGGTAGAAACCGTTTACATCCCGGAAGAAGATCGAGGTACACTCTGTATCTCCTCTCAGGTTGGCTGCACCCTCACCTGCACCTTCTGCCACACCGGCACACAGAAGATGGTTCGCAACCTGACAGCGGAAGAAATCCTCGCGCAGCTCATGCTGGCAAAAAACCGTCTCAACGACTTCCCGGATGCAGACGCTCCGGAAGGCGGGCTGGATGCTTCCACTTCCAACCGCCGCCGCATCACCAACATTGTGATGATGGGTATGGGCGAGCCGCTTTACAATTTTGAGAATGTCAAAAAAGCCCTGCTGATTGCATCTGATGGCGATGGCCTGTCCCTCTCCAAGCGCCGCATCACTCTGTCTACCTCTGGTGTAACCCCGGAAATTGCCCGCACAGGTGATGAAATCGGCTGTATGTTGGCAATCTCCCTGCACGCAGTGAATGACGAACTGCGCAACAAGCTGGTGCCGATCAACAAGAAATACAATCTTGAAACCCTGCTTCAAGCATGCCGCGACTATCCGGGCCTGTCCAACGCCAAGCGCATCACATTTGAATATGTAATGCTGAAAGGCGTAAACGACAGTCTGGAAGATGCAAAGCAGCTTGTACAGTTGCTCAAAGGCATTCCAGCCAAAATCAACCTGCTGCCCTTCAACCCATGGCCCGGCTCTCCCTATGAATGCTCTGACTGGGAGCAGATCGAAGAGTTCGCTGATGTAGTAAACCGTGCTGGTTACGCATCCCCGATCCGCACACCACGTGGTCGCGATATCTTTGCAGCCTGTGGCCAGCTGAAATCAGCCTCAGAGCGCCTGCGTAAATCAGAACGTGAAGCACTGGAAAAAGCTCAGGCGCAGGGCGAAGCGTAAACCAGCAAAACTAATTCTTAATCAAAAAGGCCGGTGCATTACACATGCATCGGCCTTTTTCCGTGATATTCACCTGTCATACACCACGCTGGCCTATTATTTTTCAAGAATACCGCGAGAACCAGACAGCGATGCCATGACAGACAAAGCACAAGCGCATCAGGTAACAGCCACCACGACTGGCATGAAAGGTCAGGGCTTTTACAACAAAAACTCAGCACCACAGCTCGGAACCATCAACCATCTTCATTCCTGGATGGAAAAAGCCGTCCACTCCCTCAAATTACCAGATGAGGAAGGACTTCTGCGCTTTGCTGATTTCGGATGCTCTGAAGGCGCAAACTCCATGCACATCATGGAGCTTCTGACCAACGCGACACGCCAGCGCCGCTCAAACCCTCTCCAGATAGTCCATAGCGACCTGCCTACTAACGATTACAACACGCTCCTGCATGCAATTGGCAGCCGTGAGCGAGCCCCCTATACAGATCCTTCAGTCTTTGGCAGCATCGTAGCTGGCTCCATGTTCAATCAGCTCCTGCCACCACGCTCCCTGCACATGTCTACCTGCTTCAATGCAATCGGCTTTTTTGCAGAACATCCGCTTGAACGCCTTCCAGACTACATCATGCCAAATGGCCCCGGCCCGCTGACAGAACACGGCTCCATCTCGAAAGAGGATAAAGAAGCCTGCGAGCAACAAGCTGAAAAAGATCTGGAAGCTTTTCTGACAGCCCGCGCGAGCGAACTGACTGCAGGCGGCAAACTGCTGCTGCACTCATTTGGAAGAAATGATCAGGTTTCAACAGCCCATGGAATTATGGATGCACTGAATATGGCCCTTCTCGACCATGTTGAATCAGAAGCGATCACACAAGATGACTATGCCCGTTATTATCACCCCATCTACCTGCGTAATCTAAGCCAGCTTACGGCCCCAGTTAAACCCGAGACGGGTCCTCTCTCCCACCTGTTCACTATCGAAAAGGCAAAAAGCTATGAAACTCCTGTTCCGTTCATAGAGCAGTACAAGGAGCTCAAAAATTTACCCGTCTTTGCCCATCAAATGGTAAGCTTCTTCAGGGCATTCACTGAAGCAACATTACAGGAGATATTGGGACACATCCCTAACATGCCAACCTTACTCGACAGCATCTACGCTCGCGCAGAAGAGCGCATCCAGACAGCTCCCAGGCAATATCAGTTCCGCTACATCAGCGTCGCAATGCTGCTAACCAGAACGAACGCAGATTAAAACCTGTCAACACTAAAGCCTGCCAGCTTCACATCCCTGAAGCCACACATCACGCCAGCCTGTTGGAGTACAAGCACCGTCAATGAGACGGCGGATACGATCAGTGCGCTCGTGAAGGTCCTTGCCGGGTTCTTGCAGGTTATACTTTGCTGGTGCTACTAAAACTGCCAGTAATTGCAGGAAGCGGCCATCATCAAGGTTTTCCAGCCTTTCGCCGTATAATCTCTCACTTGCAGCAAACATACCGGTCATCCAGCCATCTGGACCGGGTCCCATTTCGACTGTATCCAGAAATAACGCAAGGATCTGATCTTTGCTAAGGTACCTCTCCAGCCCAAATGCAAAACCCGTCTGCCTTATCTTCGCAATGCCGGGCTTAAACTCCTCAAATCCAAGTCTTTTCGACAATGACTGAGTTATGGTGGTCATACCCGCACCCAAACTGGAAAAATCAACACCCACATGAGTTCTAAATGCTGGATCTTCCACCATCAAGAGCTGTTTCAGGTGCACGTCTCCAAGGTTTTCAGGACCCGATCCACTGGCGATCAGTTGGTCCGCTTGGGCAGCAAGGTCATCTGCTTGCCGGGATGCGTCCCAATATCCGACTGCACCGTACCCGGTCAAAAGACCCATAGCGCCCAGAACAACAACAAAAAACACGATAACAAAACGCTTCAATAACATAGCTTCAATCCATCAATATCCGAAGGAAATGTCCAAAAGCGAGTTTGCCTTTCCTACCCGCCTAAATTGTGTCCGCAAAGAAATAAAAAGCTGCATACCAATGCGGCTATTATGAGCGTACCCAAACTCTTGCCATAGTTGCAGCTATGGCTGGCATCAGATTTATCAACTCACTGGATGAAGATGTTTATTGTTCACTTGCCAGCAGGCTACCTGCTCGGAAAAGCAGTTTCCAAAGCGAAACTCACTTACAAAAAACAGCTCGTGATCTGGACCGCAATTGGCAGTGTTCTGCCTGATGTCGACATGTTTTACTTCTACTTAATTGACAATCAAAATACCCATCACAGATACTACCTGTCACACTGGCCTCTCACATGGATTGCATTGCTCTTATTCTCACTTGCTCTATTGAAGTGGTGGCCAAGGATCAGTGTTATTCCTTTTGCTATAGCAATTGGCGGCCTCTTGCATATGATATTGGATAGCGTTGCCGCACCAGTCTTCTGGCTTGCTCCATTCTCAGAAACGCAGATCGAACTGGTCAAAATCCCCGCAGTCTATGACAATTATATCTGGAGCTTCATCCTGCACTGGACATTTCTGGTTGAAATACTCATCTGCTGCATAGCTATTACTGTAGCATTTGCAAATCGAGCCAAAACACACTTGAGACCAACACCTGGGACCCCATAATGATTGACGGAACAAAGCTCTTTATTCAGCTGCTGCGTATTGCCCTTGGCTTCTCACTGGCGATGATCGCCGCTGGCCTGTTTCTCTCCTGGGGCTTCTTCAGGGTACTAAACAACGCGGATAGTATCGACACCGATATTGTTCAGTGGATTGCAATCACATGGAGCACATTCATCTCCGCAAGTGTCATTGGTGCACTCTCACTTATCCCGAGCGGTTTCGCAATCGGCTTTGCTGAACTAATGAAATGGCGCAGTGTAATCTACCATGTTTCTGCTGGTGGTATCATCGCATTGATCCTGTGGGGCATCGGCAGCGCCCTCCCCGCAGACCTGTTTTATGAGTCCACAGAAGCAGGGAGCATCCTCACTTACTCTGCGCCGGGAACCCAAACTCCACCAACCGAAGGTTTGCGCCCCGGCTCCACCATCGCTGCTTCTGCTGGCTTCATCGCAGGTTTCATTTATTGGCTTGTTGCGGGAAAGGCATCAGGTTGCTGGTGGATTACCAAATCCACGCCTCCGCCAGCTTCACGCTGAGGCAGCTGAACCCTCACGTTGGGGATGGCAGTTTTCAGGCAAATACTGCATAAAAAATAAGTACTTATACTAATTACAGATAGAAATATAGGCCTTGTGACTTACCAATCAAGAGATGTAGAAGATAAATTCACCAATCAAATATTAAAAGCCGCAAACTCGTGCTTTTGAAAGGTAAACTATGGATAAAGCAAGCTACTTTATGCAGTTTAAAAATCTGCGAGATAACCTGCCAACAGAAAAGCAAAGCGACTTCGACATCATGTTCGCAGGCAAAGAGAAGGACCCTACGGTTGCATTGGTGCTTGGCCTCTTTCTCGGTGGCTTGGGCATTGACCGCTTCTACGTTGGTCAGGTCGGCATTGGCATTCTCAAGCTTATCACTTTGGGTGGTCTTGGTATCTGGGCGCTCATCGATCTGTTTTTAATTATGGGTGTAGCCCGCCGTCGCAATATTGAAATTGCAAGTGAGATAACACTCTACCTGAAGTAACAGACGAAAAAGCCAAGGCATTTGCATCGGCTTTTCTTTATCTTATTCCGGCTTGTCCTTAAGCAACCGAAGCGCATTGCTCACCACAATCAATGTCGCCCCCACGTCGCCAAGTATAGCCATCCAAAGGCTGGCGAAACCTGCCGCTGTAAGCACCACCAGAATACCCTTCACGACAAATGCAAAGGCGATGTTCTGATGTATGATCTGTAACGTCCGCTTCGAATGATGGATCAACCAGGGTAACCGCGACAGGTCATCTTTCATCAAGGCAATATCAGCAGTCTCAATAGCTGCATCAGACCCGATTGCGCCCATGGCAACGCCAAAACTTGCCCGCGCCATCGCAGGTGCATCATTTACACCATCGCCAATCATTGCCACGGTCTCATATTCACGAGAGAGCTCTTCAACCGCCTCGACTTTATCCTCTGGCAAAAGCTCAGCACGAACCTCATCGATACCGACAGCACCAGCAACCCGTTCCGCAGTTGCTTTATTATCACCCGTCAGCATGACCAGCTTTTCTACGCCTGCTTTGTGCAACTGGGAGACAAGCTCTTCTGCCGTATCGCGAACCGTATCAGCCAGAGCGATCAACCCGCACACATGTGCATCCGTTCCAACCGCAACCACGGTCTTTCCCTGAGCTTCCAGTTCATGTGCCTTGGCATCCGCCTCACCAATATCGAAGTCCTTCTCATTCAGGAACCGCCGGGACCCAAGCCAGTAACTCTTGCCATTGCGTTGACCAGAAAGCCCTCGCCCCGGCAACAGTTCAACCCCTTCAGCCGCTTGATACGCAACTCCCTCCTCTCTGGCACGTGTCAGAATTGCTTCCGCCAGCGGATGAGAACTTCTCGCTTCCAGAGAAGCAGCCCGCACCAGCAACTCTTCAACACTATGACCGGAAAGCGGATAAACATCTGTGACAGTGGGCAGGCCATTCGTAATCGTGCCCGTCTTATCAAACGCCAGAGCTTTCAGCCGCGCAGGAAGTTCAAGAAACACGCCTCCCTTGATCAACACACCATTACGCGCGGCAGATGTTAAGCCAGCTACAATGGAAACCGGCGTGGAAATCACCAGGGCACACGGACAAGCAATAACCAGCAGAACCAGCGCACGATAGAACCAGTCCATCCACGCAAAGCCAAACAGCAGCGGTGGCAAAACTGCCAGCAGGATCGCCAGAACCATCACCGCCGGAGTATAAACGCGGGCAAACTTCTCAACCCACTGCTCAGCTGCGGCTCGCCGCGCCTGTGCCTCACTCACCATACGAATGATACGGGCCAGCATGGTGTCATCAGCACCCTTGGTCGCTTCAACTTCAAAGAGCCCCTCACCATTGATGGTGCCCGCGTAAACATCATCACCTGCCTCCTTCATCACTGGCACACTTTCACCAGTGATAGGAGCCTGATCCACACTACCAACGCCCTTACGCACAATGCCATCCAGCGGAATCCGATCCCCGCCACGCACCAAAAAAACCGCACCGGGCTTTACGGTATCAGCAGAAACCTCTTCCTCCACTCCATCAGGCTTCAGCAGGCGCACAACGCTCGGCGCAATGTCCATAAGCGCAGCAACAGCTTTGCGTGCACGCCCGACACTCCAGCTCTCAAGATAAAGAGAAAGGGAAAACAGAAAAGCAACCGTTGCGCCTTCAAACCACTCACCAATACCGATTGCACCAAAAACAGCAACCAGCATCAGCAGGTTCATGTCGGGCCTGAATGTCTTTAGCGCATACCAGCCTTTCGGCACCACCAGCCGCAAGCCCGCAACAATCGCAAGCATGTAAAGCACTTCCACCGGGCCAGAAGGCACAGCTTCAAAAATGCTGAACACATTGATCGACGCTGTACTGAGAAAGAACAAAGTCGCCTGCACAACAATAGCAGCCAGCCAGAATACGCCACTGGCAATAGTGAAGGTACCAAGACGCCGGTGCTGCTTCGCCCGTGCATCCGCAGCTTCCTGTTCAACAAACAAGGCCGCTTTCATGCCAGTGGAATTGACTGCTTTGATAATCAGATCATCAGCAACATCCCGAGCAACCGGAGATACAATCATCTTGCCGTTCAACACATCAAAGGCAAGGTTGTCTTTACTACCCACCACTGGGCCGACAACACGCTTCAGGATGCTCATCTCTTCGGCACAGCACAAACCCTCAACACGAAAAGACCGTGCACCTTTCCAGTTGGTTACATCGGGGATAGCAGCTTCATTTTGACTGGAGCAACCACATCCGGTTTCCGTATGCACATGCGTGTGTTCATGAGTTGAGGAACAGCACGAACTCTCAACATCCTTAGAGACATTCTCGCCAGAGCAACACGAAGCTTTGGCTATCCTCATTTCTTCTGCTTTGCCAGAACAACAGCCTTCGCTGGCTTGCTCCTGCACCTCATTAAGAAAAGGGTCGCGTCCTCGGTCTTCAGCGTGGGACATGATTCGCTCCGTGCAATCTACTCATTGCACGAAAAGATAAGACCTCTAGTCGCTGTAGCTTCAAGAGAGAAAATGCAGGCTTTGTAAATTTTTTGTGGCATCGCCTGAATTCAACGGCACACCTCCCTCAAAAGCTGCCCTCCCTCACCATGTCGCAAAACACTTTCTCGCATTTTTTCAAGCATTGGCAAAAGCTGCTCTTTCTCCGTCTCATCAAGATCGGCAAGTAAAATACCATTCACATGCTTATACATGTCCATCAGATGAGAAAGGCCCTGCCCTTTTTCGGTCAGGTGCACTTCTACAAAACGCTTATCCCCCTCAACTGCAAGCCGCTGGACTAGCTCACGCTCTTCCATCCGGTCAAGCAATCGGGACAAAGCGGCAGTTTTTTTACCAGAATAGTCCGAAAGCACAGAGACACTCAGACCATCCTTTCGCCATAAGGCTGAAAGCACGACCCACTGCGCCAGTGAGATCTCATAGGCCCGCAAATAATCCTCAGCCAGATCACAAGCTGCCCCGGACAAAACGTTGAGCAAACGTCCTATAGAGGGCAAATACCTTACCTGCTCTGTCATAACATTCCTGTATTTTTGTGCAGCATTATATTATTGACATCTAATTTACATGTAAACTAAAATCATACTATTATAAAACCTGAAGGTCATTCCAATGGTATCGCCCAAAAAATATAGTCGCCCGACCATCATCCTGCACTGGCTCTTTGCCGTCACCATCATCGCAGTTTTTGTGCTGGGCAAAGTGCTTACAGGAACACCAGTCTCACCAGAAAAGCTCACCGCCTTCATGGCACATGCTGGTCTTGGTGCACTCACCGGTTTGTTTCTGATCTATCGAATAATCCTGCTCTTCAAACATGCGCGCCCAAAACCAGACCCCAAATGGGGTATGGTAATAATCGCCCTGTCCAAACTGGTGCACCTGCTCCTTTACCTCGCACCATTAGCATTGGTGGTATCAGGTATGGGCATGTCGCTTTTTGCCGGACTGATGGAGCTTGCAATCGCTGGAAACTGGCAGGCATGGCCGACAGCAATTACTATCCCGCCAGCAACAATCCATGGTCTCGCAGCCCCCATCCTGCTTGCATCTTTCGTTCTGCACGTAATCGCAGCGCTTTATCATCAGTTCATCATGAAAGACAATCTGATTGCTCGCATGAAAGCAGCCTAAGCCAAATGCAATTGGGGCACCTACAGCTTGTAGATGCCCTCTTTGTCCGGGCACGTTTCCAACGCTTCTGCGGCAGTTCGACCATCCAGAAGCGGCGCATCAGGCCAGATCTCGGTCAGTGGAATAAGCACAAAAGCTCGCTCCCCCATGCGCGGATGCGGCACTTGAAGGCCCTCTTCCTCCACACTCGCATGATCATAAATCAGCAAGTCGATATCAATGGTGCGAGGCCCCCAGCGTACATCACGCACTCGCCCGAGCTGTTTTTCTACATCCAGCCCTGCATTCAGAAGTGCTCGCGGCGACAATTCTGTCTCAACCATAACACAACAGTTACGATAATCATCTTGCGGCACCGGTCCCCAGGGTGGAGTACGGTAATCAGAGGATTTCTTTACAACAGAGAGTCCCTCAATTGCGTTTAAAGCAACAATCGCCCCGTCGATATTGGCTTTGGTATCCCCCAGGTTGGAACCCAATCCGAGTGCCGCAACAATTTTTTCTTTTATCATTATTGGCTGCTGCCCAGTTCCTTCATTGCCTGAAAGATGCGCACGGCATCTACGTGCGGTTTCACATCATGCACGCGCAAAATCTGAGCACCATTTTGCATCGCAAGCGTATGAACAGCCAGCGACCCTGCCATACGCTCTGGTGCAGAGTTTTCTAACACATGTCCAATCATTCGCTTACGAGAGGCACCTGCAAGAATTGGCCGTCCGAACTTTTTCAGCTCTTTGAGATTGCTCAGAATTTGATAGTTCTGTTGTAGCGTTTTACCAAACCCGAACCCGGGATCAAGAATTTGATGGTGCTCAGGAATCCCCGCCTCAGTTGCCAGACGCAAAGACTTCTCAAAAAACCGCTCGATATCACTCATAATATCCAGCTGATCATCCACGTCATCACGGTTATGCATCATGACAACAGGCACATCTGCCTCCGCAACCACAGCAGCCATGTCAGGATCTTTCTGCAAGCCCCACACATCATTCACAATGTGTGCACCAGCCTTGCAGGCTTCAGACGCAACTTCGGCCTTATAGGTGTCAATTGAGATCAGAACCGGAAGTTCTTTCAGAAGGTCAAGAACAGGAAGCACCCGATTTAACTCGGCCTGTTCTTTAACATAATCAGCTCCGGGGCGCGTGCTTTCACCACCCACATCAATGATATCGGCTCCCTCAGCGATCATCTCAATTGCATGGGCAAGCGCTGCGGCTGGCGCATCAAACTGCCCACCATCTGAGAAACTATCAGGCGTCACATTCAGGATACCCATAACCAGAGGGCACTGAGAGCTATCCAACAGGTGATGATCAAAGTTAGGCATTTCGGGCTTCCACCTCTCCCCTTTCAGGTGCTTCACCCCCACACCTGCCTGTCTTGCCCGCAAAAATCAAGAGAGCTTCCAGATTGAACCATCAAAGCAATATGTACGTTACCAGCCCATCGGCAAAACCCGAAGCTGATTGAAACACCATACCATGCCAGATCGCAGGAGTTTCAGACCAAAGAAAATCACATAGACAACACAACAAAAAACACGCGCCCCCTGACTGGAATGCGCGTGCTGGAATTTGATATCACAAGTCTGAAACTAAAGCGTATCTCTGAAAAGTGGACACCGGTTTTCAGATAAAGATACGCAAAAACAAAAGCTAAAGCAGATCAAGCGTTTCAGCTTAAACGCGAACTGCTTTAGGAAATAACCTTGAACTTGGCAGCTTCCTGCGTTGGTGAACTACCAAAGAACCGTTTGAACTCACGGCTGAATTGTGAAGGACTGGCATACCCCACCCGATAAGCCGCCTGACTTGCACTCATGTTCTGACTAAGCATCATAGATCGCGCCTTGTGAAGACGAATGGATTTAACATACTGCAACGGCGAGAGGCCGGTGGCAGCTTTAAACCCTGCGTGAAATGCAGAAATACTCATACACGCCATTTTCGCCATCTGATCGACACTGAGATTTGTTGAGAAATCCTCGTGCAGAACTTGAAGAACTCGCGCAATCCCCTGTGACTTTTCACTATTCTGGAACAGCACACGAAGACTTGTGCCGTACTCAGACTTAAGCACATGGTATAAGAACTCGCGATAATAGCCGTCAGCAAGGATTTTCGTCTGCTCTTCGCTGTTAAGCGTCTGCATCAATCGGCAGATCGAAAACAGCCCCTCTTCAGAAAGATGAGCCGGACGCCCCAGCGCTTCACCATATTCAAATTCGGCTGGTTCCTGATCAATAAGGAGCATCAGCTCAGCTAAGACATTAATATCAATCTGTAAGTTAATTGCGTAAAAAGGCTTTTCCGGTGATGCCTCGACAACTTCAATCTCAAGCGGTATTGGTGAAACGAGTGCAGCATACGTTTGCTGGGAATAGAGAAAGCTCTGACTCCCCAAATGGCCTCTGACCAGACCTTGAAAAACCACTCGAATGCTTGGGGAATACATAACTGCGCGAGGCTTTGTCGCGTTCGTTACGCGAATCACTTCTACACATTCATGTCTTGTTTCACTTACGCCCTCACTTTTTGCGAGAGGAGCAAACCAGTCTTCTAACCACTGTTGGGTTGCAAATTGCATCTGTTTTCCAACAACTTTTGGGATTATCCGCACAGAAGGTAATCTATACTCTTTAAATCACCCACCACAAATAAGTTGGTGTAAATATTGGGGATTGCAATACCCAATATTGCGATATTGAATGGTGACAGATTGCCATATTCCTTTTTGTAGTCAAGCGACTGTCTTTAGGGATCGTCCATCTATTTAATTAAATTACTAACCAAAAGTCTGAGTTTAAGGAGACATGCTTGCATATTTACCAACCGTCTCACCTCCAGGATGAAATTGAGGAACTTCAGACGAGTTTCAGCGAGCGTGGTTATACATTTCACCATCAAGTTGACAACCCCGGTCGTATCTGGCGCAATCTTTATACCGAAACAGATGAAATTCTGGTCGCGTTAACCCAGCACCTTTCCATTAGTATCAATAATCATTTAATTGTTCTTGAGCCTTTTGTAGAGTTCAATATCCCTCAAGATCATCGCTTTGATATCATTGGTCGGTGCCCAGTGGAATGCCAGTGGATCTATGCATATGACCCCTCCGAGGTGAGCTTACAATCACGCATGAGGAGGAAATCAGGCGTACTCTTTCAGGATGACTATGATTTCATGTATGAAGAGTAGAACTGCACCCCATAACCTGATTTCAAGCCGCCATATCCAGATTTGGCGTCGTCCCCAAGCCATCCACAGCACATAAAAGCACACCTGAATTGCGTTCTTTTTCAGGCCGAGGGTAAAAAAGCTTCATCTCACACCGTCAAAAACATAAGCTAAACTAATTACTTACCAGTTTTTTGGCGATATGGTTTGAAATGACACAAAAATAGGATAGAAGAGCGCATCTTTCATTAGAGAAAAACCAGTTTGAAGGAATGGCGTAGATCGGCCTCCTCACGATCTCCTGCACGCCACGACTTCCTATGGCCAGACGGAGCCTCCATGAAACTTCGCAATATTGCGATCATCGCCCACGTTGACCACGGCAAGACGACCCTGATCGACGTCCTGTTGAAGCAGTCCGGCGTCTTCCGTGACAATCAGCGCACCGAAGAACGCATGATGGACTCCAACGATATCGAGCGTGAACGCGGCATCACCATCCTTGCCAAAAACACCTCTTTGGTCTGGAACAACACCCGCATCAACATCGTTGACACCCCGGGCCACGCCGATTTCGGTGGTGAAGTAGAACGTATTCTGCACATGGTAGATGGCGTTGTACTTCTCGTTGATGCGGCTGAAGGCCCAATGCCACAGACCAAGTTCGTACTTGGTAAGGCACTGAAGCTTGGCCTCAAGCCAATCGTCGCGATCAACAAAATCGACAAGCCAGAACAGCGCGCTGACGAAGTGCTGGACGAAGTGTTCGACCTCTTCGCATCTCTGGATGCAAACGAAGAGCAGCTCGACTTCCCGGTCGTCTACGGTTCTGCCAAGCAGGAATGGATGGCTTTGGAGCCAACAGGTCCTCAGGAATCCATGGCTCCACTGTTCGACATGATTCTCGACAAAGTGTCCGAGCCACAGGCTGAAGAAGGCGAATTCCGCCTTCTGGCAACCACCATTGAATCCGATCCGTTCCTCGGTCGCATCCTCACAGGCCGCATCGCTTCTGGCGTTGCCAAGCCAAACATGGCTGTCAAAGCCCTGTCCCGTGATGGCAAGCTGATCGAAAATGGTCGTATCTCCAAGGTTCTTGCATTCCGTGGTCTTGAGCGTCAGCCAATTGATGAAGGCGAAGCAGGCGACATCGTCTCCATCGCCGGCCTGACCAAGGCAACCGTGGCAGACACCATCGTTGACCCGCAGGTCACTGAGCCAATTCAGGCACAGCCAATCGACCCGCCAACCCTGTCCATGATGTTCCGCGTGAACGATGGTCCTCTGGCAGGTACCGAAGGCTCCAAAGTTCAGTCCCGCGTTATCCGCGAGCGTCTGCTGAAGGAAGCTGAAGGTAACGTTGCCCTGCGCGTTGAAGAAACCGACGAACCAGACGCATTCATCGTCTCCGGTCGCGGCGAACTTCTCCTCGCAATCCTGATCGAAAACATGCGCCGTGAAGGCTTTGAGCTGTGCGTAGGCCGTCCGCGCGTGGTTTATCAGGAAGACGAAGCTGGCAACCGCCTTGAGCCAATCGAAGAAGTCATCATCGACGTTGACGACGAGTTCCAGGGTGCAGTGGTTCAAAAGCTCACAGAGCGCAAAGCTGAACTGCTGGAAATGCGTCCATCCGGCGGTGGTCGTACCCGCCTTGTATTCCACGCACCAACCCGTGGCCTCATCGGTTATCAGGCAGAACTGATGTCTGACACCCGTGGCTCTGCAATCTTCAACCGCGTGTTCCACGAATACGCACCGTTCAAAGGCCAGATTCAGGGTCGCCACACCGGCGTTCTGCTGTCCAACGGTCAGGGCGAAGCAGTGGCCTACGCTCTGTTCAACCTTGAAGATCGCGGCCCAATGATGATCGATCCGGGCACCAAGGTGTATCAGGGCATGATCGTGGGTGAACACACCCGTGGCAACGACCTTGAAGTGAACGTTCTGAAGGGTAAGCAGCTCACCAACATCCGTTCTGCTGGTAAGGACGATGCAGTGAAGCTGACCACCCCAATGAGACTGAGCCTCGAAGGCGCGCTCTCTTACATCTCAGAGGATGAACTGGTGGAAGTCACCCCAGAATCCATCCGCCTGCGCAAAGCCCTGCTCTGCCCGCACGAGCGCAAACGCGCTGAACGTGCTGCAAAAGCAAGCTAAACCGCGACTGACAAACATCCCAAAGGGAGGGCCTCGCGGCTCTCCCTTTTTGTTTAAGCAGAAGATCACTCCGCAGGCTCAACAATCTTCTCACCCCTCTCTTTCAGCGCATCGCCCTTCAACCGCTCCTGCCGCCGCTTCCAGTTCGCCTTCGCCTTTTTGGTTGTCATGCGAGATCCATCCGGCGTCCACCCCGGTGTGCGGAACATGTAGCCAAACACATCCCGTAAAGATCGCGCACTGCGCAAATCCTTCACCATCGCCATCCATTCATGGAAAGCCACCACAAGCAGGTTGTTAGTTTCAAGGTTCTTGCCAATCCCGTAACGCGGCGGGTCCTCAGCAACCTCAGGGCTAAACGTACCAAACATACGATCCCAGATAATCAGAGTGCCCGCATAGTTGGAATCCAGATAGCGCGGGTTGGTGGCATGATGCACCCGGTGATGGCTTGGCGTATTGAAAACCCACTCAAACGGCCCCATCCGGTCCACCAGTTCTGTATGAATCCAGAACTGATAAAGCAGGTTCCACGCCGCCACAAAAAAGATCATCTCCGGCTGAAATCCGAACAGCGCAATCGGCAAGCCAAAGATAAAGGTGAGCGCAAGCGTCCCCGTCCACGTCTGCCGCAGAGCAGTCGAAAGATTATAGCGCTGCGAGGAATGGTGGTTCACATGGCTGGCCCAGAACCAGCGATGCTCGTGCCCGAACCGATGCTGCCAATAGTAAGCAAGGTCATAAAGCACAAAGCAAATCAGAATAGTCCACCAGTTGACCGGAACACTCGCAACCAACCGGTACTCATAAACCCAGCTGTGAGCCGCATAAGAAACAGCAGCCCCAAACAGGATCTTCGCAACAAGACTCCCGATGCCCATCGCCAAACTGAAAAATGTGTCTTTGACGTCATACCCATCAATTCCACGCAGCCTTAACGCCACGCCCTCCACGATCATGAGTATGATAAAAACCGGCACCGCATAAGAAATAGGATCATAAAACTCCATTGAGATGGCCCTCCCCAACCAAACTCAAACGGTCATCGCCCAAAAACGTGAGCAGCTAACCTATACGTTAGCACGATCCTTGCTCCTGACATACCCAGTCATTAACAATCCCTCTTGCTCAACGCTGTGCACTCAATACACACCTTGATCGATGAACCTTAAGGCGTCAGATTTCTCATGGCTCTTTCAGGTTAACATGCCAACACATCACCGAGACAGCAGAGATCCATAGCGCTGGTTGCTCCCGGCGCAACTGGCAAACGTGAGCGGAGCCGGACTAACCTACGTCACTTGCTCGACGGGTGATTTCCAAACCTCAACGGGCTCAGTTGACCCGTCTGCAACTTCATAAAAAGCTTCGGTTATTTGACCGTCTTTGGTCAGTTTAATAAGAGCAAAACCGTTGCGGACTCGAGGCTCCTTATTTTGTAACGGAGTTTGACAATAATATTCTATGTTTGGCTTGCCCTCCAGACCAGGAGGAGCGCCATTAGGAATTGCAGCATTCCCGGAACATCTTACCTTGGCAAACCGTCCATCAGGCCCCTGTGCAGCAGGAAGCAAATTCCCGTAGACGACCCCCAGATGAATGTGGCCCCAATACCAATAATCCGGCGTGCCACCAAGTGCGTCAACAGCTTCATGCCACAGCTCTTGCTGCGTTATTCCATCAAAACTAATCGGATTATGATGAGAGAGGAGGATAACGTCTTTACCGTTTCTGCTTCCCGCAACCTTTCGCAACCAGTCCTCTTGCACACTCGACTTGCTTCCACCCAGGCTGCCATACATATAGAACGTTGAAGAGGGTGAATAATACGCACTATCAAGGCCCAGAAGCATCCAGTCACCGAATTTCAGCGCAAAGAAACTTGCTTTCTGCTGCTTGTCGAACGGTGTATCCGCTCCAGACAAAGCAACCTTGAAATACCCATTCGCCCCACCATACATTTCATGGTTGGAGTTGAGAGTAAATGAAGTGCCAGCCTTAGACCCATTCGAAAACCGGTCTTTTGGCCACACCTGAACGAGTTTGTCATACTCCTCATTCGTCTCGGTACCTGCATAATAGACATCACCAAGATGGATAATGTAGTCGGGATCACCAATTGCAGGACTGTTGCTTATTGCACCCATAACAGCCTTCGCAGGGCCTCCGTCACTGGTATAATCACCAGTCCCCCAGTCACCCAGTATCGCTATGCTCACCTCATTTTGAGATGTAGTCGCCGCAAGATCAATAATATCCGCAGGTACGTTATTGAAGGGAGCCCTTTCATCAGGAAAAAGATCAAAATAAATCAAATAGATAAGATATTCCGCCCATCCAATATCAGCCATCTCATACTTGCCGGAGCCAAAGATTGAGCCATCTGGCATCACCTTATCACCACGAGCAATTTGGTCCTGTATCGCGCTGTAATCATCTGGCTGAGTAGCTTTCAACGCCCCGCCAGTTTGCCATTCCAGATATTCCTTCATCGCATCAAACAAGTACCTACTATTTTCTGGCGGGTTAAAAACCCAGAAGAGGGTAAGACCAAACTCGATATTTCCACCACCCAAATCAGTCTGTGGCGGAGACTCTTTAAGAACACCCTGCTTGTTAAGCTCTCCAAAAAGCAGTCGTTCACTTGCTTGCAATGACTGAACAAGGCTGGGTCCCGCAGTTGCTTTTGCCGTTATTCCTGCTTGCTTTAGCCGCGCCAGCTCCTCTCTGATACGACTTGCTTTTTCTTGCAAACTAACATCCGGTTCGCCCATCTTAGCCCCCTCCAGAAATAAAGTACGGAGCCGTTTCTCGCCTAATTCACGAGGCAACTGCAACAACCCCGCTGGCATTTAGCGAGTTCTGCATTCAGGTTACAATACTTGCATTTTCACAGCGAATTGGTGCCCCCGTTGAAGCGCCCCGGCTCGCAGAACCACTGCTTCTGTAAACAAAAGCTGCACAACCAGACTAAGCCTTTCAGCCGCTTTTGGGCCGCCCCCAACGTTATCCCGCTCAAACGAAGTGCGACACGGGGCTGGAGCCGCCCACTCAGATCTTAACCACCACCCGGCCAGATCCCGCATCAAGTGTACAACGGGGACGGAAAGACACCGTGGGGAGGTACTTTGTTCCAGTTTCCGCACCCAGACAAACAGTTCCCCACCGCCGTCATGCCGGACGGAGCGCAGCGGAGATCCGGCATCCAGAGCAGAGATTACAGGCGCTCGTGTAGGCCATTCTGGTTACCGCATCGCACTTCGCTTGTGCGGCATGGCGGCTGAAGGAGCAAGTGGCGAGAGTGCAGCGCTTAAGAAACTTATCCCCCTTCTTAAAACCTGCTGCATAATCATTCTCAAGCTCACGCATTCGGGCAGTCGGGGGAACGTCCTTCGGTTTGGTGTGGGCTGGACGGGGCTACTGGGTGAGGTAACGTATCATCCAGCGGGTTCATGGAGGTTCCCCTTTCGCCAACAGTGTTGAGGGATAGCGGATGTCCGGTCAAACCAAAGGGCGCCAGCACTGAGTGACACTTCTCTTCGAGAAGTGGCATTTCCAAGTGTCTTTTGGACCTTGGCCTTAGCCTCCTGCAAAAACGTCCGGGCAAGGCAAATAGCCAATGCCGAAGAAACTAACTTAACTATACTGCGCAGGCATTGCCTGCTTGCCTTGCCCACCTCGTATCTGGGCTTTTTATATTCAACGCTGCATGGGGTGCCATGTGGTGGTGTTTGTGTTGGCAATTGATGGATCATGTTGTGACTAATTAAATCTAAAGTGAGATTGCTAACACGTTTTACAAGGGTAGGCATTTTATGGGGTTGAAGAAAGTTAAGAAGCTACAGAGCGATGCGGAAGTTAGGCGTGCGCTTACAGCATACTATGGAGAAATTACGAGGCCAGGTAGAAATAACCGTTTTAGGATGTCGAACCGGTTTGGAGGTTTTAGTACAGTAACTGGTTGGATCAATCATGACCAAGAGACAAGAAAGCTTCAAGCGCAAACCATAGCTATAATCAGAGACGCTTTAGCTAAATCTAAGTCCAACCCAGCTTCGCTAATTCATGAGAATGAAATTGGTAGAACGCTGCAAAAGACTTTATCTAACTCTCTCGCCACTAAGGCAACCAATAGCGAGTTTTTGAGTTATTTCTTTGAGGAATATGAGAAGTATCTTGAGCAGGAATTCACAGTGTTTTTGCCTTGCTATTCATGCCTTTTGCCGCAAGATACAAAGAGCATCCAATTTGGTGACGTGAGCATCGTTGCTTATGAAAGGGTTTTGGATGAAGTTCAAGAAAACCTCTCATCTAATGATCATTTGACTCTTAAAGTTTTCTGGGATGACAAATGCGAGAAACTGCGATGTAAGATTGGCGAATTAGTAGACGTTAGAACCATCCCTTCGTCGCGCGTCTTTTGGCGCGTCAAAGCGGTCGCCTCTCCAGAGAATCTCAAAGAAGAAGCTTTATGGTCGATTAACGTCACCTTGAGTCTTATTCGTTTTTTTGGAACTGATTGGACTGTCATGTTTCCACAGTCTCCGGATATAGAAAAAGACCCTGTGATTGAAGACGTAGATTTCGGTGTTGACCCACTTATGGTGGCTAAAGGCAATATTCGAATACCAGGGCGAAGGCTGTCTGGCACCTACGAGATTTCAGCGAAGTCACTTCCATTTTTCCAAAGCAAGCAATTTCAGAAAGTAATTAAACAGCTTTCGGAAGCTAAGGATGAAACGATAGCTTATAGAATGAGGGATGCTTTGGGATGGATGGCACGTGGTCGGCAGGAAAGTGATAGAGCTCTACGATTGCTATTCTTTTTTACTGCGATTGAGGCAATGTTAAGCAGTCGGGACAAAGGGGCTCCTATTACAGATACAATTGCTCGTTATGGATCTATAATTATCTCTCGGACCGAGCATGATCGGTTAAGCAACTACGAATGGATTAAGAAGTTATATAGTAAGCGCTCCGAAACTGTACATAGGGGAATGCGCGACAGTTTGTGGGGGCATACGATGGACGCCCAAGATATTGCTGAAATTGTTGCTCGGGAAATTCTCGAAAAATGTGATCTTACACAAAAGTTTTCTGGGTTTCATGAGACTCTCAAGAAAGCTTCCTTTGGCAGTGATTGGGAACCAAAGCCACCTGTGTAGGCTTGCTATGCCTGATAGTGCACGATGCGGCCCTGGCCGATGGTGCGGGGGGATTTGGCGGTGGCGAGGTAGTTGCTGATGCCTTCTTCCGGGGGAATGCGGAAATGGTCGCGCAGGTGGGCGGCGTTTTCCTTGATGCCGATCAGGTGGGCGAGGAAAGCTGAGTTGCAGCGGAAGGTGTTATCCGGCGGAGACTGGTCAATATGGTGCGGCTCGTGATCCTGAGTTGTTTTGGTGCCGGAGACCCTGCCATCTGCATGAATTCGGTTACGATTTGTTTTGCGGCGGGAAGTGGCGTCTGGGCGTTGGTCCGTGATTTGTGCGTGGCGGCGAGAACCGATATCGCGATAGCGGCGATCAGTGTCTGTGCCTGTGTTAATCGCTTTTCCAGTGCGGGTGACACGCATAACTTCACTCCCCGACTGTCTCACTATGAGACATCTGTCGTTTCCTGAAGTTCACGTCGCAAAGGGCGTGCCAGTGATTAAGATTTTATTAGAATTTTAATTAATTGAGCGCGACTTATTGTAAGGCGATGGTGAAAAATAGCGCGATTACAGAAAGTTAAAGCTTGTCGACCTGATCTTCCGGGCCGCTGACCAGCAAGGTGACACCGTCTTCTGTGAAGGTTCTTTCCAGTATGTCGAGCTGTAGCAGAATGACCTGACGTTCCAGTTCGGCACTACTTGCGAAGCTGGCGGAGACGCTGCGGGTTTTGATGCGCAGCCATGGCACGAGTTCAGCTTCCTGAATGGCGAGGTTGGAGGCGCCGGAGTAGGCCCGTGCTAAACCGCCTGTGCCGAGCTTGGTGCCGCCGAAGTAACGCACGATGATGACGCCAACGTCTACCAGATCAGCGCCAATGAGCGTTTTCAGAGTGGGCATGCCTGAGGTGCCAGCAGGTTCGCCGTCATCCTTTCCGCCTTCATCTATGCGTCCTTCTGGCAGCATGCGACGGAAGGCGGTGACGTGGTGATTGGCTTTCTTATGCTCATCCCGTAGCTGCGCGAGGCGCTGCGTGAAGCCTGCATGCGGAACCAGAAAGGCGAGGAAGCGGGACTTCTTCTCTTCCAGTTCTGCATAAAACTCGCGCTCTACGGTGAAGAGAGGCATTGGCTTATGCTCCCACCGGCTCTTTAGCTTTAAAATGCTTGGAGAGCTTAAGGGCCTGCCCCTGATAGTTGGAGCCAATGCCTTCGCCATAAAGGGTTTCCGGCACTTCCTGCATATGTTCGTAGACAAGGCGACCAACGGTCTGGCCATGCTCTACGATGAACGGAACGTCGTGGGAGCGGACTTCGAGCACGGCTCTGGAGCCAGTTCCGCCAACGGTGGAGTGACCGAAGCCGGGATCGAAGAAGCCTGCGTAATGGACGCGGAACTCACCAACGAGCGGGTCAAATGGCACCATCTCAGCGGCGTAGTTTGGCGGGACGTGGACTGCTTCCTGTGAGACGAGAATGTAAAACTCGTTGGGGTCAAGGATAAGCGTTGCATCGCCGCGATTGTAGATTGGCTCCCAGAAATCTTCCGGGTCCTGCGCGTCTTTGCGGTCTACATCAATCACGCCGGTGTGGCGTTTGGCGCGGTAGCCGATGAGGCTGTCCTTGCCTGTACCATTGAGGTCGATGGAGACCTGAACACCGTTGCTGATGGCGTCTTCGTCATTGCCGCCGGAGACCAGTGTGTGTTCCTTATGGATATGCAGCAGGTATTCATCCGGGATGAAATTGCCGCCATTACGGAAGCGGATCTGACAGAGACGGGAGCCTTCGCGGACCAGAACAGGGAAGGTCTTGGGCGAGATCTCTGCGTAGAGCGGGCCATCATAGCCAGCTTCAACACGGTCAAATGCCTTGCCCTGATCGGTGATCACTCGGGTGAACACATCGATACGACCCGTGGAACTTTTGGGGTTGGCAGTTGCGGATAAGCCTTCCGGTAGCTTCAGCGCTTCCTGAAGTTCGACGATGTAAACACAATTGGTTTCCAGCACGGCGCTTTTGCTGAGATCGATTTCATGGAGGATCAGCTTTTCGAGCTTGTCTTCCACTCTGGCATCCGGGCCGGGCAAGAAGGAAGCGCGGACGCGCCATGCTTTAGCGCCGAGGCGCAGGTCAAGGCTGGCGGGTTGAATCTGGTCGTCGTCAGGCACTCTGTCTGCTTTGATCGCACCGTCTGCAAACATGGCTTCAATTGCTTTTGCCGGAAGAATGCCTGTCATGAATGGTTCCGCCCCACTGGTCTTTAGGAATTTGACACTGATTAACGTAAGTTTGATCGCTCGCCAAGGGTGGATGCAAGCTGAATGTTTGACCTTCGCGGATTTTAGCGGTAAAACCCGTAGTTTGTGGTGATTTGGTCGACCGGCTTGCAACCACGTTAAACAAGTAGCTAAAGGGTCGGGTCCACGCACAGACCTCGGCTCGCGCCGGGGTTTTTTAATGAAGGGGTAGCAGACTATCTCTTCGGGCAGGATGGACAATGACAGACGCTAAGAACTGGAAACCAGCAACACGGCTTGTTCATGGAGGCACAACGCGCTCCAGCTTTGGTGAGACATCCGAAGCAATGTTCCTTACACAAGGGTATATCTATGAGAGCTCAGAGGCCGCAGAAGCGCGTTTTCTGGGTGAAAATCCGGGCTATATTTACTCCCGGTATGCAAACCCGACTGTAGGCATGTTTGAACAGCGAATGTGTGAACTGGAAGGCGCAGAAGCTGCAAGAGGCACTGCGTCCGGTATGGCGGCTGTTAACTCCGCGATTATGGCCTGCGTGAAGGCTGGCGATCATGTGATTGCGCCAAAAGCTCTGTTTGGCTCCTGTCGTTATATCATTGAGCAGTTGCTGCCACGCTATGGTGTGGAATCCACCCTGATTGATGGCACTGACATTGAACAGTGGAAGGCAGCTGTTCGTCCGAATACCAAAGCGGCGTTTCTTGAAAGCCCGACGAACCCGACGCTTGAGGTGATCGATATTCCGGCTGTAGCGGATATCATTCATGAAGCTGGTGGTCGTTTGATCGTTGATAACGTATTCGCGACTGCGATCTGGCAAAGCCCGCTGGCATTGGGTGCTGATGTGGTGATCTATTCTGCCACCAAGCACATTGACGGTCAGGGCCGATGTCTGGGCGGTGTTGTGCTTTCTGATGAGAAGTGGATCGTGGAAGAGTTTCATGATCCGTTCAAGCATACTGGCCCTGCAATGAGCCCGTTCAATGCGTGGGTGTTGCTGAAGGGGCTGGAAACGCTGGCTCTTCGTGTGGAGCGCCAGACAGCTACAGCGGCGAAGCTGGCTGACTTTCTGGCAGAGCAGTCTGCGGTGTCTCGTCTGATCTATCCGGGCCGCGCAGATCACCCGCAGGCGGATGTTGTGGCCAAGCAGATGCGCGGTGGGTCCACCATGCTGGCGTTTGATCTGGCGGGTGGTAAGGAAGCTGCGTTCAGGTTCTCCAATGCGCTGGATATTGTGAGCCTCTCCAACAACCTTGGTGATGCGAAGAGTTTGATTACCCATCCGGCGACAACCACGCACCAGAGTGTTGCTGAAGCGGCGCGTCTTGAACTGGGTATTACGGACAAGACCCTGCGGCTTTCTGTTGGGCTGGAAGACCCGGATGATCTGCTGGAGGACTTTGCCCGGGCGATTGCCAGCATTTAGGTTTGTCAGGGCATCCCTCTGGGTGCCCTCGCTTTTCTGAGGTTATCCGCCTGCGCTGACGGCAAGGTCTTTGCGGGCGCCTGAGATTGTGACGACGAAGCCTGCGATGACGTCCAGAAAGGTGATGGTCATAAGCAGGAAGAAGAGCGGGGTCGCTGCCTCCTGCACCGAGAGGAACTCGATCAGGTAGATGACGAGAATAAGCAGGGACAAGCTGTGATCAACCATCGAGATGGCTGAGGTTCGCGTTGCCTTGATGATCTCGATAAACAGCAGAACCAGTGAAACTGCCAGAAGCAGAGTTGCCACATCAAGTGGGACTGCCAGACCTGAAGGCAGGGGAATGCTGTAAAGAATGGCTGCCCAGGGAGTGACGTTGTAGCCCTGATCCAGAACGGGCTCCAGATCGTCAAACCAGCGGAATGCAACGGCGTTGTAAATGACCAACGGCAGCAGTGTAAGCGGAATGGCTTTCATTTGTTGTCCCCGGCTGTACTGGATGCGCTATCCTAATCAGTAACACTAGCATTAACCTAGGTAGTTGTGATGCCCTGAAACCGGTATGGTCAGCTTTCGGTGGTTCTTAAGGTCGTAAACGCGACCTGTTGTGAATGGTGAGGGGACGGCGCACACGTTCTGTCATACGATGTTCGATAGGAGTGAGTTTGTTGTAATTGTCTGCGGCAATCCCCTTCCAATACTTCACGAGAGGAAGGCCGATGCGCAATTGGAATGCGCCAATAGGGTAATTGATGTCGCTATGGTAGCGGATTTGGCCGACAAAGGTTGTCTTTAGTCCGGGCACGCCAAACCAACCTTCGCGGGAGAGTTCAAACCGTCCCTGTGCGCCGCTGATTTCTTCAATGTTATTTGCGGTTCTGTAAAAGCCACCAGCGTAGATGCGTAGTCCAAAATCCAGATTTTCAGTTCCAGGCAGGTCGTAACCTATTTCGCCAGACAGGTTGAGGAGCGGGATGCTCTCACGTTGCTCTATATATTCCGGGGTTGATGAAAGAAGCTGAGGTTTGCTTGTTGGGAATTGGGCGTTGAAGCGCGCTTCATAGCCGTCGGCAAGAATCTCGATACCTGCGGTGACGGCTGTTTCCGGGCCATATTCGTAGTCGTCTTTGTAGTTCAGGAACAGATAAGTGCTGCCAATGAGGTTTGGAGCCAGAAAGTGCCGGAGGCCACCACCCGCACTTAGCAGGTAAATGGCTTCCGATGAATTGCCGGAGCGAACATCTGCAAAAGCTATGCCCTTTCCATTCTGGAAGAGCGGGGCGATGATCTCAGCCGCGCCAGTGGTGGTGTTGCGGTCAGTTTCAAACAGGCCAATGAGGCGGGGCTGATACTTCCCCAGCGGATTGAAGGTGAAGCGGTCTTCCAGATTTGGGAAAGATTGCCCAAGGCTGTCAGAGGCATACAACCCGAAGAGGCTGAGGAACAGGTATAGGGAAGAACGCAATCTCAGGCCCATGTGCTCTCTTGGCGTCCTTGGATAAGCGATGACCTAAGAGAGTATTGGAGCTTATTCGTGGTTCTGATAGCCCTGCCATTTTGTGGGTTATCCTTGCCAGTCAGGGAGAAAGCGCAGGTCTGAGCAGCCTGCAAATCTGGTGCAGCGCTCTAACTCTGACGTTAAGCGGTTGATGCGGCCTTTACCCATGCGAATATCGTTTTCGGGCCAGAAACGTTTTACCACCAACGCGCCAGAAGTTTTCTCGCGCTTCATGTCGATACGGCCTATCAATTTATCCCCCTCCATCACCGGGAAGACATAATAGCCGTATTGACGTTTTGCTTCTGGGACAAAAATCTCGATGCGGTAGTTGAAATTGAAGAGAAATTCTGCGCGTTTCCGGTCCCGCAGGGCCGGGTCAAACGGGCTGAGAATGCGGATACGCTGGAGAGGCTCACTTAAATTGCGCAGGGACTCTTCAATTTGCGGGCGGGCGAGAGACAGTTTTGGTTTGGCATCAGAGGCGGGCTGAATTTCAACGGAGATAAGTTCATGTCGCTGAAGGGCACGCTCACACCATTGTTTGACATCGGATAGTTCCAATTTGTCCCAGTAAGCCGCGATTTCTGCGGGTGTTGCAAAGCCGAGGCGGTCTATGGCCGAGTTGCAGGCCCAGTCTATGGTCTCCTCTTTTGTTGGTTTTGAGGAGCGGTGTGCTTCTGGGATTATGCGGTCTGTGAGGTCATAGAGTTTTTGAAAGTTCTCACGGCGGGAAACGGAGATTTGTCCGGTACGCCAAAGATATTCGAGGGCTGTTTTGGACGGGTTCCACTCCCACCAGCCGCCTTTACTGCGCTTTTCATCTTTGCCAACATCGGATGTGCCCGCCGGGCCATTTTCTTCGATGTGTTTAAGAATGAGATTGAGTTTTTGCTGATACTCAGCCTCGCGCCAAACTCTCCAGCGGGATTGAAGGGTTTCAGCACTTTTTTGAAAACGATAGTGCCAATAGGGAAAGAACTCTGTCGGGATGATTGAGGCATCGTGAGTCCAATGCTCAAACAGCGTTCGATCCGTTTCCAGAAGGCGCTTGAGATGCTTGGGGCGATAGCTTTGGCGGCGGGACCAAAGGATCATGTGGTGGGCACGCTCAACGGTGTTGATACTATCCACCTGCACGAACCCGATACGGTGAATGAGGCTGAGGAGATCGTCTCCTTTTGAGCTGCCTGCAGGGGCTTCCAACAGGGCGTGCTTATGCAGGAACAGACGACGTGCAGCGGTGTTATCAACTTTTAAAACTAACTGCGCTTCCATAGTCATCAAAGTCTCCTGCCTTGCCTTATGGACAGGCTAGGAGGGGAAGCGCCATACCGCAAGCAGCTAACCCCAGATAACTGTGGGTTTGTTCTTATTATGTTCCTTTTATGGAGGCCGTATTGGAGTTTGCAGAAAAACAACGGGGTGTGTTTCAACGCATGATCGTGGGTGCTTTGGTAACTGCGATTGTTCTGCTGTTTGGCGCGATCCTTAACCCCTTCGGCTTTGCAGTGGACTGGAACGCTTCTGAGCGACTGTGGGTAGCAGCTGTTGCTCTGCTCTCTCCTGCTCTAATGCTCATGATCTCTATTGGTCGGCTGGCAATGCGCAGGTTCTATCATGCAGATGATATTGATGGCGGAGGGCTGACGCATGGAAGTGATGAGGCCAGAATGTTACAGAGCATCCTGCAAAACACCCTTGAGCAGGGCGTATTGGCTGGATTTATCTATATCGCATGGGTCGCGGTTATGCCGGGTAGCACTATGTCTGTGCCACTGTTAGCTGCGGTTTTATTTGCAGTTGGGCGCGTGCTGTTCTTTGCAAGCTATGAGAAAGGCGCTCCGTGGCGCGGTACGGGGTTTGCTCTGACTTTCTATCCGTCCATTCTGATGCTCGTGGTGGTGGCGATTACGTTGATGGCGGGGGTGTGAGAACAAATAAAACCCGCAGTGATGTCACCGCGGGTTTCGAAATTTTAACTCAGCTTAAGAGCGTTTGCTTTTTCAGGCGTCTGCCAGATCTTTTGCTTTGGTCATCTGGTTCCGCTTTGCCAGCGTGCGCAGGCGCAGGGCGTTGAGGCGGATGAAGCCGGCGGCGTCTTTCTGATCGTAAGCGCCGTGGTCGTCTTCGAAGGTCACCAGTTCTTCTGAGTAGAGAGAGTAAGGGGACGCACGACCAACAACGATGACGTTGCCTTTGTAGAGTTTCAGCTTAACCGTTCCGGTTACAAACTCCTGAGACTTATCGATCATCGCCTGAAGCATTTCGCGCTCAGGGGAGAACCAGAAGCCGTTGTAGATCAGCTTTGCATAACGTGGCATCAGCTCGTCTTTGAGGTGAGCTGCATCACGGTCTAGCGTGATAGATTCCATGGCGCGGTGAGCTGAAAGCAGTATGGTGCCGCCCGGAGTTTCATAGATGCCGCGAGACTTCATGCCTACGAAGCGGTTTTCTACGAGGTCGAGACGACCAATGCCGTTGTCGCGGCCCAGATCATTCAACTTGGCAAACAGAGTTGCCGGAGACATGTGTACGCCATTGATGGAGCACGCATCGCCTTTTTCGAAGCCGATTTCGATCTCGGTGACTTCGTCAGGTGCGTTGACCGGATCAACAGTGCGCTGGAAGACGTAATCAGGCGCTTCAACATTCGGGTCTTCCAGAACTTTACCTTCGGAAGAGGAATGCAGCATGTTTGCGTCAACGGAGAACGGAGCTTCACCGCGCTTGTCCTTTGGTACCGGGATCTGGTGCTTCTCAGCGAAGTCGATCAGATCTGTACGGGACTTGAGATTCCAGTCACGCCAAGGTGCGATCACCTTGATGTCCGGATTCAGTGCGTAGCATGCCAGTTCGAAGCGAACCTGATCGTTGCCTTTACCAGTTGCACCATGTGCAACAGCGTCAGCGCCGGTTTCCTCTGCGATCTCGATGAGACGCTTGGAGATGAGCGGACGTGCAATAGAAGTGCCGAGGAGGTAAACGCCTTCGTAAACTGCGTTGGCCCGGAACATTGGGAACACAAAGTCCCGAATGAACTCTTCACGGAGATCATCAATGTAGATTTCTCGAATGCCAAGCAGTTCAGCTTTTCGTCGTGCTGGCTCCAGCTCTTCACCCTGACCTAAGTCAGCGGTAAAGGTTACAACTTCGCAGCCGTATTCAGCCTGCAACCACTTGAGAATAATCGAGGTGTCGAGCCCGCCAGAATAGGCAAGCACAACCTTTTTGATGTCGCCTTGGGCCATAGATTAGTTTCCAAATGTGTGTCCAAGCGCATAAAGCGCCTACGCTGGGCAATCTACCGGGCAGAGCCAGCAACGCAAGTGGCGATTCAAAATTGAGTGATGAGTTATTAAGGAGGATTGTTGAGCTGACTACAGGTTTTATGAATGTGTGCTGCTGCTTAGATTTGATGGAAGTTACAAAAGGCTAATGAATATAACTCTGTAGACGTAACGAGAGACGGAATGATGGTGGTCGCTTCAGGCTCACACCATGAGATTTTGAGCAAGTGGTGCGACTACTAATATTCACTGGAACTCAAATGTTTCGCGAGCGAAATTCTTAATTTTATTCGCAGGAAATTGTGGTGGGAGGATGTATCAGGATCAGCTTCAGAGAAGAGGAAGCGCATTGCCCGAAGGGAAATGCAACTTTCGTTTCATTCTCAAATGACTGATCAGGCTTAGTCTGACCAGTTTGTCTTCGGTTCGTTTTACTATTACGAATCAGGGCTCCAGTTGTCGGGGGCAAGTTCAAAACCGTCGAACAAAAAGCCGGGTGCGACTGTACAACCGACAAGGGTCCACTCGCCGAGACTTCGGGCAGATTGCCAGGCACCTCTTGGGACGATGCCCTGAGGGCGGTGTCCGTTGAGGAGGTCCATGCCAAGCGTAATGTCGGTTCGCTCACCCTCTCGAGTACTGATTGATAGCTGGAGAGGCGCTCCACCGTAGTAGTGCCAGGTCTCGATGGCATCGATTTTGTGCCAGTGGGATTTCTGGTTCTCTTTGAGCAGGTAGTAGATTGCAGTTGAATAGCCGCGTCCGTTAGGACCTTGGGAATCCCGAAAGGTTTCAGTGTAGTATCCACCTTCAGGGTGTTCCTTCATTTGCAACTCGGCGATGATTTCTTCGGCGGTTGCTAAGGGTGCAATCTGATCAAGAGACATTAGAAGTTGTCCTTGCGACGGCGGATTTCTGCGAAGATGTCCGCTGGCTCAGCGTTGACCATGCTGAGATTTTTCTGAATCTCCGGATCACTGACGCGCAGGAACGGATTAGTTGAAAGCTCTGCTGCCATGGAGGTTGGCAGGGTCGGGCGCCCGACTTCGCGCAGTGCTTCGATCCGTTTGGTGCGCTCTTGTAATGCCTGATTGTTCGGGTCAATGGTGAGGGCGAACTTAGCGTTTGAAAGGGTATACTCGTGACCGCAGTAAATGGTCGTTTCTGGTGGAAGTGTGTAAGCCAAATGGCTGAGGGATGCCCACATCATCTCTGGATCGCCTTCAAAAACGCGACCACAGCCAAGGGCGAAAAGTGTGTCGCCAGTATGCGCAATGCCTGCTTCCTGAAACCACCAGGAAATGTGGTCCAGTGTATGGCCGGGCGTTCCGATGGCTTTGACTGCCATTGGGCCAACGAGAATATCGTCACCGTCTTCGACAAAGCGGTTCATGCCAGTGATATGCTGGCGAGAACGTTCAGGGCCCGTGACTTTGGCTCCTGTTTTTTCAACCAGCTCAGCAAGGCCGCCAACATGGTCCCAGTGGTGGTGAGTGATGAGAATGTCGGTTAAGTTCCAGCCGGTTTCTTCAAGGACCTGAAGATACGGAGCTGCTTCAGGAACATCAATTGCGGCGGTTGATCCGCTTTCAGGGTGATGAACAAGAACCCCGTAATTATCTTGGAGACAAACAAATTGCCGGATTTCAACCTCTACCATCAACCAACTCCCAGGTGCAGAATTGTGTCACATTAGCAGTTCTCTAAGGACTATAGGAATTGAACTACCGTTGCGTTGTATGCGTACTTTAATGCAGACCTAGCTTCCACCCATCAGAAATACGCTTTTGAAGATCATGGGAGGATGCGTCATTAAATTCAACTCTAAACTCACAAAACTCTGGGAGTGGTTGATTTAAGCTTGTAATTCCTTTGGAAGAAGCGTTGCGTCCAGGCTATTGGCACCCCATGATAAGAGAAGGCAATGCGCGGAGAACCAGTTGTATCTTGATGTTACGCATTTAAAGGAGTTCTATGACCTTCCACTCGGGCGGATGCTTCGGGTATTAGTGGGAAGTCGCGTGAAAATGCTTTGGCCAGAGATGAGAGGGCAAAGCCTGCTTGGTATTGGATATGCTGCTCCTTATCTGCGGCCTTATCTGAAAAAAACGAACCGGGTGTTTGCAGGGATGCCAGCTGCGCAAGGTGTTGTGAAGTGGCCTCGTGAAGTGGAGGCTCCGAATAAAGCCTTCCTCATGGAAGATGGGCAACTGCCGTTTCCAGATTCATGCATCGACCGCATTTTACTGGTGCATTCTCTGGAAATGGCTGGTCAGCCGGGCGCTTTGCTTGACGAGGTTTATCGGGTGTTGTCACCCGGTGGTCGTGTGATTGTAATTGTGCCAAACCGACGAGGAGCCTGGGCACGTTCTGAAGTTTCTCCGTTTGGTTATGGACGTCCATATTCCCGTCCGCAGTTAGATAACTTTCTGAACAACCACCACCTTTCTGTGATGTCGAGAGAAGAGGCACTGTTTGTTCCACCAACAAATTCGCGGATGGTTTTAAAAAATGCTCGTAGTTTTGAGCGGTTGGGGGCCGTAGCATGGCCTGCTTTTGCTGGCTTGCTGGTCACAGAAGCTGAGAAGCAGGTGTACCGGGGCATTCAGGTCAAAGCGAGCCATGTGAGCCGTGTTTTACGCCCTGTTTTCCTGCCAAATGGCAAGACGGCAGGTGCGCAGGCGATGAACGGTTCTCAGCAATCCAAATGAGCCTTTGCTGTATAGATGATGGCAAAGGCTCTTTGTCTGCTACTTACGCTCTAACAGGAACACTGCCTGATCACCGATCAGATTCCACACCCACCATGGCGCGTTGAAACCGATGCGTTGTCCTTTGGCGTTCAAGGCTTCAGCCTTAATAACCTTTGCATCGACTTCCGCTGAAAGAGCAACAAAATCGCGGATGGTACAGAAATGGATATTCGGGGTGTCGTACCACTGATAGGGCAAGTAGTCAGTTACCGGCATTTTACCTTTGAAAAGCAACTGCATACGGTTGCGCCAGTGACCGAAGTTGGGAAGAGAGACGACAACTTTCTTACCAATGCGCAGGAGTTGCTGAAGAACCTCTTTAGGGTCCATGGTTGCCTGTAGTGTGTGGCTCAGAATCGCGTAATCAAATGCTTCATCAGGATAGGCGGCCAGATCGATATCCGCATCTCCCTGCACTACAGAAAGACCGCGCGCCACAGCTTCATTCACGCCTTTTTGGGAAGTATCAAAGCCTCTTCCATCTACACCGCGTGTGTTGATGAGAAGCTCCAGCAACTCACCTGTACCGCAACCTATGTCGAGAACACGGGAGCCGGGTGCCACGAAGTCGCAAAGAATACGATGGTCGCCGCGCACATTTTTCAAATTAAGTTTTGTCATTTATTGTTAGCTTCGATCATTACTGCCAAATAGATAGCCCAACACTAGAGTGATTATGCTAGTTAGGCCGCCGTATAACTGTTCGTATGGCATCGCCTGACTTGTTTTTGATGGAAAAAAGTAGAACACTGCAAGCAAAATAAAACATGCAACGATTACCAATCCAGATATGTTGCCTGGTTTTTCCTTCTTCCCGCCAAATGGCCTTCCAAGCCACCCCAACTCATTTTTAAACTGGTGTGCTTCATGATTTAAAGCCGCCTGCTCCTTTGCTGCCATGGGGGTCTGAGCATCTGGAACCTCCATGCTGCTGTTGCTAATGTCTGAAATATTGATGCCAGTATTATTTTCGTCGCTCATGAGACTGCTTAACGTCTAGCTAATTTAATGAAGTGTTGTTTAATTTCTTCTGTATCTAAATAATTTTTGTTTGACTTGCGTGAAGTCATCCACGGAGTTCCTTCTGCATGCGTTAACGCAGAAAGCTGCAACCCGTTCAATTCTTTGTATTTATTCCAAACTGCATCAAATATTTCACTGAAGTAGATATCATGTAGGTTAACCATCATTATTTTATCTTCACCTGTATGGGGATCTATATCTTTAGCGTATTGCTGTATTGGACTTCGACCCGAGTGTTTAAACTCGTGATATAGTGAAGATAGCACTGGGCCATATGGCCAAGCTTCGAAAAGCTCGCCTACGATGGGTTCCCCACGGATAGCAAGATTCCAACCATTCAGACAGTAAACCAACTTTTGAATTTTTAATTGGTCTACGTCACCAATACGCTCTTGCCGTGCCCGGTACAGAAAAGAGTTTGCTACATGTGAAGGCTTATATTGCATTCACCAAGCTCCATTTCATGCGGTTTAAGCGTTCTGTGTGGTATAGTGATTCGATTTTATAGACTCAACTCTAGCATACAAATCAAGAACGAAGATTTCTTATTTCTCTGAAGTCGGTGCAGGGATGCCTCTGGCTTTGGCAGCTCCGGTCAGGAAGCCGCGCATGGTTTTAAACATCTCAGGTTCGTCAAGAAGGAAAGCATCGTGCCCTCGTGAGCTTTCAATCTCCACAAAGGACACGTTCGCGCCAGCTGCGTTGAGGGCGCGGACAACATCTTTACTTTCCGAAGTTGGGAAAAGCCAATCAGTTGTAAAGGACATGACACAGAAGCGGGTTTGGCTGTGCAAGAAGGCATTGGCCAGCTTGCCCCCGTGTGATGCAGCCAGATCAAAGTAGTCCATCGCTCGGGTGACATACAGGTACGAATTAGCATCGAACCGATCTACGAAGGTCATGCCCTGATGGCGCAGGTAGCTTTCAATCTGGAAGTCTGCATCAAAGCCGAAGGTGATTGCGGACCGGTCCTGCAAATTACGCCCGAACTTGTTGTGCAAGCTGGCATCGGACATATAGGTGATGTGTGCTGCCATGCGAGCAACGGCGAGGCCCTTTGTTGGTCGCTTGCCCTCCTTTGCGTATTGTCCATGGCACCAGTCTGGATCTGCCATAACAGCCTGACGACCAACTTCGTGGAAGGCAATATTCTGGCTGGAGTGACGCGGCCCAGTTGCGATTGGTACAGCTGCGAATACTTTCTCTGGATAGGCTGAGGCCCATTTCAGCACCTGCATGCCGCCCATGGAACCACCGATCACTGCAAATAGCGTTTCGATACCAAGAGCTTCTACCAGTTTGGCCTGTGAGCGGACCATATCACCAATCGTGACGACTGGCAGATCCAATCCATACACTTCGCCTGTTTCAGGATTTGTAGAAGCAGGGCCTGTTGTGCCAAGGCAACCGCCCAGCACATTGGCGCAGATCACAAAGTACTTATCCGTGTCCACGGGTTTGCCGGAGCCAATCATCATGGACCACCACCCGGGCTTTCCGGTTACCGGATTTTCTGAGGCAACATACTGGTCGCCAGTGAGTGCATGACACACAAGAATGGCGTTGGTCTTGTCTTCATTTAATTCGCCATAGGTTTCATAGGCGATTTGCCAGGGAGCAATTTCAGTGCCCTCGTCAAGGCGGAGAGGATTATCCGGTCCAAATCGCATGAGCTTGCTGGCAGGCATATCCATCTGTTCCATTGCAACACTTGCTTGTGTTGAAGGAGAGATATTCGGAGTGTTCTCCGGGCTTGCGCTTGCAGTCTCAGTCATAATTTCTTCCGAGTTTCGAGAAGGCGAATGGATATTCCTCTCAGGGATTGTGGATCAGTTTGTGCTATGTGCCCAAAGGCTACGTGTCAACGTATTCTTTTGTGATCATTTCGATTGTTCATGTGATTGCTGAGAGTACTTAAAGGATAGGCTCTGCGACTTTGTACAGATAGCCGGCCAGAAGTGTTTCACTAAGCATACTGCCTCGTTTCGGCTGGGTGAATTGATGTACAAATTAACAGAAGTGTTGAGTTTTTATCCCGGTTTTGTCCTGGTAGATACGCTATTAGCTATAGGTATTGAACTTTTTGAGGGTGATCGGCTTTCTGGCAGGCTTACCGAAGCTTTCCCCGATAAACCCAGATTGGGCTGTAAGTGCTCCAGATCGCTTGACGTTACTGGCGAATTTGGTAGTGAAGCAGGTGCAGTCAGGTAAACTGCATGTCTTGAATAAAGGAATGAGTTGATGGAAGAGCAGGTAGTACGCCCTGTCCCTCGTGCTGGTGTGTTGGCGATTGACCCGTATGTGCCCGGTAAAGCGAAGGCAAATGGCGGCCATAAACTGCATAAACTCTCTTCCAATGAATCTCCTTTAGGTGCCAGCCCAAAAGCGCTGCAAGCGTATCGCTCTATTTCTGACCTGCAGTATTACCCGGATGGCGGTGCAACAGAACTACGTTCCGCGATTGGCGAAGTTTACGGTTTGAATCCGGATCACATTATCTGTGGTTGCGGTTCAGATGAAGTGTTGAGCCTCCTTGCTTATGCCTATCTTGGCGAGGGCGATGAAGCTATTTATACCACACATGGCTTCCTTGTTTATAAGATTGCTATCCATGCTGCTGGTGCAACGCCTGTTATCGCGCCGGAAAAGGACCTCACCACAGATGTGGATGCCATTATAGAGCGTATGACAGACAAGACCAAAATGGTCTTTATCGCGAACCCGAATAATCCAACCGGCACATATATTCCGTTTGATGAAGTGAAGCGCTTGCATGCTGGCCTTCCAAAGGACTGCATTCTGGTGCTTGATGCAGCTTATGCTGAATATGTGCGCCGTAATGATTACCAGTCCGGTATTGAGCTGGTTGCGAATTCTGAGAATGTGGTAATGACACGCACGTTCTCCAAAGCGTATGGCCTGCCTGCGTTGCGGCTTGGCTGGGCGTATGGTCCGGAGCATATTATTGATGCGCTGAACCGTATTCGTGGCCCGTTTAACATGAATGCTGCTGCTATTGCGGCGGGTGCTGCTGCCGTTCGTGATCAGATGTTTATCGAGCAGGCGGTTGGTCACAATACGGAATGGTTGCCGTGGGTTGTTAACGAAATGACCAAACTTGGTCTTGACGCAACGCCAAGTGTGGGCAATTTCATTCTGATCCATTTCCCTGATGAAGAGGGTAAACGGGCTGCTGACGCAGATGCATATCTGTTGGAACACGGGTGTGTTCTGCGGCAGGTGAAAGCCTACGGATTTGATAATGCATTGCGCATGTCGATTGGTAGTGAGGAAGCTAACAGAGATGTTGTTGCGGTTCTCACTGAGTTTTTGAAGCAATCCTAATAGAAGGTCTCCATGTCTGAACCCTTGTTTAGCCGGGTCGCACTGATTGGTATCGGTTTGATCGGCTCTTCTCTTTCGCATGTCATGCGCCGTGAAAAACTGGCGGGTGAAATTGTAGTTAGCACGCGCTCAGAAGTTACTCTGAAGCGTGCGGAAGAGTTGAAGCTTGGGGACCGATATTATCTGGACGCAGCTGAAGCCGTTCAGGGGGCCGACCTTGTTATCGTCTGTGTGCCCGTTGGTGCATGTGGTGCTGTTGCCAAAGTGATTGGTCCGCATCTGGCAGAAGGTGCCATTGTTACGGATGTGGGGTCTGTGAAAGCCTCTGTTGTTTCTGCCATGAAGCCGCATATGCCAGCGCATGTGAACTTTGTGGCAGGGCATCCGGTTGCGGGTACTGAATATTCTGGCCCGGATGCAGGTTTTGCGTCTCTCTTTGAAAACCGCTGGTGCATTCTGACGCCGGATGCTGATTGTGATGCGGATGCAGTGAAACGCCTCTCAGATTTCTGGGAGGCCTGTGGTTCTCACGTAGACACCATGGATGCGGAGCATCATGATCTGGTGCTTGCTGTTGTCTCTCATCTTCCGCATATCATTGCCTACAACATTGTTGGTACGGCAGATGATCTGGAGACGGTGACCAAGTCTGAGGTGATCAAGTATTCCGCCTCTGGTTTCCGTGACTTCACACGTCTTGCGTCTTCTGATCCGACCATGTGGCGGGATGTGTGCCTTAACAACAAGGATGCCATTCTGGAGATGCTTGCGCGTTTTTCCGAGGACCTTTCTGCATTACAGCGTGCAATCCGCTGGGGGGATGGAGATGCCTTGTTCAAGATGTTCACGCATACCAAAGGCATTCGCCAGCAGCTTGTTGAGGCAGGTCAGGAATCTGCGGCCCCCAACTTTGGCCGTGAGAATGAAAGGGGTGAGCCTGCGGAGTAAAGTGCAGGCTGATACTCGAAGATCTACCGAAAAGCAGGGCTGTGTGTCCTGCTTTTTTGTTTGCGCATAGCTTCCTGTTGCGGGCGTAAATTCATTATTTAGCATAAAGCGTATCGCGAGATCACAGTTGGTATTACTTACCGTCTCTCTCCTGACAGCCACATAAGGCTAAGAGAAACAAGGAGAGTGGACGTGCTCTATAATATCATTGCAGCAAAAACCTTCGGTACATTACAGGCTGATAACTTTGAGACAACTTATTTTCTGACTGGTGGTCAGGGGTCTTGTCTGGTTGTTTATGTTCTGAAGGATGATGGGTTTACTCGCACTGCAGCGATGGCTCATATTCTTTCAGCGGATTTAGTTGCAACGACTACGGATAAGCAGGTTTCTGAAGAGAAAAAGAACGGCAACGTTATCAAGGTTACCACTGTTACGACGCAAGTGAGGAAATCTGTTGATGCTGTAATATGCCGAACCCGTCTGGGGAATTTCTGGACAGACTATCTTGCAGGCGTTGATAAAGGCAATGTGACTTTCATTATTGGAAAGGAACCTAAGCCGTCGACGTGGATGGCGCTTGAAGCCATTCAACAGGCAATGAAAGATAATCCGGGAGATTTTAAACCCGAGATAAAATCGATTGAGCCGGAATATGCTGTGACAGCACCAGGCGGTGTGATTGTGACTGAAGGTGTTCCTTCATGGCTTAAGGCACAGCAAACCTTGCTTCAGAAGACTGATAGTCCTGTTGAGAAAGGCAAAATCAGAGAGGCAATGAACTCCGCTCTGCCCGGGCAACAGCTGATCTTAAATGGTGATGTCTTCGCCGGGATGACCAGCATTGAGATCCCCTAAAATAGTTGATGGAGTTCTGAGAGGTTTTCTGGTTTGGCCCTTGCGGAATTCTGCATCATCTGCGGGTGGTGAATGGCGTGATTTGCATGAAGATGTCATCTGGATTGCTCAACTTTGCAGTTGCGTGAGAGCTTTTGGTTTACCCAAGTACAAAGGGGGGCTTTGTGTCTTCCTGAACGCTGAATATCCTGAGGGCCTACAAAGGCTCTCAGGAGTAATCAGGTGATGAAACTCAATGGATTGGCTGCCGTTCTTGCTGCCGGGTTTGCGGTGGCGAGTTTTGCTGCGATGGCGTCTAAAGAAGATCAGGTGCCGCATGGTCCGACGGCTGTCGCTATCCTGAAAGATGTTGATGGCAAGCAGGTCGCGCGTGTGGTCCTGACGGAAACTCTTAGTCAGACCCTGCATATTACCGCTGAGTTTGATGGGATACCTCCCGGGGTGCATGGGTTTCATGTTCATGAATTTGGCCTTTGCGAGCCGACTTTTGCAGCCGCAGGCGGACATTTTGCTCCAGAAGGGCATGAACACGGCATTGATGTTCCTGATGGCCCTCATGCGGGAGACCTTCCCAATATTCACGTGCCGGAGAATGGCAAGCTGGTTGTTGAGTACTTTACTAAGACACTGGATCTGGCTCCAGATGACAAGAACAGCCTGATTGGCGGACCGGGGCGTGCATTGATTGTGCATGCTGATCCTGACGATTACCACAGCCAGCCCACTGGTAACGCAGGTGCACGTATTGCTTGCGGCGTGATCGTACCAGTAACGCAGAACGCAGACGGCTTCCAAAGTTATCCTGAAGGGGCTGCTTCTGAAAGCAAATAGCTTTAGCACCGCAGGTGATCACCGGCAGTGTTTTCACGTGAAACCTCGTTACGAGGTGGGCAAGGCAAGCAGGCAATGCCTGCGCAGTATGAGTAAACAAGTTTCTTCGGCATTGGCTTCTTGCC
>CANMBS010000020.1 GCA_947496145.1 uncultured Pseudovibrio sp.
AGATATAGCCTCAACCCGAAAGCCTGATGTGTCCACTTCCTTGGGAGCTAAATATGCGGACTCATATCTTTGCCTGGCTTGAGTGTGATGAGCGCCGTAGACCTTGCCGATTGCGCCAATCTTCAGGTCGTCAGCAAGAGGTAAGTCGTAAATGTTGGTCATGCTGCTCTTCCCATTCTTGCTGCGGTCAGAATGCGCTTTGCTGTTTCCTCGTCGCCTGAGACTGCATAAAGGTCACGGGCGACTGCTAAGGGGTCTATGCCGTGCTGTTTCCAGAAATTGCGCTCATTCTGACCATGCTGTTTGTCGTGCTCCTCTCGGATCATCGGCACGACCCAACAGTCATCGGGCTTGCGGGCTTTGCCTGTCTTTGGCTTGCGATAAACCGGATCCCCATAACGGACATGGCAAGGGTCAACGCCATACCTTCCTGTAATCAGACAGGGGAGTTTGCGGATAAAGGCCAAGTGGCCTTCATCCTTCATGCGTTTATTCTCTTTATTGGAAGGGTCCAGAGAGAAGGCGGTTTTGGGAGGGACGAAACGGAAACCCATTAAAGTAAGTTTCCTTGCTTGCCTATATGAGTGAGGGTGCCGTGGTTATCGAAAGAGACCATTTCAACACGACAATTCTTTCTCATAGGGAGCCTGCCAGTGTTGTAGAGGCTGGCAAGGAGTTTCTGACCCTCGCCCGTTGCAATGATCTTCACCTCTACCTTGACGCCTTTGATAAGGCGCTCATCGAAGTAACGGGTCTTGGAGCGTTTCACGCGCCATGTTCCCTGGCGCTTGTAAAGGTAGCCAAGGGAAGCAAGCTTCTTCTGGACTTGCTGTGTATTGACGCCGGGAAGGGTACGCACGAAGCGCATGACAGAGCGATCAGACTCCGCAACACGTTCGCCAAGCTCTGCGGCTGGTGTCATCAGTTTGATCTGGATTTGCTGGGCTTCTATTTGCTCAGCCTGATCTGCTGCAAGGCGAAGTGCTTCAGCCATTGTGCCTGGCACTCGAAAACCTTCTGCTGTCTGCTCCTGAAGCTCCTTTAGCTTCGCTTGGACCTTGCGCCTGACAGCCTTGGACTCGCGCATGCCAACAAGGAGCATTTGATCAAAAGTAAGATGATATCCCTTGACCTCACGTTTTGCCCCTTGCGAGGTGGTCACGTAAAACTTTTCCGCGACCCCTAAATCGTCCAGTTCATCCTCAATTCGAGTTATGAAATGGCGATTCTCTACAGACTTTTCTCCAGCCGTTTCACGTGCCGGATTAATCACTTCATTCAGGAAGTCCAGACTGGACATAGTTTGGGTTGAGTTGTCGAAACTTGGAATAATCGCGTTCATTGTGCTGCTCCGTGACCTTGCTCCAGAACCGGAAACTCTTGGTGCAGGCAACCATCCAGGAGCTTTGAAGCACGATGCTTGCCGACTTTGTTCATTGCCCACTCACCGTGATCAGTGAATTCTCCCGGCACCCAGTCACCCCATTGCTTAAAGAAAAACGGCACTTGCGCAGCGCGGCATTGATCGCGCAGCGATGTAAACCAGCTTGGATGAGAGGAGCGGGAATCTTGCCCGCTTTCGCCACCTGCAATCACCCAGTTAAGCTCAAACACAAAGCCAAGGGGCAGGTGAAGCTGACCTGTCAGGGCATTAAAGCGGAGTCCGTCAAACCACTCAACATCGGTAAGATCGACAGGCCCTATCATTGGCTCGCATGAAAGAAACCTGATAGCTTGAGGGATTTGGCTTAGATACTTTATTCGCTGATCTGCTGTCTTTTGGTCCTCAACCGTAGTGCCTATCCAAACGTTGACAGGGAAGAACCACTCCCACGGAACGAACTTTTTGATGTTTTGAGGTCGCTTTGTCAGGAGAAGCCAGTCTAAGTTTGGCGTAGTTTCAATAAGCTTCCATAGGCGCTCTCGCCACTCTGCTTGAATGCTTGGGTGATTATCAAACACATCAGCAAGTGATGCACAAAAGATGCGATGGCGCCTCCCTTCGGCTGCTGCTTTACGATCCCAGCTTAAGGGCTTCTTCCAATTGGCATCGCTGGTGATTTTGCGTGGAGCGTGTGTGCCCCACCGTTTGCCGCCGAAGCGTTTGTCAAAAGTCTCAGCATAGCAGTTGTCGCATGCTGGGCTTATTTTGGTGCAGCCAATCCAAGGATTGAACGTGTGATCGCACCACTCAATATTTGAGTTTTCTGCCATCACCTCCCGCCTTCCAGTTGCTCACAGCGCACGCTCACAGCAGCCTGACAAAGCTCGCTGAAGGATTGCTCGCCAATTGCGCGAATGCTCTTCTGGTGGCCGGTGAGGGCATTCTTTGCTGCTTTGATATTGGATACCTTAGCAAGGTCGTCCAGCAGGCTTTTCAGGATGGCTTTAGAGTCTTCATCCAGCGCTTTAAGGGTTTCGTTATCTAGCCTTGCCCAGATTGCATCAGCGCCCTTCGAAGGCGTATCAGCAATGTAATCTTCCTGAGCTTCGTCTGAGGCATACCCGGCCCTGGCTTTAGCTGCTGCAATATCCTCATTCATGGTGTTCTGAGCTGCTGTAAAACCTTCTCTGGAAGCATCTTTATTGCCTGCCGCCAGCTCTTTCAGGTTTGCTTTTTGAGAGCCTCGCCCTTTCACGGAGATGTTAAAGACAGTCTCAACAGTTTCCTCGCCGTTTTTGATTGCTGAGTACATGCCGCGCAGGGTTGCTATGTCTCCAAGTGAGATGTCTTCAATGCCTTCTTTGCCGAGTGCCTCACATACCTGCTCATCAGTCACACCAAAAACAGCAAGGGCTGCGATAGCCTTGGCACGGTTTTCTGAAAGGGTGGTAATGTCACCTGCAATGGTTCGCTCAACAGCTTCATAGGCTTTGCGCCAGAGAGGTTTGGGGACGCCAGCAAGGATGGCATTACGCATTGCTATTGAGCATGCAGCATTGCCGGTTATGGTGATCATATCATCATTAAAGACCTTGCCGTTCCTATCTGAAATACGGCGGCGAACCCGGGCAGAGGTTGCGCTGTTGGTTTCAAGGTCATGGAAGATACCTTCAGCTTCAACAAACATCTCAGAACGGTCTACATTCACCACTCTTGCGGCAACCCGGCAGTTTCCAAAGGACTGTTTGAGAATTTCTGCGAACCGGATTGACGGGCCTTTGATGGGCCTGCCTCCGCGTGGAAGTGCATACATGCATTCCTGAGCGCTTTCCTCATCCAGTGTCGCCATATCTAAAATGCTCTTCTGGACACGTGAAAGCGTGCGGGGGTATTGGCGGGCAGTAGAGATTTGCTGATCGATCTCAGCTTTTTGCAGTCCAAGTGCTAGGGGTGTTTGAGTGGTTGGTTCAATGATTTCAATATCGGTAGTATTAGTCATCAAGCAATGCCTTCCAGTTTAGCAGTATCGTTAGCGGCAACTCCAAGAGGTGACCCAACACGCAGAGCGCGTAGAGTTTTGATTTCTGTGTCAATTTGTCTGGAAGCCCAGTCATTCATGCCTACGCATGTTCCGCCCGCATTGAACGGCTCAGCACCGGGCCAATGGTTATTTTCGAGACAGGAGCGGATGAGGAAAAGACCTTCAAGAGCCAGCTCATAGCCTTGCTCAATATCGTTGTCTTCAAGGCGAAGAACTGCACTGTCGCAAATGTCATCTTTGAGTACGAAGACAAGTACGAAAGCTTCAAAGGGGATTCCAAGGATTTCACACATGAGGCGGATTTTGCCAGCTTGCAGGTAGATTCCTGTGTCTTTGATCTGCCTGCGAAGAAAGCCCTCTTCCAGGCTTGCTGTTGTCTTCAGGTCTGAATAGAGACCATCTCTGATTGTTACATCAGGGCGGGTGCGCAACATGAGGCCAGTAGGCTCGTGAATTGCTACCATGGTTCGCTCAGTCCGCCCATCCAACATGTTAAGCTGAGCAACTTCAGGGTTGCGGCCTAATTCCTCAGACATATCGACAATCATTTCCAGATCATCCGGGGTAACTGGGGAGCGTCCACTTTCCAAAACCCCCTCTCTCCAATCTCGTGCGGCTTTGGTGGTGTAGTTTTTAAATTCTTCAGGGCGCAATTCGAAGTTTTGCAGGAACTCTTCGCCAGTGACATCACCCAGTAAAAGGGCATGGGCTGCCTTTCCAAACTCTAGCGGTTTGGTGCTTTGAATCGGTTTGCTCTTAGGGTTCTGCTTCCAATGCCCCCAGAACTTTTTAGGGCTACCGCCATGTTGCTTGAAAAGAAGTTTCATGATGGATTTGGAGACACTGGGAAGCGTGAAAAGCTTCGGGTCGTTGTGATACCGGCCTATCGGAACATTCTGATAGATGCCGTTTTCATGGACCGGGAATCCATCCCAAACGCGCTCTTGCATGACATTACCCCGCAAGCATTGCGACCCAACGGTCAGCATGAGTGAAAAGTTGAGAAGCAACAAAAGCGATTGCTCCCCATTTGAAGAGGGCAGGGAGAGCTGCCCAGAATCCAAAACCCTGCATTGGTGCCTCAGTATTTGATGGAAACGTGAGGGATGGAGCCGGAGGCTATGGCAGTGACGATCTTCTTTGCGCGATCTTCACCAATGCCAGCTGCTTCCATAATTGCTGCCAGGGCCTTGTTGTTGATGGCCTTGCGGTGCTTGATGTCGGCAGCACGATCTTCATCAGCTTTGCGCTTTGCTTCTTCCTCGGCTTCCTGCTTGCGGATCTGCTCAAGGCGCTTTTGTTCTGCCTTTTCTTCAGCCTTTCGCCTGGCCTTTGCTACAGCCTCTTCTTTCTCCCGCTCGATCCGCTCTTCCTCGGCCTTCTTTTGCTCTGCGGCTAGGCGTTCGTCGTCTTCACGCTTGCGCTGTGCTTCTGCAGCTTCGCGTTTTTCACGCTCTTCCTTTGCAATGCGCTCCTGTTCTGCCTTTTCCTCTTCAAGCTGCTTGAGCTTGAGGGCCTGTTCTTCATTGTGTTTGGCTTGCTTAAGGTGGGTACTGAGGTTTTCGAGGATGGACGTTTTCTTGGCCGCAGCGGTTTCAGAAAACTCCTGCATTGCAGCTTTTGAGGCATCAATAGCGGTTACCTTGTCGATGCGCTTCTGGATGCTCTCAGAGCTTTCATTGAAGCCAACACAACCAGTCTGGATCATGTCTTCGATGATTGCCCGGTGTGATGCCACACGGGCTTGCTCTTGTTCTTCCCAGTCATCTAGTGGTTTGCGGCGTGTATCGCGCTGAGCATCCAGAAAATCACGCAGAGATTTGCGGCGGGCATCAATGGCCGTGGCCTGCTTTTTGATTACTGCAACCTTTTGCTTACCAGCGCCATCAAGTGCCGTTTTGAGGGTGGAGCATTGCCGGGCAAAGCTGCTGATTGCCTTGCGGCCTTTGTCTGTAGAAAGGTCAGCCCTGAAAGCATCGTTCTCCGCCAGAATGGCTTGCTCAAGGTCTTCAAAGGAGATCTCATCCCCCTCAAAGTAGCTTTCCGGGTTGGTGCGCAGCTCAGCCAGATCAAGCGGCTTGCTGGTGGCTGTTTCGGTCAATGCATTCATCTGAAATTTCCTCTTGATCAAAACTGTCTGCTTTTGCCTGCCAGTGTTTGGCGAGCTTGCGGTATCGGTTGGCGAGGCTTTCAGCGCCCTTGCTCCCGGTGCGCTTGAAAATCTCCTCGTTGGCAAGGCACATGTCGCGGTACTTTTGTGCCCACCTGAGGCAGTCACCATGGGTCATCTCATGCATCTGTTTCCCTTCCATCCGTCCTTCAAAACGCACCTGAATGCGCTTGGAGGGGCGGGGCTGCCTGCGGTGGAAGCAGCCCGTTTATTTGCCCTGCCTGCTACATGGTTCTTCTCCGTGGTTGCCCCCTGACTTCAGAAAAAAGGCAAAGGGGTAGTGTCCGGGTAAATGGCCCGGTGATCAGAATTTGCCTTTACGGCTCTTGTTTTTGGGGAGGGCGTTAGAAGTGGAAGGAAAGGCCCACAACGAACGCCAGGGGGAGGCAAGCGCCATAGATGATAAGCAGGGCGCGTTGCTCAAAAGCCTGAAGTGTCATGCTGCCTCCCGAGTTCTGAAATGATGACGAAGGTCAATCACAGACACAGCACGCTCAAATTCACTTAAGGGGCGGTAGTCATCAAGCTCAGGGTCATGGATCAGCAAAGAACCATTCTCTCTGGCACGCTCTATAATGACCGGAGCATGGTCCCCCAATGTATCTGAGATTGCTTTGCTGAGATCAGTCAGGCCGGAGTCTGTCATATCCATTTCGAGATAACGGCGGCCTTTGCTGTCTATGCGGCGGTGCTCAGAAGAGAACATGGAGTAGTCCAGATCGCTCATGTCCATCACTGGCAGGAAGAAGCGGGCTTCAATTTCCTGATCTTCATAAACCTTATCGATCTCAGCAAAAACAAGGATTTCAGCGAACTTGGCGCGGTTGGTCCAGCAGGCTGACAGGGCAACAAATTCAAATGGAAACAGGTAGATCATTATGCTGCTATCCTCACTTCTTCGTTGTAGGCATCCCAGAACTGCTCTGAGATATGCTCACATCCATTGGCGGTCTCAGAAAGCATGAGCCACAAGGCGTGCTCTATGCCTTCACTCTTTGCATTCAGAACCCTCACACGATCAGAGCCAGCTTCCTCAACTCTGATCTCCTGAATGACAAAGCCTTCGCAATCATCATCAAGAGCGCAGTTGATCTTCGCTTCAATGGCTTCCTCGGCGTAGAGGAAGTCGTTGGAAATCAAGTCAAGAAAGGCTGGAATTTCTGTTTCGAAGTTCATGCTGCATCTCGCTTGCTAAGAAAGTTCACGTTTAGCTTGACGCTGAGTGAAACAGATAAATGCCAAAATGGCAAGTATATTAATTGCCAAAATGTCATTTTTTTGATACTTGCAATTTAGGTTGATGATTATTTTCTCTGTAAAAGGTGTGTGAATGACCGGTTGGGTGCGGGTAGACCGAGCAACATTTGAACATAAAGCCTTTCGCGGGCCTGCGGATTGGGGGGTGTGGCTTTGGCTCATAAGTCAGGCATGCTGGAAGCAAACCGAAGTTGTGATCTCGGGCGAGAGGCGAACCCTTGAAAGAGGGCAATTATCCTATTCAATCCGGTTTCTTTCGGAAAAATTCGGCCTCAGTAAGAACGGTACGCAAGGGGTACTCAAAAGGTTCCAGAAGTGGGACTTAATTGAGTTAGGGTTGGGGACGGGACAAACCATTATAACTATCTGTAATTACGACAAGTATCAGGACGCAGAGTTGCATCGGGGACGCGATGGGGACGCGGCGGGGACGACACGGGGACGCGAAAGGGACGCGACGGGGACAAAGAAGAACAATAAACAAGATAACAAGGAACCAGAATCTACTGTCGTAGATTCTTCTTTAGGGGAAGGTCAAAGTGCTGAACTCTTCCCGATAGAGCCTGCTCCTAAGAAGGGAAAAACGAAAAGTGCGAGTAGGATTCCTGAGGACTGGGTGCTTTCCGAGAAGGGGCGAGACTTCGCTCTCAAGACTGGTTTGACCTTTGAGCAAATCGAATGGCAGGCCCAGAAATTTTTAAACCACTGGATCCAGTCAAATAGCAAAACAGCTCTTAAGCAAGACTGGGAGGCTGCCTGGCGTACCTGGGTAATGCGGACGGTAGAGACTGGCACCAAAGGCCCGAACAGTGGGCAGCCTGCGGATTCAACCTCAAATGCAATCTCAAACATGCTCAGTAAAGGGTTTTTGGATGATGAATAGTTTATCCGCAAAAGCAGAGAGGGTGCCGGCCTTGGTGGCAGGTGGGTCAAAGCTGCAGTTTAGCCGAGCTTATCACCGGCATGGTTTGCTTTCCAAGCGTATGCAGGAAGTTGAAAGGTTAGGTTTTGAGGAAAACGCAGCCTTGCTCGATGAGATTGCTGCCAGTCAAAATGTTCTGCTTCAAAGCGATCAACCTGTTAGCCGAGAGCAAATAATGCGTTTGGTCGTGGATCTTTTTGGAGGTTATCCAGCAGAACGCCAAGCTGGCATGGAGGCGATGAAGGAAACGCTGATTACCTACCTGGCGGCGCGAGAGGATCTGACTATAGGTGCGCTTCATGCTGCTATCGAAAAGGTTCATCTGGAATGCAAATTTGTCCCGTCGATTGCTGAGTTCTTTGAAAAACTGAGTGAGGCGCAGGGCGGCCTGAAAAGCCGGATTACGCTTTACGGTCAGTGGATTTGCAGGTGCGAGGAGGTGCTCACTAAGTGATGGTGTGGCACTGGCTTTAAATGCGTTTTTTATGCTGCTGTATCGAGATAATTTGCTGTGCTCCTGGGGTGGATTGTTTTATTATGGCGTTACTCAAAGAAAACTTATCACGGGGGTGCGTCGCAGTGCGTTGCACCTCTTTTTTTGATTCGATCCTGCGTTATAGAGTCTAGCTCTGCTGGATAGGGTGACCAGCTAAAAATCAAGAAGAATGGAATTCCATATCAATCCAAGATGCAGCCATTGTTTGGCAGCTTGCTTATGGAGACTTTCTTTGAGCAACCTTATTTTCCAAGACAACCAGATTCAAACCATGTCCAGTCTGGACTTTCTGAATGATGTGATAAACCCGGCCCGTGAAGCTGAGGGTGAAAAGCCCGTAGAAAACCGTCATTTCATAGCTCGAGTTGAAGATGAGTTAGATGATCTTCCGGTCGTAAAATTTTTCCGACCATCCAGAGGGGGGACGCCTCAAAAGTTTTACGACCTCACTTTCGACCAAATGACTCTTGTTGGGATGCGTGAGTCAAAAGCGGTTCGCCGTAATGTTCTTGCCAGGCTCAAAGAACTTCAGCGGCAGGTGAGAGAGCCTCATTTGCCTGACTTCTCTAATCCTGTTGCAGCAGCTCGTGCCTGGGCTGATGAGTGTGAGCAAAAGCAAATTGCTCAGGCCCAGATAGCATTGCAGCATCAAGAGATTGAGAAGCTGAAGCCTATAGCTGCTGTTGGTGAGCGGGTTGTGGAGCATAAGAGGGCAGTTGTCAGGATCGCCAGAACGCTGCCTGGTGTTAATACAAGGAAGGTTCAGGCTAGGTTGGCTGAGCTTGATTACCTATACCCAGCCGGAGATGGATGGAGGGTGAACAGGAAATACACCCGCCTCTTTAAAGAAAGGCCGACAAACGGACCAAAGGGTTCCATACAAGTAATTGCTACCGATGAAGGTCAAAAGCTCTTGTATCAGCTATACAACGACAATCAACTGCCAATGAAGAAAGGGCGCGCCCCGCAAGAGAGCATGTTTGATCTGACTGGATCGGATTAGCGTCACCATTCTCCCGTAGCAACAATCTTATGCATTGCACGGATTTTATCTACTGGGATGCAAAGCTCTTCTCCGTTGTATCTTGAAAAAATACGGCTTCCTGCATCCATGCGTTCATAGCGCCCTATTTGCCAAATTGGAGAGCTTGTGGCTGGTTGGTCTGTATGCAAGATCGCAGCGTACTCACCTGGGCGAGGTAGCTTTTTAGGGTTTACAAAAAGGGTCTCACCTTCGTGATAGCGTGGCTCCATACTTGTGCCGGGCATATAGATCGCATAAGCGCCTTTAATGTCGACCAGAGAGGGTGGTGCGGTTACTCGGTCAATGCACTCATCGCTTGCCTTAAGATAATCCTCGCTACCTCCGCGCAAGGAACCATGGACCGGGAACATAAAGGTAGTGTTTGATTTTGGTGGATGCGGTTGAGGTGATGGCACCTGTTCAGGCTCATTTTCCCCATAAAGGAGCCATTCGGCTGTGGTTCCAAAGGCACGAGCGTATCTTTGTGCTTTAGTGGCGGTAATTCCGCGATGGCCGTTTTCGCTTGATGCATATGAACTTGCAGGCCAGCCGAATGCCTCGGAGGCTGCCGTAGCGGTTTTGTATCCAGCTTTCCGGCGGGCTTCTCTTAGTCGATCGCTTGCCTCTTCCATCGGAATTATTTCTCCAATAGTGCCTCAAGCGACCGCTTGAAGGGTTACCAGTTTCCCGTCGCTACGATTTCATGAATGGCACGGATTCTCTCGTTAGGTATGGTCAGGTCGTCGCCATTGTAGCGTGAAAATATCCTATTTGATCCTGAAACCTTCTCATATCTGGCAACTCGCCAAATGAACTCGCCAGTCTCCAGATCGTACTGAATTACGACATACTGACCGGGGCGTGCGGTGTGAGGGGCAACAAAGAGTGTTTCACCTTCGTGATACCGTGGCTCCATTGAGGTTCCCGGCATGCGAAGCGCGTAGGCTCCCTGTGTTTCTGTCAGGTGCTGCGGTCCTGCTATCATGTCGAGATGCTCTTGAGGGGCCTCGATATAATCGCCAACGCCATTTAGGTCACCATAAAGCGGTACTTGGGCAGGTTGTAGCAAGCTTAATGCGCGTGCCTTGCTGGGTATTGCTGGGCGAGTCTCAGAGGACTTAGAGTCTTCGAGGTAGCCGTAAAACTCAGTTGTTGTCATGCCTAATGCTTCGGCAATTTTATCAAGCATTTGAGTTTTGATTGAGCGGCTATTGCTGCCAAGCCTTGAGAGGTAACTTGCTGAAATTCCAATTCTTTCAGCAAGGTCCTCGCCTTTTAAGCCGGAAAGCTCTTTCGCTACCTGTATCGGATTCTTTGTCATAACGGCATTATTTCTTCAACCAGCTTATAGTTCCATAGCCTGAATGGCAAAAAATTACTTGCCAAAGTGGCAATATATCGGCTAGTGTTTGGCAATGAACAAGTTGCGCTCTTACCTAAAAGATACAGATTTGAAATCAGTTGAGTTTGCTGAGCGTTTGGGCTGCAGCGCCTCAACTATATCTCGAATCCTCAATGGCCAGCGTCATCCAAGTCCCAGTCTAGCTCGCAAAATCGAGATTGAGACAGGCGGTGCTGTGACAATCAGCGATCTTTTCCAAGAATTGCCCTTGGCAGCCTAGGCTGCATATGCGGGGCAGGTGGCTCAGTCTCCCAGTCATCTGCCCCGTTCCCCGGATTACCTCAGCTTAGCTGCTTTGTAGTAGTCCGCCTGAATATCATAGTGAGAGGGAAGATTTCCGATCTTGTGAGGTGACAATCTAATGATCTCCTCGGCCTTGTTGGAGTCTATTTCCTGTAAAGTTGAAATCATTAGAGCTTCAAGGAAAGTAATTCTGTCCTCTAATGATCCTCTTATACCCGCAGGGCTTTTGTCTTTCAGGTCTGAAAGCTGCTGCTCAATATCATTTTCCGTATTCACGCTGTAGCTCCTTTTTCAGTTTTGAGCCGGTGTGATGTGGCAGGGGGCCTCTCTTGAAGATGTGGCCTCGCTTGGGGCCTCCTGCCGTTTCTTACAACCTAAAGGTAACCCTTACGTCAGGTCATGTCATGGGGGTTGATTGAGGAAAGTAGTGCCCATGAACATCACGAGAACACCGGAGGCGCAGTACAGATGGCTTTGCAGGCAGGTAAACAGCCTCATCAACGCCTTTGGGGGTGCTGAATGTGTTGCTGAGTTTCTTGGCGTTGGTGCGCGCACTGTCAAGAAATGGTTTGATTGTCATGAGGCCCAGAACATCACCTTGCCAAACCTTCTGGCAGTTGAGCGTGAACTTGTGGCTATTGGGCTGGAACCTGCTGTTACCAAAGCACATTTGGAGGCTTGCGGGTATGAAGTACGCAAGAGCCTGCAAGGTGTTGCAAAGCTAAACCCGGCACATGCAGCTATGAGCATTGTCCCGGTTCACTGCGACAGCATGAAAGAGATTGTGCAGGCCGCAGAAGATGGCGAAATTTCCCCCAAAGAACATGCCCGCATCACGAAGAGCTTTGAGGAGATCAAGCGCCTGATGCGTGAATACCAGCTTAGCTACAACGCCAGCCAGCACCAGATGGCTGCGGAGTAAGCCAGACCACTACCAGCAGGAGATGCAGCACATGAGCAATCAAGTCGATGAAGTGGCCCTGTCAGAGGCCGTTAAGCAAATCCTCGATGTTGAGGGCACTATGGAGAGCGACAAAGGCTCGTACATGTCCAAGTGCGCAACCAATCGCGAGAAGATCAAGGAAATCAAACAGGATGCCCGTGACAAAGGCGTTCCAACCAAAGAGCTGAATGCAGTCCTGAAGCGTAAAAAGCTCATGGATCAGGTTGAGGCTGTCGTTTCCAATATGGATGAGGATGAAGCTGAGCTTGTTGATCAGATGGAGCTGGCTCTTGGATGGGCTTCCAATGACAATGACGACCAACCAGAGGCGGCCTGATGTACCTGGCTTTGGACCTTGGCGTAAAGACTGGCTGGGCCCGTTGGGAGCCTGGCCTTTCTAAACCAGTCTCAGGCACCTTTGACTGCGGGGCTAAGGATAAAGCAGGCGGGTATGGGGGCAGGAGCCTTGCGTTTTATGGGTGGCTTCTGAACAAGATTGAAAGCTTTGAAGTAACGCACCTTGCCATTGAGGATGAACTGTCATCCTTCACCGGGAAAGATATGAACCGGGGCAATGAGCAGTGGCAGCCGGCACAGCACAGGCTTTGTGAGATGGCAGCCACAGCACATCAGATCCCATACAAGAAAATTCCAATACAGACATGGCGCAAGCACTTTCTGGGGCGCGGGCAAGCCCCAAGGGGAACCCGAAACAGCAGGGCATGGTTCAAGCAACAAGCCATCCAGCGCTGCAAGATGCTTGGCTGGGATGTGAAATCAGATGATCAGGCGGAGGCGAACGGGGTCTTGGACTACTTCCGCGCCACTCAGTCACCCGCCTACGCCGTGCAGACAACTGACCTATTTACCAACCTACAGCATCGCTGAAGAGGGCTTCATGAGTGTAGCGGAAGAGCGGCTGAAGGCTGCACTGACACAAGGGAAACGCCGGGAAGAGGCACACAACAATCTGGCTGAAAAGTATCAGGTAGAGCGCCGCAAAACTCTGTCACTGGAAAAGAAAAATCAGGAGCTGCGCTCACAAAACAGGAAACTTTTAAGGAGGTTGGAAGGTGCCAGCGGTCACGACAACCGACACAAGGGAAGCCGAAAGTTTGTGCGCAGAGCTGGGAATAGAAATTCTGCCAGCGAACAGGCGGATAAGGACTTCGCCATGCTCACCGCAACAGACACATTCCGCAGTGCGTATCCAGAGAATGATCAACCTGCGGGGCAGGGACCATGCATGGGCCGTTCTATACGCGCTGTCAGAGATGGAAAACCCACCCATCGAGCTGAAAAGCTCCCTGATAGGCGCTCTAAGCGATCTGCTCAGTAAGTACCCCTCATGGGAAAGCAGATTAGGTGACTTTCTCAATGCGCTGGACCTTCTGGATTTAACTGAACTCCAGCGCCTTGCATGGAGCGGCCCCGGTATTGATGGGGCACCGCCAAAGACACGGATTTTAATCACCGGCTACCTGCAAGTGTTGCTTATGCCGGTCATGGAACCTCAGGATCAGGGGGTGTTTTTATGATTGCCAGAAATGAGATGAATTTTGAGCAGCTCTCACAAGCTGAAGCCGTGAAGTGCCTGGCTGATGGAACGCGCACTGCAAGGGCCATTCAGGAGCACCTTTTGCCATTCCATCCAAGCCTGACAACGGGGGCTGTGTTTGGCATTGTAAGGCGCTATGGAGGGCAGCTTTCAGGCCAGCACGGCGTAAGCAGGTCTTTAAAATGGATAAAGGGCGGCAACAGTTTTCAAAGAGCGCTGGAAGCCCGCCTGCAAGCCCCTGATGCACAGCCAGTCAACCTGTTCCAGATCACTGAAAAGCAATGCAAGCGCCCTATGTGGGTGGGAGAACCGCCAATCAGAGAGCGCTTTTACTGTGGTGCCCCAGTTGAGCTGTCACAGACTTATTGTGAGCACTGCCAGACCTTCCTTTATGAGCAAGGGGAGGAGGGAGAGTGAGCAAATGCGCCCTAAAAACTCAACCTCTTGTAAAGTGCATCCCTGAGCTTGCTTTGTTGTTTGGTGAGTTCTTCAACCTCTTTTTTCGCGCTTTCCAAATCCTCGATAGCGTCCGTGAGATCGCACACCTGTTCTTCAAGTCTTCCGTTTTCCACTCCATAGTAGACTTCGCTCACCTCAGCCTTGTTGCCGACCACATTACTATCATCGTTGTTAAGAATGGTGATCATGTGCTTGCAGGCGGTACGTGCCGGACAGTTACACTCCATAAGCAATTTAGAGCCACCGTAATAAGCCTCGACTTGGTAGATGTCTCCTTTGGAACCTTTCACGTCAAAAATCACATGCTTAAGGCCCTTTTTGGACTTTCCTTTTTTGGGGGAGTCTTGCTCGGGCTTATGCGTGGCCTGACTACATGCCTTGTTATTGAGCAGAACAGGAGCGTGCTTGGGTTCAGGGGATTGGGTCTTAGGTTTGGCTGGCTCGTCTTCTTCGCTTGGGAGGTCTCCGGGGAACATCCATTCGGACAAAAGATAGATACCAACGGTGCAGGCAGCAGGCAGAATTGCCGCCTTAAGGCCATCTTGAAAGAAAAGTACGACAGTCAGAACCAATCCAATGAGGGCAAAAAACAAAGCAAAATGGGCAAGGGCATATCGAACGGTTCTTATGCCAGATGCGCCTTTTTCCCGACCCACACTCATAACGAAACTTTCAATAGATACAAAAATAACCTAGGGGCAATTCAGACCCGAGTCGCTCATACGTTGCAACCCCATTTGACAAATATCTCAAATCCCTCCATGTTGGCGGTGAGGACTCAAAACCTCAACACAAGCGGTAACCGCACCCGTCAGCACTGCGGTATTTTTGTGCCCGGATTCCGTCTGGTGCACTCTCGCTATGAGCGGGAGGGCGGTGAATACAATACCCGTAAGGGGAATAAACCCGCCTATCTTGTGTTAGGTTTTGAGCCTCCCGCTCACCAGTGGGTCCTCAAAAGCTCGCTGTTGAGTGGTTGTCTAACTGCCAACACAAGGGCTTTTGGAATGACCTTATTTTTATCTCACACCATAAATGCATCTAGAATCCGTCAACGCTCAGGCGATGGGTACCTTGATGCCACAGCCATGTGCAAAGCTGCTGGAAAACAGTTCCACGATTATTCTCGCCTAGATACAACAAAGGCGTACTTAAAGGCCCTTTCAAGTGAAACGGGAATTCCCGCTTCACAGTTGGTGCAGAGTAAAAAGGGTAATTCTCGTTCTTTTGAGCAGGGCACCTGGGTCCATCCCAAGGTTGCCATTCATCTTGCTCAATGGCTCTCACCTGAATTTGCTGTTTGGTGCACCAACATCATTTTTGACTGGATGACAGGCGAAAGCCGCACCTCAGGCAAACTGGAGCTGGAACCCAAGGCTGTTGCTGCTTTACTGGCCCACCAGCGGGTGGATATGCAGGAGAAGCAAGAGCTGTTCAGTGTTGCTGCTGATCTTGACCACCTGACCAGTCTCCTGCGTGCGCACATCAACAAAGTCTATGTGAACTCTCAGGGCGGCAAAGAATTGCGAAGCGTGAAGAGAGAATTGGAGCGCTTTCAAAAAGCAAACACTTATTACGATTTTTCTGAAAACGATAAGCCTGTGTGGATGCCATGAACGACCGTGTGACTCTCGATCAACAATGGCAGGACTACAAAGAGCGGGCCAATGAAGTGCCTTTACTCGAAGCCGCACAGATGTGCGGTGCTACACTCAGGCGAGATGGCAAGGAACATACAAGCCCTTGTCCTGCTTGTGGTGGCACTGACAGGTTCTCAGTCAATCCGGCCAAAAAGAAATGGAACTGCCGTGGTCATGGCGGCGGCTCAAGCCCCATAAACCTTGTGATGCACTGCATGTCCGTGGACTTCAAAGCAGCTTGTGAGTTTCTGACTGGTGAAGAGCCCCCCACAGGTGAAGGCACTTGGGATGAAGAGGCGAAACGCAAGGCAGCTGAGCGGAAGAAAGCCGCAGATGCAAAAGCCGAGCGTGAAGCTGAGGAGCAAGCCCAGCAGGAAGCCGATAGCACTGAATATGCGCAAAAGCTCTGGGAGCAGGCCAAATCCATTGAGGGCACTCCAGCCGAAGCCTACCTGCTTAACCGCGGACTTCCAAAGATGCTGTGGCCTGAGTGTCTGCGGTATCATTCTGGCTTGAAGTATCCTCAAGCAGGAAAGCTTCCAGCACTGATCTGCCGGGTAGATGACACCATGGGCGATCTTACTGGGATCTGGCGTATCTTCATCACCAAAGAAGGCCGGAAAGCACCGGTAGAAAATGCAAAGCTTGGCCTTGGCCCTGTTGCTGGGGGAGCCGTGCGGCTTCAGGAGGCAGCAAGCGGGGAAGTTGGCATAGCTGAAGGGGTTGAGACAGCTCTTGCTGTATATGCTCTCACAGGTCGCCCTTGCTGGTCCTGCTTGTCTACAGCAGGGCTTATCAACTTTGAGCCTCCTTTGGATATAGAGCGTGTGCGCATCTATGGCGATGGTGATCAGGCCCTTCAAAAGCCAGATGGCAGCTGGGATATGGCACCGGGCAAAAAGGCTGCATTACGGGCAGCTCAAAACCTTTCAGACAATGGATTGCATGTGCTGGACATAGCTTTGCCTGAGGCAGGCTCTGACTGGCTTGATGTTTACAACGAGCTTTATGGGGTGGCGGCGTAATGGCAAAGGTACTGATCGGTTGCGAAACCAGCGGCATAGTGAGGGATGCATTTCTTGCACAGGGACACGATGCATGGTCCTGTGACTTACTTCCAGCAGACACGCCCACCAATAGGCATATTCAGGACGATATCAGGAATGTCATGGACTGGGGCTGGGACCTTATGGCTGTCATGCACCCACCTTGCACCCGGCTCTGTAATAGCGGTGTGCGGTGGTTGAAAGAACCGCCGAAGGGCAAGACGCTAGACCAGATGTGGACTGAGCTGGACGAGGGGGCAGCGTTATTTTCTGCCTGTTGGAATGCGCAGCATATCCCTTGCAGAGCAATTGAAAACCCGGTCATGCATAAGCATGCAAAAGAGCGGATAGAGAACTACCAGCCACCAGCACAATCTGTTCAACCCTGGCAGTTCGCTTCTGATCCAGACAGCCCGGATAATGAGCGTAAACGCACCTGCTTCTGGCTGCATAACCTCCCAAAACTCAAGCCGACAGGGATATTGGACGGGAAATGCTCTCGTGACAGCGTACACAAAGCTCCACCCGGTCTAGACAGATGGAAAATCAGATCCAAGTTCTTCCCCGGCATGGCTGCTGCGATGGCTCTGCAATGGGGAGAGTGGGCCGAGCAGGCAAGTATGTTGAGGGCGGCCTGATGGGTAAACGAAGTAACTTCCATAAGATCGATAAAGACATGTACCGCACCATCGACCCTAAGGCTGCGCGGGTTTTGCTGCCTTATTTGGGTGAGGTGCAGTCCTTTGTTGAACCTTTCGCAGGCTCAGGTGATCTGATTGGGCCTTTCCTGCGTGCGGGCCTTGATTGCAAGGCAAGGTATGACATTACTGCCCGGTATCCCATGGTTGAGGTGAGGGATGTTTTCTCCTTACGGCTTGAAGACCTTAAAGGCGCAGACGCAATCATAACAAACCCGCCATGGAGCAGGGATAAAGCCTCAGGTTACCTCCTGCACCGCATCATTGATCATCTTCGGGTGATGGTGCCCACCTGGCTCCTGTTTGACGCTGACTGGGCTTACACCGGACAGAGTGAGCCATACATGCGCTATTGCTCCCTGATCGTACCAGTTGGGCGCTTACGCTGGATTCCTGGCACGACTACTAAAGGCAAGGATAACTGCTCCTGGTATCTGTTTCAGCGCGAACAAGCGAAGAGCAGGCAGTTTGAGAAGGTGGCAGCATGAGCAGCCTTGAACCAATCGAACAACAGGTACTCTCCCGTCTTTTAGCCTCTCCTGAGTTGTATTGGGAAATTGCTGATCTCCTCACGCCAGACCACTTCCATGACACCATATGGAAAGCTGTCTGGATCGGGCTTGATACCTGCCACAAGGAAGGCAGCTTTGATCTGCACCTTGTAGAGACAAACGCGCCCTATGATGGTGATGCTGATCTGGTTGCCCGCATCAAGTCACTGGCAGCCAAGGGCAGGAAGCTCAGTGCTGAGATTGAGGACCTTGCAGGGCCTTTAATCAACCGCCGCAACAAAGAGATGATCGCAGAAACCTTCCTGAAGGGGCAGAAAGATCTGAATACAGACACAAGGGCTGATGAGCTTGCAGAGAGTGCTATTGAGGCGCTTCAGGAGATTTCAGGGCGGTCCCAGCGGGTAAGTATCGTAAGCCTTGGCGAAAGCGCAGAGGCGGTTTATGAGCGGGCTTCCCAACCACAGGAAGAGGCCGGGAGCGCTATGAGCACCGGGCTAAAGCAGGTGGACGACCTGCTGGGCGGTGGCCTGGTCAATGGTGAGCTTACGGTGATCGGAGCTGAGGGGGCCGCAGGTAAAACCGCTCTTGCCCTCCAGATTGCAGAATTCATTGCCTGCGAATATGGACCGGTTGATTTGCAGTCAAAGGAAATGGACGCTGAACAGCTCACAACCAGACGTGTGGCCGCCATATCAGGGGTTTCAACCCATGCCATTCGCCGGGGTGGGCTGGATAGCATAGCGCTTGAAAAGATCTACCTTGCAAAGGAAGAATGTAAGCGGGTGCCTCTTTACATTGATCATACGAAGATGACCACAATTGAGCAGCTGCATGTACGGGCAAAAGCGAGCAAAGCACGCTACGGGACACGCCTTCTTGTTGTTGACAGTGTCAAGGCTATGCGGGTGAAGGATGCTCGCCTCGATGCAAACCAGCCGGCACGCTGCGGCTTTGTTATTTCAGAGCTGAAGGAGCTTGCAAAGGCGCTTGAGATACCTGTCATTGCCATAGCCCATGAAGTCAGAGCAGATAGGGAACCTTTACAGCGCCTGACACGTAAAGAGCTGTATGGTGGCTCCAACATGGAAGACAGTGCAGACAATATCCTCATTCTCTTCCGCCCGGAGCCTATCTTAATCCGTAAAGAGCCAAAGGAAGGCACAGAAGAGCACATCAAATGGCAGGGGGATCTGGTCCATTGGCAAGGCAGGGCGCAAATCCACGCAGATAAGGTGCGTATGGGAGGTGGTGGACGCTGTGCTGAGCTGTTCTTTGATGGACCTACCACAAGCTTCAACGAAAGCAGAGAGCACGAGGACGGGATGCTTTTGTGAAGCGAATTCGCAGGGGGTATGTTCATGCAAGTCTAATTTCAATGTGCAACTCTAACAAAGAGGCAGCTTAAGAGAAACACTATCGGGATTGGAGATAATCTAATGGTACCAAAATATGCGGTAGCGCTTCGCAATGCTCGCATGCATATCAATTATGCTGGAGATGAACTTCAGGAACTAAAAGAGCAGAAAGACACAAAAAAGCTCTGGCGGAATTGGTCTACATTTCTCGAAAATTATGTGAAGGCGGTTGGGGCGATGAGATATGCAACCAATACCGGCCCTCAAAAGAAATGGTCCGACGAGCTGATACATGAGCAAAAAACTGATGAAGTGCTTAACTACGCTTTTCAAGCAAGACATGCTGATAATCACTCCATGGATACCCCAAAAGAAACCGAAAATCGTCACGTTAGAGTAGGTGATGGAATTGTGATCCAGAACGGTAATGACTATTTCATAGATTGCACCACAGTTGATAGATTCGGAAATGTTAGAAAAATTGCAGACTCCAAAATTATTGTTGTTGACGGAAAAATAATTGAAGGCAGTATCTTCAACAAGAGCCAGGTTCGAGAAGTCGATCACTTTGTGAAGTTAAGTACTATAGAAAATCGAGGGAGCAATTACCCGGTTCCCAATCCGGATACAGCCCCAGAAAAACAAGCCTTAGAAATTGCAGGCTACGTTTATGAATGGTTGAAGAAAAAGCTCAGTGAAGCAGATACAGTTGTTTCGGAAAGTAAGTAGAATGAGCGACATTCAAGCACTTTATGCCGTAATTCTGGATCGCCTGATTGAAGCTCAGGTTGTTATGCGCCTGATGAGAGTAAGAGGTGTCAGGCCGGGGCAACCCCAAAGCTTCTGGCCTGATGTAAACCCCAGTGAGGATGAGCGCTGGGAGGCAGCCCTCAATGCAGTTGCAAGGAAGCTTACAGAAGCAGAAAAGCAGGCACGAAACATGACCGGGCCTGATGCAGCAGCTATTGCCCGCATGGAAGAGACATGGGACTGGATGGGTTATATCAGGCGCAATGAAGAGCGTAAGGCCCTGTCAGTTCTGGTGTTTTGCTATGCCTATAAGATCCAGCCAAAGAAGGTTCTGGACCAGTTAGGACTGGCAAAATCAACGGTTCATATACGTTTTCATGCTGCGCTTGAGGTTGTTGTGCTAAATGTTTGTAATATAGGCGTTTTACCGTCATTCGCAGATGAAAATCTAGTTGGACAGTTCCGGCCTAAATCGGGTATCTATTCAGATAAGATGAGATCACTTGCGGCTTGAGGTTGTAACAAAGATTGGATGCTGTCACCGGATAACTCTACCTCCGCTATAATAAGCGCTAGGCTGCGCAGTTTGTGGGAGGTCAAATTCTGCAGGACAGTTCGTACACACCAACTTCTGCTTTTCTCTGCCAATGGTTGCGCTAGTAGGGCGTCTTTGGATTTGGAGAATAGTTTTTTTTGCATCATTAAGGCAGTTTGGACAAACGTGATGTATAGGTTCATCACCCCTTTTGTCTTCCTTTATTCGATAGACGAAAGATCCGCTTGTTATCTCTACCATTTCATATTTTTCAATGAGGCGCTCTTTTGCTTCAAGTTCATGTATCCGCTCTTGAGACACATGCAATTTTTTTTCAAGATCAAATTGCTGGCTATTGCTCTCCAGAGCTAGCCTTTGAACATCAAGGAGCTGATTTGTAAGGTCAATTGACGCTGATTTAATCTTAGCGTCGTCTCTTGCTTCAATGCCGAGCTTCAGAAGATCGGTTGTGGTTTTGATTGCTGAAAGAGCAGCAGTAAACTCAGCTACTGGCATAGGTTTTTCCTAAAAGGTGAGAGGCTTGGATGCAGCGCCTTCAAGAACTGCGAGTATGCTAATAACTTCTATATCTATTTGCTAAATTTAATGAGTAGGAGGTTTTTGTGCGAACTTTCTAGCATTAGTGTCTGGGACTTCGTTCCCATCGATAGTCTTCTCTAAGAGTTTGATAATTGAAGATCTCATTTCTGTTAGGTTCTTTAAGACAGATTGTCGATCTTCGACGGTCTGGTTGATATGAGATGCTAGACTATCTAATTCGCTCAAAGAGTAGCTGAGTTTCTTCATGAAGTCTCCTTTGAGAGCTTCTGAAGACCAAGTACTTTCCATGCTGTCTACAAACCGGTGATAGTTTTGAATAGTCTCGTTTATATGTTCACCTGGAGCAGTTCCGGATTTCATGCCCATGCTGACTAGAGTTCTTATTGCTTCGCTTCGAGACCAGTTGTGACCCCGTTCTTCGAGCCAAGCATCTATACAATCGAGAAACTCCTGATCAACCCGAAGCTGGATGCTCTTTGTGAAACTTTCAGGGCGTGCCATACAAAAAACCTCTTGTACATGTACTGTACGTGTGTATTATTAATTTGTTCGACAACTACGGTACATGTACAGGAGACCACATGGCAAGTGCATATTCCTCTAGTGAAACATTCAATAAAACAATCCAAGTTCGTTTTTCGGAAGAGCTTCTGTCAAAGATTGATACATGGGGGCTTCAGGTTCGAAAGCGTTCACGGTCAGAGGCTGTTCGGGATTTAATCGAAATGGGGTTAGAGAAAGCCGACCTCGCAAAAAAGTAACGCCCTCAGTGCAGGAACACTGAAGGCGTTTGTTTTCCAATCATCCAAGTTAGATAGGAAAAGTAATCATGACCAATTTAATCGATACCGCAGCAAATAGCAACCAGCCTCTCACAATGTCTAGCAAGGAGATTGCGGAGTTACTTGACGTGCGCCACGACAATGTTTGCACCTCTATTAAAAGATTGCAAAAGCGTCAATTAATTCAATGTTCTACTTCATTGGAGGAAAAGTTTGGAAGCGGAAGGCCTGCTACTATCTACCACCTAGAAAAGCGTGACAGCTACATCGTGGTTGCACAGCTTTCTCCCGAGTTCACTGCTCGTCTTGTAGATCGCTGGCAGGAACTAGAGGAGCAAGTCCAGCAAGGCTTTCAGGTTCCTCAGAACTTCCGTGAAGCTCTGTTACTGGCTGCAAACCAGCAGGAGCAGATTGATCAGCAACAGAAAGTCATTACAGAACAGGCACCAAAGGTAGAAGCATTGCAGCGCCTTGAAATGTCTGATGGGTCTTTGTGTATTACAGACGCAGCCAAGACGCTTAACGTTCAACCTAAGAAGCTCTTCACATTTATGCATAAGCATCGCTGGATATATCGCCGCCATGGCTCTCCATGGATCGGGCATGAAGATAAGATCAGGCTGGGGTATCTTGAGCACAGCCATACAACAGTTACACGTGCTGACGGCTCTGAGAAAACAACCAGTCAGGTGCGGGTGACACCAAAGGGCCTTGCCCGCCTTGCCGAGATGCTCAACTCAAGTAGCGCCGCATAGGGAGGTAAAGGGATGCACTACATCAACAAAGCCTCCTTGAAACCAGAACAGCTTGCAAACCTGTACGACATTCTCTCTCACCTCACTCAAACAGCAGAGTCTCTTTCAAATGCTCCACGCTGTGAGGGGCGAGGGGAACGGCTTGGAGATTATCTGGATGGCATTGTTGCTCTGTTCGACGATGAAATGGACCAGATCGTCGAAACAGCAAACAAGATGGCTTGTGAAGACAATGAACACTTGCGCAAACTGAACCTGATGAACGAGCTGAGAATGGGGCGCTATGAGCACACCAAGTATGTCCCGGTTCACATGTCTCACCCGCAGGTTTTCAGAGAACACAACGCATAGAAAATCACATATTTACTCAAAACGGGCTGCCTGATGGCAGCCTTTTTCTTTTGGGGATCAATCATGCTCTACCCTGCAATGCTTGAATACACCTGGGGCCTGTTCTGCTTTCAGGTAAACATGATGCGCACCTTCGGGTGCCTCCCTATGCCAGGTGACAAAGGCCGCATTAATTACCGGGGCGAACAGGAGTGATAACGCCCGCCCCAATAATGAACTATCAGATCAATTCCGCTATTCCTCTGTATCGAGTATGCCTTGCTTAACCTGATCAAAAATCTGATAGACAGAGTTAGTTTGTCCCAGGACGGAGGTGACTGCTCCTCCTGAACGCCAATCTTGTGGATCAAGAGTAAGGATAGTATTAGCAGATGGGAAGTCCGCATTATTCCAGTCAATCGGAGCGTCGAGCTGCGTAAACTCATCAGTTTCGAGGTCCTCGGCTGACAGATACCTAACGCCTCCAACGAGATAGAGACCTCCAGAATCCTGGCCAACGACTTCAGTCAGGTTAAAGGTGACCGTATCATCTCCAACTTCATTCTGGAGATCGCCGATTATTTCCGGGAGGTTGAAATATACGTTATAGGTTTGACCGGTGATTTGATCAGTATCGCTTAACCATCTCAGGAGTGACACAATATCCAGCAAACGACTGATCTGACAATCATAGTGGCAAAATGCACCGCGCTTGCCATCATCCGAGACTATAGCAAGTCCTGAGCAGGCTGACATGCCGTCAGTATACACCCCAGTCGCACCTTCAGAATTGTCAATAAGTCCCCAGCCACCCTGAGGAACGAAAGTAAGATTAGGCAAGATGCTCTCCTTTTTGTTTTTTTTAGCAATAGGGAGACGCATGAGATGAGAATGTGTGAAGGTGCATTGCTCTGAGCTTTTTACATCACACAGAAGTGGTGCTCAGTCATTTTAAAAGCAGGCGCGCATGCCAACAGTAAAACTCAAAATCGGCAGAATACACTAGAACGTGCTGATTTTCAGGAAAGGCGATCTCAAAGCAGCCACTGAGGCGGCTGGGGAGGTTGTTGGGGATGACTTTAGTTGTTGGTGGCCTAGAAGCATTAGTGCGGTGCTGAAATAGAGAACAGTAATGCCCTAGACCTCTCCAGTAAACTGAGTTGGCGTTTGCAAACCCAACGGATTTCAATCTCGTTTGTGTTGCTACTTTGCTGTCAAAGCTTTGAATACGTTCCAAACGATATAGGCAGGTGCAACAATGGGCGTCAAAACTAACATTGCTGAATAGAACATGGCCAGGCCGATAGGGGTGAGGAAGAAAGTAAATCCGGTGGCCTCAACAATCATGGTGGAAATAACTCGCCCGGTCATGATTGCAAGCACGACAATAGGCAAGAGCATCCACCATACATAAGCAATAGGAAGATGGTGGATGATATAGGTAGATAGAATCAGCGCAGCAGTAAAACCTGCGCGTATCCAATAGGTTGAACTCATAATTGTACATCTCCTTATCTGCTATCTGAGATAGGTATGATACATATGTCTTTTTGTAAATTGCCTGATTGCATTGTTTGCAAAGCTCAGGAAAGTCTTCGCTAAAGGGCAAGATGACATCACCTTATGTTCTTAAATTCGATGAGAACCTTGAAAGGTTCACTGAAGCAATAGATCGCCTCGGGAACAAGAAGGAGGCAGAGAGGGCCTACAGGTCTGTCATCAATAAGACAGGCACAAGAGTGCGCAAGGGAGTACTCGCAACACTTCCAAAACAGGTTGGCCTGAAGAAGAAGACAATCTCCAAAGCACTTGGACCACCCAAGAGAGCTCACGGGAAGTATAAGGGTAAGGCGGCTAGTTTTGAGTATGTGCTAACCACAAAGGGTGGCTACATTGGCCTTAAGCACTTCAAAGCCAAAGAGAGGAAGTGGGGCGGTGTTATCGCCTATCCACGAGGGGGGCGTCAGGAGTACAGCAAGGCATTCATAAAGGGCGGGCGCTTCCCTAACCGTAAGATACTCAACATGGACGGAGCAGGCGCGGTATTCCGGCCTAACCTTAACGCTACGAATAGATGGCGGCGAGACTTCCATAGCCTCAAGAGTGACGTGCGTATCCCAGAGGAGATGGTAACAGGACCATCAAAGGATGTGTATGACCGTGAGGTGCGATCCTTCCAGCCAGCCATTGAGGCTGAGATTCTGAAGCGGTTAGCTAAGGCCAAGGGGTAGAGTGCGGCGATCAATAAGGTGTGCGCGATGCACAATCAAACTGATGCGCCCTGCATACCCCCCCCGGCGCTAGGGACCGTAGCCTGTGGATAAGTGGCCTTTACGGTGGCGGAGCCCGATATTTGGCGCGTTTCAGTTTCAAAAATCACCGTTTTACTTGTCATGTTTCGGCAGTTTTTCTGATCAAAAAGCTCAATAAATTCAATGGCTGGCTGCTTAGATAGCCTTCAAAACATGTAAAATCACCCCTGTTTGAGAGGTTGCGGTTTGTCTGAAGCATCAATGGGCAAAATTGTGAACCAGTTAGAACTTGCTGAGCTGTTCGGTATTACTCGCCAGACGCTTCGAAACTGGCAGGCAAAGGGCTGTCCTGTGCACTCTGACGAGGGGCGAGGGAAGGCCAAGTTCTACAATACTGCTGAGGTCTATGCGTGGCGTGAGAAGTTCATTCGGTCCTCGCTGACTGAGGACAAGATACCAGAGCGCGAAAGGGCGCAGATCCGAAAGGACAATGCATCAGCAGAGAGAGCTGAGATCGAGCTTGAGATGCTGCGCAAACGGGCAATCCCAATCGATATCGTGAAGGAAAAGATAGCTAAGGAGTACGCGGAAATTCGAGCGAACTTCGTTGCTATGCCAGGTGATTTGGCTGCTGATCTGGAGTTACTGGAAGCACCTGAAATCGAAGAGAAACTTTCTTCCAAAGTGAGTGAAATTCTTGAAGCATTGGCGGAAGATAGCGGGTGAATGCATTGACGATCTGTTTGCACGCATCAGACAGAGCGAGTTAAAGCCACCGCCAAAACTGAACCTGGTTGAGTGGGCAGACACCTTTCGGTTTGTAGCGCGTGAAAACTCTGCCAATCCGGGCCGATGGAAGACAAAGCGTGTGCCGGTATCCATAGGGCCAATGCTTGCTATTTCGGAGAAGGATACACAAACCATCACAGCAATGGCGTGCACTCAGTTGATGAAGACCGAATTTCTGCAGAACACAGCAGCCTACTTCATCCACCAGGATCCAGCGCCGATTTTGTTCATGCAGCCCACACAGAAGCTGGCGGTTTCCTTTTCAAAGGAACGTTTTCAAAAGACGATCGATACTACTCCGGTGCTGAAGGGGTTAATCCCGGACGCAAAGTCGCGGGATTCAGGAACCACGATTGAGCATAAGGAGTATCCAGGAGGGGCGTTGGATTTTGTAGGAGCTAACTCGCCAACTGATTTGGCCTCACGCCCGAAGCGTATCACGCTTGCAGATGAGATTGACTTGTACCCGGCAGATGCGGGAGGGATGGGCGATCCCCTAGCGCTTGGTGAGGAACGCTCATCAACCTTTCAAAAGCGCCGGCTGAATATTCGGGTGTGCTCTCCATCGGATGAAGAAACCTCGAAGATTTACCATGAGTACATGGCAAGCGATCAGCGCAAGTGCTTTGTCAGGTGCCCGCATTGCGATGAAGAGCAAGTGCTGTTTTGGTCCAAAGAGACGATCCAGTGGGATAAGGACGAGAACGGCAATCATCTACATGCAACAGCGCAGTATTTTTGCTCCAAATGCGGGGTGGGATGGAGTGAGAAAGAACGCAAACTAGCGCTTTTAAGGCTTGCTGATGATGATCGGCCACACCATGGATGGAAACAGACGCGGCCATTTACCTGCTGTGGTGAGAAGCACACGCCCCTTGAGTGGGAAGGGGCAGGGCACTGGGATGATTTAGGGCGTTCACATTGCCCTGAATGCGGGAAAGCTTCACCTTATGAGGGGCATGCAGGCTTCCATGTGTCAAAGCTCTATTCGACCCGGCATGCCCTTGCAGATGTGGTGAAAGAGTTTCTGAACTCCTACAAGAAGCCGCTGATGCTTCGCAAATGGACCAACACGGCACTTGCTGAGGTGGTTAAGGGCATCAAGCTTGCGCTGTCTGCTGAAGGGCTTGCTGAGCGGGTTGAGAACTACACTCATGAGGCTATTCCCGACGGAGTAAGGCTTCTTGTGGTGGGTGCTGATACTCAAGATGACCGCATTGAAATGACCATTGTTGGCTATGGTCTTGATGATGAAAACTGGGTGATCCGGCACATTGTGTTAGATGGCGATACAGCAGGCAAGAAAGTTTGGGATGAGTTCGACCGGGAGCTGAGGAAGGTCTACTACCGCGAAGATGGCAAGCGCCTTTCGATCAAAGCAACCTGCATTGACTCTCAGGGGCACCGTGCTGCGATAGTTCAGTCCTTTTGTGCCAAGCGTAAACACCGCAGGATTTATGCAATCAAAGGTAAGGGGAACAGCGCCGGCCATCGACAAATCTGGCCTAAAACCCCGTCACGAACCAAACACTCAGGTGAGCATGTTTACATATTAGGCGTTGATACCGCCAAGGACCTGATTGCCCTTCAACTGGGAGTTCAGGTGCCTGAAGACGGGACACCAACACCTAATGCAACACACTTTCCCTGTGATGACTTGCCTGCTGATTACTTCGAGCAGATGACAGCAGAGCAAGCCGTGATCCAAGAGTATCAGGGCAAGCCTGTGAGGTGCTGGGAACCTAAGGAAGAAGGTATCCGCAATGAGGCATGGGATTGCAAAGTATATGCTGTAGCCGCTCGCCTGTCCTTACCAGATCGGTTGATAAGCAAGCCGGGTGACAGAACTGCAATCCCTAAGGCAGCGCCAGTTAAAGAACAAGAGCCTGCCGCACGGCCAGACAAACCTGAGGCCCGCCCAAAAGCAAGGCGTAACCTGCCAAGGCCAGCACCCGTGCAGGAGCGTACAGGCAACAAGTTTCGGAGAAGATTTAAATGACAGGCTTGACGCGACCACGGTTTAAGGTGCCTGCCAGAACAAGGCAGATCGCCAAGACCGGCAGCCGCTCTACCATGCGTTACCTTCGCGGCGATCCATCCGGCACGCTTGCAAAGCGCTCTGTCTCGATCCGCGCTGGGTCTGAAGATGTTAGAGCCGCTGCGGCGCGGGCTTCAGCCCTTGCGACGGACTTCATGCATAATTCCGGATGGATCGCCGGGGCAATAGATCAGGTCATTACTGATACCATTGGGAATGGCTTGACCTATAACTACAAACCTGACCTTTCAAAGCTTGGTTATGATGAAAAGGAGGCCAAGGACTTCGCTGCTATAGTGGAGAAGGATTTTCGAGCCTATGCAAATAATCCGCTTGAAGTTGATCTTGCTGGTGAGAAAAAACTATCTGAAATGGATGATGCTAATGTGCGCATTCATGCCTGCAAAGGGGAGGCGTATGGGGTCTATAGCTTCCTCAGTCCCACAGAGCGCAAGAAGTATGGCATCAAGACCGGAACAAAGGTCACTCTTGTCTCACCAAGTCGCCTGAAGTGGGAAAGCAATCAGATAGTTGGTTTAGAAGATGGGATCTTTAAGGATGAGAACGGCAGGCATCTGAAATACAGGTTTCAACGCAAAGCCAAGCTGGGATCATGGGAAGATCATGACGTTGATGCATTCGATGGAGCTGGGTTGCGACAGGTGGTCCAGCTTATGGACCGCTCTGAAAATCCAGATGCTTCACGCGGTGTTCCGCTCCTGACTTCAGTGCTCAACAACATTAACTATCAGGAGCAACTTGGGAATGCTACGCTGGCAACAGCGCTTGCCCAGGCAATCATGGCAGCGACCGTCAAAAGCCCTGATGCTTCTCAGGAAATCTTTCAAGCGTTCCAAACTCTTGATGATGAATATGAGGACATTGGTGAGGACTTGGCGGACCTTTGGCGGTCGCGCCTTGAAGCTTTGCAGGAAGGCACAATTAATCTCACCGATGGAGTGAGGATCAACCACCTCGCACCGGGTGAGACTTTTGAGCTGCATTCCAGCAAAACACCTAACCCTCACTATAAGGAATTCTTCCAGAACCTTTTGAGGGAAGTTGCGCGAAAAATTGGGGCAACGGCTTCATCTGTAACTATGGATCATACCGGGGCAACTTACAGCTCTGTGAGGATGGAATATGCCTCTATCTGGCCTGTTGTTACCCGTCGCCGTGATCGGGTTGTTGCACCGCTTACCAAAGTCACATTCGCGAACTGGCTGGATGAAACCATTGCCGAGGGGCGCTTGTCCTTTAAAGGGGGATATGAAGCATTTCGAGCGAACCGGGAGCAGGTAAGCCAGATTGATGTGCTTGGGCCTGCACAGCCAACTGCGGATGATGAGAAAAAGGAAAAGGCCCGAAAGCTGCGGCTTGAAAACAGCGTAACTTCTGTTCGTCGTGAGTGTGCGCTTGATGGTGTCGATTACGACCAGATCCAGAAGGACGTGGAAGAGGAGCGAAAGCAGTTCGCCTCTTCTGGGCGCAAACACCCTTCTGAGAAGGTGCAGGGTGGTGATGGTAGCCAGGCGGCATCAAAAATGGAAAGGTAGAACTGGAGAGCTAAAACAGACTTACTCTCTTAGTTTTTGAAGGACTTCAGTCAATACGGGACTTTTGGGCTCATTTATGAAACCAAAATCATCTACAACACGAAGCATAAGAAAGTTATCGGGTGAATAAGCCTCAAAGGCCATTAAGATTTGTTCTGAAGGTGAAATTGCGTTCATCAGTATGCCCAAATGAACACTTTCTTCTGGTTTAAAGTAGGGCTCGTATTCTTCGAGAGTGAGAGCAGCAGAAATAAATAGATTTATATGAGCCGTTGTTGTTCGATAAGTTGCAGTCTCACGGTAGTTGATTGATCCTTTTTTTCTGAAGTTGTTGACTACGTTTTCGGCAATTAAAGCAAGGGCCGGCTCTCCTTTTAACTCATGATGCGTCGTTGGGAGGCAGATACCTGCGCGGCTAGAGGTGATCAAAGTAAGCAAGTTGAAAAATGTTGTTTCGAAAGCTTGTTTTTTTGTGAGCCTATTTTGAGAATCCAGTGCACTCTGTTGGTTGTTGAGGATTTTTCGAGTGTCATCGCGCTCATCCTTTACTAGGTGCAACTCCTGCCTTTGGAGCAAAATTGCGTAGACTAGCCCTAATATAGCCAATCCAGAGAATAACGAATTGATAACTCCGAAACTATCGCCAATGGGGCCGCGATCTTGCTGAGCAACTGAGACTTGGTCCTGATCAAGTAAAGTCGGCTCGTTCATAGATATGTTTAAGAAATCAAAGGGTAGTTCACCTGTGAAAGCGAAATAGGCATTGGACAGCCAGAGAAAGCCGATAATGGCAAACGTTACTCCAAAAAATGACCAAGCAAGTTTTGATTGAAGCAAGAAGCTTCGCTTTGGCTTTTTATTATCTGGATCAGACATCACAAACCTCATTTTGCCACCAGAGAGTTAGCACGATTCCTTTGGGTTAAAAGATGAAAGATATTTGAATGAGCAAAGACTGGTGCGCTGAAGTCGAGAGGCTTGAGGCAATCTATGAAACTGTGCGCAATGGTGAGCAGGTCACAGAAAGTCGCTTTGGTGAGGACTTCATCAAGTATCGAAATGCTGACCTGAACCGGATCGAGAAGGACCTCGATCACGCCAAGGCAATGTGTGAAATCCAACAGGGCAAGCGCAAACGTAAGCGCTTTGCAGCCTGCTTCAGAGCTTAGAGGTATTCATGGGCATTTATCGGGACGGGCAGATCTTCATGTATGGCTTTGTTGGTGATGATTGGTGGGGCGAGGGCTTTACTGCAATGCAAGTTACTGAAGCACTGGCAGAGCATGGACGCGAGAACGATGTAACTATTCGCATGGATTCTGGCGGCGGCTATGCTTTCTCTGGATTGAACATCTACAACGCTTTGAAAGCCCATGAGGGTAAAGTCACAGTACAGGTTGATGCACTTTCCGCCTCAGCAGCCTCACTGATCGCAATGGCAGCTGATGAAGTGCTGATGAAGCAAGGCGCTATGATGATGATCCATGATCCCTCTAGCTGTGTGTGCGGGACTACCAAGAAAATCGAACAAGAAGCTAAAGTCCTGAATATGCAAGCGGGTGAGTTCGCGAAGATCTACGCAAGTTTCAGCGGAAAAACGGCTGATGACGCACGCGAACTCATGAAAGCTGAGACTTGGATGACAGGCGAGGACGCTGTGTCTCATGGATTTGCAACCTCGCATGAAGCTGGCATGCAGCCCGTTATGAGCTGCATGCCCTTTAATTTTACCATGTACACTAAAGCTCCTAATGAGCTGGTGACAATAGCCCGCTCTAACAAGTGGGATAAGGAGCCTGAACAAACACCCCCAACCCAAGAGGACGGGACACAAATGGCAAAGACTGACGAAGAAATTGCGCAGATGGTGACTGATGCGGAGGCTAAAGGCAAAGCTGATGGTGCCAAGGAAGGCGTTGAAGCCTACATGAAGCTGCATAAGCAGGTTATGGAGTTACCACAGGCCAAGAAACAACCTGCTCTTGCTGAAAGCTTTATGGCTGATGGTATGGACTTTGAAGCGATTAAGGCCAAGTTTGACCTGATGACAGACGACGACAAGTCTGAGGATGATGATCCGGGGATTGATCGTCAGAAATACACCCAGATGCGTCAGAACGGGGCCGGGTTAAATGGAGGTAGCGCACCTCAGAAGCCCACGATGAGTGCGCGGGAAATCTACCAGAAGCGCCGCGAGAAAATGGTCGCTTAAGCCTTTCCCTTATTGTTGATGTTTGCAGGTCGCTGAAGCGGCCTTTTTTTATGGAGTTTTGCATGTCTGAGAAGATGCGTGCTCGTGACTGGTCGTTTCTGCTTTCTGAAGCAAGCGGCAATCGCTCCCGTGAAACAGTTACCATTGCCTCTGGTAGTGGACTGGTTGAGGCTGGCACTGTGGTTGGCATGGTGACTGCCACTGAGAAATATGCCCCTTCACAAGCAACGGGTTCTGATGGCTCCGAAACGGCTAAGGCTGTACTTGCGCAGACAGTAGATGCCACCAATGCTGCTGCCAAAGCCGTAATTGTGGCCCGTGATGCTGAGGTTAAAAAAGACCTGATTAAGTATCATTCCACTGTCGATGACGACACCAAGCGAGCTGCAAAAATTACGCAGTTGGAAGCTTCAGGAATCATCGTGCGCTAAGCGCTTCAAAACCTTTCCCCTGATTGAATTTGAGAGAAACGTATGTCCAGTATTTGGAACGACGATAAGTTTAGCGTGCACAGTTTGACGGCTGCAATCAACGAGGAACCATCTGTCCCTGATCAGATTGGCAAGTCAGGTCTGTTTAATGAAGATGGGGTTGAGACGACCTACATTGAGATTGAACGTCAGGGCAATGATTTGCAGCTTGTTGAGCCAACGCAGCGCGGTGGGCCTGGTGAAACCACTGGTGATGAAGTCCGCACCATGGAAACCTTCAAGATCCCGCATTATCAACGTGATGATCATATCAGCGCTGATGAAATCCAGAACGTTCGGAAATTTGGCACTGACAATCAGCCAGAAGCACTGCGTGACCGTGTGATCAAGAAAGGTGTGCGACATGCTCGTGATCTTGATAACACCCTTGAACATCAGCGTATTGGCGCGATTTCAGGCATTGTGACGACTGCAAAGGGTGTTGTACTCGCAAACCTTTACCAGAAGTTCGGCTATGCAGTACCAGCGCCTCTTGATCTTGATCACAGTAACAGCGACTTGAAGATTGGTCGCGTGTTTAAGCACTTTCTCTATGGCATTGAAGATGATCTTGACCGTGGTTACGGGCACCTGCACGTTTTTACAGGGCGCAATCTGCATGAGTGGCTCTGGAATCGGCCTGAGGTGCGGGAAACCTTCCTGAACACAAGCTCAGCTGGCGTTTTGCGTGAAGACGTGCCGGATGTGTTTAACTTTGGCGCGTTCAAGTTTGAACGCTACAAGCAAGGCAAAAAAGCCCGGGAAGCTGGCGGCGGCACTTATATTGGGCACGATGAAGCACGTGTTGTGCCGTTTGGAGTACAAGACCTCTTCCTGACGCGCTTTGCACCCGCAGATTACGAAGAGACAGTGAACACAGAAGGTTTGCCGCTCTACCTGCGCCAGTATCCTGATCCAAATGGTAAGGGACGCTCGCTTGAAGTGCAGACAAACCCGATTTCGATTTGCACTAACCCGGGTGTGCTTCGCAAAATTCGCCTCCAGAACTACAATCCAAATAGCTAAGGACCCGTTATGAGCAAGACAAAGTGGGTTGCCAGCTCCTACGGGTTAAAGATCCCCGGCAGTGTTCTTGATGAAGACAAAGAAAGGGAAGTTGATCCCGGTGAAGCTGTTGAAGTGCCATTTGGATATGGCACACACCTGATCGAGGACGGTTTGGCATATGAGGCCGAAGAGCCAGATACTGAACCAGTCTCAGACGGGGATGGGGATGATGCCTATAGCAGCATGTCAATGGAAGAACTTGAAGCCGTGGCAAAGGAGTTTGGCTACAACCCTCCCGGTAACATCAAGCCTGAAACACTGCGTAAAAAAGTCCGTAAGCTGGTAGCTGATAAGTTCACAGAACTTGAAGGCAGGGCCAAAGAACTAGGCGTAGATGTTCAGGGTGACTGGGCGCTGGAAGAGCTGGAAGCAGCCATAGAGCAGGCTTCAAAGTAACATCAAGGGCGCGGGGAAACTCGCGCTCTTCCTCTTTGCGGTGAGGGCATCATGTCACCTGAAACTAAAACTCACTTCAACCGTGCGATTGATGAGATTGACAAGAGGTTAGGTCAAGAATGCCAGCTTAAATTCTTGAAGGATGGCAAGGCTGATACCTCCAGAAACAACCTTACTGTAAACGCGATATTGAGAGTGCGCAGTCCTGAAAGGTCCACATTAGCAGGTGGGCGCAAGCAAGGCTGGAAAGGGTCTGTAGAAGGCCAGAAAGCAACGCTGCATATTTCTAAGTCGCGATACCCTGACTTAAAAATCGTTATAGGAGACAAGGTCCTCTCTGAGGGACATTGGTATGAGGTTGCAAACGTAAACACCCGTGATCAGCTAAGACTAAAAGTGGAGTTGAATCGCTCATGAGTATTGTTCGGATTTTGACCCGGTATGCGATCTGCGAAGCCCTGAAAGGGGAAACACTTGCGGGTGATAGTGTCAAGGATTCCGAGATCAACGCTATCAATCTGGATGATCAAACCCTTGGCATCGAAGAGAGTAAGCCGTTCATAGCTGTCTATACAGACGACATGAAAGCGGAGTTTGGCGATAATCGCCCCGAGTACCGGGAAAATGCAGATGTAAGCATCTTTATTGAATGGGGCGTCACATCCGCAATGGGTGCGTTTGATCCGGAGACAGGTGAAACGGTCTTGATCCCGGGTGTACCCAACACTGACAGGGAAATGGAACGCCAACTTGATATCACCGGAAGGCAGATCATTGATGCGCTCACATGCACGATGGCTCAAGAGGAGTGGTTGGGTCTGCTGGTCATCAAAAGGCACTCATTGAGCCGTGCTCGTGTCTCTGGGGCAGATGATGGCGCTAAGATGGCTGCGCATCAGTTCATTCTCAAATGTGATCTGATTGATGACCCCATTAAAGGGCAGGAGATCATCAGGCCGATCCCTGAAATTCTAGCACACATGAAAGCCTCTGATGATCCCGCCAACAGCAAATGGGCTGAGGTTATTGAAGAAATGTTGCAGCCTTCCGTGAGTGAGGCTGAAGCATACCGGCAGCATTATGGTGAAACAATTGAGCAGCAACGCGCTGTAGGTATCTATGAGGTACCTGAATGAGCAGTGTGGATCAACTTGCTGACCAGATTGCAGGGCTGGTTGCTGAGATAGAGACCATCAAGAGCGCACTTTCTGAAATGGTGCAGGTAGGTGTTGTTTCAAAGACAGATGCAAAGAAAGGCTACCGCATCGAGCTTGGGAAAGACGATGAAGACAAGCCTCTCCTTAGCCCCTGGCTTCCCCATCCTGAGACAGGCAAGACCTCTGTCCCGCTTAAAAAAGGACAGACGGTTGGAATCCTTAATGTGAGTGGTGACCCGAGGCAGGGCATTATTTCACGTCATGGCTACAGCAAGGGGCATGAGACACCTAATCAGGACATGGAAGCCAACGTTTTCGAGGATGCTGGTGTTCGGGTGGAGATCAAAGGCGGGGTTTTAAAGATCACCGCTGACACTTCGGTTGAGATTGAGATTGGCGGCGTAAACCATACCATTTCAGGTGATGGCGTTATCACTGACGGCGGCGAGATTAGGCACAACTCTAAAGATATCGGCGATACCCATAAGCACGAGAATTCAGGTGGGCCAAATGTTGGTGGTGTCCCGGTTTAAGAGGTTCAAAAAATATGCAGAAACAGAAGTATCGTATCAGTGAAGGTGCTGAGATCATCAATGGTGCTCGGGTGCCTGATACCCGCATAGTCGAGATGAGCGAGTGCGAAGCTGAGTATTATGTTTCATTGGGCATTGCCAGCCTTCACAAGACATCAGGCCGGGGCAGGCCCAAGGATGATGTAGGGGGCTAGAATGACTGGCCTTTGCAGGCATACGGGCAAGCCAATCGACAATCTCAAATCAGCGTTACAAGGTGTAGAGGTGATTTTTACCACACGCCTTTTTTCTCGAATAATGCTCAGGCATTTTGGGGCCGGAGTGCTGGAGATCATTGGTAAGAAGCTCACAGTTAAGCTCCTGCCTGTTTTTATGCAGCTGGTTGCTGTTGCCATTGATCGTTGGGAGCCGCGTTTTAAAGTGCGTAAAGTGACCCCCTCAGCATCGCCTGAGGAGCTTCGCAAGGGACAACTCACTCTGCAAATTGATGCAGATTACAGACCCAAAGCCCATCTAAGTCCACCCGATTATACTTTAGAGCGGCGCATCTCCTTTGTTCTCGACATGGGGCAAGGAGGTGTTAAGGCTCGTTTATGAGGATTCCATGAGCCGATTTGATCCGCATTCCTTTCCCCGCCCTGTGGTGGTACAGCCACTGGATTATGAGCAGGCAAAAAAGAAATGCCTGCAAACTGGTGTAAAGGTCTTTCACGATGCCGGGTATCACTACACGGTTGAGAACCTTGAAACAGACCCGCTGGTGATCGCCAGTGAGGCTGCGGCCTATGGGGACTTACACTTTGTCGGTCGGCTGAATGACGCAGCTCGCGTGGTGCTTCTTTCAGAGTTTGCGCAAGGGGATGACTTAAGGCTTAAGGTGAAGCGCTCCGGTATTGTAGCTCTTGAAGGGGAAAGTGATTCTGCTTTGAGAGAAAGGGAGCGGGTTGCACAAAAGGGACGCTCTGGCTGGTCTGATGATTACTTTAAGGCGTGGGCCCTGTCAGCAGACCCAATGGTGCGCGATGTTAAGGTCTATGCTGAGACCCGCAATGGGGTGGAGCGCTGGCTGGTTGTCTCAATCCTGTCTCATGACAACAACGGCATTCCAACGCCTGATCTTTTGCAAAAGGTGGCTGCCGCTTGCAAGGACACCGGGTTTAAAAACTCCTTGCTGGAACTGGAAGCGCGGGCTGCTGTGGTGCGTACGGTGAATATCACTGGAACCATCTACTATTATCCTGAGGCTGTGATCCCTGACGACCCGGGAAAGCCGCTGCTTGATGCCTGGCAGAAGGACCAGCAGCAGGGACTTGATCTGACAGATGATTACATCAGCGCCAAGGTCTATCATGCTGGCATACAGCGTATTGAGCTTGAGAACTGGCAGGACCAGTTTGCTTCACCCTATGAGGCGCTTTCTCTGGGCACCGTGAACTTTAAGCCGGAAAGGCTGCTGTCATGAGCCGGGCGCTGTTACCACCGGGATCAGGACTGTTCACACAGGCACTTGCCGAGATGCTGGATAGCCATGGGCGCTATGCTCATTACATCGACAAGATCAAGCACATCGGTGTGACCTTTACCCCTGAAGACTGGGTGCCCTGGCTGATCTGGGATTATGGTCTTGAAGAGGTGGTGCCTTATGTGCGCGACATGCAGCGGGTGCTTGCTGAAGGGCCGGAATGGCAGCGCACACGGGGCACGGACAGGGCCTTTGAGATCGCGTTTACATGGCTGAATTCAGAGGGCTATATTGATGCGCCTGATGGGCGGCATATGTGGTGGGAGTATCAGCTTGGGTTCACGCAATCACCAAGCGATCTGGAGCAATTGAAGCAGCTTGTGGGGTTATCAAGGCTTTCGCAGGCCGCAGAAGGCGAACTGTTCCGGATCTTTTCTGAAGACTTTGACCATCGCCCGGTGCGCATGGATGAGCACTGTTATGACGACGGGCTTTTTGACGGGTATTCGGGCTTAAAGATGTGGGAGGGATCGCCTCTCATCTCAGTGGGCGTGTCTCAGGCCCATGTGATGGGTGAAGATCATCTGGCCCCTGTAACAGGCACACTCCTCTCATTTGCAACGGTGCTGGAGGCTGACAAGGGCCTTCGCTATGATGAAGCTATCTTTGATGACCACCCTGAACAGGTGGTGATGGCTTTACATTCCAGCACGCTTACGAGCGGAAGTGTGCTGGACTACGAGGTTTCCGGCTGGCCTGACTGGTGGCCTGATGACTGGAGTGAGGTAGCAAAGCCGCACCTCATCGCGACACGGCCAGACATCTTCGAATAACTCTTATCCCTAAAACTTGAGGTGGCAATGAGCACCCCGATCTATCACGAGGTCCGCACGCGGGCCGCGACCCTTGCCGTTACAAAGGTGCTGGCTGAACAGACATGGATTGCTGCGCTGTGCCCACCCTCTCCAGAGTGGAATGGAACGCCTCCTGAACCGGACTTTGATAATCCGGCACTCGAAGCGCCCTTCCTGTTTTTGCGCTCATTTGCGGTCGGGTTTCTGACGCCTGACCAAAACGGACCGGTTGCAGGCCAGACCCCGGACGGGCAAGTGCTGAAATACATGGTGAGCGAAGAGCCGACGGATACGGTTTTTGTGCGGGTTGATGCGCCGGTTGGAACCTTTGGCGGGCAGTTGCTCGGCTCGCTGGCGCTTTACTCCTCCCCGACGCTTGCTGATGGTGTTCCTCCCGGAAAGGTGGTTCTGGAACCACAGGACGTTACTGATCGGGGCACGCTTTGCCGTGTGATCAACCAGACACCTGTGCCGCTGTTTGCCGGGCACGGTCTTTCCCACTTCTTCATTGACAGGTACTGACATGATTGGATTTTCAGAGCTGATGGCAAAGTTCGGCCTGACTGATGCCAGGAGCCGTTATGACCGTTCAAAGGGGTTTCAGCGCCTTATCTTTCGTGGTCGCCAGTTTGTGGAATCTGCCGAAGCCAATGAAGCACAGCAGATCACCGAAGCTCGCATTGGTGATGTGGGCACCATGCTGGTTGGCACAAGCTCACTGCGCGAAGGCGGGACTGTCGTACCCCAGTCAACTGGGGTTGTGCTGGTCGAGGCGGGCAGGGTCTGGGCAGAAAATGCATTGCTTGAAGTCCCGGAACAGACACTTACCGTGCCCGCACAAGGCCCGTGTGTTGTTGGTGTTTACGTGCACTCGCATGTGATCACCCATGAAGAGGACCCGAGCCTTAAAGGTATCATCACCGGGACGGCAAGTTATGGCAAAGGGCTAGCTGCACGGCTTTCCTACCTTGCGCAGTGGGGCGTTGAAGGAGACGGGAGTGAAGGAACCTTCCATCCCGTTCATACCCTTCAGGACGGACAGGTGCTCAATGTGATTGAACCGCCTGCAGGCGATATCGCAGAGCAGCTTGTGGCCCGTCATGTGCGCCAATCCCATGGTTCACACATCATCAAAGGTTTTGAGGTGGCCTATGGTGGCAAGCAGGGCGATGACCACCGCTTTATCCTCAAAGCCGGTGAACTGCGGGCCAATGGTGTTCTGGTGACCCGCACGGTGGACAGCTCCTATCTGATGTCGGAGCAGCCTGAGCTTTCTCTGGTGCGGACCGAAAACACCGCCTATGTGGACCGTGGGGATGGCAAGTGTGAGATCAAAACCAATCGTGCCCCCATTGATGAGATTGTTGAGGTGACCATTGTTGCTTCCATGTCCAAAACCATCACCCATGGCACAGCGGGCGGTCTGGACAGCATTGGGGTGCCGTCCATCTATGCCATTACCTCGGTTAAGGCCGGGTCTGTTTCATATACTGAAGGCACCGACTTTAAGCGTGTTGGCGATAAGCTGGACTGGTCATTAAACGGAGCTGAGCCGGATCCGGGATCAAGCCTTGACCTTGTGCTGGAATACTCCACGCAAGCCACCCCTGAAAGCGTAGGGGCTGATGGCTTTGTGATTGGCGGCGGGGTTGCGGGCCGCAACGTTGCCACCCGCTATAAGTTCAAGCTGGCGCGCACGGATATCCTTGCGGTGAGCCAGACAGGCGAGATCATATACCTTACCGGGGTTTCCAACGAGTTTTATCCCAAATCTCCCTTTGTGGCAGATGAGCTGTGCCCGTTAGCCCGTATCCATAACCGCTGGGGGCAAACCCCGGTGATTGAACAGATCGGGCTTGTGGCGGTCAAAGAGGTGGAGGCCCGTGCCATGCATCACGATATGCTGGTGCTGGCACAGCAGGTCTCAAAGATCGGATTGCGCCAGCAGGCAGCCGAGCGGGACCCGGCCAGCCACAAAGGATACTTTAGCGACAACTGTACGGACCGCTCGCAGATGGATCTGGGGCTTAACCCAACCGTTGCGGTGGTGGGCGGTGTTCTCCGCCTGCCGGTTGAGGTGAGCCTGCACCACATCAACCTGTCGCAAGACTGGTACACGCTCCCTTACACCGCAGAGGTGATTGAAGAACAGCCGTTCAGAACAGGGGAGACAAAGATCAACCCCTATATGGCCTTTGAGCCGGTGCCTGCCGCCTTGCAACTGACACCACCTGCCCACTACTGGACTGAGGTGGAAACAGAAACCTTACATGCCCAGACAGTGCGCATGGTGGCCTGGAATGCATCAGCGGGAACCCAGACGCTTAATGAGCGCATCAGTGCCTCACAGCGTGAAGCTGAATTCATTCCGGCCCTCTCCGTTGCCTACCGGGCTGAGAATTTCGGGCCGGGTGAGGAACTGGAAACACTGAGCTTTGATGGTATTGCCATTGCTCAAACGGCAGTTGCCAATGCTCAAGGCGTTGTGACCGGCTCCTTTAATGTGCCTGCCAATGTGCCGACGGGCCAGAAGCGGGTGGAAATCAAAGGCAAGGCTGGCTCTGAAGCTTCTGCTGTCTTTATCGGGCAGGGCATCATTGTCACAGAGCAGTGGCGTGTCACCACTGTTTTACTTCGTCCTCAGGAGCGTCCGCGCCGTGTTGATCCTGTCTCCCAGAGCTTTGCACTTGCTGAAGAGCGGATGGTGCTTGGGGTGGACGTGGAGTTTACCGCTCGCGGGGATGCATCCAAACCTGTGATCTGTGAGGTGCGCTCAGCGCCTCAGGACACACCTGCCGGCAATGTTCTGGCCTCAGGAACCATCCCAGGCGATTTTGCTCCTGGTGATCCTGTCGTTGACAAAGAGAGCAACTACACCCGCATCCTGTGGGACCTGCCGGTGCTGAGCAAGGCGGGCGAGCGCAACGCCTTTGCGCTGCTTTGTGATGATGCCAGTCATGCGGTGGCCTTCGGGCAGCTTGGCTCCCAGCAAAGCAGCGATGATCTTAAAGGTTTTGATAAGCGCAAACAGAAGTGGGTGCGCAAGAACCCGGTTGGCGGGCAGATGGCAACCAGTCCCAATAATGCAGGCTGGATACTGCATCCTGACAAGGATCTGACCCACCGGATTATCGGCGCTCGTTTTACCTCTGCCACCCGCCGGATTGCAGCTGGCAGTGTCACCTTTACCAAGGTCTCTGACATTGTTGCCGCTTTGCAGTTTGAGCTTATGGGGCCGCAGACAAGTGTTGTGGTTGAGCTTGCCAAAGACGGGGAAGTAATCCCCCTTGAGCCCAACACCCACGTGGAGTTTGACCGCTATCTCAATGGGGAGTGGGCAGTCACGCTTGTGCTTACCGGGACAGCAACACGCTCGCCCCTTATTGCCGGGAGCCTGACTTTGCAGACGGGCACCTTGCAGGAAAGTGCCGATTATTACTCGCAGGCGATCACGCTGGATACAGCAGATGGTGCTCTTAAAGTGCGGACCCTGTTTGATGTGCTGACACCGGGAGAGGCTTCAATCTCTCATGCCATTGGCGGGGATGGTGACTGGAGCGCTCTGACGCCGGACAAACACCTTGCCAGAGGCGAAGGCTGGACGCAGCGCGAGCATTTGCTTGCCAGCACCCAGAAGAGCGAGGTCCGCCTGAAACTGAGCTTAACGGGTACGCCTGATGCACGCCCTCAGGTGCGCGGGATCACGGCGAGGGCAACAAAGGTTTAAGCCATGACAGTTGAAACCACACAGCATTTAGGGCTGAAAAAGCCCCATGCAGACAACAGCCCGCGTCTTACTGATGTTCCGAACATGGCCAGCAATCTGGACAAGCTTGATGCAGAGCTTCACGCCCGGCCTAAAGCAGATGCTTTGACCGCTCTCATTGAGGCCGCTGTAACAGGGTTCCTTGCACAGGCTCAGATTGAGGCGCTCATCAAGGCTGGCGATGATGCGCTTCATGCCAAAATCATGGGCGGGCTGACACCGGAAGAACGGGACACAATCTCTGAGCTCGCCACAGCCTTCAAGGCTCATGAAGACAGCTCTGATGCCTCCTTAGCTGCGATCAATGCAGCCATTGCATTGCGGGCAAAGCAGGCAGACCTGAGCGCGGCTAATGATGCAATTGCAGCTTTGCAAACGCTGGCGGGGACTTTGGCGTCCGGTGCCAGCGTGAGCGCATTGCAGGATGCCCTTGGTGAAAAAGCATCTTTGGAGGCTCCGCAGTTTACAGGTGTGCCAAAGGTTGGAGAGCATGCAATTTTACACGCCGGAAATCTGCTGGAGCTTGCCTCCAATGCAGCAGCTCCCGGGCAAAGCAGTCCAACCGGGTCAGTTACTCCTGACTTTGAGCAGGAGGTGAACTTTCAGTACAGCCTGACAGGTAACCTGACCATCAATAATCCTGACAATGTAAAGCAGGGTGTCTCTGGTGTGATCGTGCTTTCAACCACTGAAGAGAAAGTTGTGTCCTGGGGAGGTATCTGGAAGTTTCCAGAGGATGTAGTGCCGAGCGTCACGGGACTGACACTGGTTTCTTTTTATGCGCAGTCATCATCAACGATCTTGGCAACTGCGGTGGTCTACTGATGATTGTGCCAGGATTGAAGCATCATCTGTTGCCAGCCAATAGAAACAAAGAACCTGCGTACGGGGAGTTTTATCGAGCAGATAGCAGCCCTGTGTTTATTTACCTTTTCAGCAAAGTATTAGGGGTTCGATTTATCTGGTGGAATGATGTGCGAGTCACCACGGCTGCTGGAGATGGGCCGTTTCATGATTTTGATGGATGGCGTTACTTTAAGGGCTCTCATCATCCAGAAACCTCCGATGCAAATGATGTCATGTATGGGATTTACAGGGTGAAGTTATGAAGCACTATTTTCTGAACACTGAGGGCGGGAAACTTAAGCTGGATACCAGCAAATCCTTTATGGGCACGGATGGAAACAGATACCCGGCTGCTGCCTTTCGCTGTCTGAGCGAAGAGGAACTGGCTGCTATTGGTGTTAAGGTTGAGGAGGGAGAGCCTGAACGACCTGAACCTAGTAGAGCAACGGTCAGCGCACACGCCGAGGTTCTGATTGAGCAAGGCACTCAGATCAACGGTATCCAGTTGAAGTGCGATGAACGAAGCGTTGAGCGTCTTCGCGAAGTTATTGATGGTTTTAAGGCCGGACTGCCAGAGGCAAGCCAGACAAAGGCGATGACGCAGGCAGGTGTTCTGCTTGAGTTTGACACTCAGGAAAAAGCACAGGCGCTTTACAACGCTGCTTGTGTTTACCGCTCAAAGGTCATCACACGCTCTGCTGAAATTCAAAATGAGCTGGACCAGCTTCAGCAAGATCATCCCGAGCTTGATGTCACATCCGCCACACTCTGGGATGTCAGCAAAACATTTGCTGAGGCCAAAGCAGCGCTGCCTGCCTCTTAAGCGCACACAGCTTACACATTCAACCCACCCGCACGGCTCTCGCCGGAGCGGGTTTTTTAATGGAGAAACGCCTATGAGCGCACCAACGCTAGGCATGCAGTTTTCCTTTCCGTCTGATCATTCTTTCCCGGTGTCAGACGGTGATTTTTCTAAAATCCTTGTGGTTGATACCTCTGAGGATGCTTCAGATACAGAATTCCCGATCGATACGCCTAAGCGCTTTGCTTCTGGTTCGCCTCAAGCCTTAACAGCTCTTGGCACCGGACTGCTGCGATCACACATTCAGGGCATCAATGATCAGCTTAGCAGCTTAAACAAGTCCGCTGATGTTACAGTTGTGCGCATTAAGAAGGGAGCAGATAATGCTGCAACCTCCGCAAGTATCGTCAACATCATCAACTCACTTGATACAATCCCAAGTACGATCAATGCCACGCCGGGTATTGTTGTTGCAGGTTCTACAGCCTGGCGGGCTGATCTGGAAACGGCCAATCCGGTTATAGCGGCTCTTGAAGCCAACCTTGGTAAAATCCTTGCTGTGGCTCCCGTTGATGTTGACCCGACAACAAAGGAAAAGGCTATTGATGCGCGTGAGACAATGACCTCAGGCAGGTTGATGCCTGTTGGTGTTGCTGCACGGGTGTATGAAGGTGAAACCCTTGTTACTCGGCCTATGTCCAGTCGTGTCGCTGGCCTGATGGTGCGCGCAGATAACAACCATCGCGGCAAGCCATTTGATCCGATCTGTAACGAACCAGTCTTTGGGATTGTTGGAGTTAACCGCAAGATCTCGTTTAACTATCTGGATGGTGCCTCAGAAGGGCAGCAGATGCTTGCTGCTGATGTTGCTATTGTTGCTGAGGGTGAGACTGGCGTCCATGGTGCTGTCGGTGATGGCGGCTTTACTTTCCTTGGTACAGACATGGCGCAGACCAATGCTCAATGGCAGCAACTTCATCAAGTGCGTGGTGCTGATTATGTGGTTGCACAGTTCATCAAAATCACGCGCAAGCATCTGGGTAAAAAACTCTCAGTCGCACGAGTAGAAGCGTTTATCCAGGATATTGCTTATGAACTGCGTGATCTGAAGATGCACGGCCATATCCTTGGGTATGCTCCAAGCGCTGAAATGTTTGTACCTGATTTGAACAGCCCTGAAGACCTGCGTAAAGGCATACTCAGCCTGAAGATTCAGCAGGAGCAAGCCAGTGCATTTAAGAAAGCTAACTTTGAAATGCGCCCTTATCGTCCGGCTGTTGAAGGACTGATTAGCGACATCATGAACCGCCTCAGTGCAGTGGTTTAAACCTGTCAATAGAAAGGAATTTCCTGATGCAACAACCTCTCTATCTGGTAGGCGAGATTGACTTGCGCCGGAAGGATGCACCTGAAACCTCTCGTGCAATCATCATCAACAAAATGTTCATTCCAGGCATCAAGTACCTGACTGTCAGCCATAATCCCGGTGGTGGTGTCGGCGCAATTGATGCGATCCTGCCTCGCATTGAAGCTCTTGAGCCAAAGGCCGAAATCAAAGGTGAAGACAAAGACCTGCGCTCGGTTATGGGACAGCCAGTTCACTGGACCTTTGCAGTCTCAATGCGTGACATGAAAGCCAATAAATGGCTCAAGTACCGCGGTGAAATCGTGGGTGCTATCGCAGAATGGGAACCTGATGAGATGAGCGCTGAAGAGTTCAAGGGCTTCAATCTGGTCTGGAAAGAAGTCTCACACCTTGAGGTCACCATGGAAAACGAAGAGTTGCTTTACTACGACTTCTGGGAGCGAGAACTGCGACCTGATCCGCAGTTTGCAGCAGCTAAGCGTGCTTTAGGTGCTTAAACCTTCATCATTTTTGTTGTCTGGCCGTCCTCAGTTGGGGTCGGTTTCTCTTTGAGGAGTTGGTATGAGCAGCCCTAAGAAAACGCATGCTTCCGTCGATCTTGAGTATCCTTTTGAAAATGATGGACACCAGATTGATCGTATCTCGCTAAGGCGCATGAGAGCAGCAGACATCATTCTTGCAGAAAGCACCGAAGACGAAGAGCTTTCAGGTCAGATGCTTCTTGCTGCTCTGGCTGGTCTTGATCTGGAGGTGTTCCAGAAGATTGATACTGACGATCTGGATAAGGTAACGGAGGCGGCAATCCCTCTCATGGGAAAGCGTGGCGCAGCCTTCAAGCAAAAACTGGCTCTTTTGAAGGCACTGCAAGAGGCGATGGAGCAGATGGACGCCGAAGCATTGATCAAGGAGGGAGCAAAGCAAGAGACCTCCTCGTCTCAGTAAGCAGGCGGCTTAAGACCCCCTTTAATCTGATTTGCGAGATGGAAATCGACAGTTTTCTGGAGACTGTTGAATCCCTTGCGCGTGTATTGAAGGCCGAAAAGCAAACATAGGGATCGCTCTATGGGTATTCTCACATCAAAGCTTGTCATTTCTGTTCTTGATCGGGCAAGCGGTCCTGCGCGTGCAATTGCAAACTCAATGAAAGGCATGCAGGGGGCTGCTGAGCGAAACAGGCGACAGCTCAACCGGATGCAGGGGCAGATGCTTGGTGCCGTGGGCACCGGCTATGTTCTGGCCCGCTCCATCGCTGCCCCTGTGAAGTCCGCCATGCAGTTTGAAAGCGCCATGTCCGACGTTAAGAAGGTGGTCGATTTCGATAGCCCTGAGGGCTTTAAGAAGATGCGTAAGGACATCATTGATATGTCCACGCGCATGCCGATGACTGCCACACAGATTGCAGATATCGTTGCCGCTGCCGGGCAGGCCGGTATGGCGGGGGACGAGCTGACCCAGTTTGCTGAGATGGCCGCAAAAGTTGGCGTTGCTTTCGATGTTTCGGCAGGCACAGCAGGCGAGAGCCTTGCAAAGATTAAGACTGCCCTGGGTCTGACTGTTGGTGAGACCGGAGAGCTGGCAGATGCAATCAACCACCTGTCCAACACTTCAGCCAGTTCTGCTCCTGATCTGCTCGATTATATGCGCCGGGTTGGCTCAGTAGGTAAGCAGTATGGATTCACCGCTGAGCAAACGGCGGCCATTGGTTCGGCGATGATTGCATCGGGTGCGCAGGCTGATGTGGCAGCCACAAGCTTTAGAAATGCAGGTAAGGCTTTGGCACGCGGCGAAGGTGCAACCAAGCGTCAGCGTGGAGCTTATAAGCGGTTGGGGCTTGATGCTGTAAAGGTTTCAAAGGATCTGCAAAAAGATGCTGTTGGGACATTGAAAAAAGTTATTGGACAAATCAGAGACCTGCCAAAGGACTTGCAGGCGTCAACTATTTCTGACCTGTTTGGAGATGAAGCCCGTGCAATTGCGCCGTTAATTGAAAATGCAGAGCTGTTGGATAAGGCTCTTAGGTCAGTCGCAATACAAGCCAACTACCTTGGCTCCTCGGAGGCTGAATATCAAAAGAAACGAGAAACCACAGCAGCAAAACTCAATGAATTTCAAAGCAATGTTGAAGCCGCATCCATCGCGATAGGTGACGCACTATTGCCTGTCCTGAATGATTTGATGTTAGCCATCAAACCACACATCAAAGCCTTTGCGGATTGGGCAGAAAAGAACCCAGAAATGATTGCAAATATCATCAAGTATGGCGGGGCAGTGGTAGGTGTTCTGCTAGCTCTTACTGGCTTGAGATTTGCTTTTTTGCTTCTCAAGTCGGTAACGTGGGATCTTGCTGCGGGCATTTTGGGAGCAATTGGAAAGTTGGGCAAACTGAGCGGGCTCAACCTTGGCAAAGGCAGTCGAACCGGGCGCACAACCGGGCCAGCCGGAGCGAAACCATCTTCAATGAAGAAAGCCTTCGTACCACAGGTTTCTGGCAAGAAGCCACTTGCTGCAAACGACAATGGCACTAAAACACCTAAAGCAAGTGGATTGAAGGTTGGCAATTTAGCGCGTGGGCTTGGGAACTTTCAGCTCATCGGACTTACTCTGAATGAGTTAACCCATGATCTTAACATGTGGGGCATGTCGCAGGCAGAAAAGACCAAGTATCTGCAGGAGCGCATAAGTGCAAATGCAGCGCAGAGCGATGCACTCAATCAATGGATTAAAGATCAGATCGGCGTTCGGGAAGGACCGGTTGAGAAGGGCAACGTACTGGTTGATGCCCTCAAGCAAGACCTTGCAGACATTGACGCTCAAATAGCTGAGCTTGGGGATAGCCGAAGCGAGAAGCAAACCAAGCGCGGTTTGATGTCTGATCGTGAGGAGATTGTCGAGCAGCTGCAAACTCTTAATGCTGAGCTTGCGCAAACGGCTGCCGGGGTGACTGAAGCCAAAGTGGCAGAAGCGCTTCAGGCAAAGGCAGCTCAAATTCTCGCCGTTCCAATCCCAAAGCCTTCCTCGGGTTCAGGTTTGAGCGTTACTCAAATCTCTGGTGCCCGCGCTTTGGGCGGTCAGATTGTTGCCGGGCGTAATTATCTCGTTGGAGAGTATGGGCCTGAACTGGTTACCCCATCGCGCTCTGGTCATGTCCATACAGCTAAGGAAACGGCTGGAATGACAGGTGAGCAGTCTGTCTCAAGAGGCTTTGGCCCTATCCAGTTCGGAGACATTAACATCAATGGTGCTGGTGATCCTGAAGCAGTTCTTGACCGTCTGGTGGATGGGATTGAAGAACGCCTTTCAGGTCTTTTTGCTGATCAGGAATATGCGGTGCGATAATGCTTTACATGCTTGGAGCTTTGCAGCTCGATACTTTCCCGTTTAATGCCGACCAAGTCCAGATTTCAAGTAAGGCAGACATTGCAAAGAAGAAAGTCATCGGGGGTATTTCTCCCGGTGAGTTCATGGGAGATGGCGGTAAGACACTTACAATCTCAGGTCAGATCCTGCCACTTAAAATCGGCGGCTTAACTCAATTGGATATGGCTGACCAGATGCGCAAGAGCGGAGAGGTTTTCCCTGTCATGCGCGGGGATGGGATAAGGCTTGGCAACTTTGCAATTAAGAGCATGAGTGAAACGCACAAGCACCTTGCACGCAATGGTGTGGGACATGTGGTCACCCATCGCCTGACATTGCAACAGGAGCCGGATGAAAGCCAGTCTTCTCCTGGGCTTGTTCCTGATCTTCTATCAATCTTCGATATCTTCTAAGGGGTCTGTCATGACCGAGCAAATCAGGGTCAAGGGGGACAACATCACTCTTGATCTCCTCCTTGAGCGTCGCCACGGCTGGCGTGGAAGGGAGCTTGTGGAAGCAGCACTGGCTTTAAATCCGGGCCTTGCAGCATTGGGAGTGACAATCCCGCTTGGAACTCTTGTAAATATCCCGGAGTTACCACCAAGGAAGAATGAGGAAGTTGAGGTCGTTGATCTGTTTGGAGGCTTTCAATGAGCAATTGGGAGGTTGACTGGAAAGTCACTATTGATGGTGAGGATATCAGTCCGGGCCTGAGTGAATATCTGGAAAGCATTACAGCAACAGATAAAGCAGAAAGCACCTCAGATACTTGCAGCATTACGCTCAGGGATGAGGGCAAAATCAGATTGCCACAACCCGGTTCTGAACTGGTGGTACATCTTGAGGGGAAGAAGGTTTTTGAGGGTATCACTGATATCCCGAATTTCTCCCTGAACCGAAGCGGAGGCGGTCATCTTAAGATCAGTGCAAAAGGGTTTGATGAGCGCTCTAAGGTGAAGCAACCTTTGAAGTTTCATCAGGACAATTCCACTCTTGAAGACTTCATGAAAAAAGCAGCCAGGAAAGCTGGCTTTGAAATTGAAATCCATCCTGACCTTGCAAAGATCAAACGAGATTACTGGCGGGCAAATGGGATCAGTTTTGCAGGTCTTGGCAATGCCCTTGCAAGAGAGCTTTTTGGAGCTTTTAAGATCAGAGGTAAGAAGGCTGTCTTTCTCCCGCTCGGGGTTGAGAATGATCTTTCGCTCATTCAGGCAAAGCGACCAGGCAACATCATTTCAGTGAACATGAAACCACGCACGCTAAGGCGGGTTTTTTCTTCTGGATCTGCCAGATATCTCAACCGGGAAAGAGGAGGGGTGCAGGAAATCAAAGAAGACTTTGACGAAGAAGATTTGCCCGAAAACCCAGACAATGCCCTACGCCATATCATTGCTGATGAAGAGACTGCAAAACGCACTTTAAAGGCACGCCGCCAGCAATCGAAGCGTGAGAAGGGGTCCGGTACTATTGTGTTAAACCTTACGCCTGAGGCGCAAGCTGAAGCTCTATGCCAGGTGTCTGGAGTTAGGGCTGGCATTGATGGTACTTACCGCATTGACAGCCGGACACATCGCGCTTCAAGGGGACGAGGGGCAACAACCTCTCTTTCACTTAAGGAGCCTGATGAGAGAGCAGGTAAGGATAAGCGCAAGTCGAAGGTTATACCTAAGCCAAAGCCGGTAGAATCCTACGGCGATGGTCTCAACCGTAACGGCACCACCGGTACCCAGAAATAACAATACCCACCATGCACTTCATTACCCGCCCGCTGAGGCGGGTTTTTTATTGGGAAGGACCCATGAACACTATCGAACTTAAGAATACAGAGGGCTTCGCTGCCTTTTGTGAGGGACTGGCTCTGCGCTATTTCTCACCTCGTGAACTGCTCTGTAAAGGTGAGGCCCATGAAACACCTAGCCACGCAGGCTTTGAGCTGAACACCGACCCACCGCGCCAGCTCTGGTCCAACATCATTCCGGCAATCACTGCACTGGACAGGCTCAGAGAAGCCTCAGGCGGACCAATCGTACTCTTAAGCGTCTATCGCGGGCTTGAGTACAACAAGGTCATTGGCGGTGCCACACGCAGTCAGCACCTGCGGTTTGCAGCTATCGACTTTCAAAGCCAGATCTGGTCTCCGCAGCAATGCTTTAACTGGCTGCGCAAGGATCGTGCTCAGGGCGGTTTTAAAGGCGGTCTGGGCGCTTACAACACCTTCACACACATAGACGGACGTGGCTTCAACGCTACATGGAAAGGCTAAAGCATGCTTGGATATCTTGCGGAAAATGCAGTTGCGATCACTGCTATTGTTGGCGGCATTGTCACCATTGGCTCACAGATCGCAGCGCTTACTCCAACGCCGAAGGATGACAGCTTCTTTCGGGGGGCACGGAAGGTACTTGATCTGGTGGCTGGCAATTACGGGCATGCAAAGAACAGAGAGAATCCCAGATGAAACTTCTCGCTTTCCTCTTGAAAGCCTTACTGGAGATGCTGTTCAGTAAGGCTGAGAAACAGCGTGCCGAAAGAGAGGCAAGGGAAGCTGAAGGTTTAAAGCGATCTCTTAGTGTTGAGCAGCATGCACGTGAAACTGAGGGGAGGGCGAATGCTGAAATCAGCAGGCATCATACTGAGCCTTTGCCTGACAGGTTGCGCAAGTTTGGGCTTTAATGCTCCGGAGCAAATTACTGCATTTCCAACACCAGTGCTGGTCGATTATCCGCAAGGTTTCTCAGAAGTCCTTGCGCAGGAAATTGAGCAAGCACCTGAATCTGAAAAGATAGAGATAGCGATCTCAGACTATCAAAACCTAAGGCGCGGTGTTTGTGTCATTGATGACTGGCAACAACAGGTCTGCAAAAAGCTGCAAGCAAGGATGGAAGATGGTGAGACAAGATGATGTGTTAGGGGCTGGTGTAACTGTGGGGATTGCTGCTGACTACTTCAATGGTTGGATTGAATGGTTCGCAGGGGCAGCTCAGCCTTACATTGTGCTGATTGGTTTTGCTTTCCTGTTATGGCGGTTCGGCTGGTCAATTTATGATAGGCTTTTCGGTGTTCCCACAGAGTAGAGATAGCCCCGCTCAGGGGCTATCAGATTAAAGCTAAATCCAGTCGTCAGGCTCCAGATCATCAAGCTTTGCTCCAAAGAGTGCCAATCGGTCCATCTCATCTTGTGTGAGGATTACATGGAGGTGGATAAGTTCACCAACAGTGCTGACATCGCAACGCTGTGCAATGAAATCAATAGCAACAGACAACATAAGTATTCCTTTAAAATTCCATTAGTATTCCGTTAGGTCAGAAAGAAAGTAAAACATTCTCTGAATAGGAAAGTAATTCAAGGAGAAATTATGTTACTAGTGAGTCTACCAAGCGTAATTGCAACTGTTAGTGGTTTTGTAAATGTATTGCTACCTGATATTTTATAATAACGGTATTAAGTGTAGAGTTTTCCTTACATTTACTTGTATTTTGCTATAAGGGCCTCTCTTGCGATTCTATGCTTTCTTAATTGTTAAACAGGCGAAGCAGTAAGGTTGGACGAACTTCAAATCTGAGAGTCGTAAAAGTTGGTTCAATTATTGAAAGGCACACCAAATGGAAGAAGTGCTTTTACGGTTTTCTCTTGACATTACTTAGAAGCAAGTTTCAAGTTAATAATACAAGAAGGATTTTGCTTTCCATTTCCACCCTAAGTCATTGACCGTTCGTGTGAGTATTTTGTGGAGTTGTACCGCTAACCCATTGAAGGGACAAGTTTAGGTATAGCCTTCTAAGCCGACGGTCGCAGGTTCGAATCCTGCAGGGATCGCCATTTTTTCAATAACGCAGAAAGCCGGTGGCGTCCGGGACGGAAGATGTCGGCAATTTGGTCGTGAGCAGATAGAAACCTTTGGGCTTGGTGCGGTGTCTTGAAACGGCCCATGATTTTTTTTCTTGTCGCCGTGTATGACGATGCGAAGCTTCTGCCCGGTTGTTCAATCCTTTATGCTGGCCGTGCCGTAGGAGCCATGCTTGTCTGTGACCAACATGCGCGGCATGCCCCAACGCTTGAAAAGCTTATAAAAGAACCGCTTGGTAGCTCTCTGATCACGGCGCGACTGAAGCAGGATATCAAGAGTATCGCCATTCCCGTCGACAGTACGCCACAGCCAACAGGTTTGTCCATTGATCTTGACGACACACTCATCCAGATGCCACTTATCATTGGGAGCTGGCCGGTCGCGCCAGATTTTACCGGCAAAGTGATGCCCGAACTTGTTCACCCTGACCCGGATCGTCTCATAAGACAGTAATATCCCCCGCTCAGTCAAAAGGTTCTCAACATCGCGCAAGCTCATCACGAACCGGTGGTAAGCCCAAACCGCATAGCCAATGACACTGCGCGGAAATCGATAGCCTTTCAGGCGAGGTAAAGTATTTAGACAAAGCATGGCAATTTGTTACAGGCTCTCAAAGTGCTAAACAACATGGCAGTGTCGATCTGGCAGGGGAGGAAAAACTCTCTGAGATGGATGACGCAAACGTACGCATCTATGCCTGTATGGGGGAGGCTTATGGGTATAATCCTCTAGGAATGGGGAAACTACCCAATCTTATGCTGCGTGCCTAAGCGCTCTGACTGACAGCTCGCTGTTGCCGACATAAATAAAATGAAGAAAAGCCAGGATATTGTGTCTTCAGATCAGCATATCCAAGCTGTATTCGCCAAACGAATCTTTCTGATTTGCCCATTGCTGATAGGCAGATTTGTAAGAGGGCTGGTCTTCTAAGCGTGCGGTCATGTCTGTTTTGTGAGCTTCCCACATTTCGCCATGCGCTGACATCAGGTGCAGGACAAGAGGATTTGTTGTTGAAAGGCTTTCGCCATTGCTGATGCCGCGTTTTACGTGATCCTTTTGATCCTGCTCATACATAAATTGAGCGGTCGCACGCGCCTCAATCCACTCAAAGGAGGCCTTTTCTTCAGGACTTGCGGAAGCATCAAGAAACTTAATGTGGTTGATTATTGGTGTTGTGTAATCAGTTGGATCACGATCTCCACCAAACATAACCTCTTGAACCTGATTTCTCATCCAGCTTTTTGCCAAGCTTACTTCTTCTGTTGTAAATTGATTGCCTTCATTGCTGGCGATTGCGTATAGCATACGCCGGTCCAACTCCATTGTATCAAACTCCGCAAAAATCTCACGGCGAAACGTTCCGGTTTTATCACGATACTGGAATGTATCCTCAATACTATTTTTCTTGTATTGTTGATCCAAAAAGGCGCGACCATCCGCAGCAACCTCAGAAAATGATTTCATTCCCGACAGGTGTTGGGCGGGTGTTGATTCCTGCGTTTTTATTTCTGGACGCGCTTCAGAAACTGCCGGTTTCTGGATAGCTGGCTTTTGCCAACTTATTGATCTTGCTGATATAAATGAACTAATATTTAACATGATGAGAAATCCAAACAGAGAACGCCTGCAAGAATGTTACGCCATACGCCTTTAGTCAAGCTAGTGCTCCCACTTTCTTAGGCCAACTGTTGCGTTAGTCATTCTTCGTTTCCGGGGTCATTTCATTTTCAGAAAGAAAGAATGAATTCGTCTGGGCTGGGCTAAAAGTATCAGGGCAGAGGCTCTCTGTTTTCAGGTTAGTCCACTTCAGGAAGTGTTCGAATTGATGTATGTTTTCGGTCAGGCTGTCGTCGTTGTGCAGGAGGTTACCGTCCTACTGGCGATAGCTTTTAGTATTGCACGAACAGTCTGGCATTGACGCCGTGGTCTACGGCCTGATCGGCGAGGAGGCCATAGTAGTTGATGTTGAGTTGAATGTTTTGCGCTAATCTGGATTCCAGCCCCGCTTCAACCAGAGCTACGTTACGTGCGATGGGGACGCTTGCCACGGTAAAGGGGTTGCCGCTATCAATGAAACTTTGGGTGTAATTGAGCGTGTTGGCTGAAGAATACTGCCATGCTGCCAAACCGACAAAGCTTGTGTCGCTATAAAAATAGTTTGAAAGATCGAACTCACCGCGTGTTCCAAGGCTCAGGAAAGTGAGGGAGTTGGACTGACTGTCCGCACGCAAGGCCGCCTGACCGCCTGCTTCATTGAAGCCTGGGCCAGACAGGTAAGCATAGGCCACACCGGCAAAGGGCTCCAGATTTCCGTAGGTGCTTTCCAGAGTATAGCCGAGTTCGCCAAACACCTGCAAAGAGCCCGCGAATTGATCAGATGTGAGTGTTTCTTGCGGGAACAGGTTCACGTCACGATCAGTTGTAATGTTGTACCAGGTACCTGCTACACCGCCGCGTAGTTTTGCTCCGGAAATCGGATTTAAGCTGGCATAGGCACCGATGCTGTAACTGTCACTGTCGGAGGAAGCATCAATGGAGCTGATGTTGATGGAGGTACGGCCAAAGCCAGCAACCACACCCAGCTGCATTATGTCATAGACGGCGGTATCTACCCCGACCAGCAAACCGGCGACGCTTCTGCCTGTGGTGCGGGCGTTGCCATCAGAGAAGAATTCCCCCCAACTTCCATAGACCTGCCCCCACATCTCATAGGGACCAACCTTGCCGGATACGGTGTCATCGTCCACTTCTGCTGCAAAAGCGCTGTGAGCTTTGTAGAGACGATCATTGACGGCCTGACGCAGGTAGCGACTGTCAGAGAGTAAAATTGCACGAGTTGAAGCGTTGATCTCGCCGGCAAGCGGATTAAGCAGAGCTGAAATCTGCGTGTTACTCAAGGGAGCAAGCTCTGTGAAAAGTTCACCGCTTTCGTTGGTCGTATCCAATGCCTCTGTGACGGCATGTTCATTGCGCGTATTTGCAAGATCATTAAAGTCGTTTGTGCTTCGAATGAATTGAAGGACAATGTCGTTTGCGTCCTCTGGGGCACCATTGATTACATTTACATCCAGCATAAACATATCATGGTTCACAGGTGAAAGGACACCTATTGGGGGCTGCGTTCCGGCGGGTGAGAGATTGTCGATAATGACGAACTCATCGCCAATTTTTACGGGTGTCGCCCCCATCACACTGACAAGGTTCAGGGTAATCCCGGTTAAGTCAACGCTGCCGCCTGAAAGAATCTGGATCTGATCCGTATTTGCCATGCCGGTTACCGGGTCGGAGCCAATCTCTATTTCGAGTGCGCCGCCTGTGCCGCTTGCATCCAGACTGCCAAGAGTGATTATGCCAAAGGAGGAACCGGGGGAAATTGTGCCGCCGTTGAGTGTAACGCCACCACTGGCTGTGCCGTACCCTGCCAGTATGCCGCCAGTATTCACGGTCAGATCACCTGTCAGCGTAGAGGCATCGCTGGAAGAGGCACCGATTTGCATGATGCCTTCGTTGATTGTGGAACTCACCAGCGCTTTTGTGCCATCGGAGAGAATAAGTGTACCCGGGCCATCCTTCACAAAAGTTCCCCCGCCGGGCGCTGCGGCACCAGTCCAGGTGAGTGCGGCGCTGGTGCTGGCAACCTCAATGGTGTTCGCAGCATTGCTCACTTGCAAAGTGGTTGTGTCAACCGTCTCGGCGCCAGCGCCCAAATAGCGCAGCCTGCCACCGTTTAAGACGACATTTCCTGACCCAATCCCGGATGTTGTAAAGCCTTGCAGACCTATAGTACCGCTGTCAATTTCGATATCAGCTGAATAACCGGAATTGTCACCGAGCAGATTGACCTTTCCCGGACCAGCGAATTTGATTTGATCTGACCCGGTCAGACCCGATGTAATGTTGATGACGCCAGAGTTGTTGGTTGCACGAACTTCATTGCCAACACCAGAAAAAACAATATCGGAAAGCGTGACACTGCCTCCGCCGGTGAATGTCAGAAATGACGAGTTTAAACTGAAGGAAACATTGCCGTTACCCACATTTTCAGCGGAACTGAATATTAACTCTGTATCTGTAAGGGATAAGTCTCCGGTCCATAAGGTGTTAGTGCCTGATAGTGTGTTGGAATTGCCCCCTTCAAGAGTAAGATTGCCAGAGCCTGACAGGTTGGAGGAGATTTCAATATCAACCGTATTATCATTAATAGTGATGGCATTACTGGTGCCACTGGCAATCGAAAGAGTGGAAAAATTTACATTCGAAGAACCGGTATAAAGCAAATGTCCATTGCTGAGGCCGACAGTCCCGGTTCCAATATTATCAGTATCAGAGAAAATAACGGAACTGAACTCCTGCACAAAAAGCCCGCCAGAAAACGTATTGTTGCCCTGCAGGTCCACCGTGCCGCCGGAACCAATTGTGAGCGCGCCTGCTGCGTCGCCGTCAATGATGTTGCCTGTCAGGGTGAGGGTGCGTGCAGAGGCAACATCAAGCGTTCCATTGCTATGCATTTCAATGGTGTTCGCAATGGAAGCATCTGAGCTTGAAATAAAACTCAGGTCCCCCCCATAAAAGACGAGGTTTCCACTACCAATGTTTGCGGCGGCCTCAAACTGGACAGTACCAGCTGAAAGATCCAGCCCGCCGCTGAAACTGTTGCCCGCACCGCCCAGCACCAGTGTGCCTGCTCCGAGCTTTTTCAGGCTGCCCGTTCCACTGATATCATTGCTGACGGTCAGGCTATTACCCAACCCGACTTCCATGGCGGACGAACCGTCTAAATCTATGAGATTGCTGAGTGTGGCGGTGGTGCCGATAAAAGTAAGCTGGCCATTGTTGAGCTCAATTGTGCTGGGGCCAAGGTTTGCAGCGCTAGAGAAAATAACTTCTGTTCCGTCAACGTCTGTTCCACCTGTCCACGAACCTGTGCCGGAAAGTGTGGTCGTGCCATCACCCGCAAACCGGATAGCTCCGTTACCAGAGATGTTGCCACTAAGAACAAAATTGCCTGAAGATGTGTTCAGAAAATTTGCGTCGCTTGCCGCCGCTCCATCAACGACCAGCATATCGCCAGTGATGATTGTGCTTCCAATTGCGGTAAGACTGCCCCCGGTAAATTCAAATTGGCCTTGCCCGGCAGAGTTTGTGTTTATGAACTCGACATTTGCTCCTTCATCTATGGTCATTTTACCGCCAAACAAGCTGTTGTTGGATGTAAGCCGTGTTGTTCCTTCTTCAAAAAAGATATCTCCGGCCCCATCTTCAGCGGAGTTCAACTGGCCGATAAGATGTTCACCTTCGGTGCTGGTGGCATTGAAGACAGCGGTGGCTCCATTGAAGAAAATGAGGTCTCTGACATTAATAACCCCCGGCGCTGCTGCCGGATCACCAAGGGCACCGCCGACATTAAGTGTCCCGTCACTCTGAATAATCATACTGGTTGAAGGGGCGAGTAAAGTGCCTCCGGTTGAAAGATTGACTGTGCCTTGATCCGGAGCGACTCCATTACCAATCTGGAGCAAAACAGCGGGGCCGACCTGCACCAGAGATCCATTATCAGTGATTGTCAAAACACCATTGGAGCCAAGTTGCGCGACACCTAGCAAAGCGCCGAAAGTGGCCACTTCCCCCCCAGAGATATTAAGGGTCCCGTCCAGGCCGGCCCCAATAAATAAACCTTCAGAGGCATCGATGGTGTCTGGTGGGATGTTTACAGTGCCGGTAATAATCTCCTGCGCATTTGCAAAACCGGTCAGGGAAGCAATCAGGCAGGTAAGACTGAGACTTAACAGTGCGCAGGCTTTAGGAAGACGCTCTTTGTACCACATTTCAACACCAAATATTTACTAGTGACATCAGTTCCAGGACACTCGCTCAGTCAACACAGCCATTACAGAGGTCTGCGCACAGAAAAAACGGCCTCTATGCAAGTAATCTGGTTAGTTTCATTCGCGTCACACGAATATGCGTCATTCGATTGAATGCCTGTGAAAAGATAGGGGGTATACTTTCACAGTATACATGAGGCTCAGTGCAACGTGATTCACTCTAAGATTTGTTATCTCTTATTCAAGTTTTAATGGTGTTCAAGTTGTGGAGATTGCAGGAGTTAACAAGTGTAAAATATTTAAATTATTCCATCAAATGCATATTTTTGACTACACGTTCACCTATAGTTTACTCAGGTCACATGAATACTATGTGAGTTCTGCAAAGCTGAAACGAATCTAAGGCCTGATTAAGGCTTCAGATCATTATCTGTCATAGCGAGGATCACAACACTGCTGGCGCGATACAAAAGCGAGCGAAGTTAAACCACTCAGAGTAATTATTCCGGATAAACCTATAATATTTATCGTGTCATTTTACTATTAATGTAGTAGGGGTGGGATATACCTATGTGTATTTCGTATAGTTCAACTAATTTTATGTATATAGGGGCGGAGTTTGCAATATTGGCTGATGGGCAATCTTCCAGTTAACTGATGCGCCGATATTCTTTTATGATCGCTTGCGGTTGGCGGTATGATGACATTAAGCCAGAAAATCGGTCAGGCGTGCTGCTCGTTCTGGCAGGACAGCGGAACATTCCTTCCATTACCTGCAAAAGACAGAGTGAGAAGGGATGTGTTTCTTTACGCCATTCACGCACTCCCCCCAACAGATCATTGTAGAAGACACATTTTTGCTGTAATTCACGGCAAAAACCGCCATGGGGTAAACAACGAGTTGGGTAGCGTGCTAAAAACATCTGAAATTCGCAATAACTGGACACGTGAAGAGGCTGAGGCGCTTTACAATCTGCCGTTTAATGATCTTCTGTTTCAAGCTCACTGTACGCATCGTGAGAATTTTGATCCTAATGAGGTTCAGCAAAGTCAGCTTTTGAGCATCAAGACCGGCGGGTGTGCGGAAGATTGTGCGTATTGCAGCCAGTCTGCACGCAACAACGCAGACCTGCCTGCATCCAAGCTTCTGGAAGTGCAGATGGTGCTTGAAGAAGCAAAGCGAGCCAAGGAAGGCGGTGCGACCCGCTATTGCATGGGGGCTGCCTGGCGCTCGCCTAAAGACCGCGACATGCGCGCCATTGAAATGATGGTGGAGGGCGTTAAAGAGCTGGGCATGGAAAGCTGCATGACGCTTGGCATGCTGACCCCTGAACAGATTTTGCGCCTTAAGGATGCTGGTCTGGATTACTACAACCACAACATCGACACCTCTGAGCGCTATTACAGTGAAATCATCACCACTCGTAAGTTCTCTGACCGTATTGATACGCTCAATATGGTGAAGGAGGCAGGCATTAAGGTGTGTTCCGGCGGTATTGTCGGCATGGGCGAGAAGGAAATGGATCGCCTTGATATGCTGGTTTCGCTGGCAACTTTGGAAGAGCATCCGGACAGTGTTCCAATCAACATGCTTATTCCGATTGAGGGCACACCGCTTCAGGATGCTGAACCGGTTGATCCCATTGATTTTGTGCGTCTGATTGCTGTTGCGCGTATCATGATGCCGAAGTCTCATGTGCGCCTTTCTGCGGGGCGGACGGAAATGTCTGATGAGACGCAGGCCATGAGTTTCTTTGCGGGGGCAAACTCCATCTTTAAAGGTGATACGCTGCTGACAACGGACAATCCTGAGGACAGCAAGGATGCGGCGTTGTTCAAGCGTCTTGGCATTCGTCCGATGGGTGTAAAAAGCTGTGGGGCAGCGGCTCATGAGCCTGCTGAGTAAGCATTCTGGCGCACTGGAGCGACTGGCGGAGCGGGGCAGAACCCGTTCCCTGCTCAAGGCGCAGGCCTGCGATTTTTCCTCCAATGATTATCTGGCGCTGTCAACGGCGCCAGAATTGCGTTTGGCGGCAGAGCAAGCGCTTGCCCGTGGCGTTGGTCTGGGGGCAGGTGGTTCGCGCCTGCTGCGGGGCAATGATCCTGAGCATGAAGCGCTGGAACATGAAGCTGCTCAGTTGTTCGGCACAGAGAAGGCCCTGTTTTTCGGTGGTGGCTACAACGCCAATATGGCGCTGTTTTCAACCCTTCCACAGCAGGGCGATCTGGTGGTCTATGATCGCCTTATCCATGCCAGCGCACACGATGGGATGAAGCTTGGCTCAGCGGAAACGGTTGGGTTTATGCATAACTCCGTTGAGGATGCTGAGACACAGATTAAGGCCTGGCGTGGGCAGGGCGGTACAGGGCGTGTCTGGCTCGCCTGTGAGAGCCTTTATTCCATGGATGGGAATCAGGCACCTCTTGCAGAGCTGGTTGAGCTTGCTGATCGTCATGAGGCTTTTTTGCTGGTGGATGAGGCGCATGCCACTGGCGTACTGGGTGAGGGCGGCAAGGGGCTTGCAGCGGCCTTTGAGGGACGTGAAAATGTAATCTCGCTGCATACCTGTGGCAAGGCGCTTGGTGCGTCTGGTGCACTTGTGTGCGCCAGTGCGGTGCTGATTGATTACCTCATTAACCGGGCGCGGGGCTTTATTTATGCCACAGCACCTTCGCCGCTTGTTGCTTCCATCGTGCGGGCTTCGCTGATGCTGGTGCAAAAGCAGCCGGAGCGACGCGGGCGGCTGGCAGAGCTGGTTGCCTTTGCAAATGCTGAAATGGTGCAGGTATGCGGGCAACAGGGCAGCGGAACACATATTCTGCCGTTCCTGATTGGCGATGATAAGCGCACCATGCGTGTTGCTGGTGTGATTCAGGAGCGTGGATTTGATGTTCGCGGTATTCGTCCGCCAACTGTGCCGCGCGGAACATCCCGCCTGCGAATTGCCTTAACCTTACATGCCAGCCAGCAGGATGTTTCCGCCCTGTTTGAAGTGCTGGCAGAAGAAATGGTTTTAGATTGCGTATGACACATTCAATCGTTGTAACTGGTACGGACACTGGTATCGGGAAAACCATCTTCTCTGCTGCTTTGACGCAGGCGCTTGGGGCGACCTACTGGAAGCCTGTGCAGTCTGGTCTGGAAGAGGAGACGGATACACAAGCGGTGGTTCGTCTGACGGGCTGCGAGGCGTTGCCTGAGACTTACCGGCTGGATATTCCCGCCAGCCCGCATTATTCGGCGGAGCAGGAAGGTGTTTTAATCGATGTGGATCGACTGAGCCTGCCGCAAGTGGAAGGTCCGGTTGTGGTTGAAGGGGCAGGCGGTCTTATGGTGCCGCTGACACGGGACACGCTTTACATTGACCTTTTCAAGCGCTGGAACGCGCCCGTTGTGCTGTGCGCACGCACCGGCCTGGGGACGATCAATCACACTCTGCTTTCCATTGAGGCTTTGCGCAAGCGGGGCTGCCCTTTGCTGGGCGTGGCTTTCATTGGTGATGAGGTTGCCGATTCTGAGCGCACTATCACCGAATATGCCGATGTGAAAAAGCTGGGCCGGTTGCCGCTTCTTTCTAAAATTACATCAGAAACACTCAAAGAGGCCTTTTTGCAGAACTTCCTGCTGGAAGATTTTACGTAAGGCACGGAGATAAGGCGTCATGACAACACGTTCACCCATCTGGCATCCGTTTACGCAACATGCGGTGATGCCGGAGATGACAAAAATTACTGGCGGGTCTGGCGCTTACCTCACCAAAGCTGATGGCGCAAAGATGCTGGATGCGATCTCGTCGTGGTGGGTGGTCACACATGGGCATTGCCATCCGCACGTGATCGGTACGATCAAGGAACAGGCTGAGAAGCTGGATCAGGTGATTTTTGCAGGACATACCCATGATCCGGCGGAACGCCTTGCCCGGCAGTTGCTTGAAGTGACGCCTGACGGGCTGGACTATGTGTTCTTTTCAGACAGCGGCTCAACTGCTGTAGAAGTGGCGCTTAAAATGGCGCTTGGCTACTGGCATCATGTGGGTGAGCGGCGGCAACGGATCGTGGTGATGGAACACAGCTATCACGGCGATACGATCGGTACCATGTCTGTTGGCGAGCGCGGTGTGTTTAACCAGCCTTACAATCCGCTGCTGTTTGATGTGGCGAAAGTTCCTTTCCCAGTCAAAGCGCAGGAGCAGGTTATGCTGGACGCGCTTGACAAGCTTTGTGCGCAAGGGGATGTGGCAGCGTTTATCGTTGAGCCGCTGGTGCTCGGTGCCGGGGGCATGTTGATGTACACCGCAGAAACGTTGCGAGCTATGCATGAGATCTGCAAAAAGCACGGTGTGTTGTTTATTGCCGATGAAGTCATGACCGGCTGGGGACGCACGGGCAAAATGTTTGCCTGCGAGCATGCGCAGGTCACCCCTGACATCGCTTGCTACTCCAAGGGGCTGACAGGTGGCTCTTTGCCGCTTGCGGTGACCATGTGCTCCGGCGCGATCTATGACGCGCATTATTCTACGGACCGGAGCAAGACGTTTTTTCATTCCAGCTCTTATACGGCGAACCCGATTGCCTGTGCAGCAGCGGTTGCCAATCTGGAGATCTGGGAGAGTGAGCCGGTTTATGAGCGCATTGAGAGACTTGCTGCTATGCAGTCCGCAGGTTTGGCACGTTTTGAGAGTGACGAACGCTTCACCAATCTGCGCCAGCGCGGCACCATTGCGGCGATGGATATTCAGGTAAAGGACCACGGCTATCTTTCTGACGTGGGACCGCGCCTCTATGCGTTCTTCCAGAGTAAAAATCTGCTGCTAAGACCGCTTGGCAATACGCTTTATGCGATGCCGCCCTACTGCACCTCTCAAGGTGATATAGATAATATTTACAATGCAATAGCAGAGGGTGCTGATGAATTGCTTTAATGGGCGCGGTGGCCTTGTCGGGTTTGGTCATTACGCACCGGAGCGCCGCGTGCCTAATGCTGAAATTGAGCGGGATATGGGCCTTGAAGAGGGTTGGATTGAGCGGCGCACGGGTATTCAGGAGCGCCGCTATGTTGCCCCGGATCAGGCGCTGACCGATATCGCTTTGCCTGCGGCTCAGATGGCGATTGAGGATTCTGGCATTGATCCGGCAAAGATCGGTCTGACACTGCTTGCAACCAGTACGCCGGATCATTTGCTGCCGCCTTCTGCACCGCTGCTGGTGCATAAGCTTGGCCTGCCAAACTCCGGCGGAATTGATATGGCAGGAGCCTGTGCGGGGTTCCTGTATGCGCTGGCAATGGCAGATGCTTACGCCAAAGCCCAGGGGATTGCGGTGCTCGTGGTGGCTGCGAATATCCTCAGTCGCCGGATCAACCCCCAAGAGCGGGCGAGCCGCGTGCTGTTTGCAGATGCAGCCGGGGCTGTCGTGGTATTGCCGCCCGTACGGGAGGGTCAGGGAATACTGGCAAGTGATCTGGCCTCTGATGGGGCTTACTACGATCTGATCAAGATTTCAGGTGGTGGGAGCCGCAATCCCTATCGCCCGGACATGGACCCCAACGAATACCTGATGAGCCTGAAAGGCGGGCAGACTGTGTTTGCCAGAGCTGTTGCAACACTCACCAGTTCTGCCCAGAAGGTCTTGAATAAGGCAGGGCTTACGGCTGCTGATGTGGACCATTTTGCACCGCATCAGGCGAACTCCCGTATCATTGATGCAGCTGAAAGTAATATTGGAATAAACTCTGATAATACACTGATAACACTGAATAAATTTGGAAATAGTTCTGCTGCGACTATTCCGTTCTCTCTCTCCAGATGCCGGGAAACACGTTCTTACAGAGAAGGTGATACGTTCCTTCTTTCTGCCATTGGGGCAGGGTTTGTAAGCGGTTCGTTGCTGGTGGGGTTATAAGACATCGCGTAAAGATGGGGTGCCTTGCAGGCAGCCCCATCAAATGCTGTGAAGCGCTTATCAGGCCTGACGCTGCGCCATCTGGTCGTCGAGTGTGAGCAGGTGCCAGCGGTCATCTCCGGCAGCTTTTACCTGATCCAGTACACGGCGGAACAGGTCTTCCTCTTCGATTTGCTCTTCTAGGAACCAGTGCAGCATATTCTGGGTGCCGTATTCTTTTTCTTCATGGGCCAGATCAAAGAGTGCGTGAATTTGAGCTGTGACCTGAACTTCCATTTTCAGAGCCAGCTCGATTGCTTCAACAGCGGAGGAAAATGCTACAGCTGGAGCATCGATGCCTTTTAAGGTCACACGGGAGTCGCGTTTTACGATAAAGTCGTAGATACGCATGGCGTGCTCGGTCTCTTCCTTGGAGTGAAGGCGGAACCATTTTGCAAAACCGGGCAGCTCGCAGGAATCAAAATAAGCGGCCACAGCAAGATATGTATAGGATGCACTGAGCTCCTGATTGATCTGGTTGTTCAGGGCGTCTGCAACTTTTGCATTCAGCATCATAAGTCCTCTCCTTTACGAAAAATTTCTTACACAGGGTCAGCTTCCGCACGGATAAAAACCTTGATCGAGATCAAGACGAACAGAAATATGTTTGCAATTGCAATCGATTAGCAATGGCGACTGAAAATTCTGATGTGTTTGTGAATGATAGGATCAGGCTAAAAGATATGTTTTAGTTACATCTATTAGCGCTCGCGCAAGGACCAGCATTCCAAATCACATTAGCAGTTGGCGAAGTGGAAGGCAGGGGCACTTGAATGACCGGAATTTCTCAATATGACGATGAGCGCGTAGAACCAGAACGTCCAGTTCCAATGTCTCCCTGGGCATTGGAGCGGCTTCCTGGTGATCCGATGATGTGGATTCTGATCACCAGCGAGATTTTAGTATTTGGCGGCGCGCTATGGGCCTTTGCTGGCAGTGAACTTTTGAACCCGGAGATCTACCGGGAAGCGCGCAGCCATCTGAATGTGCCTCTGGCAACGTTCAACACGCTGATCCTGCTGACCTCAGGTCTGTTTGCTGCCTTTGCAGTGCGGTTTGGCAAGGCGGGAAACACCGCAAAGACGCGATTGTCACTGCTGAGCGCCGGATTGCTTGGCGTGCTTTTTATGGCGCTGAAAATCTACGAATATAGCGAAAAGCTTGCTTTGGGCTTGGATATAGAGACCAACACATTTTACACGCTCTACTATCTGGTGACCGGGTTCCATCTGGCGCATGTGATTTTTGGTTTGATCATCCTTGGCATTATTGCTGCATGGCCCAGTGAGGACAATCTGGAATCTGGCACGGCCTTCTGGCATATGGTGGATCTGATCTGGGTGATCATTTTCCCAATTTTCTATCTCATGGGGCAGGGAGCGTGATCATGGATCGTGATGATATAGTGGACCAGAAGCCTTCTTCTGGCGATTTGGTGAAAGCCTGGGGTGTTCTGGTTGTGCTTACACTAGCAGGCTATGGGCTAAGTCTGATCAACACCGCATTGCTCGCGTATACAGGGCCAGTGGTGATTGCCGCGCTGATCCTGTTTAAGACGAGGATCATTTTGAGGAGTTACTTAGGATTGACCCGCTGTCCGGCATGGCTTTCGCTGCTTTCCACCATGATTACTGCTATTACCGTGGTGTGCGCCGGGCTGCTGATGGTCGTTATATATGGAAACCTGCATTAGCATTGTCGTTGCGAGTGCGCTCTTAACGGTCCAACTCAGAGTGAGGAGTAAAATCGGGTCCGACCACGCGGGGATAGTTTGCCGCATTCACTAATTTCTGTAGTGCCGTCTCTTCGGCTATTGATGAAACTGATGCAGGCATCGAAATGCTGAGCCAGATACAGTGGTACAGCACGATTCATGATATACGCCTTATCGGCGAAGCTTGCTGATGCAACTCAGCGTCTTTGGTTTCGCATTGAGCAGGATGCGCAGTATGGGGCTGCGTTTACGCTAAAAGCCACAGAGCAACGCAAATCCGTGCAAAGCGAGATTTGAAATTTCTGGCTCCTGCCCGTATTTTACCTATGAAGGTCGCATGGATAATTATTGATATAATTCAATTTGTTATATTGAATTCTTGATGATTTAATTTGTGAATGATTGCCTGACGGTATGATATTGTGTGATTTCCTCTTTCATAGCAGCGCAAACTCTTGCAAATTTCAGTTCAAATGAAAAACTAAGTAAAGTCAAGTGGATTCTATAGTAAGTAAAATTATATTCTAACTACGCTAATCTACTTTAGTATTTGTAGTGCTATTTTTATCTAAACATCTGATATTATCTAGCTAAAAGACATGAAGGCGCATAGTTACTCTTTCGAAAATACTGGTCACGGTAGCCATTTAAGAACCTGGAGTTTCAGATGCCAGAGCGTAAGGCCAACCCACAGGTAGACAGATGGGCAGATGCGGTCCTGAAGACACTGAAAGTAGAGTTTAACGATAAAGTCGAGATTTTCGGTGAGTCAGATGAGTTGGCAGACGCCCCTCTTGATGACGTCCCGCTCGATGATGTGTCTTTGGAAGCAAATGAAGATACTATAGAAGAACCGCCTAAAGACCAGTCTGAGGAGGAACGGGCAGCAGCAGAACTGGCGCTCAGAAAACGTGAGCACAGCAAGGAAGTCTCCAAAGTTTGCAGAGACTTACGATCTTTAGAAAAGGCAATTAAAGTTGCCGGGCGACGGCGGGATGTGTTCATTGAAGATGTTAATCTTGCTGTTTTCAATGATGCGAAGACCCTTGCGACACTGAATACCAAACAGGCGAATGCCGTTCTTGAAAAACCTGATGCTGATGGGTTTTACGACCTTGATAAGGTCGGTCAGTTTACCAGCCGGGCGGAAGAGTATCTCCGTGTCATGCAGTCTAACTATCAGGAGGGTCAGGATGTTGCTCTCGATGAAATAGAAGGATTGCGCGGTATTGTAGAACAGCATCAGAAAAAAGCTGCCGATGTTTACGCTAATCGCAAGGAATTGGAGAACTGGAACGTAGACATCACTCCATTTGATGTTGCCTATGAACAAGCTCAGAGTAACTTTACAGATATGAATAGTGCTATGAGCGGGTATCTGGTATCCGCTGTGCATCAAACACTTAAGGTGGCTGCTGTTAATCTGGATATTCTTAAGGAAACGTTCCGGACCATTAAAAATGAGATCTCATTTGAACAAGTTAAGCTTATTGAGAGATCATCTTCTACAGAACGGGATCTTGCTGAACTTAGCAGCCGAAAAAGTGAGTTGGAGGGGAACTCTGCTGGCCTGAAAGACTTTGAAAAACTTTATGCTTCTGCGCAATCAGATTGTAAGCAGGCGACAGCAGCAGTGAGCGCGCAAAATGGTGTAGAAGCAGGACAAGCCATTGAAAGAGCTGAGCAAACATTCATTGAGCTTCAGCAGGTTCTGTTGCAGAATATAGCAGCTTCGGGTACGGAGACAGAAAACTCTGAGCAAGACGATGTTACGCGCCTCGCAGGCGATGCTGTGCAGCTTTTACAGCAGGTCGATGATCTTGTATCACAAGAGGAAATTGTCAAAGAACACAGAACAGATTTACCTGCATTCAAAGAGGCAGAGAAATCGGCACGCAAGGGAATTGCCGATGCGCAATCTGATCTGATAGACGGGGATGCTTTCAGGGCAGAAGACAAGCTCCTTGAGGTTAAGAGCAATCTTAGCATCATGCAGGAAGCTGTCACAGAAGCGCAGCTGGAGCTGAAGATTTGCGAAGATCATATTGCTTTGCTCCGCAAGCAACTTACACCAATGCTCGCTCGCCGTGCTGACATTTTAAGGCAGGTGGACGTTAATCCTAAATATGAGAAAACACTCAGGCGCTATGATCAGATTGCAACTGAAGTGGAAACTATCATTGAATGTGCTGAAACTGCTGTAAAGAATGAAAAGCTTACTGAAGCTATTGAAGAAATTGCCAATGGCCAATCCGGTTTGAAGCGGCTCAGATATGAGGTTGATGGACTTCAGTACCTCCCAAAAATCAACACCGCGCTTACTCAGGAAGATAACGCTGAGTTGTTCATGCAGACTTTGGATCAACTCAGAGAACACATCTCTGCTTACGACAAGCGCAAAGATGTGTTCAGGGATAAAGACGAACGCGCGATCTTTGATAATCTGTTTGATAAGGCTGTTGACTATGCAGATCAGGCAGAAAATGCGTTTAATCGCCAGAAGTTCGAAAAAGCAGATGATATGGTCGACAACGCCCGCATCTCGCTTGATGGTCTTGAAATTGCCTATCAGCGCGGGGTGAATACAGCTGCAAAGATTGACGGGTTTGAGCTTGATATTAACGAGGCAAAAATTAAAATTGCGGCTTGTGAAAGCTTTAAAGATACTGTGAGTGATCAAGGGATTTTGGGAGAGTTCTTTAGCTACCAGAATATTGCTTACGCCTTTGCTTATGAGGCCGAAGGTTTTATTGGGTCCGAACGTATTCAGGATGCGCGAGGTGCACTTGCAGACCTGAAGCAAGCACTTGCAAATCTGGCAAATTTCGTTGCCAAACCCCCGAAACCTGGAGTGCACGCTGATCCGCAAAGTGGCAGTGATGAAGCCAGAACACCGGAGGAGGAAAGCTCTGATGACGATACTGCTCTGTTTATTAAGCAGTTAGATCAACTCCGATCTGACACTGAAGGCGTTGCTCGCGCAGTTGATATTGGAAACAAATCCTGGACCCGTTTTTGTGAAGGGCCTTATCTTCAAAAGTTTCAGGAGGCCAGTCAATGTGCTGCTGATGAGTTGGCAGAGGCGAATGAGTGGTTTGAAAGTGCCTATGATTTCAAAGTAGTAGACGAAAAAAGCAAGGCCAATGCTACGTTGATGATTGGTAGCATTCATGCTCCTATTTCCAACGCCAAAAATGCTCTTATCGAGATGCAAAATGCATTTTCTGCGAGCAAGCAGATTTTGACCTCGCAGCTGAACGGCATTACAGCAGGGGCAGAGTATTACGTCTCTATTTTTGAAGATATTTATAAAACGCGAGAAGAGTTTGCTGAATGGTCGATCGATCTGACAGAGTTTGACGACGCTTACCTGACAGCAATGGACAACATTGCCGAGTTGAAGATTGCAGTTGAAGCGCAGGACGGGCCGAAAGCACGGGAAACTCTGGAGCTGGCTGACGATCATCGTCAGGCGCTGCTTCAGGCTGGTGAAGCAGCGCTGCGCGCCATGAATGAGGCGGAAAGTGATCTGGTCATTAAGCTCTCTGAACTGCAATCAGAGCAAACCGCGTTATATGCGAAGAAGATGATAATTGAGGATTACCCTAATACCCTTGAGGCTTTTGAGAAGGCTAATGAAATCATAACTTCCAAGTTACAGGAGGCTATTAATAATATACGTGCTGGTCAGGGTAAAGCGGCTGAGAACCAAATAAGCTTAATATGTCAGCTGCTTGACGGCATGCAATGTCCTATCAGTGACATAGAGGCGCTCGCTGCAAAAGCTGACGCGCAAGCACGATCACGCTGGGAGGAAGACCCGAACTCCTTCACAAGGGAAAAAGAGGAGGCGTTTGCAGCAGTTCAGAAACTCGCGGATACAGGGATAAAATCATATCACGAATGGAAAGAGGATTGTCGTGGTGATTTTGAGATGTTCTTTGAGCAACTTTATCAGTCACTGCAAGCAAAGATTCATGATGCTGAAGCAGCTTATCATCAGCCAGTTGACACAGACAAGCTAACAGTGATGAAAGCGCTTAAAGAAGCTCTTGCAGAGGCTGAAAAACTCTATGCTCATATGGATGGCATTCATCAAGTGAGCATGGGACTTGTAGCATCTATTCTTAAAAGCATGGAGCAACGTGCTGACTACTATCAGAAGGAAATCGATAAGGTTAGCGCAGCTGCCGACAAGTTTAATGACTGGGGCATGGACTTTGCAAATTTCAATGAGGCTTACGATGAAGCCAAAACGATAATCGATGAACTGCGGGCGGCTGCAGAAAAAAATGATCATGTGGAAGCGAGAGAGCTTAACGCCAAAGGAAACAATGCTGTAGAAGCGGTGAAAGATGAGTACGAGAAGTATAAAAAGCTTCTTGTAGACGCAAAGGCGTCCTTTGCAGAAGGCTTTGAGGTTATTCGCGGTACTATAGCCACAACTGCAGCACGTCGTAATGAACTAGAGCATAACGACAGGCTTGCAGCTGCCTTTGATGAGGCTGAGCGGGCGGCGCTTACGGCTATCGATAGGGCGTTGGGGCTGATTAACTCAGGTGATCGATTTGGGCCTGATAAAGAAAGCGAATTCATAAACAAGCAGATCCAGCTGATGCGGGACCTGCTAGCACAGGCCGTGCCACTTGCTAATGATCCAGAAAAGCTTGGACAGACAATTGATGAGAGCGATACTGAGCTTCATGAACTTGCCAGGCTGAAAGATTCTATCAAGGATAGCAAGGATCTTGAAATCTTTGAGGCAATGCAGGAGCGTGGTGAATGGTACGCGGCTGAAGCCAAGCGGCTTCAGGATGAGGAATCTTATGAACAGGCCGAACATAATCTGATCGCCCTTCGAGCAGTAAATGATGCGTTGAAAGCCGCGCATGAAACCGGCCTTAAGACCGCTGAGAAAGTACCAGACTTAACGCAGGAGATTGATGATGTCGCGCAAGACCTTACTGATCTGGAGCAGCTTAGCAGCACTATTACAAACAAGGATGATCTTGCTGAGTTTGGGAAGCTTCATCAGATAGCAATCAGAGCAGCGTTTGAGGCAAAAGATCTGCTCCTGAATAGCCAGATCAGGCGGGCTCAGGCGGTTTTGAACACGCTTGAATATTACTTCAACAAGATGGAGAGCTTGCTGGATAAACAAGGAACCAAGGCACCAAAGCGTAAGTCTGGCAAGAAGAGAGGACAGGAACCAGAGCAAGAGCTAAAGCCAACGGAAGAGCTGGAACTGGAGCGTGAAGATAGTTTTGACCCGGTTAACGATGAAGAGCAGAGAGCTGAGCTTGAGGACGCGATTGCGGCAACAGATGGTTACTTAGAAAAAGCGCTGGCGCAAGCGTCGGATATACTGGATCTGAGTGAACGCGAAGTCTATGACACCATGTGTAAGAAGGCGCAGGACTATGCGGCGGCGGCGAAAGATAACCTGAAGGATGGAGAGCTGGATAACGGCGACGCCAACATTGAAGATCTGAAGATCACCCTGGATACTCTTCATGATGTCCATGCGGATGGTGTTAAAACCTCTGGACTGGTCCCTGAATATAACAAGGAAATTGACGAGGCAAGCGTTACTATTCTGTCGTTAAATCGCAGGCGCAATACGATTGGAAATGATAAGGAAAAGACAGATTTTGATCGTGCGTATTCTACAGCGATAACAGCGCTCTTTAATGCAAGGCGCTTCCTGGATAATAAGAGTATCCGGAAGGTTAAGTATGAAATTGAAAGTATGCGTGAGAGCACTGGCAAGATGGAAAAAATCCTTGGCAACCACACATCAAGACGCCAGAAGCTAAAAAACCTGTTGAACAGGAAGAGAAAGTAGAACCTGCAAAATGAAGCGACATGCACGCTGAAGAGACGGCTTGCATGGCAACGTTTCTTGCTTCGATTTGATGATAAGCGGGAAAGTTAACTTGGTATGCAATGCCAGTCCTTCTGATTGAACTGGTTGATGAGGCTTAATAATTGCATTTGTCTTGATGCAGTTATATTTCGTTTTTATCTAAGCGGGTGTGAGAAACTATTTATAGATTTGCAAATTTACTATCACTTAAAGCTGAAAAAAAATAAATTTTAACAAATGTTTATGCTGTAATATCTGTCACGTTTCAATTGCATGATTGATTTATATTTGAAAATGCAAGTAGTTTCCCTGCAAATTTCCGGCCACGTGAAGAGAATACACCTAGCTCAAGGAAGTTTATAGGAGTTATGGGCTGTCTTGCAGCTTTGCATGAGGGTGTGGTTCTTTTCGCAGGCATTACGTTTGCTTTCAGAGGGAGGCCACTTGTGGACCAACGGCTCTTATCAATTCCCCCGCAAGATCGTGATTTAGAATGGATTAAGGCATCGCTTCAGTCTGCTGTTGCGTTAGAGCATGCGACATTGCCGCTCTATTTGTCAGCGATGTTTTCATTAGAGGTACAAAACTACACAACCTATAACCTGATCCGTTCAGTGGTGATGGAAGAGATGGTCCATATGGCCATCGGCTGTAATATATTGGCAGCGCTTGGAGAACAACCTGATATCAAAAAACTGAACCCGCGTTCTCCCTCTGAAGGGCTTCCAGGCGGGGTTGAACCCGATTTACCAGTTGTTTTTGCTCAGCTCAGTAAAGATCAACTCCAGAATTTTTTAAGGCTTGAAACGCCGGTTAGCTTGTTAGCTCCTCAGTACAGAGATGAGAAGTATCCTTCAATTGGTGCATTCTACTCAAAGATTAAAACAGCAATTTCAGCGAATGCTGATGAGATTAATGCGGAGGCTCATAAGGTTCTTTCAGCCCCTGCGAATACCTATCCCAATCAAGTAGGTGATAACATTGGTTTCACTGCTTTCTCAGTTCAAGATAAGCGCACACCAGTTCAGCAATTTTTAGACGGGATTGATGAAATTGTTGAGCAGGGAGAGGGCAGTAACGCGCAGGATCTTTATGCTAATAACTTTGATGGCGAAGGCAGCCATTATGCACGTTTTGCTGAGATCTACTATGGTGCGCAGCTTCTTGTTCCCACACCTGAGCCCAAACTTACGCCTGAGACAGAAGCTGAGTTCTTCAAAGGGCATAAAATTCCCTGGCCGAATGTAACCAATGTGCTTGCTGTACCGCTTGATGGTTACGAGAAACTGCTCGCGCTTGACCCGGATGGCGAGGACGTCGAAGTCAATCTGAGGAAATTTGACGACACATACACCGAGATCATGACGGACCTGGACTTAATGTGGAACGGTCCCGAAGAAAAATCTTGGCCAACATTTGGAAAAGCCGTGGCTGCGATGACAGATCTGCGTGTTCTTTCCTGCTTCAATATCATGCGCTCGCAAATTCCACCTGACCTGATTGCGCGTTTACCAGAATTGTATGGCGACGAAGCTCTGATCATGGCGCGATACACTGACTTGTCTGCCCCCGTTTTTTACGGTCCCCGTTTTATAAATAAGAATGCTTAGGAGCGTTTTCTATGAAAAACCGGTATACGGATTCTCGAAGTGTAGCTTGCACAAGCCCAGGGACCTTACCACCGCTCCCTGTTATCGATTGGTCAAAGGTTGGTCAGAGCGCTCCGGTGAATGTGGATATAGGCAAGCCGGGTAAGGATGCACCACTTCCCAAAGTGGATATTGTTGTCATGACCTGGACGGATACGGAGTGGAATGCTCTCGATCATGTCTTCGTCTCTTCTGACAAAGAAGCTCACGTTTCATCTGAAGAGTTTCGACAAGGATGGTTCCTGAGATCAAATGATGAGTATGTCAAAGGTGCTTATAATCTTTGGGGTTTTTATAGAGTTGTTTCCATTCGGAACGCGAAAGGCGTTGATTTAAAGGTTCTGCTTTGGAAATCTGATGCACACCTTGCTCACCCGCCTTTCGCGGATGGCCTGATCGCTATGGTGCATTTTGTTCTGAAAGAAGCATCACCACAGCGGCTTTACTCAATCGGCACAGCAGGTGGTGCAAGTGTGCAGGAAAAGCTGGGCGATGCGGCAATCACCAATACAGGCACGATTAAACTGAAGAAGCCTGAGAATACCGGGACTGGGTTGAATGGAAAAACAGTTGCATGCACCAACTGGTATCCTGAGCTTTCAATGAACGCCATTATTGAGAAGAATCTGCTGTTTAAATTGAGTTCCGTGGTAACGAAGCCTTATCTTGAGTATTTGCTATGCAAGGCCATTTATGATGATGAGAAAGGCAACCCGGATTGGGCAGGTCAGTTTACATTAACTGATTTGATGAATGGAGCACTGGAGGATCTCGGATCGCCCAGAGGTCTTGATAAGAAAGGGATTCCACTTCTCACGACGGACTATTACTTCATCTCGGATGGTGATGATACCAAGCAGTATAGTGCGTTGGAAATGGATGACGCGGTGGTTGGATATGCTGCTGGTGAGGATCATGTCGACTACGTTTTTGTTCGCAACATGTCTGACACCGTTGTTCCGACACAAACACCTTCTGGCAAAGAAATTCCAACCGAATTACGTGAGAACTGGTCCAGCGAGATTTATGAGCATTATGGGTTTTATACCTCCATGAATGGCGCATTGCTAACCTGGGGGACTATTGTTGCCGATAGTGATTTAAAAGGGCATTCAGCTTCTGACTGAGCTGCGGGAAAGGAAAAGTAATGACCAGTTCTTACACACCACCGCGGCAAGCCAGTCCGCGTAAGCCAAAAAATCCCATGGAGATTGAGCTTGTTTTTAATGTGCGCCCTTGCGGGACTTGCTCTTTCTTCTGGCCTGAAAATCCAAAGGACCAGGTTTATGGGCCTTATCCAACCTATGATTTTTTGACGGACTTTCCAAAAACGGCGGACCCTGTTGGAAAGCCGGAGATGTATCCCTGGGTAAAAGGCGTCACACGCCATGCCGGATTTCCTAATGGGGAAATTATGGATGGATGCCGAAAGGCTCCTATTATGACATTGGGCATTAACCCAAATCTGACTGCTTTCAGCCCCGGTATTGTGGGAACATCCTGGGCCTACCCGGATTTCACAAGTGATGACGGTACAGATGGCTATGACAAGTATGCTTACTATTACCGCTATCGCAATGTATATCAGGAGCGGTTTGCCTTCGATGAAGTGAAGAAGTACCTGATCACGGGGAGTTCTGTCACACCAACAGAAAACACGACGGTAACGACCGATCAGGTAATCGCAGCTGCCGATGGAGTAATTAAATCAGCTGAACGTGAGCATGCTGGTTCCCCTTACGATGTGGTCATCGAATATGAAGGTGGGCCAGAAGTTACGCTCACTTTAGAGCGCCCAACCGGTACGCCGCGTTATGTATTGCTTTTCAATCATGACAGCCCCGACAATAAATTTGAAAAAGGGGACATCATTATTTCAAAAATGCAGATGCCTGCAGGCGTTCAGCTTGAAGTTTATCAGGAGTTGCAGACTTATTATGAGCAGTTTGTCCCTAGCCTGAATGAGTTTTCGGACTATCTGCGCACAAAAGGGCACCGAAATGCTGATTTGAAGATTGGCGAGGATGTGTGTCAGCTGGATATGGTTGCCTGTGCATCTCCACACTGGAAGCCTGCCTTTTTGGGTGGTAGCAAGAAAAGTGAAGACACCATCATTTCCAATTGTGTCACCAAAAACGCCTGGGCTATGAAACAGTTGGTTATGACGAACCCGGCGGTTTTGTTTCTGGTTGGTGAAAGTTCCTGGGATATGTTCCGGGATGCTTTTGAGGAACATATAAAGCGCTCACCGGAGTTGCCCAGAGATCCTTACGACTATGCTTTCACACTGTTTTCCCTCACCACTGAAAATGACAATCCGACGATGTTTGAGTTCTCTACTGAGATCGATGGCATCACGTACTCAATCAATACGCGAATTATTGTAACGCCGCATTTTTCTTATGATGCGAACTTCCTGCCGCAATTTCGATTAAGCCCTAAATGGCTTGCTGAGTTGAAAGAAAAGTCACCGGACTGCGTGCATTATCTGGAGAATAACTCGGAGATCGATTATGTGCCCGGAGGTGGGGAGGGGTATGACGCCTTCCAGTTCTCAGCAGAAAATGCTCCGGGTATCCTGAAGAAAATAAAGTCCAGTTGGCCGGATACATGGCCAGAACTGGAAAGGTGTTTTTATGATGCTCATGCGACTATGGCGGATGTTCTTGGATATATGTACCGGGAAGGTAAACTGAGCTGGAATGATGCCGGGGACTATCTATCTCGTTCTGCTGGCCCATGCCAGTTTTGTGTAAATGATCACTGGAAGTTTCCTCTTGGCTGTCCCTATGGCAAACCGGAGGAAAAACCGCTTCCAATCGGTTATCTCAATCAAGTTACAGACCAGATCCTTACAGAAGCGGAGTGAGCTATGTCCTTTCAGATACCTCCTGATGCTGTTCGGATCTGGCGAGGGTTTCGGCAATCAACCCTTCCGCAAGATGAGTTTTTTCAAAGACTTGGAGAAACATTTATACCTTCAACAGTTCAAATGCAGATTAAGAACGGGCTGGATACTTACGTCCCGACTATTCCATGCGGTATGGCCGGTAAACCAGATACCGTGCCTGATGAGACTGCGATTTTGTTCTGGAACTCTCAACAGACTTACTGGGATGGGTTCAAAACGCTGGCTGGCCGAACTTATACGTTGACACATGGGGGGTGTTATACCCCAGAAAGCGGTGCTGATTTCCCTCTGCTGTTTGAAGGCGATCTGGTGCTTAACCAGTGCTACTTCCTGATTGATAAATCGCAGGATTGGATGAAGGGGAAGATCAGGCATTTGGTAGGAGCTTTGCCCTCTGGAGCAAATACAGCAGAGCTGTTTCAGGAAATGCAAAGCATCCTTATTGAAACGCAGGTGCGTGAGAAAATTCTCGGCGGAATTGTCTGTGTTGGCGCAGACTATATCACCTATTGGGAACTGGGGGATGGCACTGATTCAGGAGTGAACCAGCTGCAAGCCCTTTGCGGATGGTCTCATGTTTTTGAGCCTGTGCCGACCACATTGCCAGCACAAGCAGCCCTCTGGGATGATTGGCCGGGTATGTCGGTGAAACCCGGTGACACGTACAATATGCAGTTCACAAGGACCTTTGAAAATGGCTGACTCTCAAAAGGTTCCACCCGATTCAGTGCATGTGTGGCGCGGGTTTCGCAGTCAGGATAAGACACAGCAGCAGTTTGAAGAATTTCTAGGCTCTGTGTTTGTGCCCGGATGCTCGTTGTTGCAACCTAATGCTGGCTTGCAGGCTTACATACCCTCTCTGCCACGGAGCGAAGGCAAGCCGCCAACGGTGCCGGATCAAAGTGCTTTGATGTTTTGGACGACAAAGCAAACCTATCATGATGCCTTTAAGTGTGTTGCCGTGCGCTGCTATACCAATTTGCACGGCGATCTTTATGATACGTCACGCAGTGCGGCAGAGTTTCCTATATTGCTGCCTGAGGCTAATCTGCAACCTGAAACGCCCTACTTTCTGATAGATGCGCCAGCAGATTGGATGAGCGGTGAGGTGATGCATTATATTGGTGCGCGTAATCATGATGTTTCACCAGAGGTTTTTCACCGGCACATCCTGCAATGGGCGAAAGGTATGCAATCGGAACGCGCTTTGAAGGGCGGTCTATTATGCGCTGGAGAAAGCTACGTTGTCGCCTGGACACTTTGGGGAAAGGGGCACGGTAACACACAGTGCTTTGAACCTTTGAAGGTGTTTTCCACTCCGTGGCTGGACCAGACATCTGAAACTTATGAGTTGGCGCATGGGTTATGGGAAGACTGGCCCGGGATACCCATGTCAGCCCCAAACAGTCTTAACATTCAGCTTCATCGGATTCTGGATACATGATGCAATCCATAGTCAATTATGAGAATGCGGACTTAGCCCGGCTAAAGTCTGCTGCGGCAAGTGCAGTTGCTGCGACCACGGAGCACTCTCCAGACCAAGGTGTCCCTGTTGCACATCCGATGTTGGATGGTGTTGATGCCTATGCTCATAAAGCCTTACAGGGAAACGCGCCTGAGGTTCCAACCACGCGCAACGCAAGTGATCCGGAAGCGGCTGAATATCTAGCTTATCTGACACATCACAAAGCACATGCTGTTTTTTGCGGAAACAAGCAAATTGAAGCGCAAATGCAAACGCAGTTGGATGATTTTACCTTTGGTAATCCCGCCTGGCAGCAGATGTTTGATGAATATGTCAAGTACTTCTGGGCGTATCCCGGGCATTCGGGTGGTAAGCTGGACTATCGCAGTTGGAGAGATCCTCAGTATGGAGGCGGTAGCTTTGACTATGGATGCGTGAAGTGGCAGCTACCCTCAGATGCTACGATTGCACTGATCGGCGACATCGGAACAGGAACGGATGTCGCTGCTGCAGTGTTGGCCTCTGCACTCTCATTCAAACCCGATGCCATATTGCATGTGGGGGACGTTTATTATTCCGGCACAGAGCAGGAGTTTGAGACATACTTTTTAGGTTTGCTCAATGCGGCTTTCACAGCAGCAGGGCATCGGCCACCTGTATATACGCTGCCCGGCAATCATGAGTATTTCTGCGGTGCGTTCCCGTATTTTAGGTGTCTGGATGAGGGACGCCTTGTCAACCGGCCAGACCAGCAGCAACAGGCCAGCTATTTTCGTCTGACATCGGAAGATGACGGCTGGCAAATCCTTGGTATGGATACCGGGTATCATGGCCATTATCTGAAAGTTGCGGGTGATCAGCTGGATAAGGCTTTGGGAGCACTTCAGGTGAAACCAAGTGATGCATATGATCCACAAAACCCGCCTCCCATGGTGTATGTGCGTTCTGATGAAGTGGACTGGCACCGCCATCATCTCAGCCAGTTTTCAGGTCGGTCTTTGCTGTTTGGGCATCATCAACTTTATTCAGGTCGTTTTACCGTGGGAGTGGCACCAGATTATGAAGGTGACATCAATTGGTTAGGGGTCAACACAGCGCTCTGGCAAGCCTTTGGACCATATTTTGACAAGGTTGCTGCATGGTTTTGGGGGCATGAACACAACCTGTGCATCTTCGAGGATTGCTTCAGACCCAAAGGTTGGCCACCAGATAGTTCTGCACCAGATAATCCATTAAAAACACTAGCTAAAGGTCGTTGTATTGGTCACTCAGCGATTCCGGTGCAAGAGAAGGAAACACCTTATGAAGAGGTGAATCCTGTGCCGATTATATCAGGTACACAACTTGACAAGGTTGAGCACTGGTACAATCGCGGATTTGAGATTTTGAAGCTGAATGGGGCAGGGCAACCTGCTCATTGCACATACTACCAGATTGCCGGCGCTGACCCGGCTCCCCTTAAAGTTTACAGCGAAGATATAGGTTAGGAGACGGGTATGACGACTGCAACGCTCTATACAATGACACCTACACAACAAGCTGGTGTGATGGATTGGTCTACGGCTGGGCAACCGGTCTTCGAACGAAGTTATGATGCCATAACAACCTATGACAATTATGGGACCATGATGTTTGTCGGATATAACCGGGAGAGTGGGGCTTGTGATACCTATGAACTCCTGGAAGCCGCACCATGGATCAAACAGGTGCCTAATACATTTGAGTTGGGTAAAGATTGGGACACAATTCAGCCGTTTTACATGATGGACAAGCCGCACCTGCTGGCGTATCAGGCTAAGAACGGACACATGTATTTCTTCCCTTTGACCAAGGAGTTGAGGTCAGAAGATCCCTTGCACTTCTACCATACACGTTATCCCTATACGACGAACCTGAGTGAGGTGAAGTGCCTTGTCGATCTGGGACAGAACTTTGTGTTTGGCTACAATCATGACGATGGTGCCGTGAACTCCTGGACGATTTCAGCTACCGCTAAATCTGAAGGTAAAAGTCCTCCGCTGGTGGTAGAGAATGTCTGGGCGCATCAATGGGCGAAAGGGTGGACGCGGTTTGCATTCTTCACCTGGGGGAAGGAGAATTTTTTCCTGAAAACCAATACCTGGAAGCCCAACGTCAACATCGATCATTTTTCCGATGATTTAAGCGAAGGCACCAATGAGGTGGGATCACACCTGCATTTAAAAGATGATCAGGAGCTGGATATTGTGCATCCCTTTATGGTTGGCCCAGGTGATCCTTACTTTATGACTTATATGGCAAGTAATGGTGAAGTGACCCTGAACCGGGTACATGGCAATTGCATGGGGTGGACAACTGAAGCAACGGTCACAGCTGCCACTGGTGTCTCGCAGATTGTTCCATATCGGCTGGGTGAGCAGAATTATGCTCTGTTTATGTGATCCTGGTCTGGTTTTGTGGGTAATAGAGCAACCGGAAATCCAATGCAGTTGGCAACCAGAGCAGTGTCTGTGCTATATCTGCTGATGGGATACTGTCCAACGCCTCATATAGAGGCGTTGGTTCTGAGAAGGCTCTTAAGAGGCTAGCCTGCCACTCTGTGATTTGAAGTGATATGATTTTGTAATCTCTGCGAGACAGAGCAACCCAGTTCTCTTGCTGTTGTGGGGTCGCGTCACTTTTTGTTTTATGCAGTGATTGGCTAAAGGCAAGGATCAGATAGTCTAGCTGTAAGATTCTTACACATGGCGCTACTTGCAGTGGCTTCGTGTTATCAGGGGCAAAAAAGTCAGCTGCCGTTGGCGTGGGAGGACGGTCCTGTTCCTCAAGTCCTTGAGCAAGCAATACTTCTGCCTGCGCTCGTTCAAAGCGGGCCAGTTGGGATGGGACTTGAAAGAGTGCTAGTTGTTCAGGATTGTTTGCACCGTGTGGTTGGGTCTTTTCAAGAAACTCAGGAAACATAGCTCCCAGTCCATAAAGACTGCTAAAGCGCGAAGGTTGGATGACAATATAGGCTTTAGCAAACCCTTCAAAAACCTCCGAGCCCATAAACTTGCAGAGTAACGGATACTCAGCTTTTAAAGCTTCAACTAAGCGCAATATATATCCTGAAGCATAAATATTGATACGCTCAACCGCCTTGAACTCATCAGTTTCTTTGATCGCATCGGTAAGCGTGAGGTCTGTTTTTTGCTCAGCTTCTGCAAGTTTCTGGAACAGGTCTCCACGTTTGATAAGGACTTCTTGCATCCAGTTCTGGAGCTGGCTCAGGTGAATATTTTTTTTCAGTTCACTTTGTTTCATCGCTGCACAACCGGTGTTGAGAGCGCCTGTGATGCTTCCATAATTTTTTCTGAGTTCATCTCCAAACTGTGCTTGTTCTCCAGAAAGTGCCTTGCTTTATTTAGCTCAGCTACAACCTCATAAAAACTTGGGATATTAGCATCCCATTCGAGGAGCGTAGATACAGGTCCGGTTTTCTCTATAAGCATTCCATAGAGCTCCCAGACTTGTGCAGGAACAGGTTGATCGTGGGTGTCTACCAGACAATTTCCCGCTTTGGTCGGGCCTGCTAAGTGTACCTGCTGGATGCGGTGATGCGGGATGTTTTGCAAATACTCTTTGGGGTCAAAGCCGTGATTGAATGAAGAAACGAAAACGTTATTTACATCAAGGAGCAGGAGGCAATCAGTCAGACCTGTAAGCTCTGCGAGAAACTCCCATTCGGCCATTTCATTTTGGCGGAATTCCAAATATGTAGAGGGATTTTCAAGAAGGATCGGTTGACCAAGAAATTCCTGAACCTGCAACACACGCTTGGTTACATGTGAAAGACTTTCTTCTGTTAGCGGCATTGGCAGGAGGTCGTGTGTGTTATGACCTAAAACACCTGTCCAGCACAGGTGATCTGAAATCCATGCGGGTTCTACATAATCTGAAAGTTCTTTTAGTTTTTGCAGGTAATCCCAGTTCAGCGGATCGGAAGAGCCAAGGTTTAAAGAAACACCATGCATCACAATCGGGCATTGGTTGCGCAATTGCTTTAGAACATGGCGCGCATACCCGTAGTTATCGATGAAGTTTTCGCTGATGATCTCAAACCAGTCAACGGGCAGTGTTTCGCAGGACATGATTTCTGGAAAATGCTGGGACCGCAGGCCGATCCCAAAACCCAGATAGTCGTGATGAAGAGCTTGAAGCGGAGCCGCAATGTTTGCGGCTCCCTTTTGTGTATATGAGGGCAAGATACCAATTTCCCCTTTTATGTGCTTGGCGGCATTGCCAAGCGCAAATCACTTGCAGGCGGGAAGGGTGTTTGCTGCGGATCAAGTCCCTTTGCATGACAATACGCCTGCCATGCGATCGAATAGACCGAGTCTCCAACCGCATATGGAAGATGTTCGTCCAGCGGTTCAAAGTTATGTTTCGGTGCTGGTCCAAATTTGAACAGCTCCATCTCATAGCAATCATCTTTTTGCTTTGGATAAAGCTGCGAGGCGGAAATGGGGACAGCACACCCTCCGAAACCGCCGCATTTATTGTCCGCCGGAGCACTCTTCAGGCTAGTTGCCACAGACCCGCTGCAGCTGCCTCCACCGCTCGCGCTTTGCACAAAGCCGCAACCGCCTTGGGTTTTGCAGTCATTAGAGCCTTTACAGCTATGATAGGCAAGAACGCTCGCGCAATCATCAGTTGCGCTTTTTTCCAGTGCCATCCCCTGACAGGCGTGATAAAGGATGCCTTCCTTTTGTGACGCAATACCAGTTACGAGATCAGGTACTTTTCCGGTCACTGCCCAACAGATTGACACCCGATCACCGGAACCGTCCATGGCCGGGGTAGGAAACTGTTTGCTTTGGCTGTTGTCCCAGAACTTGTTCAATACTGTGGTAATGCCTTTAATCGTCCCGACTGCTGCTTGACTGAGCGTTTTATGAGCATGGGGATCGGCTTTTAAGCGATTCAATGCATCTGCGACTTCTTGCGTTAAAGGTATATTTGGCGCGCCGTTGTGTCCCAGCATCTCCGGGGTCCAACTGTTTTTTTCGTGCCATTGATCCCAGGTCACATAATCTGATTTTTGCACCAGTGTCAGCACCTCTGAAAACAGTTCAAAATGATCTTTATCAGCGGCGTCTGAACGAGCGCGGGCAATGCCCGACAGCGTGGGCAGTTCCTGACCTTCGTCATTATAGTGAGGGTAGTCTTCTTTTAATGCTTCCTTATTGGGTTGAAATTTTTCCTTCACACTTCCCAAAGGGTTCTTTGTGCCTATCTTTAGAGAGTTTGCCCAGGACTTGAAGCCCCAGACGTGAAGAATGTCCGTAATGACGTCCCCGCCTTCACCTTGATCTGTTATTGCATTGATATTATTAATTAATCTCAGTTTTAATGTATCGATCTGTTCCAGATCCATATCAATCAATGGATACTGGGAGGCATCAGCAACAGGTTTGTTAAACTGATCTCGCTGAAGTCCGAGAAGTCGACCAAGCAGGCTTGTTTGGTCTGAGTATGTGATTTCCAGATAGCTCCAGTAACATAGATACATATGGCCAATGGAACCAAACAGAGGCAAATCGCTCTCAGTCATTGAGGGCGTAAACCAGTCAAAAGGAGCTGGTTCGAAGTACTTGGAGCGACCATCTGGAAGTTCAGGATTATTAAGGTTCAGCTTTGCTTCTTCCAAAGTTTCTTCAATCGCCATGAAGAGCTCAGCTTGCTCTTTGTTCATCGCACGCAAGATAACCTGTTTGTCTTTAAGATCTGGCCGCTTCCAATCCCTGAAGTCCAATATGTGCGGAATTTGTGTGTTTCCCTTCTCGTAACACGTCCATCCAAACTCAGCATTTTGCAAAGCAGAACTTGTGAAGCATGGCTTTACACCAATTACACTTGCCATATTTGAGGCAAGTTGCAAATGCAGCATCTCTTCAATAAAAACAGAATAGACTTTGTTAAATACTTGCTTGTTTGTTGTATCTGGATCTGCCGCCGGGGCAGAACCTGGCCACCAGCGGCCTTTGTAGAGTGAACTACCCTTGCTGTTAATCTGATGCGTGCCCTGCACAGAGTAAAGTGCAGTCATGTACAGCGGAATAGTAAACAACTCCACGTTCATGCATGCCTGAGCAATGGCTTTAACGCATGACAAGTCGGCATCAATGTAAGATGTATCGCGGTTGGTACATGCATTGACCAAGCCCGAGCAGGCCTCTTCAGTGAGTTCCAGAAAAGCACGTTTCATTGACGTATCCTTCGGTTTGGCGAAAGAACGCCCGGTCTTTTTATTGCCAGGCGTTGATTTGGGAAGTAACGACAGGCTTGCTATTTTGAAATTGCGATTTGCACACCAACTCTTACAAACGGCCCATTGTTGGAATCGCTGCCTGGCAGAGGGTTCACAATCGTAAATTGCTCGATTGCGTTTGGTTGGAAAACAAGGGCCATGCTGGAACCGCCATAGCTAAACCACCCAAGCTCTTCGCCTTTCTTGATGTGGTCTCCGACTTTGACCTGTATAGAGACTGAGGAGATTTCTGTTATGCCAATAGGTATGACACAGACGCACCCGATGTCTGGATCGTCGCTTTCAATAAAGATGAGACCGCGCGTGTTAACCATTGCCTCATATCCTTGAGATTTGGTTCCTGCCGAGGGATCAAAGCCTTCGGAGTACAACTCTGAGAACATATAGCCATTGACGACACGCGCTTCGATCACTTTGCCAGAGATGGGGGCTCTCCAGCGGTGATAATCGTTTCCGCTCAAGAAGGTCTGGACCACGTCGCCTCCGACAAACCGTGAGGTGAGTGGGCTTTTATCGAGCATTTGCTTCAGCGAATAGTTTTGAGCTTTCGTTTCGAAATCGTCTTCCAGTTTCACGTTACGCGCAATACGGTATACCGTGCCGTCATTTGCAGAGGTGATGACGTGATCGTTGTCAGGACCATCAATGGGCCGGCAAATTGGAATGATCTGGCGGTGAAAGAAATCATTAAACGACTTATAGCCCCAGTGAACAGGGTCTTTTTCAATCTGCTCTTTCGTGACGAACTGGTCCAGATTGTTGGCTTTCCAGGAGGCTTTGGAGAGCCATCCATCTTTGGAGGTGACAACAACATTAAGAGAGGCCGGAGAATCCAGATATTCGCACCACGCCTCAAGGATACCTCTCAAGGCATCGTTGAACTTTTCGTTTTTAAATACGTAATCCCCTGCGAGCGTCCACATCATATAAACAAAGAGACCAGACATTGGGAAGGCTGAGTGCGGTAATTCAGGATCGTAAATCGGGGCATTTTGAATGATATAGTTCAGGGCGCAGAGCATGTCGTCAATGGTTCGAATTCCATATGCGACATCAGGTTCCTCTTGCTGGTGCACCTTCCAGCCCTGTTCAATCATCTTGCTAACCATCGAACGCAGGGCACCATCATTTTCAAGCAGATTTGCAAGGGCAAGAACTGATGGCTCTAAGAATGAATAGCCCTTTGTGATCTGATCACCATAAGCTGATTGTGATTTCTGGCTGATATGATCTAGCCATTTTCCGAGAAGTTTGGCGTCTTTTGGTAAGAAGCCAGCAATAACTCCTGGTCTGCTTGAGTAATTAGAATGAAACTGGCCTTGAGGCATTTCGATCTCCTATTGCCACCGGTAAGATTTGGAAGCGCAAGCGGACAATAGGGAACCAGTAATTTATACAGCAATATGCAAATACTAGGTGTTATGTTTTGAAACTAGGTGGATAGATTAGTTTTCATTACTTAAAGGCTATATCTCATGGCGTATCTACTCTTAGATGAAATAATAGTTTAGTAATTTTCGTTGTAAAACTAACTTTACTTCAATTAAGAACAGTTTCCTGAAGTGCTTGGTCGTGTTGGGGGAGGTGTTCTTACGAGGAACGGAGAAAAGCCACTGTCAGGCGAGCAACGCTGCTTATAGAATAAATGAATCTTTATACGTAAAAAGCCCCCTCAAAGGGAGCTCTGTAATATCTCTTTTTTCACCATGAGATAAATGGTGAGCCCGCACGGGTTCGAACCGTGGACCTACTGATTAAAAGTCAGTTGCTCTACCAGCTGAGCTACGGGCTCTTGAGGTCGTGACCGCTAGGTCGCTGCCTGTGAGGGGTCTTCTAAGGATTGCAGGGGGTTAGCGCAAGAGCTTTTTTCTATTTTCCACATTGAGGAGAAAATATTCTTCGCGACTCCTGCTTTGAAAAGAAGGGGACGGTTTGTGGCTTTGAACTACATCTTGAGGAGGGCACTCGATGTCTCATCGGAGCTGAACTGATGTTCACAGAATATGTTGCTAGGGCAAATTGTCTCGCTCACGCGAGGAAATTGCGTAGGGGCGGGAGGAAACGAAGGTATCTGAGAGGGCGTTTCACCCTAAAGAAATAGATGTAGGTCTTATTCCCTCACATTAATATCTTGTGAAAACAACATGTTATCGTCTGCTTCTACCTAATGATGAAGGAAATGGCATGTCTGGATCTTCCAACAGGTCTTGATCGCTTCAATAACAGGAATTTGATGCGACTAAACCCGTGAAATTGTGTTTTTGATATTTCGCAAAGAACTCAATGTCGAATAAGCGCACCTACTAATGTATATTTTTCATACGAGATAAGGCTTCTCGGAAATGCATGCCCTCAGGTTGCGCACTGCCATCATACTTATTTTTGCATTGTTTTTCAGTGCAATAAACTACGCGGTTGCCGCGTCAAACTCTCAAGACCGTGTTCTCAATTTTGCCAGGAAGGTTGAGGTTACGAAGTTTTTTCCCACTGCTGACAGATATGGCGAGTTGCGCGAAGACATTGCGGTGCTTCCTGCAATGGCGGGCGATGAGGTGCTTGGTTGGGTCTTCCTGACCACTGATCTCGTCTCAACAACAGGTTATTCTGGCAAGCCAATCGATACACTTGTTGGTATTAATCCGGACGGAATTTTGACCAGCGTGCAACTTGTAAAGCATGCTGAACCAATCGTCCTGATTGGTATTCCTGATAGTGCGATCAAGCAAGTTACTGAAAACTATGCTGGTCTTGATATCAGGAAGGAGGCGGAGCAGGGAGGGTCTGCTCACGAGCTGGATATTATCTCCGGTGCGACGGTGACCATCATGGTCATTGACGATTCTGTTGTCCGAGCAAGCCTTAAAGTGGCGCGCACCCTTGGTATTGGCGGGCTCAAGACCAAGATTGCTGACAGTGGGCCGAAGTTCCTTGTTGATCCTGAAAAAACTGAGATTTCTGACTGGATGACGCTGACCGGTGACGGTTCCCTTCGTCGCCTGACTTTGGACGTCGGGCAGATTAATGCTGCGTTTGTGGAGCAGGGCAACCCAAAGGCGATAAAACGTCCGGAAAAAGGGCCTGATACCGACGCATATATCGATATGTATATGGGCCTTGCTGACGTCCCAACTATTGGTCGCACCATTATGGGAGACGCAGAGTATGGCAATCTCAAAGATCGTTTAAAAGAAGGCGAGCATGCAATCGTCGTGCTTGGCCGTGGCCGTTATTCCTTTAAAGGCACTGGATATGTGCGCGGTGGCATCTTCGACCGTATTCAGCTGATTCAGGATGATATATCCGTTCGCTTCAAGGACCGGCAGCATAAGCGCCTTGGTGAAATCGCTGCGGGCGATGCGCCAACCTTTAAAGAACTGGATATCTTTACCATTCCTGCGGATTCAGGTTTCGAACCAAGCAAGCCGTTCCGCCTTCAGTTACTGGCCCATCGCACTATTGGGGCTATCGAAAAGACATTCCTGACATTTGATCTGGGTTACCAGCTGCCTGCGCAGTATCTGAAGAAGATTGAAGTCGCTGCGACTGCGATAGATGAGGCGGGTGAGAGTGCTATTGCAGCTTCTGAGGAAGATGCGCGCGTTGAGCTTTGGCAGCGCATCTGGAATGACCGCCAGATTGATATTGCGATCCTTGGCATTGCTCTTGCCATTCTGACAGGTGTTTTCTTCTTCCAAATGCAGGTTTCGAAATCAGAGAAGTTTACCTTCTGGTTCCGTATAGGCTTCCTCACCTTTGTGCTGGTCTGGTTAGGCTGGATGGAAAATGCGCAGCTTTCCGTCGTTAATGTGCTCGCGTTGTTTTCTGCCCTGACCTCTGAGTTCAGCTGGAGTGCGTTCCTGATGGATCCGCTGGTCTTCCTGCTGTGGTTCTCAGTTGCAGCAGCACTGCTGTTCTGGGGGCGTGGGGCGTATTGCGGCTGGCTTTGCCCATTTGGTGCTCTTCAGGAGCTGACCAACAGGATTGCCAAGTTCTTCAAGGTGCCTCAGGTCACCTTGCCGTGGGGCTTACATGAGCGTTTGTGGGCCGTGAAGTATATGATCTTCCTCGGCTTGTTCGGCCTTTCTCTTTACTCTCTCGCAGTTGCTGAGCATTACGCTGAAGTTGAACCTTTTAAGACCGCGATCATTTTGAAGTTCCAGCGTGGGTGGCCCTATGTACTGTTTGCGGTGCTGCTTCTTGGGGCTGGTCTTTTCATCGAGCGCTTTTACTGCCGTTACCTTTGTCCTCTGGGAGCTGCTCTTGCCATCCCTGCGCGTTTGCGCATGTTCGACTGGCTCAAGCGCTACAAGGAATGTGGCAGCCCATGCGCTCGCTGTGAAAAAGAATGCATGGTTGGTGCAATTCATCCTGAAGGACACATCAATCCAAACGAATGCCTGAACTGCCTGCATTGTCAGGTGCTGTATCAGAGCGACGACAAATGTCCGGTCTGCATTAAGAAGCTTGCACGACGCAAGAAGTTCGAGGCGCAGACCGGTCTTTCAAAGACGGAAAAGGGCACTTCCGTCAAACAACCGGCCTAAGGCCAACATAAATAGAAAGCACAAGGGAGACTTTCATGGTTGATAGAACAGAAGGCTTATCTCGCCGCGCATTGCTTGGTGGTACAGCTAAGACCGCCGCAGTTGCAGGTTTGGGTGCGGTTGCGGTTGCCAGTGGCACTGGCATCACACCTGCAAAAGCGTCTTCGAATAGTGCGACTGTAGAGCCAGGTGATCTGGACGAATACTACGGTTTCTGGTCCTCAGGCCAATCTGGTGAACTGCGCATTCTGGGTATTCCGTCTATGCGTGAGTTGATGCGGATTCCGGTATTCAACCGTTGTTCAGCAACAGGCTGGGGGCAGACCAACGAGTCCAAAAAGGTTCTGCAGGAAAAACTCCTGCCAGAAACCAAGGAGTTCCTTGCTGCTCATGGTATGGAGCATTATGATAACGGCGACCTTCACCATCCCCATATGTCCTTCAGTGAAGGTAAATATGATGGTCGTTACGTGTTCATGAATGACAAAGCAAATACACGTGTTGCACGTGTTCGCTGTGATGTCATGAAGTGTGACAAGATCGTTGAAATTCCAAATGCACACGACATTCATGGCCTGCGTCCTCAGAAATATCCTCGCACAGGCTACGTTTTTGCGAACGGTGAGCATGAAGCTCCGTTGGTGAACGACGGTACTATTCTGGATGAACCAGAAAAATACAGCTGCATCTTTACCGCTATCGATGGCGATACCATGGAAGTCGCATGGCAGGTTATCGTATCCGGTAACCTTGATAACTGCGATGCGGACTATCAGGGAAAATATGCATTCGCGACCAGCTACAACTCTGAAATGGGTACGAACCTGGCAGAGATGACCGCGAACGAAACGGACCACTGTGTTGTCTTCAACATCAAGCGCATCGAAGAAGGCGTGAAAAACGGCGACTATCAGGTTCTTAATGGTGTGCCTGTACTGGATGGCCGTAAAGGTTCAAAGTACACCGCATATGTTCCAGTGCCAAACAGCCCACATGGCTGTAACACCTGTCCAGACAAAAAACATGTTATGATCAATGGTAAGCTGTCTCCAACAGTTTCTGTTATTGATGTGACCAAGCTGGATGCAGTATTTGATGGTGCGGATCCTCGCTCCGCAGTTGTCGCAGAACCTGAGCTGGGTCTTGGCCCACTTCATACTGCATTTGATAACCGCGGTTTTGCATACACCACTTTGTTCCTCGATAGCCAGATGGTGAAGTGGGATATCGACAAAGCTATCCGTGCCTACAATGGTGAGGAGGTGGACCCGATCCATTCCAAAATCGATGTGGCATACCAGCCTGGTCATAACCACACCTCCATGGGTGAGACGCTGGATGCGGATGGTAAATGGCTTGTGTCATTGAACAAATTCTCTAAGGATCGCTTCTTGAATGTCGGTCCTTTGAAACCAGAAAATGAGCAGTTGATCGATATTTCTGGCGATGAGATGAAAATTGTTCACGACGGCCCAACCTTCGCAGAGCCGCACGATGTTATCCTCGTTCACCGTTCTGTTGTGAACCCTGTGTCCGTCTGGGATCGTAATGATCCGATGTTTGCTGATGCGGTTGCACAGGCAAAGGCAGACGGTGTAGATCTGGAAGAAGCTGAACATGTAATTCGCGATGGTAACAAGGTCCGCGTTTACATGCATTCTGCTGCACCAACATTCTCTCTTGAGAAGTTTACCGTAAAGCAGGGTGATGAAGTCACTGTTTATGTCACCAATATTGATGACATTGACGATCTGACACACGGCTTCTGTATCTCCAACTATGGTGTGGCTATGGAAGTCGCTCCTCAGGCGACTGCTTCCGTAACTTTCATTGCGGAGCGTCCAGGCGTTCACTGGTTCTACTGCAACTGGTTCTGCCATGCATTGCACATGGAAATGCGTGGCCGTATGCTTGTTGAGCCACGCGACGCATAAGGGAGTTGCGGGCATGACAAGGTCCTTCTGGCAAACACTGCTGGGAGCGACGGCTTTAGTTGGCGTGAGCTTTAGTGTTCACGCCGCTGAAATCGCGGTTCCTGCTCAGCCTGATGCCTTAGCCCGCGCCTTAAAAGAGGCGCAGGACGGAGACGTACTGCGCCTTTCTGCTGGAATTCATCAAGGACCGATCGTCATTGATCGGTCTTTGGTGCTTAAAGGAGAGCCAGGCGCAGAGCTTAAAGGCAACGGCAAAGGCTCAGTGATAACTGTCGAAGCACCAGATGTGGTCGTCGACGGGCTGGTGATTACCGGCTCTGGCCTTTCGAACCAAACAATCGACTCGGGCGTGAAGCTGACAAAGAAAGCAGACCGTGCCCGGATTACAGGCAACAAGTTCCTGAATAATCTGGTTGGTGTGGATGCACATGGACCGGATGATGCATATATTGCCGACAATTTGATTGAGGGTCGTCGGGATTTACGCCCCAATGAGCGCGGTAATGGTATCTATGTCTGGAACTCGCCAAGACTGGTGGTGGAATACAACACTATCAAATATGGTCGGGACGGTATTTTTGTGAATACAAGCCCGAAAGACACTTTTAGAAATAACTACTTCGAAGACACTCGTTTTGCTGTGCACTATATGTACGGTAATAAAGGGACTGTCTCCAACAATGTGTCGGTAGGCAATCACATTGGCTATGCGCTGATGTTTTCTGACAAGCTCACAATTACAGGCAATATTTCCATCAGTGACCGCGATCACGGGTTGATGCTTAACTATGCCAATAATGCAGTAATTAAAGGTAACTACATTCAAGGTACGCCTGAAAAGTGCCTGTTCATGTATAACGCCAACAAAAACATCGTTGACGGCAACAGATTTGAGCGTTGCGAGATCGGGGTTCATTTCACTGCCGGGTCTGCGAAAAATAAGTTCTCTGACAATGCCTTCATTGGAAACAAAACTCAGGTGAAATACGTGGGAACACGCCATCTTGAGTGGACCTATGACGGGCGCGGAAACTTCTGGAGTGATCATTCCGCTTTTGACATGAATGGGGATGGTGTCGCCGATACCGCTTACAGGCCAAATGATATGGTTGATCAAATACTCTGGACACAACCTGCCGCAAAACTGCTTACAGGAAGCCCTGCGGTTCAGCTTCTCAGCTGGACACAGTCACAGTTTCCGGCGCTTTTGCCAGGTGGCATCGTGGATACAAAACCATTGATGCATGCTCCAGAAATAACAATGCCGAAGGTAGGAGCAAGAAGATGAGCACAACTGTTCTTCGAGCTGAAAACGTCCGAAAAACCTTCGATGGACGGGATGCCGTAAAAGACCTGAGTTTTGAACTTGGAAGTGCAGAGAGGGTCGCGCTCCTTGGTCACAACGGGGCCGGCAAGACGACATTCTTTAAGATGTCGCTTGGTTTTTTGCCCATATGTGAAGGGCAGATTGAAGTCTTAGGCGCAGCGCCGGGTAGTGACGAAGCACGCGCTTCAACGGCGTTCCTACCAGAATCCGTTGCCTTTCAAAGAACATTGAGCGGGGTTGAAGTTCTTAAATACTACGCCAAGCTTAAAGGTGAAGACCCGACGAAGGCGGTCAGTTTGCTGGAGAAAGTCGGCCTTGCAGAGGCGGGCCGCCGCCGCGTTGGAACGTACTCAAAAGGGATGCGTCAACGTTTGGGACTGGCACAGGCTTTAATCGGGACCCCTAAACTGGTTCTGCTGGATGAGCCAACCAGTGGCCTTGACCCTATCTCTCGCCAGAATTTTTATGATCTGGTCAGTGAGATATCGGCCAATGGCGCAACAGTCCTCCTGTCTTCACATGCGTTGACCGAAATGGAGGCCCGCACTGATCGCATTTTGATCATGTCACAGGGGAGGTTAGTTGCAAACGATACATTAGAGCATCTGCGGGCTGCTGCACGTCTTCCTATTCGTCTCAAAGTGAAGGCAAAAGATGAGCCTGCTGAACGACTTGCTGATCGGCTTGGCGGGACGCCGGTGAATTGTCGAAGCGTTGAAATTATGTGTGCTCGTGAAGAGAAAATCGCACGTATTGCTGCCGTTACCAGCCTGGGTCCAATGATCGAAGACATCGATGTACATTTGCCTACCCTAGATGATGTCTATAAGCATTTTTCTGAGAAAGCTCATGATGAAGATCGTGCAGGGGAGGCTTAAGGTATGTTTCAACGTATTCTGACTGTTGCCCATCAAGAAATCCGTATTGGTCTTCGTAACCGCTGGATCTTGCTATCCGTGGTGATTTTAAGCGCGTTTTCTCTGGCACTGGCTCTGCTTGGTTCTGCACCAGCCGGGACACTAGATGTAAGCCGCATGACGATTACTGTTGCATCACTCTCCAGTTTATCGGTCTATCTGGTTCCACTCATAGCCTTGCTTCTGGCGTTCGACGCTGTGGCCGGAGAGATTGAGCGTGGCACGCTGCTCTTGATTTTTTCCTCTCCGATGACACGGGGGGAGTTTTTGCTTGGGAAAGCCATTGGGCACCTTTGTGTGTTGCTGCTGGCGCTTACACTTGGATATGGATCTACCGCAGTTCTTCTGGCTGCGACGGGTGGTGGCGATACTGGTGGCTTCATTGATTTTGCAAGATTGATTGGAACGTCAACGCTTCTCGGCCTTGCATTTTTGTCTTTGGGCTACATCGTCAGCTCGCTGGTTCGTCAAGTCACCACGGCCGCTGCTATGGCAATTGGTATCTGGCTGGTTTTGATTGTCCTTTACGATCTGGCGCTTCTAGGAGCTCTGGTTGCTGATAGTGAAGGTTTTTTTGCTTCCAGCGTGTTCCCTTTCGCGCTTCTTGCAAATCCTGCGGATGCATTCAGGCTGTTCAATCTGGCTGCGCTTGATGCCAATGCGATGGTTGGTGGAATGGCTGGTGTTGCCGAAAGCCTGCCATTCCCGCCGGTTGTTGCGCTTTTCTCAATCTTCGCTTTTGCAGGATTGGCCTTGTCTTGTGCGGTTGTCTTGCTGAAAAGGGTTTCCCCATGATGAAGAAGCTACTTGTGGCCTTTGGCGTTGCATTGCTGCTGACAGCGTGTCAGGAAAAAGAAGAGATAATCAAACCCAAAGCAATGGAACTCAGCGAAGAAGCTGCTGGGTTCTATTGCCAAATGACTGTGCTTGAGCATGAAGGACCAAAAGCTCAAATTCATTTGGCTGGTAGCCCGTTCCCCCTCTGGTTCTCTCAGGTGCGAGATGCCGTTGCATTTACTCGCCTTCCTGAAGAGTCTAAGGACTATGTCGCAATCTATGTCAATGATATGGATAGAGCTGAAAGCTGGGAGCAGCCTGGGAATGACAATTGGGTAGATGCAGACCTTGCATTTTTCGTTATTGGCAGTTCTAAGAACGGTGGAATGGGAGCACCGGAAGTTATTCCATTTGGCACGAAAGAAGGGGCAGAGCGGTTCTCATCTGCTCATGGAGGAAAGGTCCTTCGCTTTTCTGAGGTTCCAGATGAATACGTCCTCAAACCCGTTGATTTTAAGTTGAGCGACACCTTAAGCGAGTAGTTTTCTTTTCTCACACCACAAAAGCAAAACGCTCCGCAAACGGAGCGTTTTTTGCATTCGGGTGTCAGTTTACTTTAGCTATCCGAAGTCTTTGTATTGACCGAGTACCCGACCCTTAATTCCGGATCGCCGACAACTGTGAGGTCAGCTGGAATGCAGGCCACACTCTCGGTCGGGGCGCTGTCAAATGTTCTGAACTTCAAGGCCCGTTGCCCGCAAATCAGTGTGGTCTCACCGCACACAAAGCCAACTTCCTCTGTAATTTTATGCTTTACGATCGATCCCAGATCAGGTTCGTACTCTCCAGAGTCTGCAGACAAGTAATCCAGAAAGTTGCTGTGTGGCACCGACTGAGTTGATGCAAGGTTGGCTGTTCGCAAAATCTCAGTAAAAACATCAGTTCGGATAGTTCTTCGTTTAGCTTTTATATTAAAGGCATTAGTATCATGATTAGCTTCGAAGGACATAAGGGTGCTTTCAATTTAGAGCCTATGATTGAATCTGAAATTTGTGCGAACAACAATGTTAGGCTGCGTATTTTAAATAGTGGGCATTTGAATCTAAATTAATATAGCAGGCATAGGAAAGAAAAAAGAATAAAAAATACAAACCACTAATAGTTACCACATAATCCACTTCTAAATACAATGCAAGGCAACTCTCCAGAAATAACTGTTGCTGAAAGTTAACGTGAGACAGTCCACTCATTTTCTTAACATCACAATGCTTGCTTTATAGCTTTTACTTTTCACTCACCGCTTGCTTTTATGGTGCCGGGACTGAAGCGCAGCCTAGCAATATGATTGCAAGCTGTGATACCTACAAGGCCTGACCAGTTCTCCTTAGCAACGGCACATTTTGAAGCCTTAATACCTTCTCTGAGGGGGGAGGTTTGTGTGATTGCGGTCTTTTCTTTCTTTCTCTGATGTTTAGAACGATAAGTTTATGCTTGTCAGATGGATAGTGCGCGAGTAAATGGGGCAAAAAAATATGGAAAGGGATAAATGGTTGCCAAATGATCAAGGTACTGCCCATGCGGTTTACGGCATGGGGCGTTGGGGGAAAGAGCTTTTGTCTGTGTTGCCAAACGGTGATATTGCGCTGAGTAATCCTTTACTTCCGGAGGCTCCGAAGGTGAGTCT
>CANMBS010000021.1 GCA_947496145.1 uncultured Pseudovibrio sp.
TCGTCTTAAGACGCGGGAGAGTAGGACGCCGCCGGGCATGAATAAATCACACTAAAACCTCTCAAAATACACAGAACACATATAATTACCGCGGGGTGGAGCAGCCCGGTAGCTCGTCAGGCTCATAACCTGAAGGTCGTAGGTTCAAATCCTACCCCCGCAACCAAAGTATCAAACCCGCTATCACAAGATGGCGGGTTTTTTCTTGTCTGAAATTCAGTCTGTATTGTAAAATGAGTAAGAACCATCACCAGAATGTTGGTCTGGTTCTTGTCTAGAGCTTACCCGTAACATCGACTTGTGAGAAGCGTTTACGATAGTCGCGGGGGGAGAGGCCGATAAGTTTTTGAAACAGTTTTCTGAACGCCGAGGGGTCCAGATATCCTACTTTTAGAGCAATGTTTTCGATGCTTAGTGGGCTCAACTCTAAAAGTTCACGGGCTTTGGCAATACGTAGGCTCTGTAAATATTTTGATGGATTCAACCCTGTTACGGAGAGAAACCTACGCACGAAAGTTCGTTCTTCCAAGCCAGCTGTTTTAGCCATTTCAGTCACAGTTAAATGATTGCTATACTGAGTTTGCAACCAATGCTGTACTTTTAATATAACCATGTCTCCATGAGACAAATTGGGGGTGAACAGGTTGTAGAAACTTTGCTCGCGTTCACCCGGATCAATCAAAAAAAAGCGAGCCGTTTCCAGCATCACCGCAGGCCCTAAAAACCGCGCCACGAGTTTGAGGCCTAAGTCTGTCCATGCCATCACGCCACCTGCTGTTATCACATCACCGTCGTCAATAATCAACCGGTTGGTATTTAACTGAACTTCAGGAAATTGCTTGCAGAAGCTTTCAGCCAATGCCCAGTGAGTTGTGGCCTGACGATTATTTAAAAGGCCACTTGCCGCGAGTGGAAAGGCACCTGCGCATACTGAGCAAATAAGAGTACCTCTCCTATGTTGTTGCAAAATCCAACGGACCAGTTGGTCGTCTATGGTCTCTGCAAGCGGGGTTTCAAGAGAAGGTGGCAGAATAACTGCTGTACGAAACAAAGCCTCTTCGCCAGTGATATCCTCGATAATATCGCAATGCAAGCGCGGGCGAGAGGAAATCCGTTTCGCTTCAAATTGGCTGGCTGAGGAAATCAGATCGTGTAATCCGTAAACAGCGGCTTTTTGAACATGCGGGTAAGCGACAATCCCTATGCGGAACTCAGGTTTCTTTGACTTCATTTGTCTGAATTACCCCGAACTATGTCGGATCTACCAATCACGATTATGTGGGCCAACCTTTAAAATGGCATTCAGTCTAAAACTAAAGGAGAAAAAAATGTCTAAAAGTGCCCTCATTGTTATCGACGTGCAAAACGATTACTTTCCAGGTGGCAAATGGGAGCTGCACAATATTGAGGCTTCCGCAGCAAATGCAAAGCACGTTTTGGAACATGCCCGATCAAAAAATGAAACCATCATCCACGTTCACCATGAATTCCAGATAGATAACCCACCGTTCTTTGCTCCTGGATCACACGGTGCAGAAATTCATCCGACCATGACACCAAAAGACGGTGAGCTGACGGTATTGAAACACCATGTGAATGCATTCCGTGAGACAAACCTGAAGGAACTTTTGGATGAGCATGGCATCACTGACGTAACAATCATTGGTGACATGAGCCATATGTGCATTGATGCCGCCGCCCGTGCAGCAGCTGACTTCGGCTACAATGTGACTGTGGTAGAAGATGCCTGCTCATCACGAGACCTGGAGTTTAACGGTGAAACCATTGATGCCGACAATATTCACAAGGCTTACATGTCCGCTCTGAGCTTTGCTTATGCGAACATAACAAAAACAGAAGAGTTCTTGCAGGCATAACCAGAGGCGAAGACCCATGACCACTCTCTATCACGCTCCTCTTACGTGTTCTCTCGCGTCGCGTTTTACCGCCGCAGAGGGCAACGTGCCGTTGGATATCGAGTACCTGAACTTACGCACAAAAGAACTGGAAGCAGGTGGATCACTTTATGACATCAACCCTTTGGGGCAAGTGTCAGTGCTCAGGCTGGATGATGATAGTCTTCTTACAGAGACCTCAACTGTTATCATGCAGCTCCAGTCGCTTTCCGAAAATCCAGAGTTTCGCGTAAATCCGCAAGATCCTGAATATTATCAGCTCATGCGCTGGATCTCTTTTTGCGCGACAGAGTTACACAAAGGATTGTTCCGTGTGATTTTCTATCAGGAAGCCACGGATGAGGTTAAGGACCGGGTTCGGGAGCTGGCTCCTTTACGTTTTGAAGTGCTGGAGAACCATCTTGCTAACCGGCAATTCCTTTTGGGTGACCGTTTCAGCGCAGCAGATGCCTACCTCACCTGGTTCTTTGTGCTTTCAGAAAACGCACATCTGGATCACAGCTCTTATCCGAATCTTGAGGCATACCGCCAAAGAGTTTTGTCTCGCCCTGCAATCCGTAACCTGATTGAGAGCGACCGCAAGAAAGATAAAGAGCTGGATCAGCGGATTATCCCTGAATAGTGTTTGGTCTGGTGTCACCAACGACCTCTCATCGCAGAATTTGCGGAGTAGCTGGTGACACCGGCATACGAGGTTCACTTGCTGTGTTAAGAACATAGCCTGAATGTTGCAGGTTCAAATCCTGCCCCCGCAACCAAACTATCAAACCCGCTATCATCGGATGGCGGGGTTTTTGTTGCCCGGAATCTGCGCATTAGCTGTAGTCTGTCAGTGACAACAGTTAAGCTGGCTCTTTCTTAAATGACTTATCGCCATAGATAAACCGTGGGCCACGGCCATAGCTGGCGGCGGCGTCGCCTGCGTTGTATAGCTCGCATTTGTCAAGGGAGAGGCAGCCGCAGCCCATGCAGCCTTCCAGTTGCGTGCGCAGGCGTTCCATACGGGCGATACGCCTGTTCAGATGGGTTTGGAACTGTTTGCTTAGCCGGGTCCAGTCAGCTTTGCTGGGGGCACGACCGGGCGGGAGCGTTGCGAGCTGCTCTGCGATTTCCTTAATTGTGAAGCCGAATTCTTGCGCAATCAATGCAAATGACAATCGGCGGATATCGGCACGCATAAAACGGCGCTGCCCGCCTGCATTACGAGCAGCTGTCACTATGCCTTTTCTCTCATAAAACCGAATAGCGGAAGTGGTAAGCCCGGTACGCTCGGCTAACGCTCCGATTGTCATGACTTCAGTTGCACTCATAAAGACCCTCAAAAGCTCTTGACTTAAACTTAAGTTAAACTCCTAAAAGAGATGCATCTCAAGTCAAAAGAAAGGCTATTGTGATGACGAAGAGTTTTTTAGAGCATGTGAACATTACTGTTTCTGATCCGGTTGCAACTGCTGAGCGTCTCACTAACTGGTTTGGTTGGCAGGTTCGCTGGCAAGGTGCTGCGCGGGCAGGCGGGACGACCGTTCATGTGGGAACAGATGACAGTTATATTGCTGTTTATTCCCTCGGCAACACCAGAGCGACTAAAGAGGACAATTACGTCACGCATGGCAGTCTGAACCATGTGGGGGTGGTGGTTGAAGACCTCGATGCGGTTGAGAAGAAAGTGCTGGCGGGTGGATATGAGACCCGAAACCACTCGGACTATGAACCTGGACGGCGCTTCTACTTTGATGATGATGACGGTATTGAGTTTGAGGTGGTCAGCTACGCATAACTGAATGAACTCCGGTGCAAGAGCGTTTCCAGAAACTGGGAGCGCTCTTTTTGGCCGTGGTGGTTTACAGGTTAAACTAGGCATTGAAGGCTGGTGTGCTTGCGAAGTGTGGTTTGCTTTATTAAGCTTTACAGGAACTCTCCGTTACTGATCGTGGTGGGGAGTTCTTTTATGTGCAGTAAAGGGAGCAACTGGTCATGAGCGCTGATGAACCGATCACATATTGCACCTATCAGAGCCCGGTGGGGGAGCTTTTGATTGGCGGCAGTGCCGGGGCGCTGGAGTTTCTCCACTTTCCGGAAAGTGCACGCAGGCGGTTTGTTGAAGAGGGCTGGGTGGAAGACGCTAAGCCCTATGCTGGTTTGATTGCGCAGCTGAGTGCTTACTTTGCTGGTGAGTTGAAGGTCTTTTCACTGGACTGGACGCTGATCGGGACGGACTTTCAAAAGCGTGTCTGGGAACAGCTTGCAGCGATCCCGTTTGGGGAGACGCGCAGCTATGGTGATATTGCCAAGGCCCTCGGAAATCCCGGTGCAAGCCGTGCGGTGGGGCTGGCAAACAATGCAAATCCGCTGCCGATTGTTATTCCGTGCCACCGGGTGATTGGTGCGAACGGGGCGCTGGTTGGGTTTGGTGGGGGATTGCCAACAAAGATCTGGCTACTGGACCACGAAGGCATTCCCTATGGTGCTGGTACCAATAAGGATCAGATGGCGTTTTCGTTTTGAAAGTACCTATCCGCTCCTTCTTGCTTCTGGGTAGCTGTGATTCAGCCCTGTCAAAACAAGGTTTGAGAACGGACATACATCGAGTGCAAACTACTGAAATAGGGAATGTTTGAATCTCGATAAGAGGCTGAAAGCTCATGGTTGCTAAGATTACTTTGGGAATTTTGGCTGTGCTGTTTGTGTTAACCGGCGTATCAGGTTCGTTTTCAGAGACGATGATAGAATGCCGGGAACCTAAAGGGTACGGATACTACTTTGAAAATGGGTTTGTCTCAGCAAGTCAAAAAGGCTGGACCGAAGACGCAATAACTGGAGGGATTATTGCCTTAGAGCTTAAGGAGAACTCAGCGGATATTCTGTTTAAAGATGCGCATCAGCTAAAGAGTGCCTCCGGGCAGGGAGCGCAAGTCGTTTTGACAGGTGTAGGAACGCGCACCATTTCTGTTTCTGTAATCTATAACAAAACCAACTCAGAGCATTATGTGTTCGATTTGCTAAATAAGAAGATGGCTTTTACCTCGTTGAAATTCGAAGGTTTTATTGAAAAGGCGTCTTTGATGATCTCCGAATGTAAATGATGTACCTCCTGACATCGAAACTCTGTGTGGTAACTTGCATTCCTTCGTTTTAAGCTGGAAGGACGCCAAGGGTGCCCTTCCGGTTCTCTTGTTAAGAAGGCGCAGTTTCTGTTTCGCCAAACTGGATGCGCACGATCCTGTCGGTGCCGGATTCTCCGCCCCATGCTTCGCCTTTACGGCCTGCCATCTGGCGGACGTCGGCGTCGGCTTTGTTGCTTGGGAAGCTGGTGAATTCTTCTGTGTCCGGGTCGAAGTAGACGATAGCGTCGGCGTCGAAGTCGGTGAGCCAGACCTTGTCGTTTTCATCTACATAGACTGAGTAGGGCAGCGGGTCGTTGCCAGGGAGCTTCCAATCGCGCCAGGTGTCGGCCTGCGGGTCGTAGTGGCTGACCTGACCGGAAAGCCATTCGCTGACCCATAGCTTGCCCTTTGAGTTGGACCAGATACGTCGAGCACCCTGTTCCTCTGTTGGTGGGGTGACGATGCGGGCGCGGCCTGTGGTCTTGTCGATGTTGGCGATGTGGCTTCCGGCGAGGGAGGCGTACCAGACATCTCCTTGCGGTGTAACGGTGATGCCATAGGGGCCGGGGCCTTGCGGGCTGGGCCAGACTTCAATCTCTTGCGTCGCCGGGTCTACACGTCCGTAAACGCCGTTTTGTCCGGTGAACCAATAGATACCATCCTGATCGAAAACCCCGGTATTGAGGTTCGCATCTGCGAACTCAGCAGGCAGCGGGATCAGGGTGACTGCGTCGGTTTGTGGTTCAACACGGGCGATGGCGTTTTGTCCGCCCTCTGTCACCCACATGGCCCCATCCGGGCCGAGGACGACACCATGGGGTGCTGCTTTTTCGCCTAAAGAGACGGGGTGTAACTCTCCATTGTCAGGATTAAGGCGAGTGAGGGTGCCGTCTGCCTGCCCGCAGTACCAGACCATGCCGTCAGAATCGAAGCCGATGTCTCTTGAACGAGAGCCGGGACGGGCGTCGAAGTATGTTACCTTTGCATTCTTCAGGGCAGCTTCACTCTGTTCTGAGGCAAAGGCTGGAGTGATTTGTAAGCCAACATAGGTGCTGGATAGTGTCAGGGCAGATACACCGAGAAACTCTCGTCTGTTCATCCTAGCTCTCCCTTGTGTGGTCTCGGTTTTGAGACTTTGCGCCTGCTTTAACTCACAGCAAAGGCTTAGCTGTGGCAGTTTGGGAGCGCTAAGAGAGACATTGTGTTTGCAGTTAAGAAATACTCACGGAAGTGGGGACAATTCTTAATCTCATTAATTTCGAATTCTTATGCAGCGGAAATATGGGCTACCTCATCAGGTGTGATGTCTCTTTGAATATTTACCTTTTTCAAGATGTTAATGCCTTAAGAGACGTCTGTTCGACTGTTTTGATTGATCACGCCATAGCAGAAGAAGGCAGCGTCTCATCCTAATGGATAACTGAGGAGAGTTTAGTTTTGTCAATTTTCGAATTGACGGCTAAGTGCTTTCGCTTATATTTCGAATTTACGCGATAATGTGCATTATCGCTGATAAACGAAAATTGACGTGAGGGTGAGGACGTAGTTTAATTTTGTCTTCAGAAAGCACTTTTCAATGCTGAACCTTAAGAAGAAAGTACTTTGAGGGGTGTTCCGGGGGGAGATCATAAAAGAAGGCAGATGTTTCGCGGCTAGTCGCTGCGTCTCTTTATAAAGACCTTCAAATAAATAAGGTTTAGCTGCTTGTAATTTCAGCAGCTTCAGGAATTACATCAGGGAATTTAAAGGTGCCGCAGTGCAAGCGGCGTGCACCTCAGGAAGCAGTTGGGTCGCTTTCTGTTCCGGGAGGGCAACATGCTTGAATTAAGGGGCGTCAGCAAAACTGTTGACGGCATGGATCATATTCGCGACGTGTCTTTACGTCTTGAAAGTGGTTCACTGAACGTATTGTTGGGACCAACACTGTCTGGCAAGACGACGCTGATGCGTCTGATGGCAGGGCTGGACAAACCAACTGCAGGGCAAGTGCTCGTCAATGGACAGGATATGACTGGTGTTTCCGTGCGCAAGCGCGATGTCGCCATGGTCTACCAGCAGTTCATCAACTACCCGGCTCTCACGGTTTATGAAAACATCGCCAGCCCACTGCGTGTTGCAGGGCTGAAACGAGATGAGATTGACAAACAGGTGCGCAAAGCTGCGGATCTGATGAAGCTCTCGCCTTATCTGGACCGCACACCGCTGAACCTTTCCGGTGGTCAGCAGCAGCGTACAGCACTGGCGCGTGCGCTTGTGAAGGGCGCGCATCTGGTGCTGATGGATGAGCCGCTGGCGAACCTGGATTATAAACTGCGCGAAGAACTGCGCGATGAGCTGCCGAAGATTTTTTCTGAGAGCGGTGCCGTGTTTGTTTACGCGACTACAGAGCCAACTGAAGCGCTGCTGCTTGGCGGGCGTACAGCCACTTTGCATGAGGGCCGTGTTTCGCAGTTTGGTGATACCATTGATGTTTACAGAAATCCTCAGGACATCATTACTGCGCAGACTTTCTCTGATCCGCCGCTGAACCTGCTGGGCCTGACAAAAAGCGGAGGTGAATTCCGCACTTCTAACGGCACAGTCATTCCGGCAACCGAAGATGAAAAGCGTCTTCCTGATGGCCATTACAAAGCAGGTTTCCGGCCCCATCACCTTTACCTGCAACGCCCGAGCGAGGATGCTGTGTGTCTTCCTGCTGTTGTTGACGTCTCCGAGATCACCGGGTCTGAGAGCTTCATCCACCTGACCTGTCTGAACCACCGCTGGGTGGCGCTGGAGCATGGCATTCATAACGTGGATGTGGATGCTGAGATCGACGTGTATGTAGACGCGAAGAACTTCATGATTTTCGATGATGAGGGCCGCTCTGTTGCGTCTCTCATGGTTGAGCCGGCTTAAGGAGGCGAGCATGGCACGTATTGATCTCGACCACATTCGCCACTCTTATCTGCCGAATCCAGCAAGCCCAAGCGACTACGCTTTGAAGGAAGTTAATCTGACCTTTGAAGATGGCGGTGCTTATGCGCTTCTTGGCTCTTCCGGCTGTGGTAAGACAACTCTTTTGAACATCATCTCCGGTCTGCTAACCCCATCTGAGGGTGAGCTGCTGTTTGATGGCAAGCCAGTGACGGAGCTTTCGACTGAGGCACGTAACATTGCGCAGGTGTTCCAGTTCCCGGTCGTTTACGACACCATGTCTGTTTACGACAACTTAGCTTTCCCGCTGCGCAATCGCGGTGTTCCGGCAGCTGAAGTTGATCAGAAGGTCAATGAAATTCTGCGGATCATTGATCTGGAGAGCAAGGCCAAGCGTAAGGCGCAGGGGCTGACAGCGGATGAGAAGCAGAAGATTTCTCTGGGCCGTGGTCTGGTACGGTCTGACACCAACGCGATCTTGTTTGATGAGCCGCTGACCGTGATTGACCCGCACATGAAGTGGGTTCTGCGCTCCCAGCTCAAGCACCTGCATAAGCAGTTTGGCTTCACCATGGTTTACGTGACCCACGACCAGACGGAGGCGTTGACTTTCGCGGATAAGGTTGTGGTGATGTATGGCGGTGAAGTGGTGCAGATTGGCACGCCCGATGAGCTGTTCCGCCGCCCGCAGCATACGTTTGTTGGTTACTTCATTGGTTCTCCGGGCATGAACGTTCTGCCGTGTGAGGTGGATGGCACCGTGGCACGGATCGGGGAACACACTGTTCCTTTGCAGGTGGGTCTTGATCCGAACAAGAGCGCGAAGAAAACCGAGGTGGGCATTCGTCCTGAATTTGTGAAACTGGGTGGTGCTGGTGAGGGCCTGCCGCTGAAGGTTAACGCTGTTGAAGACATCGGACGCTATCGCATTTTGCGTGGTGAGATGGATGGTGTTGCTCTGAATGCCATTGTTGGCGAAGGCGAGAATATTCCGGAAAGTCCGACTGCTCTTTTCGATCGGGCACAGACGAACCTTTATGCCGATAGCTGGCTCGTGAGCGAAGGAGCCTGATTTCATGGAAAAGACTGCAAACAACAAAGCATGGTTTATGGTTCTGCCGGTTCTGGTTCTGGTGGCCTTTACCGCTGTTATTCCGCTGATGACCGTCGTGAACTATGCATTTCAGGACAGCTTTGGAAACAATCAGTTCTTCTGGGTTGGACTGGAGTGGTTTCAGGAGTTGCTCGCCTCTGAACGCTTTCATGACGCTCTGGTGCGCAATCTGATTTTCTCCTTCACGATCCTTGCCATTGAAATTCCGCTGGGTATCGGGATTGCGCTTTGCATGCCAAAAAAAGGCTGGGGCGTTCCGGTTTGTCTGGTGCTGATGGCGCTGCCATTGCTGGTGCCGTGGAATGTGGTTGGCACCATCTGGCAGGTGTTTGGCCGTGCGGATATTGGTCTGCTGGGGTATTTCCTGAATTCACTTGGCATCAACTACAACTATACGCAGGACCCTGTTGCAGCGTGGGCTACTGTGATTGTTATGGATGTGTGGCACTGGACCAGCCTTGTTGTGTTGCTGTGCTATGCGGGTCTGGTCTCCATTCCAGAGGCGTACTATCAGGCAGCGCGTATTGATGGCGCGTCCCGGTGGGCTGTGTTCCGTTACATCCAACTGCCAAAGATGCATAGTGTGTTGCTGATTGCGGTTCTGCTGCGCTTCATGGACAGCTTCATGATTTACACCGAGCCGTTTGTGGTCACAGGTGGCGGACCGGGTAACTCCACGACCTTCCTGAGTATTGACCTTGTGAAGATGGCGATCGGTCAGTTTGACCTTGGGCCAGCTGCTGCGATGTCGCTCGTCTACTTCCTCATTATCCTGCTGTTCTCGTGGGTGTTTTACACCGTGATGAACAATGCCGGAACTGAGAAGAAACACTACGCAGGCGAGGAGTAAGCACCATGTCGACAACAACCGGAACTGCTGCAATTGAGGGTGGTGTTGCTGCTGGTGGACAGGCTCCACGCAGTCGGGCCCGCGCCAAGGCCACGAGAACAGGGAGCCGTTATTCCTTTCTGGTGCCAACCGTTTACATCACGTTTTTGATGTTGCCAATCTACTGGCTCTTTAACATGAGCCTGAAGACCAATCAGGAGATCTTAAGCAAATTCACCCTGTGGCCGGATGAGCCGACGCTTGCCAACTATATGGTGATCTTCACAGACCCCAGCTGGTATAGCGGCTACATCAACTCCATCACCTATGTGGCGCTCAATACGGTTATCTCCGTGGCGGTTGCTTTGCCAGCAGCCTATGCGTTCTCGCGCTATAAGTTTCTGGGCGATAAGCATCTGTTCTTCTGGCTGCTGACTAACCGTATGGCACCTCCGGCGGTGTTTGCGCTGCCGTTCTTCCAGCTTTATTCCGCCTTCGGTCTGATCGACACGCACATTGCTGTAGCTCTTGCGCACTGCTTGTTCAATGTGCCGCTGGCTGTGTGGATTTTGGAAGGCTTTATGTCCGGTGTTCCGAAAGAGATCGACGAGACTGCATATATCGATGGCTACTCCTTCCCGAAATTCTTCGGCAAGATCTTCATGCCTCTGATTGCAAGCGGCATCGGTGTGGCGGCGTTCTTCTGCTTTATGTTCTCGTGGGTTGAGCTGCTGATTGCCCGCACGCTGACAACCACGGCTGCCAAACCGATTGCGGCGACCATGACCCGTACGGTTTCAGCCTCCGGGATGGACTGGGGTGTGCTTGCGGCGGCAGGGATTCTGACCATTATTCCGGGTGCGCTGGTGATCTATTTTGTACGTAACTACATCGCTAAGGGCTTTGCCCTGGGCCGTGTTTAACAGGGGAGCGAGGCATGGATTTTTCGTGGATGGCCTGGACGCAGCCGACAGCGATCTTCTTCATCATGATTGCGCTGTTTCTTTCCGGAATGGCGGTTTGGGAGTGGTTTGTGCCGGGGGGAAGCCCGCGGCATGGCATCTTGAGATTTGAGACAACACGCGGTGACCGCCTGTTTGTCTCGTTGCTGGGCAGTGCGTTTATCTGCCTGTTCTGGCTTGGGTTTGTTAGTGCAAACCTTTGGTGGGCTCTGTTGGTCTGTGTGGCATATGCGTTTTGCGTGTTCCGCTGGGTTTAGGAATGAGCTTTTTTCTTCGCACTGGCGTTGAGGGGACTGCCAGTGCAACAAGTTATAATCGGGAGGAATATATATGAGACGTCAACTTTTAGCGTCTGTTGGCTTTGCGGCCATGATCTGTGCTTCCAGCTCTGCATTTGCAGATATGGAAGCTGCGAAAAAATGGGTGAATGACGAGTTCCAGCCTTCTACTCTTTCTCAGGAAGAGCAATTGAAGGAGATGGACTGGTTCATCAAAGCGGCCCAGCCTTTCAAAGGTATGGAAATCAAAGTGGTTTCTGAAACCATTGCGACCCATGAGTACGAAGCTAAGGTTCTTGCAAAAGCATTTACCGAAATCACCGGTATTAAAGTTACTCATGACTTGATCGGTGAGGGTGACGTTGTTGAGAAGCTTCAGACCCAGATGCAGTCTGGTGAGAACATCTACGATGCTTACATCAACGACTCCGATCTGATCGGTACTCACGCTCGATACCAGCAGGTTCGTAACCTGACCGACTGGATGGCGAATGAAGGTAAAGACGTAACTCTGCCAACTCTGGACATTGAAGACTTCATCGGCAAGTCCTTCACCACTGGTCCAGACGGCAAGCTTTACCAGCTTCCTGACCAGCAGTTCGCGAACCTTTACTGGTTCCGCTATGACTGGTTCACAAACCCGGAGATCAAAGCTCAGTTTAAAGAGAAATACGGCTACGAGCTGGGTGTTCCGGTTAACTGGTCTGCTTATGAAGACATTGCTGAGTTCTTCACCAACGACGTGAAAGAAATCAACGGCGAGAAAGTCTATGGCCACATGGACTACGGGAAGAAAGACCCGTCTCTGGGTTGGCGCTTTACCGATGCGTGGCTCTCCATGGCTGGTGCTGGCGACAAGGGTATCCCGAACGGTCTGCCAGTTGATGAATGGGGCATTCGCGTAAATGGCTGTTCCCCAGCTGGTTCTTCCGTTGAGCGCGGTGGTGCAACCGATGGTCCCGCAGCGGTTTACTCCATCACCAAGTACATTGAGTGGCTGAAGAAGTACGCTCCGGCTGAAGCTCCGGGCATGGTGTTCTCTGAAGCTGGTCCGGTTCCGGCACAAGGTTCTGTTGCTCAGCAGATCTTCTGGTACACCGCCTTCACTGCAGACATGGTGAAAGACGGTATTCCGGTTGTGAATGCAGACGGTACTCCTAAGTGGCGTATGGCTCCTTCTCCAAAGGGTGCTTACTGGGAAGAAGGCATGAAGCTGGGTTATCAGGACGCTGGTTCCTGGACCCTGATGAAGTCTACTCCGGAAGATCGTGCAAAAGCTGCATGGCTTTACGCTCAGTTCACCGTTGCAAAGACAACTTCTCTGAAGAAGTCTCACGTTGGTCTGACCTTCGTGCGTGACAGTGACGTCCGCGACGCATCCTTCACCGAGCGCGCACCTAAGCTGGGTGGTCTGGTTGAATTCTACCGTTCACCAGCGCGTGTACAGTGGACCCCAACCGGTACCAACGTTCCTGATTATCCAAAGCTGGCTCAGCTGTGGTGGCAGAACATTGGTGACGCATCCTCCGGCGCAAAAACGCCTCAGGAAGCTATGACTGCTCTTGCAGCTGCTCAGGACAAAGTTCTGAAGCGTCTTGAGCGTGCTGGTGTTCAGGGTGAGTGTGGTCCTAAGCTCAATGAAGTTAAGGATCGCGATTACTGGCTGAACCAGCCGGGTGCACCTAAAGCCAAACTGGCAAACGAAAAACCAACTCCGGTCACCGTTGACTACGACGAGCTGATCAAGAGCTGGGCTGACGCTTCCAAGTAAGCGTTGTTTTCGGGCGTTTCCTTGTTCGAGAACCGGTATCCACTTTTCGGGGATACACTTCCAGGACTAAACGAGAAACCCGGTGTCGTAAGGCGCCGGGTTTTTTGTTTTGGGATGAAGATTTGCTCACTTTAGAGGCATAAGTGTGCCTTATATTGTACGGTAAGGTAACTAAAAGCAGCATATAGCGCACTATTAAATGGAAATATAAAACTCATAAGGTGCATTTTTAAAAATTTTCGTGCATTAGATATCACGTCTATAATAAATTCCGTAACCAATATGGTTTATATATATAGGTATTCGTACCTTTTGAGTTACGGGTGAGGGTTAGTGATGAGAAACGTCAAGGCTACCATAAGGCGCAGAAATGCCGAGCTAATTGATTTTGCAAATACGATAATGAGCAATGCACCAGATCGTCGTGGATGGATTGAGCGATTTCGATTGGCTTTGGGGATGAGCATCACTGACCTAGCCGAACTTGTAGGCGTCTCTAGGCCCTCGATTTCGAGAATGGAGTATCGAGAAAAAGAGGGCTCTATCACTATCAAGCAGCTTGATAAAGTCGCTGACGCCATGGGTGGGAAACTTGTTTATGCAATTGTTCCTGCCGAAGGGACGATGAAAGATATCGTGATGAAACAAGCACGAAAGAAAGCCAGGCGGATCATTAAGCGAACGAGAGCACACATGGCTCTTGAATCACAGTCTGAAGGGCTACAAAGTCAAGAGGAGGCGATTGAGGAGCTTGCTGAAGAGTTGGTAAGAGAAATGGCACGTGGCTTCTGGAAATGACAGGTATTCTAAACCAGCCAGAGGGTGCAACTCCTCTGACTGCTGATGAGCTTCAAGGACTGAAAGCCCGTGGGGTAACGACGCATGGAGAGCTTAATGAAGTTGAAGCCATCAATATCGAACAAGGGCTTAGGTGGCTTGAACAGCGACCGAAAAAATTTGATCTCTTAATTGATGAAGCCGCAAAAGAGGTTCACCGGCGTTTATTTGGTGAGGTCTGGACTTGGGCAGGTGAATATCGTTTGACTGAGAAGAACATTGGCGTTGAGGTTTGGCGTATCCCAACAGAGATGCGATGCTGCTTGGATGATGCAAAGGTTTGGCTAAAAGATGAGGTCTACAAGCCAGTTGAGGCAGTCGCTCGTTTTCATCACCGTCTTGTCAGTATCCATCCATTTCCAAATGGGAATGGTCGGTGGTCTCGAATTATGTCAGATGAGTTGCTGCGGCTAATTGATGACGATCTTTTTCTCGACTGGTCAGATGGAGGAAGTCTTCAGAACGAGAGTGACTATCGTCGTTGTTACATTGATGCTCTTCGTTCTGCTGATCGACATGACTTTGATCCCTTGATTGAGTTTGTAGCTGCCTCAATGTCATGAATGTTGTTGTTCCCTCTAACAATGTGTTCACGTAGGAGGATGACATTGTCAGAGTGATTTTTTGTCCTTTGGTTGTGGCGTGGTAGGTAGATCTTGCGATGACTTGGTCGGATTGAAAGGAGGCTGCTGCTGTGAAGTGCCTACGTATCTATGCAACGCCGGATGGGGAATCGCATTTCGATGAAATTGAGATACCGACCAATCAGGTGTCGGTGCATCCTGATGCTGTGCCGTTTGATATGACTGCCAGCTATCCGGCTTCACGCGTCCGCATTATCCGTATTCCGGCTGGGATGCGCCAAGTGGAATGGCATACGGTTCCTGATCGGTGTTTGACTGTGCGGCTTGATGGGGCGGTTGAGTATGAGACCAGTGATGGTGAGGTTCGTACCGTCGAGGCTGGGGAGTTTTTGATGATTGAGGATACGCACGGCAAAGGCCATCTTTCGCGTCATTCTCAGGAGGCTCAGACCGTGATCTGGATTTCTTTGCCTAATGGGTTGGAGGAGCCGGCTTAAGCGGTGAGGTTCGCTGTGTTTTATTGCTTCTAATTCCGCATATTGGAATTGTATTTTACAACTGGAATTCCTGCCGCGCCCTGCTAAACTACGTGGAATTGCGAATGATAGTGCGGCGCGGGAGTGCGCTTTGCCTCAGGGAGTTTCGAGTGTCTTCTTCTTTTAAATCATCTGGACGGGTTTCCTATGAATTGCGCGGTGATATTGCGGTTATGACCGTGAGCAATGCGCCGGTGAATGCGTTGTCGCTGGCTATCCGGCAGGATCTGACCGCGTGCATCAAGCAGTTTGAGGAAGACGACGCGGCGAAAGCTGCGGTGATTGTGGGGGAAGGCAAGGTTTTCATTGCCGGGGCGGATATTCGTGAGTTCAAGCGGCCTGCAACGGAACCGCATTTGCCTGATGTGATTGACCAAATTGAATCCTGCTCCAAACCTGTGATTGCGGCCATTCATGGTGTTGCACTGGGCGGCGGGCTTGAGGTTGCGCTGGGCTGTCATTTCCGTGTTGGAGTGCCGGGGGCCAAGGTTGGTTTGCCGGAGGTGCATCTGGGTATTATTCCGGGTGCTGGTGGCACGCAGCGTTTGCCTCGTCTGGCTGGTTTTGAAAAGGCGCTTGAGATGATCCCGAGTGGTGCGCCGATTGGCGTCGAGGCTGCGAAAACGGCTGGTATTCTGGATGAGGTGAGTGAGGAGGCTGATGCGGTTGCAGCCGGACTGGCATTTGCGCGGTCTGTGATTGATAACGGAACGGCGCTGCGCCGCTCTTCTGAGATTGCGGTTCCTGCTGTTGACCCGAAAGTGTTTGCTGATGCGAAAGCGGCTGTTACCAGGCGGGCGCGGGGGCAGAGGTCACCTGTTGCTTGTGTTGAGGCGATTGAAATTGCCAGCCAGACCAGTTTTGCAGATGGGATGGCGAAAGAGCGTGAGATGTTTATGGAGCTGAAAACCTCCGCTCAACACCGTGCTCTGGCGCATGCCTTCTTTTCTGATCGTGCTTTGAGTAAACTGCCAGAGATCGAGGGCATTGCTGCACGCCAGCTTAAATCCATCGGTGTGATTGGTGGTGGCACCATGGGGGCAGGCATTGCAACTGGTGCTTTGATGAATGGCCTGTCTGTTACGTTGATTGAGCGGGACGATGATGCTCTGGGTCGAGCCAAAGCGACCATTGCGAAGAATACAGGCGGTGCCGTTAAGAAGGGCAAGCTTTCAGCAGAGCAGGAACAGCGGATTTTCGAGGAAGCTCTGGTTCTGAGCACGGATTATGCATCTCTGTCGGATGTTGATCTGGTGGTGGAAGCGGTGTTTGAAGATATTGAGGTGAAGAAGCAAGTCTTCGAGAAGCTGGATGAGGTTTGTAAGGATGGTGCTGTTTTAGCAACCAATACGTCTTATCTGGATGTGAACGCGATTGCTGCTGTCACCAAGCGCCCGCAGGACGTGATTGGCCTGCATTTCTTCTCACCAGCGCACATCATGAAACTGCTGGAAGTGGTGGTTGCGGACAAGACGGCTCCTGATGTGATTGCGACTGGATTTCAGCTTGGCAAGATCATGCGCAAGGTAGCAGTGCGGGCTGGTGTGTGTGATGGCTTTATCGGCAACCGCATTCTGGCGACTTATCGTGCAGCAGCGGATGCGATTGTGGTGGATGCCTCCTCTCCGTTTGAGGTGGACGAGGTGATGCTGGAGTTTGGTTTCCCGATGGGGCCGTATGCGGTGTCAGATCTGGCTGGGTTGGATATTGGCTGGGCAACTCGTAAACGCAAGGCACCAACTCGTGATCCACATGAGCGTTATTTCACCTTTGCAGACCGCATGTGTGAGCAAGGCTGGTTTGGACAAAAAACGGGCAAGGGCTACTACGTTTATGAGGAGGGGGCACGAAAAGGTGTGCCGAACCCTGCTGTGCTTGAAATTGTTACAGAAGAACGCAAAGAAAAGCAGATCAACGCAAAAAAACTCGAAAAAACGCAAATCCTCGCACGTTACATGGCAGCCATGGTGAATGAGGCTGCCAAGGTGGTTGAGGAAGGTATTGCACTGCGCCCGCTGGACGTGGATATGACGCTGATTTACGGCTATGGCTTTCCGCGCTGGCGTGGTGGGCCTATGCAGTATGCTGATGAAGTGGGTCTTGAGACAATTCTCAATAATATCAAAGAGAACGCTAAGGAAGATGCTTATTTCTGGCAGCCTGCAAAACTGCTGGAACAGCTGGTTGCGACGGGGCGGACCTTTGCGGATTTGAATGCGGCGCAGGGGAATAACTCTGCGACGAAAGCGCACGAAAGCGCTTGATTTTGTAGTTCTGTATCGCCATCTTCAATTTATGTGCCGTTGTGGCAAGCAAAATGGAGATGGTGATGCTGAAACTGCTGGAAAACCTGACGGGCCGATTGATTGCCATATTAATCGCAGCGGCTTTCCTTGCATTTATCCTCCTTGTGATTGGCTTCGCATCTGGCCTGATGCTTGCCATCATTGCCATAACTATCCCCCTTGTGATTATTAAAATCCTGTTCTCAAAGAAGAAGCCTAAGGTCACGTATCACTATAAGCGTGACGACCGCTAAAGCAGTTCGCGTTTAAGCTGAAACGCTTGATCTGCTTTAGCTTTTGTTTTTGCGTATCTTTATCTGAAAATCGGTGTTCACTTTTCAGAGATACGCTTTAGCAGCGCTATTGATAGCAATTCATGTGCTGATCTTCATTTAATTTGTCTGTTGATCTGGACTGGGCTTTGCAGCAAGTTCCGGCTCCTCCTGCGCAGGGCTCTGAGTTTTATCGGGAACAGATGTTTGCTGTGTTGTGGGTACAACGTATTCGCACTCCGGAGCAAGTGCAGTTTATTGAGCAAAAACTGCCGCTTAACCGCTTTGTACCGATTGTTGCACAAGAGTTGTTAGAGGTAGATGGAGCACTGCTGAGTGTGGTGGTGGAGGGTTTGAAATTTGGTGATGCCCTCATTACCAAAGTGCGGGAAGCGCCTGCATTTCGGGTTGCGCTGAACGAAATTGGGCAGGCAAAGGCTTGCCACTCATAGCAAAAGCCCGGCAGGAATGCTGCCGGACTTCATGTCTTATAGCTTTGTCAATGGTTTAGTGCAGTTGTGCAGCATCGCCCATGGAGAAGAACAGGGTTTCGCCGCTGGCATCATCCACGCCGTCGTTGTCTGTGGAGATGAGAATGCGACCATCTTTAGTGACTGCCAGACCTTCAACTTTGTCCGGGGTCCAGCCATTCGTTGCAGACATGGATGGAAGCAGGCCAAGAACGACTTTCTTCTTCAGAACCGGGAGCTTAGAGCCGTGTGGAGCAGGTTTAATGCCTTTTAGGGAGATGACGCTTACCTGTTTGATAGCAGCTTCCCTTCCGCCTTTGTTGTCGCGCTCTACGACTGCAAACTTGCCGTTACCCAGAGAGGTGACTTCGGAAAGACCAACCCAGCCACCCGCGGAACTGCGCGGTGCATCAAGAGGATAGTGGACGAAGCCCCAGCTCTTTTCAGCAGGATTGTAGATGCCGATCTTGGTCATGCCCTCAGGATCGTCTTTCCACTCGCGCTGAACAGCAACTGCAACGAGGGTTTTGCCGTCCATTTCAAACTCGGCGACGCCTTCCAGAGAGAAACGTTTTGCTTGTGCAATAAGGCTTTCTGGCAGTTTGATTTCCTGCTGGATTTCGCCGTGCGCTGAGGCTTGAAGCAGGTAATGCTCCATATCCTTTTTGGCGTTGCCTTCAGAGGCGAGCCAGAAGCCACCGTCCTGGCGCAGTGAGATGCCTTCCAGATCGTACTTTTTAGCGGTGCCGCCGAACAGATCCATATGGCCTGTAATTTCAACTGGTTGTTTGGACACATCCAGTGTGAAGATGCGGGCTTTGTCGTAGAAACTGTCGGAGACTGCATAGAGTTTGTTGGCGTCGTCCTTATCCGCCACCATGCCGGAGATTGCGCCCCAGCCGATTGGTGCGTTGGTTTCCGGGTCGATGCTGGAGATCAGTTGCGGATATTCCGCGGAAGATGCACCGAACTCATAAAGGCCAACGTGAGCGCGGACTTTGTCTTTTACGTCGTCTTTCTCGTTAGCGACAACGAAGAGGTTGCGGGATGGGATTGCCAGCAGGCCTTCCGGGCCAACATGTGTTGGCAGAAACTGGAGGAACTCAGGGTCTGCGCCCGTATCGCGGTACACCGCAACAAAGTTACCACGCTCGGAGTTCACAAAGATCAAGGTCTCGCCGCCGAACTTACCAACAGTTATCCCCTCTGGCTCTGTGCCCTTTTTATGCGCGCGTTTGGCAGGGTAATGCCCGTGGGACATGCCCAGATGCTCCATCTGGTTGCCACTGTCGAACTCAATCGTGCCGTCTTTGTTCCAGATGGTAAATCCACGAGAACCACCTTTGTAATCGCCTTCATTTGCAGTCACAAAACGGTTGTCATCAATCCAGGCTACTGCATCCGGTTCACGGGGGATATCTACTGCGGAGCCGGAAGCATCAGACATGCGTGCTTTCTTGACTGGTACATTTTCTGCGGTTGCAACGCCAGCGGAGAAGTGTTTGGTGATCTTGCCGGAGACAAGGTCGACGATTGCCAGATGGTTGTTTTCCTGAAGCGTTACAACGGCTTCGCCCTTGCCGTTGATGGCAACGAACTCCGGTTCAGGGTCCGAACCGCCTTCTGCTGCAAGGCCAGTCATCTTGACAGTGCGCACAGCATCACAGTTTTTCGGCATGCCGTTTTTGTCGAGATCGAAGATGGTGAGGAACCCGGCAGGAAGTTGAGGAAGTACGCCGTCGTTCAGGTCTTCGTCACGCTCGTTCTCGATTGCGATTGCAAGGAACTTGCCGTCTTTGGAGGCAGCAACGGAGTCTGGCTGACCTTTCACGTCACACCTGGCAACAACCTGTTTGGTGACGATGTCGATAACAGCAAGGTAGCCGGAAGGCTTGGTATAGCTTTCAGAGGTATTAACGCCTGCAAGAGCGTACTTGCCTGAAATCGCGACAGAAGTTGGCTCACCGCCAAGTGTTACACGGCCTGTCGGAGCTGGCTGTGCCGGGTTAGTGGCATCCAGAAATACGATGGCTTCTTGCGGCCCATCGGTGAACGCAAGGGTCATGCCGTCTTCAGACGCGGCAATGATTTCTGCAACCGTTTCGGACTTCCGGTCCACGCCTTCAGCCAGAGTTTCGTAAACTGGCATGGTCGCAATACGTTTGAAGAACTTTGCTTCAGAAGCTGTCGCAGCACCAAGACCTGCTGCCAGCATAGCAACAGAAATGCTGCCCAAGAGTGAGGTGCGAAGAACGCCCATGAAAATGCCCCTGTCAGAATAGTTTTGCGGTTAAGTGCTTTCTGGTTAGGGGCGATGCATGGCAAAGGGATGAATGTTTGTTGAAGCTTTGATGACTGGGGGAACCGGGTACGGCTTTCGCCAGAATACAAGCAAATGCAGGCACAGGTTTCGAGGATTTCCTTCGAAGTCATACCATTTTTGCTTGTAATAGAACGTCTAAGGCGTTGTCGGTTCTATTCCGTCGATAGCGTCTATGAAGGGTTGTTTGTGTCTTAGAGCAAAGGATTCTTCTGAGAGTTTTGTAGATTTTATGCGGTCGAGGCGGAAGGTGCAGACAGCGTTGCGCAGGTGGTCCCAAGCCATGATGTACCATATTGGGTAGCTGAGGAAGAGGTAGTGTGGTTCGATGGTGCGCGTTGAGATGTTATCGTTCTGGTCGATGTAGTCAATCCAGACGCACTTGTTCATCAGGAAAGCTTCGTTGATGGGGCTGATTGCTTCGCTGTTGATGGTCTCGAATGATCCGTAAACGCTGACAGAAGCTGTTTCGCCGATCCAGATACGGGATTTCAGTGTGTCTATGCGAGAACGGAGTTCTGGTGAGAAGGAAGCGATGAGCTTGCGGCGGATTGGCTTCAGGCTGGCGAGCAGAAGTGGGGAACTCATGTTTTCTGCGATGGCGAGGCTGATGAGCAGGTCTATTGCCTCTTTATATTCCAGCTTCAGCCGTCCTATGCCCCAGCGAGATTGAAGGCGGATACCTCCTCCACGTCCTCTGTCTGCCTCTTCTGGAAAGATTGAAAGATGATGAAACTGAATACGTGCGGCGGTCTGTTGCCAATCATCTAAACGATATCTCGAAGGATCATCCTGATTTAGTGACAGATGTGTGCAGGCAATGGCTGGCTCAACCAACGGTGAAAAGAGAGAAGGTGGTAAGGCATGCTCTGCGTAGCAATGTGAAGGCGGCACATTTGCCAAGTCTTGCTGTGCTTGGATATGAGAGTACGGATACCAGGCTTGTTAGAGGAGAGCTTGGTAAGGACTGCGTGAATTTTGGGTCGAAACTGGCATTTTCTGCGCAGATTGAGAATACGACCGAGAACGCGGCTCGCTATGTGCTGGATTTTGTCATTTATCACCGCAAAGCCAATGGGACACTGGCTCCTAAGGTTTTTAAATGGAAGCGTGGAGAGCTTCAGGCAAAGCAGAGGTTAGAGGTTAAAGGAGAACATAAGTTACGGCCCATCACCACGCGGCGATATTATGATGGAGAGCATCGGGTTGCGGTTATTCTGAACGGCGTTGAAACGATGATTGGCTCTTTTGATCTTGTTGGAGTAGGGAACATGGTTCTTTGAGCCTGTCTGGCCGGGTCAGCGGTGATTGGACAGTCGAGGGCGTGAGCCGTTGGCGATTTTACGCAGGCCTTTGAAATCCAGAACGGCAATCTTGTGTTTGCCTATGATTTTTACTGCGCCTTCTTTTTCAAGGCTTTTCAGGACACGGCTTACCGTTTCGGCCCGCAATCCCAGATAATCAGCAATTGACTGGCGTGAGATTGGCAGTGTGAACTCTTCAACAAAGCGTGGAATGTCCATGCGATTGCGCAGTTCGAACATAAACGAGGCGATGCGCTCTGTTGGTGTTTTCTTACCCAGATCAGAGGAATGATCGAACTGCTGGTGCATGATGTCGGTGGAATGGCGCAGATAAATGCGTCGAAGATCGGCATCGCGCAGCAAAAGTTCTTCAAACAGATTGCGTGGAATCAGTTTTACTGCGGTTGAGGCAAGTGCGACCACTTCACCTGATGCATGCCTGTCCGCCCGGTTCATGTCGAGATACTCGCCGGGAAAACGCAATGCCAGCAGAGAGCGGCGTCCGTCACTCAGATGACTTTCGATCGCGAGGACACCTGTTAGCACTGCAAACACAACAGGTTCTGGAAAGTCATCGGGAACGAGCTGATCGCCTTCAACCAGATCGATGGTTCTGACCGAACGTAATTCACTTTTTTCGAAGTGCAGATGCATGGGGCGGCAGATGCATTCTTCGCCGCTGAAGCCGCAGGTATTTTGGGCACACTCGAAAGAAGGAGCGTCCGGTAATGACACTTTTTCTGAAGGAGTGTTTCCTGACATTTAATTGCCCCAGAGTAATTACGTAATTCGGCGTAAGGTCCTTTATCGTAAAGGACATTGATCTAAATCAATATTCCAAGGAGTCATTTTATTCAAGATTTTCCTGTCGAAAGAATCGACAAAAATATCATTGCTTATAGTAGCTATATTCGCGGTGTGATTGCAATCAATGAAGGCACTTCAACACCATGCAGAAATGCTGAGTATCGGGGATTAGTATTGGCTTGCAACGAATCTGGCTGGTGCAGTCCCAGCCAAACTGGGGGTAACAATGCGCCTTCTCGTCGGTATGTCGATTGCTTTGATGACAAGCACTGCGGCATTCGCAACAGATTTAGGGCCTGTTGCAAAAATTGAGCAGAATCCTGCTCTGGTAGCACTGGGAAAACGCTTATTTTACGATAGTCGTTTGTCTGGTGATACAAACCTTAGCTGCTCGACATGTCATGATCCGGCTAAGGCTTTCACTGACGGTGAAAAGCTTTCTACGGCATATACTGGTTCTGAGGGTTTCCGTAATACGCCAACACTGGCGAATGTCGGGCACCGTGCTGCATGGATGCATGATGGTCGTTTAGGGACCAACCTGAATGATGTCTCGCGCGGTATGATCACCGAAACCTATATCATGAACATGGATATGCGCATTATGCAGGAGCGTTTGAAGCAAGACCCTGTATATGTTGAGATGTTTAAAGCTGCTGGCAAGGGAGAGCCATCAAACGGTGGTGCACGCGGCGCACTTCAGGCCTTCCTGAAATCCATCACTTCCACTGGTTCGGCGTTTGACCGTGGTGAGCTGTCTGCTGCTGAAAAGCGCGGATATGAGCTGTTTGCAGGTAAAGCGGGATGTTCTTCCTGTCACACTGGCAATCGCTTCACAGATGATCTGCCTCACAATATCGGTGTTCCGAATAACCCGGATATCTGGTCTGACCCAATGCGTCACATCACCTATGTGACCTACGCGAAGTTCATGGGTGTGAACAACTATATGAACCTGCGTAAAGACCAGGGGGCCTACATTCGGGATCATAAAGAAGAGAATAAGCGTTCTTTCATGACCCCAACTCTTCGTGAGCTGACCTTTACTGCGCCATATATGCACAACGGCATGCTGGCTACGCTGGAAGATGTTGTCGATTTTTACAATCAGGGTGGCGGTGACGATGTGAACAAGGATGCGCGCCTGAAGCCTCTCGATCTTTCTAAAGCTGAGAAAGCTGATCTGGTTGCATTCCTGAAGTCTCTGTCTGGCGACAGCTTTGATACTCCTGAATATGTTTGGACAGCCGACGATTATGCTTATGAGCTGATCGAAGACTGGAAAAACAAGAAGAACTAGGGGGCTGCCATGATGACTACGTTTAAAAGAACCGTTAGTGCGATTGCACTTGCTGGTGTTTCTATTGTGGCAGTTGCAGCTGGTGCTCAGGCCGCTGAAAAACGTCCTGTTGAACTGGCTCCTCTGGGTGAACCACCTGCACCGCCAGATAATCCAACCACTCCTGAAAAGGTAGAGCTGGGCAAGCTGCTGTTCTTCGATCCGCGCCTTTCCGGTAACGGTTCAATGCCATGTTCGGCTTGTCACCTTCCTGAACTCGGCTGGGACTTCCCGGACAAGATCTCTCTGGGCTACCCAGGTACTGTTCACTGGCGTAATTCACCAACCATCGTGAATACTGCCTATTACGGCAACTTGTTCTGGACTGGTGTCTCCAAATCTCTGGAGGCAGAAGCCCGCACGGCTGCTCGCGGTGGCGTTGCCGGTAACGGTGAAGACGACATGATGGAAGCACGGCTTGCGTTCATTCCTGAATATCGTGAGCGTTTCAACGATGTGTTCGGCACAGAATATCCGTTGATGCGCGACGCCTACATGGCGATTGCTGCATTTGAGCGGTCAATTGTTCAGCGCGATACACCGTTTGATCTGTACATGCTGGGCGATGACGATGCACTGAGTGACCAGCAGAAGCGTGGTATGGAACTGTTCACCGGCAAAGCCGGTTGTTCAACCTGTCACGACGGTGCTCTGATCTCTAACCAGAAGTACTACAACCTTGGCGTTCCAGCATATGACGGCTGGGAGGACGATGAGCTTGCGCAGATCACCTTCCGCTTCGAGCTTTATGCAAAAGGCTCCACAGAAGAGAAGTATCGCAAGTGGAAGGATGATCCGGGCCTTTACTTCGTGACCAAGCAGGAAGCTGACATCGGCAAGTTCCGCGTGCCTTCTCTGCGTTACACCAAGTATACCGCTCCTTACATGCACAACGGCATGCTGGAAACTCTGGAAGATGTGGTTGAGTTCTACAATCAGGGTGGTGGCACCAATGATTGGGCAGCAACGAAAACTGATCTGATTAAGCCTCTTGGTCTTTCCGACAAAGAGAAAGCTGATCTGGTGGCCTTCGTAGAAAGCTTCTCTGGCGAGCGTTTGACCATGGAAACTCCTGAGCTTCCTGAGTATGCCCCGCTTCCGGCTGTAACGAACTAAGAGGAGATGGAAATGACACATCAACCTAAGTCCGTCTCTCCTGAGATGATTGAGGTCGTAAACGGCCCTGAAGAAGTTGCAAAAACTGGTAAGCGCTGCGTGATGACGCGCCGTCAGTTCCTGCTGACTTCCGGTATTTCTACCTTTACCGTTATGGTGGCACTGAAATCTGGTCCTTCTTCAGCGAAGGTGCCTGCAATGGTCTCTACTTATGAGCGCAAGTTCATTTGTAAACTGTCTGATCTGAAGGAAGATGAGCCATTCGATTTCAACTATCCCGATGAAGGTGCTTACTGCGAGTCCATGATTGTTAAGCTGGGCAAGGAAGCTGGTGGCGGAATTGGTGCTGACAAGGACATTGTGGCGTTCAACTACACCTGTACTCATCAGGGTGGTCCGTTACAGGGGACCTACCAGAAGGGTGACAAGGCGCTGGGCCCCTGTCCGCTGCACCTGACCACTTTTGACCTGACCCGTCACGGTATCTTTATCTCCGGTCAGGCTTACCAGAGCTTGCCTCAGGTCCTTCTGGAGCTGGACGGCGATGATGTTTACGCTGTTGGTATGTTCGGACTGATCTATGGCCGCTACGACAATCTCAAAGGGTGAGGAGTAAATCATGTCAACTCCCTACTATATTCCCGGAACAAACATTCCGCTGCCTCCGGTAGATGCTGATGTTCTTTCCACTGCTTGTGATTATTGTATCGTAGCGTGTGGTTATAAGATTTATCGCTGGCCTGTTAAGGGCGGAAAAGTAGGTGGCGATAAAGCCGCTGAAAACGCCTTTGGCGTGGACTTCCCGGTTGATCCGCTGGGCCCATGGGTTGCTCCTAACCAGTACAACGTTGTGCTGCACAAGGGGGAGCCTCATCATGTGATCATCATTCCAGATAAAGATACCAAGCATGTAAACATCAATGGTAACTCTTCCATCCGTGGTGGTGCGCTGGCGAAGAAGGTTTACAACCCTCAGACCCCAACCCGGGATCGTCTGAAGTCACCGATGATCCGCATGTTCGGCACTTTGATGCCAGTCACATGGGATCTGGCTCTGGAAGTTGCTGCGGAAGTTGGTAAGCATGTGATCCGGAAGCATGGCGAGAACGCTTTCTGCGTGAAAACATTCTCCTACGGCTACATGGAAAACACTTATGCGATTTCCAAGTATGCTCTGCGCTCTGTTAGCACTGCGAACTTCACCTTCCACGACACTCCGTCTGATGTGACGTCCACACCGGGCTTCCGGGATGCTGGTTTCGACAATTTCGGTCCGTCCTATCAGGACTGGCATGATGCTGAGACACTGCTGGTTTGCGGTACGGACCCTTACGAATCCAAAACCATCCTGTTTACTGACTGGATGATGCCTGCAATCCAGAACGGCCAAAAAGCTATCTTCATGATCCCGCGCAGGACCGCTGGTGTGGCTTACGCTGAGAAGAATGGTGGTTTGTGGCTTGACATCCAGCCGGGTACTGATCTTCTCGTTGTGAATGCGATTGCTCGTGTGATCATCGAAAACGGCTGGCAGGACGCTGAGTGGATTCGTGACTGGGTCAACAATAAGTGGGAAAGCTCCTCAGGTTTCGGTCAGGGCACCCGTAATACGCCATGGCAGTGGCGTACCACTTGGGGCAAATTCCAGACTAAAGGCTACGACGACTTCGTTAAGTGGCTGATGGCTCAGGATGAGTTTGAACCAACTGCAGCTGCTGAAACAGCTCAGATCGATGTAGAGAAAATCTACAAGGCTGCTGAGTGGATGGCGAAACCTCGTGAAGATGGCTCCCGTCCAAAGACCTCCATCATGATTGAGAAGGGCTTCTACTGGTCCAACAATACCGGTAACACCAATGCGATTTCTTCTCTTGGTATTATCTGTGGCTGTGGTGGTCGTCCGGGTCAGGTTATCGGTCGTGCTGGTGGTCACCAACGTGGTGGCCTGAAGGGTGGCTCTTATCCGCGCAACAAGTCTCCTGAGAAGCTGCCGGGTCGTCGTCGCCGCGCAATGGATACCGACCGGTATCTGATGAGCGGCCACACTCGCTTTGCTCACGTGATTGGTAATACCTGGATTCAGTCCATGTGTGGTTCCCAGTCTCTTGCTGCGAAGTTTGAAGAGCTGACCGTTCAGAACCCGCATCAGGTGCGTTCCTATGACAAGCAAGCCATTATCGACATACTGAAGGCGCGTGTCGATAGCGGTGGCATGGTTGTTGTGAATCAGGACATCTACCTCGTTGATCCAATTGGTGCACGTTTCGCAGATATCGTCTTCCCGGCTGCTGGCTGGGGTGAAGACACTTTCACCCGTGCAAATGGTGAGCGTCGTCTGCGTCTCTATCCAAAATTCTATGATGCACCGGGTGAAGCAAAACCTGACTGGTGGATTGTTGCGAGTCTTGCAAAGAAGATGGGCTTCAAAGGCTACGACTGGAAAGACTCCAACGAAGTGCTTGAAGAAGCTGCCCGCTTCTCCCGTGGCAGCCGTAAAGACTTCTTTATGCTGAAGGTTGCTGCACAGAAGGAAGGTAAGACACTTCACGAGAAGTTTGCTGAGTTCGGTACTGACGGTATTCAGGGGCCGGTTGTCATGCTTGAAGACGGCACCCTTCAGGGGACCAAGCGTCTGCATGACACCACCCGTGAACTGTCTGCGACTGGTCCAAGTGGTTCCAACCGCTACAACAAGAAGCTCACTCACTTCAACTCTCAGACTGGTAAGTGTAACATCCAGAAGAGCCCGTGGAGCCTGTTCTCCGATTATTGGGCATGGATGAAGCCTAAGGATGATGAGCTTTGGGTGACTTCTGGTCGTATCAATGAGCGTTGGCAGTCTGGTTATGATGACCGCCGTCGTCCTTACATCGTGCAGCGCTGGCCTGAAAACTGGGTTGAAATCCACCCGGATGATGCCAAAGAACGCGGCATTGAGAACGGTGACTATGTGATGCTTTACTCTGACCGTATTCCGGTTCAGACAGACACCACAGTTGGTATTGAAGGCGATGACTTCACTTTCACAAAGCTGATGGAAGAAGGTCACATTGAGCTGACTGAAGCAGCGGTGACTGCGGTTGCAATCGTGACCCCGGCGCTGAAGAAGGGCATGCTTTACATGGACTTCCTGCACACTGCACAGCCAGCGAACGCTCTGTCTGGCCGCGTGGTGGACTGGATCAGTGGTAACTATAACTACAAGATGGGTGTTGGTCGCATCAAGAAGATCGGCACTTCTCCCTATAAGGATAGTTTCCGGTCTATGTCTTTCGCACGTCGTGATATTGCATAATGCATTCAGGAGCTGGCGGGGCAATCTCGCCAGTTCTCTTTCCACTTGTGCTTTTGAGTTGCGTAATCCCGAGCCATAAATACCCTGTCCGCTTTTCAGGGATGCGCGTGAGGAGAAGAGTTCAGGAATGGCAGTTTCCAGCAGACATTTGGACCAGAATTTTGTGATTGAGCAGGGCGAAGCCACCCAGAAACTCGTCGCGCTTCTGAGTGAGTTGCTTGCAAATGGTGAAGAACGTGAGAAATGCTTGTCCGCTCAGATTCTTGGAAAGTTTGGCAGTCCGGCGGCTCAGGCGGCGCTTGTTGAAGCGCTGCGTGATGAAGATGAAGATGTGCGCAGTGATGTGATTGATGCGCTCATTTACGCTGGGCAAGAGTTGGATACGGATGTTCTGCTCTGGAGCTTGCAGAATGATCCTGTATTGGAAGTCAAGCTTGCCGCTATTGAAGGGTTGGCGAAGACTGGCGGTGATGTTGCTGTTGAGTTACTGAGGAAACTTGCAATAGATCGCAGTGAAGAGGACGTTGTCTGGGACGGTTATGGCGCGGAATGGGATGACTGGCTGGATGTTCAACGCAAGGCCATTCTGGCTCTTGGCAGGCTGAAGCAAGAATCTGCTGCTGCATCCTTGCTGGACGCGGCACGTGATCCGTTTGGTCAGGAAGTCTGGCCAGAGGTGACTATGGCGCTTGCTGAGATGGGCGTTGCTGGCTTGCTGGAACTTGCGGAACTTGCTGGCGATCCTTCGGTTCGGGTGCGGGAGCATACGGCGCGGGCGCTGCTGCCATCTGAGGATGGACGTGCTCATGACATTTTAAAAGTTTTGTTTGCGGATGCTGATCATGATGTGCGTGTTGCGGCGGCGGAAGTGTTGATGGCACGGGGTGAGGAAGCTGATCTTGCTGTTCTCCTTGCCGATAGCGAACCACAGATGCGCCGGTTGGCGTTGAAGGCATCTGGTGATCTGTCATATTCCACACTTGCTAAGGTAGCCTTTGAAGATGAGGAAGACACGCTTCGTGTGATGGCGCTTGAGAGGATTGCGGATGGTGAGGTTACAAAGCCTGAAGCTCTGATTGAGCGGGTTGAGCGCTCGTTGCGCAGCGCCAGTGATGCGTTCGTGGCGGCGCTTGTGCCTGTGCTTGCGAAGGTTGGTTCTGAAGAGGCTGACGGGCTGCTTGCAGAAATCGCGCAGCACCGGACTGCTGATGAAGTTCTGAAGGCTTTTATTGTGTTGCATGGTGATAAGCCGAGTGTTGAAGGTCTGGCGGTGTTACTGGAGCAAGTGACAAGTGCTGAGCAGGAGCTTCGTCTTGCTGCGCTTAACTCTCTTGCTAAACTGGCAGAAGGCACTGGTGATATTGCTGATAATGCAGCGGTGCAGCTGGCCTGGGCTGTGTCTGGCAAATTGATGCCACAAGCGCATGAACAGGACATGCTTGACATTGCAAAAGAGAAAGACCTGTCTGGCCCTGATAACAACGGTAAGGGGGAAGGCAAGCAACCGCGTGTCCAGATTGACCGTGAAGGCAATGTGATTGAACCTGCGACGCCTGAGGAACTTACGACTGAAGGGATCGATGGTGCAGAAGAACCTGTCGTCGAAGATCTGGTTGCAAAGATAACAGCCAGTGCGCAGGAACATGTTGCAGATGAGATTCCCGAAGGGGCTATTGAGCGCGTGGAAGACCTGCCAGACAACGTGGTTGCTTTCCCCGGCTCGACGCTCGGGGCTATCCTGAATACGGATAAGGACCTTGAAACGCTGGCTGAAGAGCCTGTTGAGCTTGGCAATAAGGATATGCACTTCCTTGAGCTTGCCAATGAGCATATTGAGAAAAAGCGTGTGGTACCGGGCCGTCCTGAAGACCCTGCGCTGGATATCCGTCTGCTGGCCCTGCGCATTTGTGGGGATGCGAAACGGCCTGAGTTGATAGAGGCGCTGGTGACTGCGCTGTCTGATCGTGAAATGCAAGTTCGGTTTGCAGCAAGCCAGAGCCTTGTTCATCTGGTGGACAATGGCCTGAAGCTTTCTGAGGTGTTGATTGGACGTATTCTTGCGTTGCCACCTGAGAACGATGTTGCTGTGCGAGCTATGCGCGTGGAGCTTCTGGGAACCTCCGAAAAGCCGGAGGCTGAGGAGGTGGTGAAGGCTGCCTTAAAGGATAAAACGGAAGCTGTGGCTGCATCTGCCCTGCGAGTTTTAGCAGGAAAACTTAAAACTAACATGGATGTGCGTAGCTATCTCAAGAGTTCACGTCGTCGCTTGCGTCTGGCTGCGCTGGAACTGGTGGGGACTGCTGCTGATATAACTGCACTGGATGATATCTTCGAAGCGGCGCAGATGGAAAATGGGGTTCTGGTTCCCGGAGCAGCAACGTGTTTGCGCTGTTACTCTCAGGAAAAAGTTCTGGGTGCAATGGAACGCTGGCTGGACGGTGAGTTGTCTCGCAAGCTTGTTGCTCTTGAGGTGCTCAATAAGTATGTGGCTTGAGATTTCAGGCTGTAAACGACTTGAGGTGAGAGCTTGATATGGGCATTGGTGTTTATCTGGTGCTGATTTAGTTGTAAGGAAACCTGTCAGCTGATGCTGGCAGGTTTTCTTTATGAGGGCGACGTTATGCAATCAAAGACACTTTCAACGGGCTACAAGATGCCAATGCTTGGTCTGGGGACCGTCAATTTTGGTGAAGGTAAAACCTATCCCGCGCTTCGTAGTGCCCTGAAAGTCGGATACCGTCATATCGATTGTGCAATGATGTATGACAATGAAGCGGAAATCGGTCAGGCCATCGCAGATGCGATCAAGGAAGATGGCATTAAGCGGGAAGAGCTGTTTATTACGTCCAAGTTGTGGAATTGCTATCACAAGCCGAAGGATGTGCGGGGTGCGCTAGAGAAGTCGCTTGCCGATTTGCAGTTGGATTACCTTGACCTCTACCTCATGCACTGGCCTGTGGCGCTCAGGGAAGGTGTGCTGAAACCGACAAGCGCAGAAGACTACTATTCGCTGGCTGAAGTTCCCCTGATGGATACATGGCGGGCGCTGGAAGAGTGTTTTGATGACGGGCTGGCCAATTCGATTGGCGTTTCAAACTTCAGCACGCAAAAGCTGGAGGACCTGATTATGAAAGCGCGTGTTGCGCCTGCTGTTAATCAGGTAGAATTACATCCGTTTCTTCAGCAAAATGAACTGCGCTCCTATTGCCTGCACAACAACATTGCCCTGACGGCTTATTCTCCACTCGGGCGCGGTATTCCTGAAGGGCTAACAGAAGAGCAGAAGCTGGAAGTTGTTCTGGCTCATCCTATGATTGAGAAGATCGCAGACAGGCATGGGGCAACCACATCGCAAGTGGTGCTGAAATGGGCAATTCAGAATGGTATTATTGTTGTGCCCAAATCAGGCAGCGCCGAGCGGCAAGCACAGAACCTTGCTGCACTGGAGGTTGATCTGGATGAGCACGATATGTCTTTGATCGCGCATCTGAATAAGAACCATCGTTTTATTCCCGGAAGTGACTATTTCCGGGCCGGTAGTCCCTACACCTGGGAAAACCTCTGGGATGAACCTCGCCCGGAGTAATTGCAGGTTACATTGTGAAGCTGGAGGAGGCACGCACGAGCAAAAGGGGTTCAATCCATTGTGTTGCTGGTGGTGCCTTGTCTCCTTCAAGCCGACGAATAAGCAGGTTGGCGACGTCTTTGCCAATGGCTCCTGAGTATCCTTCGACTGAGGTGAGGGCAGGTGTCCATGCTTCGCTTTCCGGCAGATTGTCAAAGCCAACCAGCGCCAGATCTTCGCCGATCACACGACCAGCCTTTTTCAGTTCTGCTGCTGCACCCACTGAGACAAGGTCGTTGTGGCAGACAAGTGCTGAGAACTCTATGTGAGTGGCAAGCATCTCCAGAGCGTTTTTCCGTCCGCATTCCCGGGTATAACCGCAAAACCGTACGTGGATGTCGCTTTTGGGGATACCAGCTGCTTTCAGTGTTTCGGAGAAACCGCGCTCGCGTTCGCGTCCGGGGGTGGTCTCGCGCAGGCCAGCAATCATTGCAAATTTGCGATGCCCTTGCTCTAAAAGATGTTCTGTAGCGAGTTGGGCTGCCTGATAATGGTCAGAGCCGATATAATCGAGCGCTAGACCCTCAATTTTTCGACTAAATGTGATAACCGGAATACCACGGGTTATCGCGATGTCAAAATCACCACGGGTGGTGCCCACGCTTGGACAGATTACAATTCCTGCAACTCCATGCCCAATCACTTCCTCCATCATTGCTCGTTGGCGTTTGGGGTCATCGCTGACATTTGCGACGACTGGCAAGTATCCGTGCTCAGACAGTACCGCTTCCAATGCGTTGCAAAACTCTGCAAAGAGAGGAACGGAAATATCCGGGATGAGCACTCCAATGAGGCGAGAGCGTCCTGATCGAAGCTTTGCAGCATTATAATCTCTTACAAAGCCAAGCTCCTGCATCGCCTTCTTGACGCGGACTTTGGTTTCTTCGGACATACGACCAGTGTCGTTCAGAGTATTTGATACTGTCGCAACGGAAACGCCTGCTGCTTTCGCAATGTCAGACACAGTAATTTTCGACTTTTTTAGAGACATGAAATTGCTTTATGAATAATCTAAGTTAAGTCCATGTCCGATGATAACATCAGTGTCCCCTAAAGTGTGTTATATTTTTGTTTTGTATATATAAATCTAGTACATTTGCATGGATCATATATAATTAAACGGTTAATTGCCTCTCTTTCTACATCGCATGATGAATATTTTTCAACTTTTGTGAGTGAGTGACTTTGGATGTATATGTGGGTGGATTGTGGATGTGTTTTGCATATGGATACCTGACGTTAAGGTCAGTCCGTTGGTATCATTAGGTTCTGCAGGAAACAGCCGGAAAGTGCTTTTGCGCCGTGGTTAAATCTCAAATGCAGAGATCAAAAGTTGAGTGCCTGCAAATGACTGATTTCAGCCAAATTCTGTCACTTAATGAGGGAAAGCTATTGTTAGAATACTGATATACACAATATTTAAATTGTGTGAGTAATTTTTAGCGACTGGCCTGATAAAGGTGATTCATCAGTCGACTTACGTGTCTGTGAAATACAAATGCTCTGTTGGAAGAATGCTGGTAAATCGACCAGTAAAGACGCGCATTTATGCGGCTTTGTCACCTACTTTACCTGATGGCTATAAACAGCCCTTTCAAAAGTGCTTTATTGTTATGAGTAGGTGAAGATCAGATAAAAGCACGCAACCAGCACACCCGCAACGACTATCGTGCCGCAGAAGTCCGAGGCTGCACATTGAACAGTTTTGATAGGAATACGACGCATTGTATTACCCCCCAAACCTCACAGAGCTGAGTTACCTCTTGCAGATATATTAGTGATGTGTGCTGCGAAGGGCCAGACTACATAATGTCGCAGTAAGGTTATGGAACATAGTTGTCCGGTTAATGCTACTTCTCATAAGCAATTGTTTTTAAATGGTAAAACTTAATCATATTTTGCTTTGTGAGTGCTTGTTTGAGCATAGGGTAGCAAGCTTGTTAGCTTAGGCTGGCTGTTGTAAGTTAATAGCAATCCAACGCTGCAAAGAGCAAATAACAATAAAAACGGAGAGCGCACGGTGGCCCGTCCAGCAAATCTTTCAAACGCTGTCTATGACAAGATGAAGGAAGCTGTCGATTCTGGTGAGTTTCCTGAAGGTCTTAAGCTGCCCACGGAGAATGCACTTTGTGAGCGATACAGTGTTTCCCGCCCTGTGGTTCGCGGCGCGATGGAGCGCTTGCGGAGGGAAGGGTACATTAAAACTGTTCGCGGGTCCGGTAGCTTTGTAATCAAAGAGCATGTTACGCCGACACCGTTTGCTCCGGCTTTGGGCGAATTTGCCATTTCTGGTATTGGTGATGTCATCCAATGTCAGGAAGCACGGATGGTGTTTGAAGGGGAAATGGCAGCACTTGCAGCAGAACGCTGGACCAATAAGGAAATGGAGGAGATGGATGCAGCCCTGGCGCAAATACATGCTGCCGGGCTGGATTCTGTAAGCACAGTTGATGGTGATATGCGTTTCCATACGGCTGTTATACAAGGGGCGAAGAACGATTACGCCTCTGCCTTGTTTGAGCTGATGAAACCGCAAATCCTTGTTGGAATGAACATGAGCAAAGGGCTATACCCGTTGCTGCCTGAGTTTGCTCACCGCCATGGCATTGAGGAACATAAGGCCATTCTGGATGCCATCAGAGCGCGTGATCCAGAAGGTGCACGACGCGAAATGCGCAACCACATCGGGTTCTTTGGTGATCAGTTCAAGTAGATGAACTTATTATGAAAAGAGCGCGTCACCATCAGCGACGCGCCATTTTTTTAATCTGAGGCAAGCTTACAGAACGCCGCGTTCCTTCATAAATGCTTTAACCTGATCAGTCGTTGGCAAAGGCGCGACAGCACCGTAGCCCTGTGTGGTTAGTGCTGCGGCTGCATTGGCGTATTTCAGGCTGTCCTCTAAAGACGTGCCAGCAACAACCTGAGAGAAGAATGCGCCGGAGAAACAATCGCCTGCGCCAGTTGCGTCAATGGCTTCAACAGGATTGCCAGCAACCCGCTCGCGCTCGGTTTGCGTTGCGTACATTGCGCCTTCCTTGCCAAGCTTTAGAATAACATTCTTAGAGCCAAGGTTCAGGTAGAAGTCGCAGATTTTGTCTGGGTCAGACAAACCAGTCAGCAATTCAGCTTCATCAACGCTTGGCATAATGAAGTCTACAAGACGTGCGGTTTCGTGGATGACGCCGCGAGCGCGATTCAGGTCCCACAGTTTCAGGCGCAGATTGGTGTCGAATGAGGTGAGCGTACCGCCTTCTCTGGCGATCTCGATAGCTTTGAAGACGCTGTCGCAAGAGCTGGTTGAGATGGCTTGTGTGATTGCTGTGACGTGTAAGAGTTTTGCTGCGCGAATTGCATCTGCTGGCAGTTGGTCTGGTGTGATCTGTGAGGCGGCAGAGCCTTTGCGTGCAAAGCTGAAGTGGTGTCCGTTTTCATCATGGGAGATGAAGTAGATGCCCGTTGGTGCATTAAAGTTGCGTTCAACGAGGTGTGTCTGCACGCCTTCTTTTTCCCAAAGGTCGATGAACTTATTTCCGAAAACGTCGTCGCCCAGATGAGTTAGCATGGCAACGCTTGCCCCCTGCCGCGCTGCGCAACAGGCGAAGTTTGAAGCGTCGCCGCCAAAACCAGACAAATAGTCTGGTCCTTCCCCCTTGTAATCCTTAACCTGATTGAATTCGAACAATGGCTCCCCAAAGCTGATGATTTCTGCGGTCATTTTGTCCTCATTGTTCAAGGTGTAACAGCAAGCACATGTCATCCGTCGTCAGCGCCCCGCTGCCTGCCCAGTTTATCGAGCGAGGGATGCCGGTCTGGTTCATGTGTGATGGTTAATTGGTGAACCATTTTCCGATATTTCAGAGAATTAAGCAACTGCCTGCTTGCTCATTTTTGCGCCAAATTTCTTGATTTTGCTTGTAAAGTTATGAGTATTCTCCCGGGGAGTGATTTGAGTTATCTTGCTTAATTAATTGGTTGACCAATTTGTGAAGATTGTCGGTTTTACGCAGGATACTGTTAATCGTTGGGCGAAGATGTTTGCAATTTGTGTCTGGAATGGGACTGATACCTGCAAGGCAATTGTGCTGGTGTGCCAGAGGTTGGAATGTTGCAGGGAATTAAGATCGGGTCTTTGCCAAAAGGTGAGCGGAATACCATTTGCGATGTGCCGGGCGTTAAAGTCGGGCATGTAACACTTGCAGATGGAGACTGCCAGACCGGCGTGACAGCCATCATGACCCACTCTGAGAACCCCTTTCATCTGAGGACACGTGCGGCTTCTCACGTTCTTAACGGGTTCGGGAAGAGCGTCGGCCTGATGCAGGTTGATGAGCTTGGAGAGTTGGAAACACCTATCCTTTTGACAAACACGCTCAGTGTCGGGGCAGTCAGCGAAGGTCTTATTCAGCATATGCTGGAGCAAACGCCTGAGATTGATCTGACAAAGAGTACCGTGAACCCGCTGGTGTTTGAGTGCAATGATGGGTTTTTGAATAAGATCAGCGCGTTTTATGTACGGCCACATCATGTTCAGAAGGCGATTGACGCTGCCTCGGAAGACTTTGAGCAGGGGGCTGTTGGTGCTGGTCGTGGCATGTCCTGCTTTGGGTTGAAGGGTGGAATCGGTAGCGCGTCCCGAAAAGTAAAACTGGGAAAGCGGGAGCATCATGTGGGTGTGCTGGTGCTTTCCAATATGGGGCGTTTGCCGGACTTCATTTTAGCGGGAAATCACGTTGGTCCGCAGATAGAAGAAAAGCTGCAAAGCGATGAGAGTGGGCCGGAAAAAGGCTCAATCATTATGATCGTGGGGAGTGATTTGCCTTTGAGTGAGCGGCAGCTTTCACGTGTTGCGAAGCGGGCCGGAGTTGGACTTGCCCGGACCGGTTCTTTTCTCGGTCATGGCAGCGGAGACATTGCCCTTGCATTTTCTACAGCCGATCCTGTGGATATGAAGAGCAGAAAACGTACGCTAACAGTGGAACAACTGGATGAGCGGCGAATTGACCGGGTGTTTCGTGCCGCAGCAGAAGCTACAGAAGAAGCTATTATAAATTCTATGATAAATGCTGAGCGTATATCAGGCCGAGATGGGAATACACGCTATCCGCTAGGGAGCTTTGGTGAGCTATTGGGGGCTGCCGATGAATAAACAAGAAATCAAGCTTCTTGATGAAGCTTTTGCATTACCAGAAAACACAAGGTGGTCCTCCTTTGGAGAGGGACACGCCAATGAGACATGGCTTGGAGAGCTGGATGGAGAAGAACCTGTGGTTCTTCGCCGTCACAATCCAAACCGGAGAAAAGAGCAAATCCTCTCAGAATTTCACTGTCTTGATCTGCTTCAGGATATGATTGGCTTCACCGTGCCGAAGGCGCTGTATGGAGTTAATCAGGAGCGAGCAACTGAGGTTGAGGGGGCATATTACTCCCTGTTTGAACGGATTGATGGCAAAGTTCCGCCGCTGGACAAGCTGGAAACGTGTGTTCAGAGCGGTGAGACACTGGCAAAGCTGCATGTGAAGCTCTGGGAGGAGCGGGATGCATTTGCTTTTGCCGAAGAAGAGCGCCCAAGCGTTTCAATGGAGACTTTGAGGTCTGGTGAGGCGTTGCGGGCCGAGCTGTCCAAGATGGAAGCAGCAAAGCACATCGACGCCAGGTATTTGAGCGCTGAGTTCTGGGCTGGTGTTGAAACAAGACTTCAGGAAACGCTCTCATCGCTTGCCAGCCTGAATGAAACCAGACATCTGATTCACGGTGATTTTGGCCCGCCGAATACTCTGGTGAGCGAAAGTACCGGGGAAGTGGTTGCTATTCTGGATTGGGATGAGTGCCGCTGGGACCTGCCGGTTTATGACGTGGCTGGGGTTTATCCGTTCCTTTGTGAAATTGACCCGTCTCTGGGTGATGCGTTTGTGGATGCTTACTTCAAAGGGCTGAAAGGCTCACCACATCCGTTTGCAACACGGGAAAAAGAAGCTCGCGATTTTGGGAAGGCTGTCCAGTTTGTGGCGACTTACAAAGAATTTGAGCTGATGATTGAAAACCATCTGGACGAGCCTGAATATCTGACACAATTGCTCGCCCAGCTGGCTTGATCCCTGACACTATGCTCTCACGGGTTTTCGTTTACCCGTGAGAGAAACTTGGGCCTGCATCAGACCATTTGATGTTGTTTTTATCCAAATAATTCAATGCTTTCTTGATGTCCAGATAGAGTTGTTCAACAGCGTCGTGAGAAACGCCGTGGCGTACCATGATGCGCTGGACCACGGTGTCCTCCATCTTTTCGGGCAACGGGTAGGATGCAATTTGCCAGCCGCTCATGCGTACACGCTCAGAAAGATCGTAGAGCGTGTAATGAGCTTTGTCAGGGTTCTTCAAACGGTAACACACGCAGGGCAGCGCACCTTTGCCATCATAGAGGATTTCCAGCTCAGGCATTTCGCCCAGCTTTCCTGCCAGATATTGCGCATTTTCTGCGCAGGCATTCTGGATTTCCCGGTAGCCGAGCCATCCCAGCCGCATGAAGTTGTAGTACTGAATAACGATCTGCCCGCCGGGACGGGAGAAGTTGAGGGCAAACGTGGGCATGTTGCCGCCCAGATAGTCCACGTTGAAGACGAGATCTGTTGGCAGCTCTCTCTTATCACGCCAGATGATCCAGCCGACACCAAGCGGTGCAAGACCGAACTTATGGCCGGAGGCATTGATGGACTTGATGCGGTCAAGGCGGAAATCCCAGAGCAGTTCTGGATGGAGGAACGGGGCGACGAAGCCACCGGAAGCTGCATCCACATGCACAGGCACATCCAGCCCGGTTTCAGCCTGTATCTTGTCCAGCTCGGCGCAGATGTCTTTGACGGGTTCGTAAACTCCGGTGAAGGTGACGCCGAGTGTGGGAACAACGCAGATGGTGTTTTCATCCACGTATTCGCGCAGTTGCTCCGGCTGCATGTGTAGTGCGCCTTCGCTTAAGGGAACCTGACGCAGTTCCACATCAAAATACTTGGCGAACTTGTGCCAGCACACTTGCACGGGGCCGCAGACAATATTGGGTTTGTCGACGGTTTTACTTTCTTTCTTTCTGCGTTCCCTCCATGCCCATTTGAGGGCCAGACCACCGAGCATGGCAGCTTCAGAGGAGCCTGTGGTTGAGCAGCCGATGGTTTCTTCTGCTTCCGGAGAGTTCCATAATTGTGCGATGATGTGGACGCAGCGGGCTTCAATCTCAGCAGTTTGCGGATACTCATCCTTGTCGATCATATTCTTATCGATACAATCTGCCATGAGTTTGTGGACTTCATCCTCCACCCATGTGGTGCAGAAGGTTGCCAGATTTTGCCGTGCGTTGCCATCCAGATACAGTTCATCGCGCACCAGATTGTAGGCTTCTTCCGGTGTCATGCCTGTTTCCGGGATTTTGCATTTAGCAAGCCCTTCAACAGCTCTTGCGCTGGCGTAGACGTCCGGATCTTCGCTTGAGGCACTCTTCCACAGTGGCATAGGATGCTCCGATGCTGATTGTTTGGCGCAACCCTAGCCAGTTTGCCTGAATCCCCCGTAAGTTTAGAGGCGTCAATTTGGAGTGTCCTGTTGACCTTTTTAAGAAAACGAGGGCGTTTCGCGTCAGCTTCGTTTATTACTCAGTCTCGTTTGAGAAGATTATTACAGGTGGACGGAATGGATTGGTCTCCGCAACAAGATGATGCACTGACTGAAGTGGCGCGCTGGACACGCTCTCATGGGCCGCAGGTGTTTCGTTTGTTCGGGTATGCGGGGACGGGCAAGACCACGCTGGCACGCCATCTTGCAGAAGGTCTGGACGGAGAGGTGGCCTTTGGTGCTTTTACTGGCAAAGCTGCGCATGTTCTGCGCCAGAAAGGGTGTGCCGACGCCTCAACCATTCACTCGCTGATCTACCGCCCAAAGGGTACCAAGAAGGATGAGGAAGACGAGGACGAAAGCCCTCAGTTTGCCATCAACCGTGACAGCCCTGCCGCCAAGGTGGACCTGATCATCATCGATGAGTGCTCCATGGTGGATGAAGAGCTGGGTCGCGATCTGCTCTCCTTTGGCAAAAAGGTGCTGGTGCTGGGTGATCCTGCACAGTTGCCGCCCGTGCGCGGTGGTGGTTTCTTCACCGAAGCAGAGCCGGACATTATGCTCACGGAGGTGCATCGTCAGGCGAAAGATAATCCGATTGTACGTTTGTCCATGGATATTCGCGATGGGGAAGAGCTGGACTTTGGCCAGTATGGCGACAGCTCTGTGATCTCCCGCCGGGATATCGACAAGGATCGTATTCTTTCTTCCGATCAGGTGCTTGTGGGCACCAACAAGACGCGCCGTCTTTACAACGGGCGTATTCGTGACCTCAAAGGGTTCACCACGCAAATGCCGTCAGTTGGCGATAAGCTGGTGTGCTTGCGGAATGACAAGACCAAGGGTTTGCTCAATGGTGGCCTCTGGGAAGTCTCTCGCCTGCGTCCACCACGGGGCAACACCCTGCGGTTCGACGTGATGTCCGAGGATGATTTCTCTAAGAAAGCGGTGAAGGTGAAAGTGCTGCCTGCCATGTTTGAAGAAGGCAGCGAACAGCTCCCTTACGCCATCCGCCGCCGCGCCGATGAGTTCGACTACGGTTACGCCCTGACCGTGCACAAATCTCAGGGCTCTCAATGGGATGATGTGGTGCTGTTCGACGAAAGCTGGGCCTTCCGCGAGCACAAAACACGCTGGCTGTATACGGCTGTAACGCGAGCGGCGCAGAAGATTACTGTGGTGCGGTGAGGGCTGAGGATTTGTCGCTGATTTAGCCCGATCACAGCCTTCCGGTCACTGGGAGGGAAGGAGATAGTTCGACAATTCCTCCCGGGCCGCTTCAGAGAATTTTTTAGACTTGTTTGTTGTCAGGTCAATCTGGACGATTGTTGTTTTGGCTGAGGCGGCGACCTCGTTACTTTGAACGATGAGTTGCTGGAGTTCCAGTGAGCTGCTGCCAATTCTGGAGAGGCCGGTGTAGATTTGCACTTCGCCCGGCCAGAACACAGGACGCAGGAAATCCATGTTCAGATTCGCCAGAGCAAAGCCGCTGGTCGTGGTGAGCAGATTCAGGCTTTCGTGGGTGAGAAGCTCGGTGCGCCCGGTTTCCAAAAACGTGTTGAAGACAGCATTGTTGACGTGGCCCTGACTGTCCGCATCACAATAGCGCAGCTTATCTGTGGTTACCAAAGTGTATTTCTCAAAATCACTTTTTGAAAATACCATTCCTGTATTCCAATCAATTTCGTAGCAAGCGTTGAACCTGGAGTTTGTTGATCTGCACTATAAGCAGTTTTGCGAGCAGGCGGCCTGTCCATAAGTCTGGCTGGGTAAAACCGTTTGCTCTAAAAGCTGCATGAAATTCTGATCTTGCGGATTGCATAGGTATTGCGGAGTGGGTAGGAAGCAGTAAGCGCAGTTCCAACGATAGAAGGGCCAACCTTGTCTGAACAGATTGAAGTCGCCGCACGAAAGCTGGCTGACCTTTTTGAAACCTCGCAGCCGCTTTTTTCTGTGGCAACCGGTTCACCAAAAGCGTTTGCGAATGGGTTGAATGAGGCGACCGCCATTATCGAAAAGCGTTTTAACGCCCTGACAGCGCTTGCTGGGTTCCTCAATGAGGAAGAGGAAAAGGGCGATGTTGCACAGGGCGCTGCTATCGATCTGTTTCAGTGTTCCGGCTTTTTCTATCTGGCACTGATGCAGTACTCCGAGAACTTACCGAACATGCTGCTGGCGGCGGGCTATGACATCTCTGTCGGACGTATGCCTCCGGTGGTCTCCAAGGCTCTGAGCCGTTTGTCCTTTTCCATGAAGAGCGCCATTGCTGCTGACCTGATGTTCATCATCCCGCACCTTGAAGTGCAGGCAGGCATTAAAGAGTTTGAAGGCAGAGCACAGATGCTGCTGGACAAGACCCTGAACCAATCCATCGCTCGCACAGGCCACGCTGTCTCCACGCTAAAGGCGAACGAGCAACTCGACGGTTACGAGATGACCACAGAAGACGAAGCACTGCGCGCCTTGTGCAAGACCACGACTGAGCTGCTGATCAAACTGGTCAAACACTCTGCTAAAGCGCCAGAGCTGGCTCCGAGGATTGCTGAGTTTCAGGAGTTTTTGGAGGATTAAGAGGGCCGCGAAGGATGGGCTGTGAGTGGGGGGGCTATCTGCGGGGTTCTATGAATTGCTTAGGATGCGAGCAGATGAAGGCTAGTGTTCATCTGTTTCAGGCGGATGTGGAAGCCAATCTTCTTTGCTGTGACGTATACAGATAATCAGGGTGTTTCGGGTCTCTTCAATACGGTAAGTTATTATGTGATTTGGGAAGGGATGGACGCGCACTGGAGGTGAAATCTCTGTGCGTTCTGGGGTACGTTTGGGGTATTTTGCCAGAAGCTTAAAATGCCTGTTCTATCTGCTGATGATATCGCTGAGCAAGAGGCTCGCCAAACTCGGCAGCGCCATGCAAGAAGATGTCAATGATATCTTCTGTGGCCTTTTGCGTTAGCTGATACGTCATTCCGACTGAGCGCGATGCTGTTGTTGTGCATCCGCCAGAATGCCGGACATGGTGTCGGTTACAACACCACTCTTCAACCACTCTTCAACCCCTCGTCGACCATTTTCTGCATTTGGGTGATCTTCGAAAGGCGGTCCTGATCTTTACGAATAAGGTCGCGCACATAAAGCGTATCTCTGAAAAGTGGACACCGGTTTTCAGATAAAGATACGCAAAAACAAAACTAAAGCAGATCAAGCGTTTCAGCTTAAACGCGAACTGCTTTAGTCACTGGCATTGCCATAACGCCCACCTTTTGCCCGTTGCTCAACCCAGTCTTTCATCGGCGTTGGCAGAGATACATTTATTGTTGCCATAGTGGGCCTCCTGTAGGGGCCGTTTGGCGTAATTTGGCAAATATTGTCAATTTGAGCAGTAATGGCTGTTGACCAGAGCACTGCAGTGTGTGTTCCGTTACCGTGTTGGCGAGTTCGATCAAGTGCAAAGCTCAGCGGCTTTTCATGGTAACTTCTATTAAGGTGATGAGGATTGCTGTGGTGGGGTGAGGTAAATGTAGCATAGGTGCTGTTGCGGGAGAGAAGCTATTTATCGTCTAGGCGAATGTGTGGTAATATCAATAACGGTTATAGCTAAATTTTATGTAATTGTAGTGGTATAAATTCTCCATTAAAATGCGAATATTAATTGGGGTATACCTGCTTGTATTAGGGCTAATGGCTATTTTATAATACAGTTTGAAAGAGTTACCAAATGAGTGGTTTATTGGTTTACTTAGCATTTATCTTCCTTCCCGGAATTATTTGGGCGCGATTAGATGCGAGTTATTCCAGTCAGGTCAAACCATCAAAAACAGATCTATTAATAAATGTATTTGTGTTTGGAACAGTATCATATGTTATTACTTATTTGACGTATAAAGTCTTTTTTCCTCCGAAGTTTCTTTCTTTCGATGTATCAAAAATTACGCTCCCGCAGAAAAATGATCAGTTCGTTATCAATGGGAATATCGTTGATGAAATCATAATCGCAACGATGTTTAGCATAATTCTTTCAATAGGTTGGCTCTTTGTTAATAATAATAAGATAATAATTCGGTTTCTTCAGTTCATCGGGGCGACGAACCGTTATGGAGATGAGGATGTATGGGATTTTACATTTAACTCAAATGACCACCAAGTACGATATGTAAACTTTGTCGATGAGCTTACAAAAACAACATTCACCGGATACATTGAAGTTTTTTCTGAGACGCCATCTTTGCGAGAGCTGGTTCTGAAAGATGTTGTAATTTATGATAGTGATACAGCTGTTGAAGTTTCAAAACTGCCAAGAGTATATATCGCTAGAAAACCGGAAGAGATTACGTTAGAATTCCCAGCTGACCAAACTTACGTTTGGGAGGATATTCCAAAGGCATGATATGATGAGTAGACAACGAACTTTGACTGAAGGATACATTGATAAAGGTGGAGTGAACTCAAATGGACAGTTTACTCAGCGCCCTCAGCCTCCTGCGCCAAAGAAACCCTCAAACAGCAATGATGACTCACCTTCTGGAAACGATAGTAGCTCTTCCTCTAGCGGCGACAACAGTTCTTAAGATTAATAAGTTCTGAAGGAAAGTTTGTCGCACCATGTTGCTGTCGCGGGCTTTCCCTGTTCATATTCTCCTCTCGCACCTAGTTTTGCCCGCATTGGGGACCTAGGGTGGGCATTCAGTATTAATAAGCCCAAGAGAATTGAATGTCTGATCTGAGTTCTGTTGCTTCCTCTTCGTCTCCTGCCAAAGCGGGTGCTTTGCCTGCGGATATTGCTTTGCGGATTTCTCAGCGGATTGCTGGGGAGATTGGCTGTGCGCCGGGGCAGGTGAATTCTGCGGTGCAGTTGCTGGATGAAGGGTCTACGGTTCCGTTTATTGCGCGTTACCGTAAAGAAGCGACGGGCGGGTTGGATGATACGCAGCTTCGCACGCTGGAAGAGCGCCTGATTTATATGCGTGAGATGGAAGATCGCCGCAAAGCGATTGTGAAATCCATCGAAGAGCAGGGCAAGCTCACCGACGAGTTGGCAAAGCAGATTGCGACGGCAGACAACAAAGCCGCACTGGAAGATCTTTATCTGCCTTACAAAAAGAAGCGCCGGACCAAAGCGCAGATTGCGCGAGAAGCTGGCATTGAGCCATTGGCAGATTTGCTGCTGGGTGATCCGAACAAGACGCCAGAGAATGAAGCTTCAAGCTTTATTGATGCTGAGAAGGGGTTTGCGGATACCAAGGCGGTACTGGATGGAGCGCGTCAGATCCTCATGGAGCGGTTTTCTGAGAATGCTCAGCTGGTTGGTAAGTTGCGTAACTATGTGGCGCGTCAGGGGGCTGTGAAGGCGGAGGTTGTTGCTGGCAAGGAGCAGGAAGGGGCGAAATTCTCTGATTACTTTGGCTATTCTGAGAGTTGGAAGGACATTCCGAGCCACCGGGCGCTGGCGCTGTTGCGTGGTCGCAATGAGGGCATTCTGGCGCTGGACCTGAAGGTGGATGAGGATGATGTTTCTGCTGTTAAGCCGGTTGAGCAGATGATTGCGGATGCGGCGGGGATTGTGAACAACGGTCGTCCTGCTGATAAGTGGCTTTCTGATGTATGTCGCTGGACGTGGAAGGTGAAGATTGGCCTTCATGTTGAGCTGGACTTGATGAGCGAGCTGCGTGATAAAGCGGAAGAAGAAGCGATCAAGGTTTTTGCTCGTAACCTGAAGGATTTGCTGTTGGCAGCGCCCGCTGGGCCGCGTGCGACGCTGGGGCTTGATCCGGGTATTCGGACTGGCGTGAAGGTGGCGGTTGTTGATGCAACGGGTAAGTTGGTGGATACGGCGACCATCTACCCATTCCAGCCGCGTAATGACATTCAAGGCTCGCTGGCGACCTTGCGGGCGCTGGTTGCCAAACATGGTGTGAGCCTGATTGCGATTGGCAATGGCACAGCAAGCCGTGAGACGGATCGTCTGGCGGCTGATCTGTTAAAGGATATTCCGGCGGAGCATCGTCCAACCAAGGTGATGGTGAATGAGGCGGGGGCTTCGGTTTACTCTGCTTCTGCGCTGGCGGCGAAGGAAATGCCGGATATTGATGTGTCTTTGCGCGGGGCTGCTTCTATTGCGCGTCGTCTGCAAGACCCGCTGGCGGAGCTGGTAAAGATTGAGCCGAAATCCATTGGTGTTGGGCAGTATCAGCATGATGTGAACCAGACCAAGCTGGCACGCTCGCTGGATGGTGTGGTTGAGGATGCGGTGAACGCGGTTGGGGTTGATCTTAACACGGCGTCCGCTCCGCTGCTGGCGCATATCTCCGGCCTGACTGAGAGCCTTGCGAAGGCCGTGGTTGAGTATCGGGACACTGTTGGTACCTTTAAAAATCGCAGGCAACTGCTGAAAGTGGCTCGTCTTGGGCCGAAGGCGTTTGAGCAGTGTGCGGGCTTCCTGCGGATTGCGGATGGTGAGAACCCTCTGGATGCGTCCTCTGTTCACCCGGAGGCTTATCCGGTGGCGCAGAAAATCATTAAAGCCTGTGGTCGTGATATTCGGGAGATTATGGGGGCCAATACTCTGGGTTCTCTGGACCCAAAAGAGTTTACGGATGAAAAGTTCGGTCTGCCGACTGTGAAGGACATCTTTGCAGAGCTGGAAAAGCCGGGGCGTGATCCGCGGCCTGAGTTTAAGACTGCCTCCTTCCAGGATGGTGTTGAGACCATGCAGGACCTTAAGCCGGGTATGATGCTGGAAGGCACTGTCACCAACGTGACCAACTTCGGTGCCTTCGTTGATATTGGCGTGCATCAGGATGGCTTGGTGCATGTGTCTCAGCTGGCGGACCGGTTCGTGGATGATCCGCGTACGGTGGTGAAGGCTGGCGATATCGTGAAAGTGCGTGTTGTTGAGGTGGATATTGCCCGCAAACGCATCGGCCTGACCATGCGCAAGGACAGTGCGGATGCTCGCGAAAATGCACGGGAACGGCAGGCTGAGCGTGGCGCTGGACGCAATCAGGGTGGTGGTCGTCCGGGTGGCGGCAATCGCCCGAATGGCGGTAATCGTGGTGGAGGGCCTCGCGGTGGTGGCCGTGGTGGCAACAAGCCAGCGGATACTGGTGGCGGTAATAATAACGCTATGGCTGCGGCGCTGGCGGCGGCGTTTAACAAGCCAAAGCGGTAAAAGTCTTACACTGAATACTCTAAAGCCCATTGGTTCTGCTGATGGGCTTTTTTGATTTCAGGTTGGCGGTTAAGAGACTAGTAGGTCTTCCTGATACATCTGATTGAAATTTGCTGCATAACTAGCCAAAACCATAGTTGAATCGCATTCTTTTTAGAAAGCTAAGCCAATGAGTGACTTTGGCAAATCATCACGGCGTAAGCGTATCTTCTTTCAGGCCGAAGATTTGGCGCGGCGCTGCATTGATCTGGTGATGGATCTTCCTGAGGGTGTTGCCGAGCAAATCTTCATTGAGTTTGATGCTGCCCGCATTATGCGGCAGGCACGGGCGGCTGATGAGGCCTTGGAGGCAGCGCATGGGAATTTGCCGCTGCATGGCGTGACCGTCTCTCTCAAAGACATCATTGATGAAAAAGGTGTTGTGACCAGCGTGGGCTCGGCGTTCTTGCGGGATCGATCTCCGGCTTGTGAAGATGCAAAGATTGTCTCTCAGCTCTGTGCTGCCGGGGCTATTCCTTTTGGCCGGACCAACATGAGCGAGATGGCTTATACGGGGCTGGGGCTGAACCCGCATTATGGCACGCCGCCGAATGTGAGCGATCCAGCGCGGATTCCGGGTGGGTCGTCCTCGGGAGCTTCGGCGAGTGTCGGGCTGGGCCTGTGTGATGCGGCGCTGGCGACTGACACGGGCGGGTCTGTGCGTATTCCGGCGGCGTTGAATGGGCTTTACGGGTTCAAACCAACGCGCTCCAGCGTGTCCAGCAAAGGACTGTTTTCCATTTGCCCTTCCTTCGACAGTGTGGGGCCGATTGCTCGTTCCTTAAGTTTATGCGCAAGGCTGCATGCGGTGCTTTCCGGGCAGTGTCCGGCTCCTTCAAGAAGAAGTAATCTGGATGGGCTGCATGTGGGGTTACTGGCTTTCCCCATGACAGAGGGGTTGGATACGCAGGTTTCTGCGGATTTTGACAGGGCCTTGCAGGCTATACGGGATGCCGGGGCAATCATTGCGCCGGTGTCTGAGCCCGCGCTTGCGCACGGGGCGGAGTATCTGGGCAAGCTGTGCAGCTATGAGACGATTGCGTTGATCGGCGGGTATCTGGAGGGGCTGAAGGCGACGGGTGATCCTTATGTGGTGGAGCGTATTCTTAAAGCCACTGAGGTGAGCAGTAAGGATATGGAGGAGGCGCGTTCCAAACGTTCAGAGGCGATCCGCAGCTTTAAGGAGCTGGCTGCGAAGTTTGATGTTCTGATTGCGCCGACTGTGCCAGTCATTGCACCGTTGCTGGAGGAGATTGACCGTATTCGTGACCGGGTCGGGCCTCAGCTTTCGCAAAACACGCGAGCGGTGAACTGGGTGGATGGGTGTGCGGCGAGCCTTCCGATGAATGTGCATGGCACACCGGGGACAGGGTTGATGGTGTTTGGTGCCTCTGGAACCGACTGGCATGTGCTTGAAATGGCAAGCCTCATTGACAAGGTGATTGCTCCTGCGCGACTAAAGGGCTGACTAAAGCAGGAGATGTGCCGCTGTGACCAGCGCGAAGAAGATCACTATTTACATTGATGCAGATGCCTGTCCGGTAAAGGATGAGGTTTACAAGGTTGCAGACCGATATCGCCTGAAGGTGTTTGTTGTGGCTAACAGTTTCATCAATACACCACGGGACATGGATATTGAGCGGGTGATCGTACCTGAAGGCCCGGATGTTGCGGATGACTGGATTGCCGACCGGGCCGTGCCGGGTGATATTGTGGTTACCCAGGATATTCCGCTGGCGGACCGTGTTGTAAAGGCTGGTGCGATTGCGCTGTCGCCAAAGGGCAAGGTGTTTGACGAGGCCTCCATCGGGATGGCGCTGGCAACGCGCAACCTGATGGAAGACCTGCGTAGTTTTGGGGAGCAGACCGGCGGGCCGAGGCCGTTTTCGCAAAAAGACCGCTCCCAGTTCTTGCAGAAGATGGATCAGATTATCCAGCAGTTGAAGCGGCAAGGGTTTGCTGCTGGTTGATCCTTGCTGTCTTAGATCAGACGAGCTGACACGCCGCCATCTGCCAGTATTGATGCTCCGGTGATGAAAGACGCATCCTGCGAGAGGAGAAAGGCTGCGGTTTTTGCGATTTCCTCAGCAGAGGCCATGCGCTTTAGAGCATGAAGTTCTGCGATTTGCTCGTGCGTTGCCGGGTCGTCTCCTGCCATTGCTGTTTTGGTGCCACCGGGAAGCAGGGCGTTGACGCGGATATTATCTGCGCCAAGGTCTGCTGCGAGTGATTTGACCAGACCTAACAGGCCCGCTTTGGAGGCTGCATAAGCTCCCATTCCGGGCATGCCGCCGTTGCTGTAGCCGACGAAGGAGCCTGTGAAAAGCAGGGCACCGCCAGTTTCTTTCAGGGCCGGAATTTGTGCTTTGGCTGCGTAAAAGGCGCTATTGAGATTTGTGTTCAGCACATCCAGCCAGTTTTGCGTGTTCATAGTCTCAAGCGGACTGAGATCGCCAACCGTGCCAGCGTTGTTGAATGCACCGTGAAGAGCGCCAAAGTGTTGTCTGGCGTGTTCGACCAGTGCGTTGGCGTAGCTTTCACTGGCGACGTCACCAGCCATATAGGTGGCGTTTCCTCCAGCTTCTTTGATCCGGTCACATACCTGCTTCAGGTGATCTTCTCTTCTGGCTCCAAGAACTACATTAGCTCCTTTTTGAGCAAAGAAGGTTGCGGCAGCTGCGCCAATTCCGCTGCTGGCTCCTGTGATGATGTAGGTAGTGTTTTGCATCGACTTCCTCCTTTGTGGACTGGAGATAAGTATCTTCACTCCTATGGGAGGCAGCCACCCGAAAGGCGAGGAGACCAGTCATTCTGAGCGGAAAAGTTCATCTGGTGAAAACGCACATGTGGTTGGTGGATGCCTCTTTATCGACAAAGTTGCGCGGTTTTGTGGGTCTCAATTCTCGATAGACATCAGGTCGTTTCCCCATGCCTCTTTTAAATATGCGAGTGTCTGCTGCGCTCAGCCTTGCCGTGTTTTTATCACTTTCCGTTTCATCTGCTCATGCGAAGTGGAAGAACCCGGCTGATCGATATGCAGAGGCTTATAAAGAGTATCTGGGGGCGGCTTGTCCAATCGCTTCTGACAATATCAGGCACTTCGTTTACTTTGCCAGAGATCGTGAGGGGATTAAGGATCATCCGTTCCTTGAGCATGACCGGTTTGTGGGGGCGCAGATTATGTATCCGTGGCGTTCACTTGAAACGGTGAAGGGTACCTATGATTTCTCCTTGATTGAAGAGGATCTTGCCTACCTTAATGCAAGGGGTAAAACGCTCTTCATTCAGCTTCAGGATGCTTCGTTTGATCCGAATTATATTCCTGTTCCGGATTATCTGCTGGCTGATGCATATGCCGGTGGTGCGGTTCAGCAGCTGGATGACAGCAAGAAGCCAGAGGGCTGGGTTGCGAAACGATGGAACGGCGACGTTCAGGAGCGGTTTGCGAAACTTCTGCTGGCTTTGGGAGAAGCATTTGACGGACGGATTGAGGGGCTTAATCTTCAGGAATCAGCCATTGGTGTATCAGCAGAGCAGGATGAACGGTTTACTCCCGTGGGTTATGTTGAGGGGCTGAAACGCAATATGTCTGCGCTGAAAGCGGCGTTTCCAACCTCTGTAGGTATGCAGTATGCGAACTTTACTCCCGGCGAATGGCTGCCGTGGGAAGATAAAGGCCAGCTGAAATCCATTTATGAGCACGGCGAGGCAATTGGGGTTGGTCTGGGTGCACCGGACTTAATGGTCAGGCGGCGCGGGCAACTTAATCACCCAATCGCGATGATGCATGAGCAGGATTACACTGCGCCTCTTGGTATCGCCATTCAGGATGGCAACTACACTGGTCGTACTGGTACGACGGAAGTGATTGAGAGCAAACAGAATATCGTGCCACTGCTGCATGCTTTCGCGCAGGATTTTCTGAAGGTGGACTATATGTTCTGGGTTAATCAGGAACCGTATTTTGAGAAGGACGTGCTGAGCTGCTTTGAATAATGGCTCTGGAAGAAGAGTGGGGTGAGCGTTGTGTGTTTCGCCTTGCCGCAATTCCCTACAAATGCGGGGCGGATCAGGAAGCCGGAGCAAAAGAGGCAGATGTTTGCTAAAGCGTGTACTGCGCTCATTTAAAAAATCACAATTTGCCCTTTAGTAATGTCAGCTCTAAGCCCGTTAAAGCAACAGAGGAGAGTGGCATGCTAAAACATATTTTCGGGGCAATCACTTTTGCTTGTCTTGTTTTTGCCTTACAAAATGCAATGGCGCTTAGTGTCGTGAAAAAATGTGCTCGAAGTCGGTACAGAACAATGAAGTTGTCGTAAAGCTCGTTTTGGGTGGTAACAATGCCCGCTTACGGCCTGCTGTAATTAAAGCAGCCCTTTTTATCTGGTAATTGCGGATTTATCGGAGGAGAGAAAGAGTACCACTGTACTGCCAGAAAAGCTCAAACATTAAGTCCTGCTCCTGTTACTGCTGAAGTCATTATGTGGGCCGTTGATGGGTCCGGCGGTTTGAGTGAGTATGGCGAAACTCAGAGAATGAAGTGCATGTAATGCTTATGCCGTGTTTATCTAAACATGAGCATTGTCTCCCTGCGGTAACAATATTTTATGGTGCGGCAACTTTTCGTTGACAGGTTCGCTGTTTCATTCCTCATTCATACATGAGGCGTTGAAACCTTTTGTCAGCGGTAATCGCTCCCGTCGCTAGCGGATCTTTTATGCCTTTTTCTGATGCCGCAAACTCTTTGCTATGAGCGGGAGGGCGGTGAATACAATACCTCTTTCGGGGGGAATAAACCCGCCTGAAGGCACTTCATAAGACCTGCGGACACATCACAGAAGCTGGTGGGAACCTCTGCCTCCGGAGAAAAGCTTCTGTTGCTATGTAAGAGGTGTCTTTTCTCGCTGTCCGATAGTATCTATGTAAATTTTTAATTAATAATAAGTATTGATATAGCTTGTGTGTAGTAATAAAGAGAAGTGTCATTTAAGTTGTATATAAAATTTAGAAGAAGAGATATGTCGTCACTGTTTGTTAAAGTAATCTTTCTGGCTTTTGTTGTGGTTGCGCCATTTTCAGAGATGCCTCCTGCTTATGCTGGAGATTTTCAATCCCTTACTCAAGGCGCGGAAACAGGTGATGCCGACGCGCAGTATAAACTTGGGGTTGCCTATGATGAGGGAGAAGGCGTTGCTCAGAGTGACACTGAGGCGGAGAAATGGTATCGGCTTGCTGCTGAGCAAGGACATGCCAAAGCGCAGAATAGCCTCGGGCTTATGTACTACAACGGAAGCGATGTACTCCAGAATTACGCAGAGGGGTTGAAGTGGTTCCGGGCTGCAGTTGAGCAAGGTAGCAGCGATGCGCAATATAATCTCGGGTATATCCATAAAAATGGAATAGGCGTACCGCAGAGCTTTGCGGAGGCTCTTAAATGGTACAGGCTTGCCGTTGAACAGGGCAATGCCGACGCACAAAATGGTCTTGGAAATATGTACTACGCCGGGCAAGGCGTACCACAGAGTTATGCAGAGGCTTTAAAATGGTTCAGGGCAGCAGCAGAGCAGGACCATGCCACAGCGCAAATTAGTCTCGGGCACATGTACAAAAGTTCACAGGGCGTATCACAAGACTTTGCCGAAGCTCTGAAATGGTACAGGCGTGCTGCTGAACAGGGTAACCCCTATGCGCAATATGAGCTCGGGTTTATGTACGTTATGGGTGCAGGTGTACCACGCAGTTATGAGGAAGCGGTAAAATGGTACAGACTTGCTGCTGAGCAGGGCTATGCCTTTGCGCAATATACTCTCGGAGTCAGTTATGCCGGGGGGCAAGGTGTAGCGCACAGTTATGAGCAGGCAGCAAAGTGGTATGGGCTTGCTGCTGAGCAGGGGCAAAGGCAGGCACAAAATTATCTCGCGGACTTGTACCGGGATGGGCAAGGGGTCACCCAAAGCTATGAGGAGGCGGCTAAATGGTACAAGCTTTCTGCTGAACAGGGTCTTGCTGAAGCGCAAAATAGCCTTGGAGACTTTTACAAAAGCGGACAGGGCGTTGCTCAGAGCTATGACAAGGCCGTAAAATGGTACAGACTTGCCGCTGAACAGAGCCATGCTGAAGCACGAAACAGTCTTGGGGAACTGTACGCCAATGGAGAAGGCGTTGCTCAGAATTATGAGGAAGCAGCTAAATGGTACAAGCTGGCCGATGAACGGGGGCACACGTCAGCGCGATATAATCTTGGATACATGTATGCCATTGGGCGAGGTGTGGCGCAGGACTATGAAGAGGCGGCAAAATTGTACAAGTACGCTGCCGAGCAAGGCCATTCTCAAGCACAAAATAATCTCGGGGAGCTCTACGCCAATGGACAGGGTGTAGCGCAGAACTATGAGGAGGCGGTTGAATGGTATCAGTCTGCCGCCGAACAAGGCCATGCAAGGGCGCAATATAATTACGCAGGTATGTATGCCAGGGGCGATGGCGTCGCTCAAAGCAATATACAAGCATATGTCTGGTATTCTGTTGCAGCCGCAAATGGGTTTGTGAAGGCGGAAGAGGCGAAGGATCTGACCGCAAAGCAGCTCAACCACAAAGATTTAGAACAAGCCCGGCAAAAGGAAGTTGCTCTTAAACAAAAGCTCAGTGGTGAGTACTTTCAATCTATCGCTAAAGCCGCTCAAGACGGTGATGTTGAAGCGCAATATAAGCTTGGGCGCGCGTACGATGACGGGGACGGCGCACCAAAGGATTATTGGGAAGCTGCAAAATGGTACAGGCTTGCTGCAGAGCAGGGCCATGCTGCCGCACAAACCTATCTCGGGTCCATGTACAGCAATGGCCAAGGCGTAGAACTGGATAATGCAGAAGCAGTAAAGTGGTTCAGGCTCGCCGCTGAACAGGGCCATGCCACCGCTCAAAGTTATCTGGGGTATATGTACGTAAGAGGGGAAGGCGTACCAAAAGATTATGTGAAGGCTGCTAAATTGATCAGGCTTGCCGCCGAGCAAGGCATTGCCAAAGCACAACATAATCTGGGTGTCATGCTTGCTCGTGGAACCGGTGTGGCAAAGGATGATGCTGAGGCGGTAAAATGGTTCAGGCGTGCTGCTGAACAGGGCTATGCCAGAGCGCAGTTTTCTCTCGGAGACAGCTACGAGAAAGGGAAGGGTATAGCCAGGAGCCATATGAAGGCCTACCTTTGGTATTCTATGGTAGCTGATAAAAGAGGGTTTGAATTAGCGGCACTTGCTAAAGACCGGGTCACAAAGAAGCTCACACCTCAAGAATTGTCTCAAGCCCAACAAGAGCAATCTGCTCTTTATGAGAAACTGAAGCGCAAGCAATAATCGGAGATTACCTTGCTGGTTGCGAGAAACTTTCGGGAAGGCTGGCCTGCGCAGGGTTATGCTACGCGCCTAAAACCAGTCAGCGGCTCTCGCTTTATTCATCTCTGGTTTGTGTGTTTTTGCTAGCCGCACTCCATGTGCCTGAATTTATGACTTTAAGTCTGCGCAGGCTGAAGGGGATCTTATGCCCTTCCTCCAAGTGCAGGCATGCTGAATATGGCGCACGCAATTGGGCAGGAGGACGGTCCATCGCGGGGCGTGGGGGCTGGTGGTTGCCGCCTTTATTCAGTCTGTCATGAGTGCCTGCTGGTCTGCGGTTGGGCAAACTTTTGATCGCAGACCAGCATTTTTGTATGGGGTGAGCGATGCACTCTGCTTATTCGCGAGCTCAGGGGGATGGGTCCCTGAGCAAGTCAGGGATGACGTCGAAGAGGTACGTTTTGCTTGGTTAAGTGCTTTGATTTGCATTGCAGTGCTCCGGCAAATGGTAGTCCATTCCGTTATGCCGCACACGTGAGGCGCGATGCCGTGCTGAGATTGCAAGTGGATTTTGCAATTTCTGCTGCACAGGAGCCTTTGGCTCCCGTGTTATTAGTTGTAATAAAACAAATAGTTATCTTGAATTATTTGCTGTCACTGTCAAAGGGTCAATGCTCGCTCAATACTTCTGAGTTTCCAACTGGTGCATTGGTTATGCGGCTCACATTTTCCATAATGTCGAAAACGTGTTCAGCTACTATATTGATGCCGATGGCTTCCAAGCGCTTCACATGCATAGCTTTATAGGTTTCAAGCGCTTCCAGATCATGGAAAAGATAGGTGGAGCCGAAATGGTTACTATCCTTTTCGATGGTCCAAATCTTCCAAACTACTCCCGGCTCCTCTGCAATGCTGTGGGCAAGATCTTCAGTTCCTGCGAGAAACTCATCAGTAATCTGGCCGTCATAGGTCATATGCAGATCCCATATTTTTTGCGTGCTCATTGTTTAGTCTCCTATAATTGGTGGGTTTCAATGGTTCTTCCTGAGTCCGTCAAATTTGTATTTAAAATGCAGAGGCATCTTTCCATCTTTATCAACGTAAGGAGTACAGTCCGAGCTCTCCGGAACCAGCAATCTAAAATCTCGCCAATTGTGTCCCAGCAGAGCTATTGGTTCCTTTGCCATCAATGCCCACGTGAGGTGATCCCACTTTATCGGCACCCAGGGATTTCTGCTCTTGCTGAAGTCCAGTGCAGGGTACTTAGCCTTGTTAAAGTTTGGCAAGTCATACTTAGTCTTGAGAAGGTTGATGACAGTACCAACAGAAACAGATGCTTCTAGCGAAAACCGCATTTCATATGGCCCTAAGGCGTCGTCAGCCATACACACCCCATCCCTTGTTACAATTAATTCCACCATCGAATGTTTGTACCAGTTTAAATCTTAGCTGAGAGTCGCGGGTTTCCCGAGTATGATATGGCTAGCGCCTGTACCGGCCTGCAAAAATGAGTTATTAAGCGCGAGCAAAACCGCTTTTAGTGGAGTTCGTCGAACTTATGTCGCTCCTTAAGCAAGCCTTATTTCATAGGGGCTCATAAGCATATCAATATCTTTTCGAACATTGTTGAGCTGAGCTGGTATTGGTCCGTTGTTGTTTGCAACGAAGGTTTTGGCGTCGAATATTTCCCTGAAATCAACACCATCAGCGTGCATTTGTTTTAACTCATCAGGTGTCTTTTCTGGAAAATACGCCGACAGGGTTGTAAATGCATCGCGCTCTTCCAGATAGTCTTGTTTATAGCCCGGATCACGCGCTTTGCGGGCGAAGTCGATCAGAAAGGATAAATCCCTTTTACGGTCTTCTGAGTGTTTTTTGTAATACTCCAGATCCTGCTCATCTACGATTTTATTATCTGAAAAACTTGGCATAAATTTCAGGGAGGTTTCCATATAGTCGAAAACCTTGTTATCTAAATCGTCATAGCGCTTTTCTGCGCTTTCAATATCCCTCATCAGAAAGTCAAAACCGCGCTGTGTTATATCTATAGAGGCTTGTCTGAGTTCCGGAGTATCAATCATATGTGTCGGAGAGATTTTTGATACATCGATCTTTTGGCTTTTGCTGAGATCAAAATCAAATTTCATGAATTGGTGAAAATGTTCTATTTGCATAATGTGCCTCTTAAATATTATGAGCAGGCCAATGCAATATTCATTCCAAGGCAGCTGTGTTCATGTTATTGATCTTGCTAGAGTTTTAAATCAAGAAACAAGCCAGCTTGAGAAGAATCTGCCGATAGGAAACTTATTCATGCTTCAATTTTTCAGAGTGGATAGGCATAACTTTTGCTACGGGAATACATATTCGATAATTACAGAGAGCTTTTAGGGGCAGCAAAGTTCTCGTGAAATTATGCAGTTATTGATGAGGCTTATCGTATACCCGCTTGTGGTTTCTCGACCTGAGCAGAGCCTCTTATTTGCCTGAGTTTTCGTAGTGAAGTCAAAGGGAGTTGAGTTCGCAATTTTCACATACGCAATCAGTCTGGGTTATAGCTTTTAAACGCAAATCAGGCAGCGTGAAGGTGTGGGCCCAGAAAAACTTATCCCCCTTGCTCAAAACACCGCCATACTCATTCTCGTGCCCACGCAATCGGGCCGGGGTGGACCGTCCACCGCGCGGCGTGGGTGGGGTTGGGCTGCTGACATGAGGTAACGTATCGTGTCAGGAGGTCCGGTGAAGCGCCATTCCCTTTTGAGGCCGCAGTGGTATAGGGAGCTTGGGGTCGTTCCGGAGGGCGTCCGGCGGTGGCAGGAAACTGCCAATGGTACGGGAACGTGTTGATAGCACGGAAACGTGCCAGTCACGCCTGTTCGAGAAGGAGCCCGCGCGTTCATGAGAAAAGACCCGGGCGAGGCGAGTAGCTGATGCCGAAGAAACTTATTTAATACAATGCGCAGGCATTGCCTGTTCGCCTTGCTCCACCCGTTTTACCGGGTATTTGCCGCAACACTGCATGGCAGGCCATGTGGTGCTATTGGTGTTTGTGGTTGTTAAAAGAAAACGGGCCTGAGCGGCCCGTTTCCAAATCGTATTTACTGAAGCTTATTCGCCGCTGTTGTTGTCGCGAAAGCTCTTGCCGCCGCCTGGTTTGCCGCGTCCGCGACCTTCGCCGCCACGGTAACCACCGCCTTCGCCGTCACGACGACCGCGTCCACGGCCTTCGCCGCCACGGTAGCCGCCGCCTTCGCCATCACGGTCACGACGACCACGGCCACGACCGCCTTCACCGCGGTATCCGCCACCGCCGCCACGGTTGTTGCGACGACCGCCCGGACGACCACCGCCGCCACGCTCCGGGTTGCCCTCAATGCGTGTGATGGTGATGGACTCTTCGCCGGTGCCGTTTTCCTTGACGACTTCCTGGAACTTGTCCGCCAGTTTTGCGTCGAGTTCGAAGCGGCTGTCAGCATCAAAGATGCGGATGGAGCCGATGTCTTTTTTGGTGATGTGACCTGCGCGGCAGATCATTGGCAGCAACCAGCGCGGTTCTGCGTTGTGCTTGCGGCCTACGTTGAGGCGGAACCACACACCACTGTCGAAGTCTTTGCGTGGCTTGCGCTCGCGGTCTTCGAAGGAGCTTGCCAGCAGTTCTTCCGGAGCAGGCAGACCCTGATGGATCTGGCGCATGTAAGCAGCTGCGATCTGCTCTGGCGTGAACTTCTCCAGAAGTTCCTGCACCATTGGCAGATCTTCTTCACTTGGCGCTTCCTGAAGATCAGTGGAGGCCAGAATGCGTTCGCGGTCTTTTTCGCGGATTTCCTGTGCGGTTGGTGCAGGACCCCAGTTCGCCTTGATTTTTGCAAAGCCCAGCAGGCGGGTTGCGGTACGGCGACGGGTGTGTGGCACAACCAGAGTACACACGCCTTTGCGGCCTGCGCGACCGGTACGACCAGAACGGTGCAGCAAAGTTTCTGCGTTGTTTGGCAGGTCTGCGTGGATCACAAGATCCAGATTTGGCAGGTCGATGCCGCGTGCAGCAACGTCGGTCGCCACACAAACGCGGGCACGACCGTTACGCATTGCGCCAAGAGCGTGGTTACGCTCTGCCTGGCTCAGCTCGCCGGAGAGTGCCACAACGGCAAAGCCACGGTTGCCGAGGCGTGCGGAAAGGTGCTTCACCATTTCGCGGGTGCCGCAGAAAATGATGGTGTTCTGAGCTTCATAGAAGCGCAGGACGTTGATGATCGCGTTTTCGCGGTCATTTGGTGCAACCTGCATTGCGCGGTATTCGATGTCTGCGTGCTGCTCGCGGTTGGTCACCGTGGAGATACGCTGTGCATCACGCTGGAAGCGTTTTGCCAGATTTTCGATCTGCGGTGGAACAGTTGCAGAGAACAACAGGGTGCGGCGTTCTTCTGGTGCGGCGTCGAGGATGAACTCAAGGTCTTCACGGAAGCCGAGGTCCAGCATTTCGTCCGCTTCATCCAGAACCACTGTGCGCAGGGAGGAGGTGTCAAAAGATCCGCGCTCAATATGGTCACGAAGACGGCCAGGTGTGCCAACAACGATGTGCGCACCAGCAGACAGGTTACGGCGCTCACGGCGCATATCCATGCCACCAACACAGGTGGTGATGCGTGCGCCAGCTTCGCCATAGAGCCATTCCAGCTCTTTGGAAACCTGCAGTGCCAGTTCGCGAGTTGGTGCAACACACAATGCCAGAGGTTCGTTCGCACGGCCCATGTGGTCTGCATCACCCAGAAGCTCCGGCGCAATTGCGATGCCGAATGCAACAGTTTTACCAGAGCCGGTCTGTGCGGAAACCAAAAGGTCTTTGCCTTTCAGCTCATCGTCGAGAACCGCAGTCTGGACTGGAGTGAGAGACGTGTATTCGCGCTTTTCCAGTGCGGTAGAAAGCGCAGGGGCAACCCCTTCAGGTATGGTCATTTAGTATTCTTTCGAGGAGGGTCATAAACCGTAAAGCAAGAGCTTTGTTGCCCTACCCATCGCTTCCGCTCACTCATGGAACCATAACGGGGGGCCATGAGGCGGCAAATGGCAAGCGAGCTCTTTTCTTCGAGGGCCTTGTAGTCTGACTTTTTAAAAAGGTCAATGAATTATAAAAAATAGATATGAAAGATGCATGTTAATTTGAGTGCGCTCACTGCTGATATACTGTATTGGTCGCAGGCCGCTGGATGTTTGAACCATGGAATATCATGGTTAAGTGCTGCGTGAGGATGCTTTTCTCACCTTGGCTCTGTTGCCTGATACTTACGTTAACTGCATGTTTGTTCAGACGAGAACGAGTTTTGCTTTCAGCTGCTTTAAATACCTGCCTTTTGCGGTGTGGAGCTAAAGACGAAATAACAACGAGCCGGAGGTAAATGTGAATTTATTAGGGGAATTACTTGGTGTTATGCCTTCCTGGGTAGGCGTGATCCTGTTGATTGCTTTTGTGCTGAGCGGGCGTTTGTTTCGTGATGCTTGGAAAGGCAAGGGAGTGCGATGGAAGCTGCGTTGCTGGGTGTTTGGAATGCTCGCGTTAATGAGCTTTTCCGTGATGGTGTTTGGTAGCTTTGATTTTAACTGGGTAAGTAAATAGAGTTCTGATTGCAGGTAGGGGCGCTTAACAGTTTTGGTTTAGAATATCAGGCTTCCTGCTGTGACCTTTCACTGGATAAGGAGGCTCAGAATGATGTTTTCCAAGCCGTCACTGCTCAGGCGAAACATGGCTGCCAAACTGTTAGGGCTGGGATTTGGTTTGCTCTGTCTTTACCTGATTAACTGGCTGAATCTGAATGTTTCTTATGTGGTTCAGTTCGGGTTGGTACTCTGGTCTATCACATTAGGCGGGCTGGTTGCTCTGATCGGGATCATCAATCATCACCCACTGCTAAGGGCCAGTATGCCGGGCTGGTTCTCGGGCGGGTTTATCTGCGGATGGATGAATTTGCTTCTCTGGCTGATTGGCGGTGATAGTCTGACTTCGATTGGGCAGGGGATTTTCCCCACGCTTGGCAGCCTGATACTGGGTATCGGCTTTGTGGCAATTGGTGTGGTGTTTGGGATAATCGCGGGCTTCTTTGCCAAACTAATTGGCGGCGAGGGGCCAGAGGCAGCGCGTGAATTTGGCCGCGATTAGGTGGCATAGGAAAAGGGGCCGGGTGGCCCCCTGAACCTGCGATGTTATAAATTTAAGAGCAGCGCGATTAAGCGGCGTTCTGCTCTTCCATGGCCTGTTTGCGCTTGCAGGGCTGAAGTTTCTCGCGCAGCGGGCTGTTCGGGTCGATCTCGCGTTTGCACACCACGCAGTGATCGGTGCCCTCGATGGCATTCAGTCCGCCGCAGCTGCCAGTGATCGGCTTGTTTCTGAAAACGGCACCGATTGCCATGCCTGCGACGATCAGGATCAGCATGATGAACGCGATGATGAAAGTTGCCATATGATATTCCGTTACTTTTCTGCGGACTGCTCAAACTTACGAAACGCACTGGACGAGCGGGTGATAAAGTGATCACCTTCCCGGACGATGAAGAAGGCCGCGATGCCCTCACGTTCTGCCAGAGCCATACCGCGTTGGTCGCCCATTGCCAAGAGGGCGGTTGCCAAACCATCAGCGCGCATCGCGTTGTTGGCGATGACGGTGACTGATGCCAGCTTATGCGTTACAGGACGGCCAGATGCAGCGTCAAGGATGTGCGAGAAGCGCTTGCCGTTGACTTCCTTATATATGCGATAATCGCCGGACGTCGCCATGCCTTTATCGCTTACTCGTACGATTTGCTGAACCGTTCGCGTTGCGGAATCTGGTTTTTCAATGCCGACTGCCCAGGGCTGGCCCTTGGAGTTGTTACCTCTGGTGACCAGATCTCCGCCGATTTCGACGAGGTATTCTTTGATGCCGTTGTCTGCCAGAACAGAGGCAACTTTATCAATGCCGAAACCCTTTGCGATAGCGGACAGGTTGATTGTGGTATCTGTGTTGACTTTGCGCAGCGCAGGCGGATCGCTCTCAAACTCCAGCATTGTGCTCATGCCAACAGAGTCCAGTGCAGCGCGAATTTCTTGCGGGGTTGGCTGGGGAGGGGTGTCTTTTTTCGTGCCAAAGCCCCAAAGCTCGATGAGCGGTGCGAGGGTAACGTCGAAATAGCCGCCAGTCAGGTTATGGATGCGCAAGGCTTCCTGCATCACAACGCTGAAGTCGCGGGAGATAGGTGTCCATTCCGTGTTGGTGGAACGGTTGAAACGGCTGATCTCTGAGGTTTTGTCCCAATTGGACATGGCCTTGTTTACACCAGCTAAAGCTTCGCTCACCTGCTTCTGGAGTTCTTCCTTTGTGATAGAAGAAGAGCCGCGAATAGCTTTGACATTGTATGTTGTGCCCATGGTCTTGCCATGGAGTACAATCTCTTCACGACTGTTGTCATTAGGTACGCAAGCAGTGACAAGCAGGAGCAGCAAAGCTGTAATGTGGAAGCGCATTTCGGCCTCAGGAATTGTTCATTTCCCCGGGTAATCGGCCTATTCTGGTTTTCTGTCAAGCTAAATAGGATTTGACGCGGGGCTCGGGGCCTTCATTCGGAAGTTAAGATGAAAAAATATGCACGTAAAAATGCATATGTGTATGAAGTAGGGGGAAAACCTATGGGCAATATTCATTTTGCATTTGTTTTGCAAAATTTCATCAAAATTCGCTAGGTACTTTCCCTAAATTACTATTGAAATTTGCGGTATATCAGGGTATTTGGCCGGATAAATCCGTAGGAATAGCTGACTAGTCCGCACTTTAATGTTATGCGGGCGGTTACTCCCTAACGGAGCCATAGATAATTTTGGTTCAGCGATACACGGGCTTTGTTGCTGAATCTTCAATCTGTGGGGGATTTATCTCGGTTCGGCTTACCAAAGTCAATGATCCGCATGCGCGGCATTTTGTACGTAGCAGGATGACTTAGCATCATTTACCCGTAGATATCCCGCGTACATCGAGTGTTTGCCCTAAAAAAGCCTGACAGGGTAAGGGATGAAGATTACAAAAGGACTGGATCTGCCGATTACCGGCGCTCCGAACCAGGAAATCCACAAGGGTCAAGAGGTTCGCCGCGTTGCTGTAAATGGTGGGGATTATAATGGGCTGAAGCCTCGTATGCTGGTTGCCGAAGGTGACCGCGTCGTAAAAGGGCAGCCTCTTTTCGTCGATAAGCGTTCCCCAGAGATCAACTACGTTGCGCCGGGTGCTGGTGTCGTCGAAGCTGTTAATCGTGGTGCACGCCGTGTTCTGGAAACCATCGTCATTAAACTGGATGATGGTGAAGAAGAACAGGTTACTTTTTCAAAGTTTGAAGCTGGTGCTTTGGCAACTCTGGACGGTACTGTCGTTCGTGAGCAGTTGGCAAAATCTGGTCTTTGGACAAGTTTCCGCACCCGCCCATACTCTAAGGTTCCGGTTTTTGAGGGGCAGCCGCGTTCTATTTTCGTAACTGCGATGGACACCAATCCGCTTGCTGCGGATGCAGGTGTAATCATCAACGGGAATGCTGGCGCGTTTGAAGCCGGACTTCAGGTTATCTCTAAGCTCACTGATGGTCGCACATTTGTATGTCATAGCCCCAAGGATAGTCTTCCGGGTGCTGATGTTGCCCATGTGCAGATGGAGAGCTTTGAAGGTAAGCACCCGGCAGGTAATGCGGGTACTCACATTCATTTCCTCGACCCGGTCAATGAGAGCAAAACAGTCTGGACTATCGGTTATCAGGATGTCATCGCAATTGGTCGGCTGTTCCTGACAGGTGAGCTGGATGTTTCCCGCGTCGTTTCTGTTGCAGGCCCGCTGGCTGTTAAGCCGCGTCTGGTGACAACACGTGTTGGTGCAGATCTGAGTGATTTGCTTGGGAGTGAGATCCAGCAGGGTATTCCTGCTCGTGTTGTTTCCGGCTCCATCCTTTCTGGTCATATTGCCATTGATCAGTTCGCCTTCCTCGGTCGTTACCACACTCAGGTGACACTGATGGAAGAAGACCGCAAGCAAGACGTTGTTGGCTGGGTTCGCCCATTCATGACCAAGTGGTCTAACCTTAATGTGCATCCTTCCGGTTTCTTCCGCAGCAAGCTGCGGTTTCCGTTTGGTACCAACAAGAACGGCTCCATCCGCGCGATCGTTCCACTGGGTACTTATGAGAAGGTCATGCCGCTCGACGTTCTTCCAACTCAACTGCTTCGTTCCCTGATGGTGCTGGACACTGACATGGCGCAGAAGCTGGGTGCTCTGGAGCTGGACGAAGAAGATTTGGCGCTATGCACCTTCATCTGCCATTCCAAGAATGAATACGGAGCTGCGCTGCGTGCAAATCTTGATAAAATCGAGAAAGAGGGCTAACCCGTGAGTTTGCGCGATAAGTTTGATCGTATTGCGCCGCTCTTTGAAAAGGGTGGCAAATACGAAAAGTTTTACGCCGTCTATGAGATGGTGGACACTTTCATCTACACTCCCAAAACAGTAACCAGCGTTGCGCCGCACGCTCGTGATCATGCTGATCTGAAGCGTGTCATGACCTATGTTGTGCTGGCGACGATCCCTGCGATCCTGTTTGGTATGTACAATACCGGCCTGCAGACCAACTCTGCACTGGCTGCAATGGGTATTACTGAGCCTGCTGGCTGGAGAGCGTTCATCCTCTCCATGCTGGGTATCGGTTTTAACCCAGACAACATCTTCGCCAATATGGCGCATGGTGCGCTGTACTTCCTGCCGATCTACATCGTAACGCTCGGTGTTGGTGGCGTGTTCGAAGTACTGTTCGCCATTGTGCGTGGCCACGAAGTGAACGAAGGGTTCTTCGTTTCTTCTATGCTCTACACGTTGATCCTTCCAGCTTCTACGCCGCTTTGGCAGGTTGGGCTTGGCATCGCGTTTGGTGTGGTCATTGGTAAGGAAGTGTTCGGTGGTACCGGCAAGAACTTCCTGAACCCGGCGCTTGTTGGCCGTGCGTTCCTTTACTTCGCTTATCCGGCAGCAATGTCTGGTGATGCGGTGTGGACGCCAGTTGATGGCTTCTCCGGTGCGACTGCACTGGGTGTTGCTGCTGCTGACGGTATGCAGGGTCTGGCCTCCAACGGCATCACATGGATGAGCTCTTTTGTTGGGACCATTCAGGGTTCCTTCGGTGAGACTTCCACGATTGCAATTGCAATTGGTGGTGTGTTCCTCGTGAGCACCGGGATTGCGAACTACCGTCTCATCCTTGGGTGTCTGGGTGGCATGATTGGTTTCAGCCTGTTGCTGAACCTGATTGGTTCTGACACCAACCCAATGTTTGCAATGCCCTGGTACTGGCACCTCGTCACTGGTGGCTTCATGTTTGGCCTCGTGTTCATGGTGACTGAGCCTGTGACTGCTGCCATGACCAATCCGGGCCGTTATATCTATGCTGCGCTGATTGGGGTTATGTGTATTCTCATTCGTGTCATCAACCCGGCCTTCCCAGAGGGTATGATGCTGGCAATTCTGTTCGGCAACATCTTCTCTCCGCTGATCGACTACTTCGTTGTGAAGGCGAACATCACACGGAGGATGAAGCGTCATGCCTAATGCTGAAAATACAACAGCTTCAACAGGTCTGTGGGCGCGCTTCAATGCGATGCCTCTGGACTCCGCTCCGCGCACCATCACCGTTGCTGTGGTCCTGTGTCTGATCTGTTCCATGATTGTTTCCGGTGCTGCGGTGATGTTGAAGCCACAGCAGGAAATCAATAAGACGCTGGACAAGAAGACCAACATCCTGAAGGTTGCAGGTCTTTATGAGGACGGCATCGACGTTGCGAAAGCGTTTGGCGCATTTGAGCCGCGTCTGGTTGATATTGCGACCGGCAAGTTCTCCAATGCGGAAGATGCAGCGACCTATGACCAGCGTGCGGCTGCGAAAGATCCGGCACGCTCTGTTGTTCTGGCGAATGATCCTGCATCCATTAAGCGTCAGGCAAATCTGGCCTCTGTTTATCTGCTTCGTGATGATGCCGGCAAAATTGAGCGTATCATTTTGCCAGTCCACGGCTATGGCCTGTGGTCCACGCTTTACGGCTTCATCGCACTGAATGCGGATGGCAACGAAGTGTATGGCCTGCGCTTCTATTCTCACGGTGAGACGCCGGGTCTGGGGGCTGAGGTGGACAATCCAAAATGGATGGCTCAGTGGCCGGGTAAGTTGGTTTACGGCGAGAACGGCGCGGTTAACATCGGCGTTGGTAAAGCTGCTCCAGCAGGTATTGATGGCTCTAAACACCACATTGACGCGATTGCAGGTGCAACGCTGACCTCCCGTGGCGTTGATAACCTCGTTAAGTTCTGGATGGGCGAGCAAGGCTTCAAGCTCTTCCTCGACAATCTGAAAAAAGGAGAGGCGTAATGGCTGGCAAAGACTTCTCCATGCTCAAGGACCCGATGGTCGATAACAACCCGATCACACTTCAGGTTCTGGGCATCTGTTCCGCGCTTGCGGTAACCTCTTCCTTAAAGGTTGCGCTGGTGATGGCGATTGCGGTGACGTTTGTGACAGCGTTCTCCAACTTCTTCATCTCTATCCTGCGTAACCAGATTCCGTCTTCTATCCGCATTATCGTGCAGATGGTGATTATTGCGTCGCTCGTTATTCTGGTGGACCAGATCCTGAAGGCGTATCTCTATGAGATCTCCAAGACACTTTCTGTATTTGTTGGTCTGATCATCACTAACTGTATCGTGATGGGCCGCGCTGAAGCGTACGCCATGAAGAACCCACCAATCCCATCCTTCCTTGATGGCATCGGTAACGGTCTGGGCTACTCCCTGATCCTGCTGCTGGTTGGTGTTGTGCGTGAGCTGTTCGGCTCCGGTTCCCTGTTTGGTGTTCAAATTCCTGAAACCGTGAACAACGGTGGCTGGTATGTGCCTAACGGTTTGCTGCTGCTGCCTCCTTCCGCGTTCTTCGTGATTGGTCTGCTGATCTGGGGGTTCCGTACATGGAAGCCAGCGCAGGTAGAAAAGCGCGAATACAAGATCATGTCTGAAGAGGGAGCTCACTGATTATGGAAGGGCTTCTTTCCCTCGCCGTAAAGGCTATCTTTATCGAGAACCTTGCGCTCTCCTTCTTCCTTGGAATGTGTACATTCCTTGCAGTTTCCAAGAAGGTTGAGACTGCACTGGGTTTGGGTATCTCCGTTGTGGTTGTGCAGGCGCTGACTGTGCCGATCAACAACGTGCTGTACAATACTCTGCTGAACGAAGGTGCGCTGGATTGGGCTGGCCTTGAAGGCACAGACCTACGCTTTCTGGGACTGATTTCCTACATTGGCGTTATCGCTGCTGTGGTGCAGATCCTTGAGATGTTCCTCGACCGCTATGTGCCTGCGCTTTACAACGCGCTGGGTATCTTCCTGCCGCTGATTACGGTGAACTGCGCGATTATGGGTGGTTCTCTGTTCATGGTGGAGCGTGACTACAATCTGGCTGAGGCTTCCGTTTACGGTGTATCCTCCGGTATCGGTTGGGCGCTCGCAATTACCGCAATGGCTGGTGTGCGTGAAAAGCTGAAATACTCTGACGTTCCTGATGGATTGCAGGGCCTTGGCATCACCTTCATCACCGCTGGTTTGATGGCTATGGGTTTCATGGCTTTCTCAGGCGTAAAGCTGTAAGGGGGCGAGCAGATGCAAGATTTTACCTGGGGCATTACGCTCTTTACTCTGATCGTGCTTGCGCTGGTGATCGTCATTCTTATGGCGCGCAGCAAGCTGGTTGCTTCTGGCGACGTTCAGATCGAAATCAACGGTGAGCAGACTGTTTCCGTTCCTGCGGGTGGCAAGTTGCTCAACGTTCTGGCAGATCAGAAGATCTTCGTTCCTTCCGCTTGTGGTGGCGGTGGCACCTGTGCTCAGTGCCGCGTGAAAGTGCACGAGGGCGGTGGTTCCATTCTGGCAACTGAGGAAAGCCACATCACCAAGCGTGAAGCACGCTGTGGTGATCGTCTTTCCTGTCAGGTTGCTGTGAAGCAAGACATGAAGATCGAAGTGCCTGAAGAAGTGTTCGGCGTGAAAAAGTGGGAGTGTACTGTTCGCTCCAACGAAAACGTTGCAACCTTCATTAAGGCGTTGGTTCTGGACCTGCCAGAAGGCGAAGACGTGAACTTCCGTGCTGGTGGTTACATTCAGATTGAAGCGCCTGCGCACAAGCTGAAATACACCGACTTCGATATAGAAGAGCAGTACCGCGAAGACTGGGACAAGTTCAATCTCTGGCAGTACGAGTCCATCGTGGACGAGCCGGTTGAGCGCGCTTATTCCATGGCGAACTACCCGGACGAAAAAGGCATGATCATGCTGAATGTTCGTGTTGCTTCTCCACCTCCTGGTACCACTGGCATTCCGGCTGGTAAGATGTCTTCATTCATCTTTAACCTGAAGCCAGGCGACAAGGTGACCATCTCCGGTCCGTTTGGTGAGTTCTTCGCCCGCGAGACTGACAAGGAAATGGTGTTCATTGGTGGTGGTGCGGGTATGGCGCCTATGCGCTCTCACATCTTCGATCAGCTGAAGCGTCTTGAGAACCGCGACCGCAAGATCACTTTCTGGTACGGTGCTCGTTCCAAGAAAGAGATGTTCTTCGTTGAGGACTTCGACCAGCTGGCGAAAGAGTTCCCGAACTTCACATGGCATGTGGCGCTTTCTGATCCGCAGCCAGATGATGACTGGGACGGTTACACCGGGTTCATTCACAACGTGCTTTACAACGAGTACCTGAAGGACCACGCCGCGCCAGAAGACTGCGAGTACTACATGTGTGGTCCTCCGATCATGAACCAGTCCGTGATCAACATGCTGCTTGATCTGGGTGTTGAGCGCGAAGACATCATGCTGGACGATTTCGGCGGTTAAGCGCTGAGTGTACTGCAAGAATTGAGAGACCCGGTGTCGAGAGGTGCCGGGTTTTTTATTGCCCTGAGTTCAGTCTGTGCGATAATGCAGTCTGTAGTTTAAACAGGTTAGATGTTTTATGGATACTTTTCAGATTAACTCATGGAAGTATGTGGGACGCTTTACAGCCATATATGCGCTGTTCAAGGTTGCTCTCATTGTTCTTGGGATGGTTATTGCCTTTGGCTGGGGTGTTGAGCTTCCTTTGCAGTATGCTGCATATATGATTGGGTTTGCCAGCGGCATATTGGTTGGGGGTACAATCTACAAAAGGCACCGTGTTCGACTGGAAGGCAAACCATTGATCAGGTTTATGGTGATGTGCCTGATTGGAACCTGGGTCGTTGATGGCGCTATTTCACTACTGGCGCTGTTTGGAGACCCTAACTTACAGAGGGTACTGGAACTTCCAATCGTATTGCTCTTTCTTTTTCTCTTCTTTTCACTCCTCAATCTCTGCACAATCTGGTTTGGGTTGAGATTAGGGTTCCAGACAGCTGAAAAAGAAGTAACCAAACAAGAAGCCTTGAAAACAAACTGATTGCTCATGGTGGTTGAATTATCAGGATCGAGGCCAAAGAGATTTGCTATATACTAAGATGTGCTGGTCTTTACGCTTCTCTATTTCTTATCTGTTCTGATTTGGCTAGACGCCTCGCTTCTTATCGCTTTAATTCTGGGCGTGAGCCTGTTCAGCGAGGAAGTGCTGTATTTGATCGCCGGATTGAATGCGGTGCTCTTTGCGGTTTGGTTTACCAGAAAAAGAAGTATCAAATTTCCAGTATAGGGATTCTGGGTTTTGCCGCATTGCTTGCAATACATGCTTTACTCGTGAGAGAGGTGAACACTTCCTTACAGCTTAAGTTGCTCCAATTATATGTCTGGACTGAGCCGGTTTCTGGAGAGGATGAGCTGTTGGCTGAGCCTGATGGTCTTCGGTTTGTGATTGAAGCAATGCAGCTGGCGGCTTCTTATTTTGTGTATCTGCTTGTAATCTGGGGTGGTCTCTGGCTGGGCAGTTGGCTCGCTAAAGCAGTTCGCGTTGAAGCTGAAACGCTTGATCTGCTTTAGCTTTTGTTTTTGCGTATCTTTATCTGAAAACCGGTGTCCACTTTTCAGAGATACGCTTTAAGAGGGCGAAGCGGCGCGTTGCTGTATGATGCTCTCAGCCGATATTGATTTGGAATTTTGTTGATGAGACTTCTTTTTGCTCTGTTTGGGTATACGATTTTGTTTTTGATCGCGCATGCTTACTATGATGCGATTATGAACTTCGCAGGAATGCTAATGCTTATGAGTGGTGTTCCGCTTGATGTTGAAGGGATGTTTGGGGCAAAGATGTACATAAACCTCTTTGCCAATGCCGCGATACCAGCCTTTATTATTGGCATTATTTTGTTCCCTAAAAGACTGACTGAAATCCGCTGGTATCATCTCGTTATTCTTGCCCTTTCTTTTTCGGTTGCCTATAGAGTGATGGAGATAGCGTTTATGCGCTTTATTATCAGCATCATGGAAAAGGATGCAGGGGCTGAAGCGTTGAAACTCTGGGAGTATTCTTCTTTCCTAATTTTTTCTCATGGGCTTGTTTATTCAGTTCCGGTTTTTGTTGGGCTGTTTTTTGCCGTAGCTCTTAGGAAGAAACGGCATCAAAGATTTTTAGAGGCAATAAGTGATGCAAGTAAAAGTTAGTTCCTGGTGGGTTCTGGGGATGGCCACTGTCTATGTCCTGGTTGAGTTTGCCGCTGATCGCTTGATTGTCAGTTTGCCCTTTTTTGATTTCCCATTGTCATTTTTGATTTTCTTCGGCTTTCTGGGAATGATCATACCTGCACTCATTGCTGCTATGAGTGTTATTGCCTTGACGCGAATGCGTTGCGGTCAGGTGTTCTCTCAAAATCAATTATATAATCTTGCTGTTATCAGCGTACTTCTGGAAGTGCCGCTTTATTGGATAATCGCCCTTGTGTTGTATCCATCTTCAGCAAGCTTTTCAGAGATAATGGAGTTTATGGGGGCACAAGATCATGCAGAAGCCTTGGGGTTCTTCATGATTTTAATGTTCTTGTTTAACCTGTTTATTGCGATGCTTTTGAGATGGCTGGCATTACGTATCTCTATTTGGATATATTTCAAATTTGCACCAGTTAAGAATATGGAAAGCGCAAGCTAGTTAGTGCCTGCTTTGTTTCATGTGTGAGTTTTCTAAAATCTGACTGTTTGTGTGCGTCTCCTCTAAAAGATTCGGAAGCTAAAATGATCAGTAGTGAATGCTTACAGGGGCCTGTTGTGCTTATGCGTTCTTTTGTGCAGGCTCTTCAGCTTGAAGCGTGTTCTGATTAGAGGCTCGCGGCTTTTAACAGGGAGCGCTGTAAAAGGTTTGGTATGACGCACAACACCGCTTTGCTCATTATCGCGTGCCAGAACGATCATTTTCCGGGTGGGAAGTTTGAACTCCCCAGACAGATGGAAGCTGCGACAAACATTGTAGAGTTGCTTAATGATGCAAGAGCGCACCATGAATTTGTCATTCATATCAAGCATGTCTACAAAGATCCGCAATCACCTTATATGGCAGAAGGATCTTTTGGAGCTGAGATCAATAAGATGGCCTGGCCGAAAGAGGGGGAGCCAGTGGTTACCAAGTACAGTTTCAACGCTCTGAGTGGTACTAACCTCCAGCAACTGCTGAGCGAGCATAAGATTGATGATCTGGTGATTTGCGGGGCTATGAGCCAGTACTGCATTATTGAGACTGCACGTGCTACTATGGATCTGGGATATCCGGTGACTGTTGTTTATGATGCTTGTGCAGCTAGCCCCATGGAATTTCGCGGGCATGAAGTGCCAGTGGATGATGTTCAGGCGGCGATTATGGCGTCTCTTATCTTCTCCAATGCTTCTGTTGTTTCGACAGATGAATTTCTGACGAGCCCGCATTAAGACCTCTGCTTTTAGTTTCATGTCTTTCAATTACTTCGGTGTGCAGGATGACAAAGCGAAGCTACCCTTGGGCAATAGCGATCTGGCGGTGAGAGTTAATTTTTCCAGGAATGCTTCATCTGCTATAGCTTTTGTTTTTGCGTATCTTTATCCGAAAACCGGTGTCCACTTTTCAGAGATACGCTTCAGAAGGGTATCTCAGGATTTTCTAAAATCTGTCGGTAAATCTCCGGTATGCTTAAATATGTTAGGCTTATTGTTGGTTCAGAGAAAACCAAGTGCACTGAGGTTTGCCGATGACTAAACGGGCCTTAATCATTGTTGACTGCCAAAACGATTACTTCCCCGGAGGAGCCTGTCCTCTTGCCGGGCAGGTAGAAGCGGGAAAGAATATCTCTCGTTTGCTGGAAGTGGTTCGTGATAACAACGAAAACGTCATTCATCTTCAGCATATGTACAAAGATAAGTCGGAGCCGTATCTGGTTGAGGGCACGGCGGGGGTGGAAATCAATGAATGTGCGAAGCCGGTGAATGGGGAGCCTGTGGTCGTGAAGAACTATATGAACGGCTACAAAGACACCAATCTTGAGCAAATTCTCATTGATGCGGGGATTGATGAAATTGTTATGTGTGGTTCTATGAGCCAGAATTGTGTGAATGCAACGGCGCGGCAGACACTTGACCTTGGGTATCCGCTCACCATCATTTACGATGCCTGTGCTACTGAGGCCCTTTCGTTCAACGGCGTAACGGTTCCTGCGGACCACGTTCACACAGCAATGATGGCTTCTCTCAAGTTTGCCCATAGCCATGTGATTTCGACAGATGAGTTTTTGCATGAGATCAATGGTGGTTAACCTGAGTGACCTGAGTGTTTTAGTAGAGCGGATATGTCAAAAAAGGCCCTGATCATCATCGATTGCCAAAACGACTTCTTTCCTGGTGGAAAGTGTGAGTTGGAGGGCCAGGTGGAGGCTGCCGGGAATATTCAGATGTTGCTTTCTCAGGCACGCGGTCAGGATCAGACAATCGTTCACATTCAGCACCATTTTAAGGAGAGGAATGCGCCTTTTACCGTTGAGGGGACAATTGGTGCTGAGATTCACGAGATGGTTCAGCCGCTGCCGCACGAACCGATAGTGACGAAGTATACTTCCAATATCTTTCTCAATAACAATTTAAAGCAGATTCTGGATGATGAGAACGTAGAGGAACTGATACTTTGCGGCTCCATGAGCAAGGATTGCATTGCAGCGGCTGCACATGCGACGACAGAACTGGGTTATCCCATCACGATCATCTATGACGCCTGTGCGACGCGAGAGCCGGGATCGTCAGATACATCCAGTCAGCAGGAGTTTGTTCAAGGGGCGATTATGGCGTCGCTTTCTTTTATCTGCAGTAATATCGTATCCACCGAGGAATACTTACAGGGGCAATCTTCATAGCAGGCAGATGCGTTTTACTCTGCGAGTGTGCTTCCCGGTAGCACGTCTGGATGTATCAGATTGCCTTCACTCTTCTTCAGCCCGATCCAGAATGGTGCGATTGCTAAAAACATGAGTACTGCTGCCAGCAGGAAGGGGGCTCCCGGATAATACAGCTCTGCATCTCTTGCTGTGAAATGGGTGAAGAGTTGTGTCATGACCAGCGTTGACAGCACGAGCGTGAGGCCGAGGATGCTTGTGAGCGCACCTTGCAGGTGTCCCTGTTTGTCCTGAGAGACATGGTGGCTCATGAGAGCGACCATGGCAGGCGGGATCATGGCACCAAGAGCAGCGAGTGGCAGGAGCAGGATGACAGCCAGCGTGTTGGGAGCAAACGCAAAGCCAAGCAATGCGGTGACAGCGAAGAAAAAGCCGTAAAGAACAGTTTTCGCCTCACCTTTGCGCGGGATAATCCAGCGGATCAAACCACCCTTCACGCTGGAAAAACCGATGCCGACAATGGCAAGGGAGAAGCCTACTTGTGCTGTTGTCCAGTTGAAGGCTTCAATGGTGTAGTAAGGCCAGATTGCGGTGTAAACGAAGTTTGCCATCTGGAAGAGGAAGAGGGCAATGAAAAACCACATCAGCACCGGGATCTGAGCAATGTCCAGCGCTGCGCCGATTGGGTTGGCTCTGCGCCAGTGGATTGGTTTACGGGCTGACCGGGGAAGAGTTTCCGGCATGTAAAACAAGCCGTAGACAAACGTTATTGCGATCAGAATAGCAGAGACATAGAACGGGACGCGGATGCCGAGCATGGCCAGTGCGCCGCCAATAACAGGGCCGATGACAAAACCAAACCCGATGGCTGCGCCGACCATACCAAAACGGGTGGCGCGTTTGCTCTTTTCAGAAATGTCTGAGGTCGCAGCGTAGGCCGTGGCGTAGGTTGCGCTGGCTATTCCCGCCAGAAGCCTACCGAGGAACAGGACCCAGATCGATCCTGCGAAAGTCATGATCAGGTAGTCTACCGTCAGGACAGCAAGTGAAAGCAGAAGTACCGGACGACGTCCGTAACGATCTGAAATTGCTCCGATTGCCGGGCCGAAGAGGAACTGCATTGCTGCATAGCTTGCGGCGATGTAACCGCCCCATAAAGCGGCATCTGCAATGGTGGTCTGGCTGAGTTTGGAGACGAGGGCAGGAGTTACCGGAATGATCAGGCCAGCACCAATTGCGTTCAGCAAAACAGTCCCTGCAATGAAGACAAGGGTATGGAAGTCCTGTTTTGACCTGATAGATTGCAGAGCCGGCAGCATTCTTTTCTCGTTTTCGCTAGGTGCTATGTAACAAAGCGATCCAGCAAGTAAAGAAAAAACTCAACTTTTGCGCATATGACGCAGGCTCTGCGATCAGTGTGAAGAACTATTTACGCCACGGTGGAGTTTCTTTCGCAAAGAATGCAGCAATTCCACCCTGAGCTTCAGAAGTTTCCCATCTGTCCGCTAGGGCATTTGCAGTGTGGTCGATCTGATCTTCTGCAGGCATGCGGGCCAAAGTCTGGCAAAGTGCTTTTGCGTCTGCCACGGCTCCGGGTGCGCAGTTCAGATAAGCTTCTGCTTCTTTTTGCATTACTGCATGCAGGTCGTCCGCTGTTGTCACTAAAGAAACAAGACCAAGATGATGAGCGCGTTCAGCACCAAAGGCGCGGGCATTCATAAAGACCTGACGGGCATGACCTTCACCAAGGCGGCGCACCACGTATGGGCCGATGGTTGCCGGAATGAGGCCGAGGCGGGTTTCTGTGAGAGCGAACTTGGTGTTGTCGGCTGCGACTACCAGATCACACACACTGAGGATGCCAACACCACCGCCATAGGCTGGGCCGTGAACGCGGGCAAGCAGGGGCTTCTTCATGCTGTCGAGGCGCTTAAGCATGCCTGCCAGACGATTAGCTTCCTGCATTTTGCCGATGCGGTCTTTTTCGGCCTGTGCCTGCATCCACTTGAGATCACCTCCTGCACAGAAGGTTTCACCATCAGCCGCCAGAATAACGGCGCGGGTTTGCTCGCAGTTGTCCAGCTCTTCAGCAGCAGCGGCAAGTTCGTCCATCATTTCAGCGTTCATAGCGTTGTGCTTGTCAGAACGAGCCAGCCAGAGGGTGGTTATGCCGTTTTTTGCCTTCTCAATGCGAATGTTCTCATAGGTCATGCGGCAGCGGCCTCTTTGATGGAAAGAATGAACTCTTGTGTTGCTTCCAGCTTTTCAATGTCGAGGCCGGTGTCGTAATCCAGCAGTTTTGCCATTTTCGCCACAGCCAGAGTGCTGACGTTACCTTTTGCCCCGGGGGCATACGGGCAACCGCCTAAACCACCGATGGCGGAATCAAAGGTGCGCAGGCCCATTTTGATACTGGACATGATGTTAGCCAGTGCGAAGTCTTTGGTATCGTGGAAGTGACCGGCGAGCTTTTCTGCCGGAACCACTTTCAGTACGGCATCAAGCATCGCTTCTGTTGTCTCTGGCACTGCTGCGCCGATGGTGTCACCAAGCGAGACTTCATAGCAGCCCATTTTGAGAAGGCGCTCGGAAACCATTGCGACGTTTTCCGCCGGGGTTGGACCGTCATAAGGACACTCAACCACACAAGAAACATAACCACGCACTGGAATGCCGTCGGCACTGGCAGCCTCTAAGATCGGCTCAAAGCGCTCGAAGCTCTCTTCGATGGAACAGTTGATGTTCTTGTTTGAAAAGCCCTCAGATGCGGAAGCGAAGATTGCGACTTCATCTGCTCCAGCTGCTTTAGCGCCTTCATACCCCCTGAGATTTGGTGTCAAAGCGGTATAGCGAATGCCCGGTTTGCGGTTGATGCCCGCAAAGACGTCCGCAGCATCTGCCATTTGCGGCACCCATTTGGGTGAAACAAAGCTGGATGTTTCGATCTTCCCGAAGCCGCATTCAGAGAGGCGGTTGATCAGTTCGATCTTGTCTGCTGTTGGAATAAGCGTCTTTTCATTTTGCAGGCCATCGCGTGGACCCATTTCGAAAATAGTGAGTTTCTTACTCATCGCTGATCAAATCTCCTCGTCGATAGCACGGGCACGAAGTTCTCTGCGGATCACCTTTCCGGTTGTTGTCATTGGCAGGGCTTCGACAAATTCCAGTTCTCGCGGATATTCATGTGCAGCCAGTCGCTGCTTAACGAAGTCAGATAGTTCTTTTGCCAGTTCTTCAGAGGGCTCAATACCTTCCTTCAGAACAATGTAGGCCTTTACAATTTCTGTGCGCAGCTTGTCCGGCTTGCCGATAACACCAGCCATGGCAACCGCGTCATGCTTCAGCAGGCAGTCTTCGATTTCACCCGGACCGATGCGGTAGCCTGATGATGTGATGACATCATCATCGCGGCCCACAAACTGGATGGAACCGTCCTTGTTCATCACACCTTTGTCACCCGTTATGAGGAAGTCTCCGATGAACTTCTTCTTCGTGGCCTCCGGATTCTGCCAGTATTCAAGGAACATGACGGGGTTAGGAGCACGCACGCCAATGTTACCAAGCTGGCCGGGTTCCAGAATGGTTCCATCATTGTCCACGATCTGCACATCAAAGCCGGGAACGGGCTTTCCCGTTACGCCGGGCGCGGTTTCCATGAGTTTGGCGCAGGTTGCGAGAACAAGGTTACATTCGGTTTGACCATAAAACTCGCTGATCGTCAGACCGAAGGTATCACGGCCCCACTGGATCAGTTCAGTGCCAAGAGCTTCGCCGCCACTGCCGAGGGAACGCAGCGAGTAGTTCCAGCGTTCTTGCGGTTTCTCCACCGTCCTCATCATCTTGAGTGCGGTTGGTGGAATGAAGGCATTGCGGATTTTCTGGTCTTGCAGCAGTTGGAAGGCTGCTTCGCCACCGAATTTCTTAAAGCGACATGCGACAACGGGAATTCCGTGGTGCAGGCTTGGCAGAAGCACGTCGATCAGGCCACCGATCCATGCCCAATCCGCCGGGGTCCAGAAACGGTCACCGTCTTTAGGAAACATGTTGTGGGGCATCTCCACACCGGGCAGATGACCGAGCAAGGTGCGGTGCGCGTGCAACGCGCCCTTAGGCTGGCCTGTGGTGCCAGAGGTGTAGATGATGATTGCCGGGTCTTCTGCTCTGGTCTTAACTGGAGCGAAGTCTTCACTCTGACTCGCTATTTCCTCATGGAGAGAGCGGGTACCAAAGTCTGTGCCTTCAATGTTCAGAACCAACTCAAGCGCGGGCAGTTGATCGCGGATTTTTGCGATTTTCTTCGCGCCAGTATTATTGGTAATCAGGGCCTTTGCACCGGAATTCTCCAGCCTGTACTCCAGCGCCTCTTCCCCAAACAGGGAAAAGAGTGGAATGGAGATGCCGCCCAGTTTGTGAATGGCAATGTGAGAGAATGCAGTTTCTGGTGCCTGAGGCAGCAGGATGCCAACGCGATCACCACGGTTAACGCCCTGTGACACCAGCAGATTGGCAAGCTGATTGCTAAGGCGCTTCAGGTTTCCAAAACTGTAGATGGTTGTCGGGCCGTCTTCCTGCGCGAAAATAAGTGCTTCGCGGGCGGGGTCTTTGCCCGCCCACTTGTCACAGATATCTACGCCAATGTTGAAGAACTCCGGGATATGCCAATGAAACTTTTCACGCAGCTCTTCATAGGTATTCGCAGATGGCAGCACAGCTTATTCCTCCTCCTCAAGGGTGAGGAGTATAGCGCCTTCTTCTACCTGATCACCTGCGGAAGCCATCACTTCTGCCACCACGCCATCACGCGGTGCTTTCAAAGAGTGTTCCATCTTCATGGCTTCGGTGACGATGAGTGTTTCGCCCTCAGTAACCTTGTCACCTGCCTGACAGTTGACCGCCCGCACCAGACCTGGCATTGGCGAGGTGATGGCGTTGCCGGAAGCGCCGCTTTCATCTTGCTCTGCCAGATGATCTGGTAAGTCGAAGTGCCACGTGACACCCTCAGAGAAGAGGGTGAGGCTGGTGCTTTCAGCAAAAAAGTCCGCAGACATGATCTGACCGCAGAAGTCCACACGAATGTGGTTGTTGCTGGTGGACTGGATACGAAGATCAAGGGCCTTGCCATCAATAGTCACCGTCAGACGACCATCGCTATGACGGCTTGCGGTGACCTCAGTCAGTTCTCCACGCCATGACAGGTGCGCGACTTGACTTGCAGAGTTCCAATGACGCCAACCAGACAAGCTTGCCCACGGGTCGTCTTCCACCAGCTCCGGTTCTGATGCGAAGCCAAGCTCGATCAGTGCTGCCATTGCAAAAGCGTGTTCAGTTGGCGCGGTGGGCTTGGTTAGTTCCTCCAGCTCACGGTCAATGAGGCCCGTATCCATCTCGCCTTTCGCAAAACCGTCGTGGTTACACAGGCGATGCAGGAAGGTGATGTTGGTGATACAGCCGACGGCCTGACTCTTTTCCAATGCCAGAGACAGTTTCGCCAGAGCTGCTTCACGGGTTTCGCCGTGACAGATCACCTTTGCGATCATTGGATCGTAGTAAGGGGTGATCGTATCGCCTCGGCGCACGCCGCTGTCGATGCGGGCAAACAGTTCTGGCAGTTTCAGCTCGTTCAGCGTTCCGGTTGCTGGCAGGAAGCCTGCTTCAGCATCTTCTGCGTAGATACGGGCTTCGAAGGCGTGACCGGAGATGGTCAGCTCATCCTGTGCCAGAGGGAGAGTGCCACCTGCTGCGACGGAAAGCTGCCAGTTGACCAGATCCTGTCCCGTGATTGCCTCGGTAACCGGGTGTTCCACCTGTAGACGGGTGTTCATTTCCATGAACCAGAAGCGATCAGAGCGCAGGCCTTCAGAGCCATCAACGATGAACTCAACGGTTCCAGCACTTTCATAACCCACGGCCTGAGCAGCTTTCACCGCCGCTTCACCCATGGCATTGCGCATCTCTTCGCTCATGCCGGGGGCAGGGGCTTCCTCGATCACCTTCTGGTGACGACGCTGCAAGGAGCAGTCACGCTCGAACAGGTGAACGGCGTTGCCATGACCGTCACAGAAGACCTGCACCTCGATGTGGCGAGGGGAGAGGATGTACTTCTCGATGAGAACACGAGGATCACCGAAGCTGGACTGGCCTTCACGCTGAGCGCCTTCCAGTGCTTCGATGAAGTCTGCCGGGTCATCAACGCGGCGCATACCTTTACCGCCGCCGCCAGCGCGGGCTTTGATGAGGACCGGATAGCCGATCTTTTCAGCTTCGCCTTTCAGGAACTCGCCGTCCTGATTGTCGCCGTGGTAACCGGGAACGACAGGCACGCTGGATTCTTCCATGAGCTTCTTAGCAGCGTCCTTCAGGCCCATCGCCCGGATTGCGTCAGCGGGTGGACCAATGAAGACGAGGCCTGCTGCTTCCACCGCTTCCACGAACTCAGGGTTTTCCGAAAGGAAACCGTAGCCGGGGTGGATGGCGTCAGCGCCGCTGGTTTCAGCAGCTTTGAGAAGCTCTGGAATATTGAGGTAGCTTTCTGCCACTGGCGCTGGGCCGAGGCGATAAGCTTCGTCTGCCATTTGCACGTGGCGGGCATCGCGGTCTGCGTCTGAGTAGACCGCTACCACCTTGATGCCGAGGGCTTTTGCAGATTTTGCAACACGGCAAGCAATTTCACCGCGGTTCGCAATAAGGATTTTCTTGAACATCTTGCGGCCCCCTTACATGCGGAAGACGCCGAATGGCGTTTCTTCGATTGGTGCGTTGAGGGTTGCTGCGATAGACAGAGCCAGCACGTCGCGGGTTTTGCGCGGGTCGACAATGCCATCATCCCAGAGGCGCGCAGAGGCGTAGAGCGGGTGTCCTTGCTCTTCAAACTGATCGATGATCGGCTGTTTGAAGTTTGCTTCCTCTTCCTCAGACCATGTGCCGCCTTTGCGCTCGATGCCGTCGCGGCGCACTGTTGCCAGTACGCCAGCGGCTTGCGGTCCACCCATCACGGAGATACGGGAGCTTGGCCATGTCCAGAGCATACGCGGTGAGTAGGCGCGGCCACACATGCCGTAGTTGCCAGCACCGAAGGAGCCGCCAATGAGCATGGTAATTTTCGGGACCTTGGCACACGCCACAGCGGTGACGAGCTTTGCTCCGTCCTTGGCAATTCCACCTGCTTCGTACTTCTGACCGACCATGAAGCCGGTGATGTTTTGCAGGAAGACCAGTGGGATTTTGCGCTGGCAGCACAGCTCAACAAAGTGAGCACCTTTCAGAGCAGATTCGGAGAACAGGATGCCGTTGTTGGCGATGATGCCGACGGGCATGCCGTGGATGTGGGCGAAACCGGTAACAAGGGTGGTGCCATAACGGGCCTTGAATTCGTCGAAACGGGAGCCGTCCACCACACGAGCGATGACTTCGCGCACATCGTACGGTGTTTTCAGGTCCGCCGGGACGACGCCGAGGATTTCTTCCGGATCGTAAAGCGGGGCTTCTGAAGCTTGCAGAAGGAGCTGGTCCGGCTTGCGGCGGTTGAGGTTGGCAACAGCCTGACGGGCCAGTGCGAGCGCGTGGGCGTCATCGCGGGCCAGATGATCGGCCACGCCGGAGAGGCGCGTGTGTACATCGCCGCCGCCGAGGTCTTCCGCTGACACAACTTCACCGGTTGCAGCCTTCACCAGCGGAGGGCCAGCGAGGAAGATGGTGCCTTGCTCTTTTACGATGATGGTTTCATCACACATGGCTGGCACGTATGCGCCGCCAGCGGTACAGGAACCCATCACCACCGCGATCTGCGGAATGCCTTTTGCGGACATGTTGGCCTGATTGTAGAAGATGCGACCAAAGTGTTCTTTGTCCGGGAACACTTCATCCTGCTGTGGCAGGTTCGCACCACCTGAATCCACCAAGTAAATGCATGGCAGATTGTTCTCCATGGCAATTTCCTGGGCACGCAGGTGCTTCTTGACCGTCAGAGGGTAATAAGTGCCGCCCTTAACTGTAGCATCGTTGGCAACGATCATGCATTCGATGCCGTTGACCCGACCTATGCCGGTGACAATGCCAGCTGAAGGGGAAGCATTGTCGTACATGTTATGGGCAGCAAACTGACCGACCTCTAGAAAAGGAGAGCCGGGGTCGATCAGTCGGGCGACGCGCTCGCGCGGGAGGATTTTCCCACGAGACACGTGCCGTTGACGAGGGCCTTCGCCCCCACCTGAAAGAGCTTGCTGGCTTGCAGTGCGCACCTCATCCATAGCGGCGAGGTGCTGGGCACGGTTGTGCTTATAGCCTTCCGAACCGGTTGCAGCCTGAGATTTGATGATTGCCATTATGCGGTTTCCTGGAAGAGCTCGCGACCGATGAGCATACGGCGGATTTCTGAGGTTCCCGCGCCGATTTCATAAAGCTTTGCATCACGCAGCAGACGACCAGTCGGGTACTCGTTGATGTACCCGTTGCCTCCGAGAGACTGGATTGCTTCCAGTGCCAGCTTGGTTGCGTTTTCAGCGGAATAAAGGATACAGCCAGCGGCGTCTTTGCGGGAGGTTTCACCACGGTCACAAGCAGCAGCTACAGAGTACACGTAGGAGCGAGAGGCGTTCATCAAGGTGTACATGTCTGCAATCTTGCCCTGCATCAGCTGGAACTCGCCGATGGACTTGCCGAACTGCTTACGCTCGTGGATGTAAGGGACAACCACATCCATCGCTGCTGCCATGATGCCCAGAGGACCACCAGAGAGAACGACACGCTCATAATCCAGACCGGACATCAGCACGTTCACGCCCTTGCCTTCTTCACCAAGGACGTTTTCATAAGGTACTTCGCAGTCTTCAAAGACCAGCTCACAGGTGTTGGAACCACGCATGCCGAGCTTGTCCAGCTTCTGCGCTGTAGAGAAGCCCTTCATACCTTTTTCGATGAGGAAAGCTGTCATACCTTTTGGACCAGCATCCGGGTCAGTCTTGGCGTAGACGACCAGAGTGGAGGCATCCGGGCCGTTTGTGATCCACATTTTATTGCCGTTGAGTACATAGCGGTCATTGCGCTTTTCTGCGCGCAATTTCATGGAAACAACGTCAGAACCAGCACCCGGCTCGGACATGGCCAGAGAACCGACATGTTCACCAGAGCAAAGTTTTGGCAGGTACTTTGCTTTCTGTTCTGGTGTGCCATGCCGGTTGATCTGGTTCACACACAGGTTGGAGTGTGCACCGTAAGACAGACCAACGGAGGCAGAGGCGCGGGAGATTTCCTCAACCGCGATCACATGGGCCAGATAACCCATGCCGGTTCCGCCGTAGTCGGGATCAGCAGTCATGCCGAGCAGGCCCATGTCGCCCATTTCGGTCCACATGTCATTCGGGAATTCGTTGGTCTCATCGATCTCAGCGGCGCGCGGCGCGAGTTTGTCCTGTGCCCAACGGCGAATGGTGTCGCGAAGGGCGTCAATGTCTTCACCAAGACCAAAATTCATTACTGCATCAAACACGGCGCTTCCTCCTGCTACCGAACCCGGCGGACCCACGCTCTTTACCGAGCTTCCCGGTGGATCGCGAATTAATTAAACGAACGTTCGTTTGATTAATAGCAGGCGTCAGGGTACCATGCAATAACCCTTAGGGTGCATTTCGTAGTGTGATCCGTCGTTGATCATCGTACAGCTTATATTCTGGCGCTGTTGCTTTTGATGCGCTCATCATATGCAGATTGAAAAGGCTTGATCCGTGGCAAGAACCAAAGGCTCAGTTGGTGCAGATACTAAAACGGCGATTTATGTAGCAGCGAAAAAACTGATAGAAACCAAAGGTTTCGAAGCGATGACACTTCGCCAGCTTGCTGCTGAAGTTGGAGTGCAGCCGGGTTCTGTTTATCGTTACGTAAAGAGCAAAGATGAGCTGCTTCAGGCGCTGATGAACCAGCATATCAGCAGCCTGATTGAAGACTGGGATCAGTTGGAAGGCAAAGGGGAAGATCCCGTTTCCCGGCTCAAAGCATTTGTTGCGTTTCACATCCGTTATCACATAGAGCGCCGCGCGGATGTTGTGATTGCTAATCTGGAACTTCGGTCTCTTGGTGAAGAGTATCGCGCAGATGTGGTGAGCAAGCGCAGCCAGTATGAGGCCAACCTGCGAAACATTCTTTCAGACGGTGTGAAAGCTGGCGCGTTCCCCAAAGTAGACCTGGAAGTGGCCGCTTATGCCATTATCGCCATGCTGACGGGCGTTTGCTTCTGGTATCGTCCCGACGGGCGTCTTAGTATCGATGAGATCATCGAGGTGCACCAGAAACTGGTGTTGCAGGGCGTTGTGGGGTGATGGTGCAACAGACCTTGAAAACCTATGGTTGTAGGGTTATTTTTTATTATACATACTTTGAAATATCCAAAATATTAGCTTCTACCTTAGTTTTATTGTGTTCGTATGAGGGATTAATGGCTTTAGCATACAAAACCGGTCACGACGTTCCCGATTTGGAACGCCAAATTGGTAGATCAATGAAAAAGAACCAAAAATCCCAATTGGAAATAGCTTTTGAAAGAGTCGGTTTTCAGTCAATTGCTGAAAAGCATGACGTAAGTGCTGAGAAGGCTCAAGCTGTCAAAGATGCTATGGCATCTATTTTGTCAGGTGAGCCTGATTGGGTGGCTAGGAGTTACCTGCAAGAGGCAGGGTATGACGTCGAGATCTCAAAGGCTCTTATAAGGAAGATTAAGTCAGGCGTGGATTTTTGATGGTGGCAGTGTGACTGGTATTTCTGAAAAAGATAATGCGTTTATTGAAGACATTCTTGAAGTATTTAAAGATCAAACATTGCATGAAGCACGTAGAGAGCACATTATTGTTGAGCAAAAGCGTGCTTCAAATGTGACCTATGGGCCGCAAACTAAGGAACATGCATCAAAGAATGCTGCAATATTTATAGCGTATGGATTAGCGGTATTAATTGGCGTAGTTTGTGTTTTTTGGATTCTCGTTCATTCTGGTATTTTGTACTTTGAGAATTTTCCAACAGATCAGTTTGATGGAGCAGTTGAACGTACACTGACGGTTCTTTCTGGCTTCTTGACTTTTATATTTGGGTTTCTCTTCAATCAGAAACTGGAAGCGAAAGACGGTTAGCTTGATTGCTCATCTCAATGGCACCATCCGGTTCTTGATCGGAGAAGCTTTCACTAGAGAAGTGTTGGTCATTGCTTTTTCGTGGAGTGGGGCGAGCAGGTCGTCCAGCTCGGTGATTTCCTTCAGGTAGAGGCGTGTCACGAAGCAATCGTCTCCTGTGACGGTATCGCAGGTGATGAAGCGCGGCTCGTTTAAGATAAGCTGCTGAACCACGTGCAGGTTGCCCGGGCTTGGTTTGATCCGAACGATTGCCTCTAAGGTGTAGCCGAGTGCCTTTGGGTTGATCTCCACCGTGAAGCCCGTGATGATGCCATCCTGCTCCAGCTTACGTACGCGCTCTGTGGTGCTGGGGGCTGAGAGGCCGATGCGACTGGCCAGTTCGCTGATCGAGATGCGGCCATCATCTGCGAGGATTTCGATGATTTTGCAGGCGGTATCATCCAGTTGTTTTGTCTCTTTAGGCACTTTGGGTTTCTCGCTTTAAAATGTGAGGGTATTTTGTGCAATCTGCCTTTTATTCCTTATATTGCATAGAGCCGTTGCCAGCTATTTTGTAGTTGTGACAACTGGAGGTTTTTATGCAGACAGATCTTTTAGCGCTTCAACACATCTCAGCATTCTCCCATGGAGAGGAGGGGGGCAACCCTGCTGGTGTTCTTGTGAGGGAGACGATGCTTCCAGATGCGCAGATGCAGTCTGTTGCGGCTGATCTTGGCTATTCTGAAACCGTGTTTGCGGTGCCTCTTGCTGATAAAGGCGGGTATCGGGTACGGTACTTTTCGCCGGAAAATGAAGTGTCGTTCTGTGGACATGCAACGATCGCGCTGGGTGCGGTTCTGGCTCAGAAGCATGGCTGGAAAACACATCGTCTTGTGCTGAATGAAGCTATAATTTCCGTTGAGAGCTGGCAGGAGAACGGACAATTGCAAGCGGCTTTGCAATCCCCGCAGACCAAGAGCGCCGCATTGGAAGATGGGGTGAAAGCTCAGTTGCTTGACTTGTTGGGTTTGAGCGAGGGGGATCTGGATCTTCGCATTCCGCCTGCTCGTATTCATGGTGGTGCGGATCATCTGGTGCTGGCTTTGACTGACAGAGTTAAGTTAGCTGGTATGGCCTATAATCTGGATGCAATGAAGCAGTTCATGCTAGCACAGGGGCTTGTGACTATCATGCTGGTCCATGTTCGCGGACAGCAAAAGTTTGATGTGCGTAATGCATTTGCATCGGCTGGTGTGTTTGAAGACCCGGCGACGGGGGCTGCTGCGGCGGCGTTTTCTGGCTACCTGCGGGATATTGGCTGGGCACATGGTGGTGAAATCCAGATTGTGCAGGGTGAGGAAATGGGGTCGAAATCTCTCATTACGGCTCAAATTCCAACTGAAGCAGGCACCTCCATTCGCATTTCCGGCAGTGCGCGTCAGCTGGCCTGACACTGATTTTCGATGAGTTCAACTTTTGGGCTGGAGGTATCATCTGCAAACCATCGATATGGGGGCGTGGAGCAGACTTTCACGCCTGTGCGGGGAAGGTTATGGCCGAATGCGTGAGTTTGATTTCTTGTTTCAGGTGAGGGTCAGGTGGACCTCCGCATTTAATGTGTTGGAAACTGTACACATTTCCTTGGCGGCTTTGATGAGGGATTTTGCTGCTCCCCGGTCTTGAAAGTCAGGAAGTGTGATTTGCACATTAAAGCTGCCAAAGCGATTGGGAAGCGTGGATGCTTTTTCGCCGTCTACGGTGATGTTCATTGCTCCGAGCCTCACTTTCTGCTGGGCGGCTGCCATTTCCAGTGAGATTGCAAGGCATGAGCCCAGAGCGGACATGATCAGGTCAGACGGCGCAGAAAACTCATCGGAGTCGCCAAAGCCAGCGGCGTGTGAGTGACCGTTCTGGGTGGTGATGGTAAAACGGTTTTCCTGATCTGAGGCAATCGTGAGTGGCCCGTAAGATTTACGTTTCATTCTTATAGGCATGTTTGGCTCCCTGTTTGAATGCATGGCAGAGTCTATGCATAATCCTGAATGATTTATAGGAATAGTTGCGGTGTTTTTGCTCAAGCGCAGCAGATGATTGCGCGCCAGACGGCCTCTTAACTTGCAATTGTTGACATGGATTCAGTAATGCCTATGAATTAACCATTGAATTTTGCCGAGCCGGTTGGGAGTTGTCTTGGCGAAAAGAGACAGGCTGGTACAAAACTATCGCTAAACAGCCGGCAGGAGGAGAGTTGCATGCGTCTGTTTTCCTACAAAAACAGAAAGGTTCATCTTGGACCATATCCATCTGAACGATTAAAGCGGACGCAAGAGGCTATTGATCTCAGGGGCGTACCCGTAACGCCGGTCACCGTGTTTTCTGACCCGGAAAACCCGGAGGTTCTGAGTAATTCTATGGCGTCGTTCAGCGCGATTATGGACGCGATCCGTGATGGGGCACACAACGCCAAGCTCTCCGAAATACCCTCAGATCCAAAGGAACGTGCGGAACATCTCAAGGCCGCCGGGTATTTTTTCGATGCCACGGTGATGGGGACCTGTGATTTGGTGCCGGAGCATTTTCTGGCAGACCCTCTACGCAACCCTGATCTGGACAAGCTCGCCGCAGACTTGCAGAATTTTCAACCCAAGACGCTGGCAGCTGGTATCGATGTAACTATGGCGGATGTGCGTGACAGTGCAGCGGCTATACCTGGGCCTGTCACACATCATGGGTCTGCACTTGTTGTGCTGATGGAACATCCCCGCGCGCCACGCTTGGATGAGCCGGGTGGAGACTGGATCAGTGGCACCTGTGAGCAGCGCTCAGCTATTCGTGCTGCTGAGGTTGCCGTGGTTCTGGCAAACTACCTGCGCCTGCTTGGCGTTGAAGCACGAGCGCACACCACGAGCAGCTCTGATGTTGATCTGAACCGCCTTGCCGTGTCTGCCGGACTTACTGAGGTGATTGAGCATAATGGGGAGAGGGTTGTTTCTCATCCCTATATTGGCCGTGACTTTACGCTGGCAGCCATTACAACAACGCTTGAACTTGAGCCAGACCAGCCGCTCGCGCCGCGTTCTCTCACCGATATGTGGAGTTCTCACGGGCCAGCCTGGCAGCTGGGCATGGGGACATTTAAGAGCGCCTTCAACCGTAAGCCTTTTGAAAAGCGCGATTATCACATGGGAGCTTTCCCGTTTGAGAAGATCAAGCGGGTTAGCGAGACGACGACCTTTATTGATGAAGCACGGGTACCTCGGGTTCCCAAACGGGCCGATATGTTTGCCCGTGCTCTCTTTGGTGATATGGGCAAGCCATTACAGGAAGCTGCTAAAAATGGCGGGTACCTTGCCAAAAACCCAATGGGGTATTGTGCGCGCCGTGCTCTGGCAGCGCTTATACTGCTGCAAGATGGCGATACTGCATCTGTAGTATCTGAAACTGCTTTGGACCCGGACAAGAATGCAGCCAACGTGAAATCTGCCCTTTATTTCCTCGGGGCAGATGCAGTTGGCCTCTCTCGCTGCCCGGATTACGCTTATTACTCCCATGATGCGCGTGGGGAGGCGATTACACCCTACCATAAGAATGCGATTTCCATTCTGGTGGATCAGGGGCATGAGACCATGGAAGGTGCCAGTGGTGACGACTGGATTTCTGGCGCTCAATCCATGAGAGCTTACTTGCGAACCTCCATTATTGGGGGCATTGTTGCAGAACAAATCCGCCGTCTTGGCTATCCTGCCCGTTGTCATTCGGTGGTGGACGGTGAAGTGTTGCAACCACCTTTGTTATTGCTTTCTGGTCTCGGTGAGGTGAGCCGTATTGGTGAGGTTATTCTGAATCCTTACCTCGGACCGCGTCTTAAATCTGGTGTGGTGACAACGGATATGCCGTTTACCTACGACAAGCCAATTGATTTCGGCTTGCAACAGTTTTGTGAGAGCTGCAACAAATGTGCGCGGGAATGCCCTTCTGGTGCGATCACTGCCGGACCAAAGCGTATGTTCAACGGCTATGAAATCTGGAAGTCAGATTCAGAGAAGTGCGCACGTTATCGAGTGTCGCAACCAGCGGGGTCGCTGTGTGGCCGATGCATGAAAACCTGTCCCTGGAATTTGGAGGGACTGTTCAGCGAGGCACCGTTCCGCTGGACTGCAATGAAAATGCCCGGTTCAGCCAGAGCTCTTGCCAGGCTCGATGATAAGCTGGGGAATGGCTCGATCAATCCAGTCAAAAAGTGGTGGTGGGATCTGGTTGATAGTGGTGACGGCAATTATGTGATCGCTGCTGAAACGAACGCGCGTGAGTTGCAGCTGGAACTGGACCTGAAATATGAGGATCAGACACTGGCTGTTTATCCGGCAAACCTTGCTCCACATCCGTGGCCGTTTCCATTTATGATGGATCGGGAAGCCGGGATCAAAGCCTATCAGGGGATGATTTCAGCGGATGAGTATAAGGCTCGGCTTGCTGCTGGTTCTGAAGATTTGGCTCCTGCCTATGAAGTAAGTGCGAGTTCGTCGCCTGTTCTGGCCGTTCGCCTTTCCGATGTGCGCACCGAGGCAGAGGGTGTGGCGCGCTATGAATTTACATTGGATGATGGTGCGGGGTTGCCCGCGTTTGAGGCCGGTGCGCATATTGATGTTGTGGTTGCGCCCGAATTCTTGCGGCAGTACTCGCTTGCAGGTGACCCTGCAGATAATAGTAAGTATATTATCGGGGTATTGGAAGAAAAGGAAGGGCGCGGCGGTTCTGCGCTGATGCATCGGATTTTCCATGAAGGGCGCAGGGTCTTTATTTCAAAGCCGATCAATCACTTTCCTCTTCGTGAAGATGCGAAGAAGACCCTGTTGTTTGGTGGTGGCATCGGTGTGACTCCAATGATTGCTATGGCGCACCGCTTGCATAGGCTGGGCAGGCCGTTTGAGTTGCATTACTGTTTCCGTCATCGCCATAAAGCCGGGTTTATTGAGGAAATTCGGCAAGCGCCCTGGGCGAAGGCTGCATTTATTCATTGCTCCAGTGAAGGAACGCGGGCAGATCTGAGTGCTATTCTTGCCGATTATAAGGATGGGTATCACGTTTACACATGCGGGCCTGATGTCTTCATGGATGGGGTGCTGGAGACAGCTGCTGCAAACGGCTGGGCTGATGAGAGCCTGCACAAAGAGTACTTCTCGGTCCCGGATCAAGCTGATTACATCAACACCAGCTTCTTTGTGAAACTGACCTCCACCGGAGAGCGGATTGAAATTCCTGAGGATATGAGTGCAGCGGATGCTTTGAATGCAAAAGGGATCGCTATTCCAACCAAGTGCTCCGATGGAATTTGTGGCGTTTGCACAGCAAAGTATCAGGGGGCAGAAGTGGAGCATCGCGACTTTGTTCTGAGCGGGAAAGAAAAACAAGACACCCTTGTTCTATGCTGTTCAAGAGCGAAAGAAGCGGGAGCAGAACTTCTTTTGGATCTTTAGATAGAAAAGCAGAGGCTTGCGTGAGGGTAATGATTCGCCGCGCAGTGCGATGATGCACATCCTGAAACTGTGAAGCTTGCAAGGCCGGATGGTTGGCCGGACTTGCAAGTGATGCATTATTCCGCGATTGCCAAATGGCAAAGCAATGGCAGGCGGTCAGCCTGCGGTGTTTAAAGGTCTTGCGAAAATATTCAGTCTCTCATTTTGGCTAATTCCTACTCGAATAACACTGCTATATTTTTATTGAGCCGTTATGGGAGGGGTTTATGGCAAAAGTTCTATATGAGAAAGACGGAAGAATTGCGCGTGTCACGCTCAACAGGCCAGATGTGCTGAACGCAATTGATATGGATATTCCGCAGGAATTAGCTGCCTGTGTCGCAAAGGCCAATTCTGATGATGGAGTTCATGTCATTGTGCTTGGGGGTAATGGTTCGGCTTTTTGTGCTGGCTATGATCTGACAGCTTATGCAGAAACAGAAGGTGGTAATCCCGGCGTTCAGGATATGCCATGGGATCCGATGAAGGATTATGCCTTCATGAAGCAGAATACCGATCTGTTCATGTCTTTATGGCGCAGTTACCGCCCAGTTATCGCAAAAGTACATGGTCATGCTGTCGCTGGTGGCTCTGACATCGCTTTGTGTTCAGACATGATTGTTATGTCTGAAGATGCGCATATCGGTTATATGCCAGTTCGTGTTTGGGGATGTCCGACTACTGCAATGTGGGTGTACCGCCTTGGTGCAGAACGTGCAAAACGAATGTTGCTGACAGGTGATAAGATTGATGGTCGTGAAGCAGAACGTATTGGTTTGATCCATAAAGCTGTGCCGCTTGATCAACTTGATGATGAAGTGGAGAAGCTCGCGGAGCGGATGGCTGGTATTCCAGTTAATCAACTTATGATGCAAAAACTCATGATCAATCAGGCGATTGAGTCAATGGGTCTTTATCAGACACAGATGATAGCCACGCTTTTTGATGGAATTACCCGGCACAGTCCTGAAGGTATGAACTTCAAGAAGCGCGCTGAAGATGTTTCCTGGAAGCAGGCTGTGCGTGAACGGGATCAGGGGACTTTTGACTGGACCACCAATCGACCCATAAACGCGCCCCTTTGATACTGGAAGTTATGATGCGTTCTGGTAAGGAAGAAGCCTGCCCGCATGAGGCTAAAGCAAAACGAGCTGAGCATTTGCGAGATGCACGCCGTACACTCATTGTGAAAGCTGCACGCGATGTGTTTGCACGTGAAGGGCTTGATGGGGCGTCTATGCGTTCCATCGCCCGATCTGCGGGATGTACGACCGGAGCGATCTCCCCATATTTTCATGGAAAAGAAGAGCTTTATTCTGCTGTCTTACGAGAAGCTCTCGAACAGCTTCATCTTGCGGTGGGTGCCGCAATTGATACTTCAAATTCCGAGGACCCAAGAACACGCGCGAGTGCTGGAGTTTTGGCATTCTATGAGTTTTACAAAGGAAGGCCGGATGATCTGACATTAGGTCTGTATTTGTCTAATGGTCTCAAACCAGTCGGTCTGGGCTGCGAGTTAGATGTGGTCCTTAATCACCAACTCGGTGAGACTCTTAGTTTAATTGAAAGCTGTGCTGAAAGAGCTTATGGCTTTTCTGCGCAGGAGTGGGCGGCAGGTGCTATTGCACAATGTATGGGCATACTGATTATGGAGCATACTGGTCGTTTGATGCTCTGGCAGATTGATGGTGCCGATCTGCTAAAGAAGTTTTTGCAGGATTGATTGGTGGTAAGAAGCTCCTTTGCTTTTTTGTAAGGTGATTGCTTGCCTTTAGTGTTTTCTCTCCTTTTGACTGCGTTTTGCAGCAGGCCTAAGTTCATGTTCAGTGGTGTTTGCGTAACGTTGCACAATGGTTCGTGTTTTCGTTGGCCCTTGGTGCGGCTTTGAGACTTTGAGTGTTTGGTATTTGAGTAGTTACAGTTTCTCTTTTTCGGTTTGCACGTTGTTGTCAGTTATTTTGGTGGAGTTTCGGTAAATGTGCTCCTTTTTCCTGTTGTGATATTGCATATGAATTGCAGACTTGCAGGTTCATCAGGTTTTGTTTTGCGTGTGATGAGTTGTTTTTCGTTGTCCTGGTAGCCTTTTTATGTTTGTCCATCTCCGCATCTCCGCATCTCCGCATCTCCGCATCTCCGCATCTCCGCATCTCCGCATCTCCGCATCTCCGCATCTCGCTAGTTTTGTTCCGCATTGCTGCGCTTTGTCGGGTTTGCGTTTTCTTTTGTATTTGGTTTTCAAAGAACCCGGCTTTCACCGTCCTGCGGTTTTGCATTACCTGGATGATGAGGCATGTTCCCGTTTTGGTCCATTCTTAGGATTTGACCCGTGATGTTGTGTTGGCTGGATGAGGCTGGCGGAGCTGGTTTGCCGGAATGTCTTTGGTTTGAATCCGGGGCTTGAGGGTGCCGGGTC
>CANMBS010000022.1 GCA_947496145.1 uncultured Pseudovibrio sp.
TTGATTTGGTCATCAAACATTCAACTTGATACGCTGCCTTCTCAAAAGCCCCCATACACCAGATTCAGTTATAGCTCCAACGCGTATCTAACTGCGCCATCAAACTGAAAATGAGCATCAGGAATATCTCTAAGCAGATTCCTTTTCACCAAACCCTTGTCGAAAACCAAACATGCGCCGCGGTGAGTATCACCATAGGTTGCCCACATTCTTGGCTTTGAATAGCCTAGATTACTTGATCTAAAGATATCATGAGGAGGCCTAGCATCTTTAGAGAAGCAAGCTATCTTCACATTGAAACGAAAGTAATCAGTGATCTCTTTGATCTGAGCCTCAACTTGATCTCTATCTACAGTATTGGCATATGGGACCATCCATTCATCAACTTCTGCTTCTTTAGGGTCATTGAGGTTAGCCGCCTGATTTAACCGCCATCTCATGTCAGGTAGGATATAGTCCATTGCCGTTTCATAACTGGTGTAATGGTAAAGATACCTATTTGGATCAAACTCATTCATTCTTGTCATTGAAAAGGGGTGCATAAAGTGCCTTGTCTAGCTGTCACCAAACTCTATAGATGAATTGATCGAGTGCATATTAGCCTCATTTTCTAGCAAATAGTTAAGTCTACCAATTGCAGCTTTAGTGACATACCTAATGTTGCCAGTTTCAGAATAACGCTTGCAGCTCATCATATTTATCAGTTTGCTTTTTTCGTCCTCGCAATTGGTAAAACATTCTGTAATGACATAATCTTCAGTAATCATTGGAAATAATGAATTCATTAACTCGACAACAACTGTTCTCGAACTGAAAGCATTCTTTTCAAGTACGTCAAGCAGGTTAGTTAACAAGCCAATATTCTGTTTGTTGATATCTCTTTGGATGGAGGGCCTTTGTCCTTCTATGCCATTTATATAGTTAAACTTTACTCCCATGATGTTCATAACTTTTAAGTTAGCGGCATCGTTTTCAAATACTCGTATTCGTGTGATTTCATTAAAGCAAATTGTCCCAATACATTCACCAACGTATTTGAGCGTGTGCGCTAGATTTTTTTTCTTTGGATATAGGATATTAAGATAGAAAAATATATATGAGATGATGACACCAAGGGCCAAATTTACCCCATAATCATAGACTTCGTCACCTCCATCAAATATTTCTGAAGAATCTCTATAAAACCAAAAAGCAATCATTAGGATTATTGCAAGAATTGCAACGACATCTATTATTCTATCCGCACGATCTTTGTACTTCAAAAGCAACTCCCTACCCATCTAGATCTAAAAGTTGAGCAAAAACAAACAACGGAACGAAAGTTCACAGTCCACTACAGATCATTTTCTGTTATTAAGAGTATTTAATCACACTTGTTTCTGAGAGTCAGCTTTGGAGAAACTCAGAATGTACAATGAACAGAGCTCGAATAACAACTCTGGGCCGAGAACGCCTAGGCCAATATCAATTGAGCTCGTTGCTGCCAAATTCCTGCTTCGAGCCCATTCTTACGCTACGAGATTGACATTGTTGGTTTGATCAAGACGCCCCGGGTTAGATCACTGGTGCTTTATCCAGGCGGCGAAATCTACTATATAGGATTATGACTAAATCATGCTTGAGGCTCGCACTTTCTCTTTTGACAGTTTGCATGTTCGTAAACTCGGCGCTGTCGTTTGAAACTAAGAAAATCTCATTGCAAAGACAGTCGGACACTCTTGAACTTATGGCTTTCTTTGCAAAGCCGAACTCTCCACCACCTTATCCAGCTTTAGTTTTTCTGCACGGATGCAGCGGAATCGGCGTTAGCGGCAGTTTATCATCTACCTACTCAACGTGGATGCGCCTGTTGACCGAAAAAGGCTATGCGGTGTTAGCAATTGATAGCGCAACCCCAAGAGGTTTCGGCTCAACATGTGGTCGTCCAGAGCGGAAAACCATGTATTTTGAAAGACCGGGTGATGCCTATTCGGGGTTGGCGTACCTTCAATCAAGAGAAGACATTATCGCAAATCAGATAGGCTTGATTGGATGGTCTCAGGGAGGTGGTATTGCCTTATTGACCATTGTAACAAAGAGTATTGGTAGGCCGGTGCCCCCGCCACGCGACGACTTCAAAGCCGCGATCGCATTCTATCCCGCCGCGTGCAGTGACAAATACCAATCTAGGCCATTTACCGAAGTTGAACCCAATTCCTGGTCAACTGCCGCACCGCTCTTAGTTTTGCATGGAGCGAAGGACAACTGGACACCACCAACACCGTGTGTCGACTTTATTGATGCCGCCAAAGGGCGAGGAGAACCTGTTGAGATTGTTGTGTATCCAGGGGCCGCTCATTCCTTTGATGCCCCGAACTTACCACTTCGAAGGCGATCATTTCCAAAACTGAGAGATGGTAGTTTTCCGCTGATTGGCACAGACAAAGCCGCAAGAGAGAATGCTATATGGCGTGTGTCCCGCTTTTTGGAAGAACACGTGCGGCAGTAGTCTGATAACGCCACTTTAAGATGGATGGTGTTTGAACGACATTGGTCACAGGTCGGGAAAGTCTGCATAGCAGCCTATCAATTTATCAAATTGATGGTCTTTATGCGAACGTCCGCTTTCAGGAAGATGCATGCTGATCGCTATTGGTCGGTGAAGGTCGGTTATGGACCGTTTGCTCATACATAAGTAATGTTTTAGGAATTATACTTCGATAGCGCTATGAAAGAATTTACCAAAACTTTTAAACATGGCCCTTTTTCTTTTCCCAGACTGACCGAAGATCACCCTTTGTATGGACGTTTACTTGCGAGGGAAATAGGCCAATTGAATGAATTGCCAGATTTCTCGGAGGATAAAGGTCTTTTTATACTGTCAGATTTCGGCGGTGAACATAAAGAAGCCAATTTCTCAACTTACTCTTTCTTAATTTGCTCAGCTGACAAACGCTCTGTATTTGAGAAAGAAGTAATAGCGATTAGAGAGAAATATAAGCTGAATAATCCATGGAAAGAGTTAGGTTACAAAGACCTAAGATATGGCCCAATAAAAAGAGCTTTGGATGAAGTGCTCGATGCCGCTGATAACCTTATTCATGGACTACTATTAACAATTTCGATAGATAAAAATATCGATAGTTTATTTGGTCTCAATCGGCAGGAGGCTCACTCAAAGATTGTTGCCTTGTTTCAAGAATATGACCTTGGGGTCTGGAAAGGAAAAGAGGCAGAAAAATTATTGAGAGTTTGCCATCCTATAGCATTGCTCCTTTCGATTTTGGGAAAAAGTGGTCACAAACTTCTTTGGATTTGTGATCATGACTCAATAAACGAAGAAGGGAAAAAAAGAGGGTTCTCGCATACTCAGAAAGTTTTTGGGCATACTCTCGGGATGTATAGTGATAATCGATACGAAATACTAGGCTTTGCCAAACCATTTAGTGGTGATGCTGGTACAAATGATTTGTTAAGCCTTACAGACTTTTCTGCGGGGATTATTCAAGAAATTCTGCAAAGCGAGGTCTCAAAAATAGATGTAAAGGTTTCAGAGGAAAAAGGTAAAATAGCTAAATGGATGGCAAATAATAGTAAGTTTCTAAAAAAAGAAAACCTTGTTTTTATAAAGCAAGATGATGATGATTGGAGTGTGGGACCAGTAGAAATTTCATTGAAGAAATAACGTCCGCTTTGGGCCGAGAAGAAATAACGTCCGCTTTGGGCCGAAAATGACAGAACTCTGACATTCAATCCAATGGCTAAATCTAATGCAAGCGAACTGGATCACACTTAATCACCTAAGGTCTGATTATTCGATTTCAGATAAGTTATTGATTTAAAATATCTTCTATGCGACGATATCAACTTCAATCCAGTGCCCATTTTCATCCCCTATGGCGCGCCACTTATCCTCCTTAAAAAGTATCAGTTTTTTGCCCGAGTTAGTCTCAGGAAGATCTATTCCGCAGTTACTTGTTTAATGACGCTGTATTTGCTTCTCTTTCATCACTGGGAAGATTTTCCAATAGGAAGCGGATAGTATTCTCCCCCATAACTGCAGCGACCTGATCTTCTGTGAACCCCTTCTTCAGCAGTTCCTGCGTCAAGACAGCGTATTCAGATGTATCAAACGCAGTCGTTACTGATCCGTCAAAATCAGAGCCAAGTGCCACATGTTTGATGCCAGCAAGTGAAACGGCATACTCAATCGAGTCAGCAACACCTCTCGGGCTGATGTCACAAACTGCTGCATCCCAGAAACCAATCCCGATTAACCCGCCTTTTGCGGCAATCTGCTTCACCTGTTCATCTGAGAGATTACGTGGCGTATCGCATATGCCTTTAACGCCGGTGTGTGAGACGACGATCGGGCGTGAGGCTATGGTCAGCACGTCCTCAATAACCGCTGGAGAAGAGTGGGCCACATCAACAATCATTTCTTTTTGTTCCATAAGGCGCACAACCTGCTTGCCGAAGTCCGTTAGCCCCGCCTTTGATTGACCGTGCAAGGAGCCTCCCAGCTTGTTATCAAAGAAATGCTGCAAGCCCATCATTCGCAACCCGCCTTCGTAAAGACGATCCACATTCTTTAAGTCGCCGTCTAAAGCGTGCCCGCCTTCAGTTCCCAAGATACCTGCAATAACATGCGAACCATTTGCGCGGGCTTCAAGAGTAGCTTCAAGTTCTTCTTTATTATGAATAACCGATATCAGTTCAGGATGTTTTTCCTCCAGATCATATAAACGACGCGCCTGAAGTAAGGCGCGTTCAGATAGCTTTTCAAGAGCAGCAGAAGGCCAGTTTTGAGCCCAGCCTAAAAGCGTTATATTGTCAAAGGCTTCATGAGAATTCTTGCTATAGTTCTGGCCTCTGGGTGACTTGGTAACGCTTGTAAAAATCTGAACCCCGACATTTCCTTTCCTGAAGCGTGGTAAGTCTGAGTGCCCGATTTCAGAGGGCTCAGAGATGTTACGCCCCCACAGCAAGACATCATTGTGCAGGTCCGCGACACGTAGCTTGTTATGCAGAGCCTGCGCTTTTGCATCAATGAAGTATGGCTCGTGCTTGATCACGAGGTTTCGGCTGTTGTCAACGTATTGGGCAATCATTCCGGATCTAGCCACGCCATAGCCAGCAGCAGCGACTAGTAAAATGGCACCCAGCCCAAATTTCAGATAAGAGATACCCATTGAACCCGCCAGTCTGTTAAAATAGTCAAATTGAAAATATACGTTAACCTAGGCAAATATTCCGATTTGTCCAGCGCTTTTCAATGAAAAAAGTCATAGGTAAAATACTGGAATTTGCGTTGTGTTCTTGTGTGAAGAAGTACTTTTTGAATAGAATAACTGGTAAATTAAAGAAACACCCATGGGTACTTTCAAATGGCAGGTATGAACGCTCAACAGTTGCTTGAGGTTATTCAAGGCAGAACATCCGCTTCACTAAAGCAGATGGAGGCTCCCGGCCCCACTCCGGAGGAGTTGAAACTCATCGTTGAAGCCGCCGCCGCCGCGCCAGATCATGGTCGCTTACACCCTTTTCGGATCATGGAGATCCCAACAAATATGCGCGAAGCCTTAGGTCTGCTTTTTATCAAGGGTGTGGAGCAAAAGCAGGAAGAACCATCCGAAGAAGCCCTTAATAAGGCAAGGGAGAAAGCACGCAGAGGGCCTTCCCTCTTGGTACTCATTGGATGCTTCCACGGAACTGACGAAACCCGGATTCCAGAATACGAGCAGATGCTGTGTGCAGGTGCAGCTTTGCAAAACATTGTGCTCGTGGCACACGCACTTGGCTACAGCTCACGCATCACCAGTGGAGAAACGGCGCGTTCAGATATCTTTCACAAAGGCTTGGGACTTGCGGAAAACGAGGAGTTCCTCTGCTTTATTTCTCTGGGCAAAGTCGCTGTTGAACGACCTGCAAAAGGCAGGCAGGAAGCTGAGGAAATCCTCTCTGTGTGGAAGCCAGAATAAAAGCTTATTTCCCTTTTGGGCGGAAGGCTACGATCACATCAGGATTGGTTTCAATACGTCCCGCTCCTATCAGATCAAGGCAATAAGGCACTGCCTGGAATACAGCATCAAGACAGGTTTTAATGCTGGCAGGCTTGCCTGGCAGATTGATGATCAGGCTCTTTCCGCGAATACCGGCAGTTTGGCGTGATAAAATTGCAGTTGGAACCTCTTTCAGTGATAACTGACGCATCAGTTCTCCAAAACCACGCAATTCCTTCTCCATAACCAAATCCATGGCTTCTGGTGTGAGATCGCGCGGTGAGGGCCCGGTTCCACCGGTCGTGAGAATAAGGTCAACGCCCTCGTCATCAGCAAGTTGCTTTAGGGTTGAGCTTACACTTTCAATTCCATCAGGAATGATCTTATGGATCTGTTCCCATGGGCTGGTCACAGCCTGCTCCAGGTAAGCCAGAATTGCTGGCCCGCTCTTGTCTTCATAGGTTCCGTCACTGGCACGATCCGAAATGGTAACAGCTGCAATCTTCATGGATATCTCACAAAATTCCTAGGACAAGGCAAAGATACTGGGGGAATTGCCGGGGTTCAAATGATTATTCCCCTCCGTTCACGTTCTCCTAACATTCTTGGATTGCTGAGGAATAGGATCGCTGCTCGTAAAATAATCAATGGTATAATTTTGGAATTTATCTGGTTCATTTGTTCGTTTATTGATGTAGGGTCAGAATTTAGTTCGGTGATGAAACGTGAATATCTTAAATTTACTTAATGATAAAAGATAGCGTTTGGATTGTTTATGTAATGACGTATGGGCGAATAGATGCAGGAGTAAAAATTTGTAAGTACGTACTCAAGGACCTTTTAACAGCAAGCTGTTAGGCGGAAGTATGAGTTGCATTTGCTCGGATGTAGCTGGCGCTGATCAATAGTCATGAGCCCGCTAAACAAATATAGGGAAGCCGCCTGATGCGTAAGGTGCAAATCGCTACCTTGGATGACTTGGAAGATCGCAAGCCCACTCATGCACTCGTAGGCGAGGTCGATCTTGTTGTTGTACGTTTTGATGATGAGGTCTCAGTTCTGTACGGGCGTTGCTTGCATCGGGGCGCACTATTATCCGACGGTTTTGTGCGTGGACGTAATCTGATATGCGGTTTGCATCAATGGGATTATCGGCTCAATTCTGGTGTTAGTGCCTATGACAACAAGGAGTGTTTGCAAAAGTTCACTCACTTTGTTGAGGGTGGCACCGTCTATGTTGACGAAGATGAAGTAAAGTCCTGGGCAAAAGATAACCCGCAGCCTTACTTCCGAAAAGCTTATCTGGGCGAATATGCAGACTTTCATGGAACAGAAGAAGAACCGCACAACAAACTGATTCAGTCTTATGCGCGAGCGGGTTTGAAGCAAACTGGTCATCATGGTGCAATTGAGGCCATGGGAGTACCAGGTCCTGAACTGCCAAAGTGGGACGATGTTCAGATACTGACTGCGCAATTGCACAGGCCGCCCCGATTGGATGATGAACCTGTTGGTACAGACGTGGTGATCGGTCCCAGGGCTCAAAAGCCCCTCCGCCTAAAAATACCACTTTTTGTTTCGGATATGAGCTTTGGTGCTCTTTCTGAGCCTGCAAAAGTGGCACTCGCTCGCGGGGCAGAAAGTGTCGGGACAGGAATCTGCTCAGGTGAGGGGGGAATGTTGCCTGAGGAGCAGGCCGAAAATACTCGCTATTTTTATGAGCTGGCCTCTGCACGTTTTGGATTTTCGTGGGATCAACTGGAAAGGGTTCAGGCCTTTCACTTTAAGGGCGGACAAGCCGCAAAAACTGGAACAGGTGGCCATCTTCCAGCAGCAAAAGTAACTGAGAAGATCGCGCATGTAAGAGGTCTTGAAATTGGCGAAGGAGCAATTTCTCCAGCCAGATTTCCTGAATGGATGAAACCTGCGGACTTCAAAGAGTTCGCAGATGAAGTTCGTGATAAAACTGGCGGTATTCCAATTGGGTTTAAGCTTTCTGCGCAGCACATAGAAAAAGACATTGATGCCGCTCTGGAAGTGGGAGTTGACTACATCATTCTGGATGGCAGAGGTGGAGGAACAGGCGCTTCACCTTTGGTGTTTCGGGATAATATCTCTGTCCCAACAATGCCAGCTTTGGCGCGGGCGCGAAGACACCTTGATCGGAGTGGGCAGCGAGATGTCACACTGATCATCACTGGTGGTCTCAGAAAACCTGAAGACTTCGTAAAAGCAATGGCTCTGGGTGCGGATGCCGTGGCTTTGGCAAACGCACCAATGCAAGCCATCGGCTGTATTGCAATGAGAGCTTGCCATACCAACAACTGTCCAGTCGGTATCGCCACCCAGAAAGATCATCTTGTGGCACGGTTGGAGGTGGAGAAATCCGCAAAACGCCTCGAGAAATTCTTTACTGCCTCTGTTGAATTGATGCAGGTGCTTGCTCGTGCATGTGGCCATGCCCACCTCTCAGACTTTTCAGTAAATGACATTACTAGCTGGAAGAAAGAGATAGCAGAGCTTGCTGGTATCAGTTGGGCTGGACAAAGCCCCTATGAGTAACTGGAGTCAATAAATAATAGAGCAAAGTCAATAGGGTGTATTATGGTTGTCGCTGAAAGCATTATTCTGATTGCACAAATTTACGCCGCCATTGGCTTGGTTGTTGCATTAGCTTTCGTAACAGTTGGCCTAGGGCGTGTGGAACTAGCAGCACGCGGTGCCTTCCTCTTTCGCTTACAGATCATCCCTGGCCTGCTTTTACTCTGGCCAATCGTTATCGTGCGCTGGGTTGCTTTGGAGCGATCTGGAGAAAAAGTGCTGCTCGATAAAGAAGAGGCGGAATTACATAAGTCACAGGAGGCTAAGAAGTAATGCAGCGTGCTTATAGAAAAGCCCACCGAACGATCTGGTTTATTCTCGCTCTTGTCCTCGTCTTCACTTTAGGCCTTGCCCTGATGCTGCGCCCGACTGGCACTCACGAGCAGCCGCCAGTCCCCCTTGATGATACAGCGAAATCAGTTCTGGAGGGAAGTAAGTGAGTGTTAAATATGTCCCTGTCATTTGGAACCGAACCAAACTGGTTTATGATGTTGTTGTACTTGCGATAGTTGGGGCTTATCTCGGCATATATATCTATTTGGCACCAACATTCCAAACTGTTACGAGGCCAATCGACTGGGATATTTATAAAGCCCAGGCGTTCGGTACCTGTGTGTTCTTCCTGCTTACTTTTATATTAAGTATCGGCCCACTGGCACGACTGGATAAGCGATTTCTGCCATTGCTTTATAATCGGCGCCACCTGGGTGTTATCACCTGCGTGCTGGCATATTTCCACGTTGATTATATTCTCGGGTGGTACAACGCATTCTCGCCGATCAATCGATATGTTTCCGTGTTTATCGTCAATACGAGTTTTGATCGGTTTTTAGGTTTTCCTTTTGAAATTCTGGGCATTCTTGCTCTCCTCATCATGACCATACTTGCTGTCACCAGCCATGATTTCTGGCTGCACTTTCTCAAGCCAACCCTTTGGAAATTTCTCCATATGGGTATTTATTTGGCCTATGCGCTGATTATCGGTCACGTTGCATTGGGAGCATTACAAAGTGCTGCTGGTCCATTTATGACTGCTGCGACAGGTGTTTCCCTCACTCTTGTCATCACATTACATCTTTTAGCTGCTAGAAAAGAGCACCTGATTGATAGCTTGAAGTCAACATTGGATGACAGTGGGGACTGGATGGACGCCGGAAGTCCTGAGGATATTCCAGACAAGCGAGCCAGAATAATCAGCATTGAGGATGATGAGCGGGTTGCAATCTTTCGGAACGGTACAAAGCTTTCAGCTATCTCAAACGTGTGTGCCCATCAAAATGGTCCTCTTGGTGAAGGAAAAATCGTTTATGGCTGTGTAACTTGCCCATGGCACGGTTATCAATACCGGGTAGAAGATGGTCGGTCTCCGCCTCCTTTTACTGAAAAGATTTCGACATATCGTATCAAGTTGGAAAGCGGACGCCTATGGCTCAATGTGAAAGCTTTGCCGCCCGGAACCTATGTTGAACCTGTTGTATCTCCCATGACTGGTGAGGGAAGCTGATGGCCACAAAGAAACCCGACCCCTTCTTTATTGGCTGGGCAAAAAAGCCACCCAAAAGCTTGCAGGGATTTCTCTTCCTTGTCTCCGCTGTACTCATAGGTGCAGCTGCTGGTGTTGCATTTGGCATTGGATCATCTGTGCCTGATCCCGGTGATGCTCGGTTTGCCTGGGGAGCAGGCTACCAGACTTTTACTGGATATGTAGATGCTAAGCCCTACCCATTGCTCAGACTGCCAGCAGGTGAAGGTGGTCGTGATAAGCCTCATGCTATGTTGATCACTGGTGTCGGAAAACGTGGAATGCAGCAGCTTGCTGGTCCGTTGAACGGCCAACCTGTTGACGCAGGAGGCATCTTGCTTAAGCGGGGTGATTTAGACATGCTGCAAGTTGGTGGGCGCGTTTCTTTACGCCCGGCAGAAAACCCCGTGTTGAACTTCTCGCCTGCTCCGACTGAGCAGCTAGGCAGGTGGAGATTGACTGGTGAGATTTGTGATGGCAAATGCTATACAGGTGCTATGCGACCCGGTGTTGGATTAGCGCATAAAGCCTGTGCCAATTTTTGCATCATTGGTGGGATCCCGCCTGTCTTTGTTACAACTGCACCACTGCTTGGCAGCGAGTTCTTTCTATTGGCGGATGAAAACGGCGAACCACTCAGTTCTGACGTTGAAGACTGGGTCGCGCTGCTCATCTCACTGGAAGGAGAAGTTGAGCGAAGAGATGATCTGATGATTTTTAAGGTGAATCTGGATAGTGCGAAACAATTATAGGTGTCGAAGTACTTTGTGCCGAGCTAATGAGATTAAACAATTTAAAACATCTTGTTGTGCGAGCCTGACATTCTCACGATTGATGTGGAAACTTCAGAAAAATAAAGTCGTAACGCGAGCGTTTTTAAAAATCGTAGTCAAAGGTTGAGGTGGTGCTTCGTGTTTCAGGCTGTTAAGAACAAACTAAGTTTGCAGTGCAACAAAAAATCTGACGGCTTCTTCCTTCTAGGGCACCTTGCTTCCATGTATCCCAAGCATGCGGGTAAAACGCGCATCCACGATTACGCATTTGTTGAAAATCTGGGGCCGGTTTCAACGAATAGTGCGTGTGAACATAACGTTAGTGCGGTTTGCTAAACCCAGAATGTAGACGAGCTGCTCTAAGTATAATCTGGTGATCCGATGATACAGCTATTTGCCTATCCAGAATCTGTTTTTTGCGCAAAGGTTCGCATTGCTTTGGATATGAAAGAGCTGAACTATGCAGAGTTGTCTCCACCAGATGGCTATGGTTCTGAAGCCTATAAGAAAATCATCCCGGCTGGCTCTATCCCTGGATTGAAAGACGGAGCGGCAGCTTTGGCTGACTCAAATGCTATTTTGGAATATCTGGAGGAAACGGAATCATCTCCAGCCCTGCTGCCTGAAGATCCAATTGGTCGCGCAAGAGCCAGAGCGTTGATGGGCTTGCATGATACCCGTATCGAGCCAGCGGTAAGAGCATTTTATGCTCCGATCAAAAGCGGTAAAGCACCTCATAATCAAATTTATAGTCAGCTCATTAAGGAGATGAGCTGCGCATTTGAACGTTTAGAAGATGTGATCGACGCCGAACCTTATGCGATTGGGCCGTATGTCACACTGGTTGAGTGTGCGTATGCAACAACTTTTTCACAAGCGCAACAATTGGCATCGATGTTTGGTGGGGAACTCAAGCTCAAACCTAAATGTCAGCGATGGTGGCAAGCAATGCAATCTCTATCTCACGCAGCAACTTCTATCGATATAAACCGAAAAGCTATGCAGGAATGGGTCGCAAAGTTTATTCAGGTTGCTGCCTAAAAGTTCTGGGCAGAGAGGAAAGACGCACAGACTGGAGCGTCTTTCTCTTTGGTAATGGCTGGAACTTAATTTGCTAATCCCCATTTCTGTGCTGTTGCGTCGAGGAAGCCGTCCATCTTTTTGATTTTGATCCAGTTGTTGATGTAGTTGATCCAAACCTGATCATCCTGTGGCATTAACATTGCAATCGGTGTTGGGTTACGGCTTGTTTTAACTGGCACATTCGTGATTTGCTTAAACTTGGCTTTGAGTGTGGCACCTTCGATATTGGAGGTGATAAACACATCAGCACGCCCGGATAAAACCTCCTGGTAACCGCGAGCAGGTGCTTCAACAACTTTGAGGGTTGCGTTCGGGAACCATTCCTTGCTCATCTTTTCAAAGGTGGTACCAAGCGTTGTCGCGAAGGTCACACCTTCTTGATTGATGCTGTCCCAGCTATTGAATTTTGCGATCTTATTGCTGGTTGTAAACGGCAGAATCTCAACAGAAATATAGCTCTCAGAAAAACCAGCCACTTTCATACGACTTGGTGAGATAGATGCTGATCCTGTCAGATCATATTTGCCAGCAACTATACCGTTTACCAGAGTCTTCCAGTCCGTTGGTACAAAGGTAAGTTTCACACCAAGGTCCTGAGCAAGTTCATTCATAATGTCGATGTCATAGCCTTTGTAGCCATTGCTCGCCGGATCTCGCACAGACATAGGGTTCCAGTCTCCGGTGGTACCAACTTTCAGCTCACCTGAATCGAGAATTTCATTAAGAGCTGATTGCGCATAAGCTGAACCGGCAAACAACATGCCCGTGGCAAATATCACTGACAGATATGAGCGAATAATTTTCATGAGACTTCCTTGAAGCTTAATTTCAATCTGTTCTGAGGTAAACCTAAAGGATTTACGCATAACTACAACGATGTTTTGCACCCATTAGCGCACTTCAATTAATTGTGTGCGGCAAACCCCTGTATCATTTGTGTCGCAGCACACGACACTCTGGATTCTGATGATGGAATGCAGCAAAAAGTAAGCTGTTTTCAGAAGTTAGTTCTCTGAGCAACCAGCAGGATTTGGAAGGTAATACTCTTGAGACACAGACATGCATTGATATTGGCGTTGATCGCGTTTGGTCTGGCTGGCTGTGCTGACAACCAGTGGGGCTGGTATGTGGTCTCTCCTGCGTCAGAAACAGGGCGAGTGAATCTGAATTTTATGATTTCAGGCTTGAAAGAAACAATCAGTGTTTCTCTGTCTGCAATCGTAATCTCAATGGTAATTGGCCTGTTCGTTGCTCTTCCCGGCCTTTCAAAGAACCAGTATGGCCGTGCCTTCAATCGAACATATGTTGAGATAGTTCGCGCTGTTCCCAGTTTGGTGCTTATCTTCTGGGTATACTACGGCTTACCAGTTGTTGCAGATATATCCATTAATGTGTTTTGGGCTGGTGTTTTGGCTCTTGCTTTATCTGACAGCGCGTTCCAGGCTGAAATCTTCAGGGCTGGTATTCAGTCTGTAGCCAGGGGGCAGATAGAGGCAGGGCACTCTCTGGGGCTAAGTTACATTCAGCGTTTGCGCTTTATCATTTTACCGCAGGCCATTCGCCGTATGTTGCCCCCTCTTGGAAATCAGCTTGTCTACATGCTGAAGATGTCGAGCCTTGTTTCTGTCATTGGTCTGCAAGACCTCACGCGGCGGGCCAATGAACTTGTGGTCACAGAATATCGACCATTAGAAATCTATAGCGTATTGGTATTAGAGTATTTGCTGCTAATCTTAATCGTGTCGCAAGGCGTGCGTTGGTTGGAGCGTCGCTTTAAAGCCGAAACGGTTTAACAGATTGGCCTTCTCCTAAAGCGTATCTCTGAAAAGTGGACACCGGTTTTCAGATAAAGATACGCGAAAACAAAAGCTAAAGCAGATCAAGCGTTTCAGTTTAAACGCGAACTGCTTTAGGTGGTCTTTGGCGTCCAGTTTGCCAGTAGTGCTTTTAACTCTGGTTCATTAACTGCATGAACAGCATCGCGCACGGAGAACCATTTTCGCGTCCGTTCGTTTTTTTCTGGCCAATCCTCTAGTATCTCAGTTACTTCCAGTGGGAAGACTTTAACCACACATGGGATCGGCTCCTTTGTAACTCTGAGCTTTGAGTAATGGTATACGCCAGCAAGCCTTTTAGAAACGTTCCCCTTGATGCCCGCTTCTTCAAAAGCTTCTTGAGCGGCAGCTTCTTCGCCGCTTAGTTCTTTCATCGGCCAGCCTTTTGGGAGCACCCACCGTTTGGTTTCGCGAGAGGTTATCAGAAGAATTTGCAGCTTACCTTTTTTACTTGTTTTGAAAGGAAGTGCAGCAAATTGTCGGCGGGGTTCGGCCCAGGTCTGTGACACAATTTTTCTAAGTATACTCTTCATGGGTATCTTCCTTGGTGCGACCTGTTTTGCTCCATTTTTGTTTGATACTGAGCTTTGGTCGTGAGCAGTTTTTTCCTTAAACGGCTAATTATAAGAGGTTTGCCCTGATAGCTGAGTATATGGTTTATTTTTTTTCAGCGCTATTGCAAGAAACTGCTGTACCAATGACCTGACCATATCAGGGTATATTTCGCCTTGTGTAAATTTTTGAATATCGCGACTATTGTAAAACTTATTCATTTTTCTGGGTGCTGAAGAAAGAGTATTGCTAAAAAGTGTTTGAACTTGAAATTATAAAAAGGAATCGCGTCATGATAGTTGACTAACATCATTGAGGCCAATTTCTAATAATGGGTGAGGGGAAGATTTTGGAAGTAGATGCACCAGATGTAAAGCAACGTGATGACATAGACCCTCTTGCTCCGTTGCGGCAGCATTTCTCGATACCAGATGGAATAATCTATCTGGACGGAAACTCTCTCGGAGCTCTACCAAAAGCTGTGACTGCCGCACTCACACATACAGTAGAAGAGCAGTGGGGCAAAAGTCTTATCAAAGGATGGAACTGCCACAACTGGATTGACCTACCTGCTAGAATAGGCAATCGCATTGCAAATCTTATTGGTGCTGAAAAGGGGACGGTGATCTGTGCGGATAGCACTTCGCTTAATGTCTTCAAAGTGTTGGCAGCTGCGATGAAAATGCGTCCGGAGAGAAACGTCATTCTGTCAGATACTGGGAATTTTCCGACTGACCTTTATATGGCGCAGGGCCTGAAGGGGCTAACAGGCGATAATTTGGAGTTGCGTCTGGTCGCGCCGGAAGAGGTGGAAACTGCTCTGGATGAAACAGTTGCCGCCATGATGCTCACCGAGGTGGACTACAGAACAGGTCGTAAGCACGACATGAAAGCCCTAACAGCAAAAGCGCATTCAGTTGGTGCTCTTGCAATTTGGGATCTGTGTCACTCAGTCGGTGCATTCCCCGTTTATCTGAGCGAAGCGAAAGTAGATTTTGCTGTTGGGTGCTCCTACAAGTATCTTAATGGTGGTCCGGGTGCACCTGCCTTTGTTTATGTGGCACCTCAGCACCAGCATACCAATGGAAACCCCCTGACTGGATGGATGGGACATAACGCTCCATTTGCATTCGATTTAGGCTACGAACCTTCTGCAACAATGGATCAGATGCGTGTGGGAACACCGCAGGTATTGGCCATGACTGCGTTAAGCGCATCTCTGGATGTATTCGAACACACCAGTTTGGAAGCATTGCATGCAAAATCCGTTGAGCTCAGCGAATTTTTTATCTCTGAAATAAAGCGAAGGTGCCCAGGCCTTGAACTGGCATCACCAACTGACCCCGCCAAGCGCGGGTCGCAGGTTTCCTTCTATCACGAACAGGGGTACGCGGTAATGCAGGCGCTTATCGATCATGGAGTAATCGGTGACTTTCGCGCACCTAATATTATCCGCTTCGGCTTTGCACCTCTCTATCTTTCATTTGCTGAGATCTTAAAAGCCGCCGAAATTTTTGAAGATATTATTACTGACGGTCTCTGGGATAAACCAGAGTACCATCAAAAAAGTAAAGTGACTTAAGTGCGGGGGAGAGCATGAATCGCGAATTGGAGCACTACGGTGCAGAACTCTCTTTTAAAGAGAACATGTCTTATGGCGATTATCTGCGCCTTTCAGATGTGTTGGGAGCGCAAACACCACTCACCGATGCTCACGATGAAATGCTCTTCATCATCCAACATCAGACTGCCGAACTCTGGATGAAGCTGGCAATCCGAGAAATGATGGAAGCGTGCAGTTGCTTAATGGAAGATGAGTTTGCTCAGGTTTCTAAGCTCATGGCACGGGTGAATAAGATCTTCGCTCAACTTAACAGCGCCTGGGATATTTTGCGGACCATGACACCAAGCGATTACACCACATTTCGCGATGGTCTTGGCAAGTCTTCTGGCTTTCAAAGCTACCAGTACCGAGCGATCGAATTTGTGGTTGGAAATAAAAATCCAGCACTGATGAAACCACACGAGCATATGCCTGAAGTTTCCGACTGGCTGCGACAGATTTATGAAGCCCCGTGTATTTATGATCAGATGATAAGAGCGTTGACCCGTGCCGGTTTCGATATTTCAGAGGAAGTGCTGAACAGGGATGTCACAAAGCCTTACGTCGCAGATGTGTCCGTCCAGAAAGCTTGGGAAATAATATATCGCAATCCACGCAGTAATTGGCATTTTTATGATCTTGCAGAGAAGCTAATAGACTTTGAGGACTTTTTCAGGCGTTGGCGGTTCAACCATCTCACGACTGTTGAACGCATTATTGGGAGCAAAATGGGTACTGGAGGGACCTCGGGTGCGCCATACCTGAAAAAAATGCTGGATACTGTGTTGTTTCCAGAACTTTGGCAAGTTCGTAGTGATTTGTAATTTTACTGCCTTTTTGCATCCTTTTTTGAAATTATGATATTTTAATGCATAGTAGTTTTGCGCATACTATGTCTACTAATATGCTTGATTGAGCAATTTTTCTGAAGAAAATTATATCTTTCTGCAACTTATGCGTAAGTGTGTGGACTGGGTGATCTAGGGGATTTTACTCAATTTACTGGGCTGGGAGGGCGACTAGCCGGTAATCAAAACGCAAAAGTCCCTCATGTCTGCCTTGCAATAAAATGCTGCTAAGGGCATTAGGTAGGTACGTGATAACAATAATACACCAGTACTTTGCGGTCTGGGGGGGTAAAATGCTGGAAGTTGAGCATCTCTCGAAACAATTTGGCGGGTTTAGGGCTGTGAGTAGCTGCTCATTCTCGATAGAGAGGGGTACAATCACAGGTTTAGTTGGACCAAATGGTGCTGGCAAAACCACCATGTTCAACCTTATTGCAGGTGCCTTTCAACCAACGTCAGGACGCATTCGCTTTCTTGGAGAAGATGTCACGTCACTTAGTTCAGATCAGCTGTTTCATAAAGGACTGGTGCGCACTTTTCAGATACCACATGAGTTTCACCGCCTGTCCGCACTGGAAAATCTGATGCTTGTTCCACCTGCTCAAAAAGGTGAGAAACTGCTCCAAAACTGGCTCAGCTATGGAAGCGTCAAGAAGCAAGAACAAGAAGTGCGCCAAAAAGCAACTGAAACACTTGAGTTTCTCGAGTTGTCGCATGTCGCGAATGAACGGGCTGGAAATCTTTCTGGTGGGCAAAAGAAACTGCTGGAGCTTGGTCGTACAATGATGACCGATGCAAAGCTTGTGTTGCTGGATGAGCCAGCAGCTGGCGTCAACCGCACACTTCTACGCCGCTTGGAAGACAAAATTCAGATCCTTAATCAGCAGCGCGGTTACACCTTCGTCTTGATTGAGCATGATATGGAGATGATTGAAAAGCTTTGCGACCCGGTTATCTGTATGGCTGAAGGCTCTGTTCTTATTGAAGGTGATTTCCAGACCGTTCGGTCTGATGCTCGCGTTCTTGAAGCCTACCTCGGGGAAACCGTAGGGGAGGTCGCGCTTTAATCATGTCTCAATCAGTTATAGAACAGTCCGTGGCAGAAAATATAGAACTTCCAGGATACTCCGGGAAACCAATCCTTACTATGACAGGTGTTCGTGGTGGGTATGGAGATGCAGACATCCTGCAGGGTGTTGACATGCAAGTCAGCGAGCAGGAAATCGTTGTAATTGTGGGTCCGAATGGAGCTGGGAAATCCACTGCGATGAAAGCCATTTTTGGACTGCTAAAAGTTCGCGGCGGTTCCATCGTTGTTAACGGAACCAACATTGCAGGCTGGAAACCAAACCGCATTGTGCAACATGGTGTCTGCTATGTCCCACAGGTCGATAACATCTTCCGTGAGATGACCATTCACGAAAATCTGGAGATGGGAGCCTTTCTTCGCAAAGGTGACATTTCTGATAGTTTGGAGAGGGTCTATACCCTGTTCCCTGATCTCAAAGAGCGTCGTAGCACACTGGCAGGCAATTTGTCAGGCGGTCAGCGCCAGATGGTTGCAATGGGCCGGGCGCTGATGCTCAATCCATCTCTGCTTTTGCTGGATGAACCAACTGCTGGTCTCTCTCCAAAATACATGGAGCAGATTTTTGAGATCACCCGCAACCTGCGTGATGCAGGTCTTTCGATCTTGCTTGTCGAGCAGCATGCAAAACAAGCGCTTGCATTTGCTGATAAAGGCTACGTTCTTGCCGCTGGAAGTAACCGGCACGAGGGTACTGGTCAGGAGCTGCTTGCGGATCGTGAAGTTGCAGAAATGTTCCTCGGCGGGTAAGAAGGGATAATCCAATGCCATTCATGGAGTTTGTTAATTTCTACCTGATGCCGGGAATTGTGCTTGGGTCGATCTATGCGCTGGGTGCTGTAGGGATCACCCTTGTCTTCGGAATCTTAAGGTTTGCGCATCTTGCCCATGGTGACCTTGCGACGCTTGGCGCATTTGCTGCACTTGGGGTCGTGACAATTTTCGGGGTTAGCCCATGGGTTGCGCTGCCAGTTGCCATGATTTTCTGCGCTTTTATGGCAATCGGCATCGACAAAGTGTTTTACGACTACTTATCGGAACGGCCGAAAATCATCGTGGTAATGTCATCATTAGGGATAGCGTTGATGCTGCGCGCCCTCGTTCAGGTGATTTGGGGCGTTGATACCGAAACGTATACCCGTGGCATTGTGCGGCCAGAGAACTACTGGGGTATTCGTATTCGTGATCGCGAGATCTATACGATCATTGCTATGTTCGCAATCGTTGGCGTGCTTTGGGTATTTCTGCAAAAAACCAAGTGGGGCAAGGCCATGCGCGCCATGTCCGATAACCCGGATCTTGCGCTCTTGTCAGGTGTCGACAATCGAAAGGTAACAATGCTGACTTGGGCTATTGTTGGCATCCTGTGCGCAGCCTCCGGCTTCTTTCTGGGAATTAACACCGAACTAAAGCCTCTTATGGGGTGGACGATGCTCTTGCCAATGTTCGCAGCGACAATTCTCGGTGGTGTCGGGCGTGTAGAAGGAGCTGTAGTCGGCGGTTTAATTGTCGGTATCGTGGAAGAAACCTCCGTATTGTTGATCCCGGGAGAGTACAAGGCCGCCATGGCGTTTGCGATCCTCCTGCTCATCCTTCTTGTGCGGCCAACTGGTCTGCTCAAGGGTAAAGTTTTGTAGGGGGAGTGAAAAAATGGAACTCATTGGTCTGTTAAACTATGCGGTGTTCATGGCGATCTTTATCGGCATTTACTCCCTCCTTGCCCTGGGGCTTAATATTCAGTGGGGCTTTTCAGGGCTCTTTAATGCTGGCATCGCAGGATTCTTTGCAGTTGGTGCCTATAGCTCTGCGATTGTGACCGCCCCAGAGTCCTCGGTACACCTTGGTGGCTTCCAGATGCCTGTTGTGGTTGGTTGGATTGCCGCGATGATTGCAGCAGGTCTTATCGCCTGGCCGATTGGCAAAGTTTGTCTTCGGTTCCGCTCAGATTATCTGGCAATCGCAACAATTGGCGTTGCAGAAATCATCCGCCTGATTGTGAAGTCAGAAGGCTGGTTGACTGGAGGCGCTCGTGGGATAAACAAAGTTCCACGTCCATTTGGTGACCTGAGCTATCTGTATTCTCAGTTGGCGTATCTCGCTTTGGTTATTGCTATTGTTTTCGCCGTGTACTGGGCAATTGAGCGCCAGATCTCTGCACCTTGGGGGCGCATGATGCGCGGTATTCGTGACAACGAAGATGCAGCAACCGCAATGGGTAAAGACATCAAGGCTCGCCGGTTAGAAGCATTCATCTTCGGCGCTGCTATTATGGGGTTAGGTGGTGCCTTGTTTGCCCACTTTAACCGGTCAATTACGCCAGAAGCTATCGACCCGATGATCGCGACATTCCTTATCTGGATTATGCTGATTTTGGGTGGTTCAGGAAACAACAGAGGCGCACTGCTCGGTGTGGCAGTTGTTTGGATCATCTGGTCTGCCTCGGAGTTCCTTACGGATCAACTGCCAACTGAATACGCCATTCAAGCAAAATACATGCGTGTCTTTGTTATTGGCTTACTGCTGCAGTTAGTGCTCAGATTCAGACCGGAAGGGATTTTACCGGAACCGCAAGGTGTATCCAGCAGGACTGAAACTAAAACTTTTCAAAAGCAAGAAAGTGCAGCCAAGTAGAGCAAGCACTCATGGAACAATCATTTAAACGCCCTTCGCGATCGTGAATATCGTTTGAAACAGGGCTTCTTTGGAGGTGAACTGATGCTTAAGAAAATCGCATTGGCAGCAGGCTTGTTCAGCGCGACTGCGCTTGCATCCAACGCTGCTCAGGCAGATGTGAAAATTGGCCTTCTCGGTGGTATCTCTGGCCCGATTGCGGCTATGGCACCACCAATGCTGGTCTCTTCTAAACTCGCTATCCAGCAGGTAAACGAGCAAGGCGGTATTTTGGGCGGGCAGAAAATCGTAACTGTCGTTGGTGATAGTGCCTGTAATCCGCAAAACGGTGTTGATGCAGCAACCAAGCTCGTGAACATTGAGCAGGTTGTCGGTCTTATTGGCCCTCATTGCTCCGGTTCTGTTCTGGCCGTTGCAAATTCCGTGACCGTTCCGGCTGGAATTGCATTGATTACACCGTCGGGCACTTCCCCAGAAATTACCGGTCTGGAAGATAAAGGGCTGGTATTCCGTACGGTTCCCTCAGATGACTTTCAGGGACGATCTCTTGCTCGTACACTACTGGAACTGGGCACCAAAAAAGTTGCTGTTGCTTACCTGAACAACGATTACGGCAGCGGATTGGCAAACTCCTTCAAGGCTGAGTTTGAAGCTAATGGTGGTGAAATCGCTGGTTACTCTGCTCACGAAGACGGTAAGGCATCTTATCGTTCCAATCTGGCTGAGCTGTCTCGCGGTGGTGCCGACACACTCGTGATCTTCGATTATGGTGATGGCACCGGTTTGACCATTCTGCGCCAGGCGTTGGAGAACGGCTTCTTCACTAATTATGTCGGCGCAGACGGCATGAAGTCCGACGCAATCATCAGGGAATTGGGCACAGAAAATCTGACAACCTTTGTGACCTCCTCTCCGGTGGGTGAAAAGTCTGACAGTCTTGCTGTCTTCAACAAAGCTTACATAGCTGCTGGTGGGAACCCGGATGCGATCTTTGTAACTAGCTCCTACGATGCAGCATTCTTGATGGCACTTGCGCTTGAAAAGGCAGGTGGAGATGCCGCTAAGGTTTCAGAATCAATTGTGGCAGTATCCAACGGTCAGGGTGAAGCGATTCTCCCGGGTGAATGGAAGAAGGCAGTTGAACTGATCGCAGCTGGTAAAGATATCGATTACAAAGGCGCAGCAGGAGATCTGAACTTTGATAGAGCTGGCGACGTGCCAGGGTCTTATGGCCTGTTTAAAGTTGATGGCGACACTTTCGCGTTGCAGCAAACGCTGAACTAAGCAAGCCACCTGTCAGATTTGGGAATGGCCGGTCACAAGATGACCGGCTTTTTCTGTACTGAGCAAGTCATTTAGTGAGAATGAGTTTTCCAAGTTTTGTAATGGTCAAACGGTACAAATCCTCACGATGAGAGATTGTGATTTCGCGCTCATCGCCAAACAAAGCCTTACTGTCGACAGTACGCTCACCTGGCTGATTACGTGAACTTTCCATCGCCTTTGCCATATCAGTCATTGCTTCAGCCTTTCCCAAAATTTCCTAGAGTAGACATGCGCAGTATCCATAAAACGAAGATGACCCTGCCGTGTTTATTTCTTGACTTTCATATTCATATTTTACTACAAGTGCAATGCCTGCTCGTTAAATCTTGAAGATCGCGTCCTTCAGATTACCGTCCTGCGGCAGGTTTAGTATCGATGCGCAAGCCAGTTGTCCCTCTCTCCTTCGACAACCAGCCAGCCCACGATATTATTGATATTTGCGACTGATTTGCATTTGCAATCGTCGACCAGTTATTGGATTAAGGTTCTATGAAAAAGTTGATGAAGCTATTTTCTCTTGTCATTTTGTCCTTGTGGATAACGCAAATTGCAGTGGTGCAAGCCGCAAGCGCCGATCAGGAACCTGTAATCGCCCTTCAGCTGAACAAGGCAGAAACAACGCAGAATGGGTGCCGGGTAAGTTTGCTGGTCCGTAATCACCTAAAAAATGAAATTACTCAGCTCGCGCTGGACCTGGTAGTGTTTGACAATACTGGTAGAATCTCTGATTTCCTAAGTATGAAAACTGGTCGTCTTCCCTCAGGAAAGACCCGGGTGCAGCAATATGACCTTCCTGCTGGCAGCTGTGCGGATATCTCATCTCTACTGATTAATGATGTCAGTCAATGTGAGGGGACAGAGAATATCTCTCCGGCGATATGCTTAGACACATTGAATGTGTCGTCTCGTGCTGACATAGAACTAACACTTTAAAACTCTCCAAAGAGCTTAACAAAAAAGAGCTGCGAGAATTCCAGATATGAATGCCATAATCGAATCTTTAGGCCTGACAGGGGCATTAGGTCCACTCACAGATCTGCTTGCAAAGGGCGGTGTTGTTGTCGCTATCCTGCTTTTCATAAGTGTTCTGGCGCTGACGATTGTGTTTGCAAAGCTTTGGCAGTTTTGGCGTGCAGGTGTTGGTCGTCAACGTCAGGCAAATCAGGCTGTTGCGTTTTGGCGCGTGGGTAAACGCGATAAAGCCTACCAGATGGTTGTGACTGATCGGTCGCCCGTTTCAGATGTTTTGGCGCATGCTATGCGTGGACTTATGAAGCCACAAGTGCCCGAAGAAAAAGTGCGTGAAGATGTCGAGCGCATATGTCTGACGCACCTGAGTGAGTTGCGCAGCTACTTGCGCGCCTTGGATATGATTGCTCAGATTGCACCACTCCTGGGATTGTTTGGAACGGTGCTGGGAATGATTGGCGCATTTCAGGCGATGGCTGATGCAGGGTCACAGGTGGACCCTTCTACTCTGGCTGGTGGCATTTGGGTTGCTTTGCTGACAACTGCCGTTGGTCTGGCAGTCGCTATTCCTGCTTCTGTTTTGCTGTCTTTGTTTGAAGGGCGCATTGAGCGCGAGCAGGGAGCGATGGAGAAGATTGTAACAGAGCTGTTCACAGGCGCAGTAACCTCTCTGGCTAACCATGCTGATGAGGTTGATTACGTTGACACTCAACCGCGTTTTGAGGTGATACAGGATGCGCCTTAGTGAGGCTCCAAAACGCAGTCGGGCACCTGGTCTCACGTCTCTGATTGACGTGATTTTTCTGCTGCTGATGTTCTTTATGTTAGCGTCTACATTTTCAATCTATCAGCGACTGGATGTGACTTCGGGATCTGAAGGTGTAGGAAAGATGGAGCATAAGCCTGTGCTTCTTCAGGTCTTTGCAGAAGGGCAGCTTTCAGTCAATGGAGACCGTGTCAGCGTGCTTGCTTTGGTCGATGCACTGGAACGCGCTGGTGTCGAAAAAGTTCGGCCAGTGGCAATTCTTCCTGCAAAAGACTCCACTGTTCAGGATGTGGTGAGCGCACTTGAGGCACTCAAGACCGCTGGTTGGTCTGCTACACTTGTTGGTAACTAAACCTAGTAGATTGCGAATTAAGAAGTTTAAGAATGCGTCTGAAGACAAAACCGCAAAAGAGGACATTGGAGAACACGATCCCCTTGATCAACATCGTGTTCCTTATGCTTATTTTTTTCCTCTTTGCTGGATCCATAGACCGGGATGATGCAAAGGACGTAAGGCCTGCTGAAACGAAGGAGCAGACTTCCCGGGAACTGGTCGCAGGTGCCTTAGTCATTACCGCTGACGGTTCGATGATGCAAAATGAGCAACCCGTACTCATTGAAAACCTCATAGCACCAGAAGAAAGTCACGTCCCTCTGATGGTTGTTGCTGATAGATCTCTTTCGGGCCAGGTGCTCGCAAAAACTTTAGCTGCACTTAAGAAGCAAGGTTTTTCGGAGGTTACTCTTGTGACTGTGAGGGTGCCACAATGACCAAAGGGTTTCGCGGAAGAATTAACGGGTCAGCGCTTGGTGTTGCTTTACTTGTGTCCTTGAGTGTTCATGCATCCGGATTTGCCTGGTTCTACACTCGTGGGCCAGAAACAAAGATTGCCTCGACAAAGTCAACGTCTCTTTCAGTAGTTGGTTCAATTGAAGAGCTTATTGAAGGCTCACGTGAAGTTATCGAACCAATTGAACCAGACCCTCCGGAAGAACTTAAGCCACGTGAGTACGAAGCTGATGTGCCCCTCGAGCAAGTTAATGAGCTCAAACCCGTTGAGACAGTCGCTCCTAAGGCTATAAAACCAGCTCCAGTCATTGAAGGTGTGACAATTCAGGCTGACATTGAGCCGGTTGAGCCTGAAAAAGAGGCAGAGCCTGTTAAGCATAATCTTGAAGCTGAACCGCTTAAGCCAGCTAAGGTGGAGGAAGTCAAACCAGTTAAGGTTGCTGAACTTAAAGTTACTAAGCAACCTGCACCTGTAGAGCAAAAAAAGTCTTTGGAAGTCGTTGAGAAAAAGGCTGAACAAGAAAAAATTAAGCCAGATGAAGCAGAGCTGGTTGATCTTAAAAAGCAAGTTGAGGCTAAGCAGGAGAGCGCAAAAGAGCTAAAGCCAGTTGATGAGGCAAAGGAGCTGGAACCGCAACTCGAAAGAACAGAGGTCGCATCAGCAAGTGTACCTGTACCTCGCCCGGCTCCCCCACGTCCTGAGGTTAAGCGGGAAGCAAAGCCTGAAAAAGTCGCTAAGAGAACTCCGAAGAAGGCAAAGAAAAAAAGAGCCCAAAAAGCTGGTAATGCTAAAATTAACTCGATTAAAGGAAGTACTGTAGCTCGCAAAGGCGCTAATACCGCGAAAAAAGGTAACAATATTGCAGGCTCAGGTGATAGCGCAGGCAATGCAGCTACGAGCAATTATTGGGGTAGAATGGCGCGGAAGCTGCAGCGCTCAGCAAATAGCAAATACCCTCGTAGAGAGAAACGTCGAAACAAATCCGGTCAAGTGACAGTTGCTTTTACAGTCTATAGGAATGGGAGCGTCTCTGGTATCTCGGTAGCGCGTTCCAGCGGCAACCAGCGCTTTGATGCAGCAGCTTTGAAGGCGGTGAGGACAGCAGCACCCTTTGGGCCGTTCCCATCTTCAATCCGCGCTAAATCGGTGAGGAAAGTTATACCCATAACATTTCAAATAAAATAAAAAAAGGCAGCGATCAGTCGCTGCCTTAACATCATACTATTCAGCTGCTGCCATTCCTTTAGGCAGCAGTGGATCTTCAATCTGCAACAAATGACGAATGCTTGCACGGTTGTCGGCAAGATCTGCAATCGTACATTTATCAAGCACACCAAGGAAAGCTTCAAGAGCTTCATGCAGAACGGAGTTGAAGCCGCAGTGATTCACAAGCGGGCAGTCCTGACGACCACTGTCAAAACACTCTGCAAGCAGGAAAGATTCTTCAGTCGCACGAACCACCTGGCCAACGCTGATCTGATCAGCAGGTCGTGGTAAAACGATACCGCCATTTCGACCACGAATAGTCTTCATAAGGTCAGCATCAACCAGCACCTTCATAATCTTGAAAAGGTGAGTTTCTGACATAGAAAAAGAGGCTGCAATCTCTGCAACTTTGCTTGGTTTGTCAGGATTTGCTGCGCAATACATTAATGCACGTACAGCATAGTTGGTTTGTTGAGTGAGTCTCATGGTATTAGCTATGCGTCTTCCGGCGTTTGTCGTCAATAAAAATATGCATCTCTAACTCAAGAATAGACCATTCCTAGTTTAGAGTCATTAAAAACTTGCGCAGCTTGCCATGCATTTGAATACTGCCACCTGCAAAAACGCTTGGGAACCAACTGCGCCTTCTAACTGAATATACGCCGCCTCTGCAATATATCCAGTGTAAATGCTTTATCCTGCTAAAATTTATACGCTTTTCTCTTTGTCGATACCGAATTGAAAATAAGGCATCGCTTTGAACTGAACTGTTCACTCAGATATGCATAAGTGCTCCAGCGGTTGCTTGTTCTGCAATGTAGCTGACACATGCGTGTCCGGGATTGAAGGACAAGGCATAAGAATGCGCGGATCAATAGTTGAAAGCATTTGCTCTGATTTGACAAGATAGGGAGAATATAGCGCTCAAACCAACGCATTGTTTTGGTTTTTTTTGCGTTGCTATGTTTGATCCGGGCGCATTTCGCTCTGAGTACGTCAGGTTTGTACTTTCACCGCAAACCACCTGATGGCACGCTTTTAGCTCAAAATTGCAAATTACATACGAGACTGTTATACGCTCCGCATCCGCGATCTCTAAAAACAAATTAATAAGTGCGGGATGCAAACGGACGGGTGTCTTGTCACCCCGGTAGCAGAACGGTTCTTGCTCAGTCATCTTAAGTTCTGATCTTTTTACGTGTTCCTTTTGATCGGAACGAGCATGGTCAGATGTAAGCATCCTCTGCATTTTGCGTAGGCATACACAGTGAGGTTCCATGAGCACTGAAGCAAACACAGGCATTAAACGCACATCTGGCCTGTCTGGCCGGGTTCTGCTGCCTTTACTACCCGTTGTGCTGCTTGGAGCGTTCTTCGGATATCTCATCAGCGTTATGGGCGCTGCCAATATGTTCAACACATTGTTCGCCACAGCACATGACCTGCTTTTGAATACGGTTTTGTATCTGATGGGCATTTGTGTCTTAGCAGGTGCTGTTGGCCGGTTGCTGCTGGAATTTGGAACCGTTGGCATCATGGAACTGCTGCTTCGCCCTTTGATGAAGCCTGCGTTTAACTTGCCGGGTAAGGCATCACTCGCGGCAGTGATGACCTTCTTCTCCGATAATCCGGCGGTTATCTCTCTCGCCAATGATCGCGACTATGCCAGATCGTTCAAGGCATATCAGCTTGTTTCACTGGCTAATTTTGGAACTGCGTTCGGTATGGGCCTGATTGTCGTAACTTTTATGGGTACCAAGCATATCGGCGGTGAAAGTATGCTGGTACCTGCTGTGATCGGTGTCTTAGGTGCCATTGCTGGTTCCGTGGTTTCAACCCGTCTTATGCAGCGGTTCTCTAAAGCTCATCTGGGAGAAGCAGACCATGTTTCGTCTGAGCAAACTCAAGAACAAAGCACCGAAGAGCAGCAGGATGCAGGCACCTCAATTGGGCTGAAGTTTCTGAATGCCTGCCTTGATGGTGGCAAGTCTGGTGTTGAGCTGGGCGTTGCCATCATTCCCGGCGTGCTTATTATCGCAACTGTGGTGATGATACTCACCTTTGGGGCTGGCCCTGAAGGGTATACCGGTGCGGCCTATCAGGGTGTTGCTGTACTCCCGGAACTTGGGTCGGTGCTTTCAGGTGTTTTTTCTGCCCTCTTTGGCTTTCAAAGTGCAGAACTCATTGCATTTCCAATCACATCTCTCGGGGCAGTTGGAGCGGCAATGACGCTTGTTCCGCCCTTCATCGCAAAAGGTATTATTACTGGCAATGAAATTGCTGTGTTTACCGCAATGGGTATGTGCTGGAGCGGCTATCTTTCAACTCACACAGCAATGCTGGACACATTAGGGTATCGAAGCCTCATCTCAAGTGCGCTGCTTTCGCACAGCATTGGTGGGCTGATAGCGGGAGTTTTCGCGCATTATGCCTACCTTGCTTACGCAGTGATCCTGTAGGTAGGCAGAATGAAGTGCATATTTGGTCCAGGAGAATGATGGGACCAATTTAAATTGTATTTCATCACTTCAGGAGACCACCTTTATTCTAACATAGCTCACCACTAACAATCCCGTGCTCAGCAACCCTTTTTATGATCTGCGCGCGTGAGTGACCTGAAGCCATCTTTGTGGACTTCATCACAGGAGACGTCCTTATTGGCTCTTCAGTACGTGGCGTTGGGGAAGTTTTGAGAGCGCTCGCACCCTTCGTCGCATTCCTTGTTGAAAACAGGACAGGGCTGCAAAAAACACAGTTCAAAATGACATGTTTCGTTGTTGATCCTATGAATTTTGTGAAATCTGCAAATGTGTAACTGGCTGTTTTTGATAAGCAATTTCCTTTAGTGAGTTTTTAGATGCAAGGAGCTCGACCTGAGATTTGCCGATGAGTTTGAAACTGCCACCTTCACACAACACGAAACCACAGAATAAGTGGGAGGTGGGACGTTGCCCCAAAACACTTCACAGTACCTTCGGTTTCTGAGGGAAATTGCAAAGCCTGCCCTTGGATGCACCGACCCTGTTTGCGCAGCATACGCGGCATCCCAAGCAGCTAGGCTACTAGAGAATAAACCGAGTAAAGTTGAGATCACGGTTTCGAAGAATCTCTTCAAGAATGTACTTGATGTGTTTGTGCCCGGTACGGGTGCTGTGGGCATGCCCATTGCTGCGGCCTGCGGTGCTCTGTTTGGAAAAGCAGAGTTAAAACTGCAATGCCTTCAAGGTATTCAGAAAAGCGAAGTTGAAACGGCTCTTGCTTTTGTCGAACAAGGCCGCGTGAGCATAAACACCAGAACGGATTGCAGCCCGCTCTATTGCCATGCGGTGCTACAGAATGATGCACATACGGCAGAAGTTCTGATTGAAGGTGGGTATACTCAGATCATCTCTGAAAAACTTGATGGCAAAGAGCTCTTGATTAAAGCACGTGATGATCATGCCGAGATTTCAGAACCCAAAGTTGATCCACGCACGTTTTCCATTTCAGATATCTATAATTTCTGCATCACGTGCGAGGTTGAGCACCTCGGTTTTATTCTGGAGGCACGTGATCTGAACAAGGCTCTGTCAGAAGAGGGCCAGAAGTACAAATTCGGTCTTCAGGTAGGCAGATCCATGTTGGAAAACGAGGCTATAAACGTCACCGATCAACCCTTATCTGTCAAAGTTCCATCGCGCTCAGCAGCTGCGTCTGATGCAAGAATGGGCGGTAGCACGTTACCTGCCATGAGCAACTATGGTAGCGGCAATCAGGGAATTGCAGCCACCATGCCCGTTGTTGCTTTGGCTGAGCATCTGGGCACGGATGATGACCAGCTCGCCCGAGCGCTGTGTATGAGCCATATCGGTGCAGGTTACATTAAGTCCCATTACCCGCCTCTTTCGGCATATTGTGGCAACTCAGCAACCTGCGCAGCAGCAGCAGGTGCCATGGTTTATCTGCTGGGTGGAAGCTTTGAGCAATCCTGTTATGCAATCAACTCGGTACTCGCAGACATTTCGGGCATGCTGTGCGATGGGGCAAAAGCCTCTTGCGCTTTGAAAGTTGGCAGCGCCGCCAGTTCAGCCTTGAGAGCTGCAACCATCGCCATGAAAGCGTCCTCCTCCATAAATATGGGGGGTATTGCCGACGAGGTTGAAACGACAATCCTCAATCTGGGTAAGATTGTAACCGCCGGTATGGCCCAGACAGATGGCATGATCTTCTCAATCATGGCTGAACGCTAAAGCGTATCTCTGAAAAGTGGACACCGGTTTTCAGATAAAGATACGCAAAAACATAAGCTAAAGCAGATCAAGCGTTTCAGCTTAAACGCGAACTGCTTTAAAGACATTTAAGTCCTGCAAGACCATTAGGCATGGATGTATCCGGACGCTAAGGCGACTTCTTACATGGGTAGCAGCTTAAACCGTCGTGCGGCTACCACCGAGACGTTTTTGAAAATGAGCCTCTAGTTGGGTTAGCACGTCGTAGATTAAAATTGCGAATAAACCCACAATGATCCCGCCTTGCAAGACGTAGGAGGTGTTGTTTGTAAGCAGCCCGGCAATGATGACTTCACCCAGAGTACGGGCAGCGACAGTGGAGCCGATTGTGGCTGTACCAATGGCAATAACGACAGAAAGGCGAATACCTGTCAGGATCAAAGGCAGAGCCAGCGGAAGTTCAACCTGAAGCAAACGTTGTCGGCGGCTGAGGCCAATCCCTCGGGCAGCTTCCATTGTGGCAGGTGGCAGGGTTGAAAGGCCAGTCATCGTATTTTCGAAGATCGGCAAGATGCCGTACAAAAACAGCGCAACCAGCGTTGGTCCAGCCCCAAAACCCAGCATTGGCACCGCTAAGGCCAGAACGGCGACGGGCGGGAATGTCTGACCCATATTGGCAATGGTTCGGGATAATGGCAAAAAGGCTTGGCCTCTTGGACGGGTCACAAGGATTGCCAGTAAAACTGCAACAATGATTGCTGCAACTGAAGCTAACGCAACGATCCCCAAATGACTTAGGGAAAGCGACAGCAGAGACGCCCGAGTGTAAATCACTGGCGCACCGGAGGGGGAAAACGGAGCAAACACAGGCTCAAACCACTCAGGTTGTAGCACCAGTGTAAGCAACAAACATACTACAATCACCCTAAGGATATTAGCGCGGCTCATGTGTCCCCTCCGCTCTGGAACGGATTGCCTCTAGTGTAACGCGCCCGATCAGAGCACCATCCCGTTCCACTGGCAAAGTGTTTCGCCCGCTTCCAAGGCAAACAGAAAGAGCATCACGCAAACTGGCTTGGTCATTAATCGGAGGGCCTTCTGCCTCGCCCGCCTCAACGATTTCAGAGAGGGGAAGCAGGGACAGCAACCGTAACGGGCGATCCACCCCGCCAACCATCTCGGCTACGAACCGGGTTGCCGGGCTGGTAATGATATCGGCTGGTGTGCCGTGTTGCACCAGTCGGCCTTGATCCATTACTGCAACCTGATCGCCAAGTTGTATGGCCTCTTCCATGTCGTGCGTAACAAGAAGGATCGTCGAGCCGAGCGTTCGCTGAATGCGATGCAGGTCCGCTTGCGCTCGTGTGCGAATAATAGGGTCCAGAGCACCAAACGGTTCATCCATGAGCAGCAGGTCAGGCCGGGATGCCAAAGCCCGTGCGACGCCAACACGTTGTTGCTGTCCGCCAGAAAGCTCAGCAGGATAGCGATCCCGAAACTCCTCAGGTGGCATAGAGAACAAATTCAGCAGTTCGTTGATGCGGTCACTGATCTTGTCCTTGCTCCAACCTAGCAACTGCGGCACAGCGCCGATGTTTCGGGCCACCGTATGATGGGGAAAGAGGCCATGCCCCTGTATCGCGTAACCGATCCGCCGACGCAGAGCATTTTTTTCCAAATCAGTGGTCAGCTCTCCGTTGATCCTTACCTCGCCGGAGGTAGGTTCAACAAGCCGGTTAATCATGCGCAAAAGTGTGCTTTTGCCGGAACCTGAAGTCCCTACAATTGCCGTGATCGTTGCGCTTTCAATTGTCATGGATACGGAATCAACCGCAGCGCGCCCATCATAGACCTTTGTTATGTTGTCGATCTCAATCATCCATGTCTCACTGAGTTAGGGCGCGTCAACTCGACCAGAATATCCATGGTGATTGCCGAGATAAGAGCAAGAGTTACGGTTGGCAGGGCTCCAAGAAGGATCAGGTCCGTTGCAGTTTGATTGAGCCCCTGAAAGACAAAAGTTCCAAACCCTCCGCCGCCAATCAGTCCGGCAATCACCGCAAGGCCGATGTTCTGAACCAGCACGATACGTAATCCAGCCAGCATGACAGGCAACCCTAATGGCAATTGAACCTGTATCAGCCGCTGCTGCCGCGTCATGCCCATGCCACGGGCAGCATCCAGTGTTACAGGAGGTGTTGCTTCAAGGCCTGCAACAGTATTTGCGACCACAGGCAGCAGAGAATAAATGACCAGTGCTAAGAAGGCCGGAAGAAAGCCGATTCCAGCGACACCCAGTTCTTTCGCTCCCGGAATAGTGCTGGAAACCCAGGCGAGAAGCGGGATCATAATGCCAAACATTGCCAGAGAGGGTATAGTTTGCAAAAAGCTGAGTACAGGCAGAACGGAGCCACGCAAACCTTCATTATGATGGCAGAAAACGCCAAGCGGAAAGCCTGTGATAGCAGCAACCATAAGTGAGCCAAAGGCAAGGCCAAGGTGCCGCTGGGCCGCGTCAAAGAAGGCGTCATGTCTGCTGATGTATTCCCTATAGATTGACAGGTCAGCCAAAGCACCTGACCATAATACCAGCACCAGTGCGATAATCGCTGCAACCAGCAAGCCAGCACGCATCAGTGGCCCCGGCGAAAGGGCGGACAGAGCATCTGCTGCGAGCAACAGCAGGATCGCGAGTAAGCACCAGAAACCACTTCCCAGCGATACTCGTGCATATGGTCCAGCTCCTTCCAGCAGTGATGTGCTGCCTTGCATTAGCAACCAGACCAAAGCTGCGACACCAACCGTCGCCCCCAGCAACCGCAGTTTCGGCAGAGCAGCAGGCAAACCAAGGGCAAGTCCCGCGAGTAAAACGGCTAGTCCCGGAATGGTGGTGTTTGCTGCGGCAATGTCCCAGACAGGAACCCCCACACCCGCCACAATGCGATTGGCTGCGAGCGTCACAAAGGGTGCGAGCAAAGCAACAAGACCCAGCACAGCAAACAGCAGGCCGGGTCTGGAAAAAAACGAGCTAGTTCTGTTAGGCATCAGTTGGTCAGTTAGTCCAAAGCACCGATTTTACTGAGGTAATCTTTAGCGACTGCCGCAGCAGGCTCACCTCCAACCTGAATGCGACCGTTAAGTTCCTGCAATATCGCCATATCCAGCCCGGCAAAAATTGGGTTCAAAACGTCAGCCACCTGCGGATACTGCTTTAAAACATCGCTGCGAATGACAGGTGCAGGCTCATAGACGGGCTGCACCCCCTTATCATCTGTCATAACAACGAGGCCAGTCGCCGCAACACCGCCATCTGTACCGTATGCCATAGCTGCGTTGACCCCCGATGTCCCCCGTGCTGCCGCCTGAATGGTTGCTGCGGTGTCACCGCCAGAAAGAACCACTGTCTGATCGGGAGATAACTTAAAGCCATAGGTCTTCTGCATGGCAGGAAGAACAGCAGGGGAGGACACAAATTCAGTTGAGGCTGCAAGTTTAACATCACCGCCATTTGCAACCCAGTCCCCGAAATCAGACATTGTGACCAGATTATTCTGTGAGGCAAGTGCACCTGTTACCGCGATGGCCCATGTATTGTTTGCTGGAGCAGGCTGAAGCCATACAAGATTGTTCTTCTCACCATCCAGTTTAGCAGCTCGGGCATAGCCAGCTTTGGCATCCTTCCAGACCGGGCTGTCTGCTTCATTATGAAAGTAGGCCGCATTTCCGGTGTATTCAGGATAAATGTCAATCTGCCCGGCAAGCTGCGCTTCACGAACCACTTGTGTGCCACCCAGTTGCAAGCGACGCTCTACCGGCAATTCAGCGTTTTCAAGAGCAAGCGCAATGATGTTTCCGAGAAGACCACCTTCAGTGTCAATTTTGGAAGAAACAACAATCTCAGCATGAGCTGCAACGGTCAGAGCTCCGGTCATACCAATCACTGCAAGAATTCGATTAAATACCATGCGAAATATGCTCCTCAAAGCTCTCTGATCTCAGCTATGCAATTTGAAGTTTACATTATGCAAAATGTGTGACGTCCCTTTGGCGGCAGCTTTGCAGAACCTGCGTACCTGCTGCCTGTGTGTTTTCATCGCACACAACACCCAAAATCCCCTTGCGACTGAAGATAAGCTGAGCTGAGTTTTCTCTGCAAGGTATTGTTGGACTTATCAATGAAATAAGCGCAGAGCACTCAGATCAGGTCTGTTTGCATTCACAGACTACGTGGTCATGAGCAAGGAACTGGAATGAACTCATTTGGCTTTTATCTTTTGAAAGGCTTCGCGACATTTGCGCACGTCTTTGCTTCAATTGGAAGCAACGGGAAAATAGCACAAGTATATCAAGTTTGTAGAGAACTAGTGAGTTTGCAGTAGGGATCTGTTAAGAGGGTTGAAATTCGCTCGCTACAAAGTACACTTTGGAGCAAATCCAAACTAACAAAAACAAAGCCCTAAAATGGCACTTATCCTTCAGTTGCTACAGCAAATGTGCGTGTATTTGGTGATCGTTTACATGGTCAGCAAAACGCCTTTGTTTAAGATTTTCACCGAAGATTACCCGCGGCTGCCTCACAAGGTACTCATCTATTTGGTGTTTTCTGGATTTTGCGTGATCGCTACGACTTTCGGAGAGCAGGTAAACGATGCTATTGCCAACACCCGCGCGATGGGGGCAGTTCTGGGCGGCTTGTTAGGCGGGCCAGTCACGGGTTTCCTCATTGGCCTGACAGGTGGTCTGCACCGCTACGGATTTGGTGGGTTCACAGATCTGGCCTGCGCGATCTCCACAACGTCAGAAGGGCTGATGGCTGGCCTGATGGCTTTTTATCTGCGCTCCAACAACAAGCGAGCCCTGCTATTCCGTCCTATGTTCGTTTTCGGACTAACTTTTATCGCTGAACTCATGCAGATGCTCATCATTCTGCTCGTTGCACGCCCCTTCGATCAGGCATTCGCATTGGTAGAGCAAATTGCAGCTCCCATGCTGCTGGTCAACTCTTTGGGAGCAGCGTTCTTCATGAGCATCGTGCGAGATCAAAAGACGATGTTCGATAAGTTGTCTTCAGCCTTTTCCAGTCAGGCACTGAAGATTGCTGAGCGGTGTGTTGGTGTGCTTGCAAAAGGTCTCAATGAGGACTCTGGCCGTCGCGTTGCGCAGATCGTAAAAGAAGAAACCAATGTAGGCGCGGTCGCGATTACCGATCGGACAAAGCTACTTGCCTTTATCGGCATGGGAGCAAATCACCACAAGCCGGGAACAGAAATCTCCTCTCGCCTGACACTGGATGCCGTTGAGCAGAACACCGTGATGTATGCTGATGGAGTAGAGGTGCCATATGCATGCTCTTTATCGTCAAGCTGCAAGTTGGGTTCTTGCCTTGTCATACCACTTCATAGTGATTCAGAAGTGATCGGGACGATCAAACTCTATGAGCAGAAAAACAAATTGTTTTTAAACATCAACCGGACACTGGGGGAGGGGATCGCAAAGCTGCTTTCCAACCAGATCCTTTACGGTGAGCTTGAAGAAAAGCAGAATTTATTGATGCGCGCTGAGTTGAAGCTTCTTCAGGCACAGGTGAATCCGCACTTCCTGTTTAATACACTCAATACAATCGCCATCATCACAAAGCGTGATGCGGACAAAGCGCGTGCATTGCTCTTGCATCTTTCCAGATTCTTGCGCATCAATCTGAAACGCACCTCAGGCCTCGTTACGCTTGAAGAGGAGCTTGACCATGTGGATGCGTATCTGGCAATCGAGAAAGCTCGCTTTCCCGATAAGCTGACTGTTGAGATAGACATTCCAACAGAATTGCTGTCTCTCAAAGTCCCTGCTTTTACCCTTCAACCACTTATTGAAAATGCCATTAAGCACGGAGTTTCTCAAAGCGTTGAAGGTGGACACATTCGTATCAGCGGTGCATTGAAAGAGGGGCAGGTTGAGCTGAAAGTTGAGGATGATGCAGGTCTGTACATCCCACCACAAAATCGGGAGGGCCTCGGCGTTTCGCTTGTCGACAAGCGTTTGAAGAAGCAATGGGGTGAAGAGTTCGGTCTGCATATCGAATGGGAAAAAGAGGCTTTCACCCGCGTGTCTATTCATCTTCCTGCACCAGTTTGGGAGACGGGCCAGTGATCAGATGCCTGATTGTCGATGATGAACCTTATGCTCGTGAAGAGTTAAAGGATTTGCTTTCCAAAGCTGACGATATCGAAGTGGTCGGTGAATGCAGCAATGCCATTGACGCGCTTGGTTTCATCAACACCCATAAGCCACAGCTGGTGTTTCTCGATATTCAGATGCCGCGCATCTCGGGAATGGAGATGATCGGCATGCTGGATCCTGAAACCATGCCACGTATTGTTTTCTCAACGGCCTATGATGAATATGCCATCAAGGCCTTCGAACATCACGCCTTCGATTACCTGCTAAAGCCCATTGAAGAAGAACGCCTTGCAAAGACGCTAAGCCGTGTACGGTCTGACTTACGCCCACAGTTATTGGAAGAGATTACTCCTCAGGAACTGCAACATCTGCCCTGCTATCTGGGCAATAAGCTGAAAGTTGTTCCCGTGAGTGCTGTCGAATACGTCTTCAGTGATCTTGCGGGTATCCATGTTGCGACTGCGCAGTGTTACGTGCACACGCACCTCACTTTAAAAGTACTGGAGCAACGCACGACGCTGGCACGCTGTCATCGTCAGTACCTTGTCTCTCCTGATGCCATCTCGGAAATTGCGCTACAGGAAACAGGGGCTGAAGTCGTAACTCATAGCGGAACGAAGATCCCCGTTTCACGTCGTTATCTTAAGAGCTTGAAACAGCATTTCGGGTATTCGTGAGTAAGCGTATATACTTAGTGTCGTATTTGTTTCAAATTTACGTGAAGTTCAGTGATCGTGATTAACCGCTTATTTGTTTTAAACGCCGCTTACTCTCTCTCTGAAACCGCTTAGCTGAAACTCCAGCGTATTGCTCTTGAAACCGGTCTAATTGCTCCCAAAGATTTGTGGAGGAAGAAAGATGTCCTGGTTTTTCTTGAGTATTGGCCTGCTATTTGGCGGCTACTTTATCTATGGCATGTTTGTCGAGAAGGTTTTCGGGATTAAACCTGCCCGCCAGACACCTGCCCATGCACATACCGATGGTGTCGATTATGTGCCAATGTCCACCAAGAAAGTATATTTGGTTCAACTGCTGAACATTGCTGGTGTCGGCCCAATCTTCGGTCCGATCCTTGGTGCTCTTTATGGTCCGGCAGCGATGCTCTGGATCGTTCTGGGCTGTATCTTTGCAGGTGCAGTTCACGATTACTTTTCTGGCATGTTGTCAGTTCGCAACAAGGGGCAATCTGTTCCAAATCTGGCTGGTAAGTACCTTGGTACCGGCGCAAAGCACTTCATGAACATCTTCGCGATTGTTCTGCTGCTGCTCGTTGGCGTTGTCTTCGTATCTGCTCCAGCTGGTCTTCTTGGCCGCCTGACAGGTGTTGACGTAACCGTCTTCCTGGTTTGCATCTTTGCATACTATCTGGTGGCAACTATTGTACCTGTCGACAAGATCATCGGTCGCTTTTATCCATTCTTTGGCGCACTGCTTGTCTTTATGTCTGTAGGTCTCACCATCGCTCTGATGGTATCCAGCGAGCATTCCATGTTGCCGGGTGTTGAAGTTGGCGACTTCTTCCAGAACCTGAATCCAAATGACATGCCTTTGTGGCCTGCGCTGTTCATCACCATCGCTTGTGGTGCTATCTCCGGTTTTCACGCTACCCAGTCTCCTTTGATGGCACGCTGCATGGAAAACGAACAGAACGGTCGTTTCGTATTTTACGGTGCGATGATCGGTGAAGGCGTAATTGCTATCATCTGGTGCGCGATTGCTCTGTCTTTCTTCGGCGGCGTTGAAGGTCTTGCTGAAGGTATGGGCGGCAACCCTGCCAATCTGGTTTATGAAGCATCTAACGGCCTGTTGGGCGCATTCGGTGGTTTCCTCGCAGTTCTCGGTGTGATTGTTCTGCCAATCACTTCTGGTGACACTGCGTTCCGTTCTGCCCGTCTGATTCTGGCTGAGTTCTTCAACATGCCTCAGAACCAGTTGCCAAAACGCCTGCTGCTGGCGATACCACTCTTCGTTGGCGGTGCGGTCCTTACTCAGGTCGATTTCGGCGTAATCTGGCGTTACTTTGGTGTTGCAAACCAGGCAACTGCAGCTCTCATGCTGTGGACTGCGGCAGCCTACCTGCTGCGTCATAACAAACTGCACTGGATTTGCACCATCCCGGCAACTTTCATGACCACTGTTGTTGTAACCTTCCTGCTGAACTCCACCAAACTTGGTTTCGGTCTGCCAATGACCATCTCTACCATCGGTGGCATCATCACAGCTGTTCTGGTTGCGTCCGCAGTATGGGTGAAGGTAAAGGGCAAGGTTGTCGATCATGAAGACATCCTTGAGCCTGGCGAGTAACATTTCCCCTTAACTCGCCAATGCCCAAACAGCGCAGAGATCCCAGTCTCTGCGCTGTTTTTCTATGTAAACGTGACCAGCACTGCTTGTCTGGAGTGCTCCGGGAAAACTGGGGAGCCTTTTGATAGGTTCATTAGGATGCCGGTATTGAATTAGTCCGTTTGCGGAAAGAAAACGGGCTTTTACGGCAAGAGAGAGAACTATTAAAAGAGGCGGCAACAAAATCGAGATACCCGCTCTCCACTTTCATTAGGCCAGTCTGGCTGTAATCGGCACAGAGCGGAATATATGAGGGCTTATCGGATTACCCCAAACCCAGATAAGGATAAATAAGATCGCTTAGCGTGTGGTAGTTGTCTGTCATAAGCACAATACCAAAGAACATCACGACGAAGGCGGTGAAGTACCGAACGGGTTTTTGCCAGTGATTGAGAAAAGAGAGGGCAGTCTCAGACTTTTCAAGCATAATCGCAGCAAACAGAAATGGTACAGCGACAGCCAGCGCAAAAAGCCCCATCAAAGCAGCCCCCGCACTTACACTGTTTAGCATACCCACATAGATCGCAAGAGTGCCAATAATGGCACCTCCGAAGCATGAGATGCAGCCAAACGCAAAACCGACTGATAAAAACATGCTCGCCCACACAGAATGGGTTTTGAGCAGATGACTAACTCTGCTTAAGGGAAGCTTGCACACCAGGGGCATTCTGGCTTGATATGCCAGATACAAGCCAATCGCGAAAACTATGATGCCAGAAACGATGCTTATCGGGGTAGCATACTGACCCAGCAGAATTTGCATAAACTGGCCGGACCAGCCAATCAGTCCTCCGCCCATTGCAAATAGCCCCACAAAGCCGCCTGTGAATGCTAATGCGAACCAAAGCGCACGTTTTCTGTGTTCTGTTCCGCCTTGTGCGGCAGTCCCACCAAGAAGGGCAACATACATAACTGAGAGCTGCAGCATGCAAGGTGTCAGAGTAGCTGCAAGCAAACCGAGAGCCAGAGCAGCAACCATCACGGGCGTGAAGCCGCTGTTTTCAGCCATATCCTTAGGCAGGACGGCTGGGTAGGTCCACTCAAACCATCCAACATAATCTGCGCGTCGCTCATCGCCATTTTCAACGACTAACCGAAACGGAGAACCGTCACCGGGCAGTGCCAGCAGCCCGTCTTCTCCGGTTTTCCTGAAATAGACGTAGCTTACACGATGGTGCTGTACATCTTCAGGACCTTCAACATGCACTGGCTTGATGTTTTTGTTGTCAGGCCGCAGCAAGGTAAACTCGGGCAGTCGTGCGGGAAGGCGACCTGTATGTACTGTTTCAGAAACGAAGAAGATGAGATGGTCAGCGGGATCAAACAATAATGTCGAAGTGTTTTGATTTCGGGCGGCAAAGTAATCATCCGTCGCGAACGTTGCTGTTAACTCCTCTCCGGTTGGTGTGCGATAAATCCTCCCAAGTGACTGCCCAAGTAATTGTGATTGTTCTAACTGCCCGGTTTTATAGAGACGCCCGGTATCGCCAAGCAGTTGACTACCATCAACCAGATAAGGAATTGCCAACCATGAAAGAGATACAGCAACAACAACGATAACCAGAAGGATTGGCCGGGTGAGGTTGCGGGATGAGCGCTGAATTATCAATGACATATTGAGTTCGTGCTCCCCATTGCGATGATATTGACAGATTGAGGCAGACTGATGCGCTTTTGCCGATTATGCAGCATGTCAAATGTCATGATTGATTTGTCTTTGGGAACAGCAAAGAAAGCACGCATACCATTAGATGTTACTAGAGCATCACTCGTCATAGCAGGCATGGAGTACGTGGTATCTGAACTCCTTTTAAAATCAGTGAGATCAAGGGCAAACAACCCATCCTCACTAACTGCCAGCCCAGCAGAGTCTAAAACCCCGGCCACGACAATCGGTGTTGATGCTTCCATTTTAATCGAAGTTTGGAGTGAGAAGTCCTTTTGCGACAACACATGAATAAGCTTTGAGGCAGGGTCCGGAACAAGAAAATAGTATCCGTTAGATGTAACGAATGGTTGCTGAATGCCGGGCCCGAACCGGTGAAGTGCGAGCGGTTTTCCGCTAGCTGAATCTAAAGCTGCAATTTCGCCTTTATCAGAAAATGTTACGGTGATGTAGAGCCCGTCAACGCTGCGCACGATAGGAACGTCCTGAGTAAGTTTAGGTGTCGCAATCCGCCAGAGAACCTCTCCGGTCTCCATCGAAACAGCGCCGACTTCTCCTCCTTCTGCTGAGTGGTAATAAGCAACAGTGCCCGAGGCACTTAGTATTGGCTCAGAGCTTGGAGGAATACTGTTGTTTTCGAAGATAACGTCCCGGCCATAAGGATCAACGAGCACCATGCCGCCTTGCTCGGAATTTGTGATCAGAACGCCAGTTTCCGCACTTCCCACAAGATGGAGCGGAGTGATTGGTAGGTCTGTTGTACGTTCCAGGCGTCCGGTCTCAAGATTAACAACCGAGAGCCTGCTCGCTTCCGCATGTGCAACATAAGCCAGATTACCCAGCTCAGAAACGATCAGTGTTTTGACCGGAGCGCTAAGGCTTATCTCGCCAGCCGTAGTTGCACTTTCCGTATCAATGATTGTGAGAGTTTCTGAATCAGTACTTGCCGCAATCATAAAGCGGTCAGGGTTGTTCCAACCACCTTGAACGGATGATGCTGCTTCAAAAGGCCAGAACCAGAGAACGGCAGCCAGAGCAGGCAAACATATGGCAAAAATTGCTGTTACATGTCGTAAGGACATAAATCTCGCAGCCTTTTTATTTGAAGAATAGCGAGGAGGTGGCCTTGCTGACAGACCACCTCATTGTTTTACCTCTGGGCTGTGAGCCACTGTGAAATATAGCTGATTTCTTCTGAGGTCAGCTGACGGTCTGATTGCCAGTTGACCATGTCACGGCGGCTTTCCATGGCTGCTACAATGGAGGCTTTGCTTTTGCCACGAATATCTGGTCCGATCTGCCCGGAACCGTCTCGTTTGTGACAGGTTTGACAGCCATCATCTGCCTGAAACAGCAGACGGCCTTTCTCCATTGCATCTTCAACCGTTGCGGCGGCTTCAGAACCGCTTCCAATTTCTTCAACTTCTGCATAACTGCGAAAAACATCACTCAAATGAGGCGTACGATCCAGATACTCATGACTATCCTGAAGGAGCTGTGGAGCTTCGCCATCTTTGTAATGGACAAAGCCGACACCATGGGTAGAACCTCGGCCGCCATGTTAATTGTGTGCGTCACCTCATAGGTCTTACTATCAACAACATAGGTCTGGCCGGAAGCATTGGAGGTTGCCCAGAACTCATCTCCATCTGGACTTAAGATCAGATGATCCACGCCATATCCCGGCAGATTGATCCGGGTACGAATTCTGCCAGTGCGATCATCAATAACGGTCAGTGAATTACCCCAATACTCAACTGACTCGCCTTTGTCGGTGACCCAGACTTCAGAGTGATCCGCATTGAAAGCAAGGCCGTAGGGACCCATGCCAGTACGTTGCTCCCAGATAAGAGCACCGTTCTCGAAGTTTTGCTTAAATATCTGGTCTGATCCGCCAGAGACGTTGTAGATGTATTCTTCATTGACGTCAGTGATAGTGAAACCACCTCCTTGAGGTGGGATTGGTATCTCACGCACCATCTCAAAACTTGAGGTGTCTACGACCCCAATATAGTTGGGCGGTAAATACAAAGGGTCACCAGTCGTCACCACAGCGGCACCCACATAAGGTTCAACTGGCGTGACTTGCAGCATGAAGTAGTTGCCTGTTGGCGTCATGTGCATCTGGGTCCAGAACTTGCCTTTACCGATGCTCTCGTCACGAATAGCGCAGGTGACATCCAGTGTTTGCGCATCAAACATGACCATATGAGCACCATCTGGGTCCTGCTGGAACACATCAACCCACATCATGTTTGGGTTATCATGATAACGTCCGAAACCAGAACCGTGGTGTACTGAACCAATAAAATCAATGAGGGCTACGGGTTCCAGCGTCAGCGTGTCGATTTTCAGCATGGTTGACTGGCCGCGTGGTGTTTCACCACCCATACCTTCTGCACCACCTGCACCTTCTAAAAGCGCATAGAACTCGCCATTGAAGTTTTGCCCGCCGACAGAGAAGCTCTCCAACTTAGCTGCCGTGCCATTGTCACCAGCTTTGATTGCGGAGTAATCTGACAGGTGCGGTCCAGCGGCAAAAATATATCGGCCATCGGGGGACATAATCGTATCGTGGATGCCGCCATTGAAGCGGATATCCAGTTCATTTTCAGCGACAACTTCTTTAGTTTCCGCATCAATAACTGTGATAGTTGTTGATCGCGTAGTCGTTTCTTCACCGGGCTTACGTGATTGATGTCCGCGATTGGAAGATAATGAATAGACCAGTGTCTGGCCATCTTTTGGAAATACCTTTTGCTCCGCGCCTTTGAATTCTTCGATAATACTTAGCTTTACGTCAGGCTCGCAGAGTGGTTTATTTAAGATACTGGTTGTCTTCCACTCTTCAAGTACCTGACTAAATGAGTTTATTTTTGCAATATCACGCTCAATAGGGGGGATGTTTCGTCCCTTTGCCACCCCGGGTAATTTGCTCCATTGCCACTCTGCTTGTGCATTGCCGCAAAATGCAGTTGCAGCAAGTAAAACGCCCATCAGGCACGTTCTGACCATCATTGTCTCCCAATCCCAGTAAGTCAGCCTTCAGAGCAGCGATTGGCTACGACTAAAGGCTAATTGCAGGGTATCACTCGGGAAACCGAGAAAGATGACATGGGTCAATGGAATTCATTGTTGCATTTTTTGCAACAATTTGGATTTGATGGCATTATCCGTCAAAAAATCTATAAAGGCGCGAACTTTCGAGGGCATATATGCTCGTGATGCGTAACAGGCATAAACTTCAACCAGCCCTGTTGTTTCAGGAAATAAGTGAACCAACCGGCCATCCCTGACCATTTTCTCACTTAAGAATGCTGGTATCCAGCCGATCCCTGCTCCCGAAGCAACTGCACGATGTGCAGTCGATACGTTGTTCACCATGACCCGGCCTGAGACCTGTAAATCCTGTCGAAAGCCATTTGTAACAGTGCCCCAACGGTTCTCTAACCGACCACGGCGGCGAAGCAACACACAGCGATGTTGCTCAATGTCCTCTAATTTCTCCGGGTAACCATAGGTTTCAAGATAAGATGGTGCAGCAACAAGCCAGCGCTCCAGTTCACCAAGCCTGCGTGAAATCATGCCAGACATTTCCATCGGCGTAATCCGAATCCATAGATCAACATCTTCAGTCAGGAGGTCCACAGTTCGATTTTGCATTTCCAGATCGAGCACAATTCTTGGGTAGCACTCGAGAAAACGCCCGATGATATCACCAAGAAGATAGACGCCAATCTCCACGGGCATAACAACCTTGAGGTCTCCGGCAGGTTGCTTTTGAGTGTCAGAAATTGCTGTTTGAGCTCCATCTAAAAGATCGAGTGCCTCTTCGCATTTCTTTAAAAACAGATCACCGGCTTCTGTCAGCTTTACTTTGCGCGTCGTACGCTTAAGCAACTGCGCGCCTGCATATTCTTCTACCAAAGCAATTCGGCGGCTAATGGTGGATTTGGGTACTCCCAGATGCGCAGCAGCATCTGTCACACTCAGTAATTCGGCTACAGTTCGGAAGGTAGTCAGGTCTTCAAGCTTAAGAGACATACAGTGTATTGCCAGATCTATTATCTTCAGTTCACAATGTATGACCAAAAACAGTTCAATGTTGAACTGATTGCGAGAATTGAGAACAGCTTTTCAGTATGGTTGACTGGATGATCTAACCATGAGCGCGTGTGAAAGACAATTGCTGTACTCTACTGAGGTTGATTATCCTCCCCTAAAGCGCCGTTAACTGCGCTTCACTGAAAAAGCATCACTTGCCTGTGCCTCCTGTTAGTCATTTACAAAATTGTACCAAGGGAAGGAAAAAAGTGCGCGGATAAAGTATTACAGCCTGTTTTCCGCTTGCCACTTCCATTCCATGTGAGTGAAATTTTCTCTGAATGCAAATCGCTCAAGATGGGCATCGATTACGTCGCGTGCTTTGCCTTCATCATCTTGATCGCTAAGCTCAAATTGAACGAACAGATTACTCGCATCAAAGCTGATTGTCGCTTTGCCAAACTCAAACTTGCAGTCCCCTTCGCTTTCTGTTTGGCTCACCTCTATCTTGTGAGCAAAGTGGTTGCAAAGCTGCTTGAGGTACTTAGCGCCGTTGGGCGTTTGAAATTTCCCGTTGAGTATCTTCATATCTTAAACCTGAGTGTATATTTCAGAATATTCTTGAAGCTCCTTTTACTTTTCTATATGCCTGAGTGCAATACCTGAGTTATTATTTCAGCTTTTCATTATCAAGGGTAAGGTAAGCTCATGATCTTTAAGAGTTTAGTTGTCGCCTCTCTTCTGCTGGCAGGGCCAGCGGCTGCCGCAAGTGTCACTATTGAGACTTATCGCGGCCCGGCTGAAGTGAGCCAAAGTCCATCAAAGGTAGCTGTGTTTGATATCGCTGCTCTTGACACGATCACAGCCCTCGGAGTGAAGCCAGTGGGTGTGGTTCAGCCGTTGTATGTTGATTACCTAAAAGAACAGGTTGCAGGAGCAGAGGCCGTTGGCTCTCTGTTTGAGCCTGATTATGAGACTGTCGCGGCATTGCAACCTGATTTGATAATTGCCGGTGGACGTTCTTCAAAAGTTGTCCCTCAGTTAAAGAAACTGGCCCCTGCGCTGGATATGACAATTGGCGAAAATGCCGTAACTGATGGCCGGGCACGACTGGCCGCTTATGCTAAGATCTTTAATAAGGAAGCTGAAGCAAAAGCCCTTGCCGAGCAACTCGACACTAAACTGAAAACCGCGCAAAATGCTATATCTGGTAAAGGTAAAGCCTTGATCATTATGACCAACGGCCCAAAGGTAACAGCATATGGCACTGAAGGGCGTTTTGGGTGGCTCCACACAGCTCTGAAATTACCTGAGGCTGTTGAGCAGGTTGAGAAAGCAACCCATGGTGAGGCGGTGAGCTTTGAGTTCATCAACAAAGCTAACCCGGATATTATATTTGTTATTGATCGACTTGTTGCGATTGGCAGAGATGGGACAAGCGCTGCGACCACTCTGGACAACGCTTTGGTTCATGAAACCAATGCCTGGAAGAATGAACAAGTTATCTACCTGAATGCTGCAAATCTTTACATCGCTGGTGGTGGTATTCAGTCCATGTTGGCAACATTGGACGAAATTACTGTTGCATTTTCAGGTAGCTAATCTGTGCCTGTTACAAGAGCCGGTCTTTGGGGAGCTTTCGCACTGGTAGTTTGTGCGGGGCTCTCTCTCTTTGTAGGAGTTATTGATGTGACGCCTATGGACCTGTTGCAAGACCCCAAAGCCCTCAGTTTGCTTGTAATCAGCCGTTTTCCGAGAACGGCTGCTGTGATTATAACTGGCGCTTCTCTGGCGGTAACAGGCATGATCATGCAAATGCTGGTGCGCAATCGTTTTGTGGAACCAATGACAGCAGGCACTGGTCAGGGGGCAGCTCTTGGGATTCTCATTGTAACACTCGTCCTGCCATCTGCCTCGTTAATCACTAAAATGGTGATCGCTTCTGCTATAGCTCTCATAACCTCACTGGGCTTTCTTGCGATAGTGCGACGTTTGCCGGTAACACAGCCTCTTCTCGTCCCTCTGGTCGGTATTGCTTACGGCGGTATTGTTGGGGCTGCGGTTACTTTCACAGCCTACCAAACTGACCTGTTGCAGTTCATTGATATTTGGATAAACGGCGAGTTCTCAGGAGTCCTGAAAGGCCGTTATGAACTGTTATGGGTGGCAGCCTTGGTTGCATTACTAGCCTATTTTGCAGCAGATCAGTTTTCCATCATTGGTCTTGGTCAGACGGCCTCCATCAATCTGGGCCTAAATTATAAGCAAGTTGTTCTGATGGGCCTCATTGCTATTTCTGTTGTCACCACGCTCACGGTAATAACCGTTGGAATGATCCCGTTTCTGGGGCTTGTGATCCCAAACATTATCTCCCGTCACCTTGGCGACAATTTGCGTGCGACACTCCCGGTTACCGCTCTTTCAGGAGCGATTATACTGCTTGCCTGCGATATGCTTGGGCGTGTCCTGCGGTATCCCTACGAAATCCCTGTGGGAACCGTATTTGGTGTTGTGGGTGCCGTAACCTTCCTCTGGTTGCTTTACAGACCGGTACGTTATGCACGCTAAAAGATTGGTCCTCCTCGTTATTTTTCTAATTCTGGCTTGCTTCGCCTTTATGACGATTGGGGTTAAAGGAAGCTGGAATTTTATTCTGCCTTTCCGGGGTACGAAGCTTGCAGCGTTGCTGGTGGTGGGAATTGCTGTTTCATCGTCAACTGTACTGTTTCAAACGATTACTCAGAACCATGTTCTTACGCCCTCAATAATGGGGTTCGATGCGCTATATATTCTCATTCTGACCGCGGCAGTTTATTTCCTCGGTGGGCAGAATTTCGTTCAGTTACCCGACATTGCGGTGTTTCTTGTCAACGTTGGACTTATGGTATGCGCTGCTCTTGCATTGTTTGGCACATTGCTAGGCACTGCGAGAAATGATCTGATGCGTCTGGTGCTTACGGGCATTGTCTTTGCAACCCTTTTCCGCTCTCTTACGTTCTTCATGCAACGTATGATCGACCCGAACGAGTATGCTGTAGTTCAGGGGAGTTCCTTTGCTAACTTCAATGGAATTGACCCTCTTCAACTTATGGTGTCTGCCGGAGTTACTGCTGTTGCGTTGCTTCTCACATGGCTGTTGCGTCATCGACTGGACGTTTTGGCGTTGGGGCGCGAGACCGCGATTAGTCTGGGAGAAGAGCCTGAGAGATTACACCTGCAAGCGTTGATCTTAATCGCTGTTTTGGTTTCAATCTCTACTGCGTTTGTTGGCCCAACCGTATTCTTAGGCTTGATTGTTGTAAGTCTGGCCCGCCTGCTTACCCCAAGTCCGCATCACGCAACGATCTTGCTATCCTCTGGCTTGGTCTCCGGTATTGTTATTGTGAGTGGTCAAACTTTGATGGAACGAGTGCTGGCACTTTCAACTCCGCTGACCGTGGTTATTGATTTCGTTGGCGGAATACTCTTCATCGCTTTGCTGCTGAAAAGGAGAACACATTGATCCGTATCGAAAATGTATCCTTCCATTACGGCGACAAGCCAGTCCTGATAAACGTATCTCTGGAGATCCCTCCATCCGGGGTCACCGCCTTGATCGGCCCAAACGGTGCGGGAAAATCTACATTACTTTCACTGATCGCGCGGCTGAATCCTTTGCAAAGTGGGCAGGTCGTTATTGACGATCTGACTGTTGGCACCTGCAAGTCTCATGTTCTTGCCCGCAAGCTGGCAATTCTGCCTCAGTCTGCAGACATCTCAACGCGCCTGAGCGTACGGGAACTGGTGAGTTTTGGACGATACCCACATCACCGAGGGAGACCGACATCTCTGGATATTAAGAGGGTGGATGAAGCAATCAGTGCATTTCAACTGGACGATCTGCAACACCGGCAGCTGGACAGCCTTTCTGGCGGACAGCGACAGCGCGCCCAGATCGCGATGACCTTTGCTCAGGATACGGATTACATTCTTTTAGATGAGCCGCTCAACAACCTCGATATCGCCGCATCTCGCGCACTTATGAAGCTCTTGGTGCAACTGGCAAAAAGGCATGGCCGCACGATCGTCGTTGTGCTGCATGATATCAACTATGCCAGCGCTTATGCTGACCATATTGTCACGATGCAAAACGGTCAGATTGCAGCAACTGGTCATCCGGCAGACGTAATCAGCGAACAGCTCTTGTCTCAGGTCTTCTCAACAGACGCAAGCGTTCTGCAACATCAGGGGCAACCTGTCGTATGCGTATAAGGAAGCTTTCAATACCCGCAGATGAAAGCTATTGACCAATGACAGCCTGAAACCAGTTTTCGAGTATCTCAGTTTTTTTTATCGGATCGAGAAACACAAGGAGTTCCGGTCCCAGTTTAACCTGCTGAAAGCTTAACTCTGAACTATCAGATTGTGTTTCTTTGATTGGGTGTGTGCTGGAAAAGAATTGACTACCATTTTCACGGAGTAAGCGAACAGCATTTGCAACATATGGTCTTTCAGATCCCGACGGTGAAACCGCAACCCAGGGCAGGGCAATCGTGTAGTCTTCCAGAGCGATAACTTGAAGGCCATCAAGATCCTTGTTAGCCAGTTGCGAGAGCGGAACGTTGTAAGCTAAGTCGATTTTGCTGGATTGCAGTGCCTGCACCAGCTCTCCAGCTGTTTCAAATATGCGTGCATCCAGTTCACCAAACACTTGCATAACTTGCCAGAACAATAGTGATCGTAACTGATCCTGCGCTGCATACCCGTAGCTTTGGGAGTCAATTCCGATGTTCACCAGACCGACTCTCCTCGTCATTTCCTCTGCGTTTTCGCTCAGGAAAGTAACAAGGTCTCTTCTGTTGAAGGGGAGCTTTGTTACATTAACTGCATCGGTCCGTACCACCAAAACCGCTGGATCATAAAGAACACTAAAGACTTCTTGTCGCCAATGACTTCTGTCCGGTTGCTCCGGGGAAATAGTAAGCTGGTCCAGACGCCCCTCATTTGCAAGCCAAACCCCTTGGTCAGGTGTTGGTAGTAATGCCATATCAATGGTGTGGGGTTCTGGAAGTGACGTTTCCAGTGCTGTCAGGATCGCGCTCTCATTCCACTGTGTATATGTAACGCCAAAGCTATCTGCCGCTTCGTTGACACGATCAATTAAGGGCTGCACCAGTGATGAAGGCGCAGTGCCAACAATAGTAACGTAATTCGTGCTTTGCTGCGCCTTAACAGAAGAAGCGAAGGGTATTAATGCGATGAGTATAAAAAGCCAGTTCAGGCTTGATCTCTTATGCACCATTGCTTGCCCTCACAATTGGCCATCTGGGGAGACGAACTTCCACCTCAAGTCCTCCCGACCGTCTTTCGTTTAACCGGATTTCACCACCACAGGATCGGAGCACTTGCTCAACAATTGCCAGCCCCAGACCAGATCCATGTTTATTATCTGGATTTTTGACAAACCTATCAAAAACCTTGTCTCGAATTTCGGGAGGAATACCGGGGCCGCAGTCACAAACCTGAATAATGATTTGGTCTGCCCGATCGCTTAAGATCACAGTAATCGGCCCCTCACCATGTTTTATAGCGTTATCGAGAAGGTTTTTCAGGAGTTCAATGAGTATGACAGGGCTGAAATCAAACGTGCCATGAGTTAATCTCTCACTACGAACAGCGATATGAGGTAACTCATCAGTCTTCCAGTACTCGGTTCGAATACGGCGTAAAACTCTGTTTGTTGTTTGTAGTAAGTCGACCGATTCATTCATGCCCGATTTAAGCGAGTGAAGCAGCCGTGCCTCAGTCATCAACTGATTAGCCAGTTCAGTTGCAATTACTGAGTTGCTGTGAATCCTCCGAATGTACTCATCAAATGGCTGTTGGGGGTGTGCATCCAAGGCAAGTTCGGAGACTGCACGCATTGCAGTCAGTGGGGTTCTCAATTGATGTGCAGCATCTGCGCTTACACGACGAAGTCCCTCAAGAGTGCCATTCAGACGGTCCATGAACCCGTTTATGGTTTCTACGAGAGTTTCAACCTCACTGGGAACCCCCGGACTGATTGGTGACAGATCCGCCGGACTGCGGCTCTTGAGCATTTCTTCAATACGTCGTAGTGGCTGAAAAGAAAAACGAATTGCCAACACAAGAAGAATAACAGCAATAATAACTGCTAAGACCGCAGGAAAGAGCGCATAGCCAGCTAACTTTCGTGAGAGTTGGTCTCGCGCTTCTCGTGTCTCACCAACAAAAACATTAAACCAGCCGCCGCCACCTGCTCCTTGATGGTATTGAGCAATTTGAGAAACTCTAAGCTTCTGACCACGGTAAATGCTGTCAAAAAACACAATTTGGTCTTTGGCCAGAAGTTCCCGTTCAATGCCTAAGACAGGGTTTCCGGTCACAAGTTCACCTGAGGGATCTACGATCCGGTAGAAAATCCTGTTCTTTCCAGAGGTGCCAAGTATGGCAAAGGAGGCATATGGAAGATCAACACTGACAGATTTGTCACCAATACTGATTGTTTCAGAGATTGAAAGCGCCGCAGCACCCAATACTCCATCATAGGCTTCATCTGCGGCTCTTGCTGTAACCTGCCAGACCACGATCCCTGAAAGAACTGACAGGGCACCAAGCACGATACTGCTGTAAAGAAAGAGTCTGAACTTAATGGAATTACGTCTCATTGATGCACGCATTCATCCAGTTCAACAAGTTGATACCCCACACCCCGCTGAGTGATGATCTGGACCTGAGCATTACAGAGTTTTTTGCGTAATCGAGAGATTAGCAGCTCAATCGCATTCAAAGAGCCCGCGTCATCATATCCAAACAGCTTGGAAACCAAAGCTTCTTTGTTTAGTGGTTTCCCCTTGTTTTGCATCAGGTATTCTAAAAGCTGCATCTCTCGTTTGCCAAGCTCAAGCAACTCGCCATCGAGCAAAACCATCCTGCCTGACTGATCCATTTGCAGGTTGCCCACCTGTAAAAACGAACTTACCTGACCTGTTTGCCGTCGAAATATTGCTCGCAAACGTGCCTCAACTTCGTCAAGAGCGAAAGGCTTAACCATGTAATCATCAGCGCCCAGATCAAGCATGTCGATCTTGTCGTGTAATTCCCCTCGGGCAGTCAGCACTAAAATGGGCGTGTCAATTTTCTCGGCACGCAGTTTAGACATAACAGTAAAGCCGTTTGCACCCGGTAGATTGATATCGAGCAGGATGCAGTCGTAATCACCATGTCTGGCCAGTTCGTAGCCTTCATTTCCATCTGCGCAGTGATCAACCATGTTGCCGCGAGACTTCAGGCGGCCTTCAATAGCGAAAGCCACGTCATCGCTGTCTTCAATTACCAACACTTTCATGTGGGCGCTCCCAAGCTGACAGGACTCTGACAGGTTTTTGATGCATATTCCGGTCTGTGCATTTAATGCGGTGGGAGGCTAAGAGATGCAAGCTAGTACAAACAATATGATAGCGCCAATCTATGCATTGCGCAATCTATTGTGCATGTCTCTCTCAGCAATCTTTCTAATGGTGTGCAGCGCAAGTGCGTCAGATTGCTCGGAGCCATCTCAGTTGAGCGCCGGATTTATCGATGCCAATTGCGACCTGCTTGCTGACCCGCCGGAAAAGGTAAGCTCGCACAGCAATCCAGATACTCTGGTTTGGGCTTACACTCCAATTGAAGAGCCGAGTATCTATGCAGAGCTTTTCCGTCCTTTCACTCGTTATCTGGAAGAATGTACCGGACGTCAGATCGTCTATTACCCAGTCCAGTCCGATGAAGCGCAGATTGAGGCTTTTCGAAGGGGACGTCTGCATTTTGCCGGTTTCAGCACAGGTGCAACTGTAAAGGCCGTGCGGCAAGCCGGTGCTCACCCCTTTGCTGCAAAAGGTGCACTCAAAGGCATCCGTGGATACAAATCCATCGCGATTGTGCGCAGTTCAAGCAACTTCTCTTCCTTGTCAGAACTTACTGGCAAAAGGATCGCTCACAGCTCATATCAATCCAACTCAGGGCATTATGCAGCCCTGCAATTTTTCCCTGATGAGGGGTTGAAACCCGGGGTGGATTACAATCCGATCATGACGGGCGGGCACGGTCAATCAATTCTCGGGTTGCTGAACGGCGACTATGACATGGCCGTGGTCGCCTCAGATGTGTTTGACCGCATGGCTGAGCGGGGTCGCATACAAAAATCAGACTTCAAAACCTTGTATGCAAGTCCGCTGTTTCCGACCTCTTCATTTGCGTATGCCCACAATCTGGACCCAACTCTGACGGAGCGCTTGGAAAGCTGCTTTTTTAAGTTCGAGTTTCCAGCGCGGATGATCAAAGAGTTTCGGGGGGACAACAGGTTCTTGCCAGTTCAATACAAACGGGATTGGTTGATCGTTCGCAAGGTCATGGAAAGTAGCAAAGCTATGAAAAACTAACCTTTACGCTCCTCACCCCCAATAACTCACCAACAGTGAAATCATAACAGCGCCTGAGCGCTGAACGATGTCGCTCGTTCAAATTCGAAGGATAACAAGAAGTGGCGAACCTTGAAGCTCCACCCCCAACAAGACGCGGTCCTGTTCTCCGTTTGAGAAAGATCTGGTACCAATCAAGAACCTGGGCAGCAAACCCAACTGTTGCGCTAGGGGTAATACTGTCCGTTCTTGCCGTTTACCTAATTCTGGCACCCGTTTTGCTTATGCTTTGGGATGCAATAACAGTAGACTTTGCAGATCAGGCCCGCACAGGCAAGTCTATCGGTGAACTGACATTCTACTATTTAGACCGCGCTTTACTGTCTCCGATATCAAAGCACATTTTCTGGAAGCCACTGGTAAACACCGCATTAGTGTCCGTATCTGTGATTATTACGACATTACTGCTGGGTGGAACACTTGGCTGGCTGGTAAGCAGAACTAATCTGCTTTTCCGCAACTGGTTTTCAACTGCACTGATCGTTCCTTACATGGTGCCATCCTGGACATTTGCGCTGGCATGGATGGTCATCTTCAAAAATCGTAAGATTGGCGGGCCTTCAGGTTGGCTGGAAAGCTTAGGTATTACGCCACCGGACTGGCTCGCATATGGCTTCGTGCCTATCACGGTCATTCTTGCGTTCCACTACGTGCCATTTGTCATTCTGCTTGTGGGCAACGCGCTAAAGCAGTTCGATAGCCAGCTGGAAGAATCCGCCCGCACGCTTGGAGCCAGCCCGTTGCTGGTTGCCCGAAAGATTATCTTCCCACTTCTTCGCCCCTCCATCATTTCAGCATCCACACTGGTTTTTGCAAAATGTCTGGGTGATGTAGGTGTCACCTACATTATTGGCGCTCCGGTGAAACTGGACCTGCTGGCAACTTCTTTGTTGCGAACCATCTCCACCGGTCAGGCAGGGATGTCTGCGGTTCTCGCAGGTGCTATTGTTGTTTTAGGTGCGACTTCCGTTCTTATCGACATGAAACTGCTTAAAGCAGCACAACGATTTGTGACGATCGGCTCAAAGGGGTCTTTGCATCGGACAACAGAGCTCGGAAAGTGGCAAGTTCCCGCATTTGGCTTTGCAGCTACCTTCTTCGCGGTGAGCGCTATCGTTCCACTCGGTGCACTGTTCCTTACCACCATCATGCATATGCCGGGTGTGTTTACTTGGGACAACTTCACACTTGATTACTGGATTGGTCAGGACCTTGTAACCACGGCTATGCCTCAGGGATTGCTGCTGACGAACGAATTCTGGATTGCTGCCTGGAACACCATTTGGATGGTTGGCACTGCTTCTATCGGTGCGGGTCTTCTGGGGCTGATTGTTGGTTACATTGTTGCCTGCTCTCCATTCCGGTTGATGGGTGCTTTCCTGAAGCAGGTCACCTTCCTGCCATACCTCGTGCCAGGCGTTGCATTCGCCGCTGCTTACCTATCCATGTTCGCAGTCCCGCGTGGGCCTCTCCCGTCGCTTTATGGCACTGGTTACATCCTTGTTATCGCGCTCTTGGCGAGCCAGATGCCTTTCGCATCCCGAGCAGGTATCGCAGCCATGATGCAGATGGGCAAAGACCCGGAAGAAGCAGCACAAATCGCAGGTGCAGGCTGGTGGAAGCGCGCAACGGCAATCGTGTTGCCGATCCATCGCGGTGCGCTGGTCTCCGGCATACTTCTGCCGTTCATCTCCGGAATTAAAGGCCTGAGCCTTGTCATTCTTCTGGCTGTTCCGGGAACCGATCTCCTCACCACCTACGCAGTTCGACTCGTTGATTTTGGATACACCCAAGCGGCAAATGCCGTGGCAATCATGCTCTGCCTTATCGCGTTTGTTGGCACCTGGCTTGGACAAAAAGTCGGCAAAAGCAATCTCGGTAGTGGCATTGGAGGATAATAATAATGACAAGCATAAGTATTCGTGATGTCAACAAGACATACACCAGAGGAAACACCCGTGCCGTTGCTGATCTGAACCTTGAGATTCCTGCGTCAGAATTCCTTTGCCTTCTCGGACCTTCTGGTTGTGGCAAGTCCACCACATTGCGCATGATCGCGGGCCTTGAAAATCTGACATCGGGCCAGATTTCAATTGGTGACAAGATTGTTGATGCCAACGCTGAAGGTATCTTCGTCCCTCCGGAAAAGCGTCACCTTGGAATGGTGTTTCAGAACTACGCTCTTTGGCCTCATATGACCATTGAGGAGAATATCGAGTTCGGCCTGCGGATAAAGAAAACGCCAGCCCATGAGCGTAAAACAATAATTGACACAGTCCTCAAGAAGCTTGGGATTGAGAAGTACAGAAAACGCTATCCCTCTGAGGTCTCTGGTGGACAGCAGCAGCGCGTCGCTCTGGCGCGTATGATCGCGGTCAGCCCGGAAGTCATTTTGCTTGATGAACCTCTTTCTAACCTTGATGCAAAGCTGCGTCTCGACATGCGCACTGAACTGAAGCGCATTCATGCCGAGCTGGGATCAACCTTTGTTTTTGTAACGCACGACCAGTGGGAAGCGATGACACTGGCAACCAAGATTGCAGTGATGAATGAAGGTCGCCTGCAACAAATAGGCACTCCGGAAGATATCTATGACCGTCCTGCAAACCGGTTCGTAGCAGAGTTCGTCGGTACACTACCAATCAATATCATCGAGATGAACTCTCTGGATAACACCACATTCAGGAGCTGGCTGGATGCGGGCATTGAGATGCTTTGCCTCGGCGATCAGCAGGTTCACTCTCTCGGCATTCGTCCAGAAACAATTGACATTCTCCCAGGCACTGCCGGTGCTGATAATGGCAACGCACTGTGTTCTGCGCAAATCATTGATCTTGTTCCCACGGGAGGAAACTGGATTGTTGAACTGGATATTGCCGGTGCCCGGTTGTTTGCCCTCAAGGCTCAGGTTCGAGACCTGAAGCCAGATCAACTCGTCCAACTCTCGGTCAGCAAACAGGACTTGCATGCGTTCGATGCTGCCGGAGATCGACTGGTTCCAACTCCATCCAAGTAATCACTGTCAAGAGAGGAATACGACGTGAAAAACTTAAAACTATCAGTATGTGGGGCTGTTATTGCTGCATTTGCTGCTTCTTCAAGTGCAGGGGCTGCTGAATTAGGAATTCCTGACGGAATGTACTCTCTCGATGCTTTGATTGAAGCTGCAAAGAAAGAGCCACCGATCATCGTTGTTGACGCAACGGGTAAGATCAAAACCATGGCTGCTAATTTTACTAAGCTTTACGGGATTAAAGCGACTGGTGTGAAGCTGGGCGGTCAGGAACAAGAGTTGATCCTCAAGCGCGAAGCAGCAGCTGGCAATGTCACTCACGACGTCTTTAACATGAGTAACCTGCCTTCCATCACGGCGGAAATTTTGCCAACCGGTGTTGGCACAAGCTGGATGCCGCCTGATCTGGTTGAAACAACGCCTCGTAACTACCAAAAGCCTGCAATTACAAGTTTGAACCCATGGGTATGGGCTTACAACACCGAAGTTTACGGAGATAAATGCCCTATCTCCAACATCTGGGAGCTGACTGATCCAAAATGGTCTGGTCGCGTGAGTATTCCAGATCCTCTTCTGCGCAACGAAACAATGTTCTGGTTCAGTCAACTGGAAACTCACAATGATGATGACATGAGAGAAGCTTATCGTGAGTATTACGGCAAAGACCTTCCTGCTGATGTTCGTTATGCCACCAGTGAATGGGTGAAGCGTTTCGCCGAGAACGGGCCAAATGTAACCAGAAAAGACAGTGAAGTAGGGCCAATCGTAGGTACTCCTGGTCTGGAAGACCCGCATTTCGGCTTCTTGAGCACAGCGATCTTCCGTAAGAAATACGGTTATGTGATGGGCATTTGTGATGGAATGAAGCCATTTGCAGGCCAGCTCACTCCACGTGTAGCAGTCATCGCCAGCGGAACTGACAGCCCGAACGCAGCAAAACTGTTCGTGCATTACATGATGCGTGGCGAAGGCATGAAACCTCAGTTGATTGACGGAAAAATCGCAACAAACATCAATACACCAATGCCAGCTGAAGAAGGTTCTGGCGTAGAAAAGTATATTGATCAGCTTCATGTGACTGACCCGTCAACCACAGACTATGACTTCTCCAGACTTCAGGATTGGCAGGATCTGTGGACCATCCACTCCCGATAAGTCGTAGACATTAAATGCTATCGGATCATTTGGTCCGGTGGCATAACAGCGCCAGCTTCTTTGCCAACAATAACAATTATAAACCGAGAGATCGTAGCAATGACAGGCCAGGACACTATCAAGAAAGTTACCGACAGGATCCGTGAACGCAGCGCGATAACCCGCTCCGCATATATTGCAAAGACAGAGCGTGCTATCGCGCAAGGGCCGTCGCGAACTCGCTTGACTTGCGGTAATCTTTCTCACGCCTTTGCCGCGTCCTGCCCAAAAGATAAAATTAAACAGGCACTGGGAAACGCACCAAACCTCGGAATTATAACGGCCTATAATGATATGGTGTCTGCCCATCAACCTTATGAGAACTACCCGGAACTCATTCGAGAGGCCGCTCGTTCAATGAACGCAACTGCGCAGGTTGCAGGCGGTGTGCCTGCGATGTGCGATGGGATAACTCAGGGGCAGGATGGGATGGATATCTCGTTGCTTTCGCGTGACCTGATTGCCATGGCTGCATGTGTTGGTTTATCACATAATGTGTTCGACAGCTCCGTTTATCTGGGCGTTTGCGATAAGATCGTGCCCGGCCTCGTTACCGCAGCAGCAACATTCGGGCATTTACCCGCAGTGTTCATACCAGCAGGCCCGATGCCGTCCGGCTTACCCAACTCTGAAAAAGCTCGCATCCGACAGGAATACACCAAAGGTGAGGTTGGTCAGGAAGAGCTGCTTAAAGCGGAGATGGCTTCCTATCACAGTCCGGGTACATGCACGTTTTACGGAACAGCCAACTCAAACCAAATGTTGATGGAGTTCATGGGGCTGCAATTGCCGGGCTCCAGCTTCATCAACCCCACTTCCGAAATGCGTGAAGCTTTCACGAGAGCCGCAGCAAAACGAGCGCTTGAAGTTACGATACTGGGAGATAACTTTACACCCTTTGCTCATGTATTAGATGAACGAGCGATCGTAAACGGTATCATTGGTCTGAATGCAACTGGCGGTTCCACCAATCTCCTGATCCATCTGATCGCTATGGCAAAATCCGCTGGAGTTGTCATTACTTGGGAAGACTTCGCCGACATTTCCGAGGTAACCCCTCTGTTGGCACGCATCTATCCAAATGGTATGGCAGATGTAAATCATTTCCATGCAGCAGGTGGCCTGAGAGTTGTCATTAGTGAGTTGCTTCGCGGAGGCTTACTGCACAATGACGTGACAACAGTTGCTGGAGACGGGTTGGAACTTTACACAAAAGCGCCGCAGCTACAGGGTGAGGATGTCGTCTGGTTAAGTAGCCCCGCGCAAACACTGGACGAAAAACTCATATGCAAGTTTGAGAACCCCTTTCAGGAAAAGGGCGGTCTGAAGAGGTTGGCAGGTAACCTTGGAACCGCAGTTATGAAAGTTTCCGCAGTTGCTCCGGAACACCACATCGTTGAAGCACCCATCCGTGTATTTCATAATCAGGATCAGGTGAAAACTGCTTTCCAGAATGGAGAGTTAAACAGAGACGTGATTGTTGTCGTGCGGTATCAGGGACCAAAAGCAAATGGTATGCCGGAGCTGCATAATCTAACACCCATACTGGCCGTTCTTCAGGAACGGGGCTTTAAAGTTGCTCTCGTTACCGATGGCCGGATGTCTGGAGCTTCGGGCAAAGTACCAGCCGCTATTCACGTGAGCCCGGAAGCGTTGGATGGAGGTCCCATTGCGAGGTTGCACAATGATGACATCCTGAGAGTAGATGCAACTCAGGGCCTGTTGGAAATCTTAGACCTCAGTGTTTTCGAGAGGGAAATTACGAAGCCAGATCTTTCCTCGAATTATGTTGGGCTAGGTCGTGAGCTATTTGCTCCATTACGTGAAACCATTGGCTCAGCAGAAACTGGAGCCACGACCTTCTAGCAGCAAAATTGAGATGTACTTCGCCCTTCCCCTTGCCGCAATTTCTTTGCTGGTCACGTAGGGGAGGGGAGTTCTTGAGTTGCTACACCTGATCTTAAATCTCATCAAAGAGAGTTTGATTGCCGACAAGTGGGCACGAAGTTGTCACGTAAACTTTGGTGTCAGATTGATGAGATAATGTTTGGCGCATGACTTCATTAATTAGCGATAAGCGCCATCGTTTTCCGCCTCAAATCATTGCCTGAAATCAGTATACCTTCATCGCTTGAGGCTTTCATTCATAGGAAAAGAGTGACTGTGACTAATGCGTGTTTCATAAAGCGTCGGGCTCTTCCTAATCTTTCATGTTAATGTGGTTGCGCCGCTCAGAGTTGGCCTGAGAACGCTGTTCTTTAGCAGTTGTCCAAATTAAAAAGACTCTGGAAGAACAGCCATAACTCAAGCAAGTTTACTCCTCAATCAATTGGCAGGCTCGACAGCAAAATGATAATGTTGGGTCTGCCACCTCAACACCAAGCCGCTTCAATGGAGTCTGCCACCAAGAAGTAACGGCCTCATCATCAGGTTATCATAGTTTTAAGCGAATGGTGAGGCCATCCAGGGTTAGTTGTCTGGACGCACACGTGCTGCGGTCTTGTTTGCAAAAGCTTCCAGTCGAGCGCGAGCTGCAGGCTGAGTGTTGACCACCCCTGCAACAACAGCCTCAGCATATGCCGCATCCATGCCTGACATATTGTTCATATGGCTTACTGCTGAACAGATCGCGAAGTTGGTTAAAGGCAGATTTTGTGCAACTTTCCCAGCCAGTTCCATAGCCTTATCGAAGCTGGAACCCTCGGTGATGTATTGTGCCAGTCCCAGATCGACAGCTTCTTGCCCTTTATAGACACGGCCTGTCAGGATCATGTCAATCATGCGGTACTTTCCAATCATGTCTGACACGCGAATTGTTGCTCCTCCGCCGGTGAATATACCGCGTTGACCTTCCGGAAGAGCAAAATATGTAGTTTGGTCCATGACACGTACATGCGCCGCGCTGGCCAGTTCCAGACCTCCGCCAACAACTGCACCTTTGAGCGCTGCAATAACCGGAACTCCACCATATTCCATCTTGTTGAACGCTTCGTGCCACCGCAGGCAGACATGCATAAATTCATCTGGGCTGCGATCCGCTTTCCAGTGCTCAATCAGATCGAGCCCAGCACAGAAGTGATCGCCTTCTCCCGCCAGAACCACAGCACGTACGCCAGCCTGCCGTGCACCACTGAAAAAGCGGATCAGTTCTTCGATACTCGCTACATTCAGTGCATTTCGTTTGTCGGGACGGTTCAGAGTAACCACATAAAGGCCGTTCTCATGTTCTGAGATAGCAAGATGGGTGTAGCTTGCAGGGTCTACGACGTCGTTCATCAATATTGTCCTTTCGGGATCAAAGATCATGAAAAATCCCTAGCCGAGATAGCTGAACTCCTGAAAAGAGGTTGACCCGGTCATTTTTTGCATTCATCAGGACACGCTGATTCAATGACTGTGCTTCGCAATCTCATAACTGGAATATTTGAAGGTGACAGGTATCCTAAAATATCATTGTTTCTAAGCTCACTTATTGCCAAAAGATTATCCAATCTTGCCAGTTTGGAGTGACCTAGTGGAGCATCATGATCCAGTTTTCCTGACGACCGTTTCCTCAGCCTTCATTCAGGACTGGTTGCTTGCACTTGAAACCCGTTGTCAGTCAGGTGCCTTACCAAAGCTTCTTCGACGTGCGGGGATTGAAACTGATCTTCTGGAGCAGAAGTTCGAGCGGGAACATCGGATTACCTTCAATGAAATCGCACAGCTTTATCAAATGGCAGTGGCAGAGACGAAAGATGAGATGATGGGCTTGTGGGGGCGACCTGTGCGGCCACGCACCTTGCAATATTTGGTAACGGTGATGCGCGATGCAAGCACCCCAGTGTCTGCGCTCTATCGATTTTCAACCTTCTGGAATATGCTTTTAGATGATTTCAGACTTGAATTACGGAACCGGTCTCATCTGGTTGAGCTTGTTTTAGTCCCTTATGAACCAGATATACAGGCTCAACGATTTGGTCATATGCTGTTGTTGAAACTCGCCCACGGATTGCTGTCCTGGTTGGTTGGTATGGAAACACCTGTTAAAGAAGTGCGTTTAGCCTTCCCGCGTCCAGAGTTTGCACCAGACTACGCCGTGGTTTTTCCCTGTAAGGTACAGTTTAAGGCAGCGCATACAGCAATTGCATTCGATCCAGATGAGTTTAGTGGGTTGGTTAAACGTAGCGGTTCAGAGGCACTGGTTTTCTTACAACGCGCACCTCTTGACTGGATTTTCACTGGCTCACGCACACACACCTACAGCTTACAGGTGCGATCATTTCTGTTCGGTACAAACTGGAAGACTTGTCAATTACGCGAAGCAGCTGATGCGCTGAATGTGACGCCTCGAACTCTTATTCGCAGGTTGAAAGCAGAAGGCACCTCATTTCAGGAAATAAAAGACGCTTTACGGCGGGATATCGCAATCAGGGCCTTACAGCACGGAACGACAAGCATAGAGGACATATCACACGAAACCGGCTTCTCTGCTCCAAGCAACTTCCATCGCGCTTTCCGTAAATGGACAGGGCGCACACCTGCCGGATATCGATCCCTAATGACGCACCCGTCATCCTAAGATCATTTTAGAGCCTGTTGCGTTTAATCGGTTTGGTATCCAGCCGCTTTGAAGAAGTTGTAGTATTCCTGTTCTGTGAAAAGATGGCAAATGTGTCCTGCGGCCTTCCACAACTCATCATATGTGCGTGCTGCTGCTCGACGGATCAAAGCCTTGAGTTTGGAAAAGGCCATCATGATGGGATTGAGATCGGGGCTGTAGGGCGGCAGGAATAAAAAACACGCGCCGACAGCCCTCATTGCCGCCGCTGCGGTTGGGCTTGTGAGATGATAGATTGTCGAGGATAATCACATCATCGCGTTGCAAGGTTGGCGCCAACTGAGTTTCAACATAAAGATCGAACAGCTTCGCGTTCATCGCCCCCTCAATAACCCCGGGAGCCTCCAGCCGATTATGGCGCAGAGCGGCGATGAATGTCTGGGTTTTCCAGTGACCGAAGGGCACATGGTCGCTCAGGCGCGTACCTATGGCAGACCAGCCTGTGGTCTTGGCCATATTTGTCTTCAGTGCGGTCTCATCGATAAAGCCTATGCGTGACAATAGGTTGCGCATGAAAGGTTGACACTGTGTGATCCACAGATGGCGGGCCTGCCAGACCTCAGGCCGCTTTTGCTCGGCCGCCTGAAGATCTTTTTTGTGTGACAGGCCAAAGCTTCGCAAAACGCGCCAGACCGAGACGCGGTGGACCGTAATATTGTGCTGCTCTATCAACTCCGGCACCAAATCATCCAAGGTCAAGTCTGGTTTTTCAGTGATCCGGCCTTTGATCCAACCGCGTACACCGGCAAGTTTGCCATGCCCGCCGCCATTGCCCTGTGGGCGCGGTTCCAAAGAGCTGGTTTCACGCTTCAAAATCACCAGCTCGTTCACGAACTTTACCGAAACCATGAACCGGGCCACCGCCGCCCGGTGTCAATGCCCTTGTTCTACAAACGTTATGACACGTTCACGAAGTGCCATAGGATATGATCTGCCCATCTCATGCTCCCAAAAATCCGCATTAACGACATGGAATCACAAATTAGCCGACCGGGAAATCCTGAATCGGATTAGGGCAACCTGCTCTAGAAGAATATCGCCATCATTTTTGCAAGGATCTATTGGTTTTAGGAGAAAAACAAAGCGACTGCGCCGACCATTCCTGCTGCGATCGATAGTTTTTGTGGGGGTGATAAGGTGGGGGAAGCAGGTCTTGTGCGGAGGAACATGTAGGCGAGGGCAACGCCAAAAACACCTCGAAGGGATTGTGCGACATTTGCTTGTAACACACCGCTGCTTTTGAAGCCCAGAACCAGCAGTGTAACAGCCACTAACCAAGTGATGGAAATCCACTTGCATTCAAAGATGAGGTGAAGCCTAACTTTGCATGGTAGTGCCGAGATGAGGCAGAGCACCCCACAGAACAGATAGTTGATTGAGACGGTAACCCATACCTGATCGAACTCAGAAAAGTTCTGTAAAGATTTCGAATATTGGGTGATCGAGTAATCAGAGATGGCGTATCCCAAGCATGCAAGAGAGATCAGGAGCAGAGGCACCCAATCAATCCTTCCAGCGCTTTTGGAAAGGTAGATTGCAAGAGCAAGAATACTAAATATCGCGAGTAGTTGCTGAAGGTTTAGCGCATTATTTAAGAACACGAAGCCGAGTGCCGCCAGAATTGGTATTTTTAGAGCGAGCAGGGGTGAGATTATGGAGGCTCCGCTTTTCTTAATTGCAGCCAGAAGCAAAATTTGTGCACCGATGTAGGGGATGTTGACCATAAGCAGCGGTACTACATGATCAAAGTGCACAGTGTTCCAAAGTTTAAAGCCAATAAACGGTATTGCCGTCAGAATACCCATCCCGATGTGTACGGCAATAACGATCTGAATGCTGGAAACATCTACTTTATCACGACACTTTTGCGTCAGAACGTAGTTTAGAGCCTGACAGAAAGCGCCTGTTAAGCTGGCGGCTAAACCTACGTCCATAAAGTCGAGATCCTCAGCTGAAATGTAGAGCTAGTTTGAGTTGTTAGAGGTTAAGGTACGGGCATGTCGGATCAGGCGGCCAATTTCAAGCCAACTATTAGCTGCCATCAACTTGGGATCCACCATCCATGAACCACCGCAGCAAATGACTGAAGATAGCGCGAGGTAGTCATTTACGTTTGCAGGATGAATGCCGCCGGTTGGCATGAAACGCAGTTCTTTATAGGGAGCTGAGACCGCCTTGAGCATCTTGGTGCCGCCCGCTGCTTCTGCTGGAAAAAACTTTACTGTCTTTAAGCCAAAATCAAGTGCCTGTTCCATCTCACCGGGTGTCATTACGCCAGGAATGATATCCAAACTGTTGTCCAGGCAATAACGTATTGTTTTGGGACTGAAACCGGGAGAAACAAACATCGAAGCGCCTGCATTAAATGCAGAGTGAGCCTGCTGACTATTCAGGACAGTGCCGGCAATCAGTAAAATCTCTGGAAATTCTTTTGCAATAACTTCAAGCGAACCGAGAGCGGGTTTCGTTCTTAAAGTTATCTCTGCAACAGGCAAGTCATTAATGATCAACTGTTCTGCTAATGGCCTGACTTGATCAAGGGATGAGATTTGAATAACAGGAACAACCTTATAGGATTCAAGCGCTTGGGCGTTGTTGGTCATAATCAATCCAGAAACTGAGCTGGGTAAGCTCAGGTGAAGATACCTCCCCCTGAACTTACCGGTATTTGTTCTCTTTAAGGCTGTAGGTAAGAGGTTTTACCAACCTTCAAACGCCAGATCTTGAAATTAGAGGTTTCAGGATTCTCAAAATTCATTTTCCCATCAACCCAAGTGTGCAGATTGTTGGTTGCGATATAAAGATCACCATTCGGTCCCCATGCTAATGTATCTGGCCAAACCATGGTTTTGTCATAGGCTAGACGAGAAACGTCGCCAGTTTCAGCATCTCGATGCATGAGTCCGTTAAGTGTGAGGCCCGTCATGTAAAGGTTTCCGTCCCGGTCTGCGGTCATGCCATCAGTGTTGGAAGGTAAAGAAGTCACCACACGAACACTTGCTTGCAGCATATCTTCAGAACGGCTGAAATCACGCAGCAAAGCGGTTTCGATAGCATACAGCGTATTGCCGGTCAGATTGGTCCAGTAAAGAGTCTTCTTATCACCAGACAGGGCGATACCGTCAGCACCTGTCAGCATAGGATTTTTGGAAAGGACTGGCTCGCCGTTGATGTTGAAAAAGAAGTTCTTCTCGTTGTTGGTGAATTTCGTTCCTGCAAGAACCCGGCGTGCAGTATTTGTATTGCTGTCATAGACAATCAAGCCGCCGTCCAAAGGCTGGCAGAAGATGCCCGAGTCGGTGATGTAAGCAAAGCCGCTGTCATTATCGACGGCAATATCATTCAGGAAGGAGCATTTACGGCTACTGTCTTTTTCACTGAACTCATAACGTTGAACTTCTTCATTCTTATCAATGTCCCAAAGAACAAGCTTCTCATCACCAGCTTTACTTGGTTGTCCAGCAACATGTCCTTGGTCCAGAATCCACATGACGTTGTTGCGATCAATCTCAAAGCCGAGAACAGCTTTCAACCCCTTTGCATTATCCATGCGGTTCATTTCCTCGGAAGGATATGGAACAAGCACTTTTCCTTCTGGGGTATCTTTTAGCTTGGAAAGTGTTGCCGGGATCTCCGGGCCACCCCAGCGAGCAGTTGACACATAGAAATTGCTTTGCTTGTCAACCTTTACGCCCTGCATCAGAGCTTTGCCGTATAGCTTGCTGTTCTCCCAGGTCGCTTTTGTTTGTGCATCCTGCACATCGTAAGGAAGTGAGTTCCATTCAGTAACGATTTCCAGTTTTGGGCCAGCCGATGCTGTGGATGCAACAAGTGAAAGTGCAGCTGCACCAAGCAGCTTTGAGACGATCTTCATGGGTTCTCCCTTTCCTTAGAAGTCCGCTTTATGAAATGTTTTCTTGAAAAGCTGCGACTTGTGTCGCAGTAGGAATTGGCACAACTGCGCCATAGCCAGTTGTGGTCAACGCGGCAGCGCAGTTGGCATAAGCCAGTGCCTCACGCAGGGATTTTCCAGCGACAATCTGACTGAAAAATGCACCAGAAAAACAATCCCCAGCGCCTGTTGCATCAACAGTCTCAACCTTGTGGCCTTTTGCTGTGAAGCGCTCATCAGCGGTCGCGACCATCGCACCTTCTGGCCCCATCTTAAGCACAACAGTTTTTGCACCAAGGTTCAGGTAGAAATCTGCAATTTCGTTCGCATCGTCAAGCCCCGTCAGCAGCTGCGCTTCATCAAGACTCGGCATGCAAAAGTCGACGTGGCGGGCCGTTTCATGAATGACCGCCCTTGCGCGATCCAAAGTCCAGAGTTTGAGCCGCAAGTTAGTGTCAAATGAAACCAGCGTTTTGTGCTTCTTCGCCAGTTCAATTGCCGCAAACACTGCATCGCAAGAACCATTGCTGATGGCATGCGTAATCGCTGATGTATGCAAGAGTTTTGCGCCAGCAATCAGATCTTCTGGCAGATCTGTTGGGGTTACAAGGGATGCAGCCGATCCTTTACGATAAAAGGTAAAGTGATGACCACGCTCATCATGTGAGATGAAGTAGATGCCAGTAGGTGCGGTCGGGTGGCGTTGAACCCAGTCAACAAAAATGCCTTCCGCTTTCCAGAGATCAACAAACTGGTCACCGAACACGTCGGAACCAAGTTGGGCAAACATCGCGACTTTGGCACCCTGGCGTGCCGCGCTTACGGCGAAGTTAGAAGTGTCTCCACCATAACCGCTCAGATAGGAAACCGGTTTGTCCTGCCCCGGAAGCTGACTGAACTCCAGAAGAGGTTCACCAAAAGAAACAATATCGATGGACATAGGGTACTCCAGAATGCGGCGGCTTTCGAGAAGCCACCGCTACAATCTAAGGAAATTAGATGCGACCGTACTTGGCCAGCCCGTCGCGTAGAGAGCCGGATTCGATGATCAACTTGGCCTGCTCAAGTTCGCGCTCATCAATGGACTTGGAGAGTTCCAGAACGGCTTCTACTTTGTCTTTTGGAACGCACACCACACCGTCCACATCACCAATGATCAGGTCACCTGGGTTGATGGTTACGCCGCCAATCTCGACAGGTTTGTTGGCGTCAATAGTTTTGAAGCGACCAAGCGTGGTGCCTGGGGTCACAGTTTTCGAGTAAACAGGGAAGTCATAGTCACGGCGAATTTCTGCAATATCACGCAACCCACCATTCAGAACGGCGCCTTCATGTCTGTTTGCAACCGCACCTGCAGTCATCAAACCACCCCAGACTGCAACTGTTTCCAGAGCTTCACAGCCGGTGATGACAATAACGGACCCTTCCTCAGACTCATCAATCGCATCAAGAGCATGCTGAGGAGGGAGTTTTTCTTCGGTTACATCTTCGAGGATGGTTACAGCAGGACCGACGATCTTTTTCTCATTGATACGATTTTTTATGCTGAACGGAAGGAACATCGTTTCGCCAATGAGCTGATCACATGCATCGGCGATGGATGCGGTGGAGAAAATGGCACGGTAGCCTTCGATAATATCTTTGCTGTACATGGAACTAACCTTCAGTTTGGAGGAGCTTATGAGTTGACCCAGTTCTTGGGTTGCTTGCCGTCGAATACACGCAGCACTTCAGCAGCTGCTTTGTGTTGGAGTTCGACGACAGATTCTTCAGTGAACCAAGCGGTGTGATCTGTGCAGATGGTGTTTGGCAGAGTGAGCAGTGGATGGTCCTTGCGCACAGGCTCTTGCTCAAAAACATCGATAGCCGCTGCAAAAATCTTCTTCTTTTTCAAGGCATCATGAAGAGCATCTTCATCAACCAGGCCACCGCGCCCCGTGTTTACAAGCACGGCATTCGGCTTCATCTTGTCCAAAACCTTAGCGTCAATCATATGTCTGGTTTTGGCGTTCAAAGGTGCATGGAGTGAAATGAAGTCCGCTTCTGCGCAAAGCCTCTGGAGACTGACAAGATTTACGCCTGCTTCCAAAGCTGCCTCGGGAGACAATGCAGGATCGGCAACCAGAGTACGTGAGAACCCCAACCCCTCAGTCTTTTGCGCAAAGCATCGGGCAATGCGACCAAACCCAACAATGCCAAGTGTTTTGCCAGCCATACGAACCATTGGCTCAGCTTGGCCGATCCCCCATTTGCCCGAACGTACATCTTGATCGCGACTTGGAATTCTGCGGGTGGCGGACAGCATAAGTGAGACGGCATGCTCGGCAACATCTTCAGAGCCATAATCGGGCACGTTGGCGACGTAGATCCCCTTGCTCTTTGCTGCTTCCAAATCAATGTTATCTACACCCACCCCATAACGGACTACGACCTGACAGCACTTCATAAGTGAAATCAAATCAGCATCAACTTGTGCTTCACGCACCAAAATTGCATTAGCGTCGGCGATTTCAGTTTCTATTTCGGATCGGGCAGTTCCAACTGGTAACGCGACAATCTTCACATTGTGTCGCTGAAGTACCGTTTGCTCTTCTTCATAACTCAGATAACCCGGCTCAATGACCACGATCTTTTTCATTTTTTTACCAAAAGTGACATGTTAGTTATAAGATGTAAAAAAGATTGAGATTATGAAAATAGCAAGTGAAAAATAAAATACGCTGATAAAAATATGATTTACGTCGCGTATTCATTGTGGATAATATTGAGGTACGTAAAATTACTCTTGAATATCTGAAATTTCAGAAAAATATAGATAGCATAACTGAAATGTTAATTGGGGGTGTTGTTATGTTTCTGAAGAAGACAGCAATGTTTGTTGCTTTAGTGTGTTCCGTCTCATTTTCTGGGATGGCCAATGCAGAAACGACAATTCGGGTGGGGCATGGAGCAGCTGACACCTATCACATGCACAAAGCATGGGTTGAATTCAAAAAAATCATCGAAACTGAATCTAATGGCGAGATGCGAGTAGATATCTTTCCAAATGGTCAGGTCGGAGGTGACCGGGAGTTGACTGAGTCTGTACAGTCCGGTGTCATCGATATGACAGCACCTGTTGTAGAAGTGATGGCTGGTTGGGACCCAGCCTTCTCAATTCCAGGCCTTCCATACACTTTTGCAAATCGGGCCGATGCACTTAACGCTCTATATGGTGAGTTTGGTGATATGCTGCTTGCCCGTGTGGAGGATTACGGCATCAAAGGCCTGGGATGGATGGAAAACGGCATCCGTAACATCACAAGCAATGTCGGCCCTATTGAAAAGCCAGCAGATCTGAAGGGCGTAAAGCTACGCACCATGCAGGTTGAAGCTCATATGGATGCCTTTGCAGCCATGGGTGCAAACCCAACTCCAATGTCATTCAATGAGGTTTACTCTGCTCTTCAGCAAGGTGTTGTTGACGCACAGGAAAATCCGCTTGGGCATATTTACTCTTCGCGTTTTTATGAGGTTCAGAAGTTTCTGACCCTGTCTGGCCACGTTTATTCAACGCATATGGTTCTGGCCAATATGAACTTTTACAACAATCTCTCTGAGCAGAACCGAGAGCTTGTTGATTCTGCTTTGAAGCGGGCAATTGACCACCAACAGGAAGTAATTGCCTCTGAAGAGCTGGACCAGTTGAAAGCGATTGAAGCCGCTGGCGTAAATGTGACTCATTTGAGTGATGCGGAAGTTGGTGAGTTCCAGAAAGTGACTGCACCAATTCGCGATAAGTATTTTGAACTGGTCGACACCCAACTTATCCAGGCTCTCAAGAAATAAGTAAATAAAACCTGCCCGGCAGGCCCCACCTGCCGGGTGATAAGGGGTGGGCTATGTCATTACTAAGATTTATTGAAAAAAATGCAGAGGCTTATCTAATAAACTTCTTGTTGTTTAATATCGTACTCTGGGTCTTTGTGCAGGTCATTATGCGCTATATCTTCTCAAGCTCTTTGCCGTGGAGTGAGGAGTTTGTCAGATGGTGCTTCATCTGGTTTATCTGGGTAGGAGTAAGCTACGGTTTCAAGACACGCCGTCATATCTGCGTAACTGCACTCATTAATGGCCTGCCACCAAAAGTCAAAGCGATGATTGATATCATCACAAATCTTCTTGTCTTATGGTGCATGGTGAAGCTGTTTTTCTACGGATGGAAGCAGGTCTCAAGTCCCATCATCACCAGACAATCATCCATCGTACTTTACTGGCCGCTCTCTGATCTGCGGGTCGGTATGCAATGGCTCTATGCATCCCTGCCGGTTGGTGCTCTGCTGAGCTCTCTACGCCTCGTCCAGAACCTTATTGCAGATCTGATTGCACTTAAAAGCTCTTCTGAGGTTACTCGATCTACTTCAACCAAAGCAGGAGGTAACTGATAATGGTTTCCTTCACCCTCTTCGGCACATTCATTCTTCTGGTTTTCCTTGGAGCGCCGGTTGCAATCTGCCTTGGTTTTGCATCTCTTGTCGTCCTTGAGTATCTGCCGAGCACGCCAAACATTACGTTGCTGGCAAAGAGTGCTGTCATGGGTGGTAACTCTTTCCCCTTAGTTGCCATCCCATTATTTGTCTTGGCTGGTGAAGTCATGCAACGTGGCGGTCTATCAACCCGCATCGTAGGCGCTGCCTTTACACTGGTTGGCCATTTTAAAGCCGGTCTGGCCTATGTGAACGTTCTGGCCAGTATGTTCTTTGCGGCAATTTCTGGCTCTTCCCCTGCAACTGTTGCTGCAATCGGTTCCAACATGATTCCGGAAATGGAGCGTCTCGGATACCGTAGATCCTTCTCCGCAGCGATTACGGCTGCTGCCGGGATCACTGGTGTCATGATCCCCCCAAGTATCCCGTTGATCATTTATGGAGTTACAGCAAACCAGTCGATCGGAAAACTATTCCTTGCAGGTATTGTTCCGGGAATACTTTTTGGCTTGGGTTACATGCTGGTGGCACGATGCATCATCTCTAAAAACTTTACGCCCAAAGCACATGAGGGATCGCAACTGGATCGGGTAACAAAGAATACGAAAACCAAGCGATCTGGATGGCGTCAGCATTCGTTGTGGGCTTTGATTATTCCGGTAATCATCCTTGGTGGAATTTACGGAGGGGTTTTCACCCCAACTGAAGCTGCTGGTGTTGCGGTCGTTTACGCTCTGTTTGTCAGCCTGATTGTTTATCGGGATTTGAAGTTCAGCGATCTTGGTTCTGTTTTCCTGAACTCCGGTCTGACATCTGCAACAGTTTTGGTGATGGTGGTGATGGCTGCATCTTTCGGGCGGTTACTCACACTGGAACGTGTCCCGGTAGAAGTCGCCAACATGATTACTCAGCTCTCTGATAATCCGATCATTGTTCTGCTACTCATCAATATTATGCTTCTGATCGTTGGCATGTTCATGGAAACAATTGCATCGATTATCATTTTCACGCCAATTCTGTTGCCGATTGTTCAGCACATGGGGGTGGATCCGGTCCATTTTGGTGTGATCATGACCGTGAATCTTGCAATTGGGTTCTGTACCCCACCTTTGGGCGCAAACTTATTCGTTGCAACCGGTGTAGCAGAAGTCACTCTTGAAAGCCTTGTTAAGGCGATCTTGCCATTCCTCTTTTCTATGTTCGTGATGCTAATGATCGTGACCTACTTGCCGCAAGTGACAATGTTCTTGCCTTCCTTACTCAATTAAGAATGAGTGACAGGAAATTTTGCCAAAATAACAAACTGTATTATAAGGCAAATTGAGTGATGGAAGGTGGCAAGTACTTTCCATCACTCTTCATTCTGAACTGTTTTCTGAGAAACCGATGGCACAAGATTTGCTCAAAGATGTTGTTTACAAACGCATTCGTGAAATGATCATCAATGGCACTTTGCCAATGGGTAGCAAGTTATCTGAAACGGTACTGGCAAAACGTTTGGAAGCTACAAAAGCCCCGATACGCGATGCTGTAAAACGGCTTCAGAGCGAAGGCCTTGTTCAGATCAAACCGCAAAGCGGAACGTTCGTTTTCAGCCTTTCTCAAACTGAGTTCAATGAACTACTCGAGTTCCGGTATTATATTGAATCTCAGGCAATGCAGCTTTCTTTTGAAAAGAACAATAAAGCATTGTGTCAGAGCATTCGCTACATACTTGATAAGATGAGTGTATGTATGGAACGTAATGGCACTCTTGAGTATCTGGGATTGGATAATGAGTTTCACCAGGTACTGATTGATTTTTGCGATAACGCATACTTTGCGCAGGCATATGCACTCATTGCTATTCGAATGGCGACTGCTCGAAACTATCTGGGTAGTAACGAGCAGCATATGCAACGTTCCTATGAACAGCACGTGAGTATATTACAAGCCCTTCAAAGCAGCGATGTTCAGGAAGCAAAAAATCTTCTTCGCAGCCATATCTTGCCAGACAAAGGCGCCTACTGGGGTGATATTCTTTTGCGCTTTAAGGACTAAGCACCGTGCCCTTCTATCACCTTCATTAAACTAAGCGACGTGTAGAGCACCTGTCTTTTCTAGGTAACACAGCAAGTAATCTATGAAACGCTGTGCCAATGGGTTTTCTTCCTGTGCAGGGAGGTAGCTTAAGACGCTTGTTGCTGGAAGTTCTGGCAGCACTCCTTCAATCACGGAAATGTCTTCCTGTAATGCAGAATACGGCAGAATTGAAACACCAAGCCCGGCTTTTATGGCAGATTGCACGGCCTGAATTGAGTTTGCCGTGATTGAAATCTTCCAGTCAGAGGCCACAGCTTCCATCGCTGAGATTGCTATAGATCGATAACTGCACGGCTCCTGCATCAGGATCAGTTCCAGAGGCTTAGCAGTAGCAGGCAGTTGCCCGCACCACACCAGAGGTTCTTGCCACAACTGCTTACCGCCAGAGGCCTCTGGTCCGGCGAAAACAACATCCAGCTCCCCGGCATCCAGCAGGTTCAGCAAATCGGCCCCGCCACCAAGGATCAGATTGAGATCACAAGTGGGATGTGCGCGTTTAAAGCGGGCCAGATGAATATGCAAATGCTGTGGCACCAGATACTCTGCAAATCCCACACGTAGCATGCTTTGCTCTTTGGGAGCAGAAACGCTCAGAACAGCTTCATCGGCCAACTCCAGAATCTTTCGGGCATAGCCAATAAAGACCTCACCCTCGCTGGTTTGCGAGAGGGAACGGCTCGTGCGGTCAAACAGCTTTACGTCCAGCCGCTCCTCCAATTTTGCGATTTGAAGGCTGATGGCCGACTGAGTGCGGCCAACTTTTTCTGCGGCGGCAGAGAAACTTCCCTCTTCTGCTACAGCCACCAGCGAACGCAACACGATCAGGTCTGTATCAAGGCGGAATGGAGATCTATTAGCATTACTCATAGGATCTATTTGTTTTTCTAGTTTTACTAATTCATCTTATTTAGTCATATGTCTCATAGAACATCAACAATCAATAAGGAAATTTTATTGATGCTGAAATCTGTGCTGGCAGCTTCTGCCCTTTCTCTCATTTCACTATCTGCAGTCGCTGGCGAGGGCCTGCAACTGGAAGAAGTGGCAAAGTTCACTGACACCCGTCCAGGCAACATCACCATAACACCAAATGGGCGCATGATTGTGAGCATGCAGCCTCTTGATGGTCCGACTCTCAAAGTGGTCGAAGTGCTGAAAGATGGTAGCAAAGCTCCATTCCCGACCCAGGACTGGGCGGATGGCCCGGAAGCAGGTGAACTGGGTTTGTCTGCTGTGATTGGCGTAGACACTGACTCTAATGGCATTGTCTGGATGCTGGACATGGGTAGCGAAGCTGCGACCCCTCGTCTGTTGGGCTGGAATTCAGAAACCAACACGCTTCATGCAGACCTACAGATTGACAAATCTGCACTGGCGGCAAATTCCTTCCTTCAGGACTTTGCGATTGATGAAAAGCGTGGCCAGATCTACATTGCTGACATGACCCTCGGCAACCTGGCAGGTCCATCCAAACCAGCACTTGTTGTCGTCGATCTGAAAACCGGTGAAGCTCGCCGTCTGCTGGAAGCGGCAGAGCAGTTTATCTCTCCAGATCGCGATGTGGTGATTGATGGTGGCCTGATGGCAGCCAAAGGTGAAGATGGCTCCCTTAACAAATTGCGCTTTGGCCTGAACCCGATTGCGATCTCTGATGACAGTGAATGGGTCTATTTTGGAACGGTCAACGGTGAACAGATCTTCCGCATTCCAGCTGCGAAATTGGCCGATGCGTCTGTTAAAGCAGCTGATCTGGCTGGTTCCATCGAAGAGTACGGCCCGAAAAAACCAAGTGACGGCATGACCTTCAACCCAAATGGTGGCTTGATCGTGTCTGACATCGAAAACTCAGCCATTGGCCTGACTACCGCTGGCAAGTACGAAGTACTCATCAAGGATGTGCGCCTTTCCTGGCCGGATGGCTTTGATGTTGCCAAGGATGGTTATGTCTATGTCACTCAGAACCAGCTTCACAAACATCCTGCGTTCAATCAGGGCGTTAATGGTGCGAAAGCACCATTTTACGTGATGCGCTTCCCGGTTCCGGGAAAGTAAGCCTCTAACAGACTGCTGTGACTGACGGGCTTAAGTGGCCCGTCATTTGCGCATTAAAGCCCACAGATACTCATTTATTCTATAACCCTGTAGGGAGGTTCTCATGCTATTGAACACACCGATTTGTGACTTTGGCTGGAAAGCGCCGGAATTTACGCTCAAGGACGCTGATGCTACTAGTTTCACCATGTCAGATCACATTGGCGAAAATGGCTTGCTCATCGCCTTTATCTGCAACCACTGCCCATATGTACAAGCTATTGCAGACCGGTTGGCTGCGGATACAAAACAACTCATGTCTGAAGGCTTTGGTGTATTGGCTGTTATGTCCAACGACTATCGCTATGTGCCAGCTGACGGTCCACGCTTTATGAAAGAATTTGCCAAAGAGTCTGGCTTTGAGTTTCCATATTTGGTCGATGAAACTCAGGAAATTGGCCGTTCGTACGGCGCCGTGTGCACACCGGACTTTTTTGGTTTCAATAACAAGGGTGAACTGCAATATCGTGGCCGTTTGGATGATGCTGGTTTCAATGATCCAACCAATCGCACACCGGAGCTACTCAATGCTATGCATCAGGTTGCAAAAATCGGACGCGGACCGGAGCACCAGATCCCGAGTATGGGTTGTTCCATAAAATGGACCTAGATTTACCAGCGCGAAAATCTACCCAAATAGATTTTCTCATGATTCAGGCTTTGACTAGCACTCACAACAGACCTGTATGAGCTGTACAAAATGGACTAAATCACTGGCGATTACTTTGGATCTTTAGGGCTTCCAACTCAAGCAGTTGGTGATTCATTGGCATGAGGAGGAACTCTCATGCCGGCACCACTCTCGCCTGACTTGCGTTAGCGTTTTCAAAACTAGATAGAAGCCGGCCTCAATGGTCGTGAAGCAGCACACTGGCTTCTGATTTCGCCAGCTCCCGGCTTCCGTCTGGCTCGTAAGGCGCGTGCCCGGCAAAGCCTTGAACCTGCTCAAACCGGACGGTCAACAGGAACCGGCAAGCCTGCGCCTTACCATAACCTCCTAAAAGAGCTTGTGGAACAAGATGAAGATATCACGTTGTTTGGCCTGCGTGACGCGCGGTTTATGGTCGAGGGCCTGCACCTCACCAGTATTTCCAAAGCTCTGCGCCACATATGTGCAAGAAAATTTGATGTATTGACAGATGCTCTGGGCGAAGTTTGTAACCTCTCTGCACCGCAGGAATGCTGGAATTACTTTAAGGTAGTCTGATATTTTACATCTTAATCGCCAAACGCTTTAATATTCAGTCATGTTGTCATGATCATGAGCCAAGACGCTCTCTTACTCAAATCGCGGGTTTGTCCAACAGCTTCGACGGAAAACAGTTTGAGGTATGAAAACAGCAGAGACGGCTGCAATATTCACGTAGCAACATTTTTTAAAGTTCAGGAACCAGAACAGCGCGCTCTTCGGAAACGGTTTTTAAACCGTGACCTATAACTCCAAGATTTGCATACAGATAAAACCATAGCAGCCAGAACTAGGCTAAAGTCATGATACCCTGAAAAATAAGTAAGTAAAATGCAGTGATTTAATTGCTAAAAATTTAATTGATATTAATGCAAATAATTGTCAAATTTAACATATGTAAATTTACGAATGAATTATCACCTTTTCAAAGGCAGTCTCTCAAGGGTATGCTTATCGGTTTAAGTATACTGACTCATGTTTAAAGCAGAACACTGCCGCTTACTTTTGGTAATTTGAGTGAGGCTCCTATGAAGTTTGGGATTTTAAACTGGAGAATTTCGCAAACATCTAAAGAGTCTAAAGGAAGTTACTATTTCAAATGTTTTGGGGTAGCTGTACTCAAGAGCTGTTCTCTCGTATTTGTTGTTGCTGTCGGTGTGATTTTATTTTGTGAGATCCAGGCATTCGCAGCAGATCCTCCCCCTCCGTCTTCAACGTCTGCAGTGGGTGATAGTGTTTTAAATCCGGTTACGGGTGTTTCAACTATAGTAAGTGCGCTGGTGGTAGACCCGGCAGGTACCCCCACCGTTGGAGCAACCGCCTTTGTTCAGACTGAGGACGGTTACACTTTCCTCGTTAAGACTAATGGGGAGTACTTTTACAACAACGATAATCCGCCGATTGCCTTCAAAATCACAGCAGTGTCAGGAACTGATGCGACGATCTCTACAGAAGGAAACAACGGTTCACAGTCGGTAATCTCAATACAGATGACCACTGTCGAGTATGACACTTCAGTTAACAGCAGCGGCACCGTTGGCGATTTGACCCCGCCGGTAAACAACTCCGGGCCTGATGGAGTTGAGCAGGTCGTATATGGCAGGGATGGGGATGACGGTAGGGATGGAGCGTTGTTCGTGTCTCCCCGCAGTGGTGGAAATGGTAAAACTGGCCCTACACAAAGCAAAACGTTGAACTCAGATGTGGATGCGACATCAAATGTCGGGTGGGAGATAGGCAGTGTTGGTGGGGATGGCGGGAATGGAGGGGACTCCTACGCCAGTTTCTGGAGCGGAAAAGATGGTGGGGATGGCGGCCATGGCGGAACCGTCGTAGCGACACAGAGCTCCGGGAGCACAATCACCACCAGCGGAGCGGATAATCACGGCATTTTTGCTTATAGCCGAAGCGGTAAAGCTGGCAATGGAGGCAGCGGCTTTGCAGCTCCCGGCGGCGGAACCGGAGGTCATTCAGCAGATGGCGGCACTGTTACAGTTAACCAGAATGGCACCATCTACACGCGGGGAGATGGTGCCTATGGCATCTATGCACTCAGTGTCAGTAATAACGGCGGCAATGGCGGCGATCAATGGGGCTTAGTGGGAGAGTCAGGTAATGGCGGTTACGGAGGAAGTGGCAGCTCTGTCATTGTTAATAGTACAGGAAATATTTTAACAGAGGGCGAGTTTTCGCACGGTATTCTGGCTCAGTCTATCGGTGGTTCAGGCGGATCATCGGGAACCAGCGGCAACTTACTTGTTTCCCTTCTTGGGCAGCCAGATAATGGCGGTAACGGTGGGACCGTTGAGGTCAACAACAGCGGGACGATTCAGACCAATGGTGACTACGCAAGCGGCATCATGGCTCAGTCTATTGGTGGCGGAGGTGGGTCCGGTGGTGTCGCCGGGGCACTGGTCGCAGTGGGAGGCGCAGGCTCTAATGGTGGCAGCGGCGACGAGGTTACGGTTAACAATCTGGCAAGCGGAACGATTATCACCAAGGGTATAGGGTCCAGCGGCATTATTGCACAATCCATTGGAGGTTCCGGCGGGCAAGGATCCGATGCTTATGGACTGGTCGGTATCGGCGGTGCTGGGTCAAAGGCCGGTAATGGCAATACCGTCACTGTTAGTAATTTTGGTTCGATCTCCACGAGCGGAGATGGAGCGAAAGGTGTATTGGCACAATCAATTGGTGGCGGTGGTGGCGATGGCGGCAACTCTGCCGGTATGGTGGCAGTTGGCGGCAGTGGTGATGGTGGTGGCTATGGCAGCAAAGTCACCGTTACCAATGACGGTGTCATTACAACTACTGGCGATGATGCTGCTGCAATTCTTGCACAGTCCGTTGGCGGTGGTGGCGGTAATGGTGGTTCTTCTGGTTCAGTCGGTGCTTTTGTCGGCGTTGCAGTCGGCGGCTCTGGTGGAGCCGGAGGTGAGGGTGGTGACGTTGAGGTTACGCTTTCCAATAGTGATGCGACACAACCATCTTCCATTCATACATCAGGTGATCGTTCGGCTGGCGTTTTTGCGCAATCTGTCGGTGGCGGTGGCGGCAATGGGGGCGGTGCTGTGCAGGTAGCCGTTGGAGCCTTTGGAGCCGCATCTGTCTCAGTCGGTGGGAGTGGTGGAACCGGTGGTAAAGGAGGCGATGTATCTCTTTCCGGCAGTGGAGCAGCTTCCGTGCAGACGGACGGGGACGATTCTGCTGGCATCTTGTTGCAATCTGTTGGCGGCGGTGGCGGTAATGGTGGATACGCTGTATCCGTAGCCGCTTCAGGTGGGCCGATATCCGGATCATTGTCCGTTGGCATTGGTGGTTCCGGCGGCAATGGTGGTGCTGGCGGTTCGGTAACGGTGGGTGAAATCGATGCTTCCGGCACCCCGGTTACAGCAGGTTTTAGTGGCTCACTCCTGACTACCGGGGAGCGGTCAGCAGGCATGCTGTTCCAGTCTGTTGGCGGCGGCGGCGGGAATGGTGGGCTGGCCGTATCGGCTTCTGGCTCAGGTTCAGTTCTTTTTTCCGGTAGTGTTTCTATAGGCGTTGGTGGCTCTGGTGGAGACGGTGGAGACGGTGGGCGCGTTCGGGTCTACACAGATGCTTCAGTCAACACAACTGGTGGTTATTCACCTGCACTTCTGGCTCAGTCTGTTGGCGGTGGTGGTGGAAATGGCGGAGGCACTGTCTCTGCGGGTATTAGCGCCAGTGGAGGCGGTAGCGGCACTATTAATGTTGGCGTTGGTGGCGGGGCAGGCGATGCCAGCATTGGCGGTGATGTGGATCTGATTGCCAAAGGTGAGCACATCAGAACCAAAGGTGATTATTCAGGTGCTGTAATCGCGCAGTCTATTGGCGGTGGCGGTGGTAACGGAGGTTATTCCGTGGCAGCCGGACTGGCCGGGGCAGGTGCTGGGGCTGGCGCTGTAACTGTTGGGCTTGGCGGAGAAGCTGGCGGTGGCGGAAATGGCGGTGCTGTCAAAGCGCAGGTCGGTGCTGATGTGACCACTGAAGGCGAACATTCTAGTGGGGTCCTTATTCAGTCCGTCGGCGGCGGCGGTGGTAACGGGGGCTTTTCTGTATCGGCTGGCGCGGCAGTTGCAGGCACAGGATCAGGTGCTGTAAGCGTTGGGCTTGGCGGTTCTGGCGGATCGGGTGGAGCTGGCGGTACGGTCGACGCCACTGTTGCAGGAGATGTGACAACCAAAAAAAGTAACTCCGGTGCGGTGGTTGTACAATCCATCGGCGGCGGCGGCGGAAATGGCGGGTTCAATGTCAGCGGCAATATCGCTGGTGCTGGGGTTGGCTCCGGGAGCGTTACTGTCGGGCTTGGCGGGACAGGTGGATCCGGTGGCAGTTCCGATGATGTGACAGCAAAAGTTACAGGAGTTGTGACGACAGAAAGTGACGATTCAGTTGGTGTGCTGGCTCAGTCTGTCGGCGGCGGCGGCGGAAACGGCGGCTTTTATGTCAGTGGAACTATTGCAGGCTCAGGAACCGGCAGTGGCGCGATTGCCGTTGGACTGGGCGGCAGCGGAGGCACTGGCTCTTCATCCGGTAGTGTTGACCTGACCACAGACAAATCCGTGACGACACTTGGCGACCGCTCTTCGGGAGTGGTGGCCCAGTCTGTCGGCGGCGGCGGCGGAAATGGTGGTTTCAACGTATCTGGTGCGATCTCGGGTGCCGGGACTGGCTCGGGTAGCATTAGTGTTGGCTTAGGCGGAAATGGTGCTGGCGGCGGGGACGCAGGCACGGTGACCGCAGTCTCTAATGGACAGATTCTGACAAGCGGTTTTGCCTCATCCGGCTTTGTCGCCCAATCTATTGGTGGTGGTGGCGGCAATGGTGGCTTCAACGTTAGTGCTGCGTTATCGGGAGCCGGAACGGCAAGTGGGGCAGTTTCTGTTGGTCTCGGTGGTTCTGGTGCCGGTGGTGGTGACGGTAAGGCTGTAAATGCGAAAACAACAGCTTATGTTCAGACTACCGGGGATGCCTCAACCGGGATTCTGGCACAGTCTGTTGGCGGCGGCGGCGGCAATGGAGGCTTCAATATCTCCCCCGCTCTGTCTGGTGCAGGTACAGGCTCCGGAGCTGTTGGAGTAGGCATCGGCGGATCAGGCGCTGGCGGCGGCAATGGTGCTAAAGTTACTCTCAACATAGCTAATAACGTTTTGACAACCGGCAGTCAGTCGGGTGCTGTGGTTGCTCAATCTATCGGTGGTGGTGGCGGCAATGGCGGCATCAACGTAACTCCGAGTGGTTCCGGGGCGGGTACAGGATCGGGTGCCATTGGCGTTGGTATCGGTGGTCGTGGTGCCGGGGGCGGCAATGGGAGTGAGGTTGAGACTACCGTTATCGGTAATCTGGAAACACGGGGAGACGACTCCGTTGGTTTGCTTGCCCAGTCTGTTGGCGGTGGGGGCGGCAATGGCGGTCTCAATGTTTCGGCGGCCGTAAGTGCGGCTGGCACCGGTTCTGGTGGTGCCGCCATTGGCCTTGGTGGCTCAGCAGGCGCAGGCGGGACATCTGGTATCGTTAAATCTCAGTTGACTGGCAATGTGCTAACCGCAGGGCGCAACTCTGCTGGTGTCGTTGTGCAATCCCTTGGCGGCGGCGGCGGTAACGGGGGGCTCAATGTTTCAGCTACCGTCTCTGGAGCGCAGACAGGTTCTGCCGGTGTATCTGTGGGGCTTGGTGGTAGTGGCGGTGATGGCGGCGACGGCAATATTGTCGAGAGTACTGTTACTGGTAACGTGACAACAACCGGAGCAAATTCGGGTGGTGTGATTGTTCAGTCCGCAGGTGGCGGTGGTGGTAATGGTGGCATAAATGTTTCTGCTGCGGTCAGTCTAAGCGGCAATTCCGGTGGTGCAGTGTCCGTAGGTATCGGTGGTTCCGGCGGTGGCGGTGGTTCAGGCAAAAAAGCAACTGGCACTGTTATAGGTGATGTCAATACGACAGGAGATGATTCATCAGCTATTGTTGTTCAGTCACTTGGCGGTGGCGGCGGTAATGGTGGCCTTAATGTCTCAGGCGCAGTCAGCCTCGCAAGCAGCAACAGTGCGGCGATTGGTGTCGGCGTTGGCGGTGGCGGCGGTGACGGTGGCAACGGTGATGAGGTTGTTGCTGATGTTGAAGGTGATGTTCAAACCAAAGGAGATAACTCAGCAGGCGTCATTGCGCAGTCTGTTGGCGGCGGCGGTGGTAACGGCGGCATTAATGTTACAGGAACACTCAGTCTGAGCGGAAAAGGTTCGGGAGCAGCAGCTATTGGCGTGGGTGGCTTTGGCGGCAACGGCGGTACAGCCAGCACAGTGAACAACACCTTTGCAGGAACTGTTTTTACTGAAGGGGCTTATTCTGGCGGTATCATTGCCCAAAGCCTTGGCGGTGGTGGTGGCAATGGCGCCACGAATGTTTCAGGTACCATATCACTTGCGCCGGACTTCTCAGGAGCGCTCGGAATTGGTGTCGGCGGGTTTGGTGGCGGTGGCGGCAGCGCTGGATCACTAACGAATGTTTCCTCCGGTTACGTGCAAACTTTAGGCAACAACTCAATCGGGGTTTTGACACAGAGTCTTGGCGGTGGCGGTGGTAATGGCGGCACCAATATTTCTTCCGCTCTTTCGCTTTCACGCTCGACAAGCGGAGCCATTGGAATTGGTGTGGGTGGATTTGGTGGATCTGGGGCCGATGCTGGCGACAGCACCACTTCCAGCTTCACAGGTGGTGTTGTGACTACAGGTGATAATAGCGCTGCCATAGTGACACAGAGCCTTGGTGGTGGTGGTGGTAATGGTGGCACCAGCATTAATGCAGCGCTCAATCTGACACAGGAAAGTGGCGGAGCGATAGGTCTTGGTGTCGGCGGTTTTGCTGGCGGGGGCGGTGATGGCAAGGCTGTTTCCAGCACAGTCCGGACGACCGATGACTATAATCTTATAGGTACATCAGGCGATGAAAGCATTGGTATCCTGGCACAGTCCCTCGGTGGCGGTGGCGGCAATGGTGGCCTGAATGTTTCCGGCGCAGTTAGCCTTTCTGGAAAATCCGGTGCAGCGATTGGTCTCGGTGTTGGTGGCTTCGGCGGTGATGGCGGCAATGCGGGCGCTGTTGAGCTCGATGTCATTGGCGATGTTGTTACAGAGGGTGATAAGTCACATGGTGTGATGGCACAGTCCCTTGGCGGCGGCGGCGGAAATGGGGGCACGAATGTCTCGGGCTCTTTAGCGTTAACCAAGCCCTCGGGTTCTGACACCATACTGTCCCTCTCAATGGGTGTTGGCGGATTTGGCGGTGGCGGCGGTGACGCCGGTTCTGTTGATCTGGATTATTCTGGCAATATAACTGCTTTACCACGTACTTTGCAGAGTGATGGTTCCTACATAATCAACGAAAAGGCCGGAGCACACGGTCTCGTTGCTCAATCTATCGGTGGCGGCGGTGGTAATGGTGGCACCAGTGTGAGTGCGGGTCTGGCGATAAGCGGTAAACCAGGAGCCGGACTTGCCGATTCCAGCAAATCCTATGCAGTACTAGTCGGTGTTGGCGGTTTTGGTGGCACTGGCGGCGATGCAAGTGCTGTTAATGTTGATGTTTCCGGCGATAGCACCATTATTGCGCATGGTACCGGGCGATCCGGCATATTGGCGCAATCCGTTGGTGGTGGCGGTGGCAATGGCGGGCTGAATGTTTCTGGTGGTATTGTCTCCGATAGTTCGCTTATTGTCGGTGTTGGCGGCATGGGTGGTAACGCAGGCAAAGCTGGCAATGTTACGACCAATGTAACTGCGAACATCATTGTGACTACCGATCCCGATGACCTTAAAGAGCCAGAGGATGCAGAGTTTGAGAGCAAACTGCGTGGTGTTCTTGGTGACGATATTGTCGATGCTACAGAAGGTATTCTGGAAGCGACTACTTTAAAGGACTTGTTTGTTGACGCTGGCCTGTTTGATGAGGAAGCGGACGAAACTGAAGGGTCTGCCGGGTTGCTGGCGCAATCCATAGGTGGCGGCGGCGGCAATGGCGGCCTCAATGTCTCTGGTGGTGTGGCCTTAAGTAAAGACGGTAAAGTTCCCTCTATAACCTTCGGTATTGGTGGCTTTGGCGGTGCGGCTAATGCGGCTGGTGATGTGACTGTTGATCATGGCGGAACCATTCAGGTTGAGGGCAACTGGAAACACGGCATTTTCGCGCAATCTGTCGGCGGCGGAGGCGGCAACGGCGGGATGAATGTCTCTGGCCAGCTCAACTGGGGAGATTCAGAAACTTCTGACGGAGCGACCGACGTCAGCGTGGTTGCAGGTCTGGGTGGCCATGGCGGAGAAGGCGCTGATGCTGGTGATGTTATGGTTACCTCAAGTGGTAACATTAGTACTCAAGGTTACCATGCACGTGGTGTTTTTGCCCAGTCAATTGGCGGCGGTGGTGGTACCGGTGGGATGAACATAACCGTTGTCGGAACGAAGAATAGTTCCCCGCTCGGCGTCGGTGTCGGGGGCTTTGGTTCCGGCGGAGGACATGCTGGAAATGTAACCGTCGCGCGCGGTATAAAAGACCAACCGGCTGGCACAATTCACACAGATGGTGTAGGAGCGCATGGAATTGAAGCTGCCAGTATTGGCGGCGGCGGCGGTGATGCCGGTGTGAATGCAGTTTTGGGTATTAGCTACACAACCGGCTCCAAAAGCGACAGCGGGAACTCCAGTGAGAGAAAAACACCGACGAATTCAGGCGTCGATGATGGCGTAATTGCAAACTATAACGCTGTTTTGGATGAGCTTGAGGGCCGAAGTGCGGCGCAGGACCCCAACAGTCAGAGTAATGGTTTTGCTGCTGTGGTTGCGATTGGAGGTGCTGGAGGCAATGCCGGAAATGGTGGCGCGGTAGATATTGATCATTATGGAAACGTTGTCACCTTACAAGACGACAGTCACGGTGTATTCGGTCAGTCGATCGGCGGTGGCGGCGGTAATGCTTCTTTCAACATTGGATTGATGTATCAATTTGGGCAGGCTGATAAAAACAAGGGATTAGCACTGTCTGTAGGTGGTGGCACTGGTGAAGGTGGTACCGGCGGGACGGTTAACCTGCTAAACGTTGGTGACGTTTCGACGTCTGGTGACAATTCCTTTGGCGTATTTGCGCAATCCATTGGTGGCGGCGGCGGAAATGCTGGTTACGACAACGTCTCTACAGACGGAGATGGTGGATCACTGACCGTCAGCATAGGCCGAACGGGCGGAACTGGTGGTTCAGGAGATGACGTCTTCCTGAGTTCTGACGGCACAGTCTTAACCAGTGGCGACGGCTCTTATGGTCTGCTGGCTCAGTCTGTTGGCAATGGCGGCGGCAATTCCAGTTCAACCTCTGTGCAGCTAGGTACCCCGAAATCCGAAGATGACAAAGGCAGCAAGCTTTCACTCAATGTTGGCCTAGAAGGCGGAGACGGCGGTGCTGCTGGTAATGTTGAGCTTGAGGCCAAAGGATTTGTGAAAACCATAGGTACAGATGCCCATGCTGTGTTCGCTCAGTCCGTTGGCGGCGGCGGCGGTAACGGTGGCGGTACCGGAGGATCTGCGGGGTCAGGCAAGTCCTATTCTATTTCCATTGGTGGTACCGGTGGAACGGGAGGCACAGGTGGCAATGTTGATGTCACAAACACTGCGCAGGTTGAAACAGAAGGTGACCGTTCAGTTGGCATTCTCGCTCAGTCCGTTGGTGGCTCCGGTGGTACTGGCGGCTATGTGAAAAGCGGAACAAAAGCGCTGGACATAGCTAAAAATACTGTGAAAGGTTCTAAAGTCGGGTCAACAGCCTCTGTCAACATTGGCGGCACCGGTGGCGACGGAATGTACTCGGGTACAGTCACCGTTGATAATGATGGCATAATTATCACAGAGGGCACGGATTCTCATGGCATTCTCGCGCAGTCCATTGGCGGCGGCGGTGGCATGGGCGGCCTCATTGAAAACAACATTATCAATCTGAAAGCTATCACGGGTAGCCAGACTTCGATTTCCCTCGGTGGTGATGGTGGAACAGGTGGTTATTCCTCTGATGTTACTGTCACAAATAGTGGAGGGATTGGTACCACTGAGGAACGCTCAGTCGGCATTTTCGCCCAGTCGGTTGGTGGCGGTGGCGGCGATGCGCAGCATGTTGCCAATATCGTTTTGGGACCGACTGCGGATGACAGCTCCAATAATGCCCTGATGATCGGTGGTAATGGTGGTGATGCTGGAACTGGCGGGAATGTTTCAGTTACCAACGAAGCAGATGGTCAGATTGTTACCTTGAGCAATTATAGTCATGGCATTCTGGCTCAATCCATTGGTGGCGGCGGCGGCACCGGTGGCTCAACCACAAGTATTTCCAGCGGAATCGCGAATGGTGAGAGCAAAAGTGCCCGAAAACTGCAAATGGGCCTTGGTGGCTCTGGTGGAACAGGTGGCATTGGCGGTGATGTGTTCGTTGACAATGCTGGAAGCATCACAACTTACGGGTATAAAGCTCATGGTATCGTTGCACAATCTGTTGGCGGCGGCGGCGGTATGGGCGGAAGTTCAATATCCGGGGATTTGTCCCTCAAGGCGAGCACCAATGATACGACGTCGGTGGGTCTGAATATTGGTGGATCAGGTGGTGATGGCAATACTGCTGGATTCGTGAGGGTAGACAACACGGGGGCTATCCTTGTGGATGGCGATAATTCCTACGGCATCTACGCCCAGTCAGTCGGCGGTGGCGGTGGGGATGGTGGCATGGCCATATCTCTTTCCAAGAACGTTCTGACCAACCCGCGTAGTAACTTAGCAAAGTCTTTATCCAATATCGCCATTGGTGGCTTTGGTGGTGACGGTGCAAACGGTGGTGATGTCCTGGTTAACCATTCAGGTTCCATCATATCTAACGGTAACAACGCCTATGGTATCTTTGCTCAATCTGTCGGTGGAGCTGGCGGAAATGCAGGTTTCTCCATAAGTGCACCAGTCTGGACAGCAACAGACTATGTTTTCTCCAGTGTGCTGGGCGCAAAAGAGGGAACAGCTGGCAAAGCTGGCACTGTGACTGTTAACACCACTGGAGATATCGTCATGAATGGGGCAAACAGTCAGGCTGTCCTCACCCAGTCTGTCAACGGCGGCGGCGGTAATACGGAAACCTTTCTGGACTTCAGCGAGAAAGCCGTTCAATTGGGAGATGGCGGTATTGAACTACCCCCGAACGATGGTGTGGCAGAAAACGTGAAGGCGATTATAAAAGGAACACTGGGCCTTGGCGGAAATCTGATCTCGGATGCGACAGGTTCTGTGGTTGAACAGACACATATCGGAAGCCTTTATACTTCTGCGGAACAATCTATAGCATCTCTTACCCAGAGCGTTGGCGGCGGCGGCGGTAACTCTACCACCAATGTTGTTGTGAATGATATCGCCGATGTGGATCTGACTGCTGTGCTTGGGGGCGTGAATACAGATAATTCCGCAGGAGGCGATGTTACCTCTGAGCGGGATGGGGATGTTGCTACCTTTGGCTACGTGTCCGGCGGCGGTTCAACTCAGTCGATTGGCGGTGGTGGCGGACGTCTGGTCATGAATGTCACAACTGTTGAAACTGAAGATCCTGAAACTCTGGGAACTAAAAACGCCACTGTTGTTCTGGGCGCCGATCCAAGTTTCTTCAATGATGGAGGCGATATTAATCTGGATTTGGCTGGTAAAATTTACACGGAAGGCGATTATTCAAGCGCTCAGGTTGTGCAAACCATCGGAGCAGGAGGTGGGGAGAGCTACCTGCTCGGCTTTGATACAAGCATTGTGACGCTCGGTGCTCTGGACGGTTCCACTGGCGATGGAGGTGCTATCAATCTTACCAATACTGGTGGCGTGGTTGTTATTGATGAGACAGAAGTCGTTGTAAGTGCAATAACGGAAGGAAGACGGTCTCACGGCTTCGTTCTGCAATCAATTGGCGGCGGCGGCGGCCTCGTAACCACGGATCTGGATCAGGCTGACGTAACTCTCAAGCTTTCGGAGGCAAATGGTGGCGATGGCGGGGCAATCAGCTTCACCAACACCGGTTATATTCAGACCTCTGGTGACGGTTCCTTCGGTATACTGGCTCAGAGCCTTGGCGGCGGCGGTGGTGTCGTTGACGATTGGTTCCTAGGAAGTGCCGGCGGTACTGGTTCAGGTGGTGCCATTGATCTGGATTTGACGGGCAACATCGTTACAACCGGCGAAAACAGCAGCGCGGTGTTTGCCCAGTCTGATGGAGGAAGTGGTGCAGGAGACGTGTCTGTAAAGCTTGATGGGGTCATTGTCGGCGGCAGCGGTTCGGCAGAGCGAACAGCTGCGGTGAGGATTGATGGGGGAGCTGCGAATAGTCTGTCTGTTTCCGAGGAAAGCTTCGTTTTTGGGTTAAACAATCAAGCCATTTTAGGAGGTGACGGGAATGAGGAAGCATCGCTTCAGGGGCAGGCATATGGCAATGTGGATTTTGGAGGGGGTGTCAACAACCTAACAGTAGGAGATAAAGGTGCGCTTTATGCTCTGGATACCATCTTGCTTGGCGATAAAGGTTTGCTGACGATTGATGGCTATCTGCAATTAGGCGGGCAACTTCTGACAAGCGATGACTTGGATGTCAGCAAGCTGAGCGCCGACCAGCTTTCAGTCACACAAAATGTTGGTCAAACGACCACTTTGACCGGATCTGTTGGCTTTGGAAGCAGTGCAACTTATGTGGCTGATGTGCACTTCCAGACAAATGGTGCAGCCGGTGGGAACAGTGACTTGATGCTCGCAAGCACGGACGCCACTATGGGAGGAACATTAGTGCCTGTCCTGCATGATTATCAACGTGCGTTGCCTCTCGTCCTGATCGATGCTGATGGTGCCACTGCTGATAACGGCACCATGATACAAGACACGGTTGTCATTGATTACTCCATCGGGCTAAATGGCAGCACTGGGGATGGCAGCACCATTGACCTGATTGCTACTCCCGATTTCTCCATTAGCGGTATGACACGAAATCAGACCGAGGTTGGAGACTACATTAATAATGTGCTTAGTGGCTCCGGGTCTTCGAGCCTTGGACATCTTTTTGCTCTTGTTGGAAACATGCAAGACAGGAAACAGGTGATCGACACTCTTGATCGGTTGACGTCAGAGGGATATGCCGCAAACAGAGTTGAGGCATTTAATGCAGGACGCAGTTTCGTTGATGTGATGATGGATTGCGAAAAACACACTGCCCGGCAGTATGATATCGATAGCCGTAGTTGCTTTTGGGCAAGTATTGCAGGAGACAACTTCAAACGCAGAGCAACATCTCAGTCAAAACGCCTTAAAACAAATAGTCTTCAGGTCTTCGGAGGGTTGCAGTCCCTCGTCACTGAAGACCTTTATATTGGAATGGCAGTAGGCTACCAAAGCATTAACCTGACAAACGGATCACGTTTCTCTTCGGATGGTGGGCGAGGCCACTGGGGGATTTCTCTTACAAAACATCAAGGTCCATGGGAGTTTCATGGTGCGCTCAGCGGTAGCATCGCTCAATATAGCTCAGAGCGGGTAATTGGGATCAATGGCGTATTGCCCGAAAACACTGTTGTAAGTATTGGAGTTGCTTCACTTGACCAGTGGGTTGCTCAAGGGAACTTGAGACTTGGAGTTGGTTATCTCTATGAAGTTCCGGAAAGTGCACTCTATATCAGGCCAAGCTTTGACATAGATGCCATGTTTATCAACTCCTCAGAAGATAGTGAGCAACAGAGTGAAGGTTATGGCCTGACTTTGAATTCCACCAATCAATGGATTGCTTCATTTGCTCCTTCTATTGAAATTGGAGCTGACTTTAATGTTGTAGAAGATTATAGTCTTCGCACATTCGTGCGCGGTAAGGCGGAATTCACGACAAGTGATAATCTACATATAAATACATCGTTCACAGGCGCGAGCGCCAGTGATGGCAACTTTCAAAACTATAGCGAAATTGACAATGCTCTTGGTCAAATATCTAGCGGCCTTACGCTGAGTGCAAATGATAACAGTCGTCATCTGAATCTCAGCTATGAAGGGGCCTTCGGCAAGAATACTCAGGAGCATGCTGTCCGAGCGAATGTGGGATTCAGGTTTTAGGGGAGTATAGTTCTTTCATTGAACTCCCCCTCGGGTGTTGTGTCACACTGGACAGGCACCTGTAAAGTTCTTTGCTCTGAGGAGCGCACGGCGATGCCGGGCAATGCGGCTCTTGACCATTACTTTGCGGTAAAATTCTGTGCGTGCCAGTTCGCTGAGCAGTGCGGCGCCATTTTCATCGGTCTTATTTTGCATCTGGCTCAAAACAGCATCTGCCTGACGGACACCAACACACACCAAAGGTAATCCACGCGCTTCCAATTCGCTATACAACCAATTGGTCATACGACCAGTTTCCAATACCACTCAATTGAGCGTTTCATGCCACCTTTTCAAAGAGCCATGGATAGCTTCTGGATCGGTTACCACCTAGAAGGCAGAGACAATGGCTCCCGAGGAAGCGCTCACATAGATTGGATACATCAAGGCCGACAAAATCGTTTCCATCACATGCTCCCCTTGGTTTACCCGTACAAAATGCCGGCAGAAGAGCGGGAGTTCAATGAAAGAATTATTTTCTTCATTCTTGGACATCAGAATGTTCGATATGAATCATTAAAGCGGGTAGCCAATACCCTGAATCTTTTGGGATTCCCTTTCAGGGACGTTGTGATTCACTGGTGTGAGGAGGAGTTATCATGTCAGCACCGCTTTCAATTGATCTTCGAAACCGTTTTCGCAAACTCATTGAAGTCGGTATGAGTGGTCGTGAGGCTGCGCGGCGGCTGTTGATTTCGCCAGCGACC